>CAVRHQ010000001.1:0-20000 GCA_963721045.1 uncultured Flavobacteriaceae bacterium
CAAGATAGAATCTCAGCTCAATCCCAGCTATAATTTTGACAATTTCCTGGAAGGGGATTCCAATCGCCTGGCCCGTTCTGCCGGCATGGCCGTTGCCAACAAACCGGGCGGGACCTCTTTTAACCCTTTGCTTGTTTTTGGAGGGGTGGGACTGGGTAAGACCCATCTCGCCCACGCCATAGGAGTAGAAATCAAGGATAAATACCCGAAAGGACGGTACTGTATATTTCCGCGGAAAAATTCACCCAACAGTACATAGAATCGGTTAAGAAAAATACCCGGAACGACTTTATCCACTTCTACCAGCTTATCGATGTACTGATCATAGATGATGTCCAGTTCCTTTCGGGAAAATCAGGCACCCAGGATGTTTTTTTCCACATTTTCAACCACCTGCACCAGAATGGAAAACAGGTGATCCTGACTTCAGACAAGGCCCCTGTAGACATGCAGGATATAGAACAACGCCTGCTGTCAAGATTCAAGTGGGGCTCTCTCCGCTGAACTGCAGAGCCCCGATTTTGAAACACGCATCAACATCCTGAGGAATAAACTCTACAGGGACGGAGTGGAAATGTCTGATGAGATCGTAGATTATGTCGCAAAACATATCAAATCCAATATCCGGGAACTGGAAGGGGCTATTATCTCCCTGATCGCACAGTCTTCCTTTAACAAAAAGGAGGTTACCCTGGAACTCGCTCAGGAGGTTGTTGAGAAGTTTGTGAAAAACACCAAACGGGAAGTCTCCATAGACTATATCCAAAAGGTGGTCTCGGACTATTTCGAAATGGATGTGGCGACCCTGCAATCGAAGACCCGGAAACGCCACATTGTACAGGCCAGGCAACTGGCCATGTTTTTTGCCAAAAAATTTACGAAGGCCTCCCTGGCCAGTATCGGGTCCCAAATAGGGAAACGCGATCACGCGACCGTTCTCCATGCCTGCAAGACCGTGGACAACCTGGCGGAAACAGACAAGCAATTCCGAAAATATATCGAAGACCTTACCAAGAAATTTTCATAAGGCTGGCGCCGGTACTCCCCTGTTTTTAAGGGAGTGGATACAAAACCCGGTGACAGGTAAACCGGATAGATTGGTTCCCACGAATACCCCATAGGACTTTCAGAACCGGCCACAGAGGAGAATAATCATGAATCCAAGAAAGACAAAGGTGCTGATGGTATGCCTGGGCAATATCTGCCGGTCTCCCCTGGCGGAAGGTATCCTGAAGTCTATGGTGGACCCGGGTTTAATTGAAGTGGATTCAGCCGGTACGGCAGGCTACCATATCGGCAACCCCCCTGATGAACGCTCGTTGGCCATTGCCCGCCAATTTGGGATTGACATCAGCGAGCAGCGGTGCCGACAGGTTCGGCAGGAAGACCTGCGCGATTTTGACCTGATCTATGCCATGGATGAGGCTAACCTGGCGCATTTGCTGGAAATGGCCCGCTCCGATGAGGAGCGCACCAAAGTAAGGCTCTTGCTGGAGGAGGTGTCCCCGGGCCCACGGGATGTGCCCGATCCGTATTATGGAGGCACCCGCGGATTTGAGAAAGTATACCATCTCATCCACGAGGCCTGTGAGGCAATCAGCAGGAAGTTAAGTGATCAAGATAATCAGCTGTGAACAAAGCCGAAAAACCTAAAGGAAAACTGTACCTGATCCCCACCACCCTGGGTGATAACGAACCATTGGAGGTATTGCCAATATCCATAAAAGGTGCTATTGAGGGGATAGACCACTACATTGTGGAAAACGAAAAGTCGGCCCGGCGGTTCATCAAAAAAATAAGCCCCAGAAAATCCCAGCAAGGATTGCAAATGCAAACCCTCAATAAATATACCCCCCCGGAAAGTTTGGATTCCTTCCTGAATCCCTGTATGGATGGATTGGATGTAGGCCTCTTATCAGAAGCCGGGTGCCCGGCCATTGCCGACCCCGGTTCTGAACTGGTGCAGCTGGCCCATGCGAAAAATATCCAGCTGGTTCCCCTTGTAGGGCCCTCCTCCCCCATCCTGGCCCTGATGGCCAGTGGCCTAAATGGACAGATGTGGGCCTTTAACGGGTATTTGCCTATTGAGGTTACTGAACGGAAAAGAGCCATCCGGAACTTTGAAAAAACGTCCAGGGAAGTAAAGCAGGCCCAGCTGTTTATTGAAACCCCGTACCGGAATGACAGCCTACTCAACGATCTCCTCAAAACCCTGAACCCGGCCACCCGCCTCTGTGTGGCCTGCGACCTGACCCTGCCAAAAGAGTACATTGCCACCAAAACCGTTGCCGAGTGGCGGGATACCGACCTGCCGGAACTTCACAAACGCCCGGCTATATTTATTTTCCAGGGCTGAGGGAGACAGACCTGCACCAAATAAAAACCCCGGGGGATACCCGGGGCCTGATTTATCCTATCTAAGGGCATCCTTAGACTTTGGCATTCCTAAGGGCATAGATTTTGGACAGGTCATAGCCCGAAAACTTTGCCAAGTATTCCGAAATACTGGTGCCATATGCATCCTCTACATCTATTTGCCCGTAGGAGCGCAGGTATTTCTTCACATTGCCGGCACCGGCCAGGTGGGCAGCCGCCAGGATCCCTGATTCGGTGACCTCCACACCCCGGATTTTTTTCCCGACAAATCTGGAGATGTCCCTTCGCAGGATCCATTTATTCCGCGCGATATTGGCGTGGAAGGCTTTTTCCTGCATAGATGGATCGTTCAGGAACTGGGTAGCGTTGTATACCCCCATCAATTGAAGGGTACTCAGCCCGAACTGATACTTCCCCAGATAACCTAATGTATTGATCCTAAAATAATTACCTTGAGATTCTTTGAAGGCCAAAGCCTCCTTAAAGCCATTGTATGAACTTCCCAGAAAGGGAGGAGCCGCATGAAGCGGGCGCATTTCGGCCTCGTCTTTGGGAAACGCTGCCATAGTAGGTTCCTTTACTTTCAAGCTATCCGGAACAGAAACTACCTGCTCCGAATCGATGTCAAAACTCGTGAAAATAAAGATCATGATAAGGGGACAAATAACACTTATCCACTTTCTCATTCAATATTGATTTCTTAAGACTAACGGCCCATAACGGGCCTGCTTAAATTTCACGGGTCAAAGATAGAAGTCATTTTTTCAAAAAATGATAAAATTATCTAAAAAGGGGTGTTTTATAGATTATGCGTAAGAATTTATGGACAAAAAGGTCAGCGGTTTATCTTTTGCGAATTGATCCACCGGATGTACTGCGCCTTATTCCGGTTGTGTTGCGCAAGAGACTCGGCAAACATATGAAATCCAAAATTTTCCACATCGGCCACCATATAATAGTAGTCATGTTTTTCCGCCTGCAAGACTGCGTCTATAGAGGAAATATCGGGCATGGTTATGGGGCCCGGCGGCAGGCCGGTATATTTATAGGTATTGTACGGGGAATCCAGCTCGAGATCCTTGAAAAGGACCCTTTTGATGATGGTGTCGAAGTTTCCAGATTGCTCCTTAATCGCGTAGATTACAGTAGGGTCTGCCTGCAGGGGCATGTTCTTTTTCAGGCGGTTGAGGTAAAGGCCGGCTACCCTGGGTCGTTCCCTTACCTTGGCGGTCTCTTTTTGTACCACCGAGGCCAGCGTGATCACCTGCAAGGGGCTCAGACCCAGGGAATCTGCTTTTTTCCGACGGGTTTCGTTCCAAAACCGGTCATACTCCCTGAGCATGCGATCCCGGAATTCCGTCGCAGAGGTGTTCCAGAAAAATTCATAGGTATTGGGGATAAAAAGAGCTATCCCGGAACGCGATTCCAATCCGTATTCTTCAAGGTAGCCGGGATCCGTCAGGGCCTGTACCAGGGAAATACTATCCGCTTCCAACTGTGAAGCAACTCTGCCGGCCAGTTCCGGAAGTGATTCCTGGTTGTTGAAAGACACCTGTACGGGGAGGTTCCTGCTCCTCAGCGAATTGATAATATCGTTGTTACTCATCCCCTTCTCAATGGCATATTTCCCGGGTTTGATATTTCCGGGGTATTTTTTTTGCCTGGCTACAGCCTGGAAGGTTCCCATATTTATAAGCAACGTATCCAATTGTTCGCATACCTCGGCAAAGGAAGCATGGGTAGGGATGTATACATAAGCAACTTCCTCCTCCATCCGCGTATTGGGGGCGAAAAGAGCATTATAAACCAACCAGGCAAAACCCCCTGCGGCCAAAAGGCCCAGGATGGCAACCCAGCGGACGATTCGTTTGAGGTACATCAGTGGTTGATCTTTTGATATAGCAATTCATTTTTAAACTTCCCTCCTGATAGGATCCACTCCCTGCGGGTGCCAGTGTGTTCAAATCCCATTTTCCCAAACAGGCGGATACTCGCCCCGTTGTCTTCCAGGACATGGGCGTAAATTTGGTGGAGATCGAGGATGGTGAAGGCATATTCGCAAATCAGCCCGATCGCTTCCGCCCCGATGCCCCTGTTCCGGTTTTTTTCACTCAGGATAACGATCCCGAGCCCGGCCCTGCGGTGCCTCGGGTCAAAGTCAAAAAGGTCTATAAATCCCAGTAAGGCCGAGGTATTATCTGCAATTGCCAAACGCAGTTGTTTGACTTCGTAAATGTCCCGGTGGGCATTGTCAAGGTATTTTTGCAGCATATGCCTGGAATATGGGGATGTGGTTCCACTGATCTCCCATACTTCAGGGTTGTTCTCAAGTTCATACAGGAATTCGAGATCCGAAGGTTCCAGCGCCCGCAAGTATATCTGATTCCCCTTGAGTTTTAACATGTCCAGCTGCCCTTGAAAACCTGTTCTGCCGGGCCTTTCAGGTAAATGTTCCGGTATCCCCCGCCATGGGGTTCGAATTGCACCTGCAACCGGCCACCAGCCGTCTTTATGGTTACCTGCGTCTTGTCTGTCCTGCCCAGGTGATGCATGGCCAGGGCGGCAGCTGTAACCCCGGTCCCGCAAGAAAGGGTTTCGTCCTCAACCCCGCGTTCGTAGGTACGGATAGCGAATATGTCCCTGGAAACGGGTTGAACGAAATTGATATTAGACCCCTTTTTCCCGTAAAGCCCGTAACGCAGCCGTGCGCCTTCTTCTTTAACCGCCCATTTCTCCAGATCCTCAACCAGTTGTACATGGTGCGGGGATCCAGTGTCCAGGAAGAGGTACTGGGATTTTTCCCGGATCTCACTGACATCGTGCATCATCAGGCTCACGGTTTCACCTTCTATGGTGGCGGTATGCAGGCCGTCTGCGGCCCGGAAGGTGGTATTATTCCCGATTATCCCCAGGTAATTCGCAAAAGAAACTATGCAACGTCCCCCATTGCCACACAAGCTCCCCGGATGCCCGTCCGAATTGTAATAAAGCATGTTGAAATCTGCCGTGGGATCCGTTTCCAGCAAGATCAGGCCATCCCCGCCTACCCCAAACCGGCGGTCGCAAATCTTCGCGATCATTTTGGGGTCATTTTTAGGGAAAGTGCCCTCCCGGTTATCCACCAGGATAAAGTCGTTTCCGGTCCCCTGGTATTTGTAAAATTCGATTTCCATAACGTTGAACGGCACAAATATAGAACATATTTCAAGGTAATTTGAGCCGTTAAAAGTGCGTTAAACTGAAATAAACGCCATAAAAATCTTTTAATTTTACGTTCAGGAATCAGAAACAGGAATAAAAACAGTATTTATGAAGCGATTATCAAGTTTATTTCTAGTAGCGATTTTTGCAGGCTCCCTCACCCTGGGTGCCTACAAATTTTTTATTGAGAAACCCGCGTACAGGGCTGTGACCGACGGCCAGGAGACGCCTTTCTTCACTACCAGCAACACCCCTGCCTCTTACAAGGGTGCGGGTATCAACGAAGTTGATTTTACGGTAGCGGCCGAAAAAACGGTTAATGCCGTGGTGAACGTTAAGAACGTTGCCGTAAGCCCCCACAACAGTTTTATGGACTTCTTCTACGGTTCCGATGGGGGGCAACGGGCCCAGATTGGTACGGGATCCGGAGTCATTATATCCCCGGATGGATATATTGTCACAAACAACCATGTGATCGCCAAGGCCACCGAACTCAGCGTCACCCTGAACAACAACAAAACCTATGAGGCCGAGATCATCGGTACAGACCCCAATTCCGATATCGCACTGATCAAGATTGATGCAGACAGGAACCTCCCGTACCTCGCATTCGGGGATTCGGATAATACGAAAATCGGGGAATGGGTCCTTGCCGTCGGGAACCCCTTTAACCTCACCTCCACTGTTACAGCCGGGATTATTAGCGCCAAGGCGCGTGACCTGGGAAGAAATCAATCTTTCATTCAAACCGATGCGGCTGTGAACCCTGGAAATAGCGGGGGCGCCCTGGTAAATACAAACGGTGACCTTATCGGGATCAATACCGCCATCACCTCGCAAACCGGTTCGTATGTGGGCTACTCCTTTGCAGTACCCAGCAATATCGCCAAGAAGGTGGTGGAAGATATCATGGAATACGGCAATGTACAAAAAGGCATCCTAGGCATCACATCTCCGCGGCTTAGCACCCCATACGCTGTTGAGCAGGGGATCAACGAGATTGACGGGGTTTATATTGACGGGATCGAAGAGGATTCAGGTGCGGAGCAAGCCCATCTGCAACACGGGGATATCATCAAGCAGGTTGACGACCACCAGGTCCGTAAATTTGCGGATTTAACCGGGTATGTATCCACAAAAAGGCCGGGTGATATCATTAAAATTACTTATGTCCGGGATGGAGAAACGAAGGTAGTCAACGTTGAACTGAAAGAACGGCAGTCCCTGGTTGTTCCCGTCATGGGATTAAAGGTGAAAAACCTTTCCAAGGAAGACAAGCGTCAGTTCAAGACAGATAAAGGCGTTAAAATTGTAGGTGTTCCGGAAACCTACCGGGGGTACGGCCTCGAAGGGAAAGTGATCCTGGCGGTGGATGACCGGCTGATCAATGATATCAATGATGCCAACGATCTTTTCGGAAGCATTTCTCGCTACGGGAAAACCAGTATTACCATGCTGGATAAAAACGGCGAAAAAGAACGGCTGATCTTTCAATAAAGCTGCCAGTCATCAGCTAAAAAGCACCCTGTCCCGGGTGCTTTTTTATTGCCCGGATCCGCACGAAAACGTTTGAAATAGCTACTTTTGTAGGGAAAAAATGTAATGATGCATTCCCTGAAATCCTACGAAAAAGAACTTGCCTTCCAGGCCGACCGGAGGAAGGCGACAACCGAATTTATCAAGATCATCAGCGACCTGTGGTATGATAAGTCAATAGAGGTGGTCTTGTTCAAAAACCAGATCATCGACAAAAATGTAAGCGACATCATCAACCTGCATGAGTATGCGGGGGAATTCGTCCAAAAGCCTATTTCCATATTCGATTCCGTGGAACTGCTACGCGCCATCAACGACATCCCCCTCCCCCCGGCGAAACTGGATATCGGCAAGCTTACCTACGAGTACCACTCCGATACGCTGGAGAGCCACCAGGATGTAAAGGCCTTTGTCCTGGACAAGCTCAAAGGCGCCCGGGAGAGCAGGGAAATCCAGCCAAAAGACGTCGTCCTCTACGGCTTCGGGCGAATCGGGCGGCTGCTGGCCAGGGAACTGATGGCGAAAACGGGCAAGGGAAACCAACTCCGGTTGCGGGCTATCGTCACCAGGAGCCCATACAGCAGGGAAGTCCTGGAGAAGCGGGCGGCCCTGCTTCGGACAGATTCGGTACACGGGCCGTTTAGCGGAACCGTGGAGGCAGATTTTAACCGTAAGGCTCTGCTGGTAAATGGCACCACCGTTCACATGATCAGTTCCCAGGAACCCGATGCCATCGACTATCGCGAATATGGCATAGAAAATGCCCTGGTGATCGATAATTCCGGAGCCTACCGGGACCGTGCGTCCCTGGGTCGCCACCTGAAATCCAAAGGTACCAGCCAGGTACTGCTGACGGCCCCTGGAAAGGACATTCCCAATATCGTGCATGGGGTGAACCAAAGCGACTTCGATCCGGATACCACGGAAATATGTTCGGCGGCCTCCTGTACCACCAATGCCATCACCCCTGTGCTCAAGGTGGTGGAAGACTCGCTTGGGATTGAGAAGGGCCATCTTGAAACCATTCACGCCTATACCAACGACCAAAACCTGGTAGACAACCTGCACGGGAAGTACCGAAGGGGCCGGGCCGCCGCATTGAATATGGTCATTACCGAAACCGGCGCAGGCAGTGCCGTAGCCAAAGCCCTGCCGTCCCTGGAGGGCAAACTCACCTCCAACGCCATCAGGGTCCCCGTACCCAATGGCTCCCTGGCCATCCTGAACCTGCAGGTCAGGACCAAGACCTCCAAAGAAGCCCTGAATACCATTATTAAAAAATACGCGCTGGAAGGGGATCTGGTAGAACAGATCAAATACTCCCTGAGCAACGAACTGGTTTCCTCAGACATTATCGGCACCCCGGCTCCTGCGATTTATGACAGCCACGCGACCATCGTAGCCCCCAACGGCAAAAACCTCGTGCTGTACGTTTGGTATGACAATGAATATGGATACTCGCACCAGGTAATCCGCCTGGCGAAATACATGGCAAAAGTCCGAAGATTCACCTATTATTAAATTGCCATACCAAAGTGTAATTTCTGCCGTTGTAAAAGATAAATGAAAGGTGGTTCGCTTACATTCAATATTGTTTTAAAATTAATTTTAATGAACTACCTTCGTTCCATCTCTGAATCCTATTACTAATTTAAGTACCAAATACATGAACACTAAAGGGTTAGGAATACTTACCGTGCTATGCGCCCTCCTGAGTTTCCAGTTTCAATACGGCCAGCAGGAAGAGGAAGACCTCTCCTTGGATGGGGGCACCATAAAAAGCCAGTTTGAATATTTATACAAAAGCTCGGGCAACTATCACGCCGATGGAAGAAGGTATGAAGTTGTGCGCACCATTAGTCTGGACAAGTTAAGGGATAATGTGCTGGATACCATCAATGCTGCTAATACCCAGGCCGCCAAACTCCACGCCACCATTACGGGCCACGAAAATACCATCAGTTCCCTGAACGACCAGTTAAAGGAAACTACGGACAACCTCAATAAAGTTACGGAAGAGAAAGACAGCATGTCCTTTCTGGGAGCCCAGGTTTCGAAAGGCACTTACAATTTTATCCTCTGGACCATCATCCTGGGGCTCTTCCTCCTCCTGCTGTTGTTTATCTATAAATTCAGGCGAAGTAATTTCCTCACACAAGAGGCCAAATCCAACCTGTCCGACCTGGAGACAGAATACGAAGATCACAGAAGGCGGGCATTGGAACGGGAACAACGAATCAGCAGGCAACTGCAGGACGAGATCAACAAATACCGAAAATCCAAATAGGAATGGGGGCCCACAGGGCCCCTGTTACATTTTCCATGACCGAAATTATCCAGGCAAGCGAGACGCAGGTCCATGAACTGGTTCCCCTGTTCGACCAATACCGCCAATTTTACCGCCAGGCTTCAGATCCCAGGGCTGCGGCAGCTCTACCTGCAGAACAGGATGAAACAAGGAGAAGCCGTTATATTTATGGCAGTGACAAAGGAAGGAAAGGCTGTAGGATTTACCTTGTTGTACCATGGCTTCTCCTCGGTAAGCATGCAGCCCATGCTGATCCTGAATGACCTTTTTGTAGAAGAATCTTATCGAAAGAAAGGGATAGGTGAACAACTTCTAAGGGCCGCACAAAGCTATTGCCGGGACAAGGCCAACAAGGGGCTGGCTCTTGAAACAGCGGTGGATAATCCTGCGCAGCGGCTGTATGAACGGTTGGGGTGGCAGAAGGATTCTCACTGTTTTCACTATTTTTGGAATGCCGGATAATCAAACCCGGATAGCCCAGCAGAGAACATCATGCGCATTGATATCATTACCGTTCTGCCCGAATTGCTCGAAAGTCCGTTTCGGGCATCTATCCTTAAAAGGGCGGAGGAAAAGGGCCTTGTGGAAGTGCACTCCATCAGCTGCGGGACTATACAGATAACCGGTACCGGCAAGTAGATGACTATCAGTTTGGCGGAGGAGCCGGGATGGTGCTGATGGTGGAACCAATAGACCGGTGCATTTCCGAATTGAAAGCAGAGAGAGCCTATGACGAAGTAATCTATATGACGCCGGATGGCGAAACCCTGGATCAAAAAATGGCCAATGGCTTATCGCTTGTTAGAAAACATGATCATCCTCTGCGGCCATTACAAAGGCGTAGACCAGCGGGTACGCGACCTCTTTATTACCCGGGAAATTTCCATTGGAGACTACGTGCTTTCCGGGGGAGAACTGGGAGCGGCGGTGTTGTGCGATGCCGTCATCCGGATTTTGCCGGCGTGCTCAATGACGAAACTTCCGCCCTCACGGATACTTTCCAGGACAACCTTCTGGCCCCGCCCGTATATACGCGCCCCAGGGAATACAAAGGCCTGCGGGTTCCGGAAGTACTGTTGAGCGGCGATTTTCCGAAGATCGAAAAATGGAGGGAAGAGCAGGCCCAGGCCCGTACGAAGGCCCGCCGGCCCGACTTGCTCAAATAGTCCGCGAGCACTTCGCATACATCGCCTCACCCATGCTTTCTGGCATTCCGGCCGCATTTTAAAAAGCATTTTTTCATTTGCGTATCATGAAATATTGCGTACTTTTGCAGTCGATTAAAATCAACCTCTGGCGAAGTCCGTGCATGTTGGTTTTAAGAACCATTTAAATTTCGATTGCGCGATGGAATCCTTATTGAAGTTTGTTGAAAACGAATTTGTTCCCGAAAAAAGAATTTCCGGAATTCTCGGCAGGTGATACCATAACTGTATACTACGAAATTAAGGAAGGCGAAAAAACCCGAACCCAGTTCTTCAGGGGGGTTGTCATTCAGAGGAGAGGTTCCGGTGCCACAGAAACCTTTACGATCCGTAAAATGTCTGGTACCGTAGGAGTGGAACGTATCTTCCCCATGCACATGCCGGCCCTTCAAAAAATTGAAGTAAATAAAAAAGGAAAGGTCCGCAGGGCCCGTATTTTCTATTTCCGGGGCCTTACCGGGAAGAAGGCAAGAATTAAAGAAGTACGTTCTTAAGTACTTCTCAAGCAAGAATTTCCCGCAGCCATCAGGCTGCGGTTTTTTTTTGTCTTATTTGGAATCTCAGCCCGCCAGGATCTTTTCGAATTTCCTGAGGGTTTTGGTGATGATTTCGAGGCATTCGTCCAGCTGTCCTTCAGTCATCACCAGCGGGGGTGCAAACCGGACGATATTCCCATGGGTAGGCTTGGCCAGGAGTCCGTTTTCCATGAGTTCCAGGCAAATTTCCCAAGCAGTGGAACTATCCGGTGAATCATTGATAACCACTGCATTCAACAGGCCTTTGCCCCGCACTTCACTGAGAACGGAAGACGTCCCGGCAAATTGGGTTAACACCTCCCGAAACCGCTTGCCCAGGCGTTCTGCGTTCGCCGCCAGTTGCTCTTCCCGCACCACATCGAGAGCGGCCATCCCTATCGCCGCTGCCATGGGGTTGCCCCCGAAAGTACTGCCATGAGTCCCCGGGCGAATGACTTCCATGATCTGCTCATCCGCCAACACGGCTGAAATGGGGTATGCCCCTCCAGACAAGGCTTTGCCAAGGATCAGGATATCCGGTTTTACCTCAGGTGAGCCACTGCAGTGCCGGTCGGCACAACTACAATTCCCGCAGGTGGCCAGCAGTTTTCCGGTTCTTGCGATCCCTGTCTGAATCTCATCGGCTATGAAGAGGACGTTGTGTTGTTCGCATAGCGCCTTAGCTGCCGCCAGATAGTCGGCCGAAGGGAGGTTCACCCCGGCTTCTCCCTGTATGGGTTCTACCAGGAAGCCTGCCACGTTTGGATGTGCCTCAAGGAGATTTCGCAGTGCCGGGATATCGTTATAGGGTATTTCCATAAACCCGCCTCCGAAAGGGCCGAAATGATCCCTGGCAAGTTCGTCACTGGAAAAGGAAACGATAGTGGTGGTACGCCCGTGAAAATTATTTTTACAAACAACTATCAGGGCTTCATTATCTTCGATCCCCTTTTTTTCGTAGCCCCATTTCCGGCAAATCTTGATTGCCGTTTCCACAGCCTCTGCACCTGTGTTCATCGGCAGCACACGGTCAAACTTAAAAGTTTCGGCCAGATATTTCTCAAACATACCCAAACGGTCGTTATAGAAGGCCCGGGATGTAAGGGCCAGGGTTTCGGCCTGTGCCTTCACCGTTTCAACGATCTTTGGGTGGCAATGCCCCTGGTTTACGGCCGAGTAGGCCGAGAGGAAATCGAAATATTTCTTTCCTTCCACATCCCAGACAAACACCCCTTTTCCTTTTTGGAGCACAACAGGGAGCGGATGATAATTATGGGCGCCATACCGGCCCTCCATTGCCATGGCAGCCCTTGAGCGGGTTGGTTTTGATTCAGACATAATGCACTTGTTACGAACTACTTATACCATTCCTTCTTTTAGGAGAGGAATCATCCCGCAATGTCCGGTAAAAGTACGAAATGCCCGGCAATTCCATGTTATTTAGCCCATTCATTCACGATGCAGGCGGGCGCTCAGGGCCGCAATTTGCAACTCGATCCGCTTCAACTCCCTTTTGATATCATTCTTGTCCATCTGCATCCAAAAATACAACTTGAGCATCCCTACGGCCAGGATGCACAGGAACCCAGTGGCAGCCCAGCTTATTTGCGCACCGGGATCTGCTGATGCAGCAAATTTGAAGGCACAAAAAACGAAAATGCCAAACAAGATCAACATGATCAGATTCATGAGAATGGCCAGCCACCCCAATTTTCCCCGATAAACCTCCTCCAGCCTGCTGAAAAGGTCCTGTTCTTCGAGGTCTTTATAAAATTTCGCCTCCTCATCCGTAAGAGCTTCTCGGATCAGCGCATCAATATTTTCCATTTCTTTTTTCATCTTTATTATTTTAAAAGTTGCTTTAATTTTTCACGGGCGTGAAACAGGCGCGACTTAACCGTCCCCACTGGAAGATGGAGAATCTGCCCGATTTCTGTAAGCGGCAAACCCTCTACGTAAAACAGCCGGATTACCTCCTGTTGTTCCATGCTTAGCTCATAGATGGTGGCGCGTAACCTTCCGAGAAGCGCTTCTTTTTCGGAAAGTGCTTCCGGTTCGGCTTCTTTCTGTTTCCGGAGTAATAACGCTTCCCTGTATATTTCCTTTTGCCTTTTTTGTGCGGCCAGGTAGTCCAGTGATCTCCGCGTTACAATAGCCATGGCCCAACTCCCGAATTTGTTCGGGTCCTTTAATGTCCCCAGTTTTCGTATCACAACCTTCCAGCTATCCTGAACAATGTCCCTGGAAGCCTCTGCGTCTCGTGTATACCTGTAGGCGCATCGGCAAAGTTTCTGGTGATGCCGTTTAACCAGTATCCCCATTGATTTCCGGTCGCCAAGACGGTATTGAAGTACCAGCAGGCCGTCGAATATTCTCTGTGGTTGATTCATACTTATACCAATAAGACGGAATCTGTTTGGAAAGGTTCATTTTTTACCCCGAATTCTTTAAAGATAATCCAAAAGTAGGGGGAAGAGTCTTCCCCGGGATTAGTACATTTGCGCCATGCGTAAAAAGAAAAAGGTATTGCATTTTGAAAAGGTCGAGGTTTTGAGGGCGGGTGCCAGGGGAAAGGCCGTAGGCCATGCACCGGACGGACGGGTGATTTTCCTTACCAATGCAGTGCCGGGTGATGTTGTAGACGTCCGGACCACCCGCAGGCGCAAGGCCTATCTGGAAGGTATAGCCACCAGGTTTCACCAATTATCCGATAAAAGAACCCAGCCGGTATGTGAACATTTCGGGCTTTGTGGAGGTTGTAAATGGCAGGATGTGGCGTATGAGCACCAGCTGGCGTTCAAGGCAAGGGAAGTGGCAGACAACCTGCAGCGGATCGGGCACCTGGAAATTCCTGAGCCGATGCCCATTATAGGTTCGCGCAAACCATATTTCTACCGTAATAAACTGGAATTCTCCTTTTCCGACAGCCGATGGCTGACCGAAAGCGAAATTGCCTCCGAGATTCCCATTGAAGACCGAAATGCCCTGGGGTTCCACATCCCCGGGATGTGGGATAAGGTGTTGGATATAAAAAAATGTCACCTGCAGGAAGATCCGTCCAACCCCATCCGGCTGGCGGTTAAGGATTTTTCGCTCCAAAACGGACTATCCTTTTTTAACCCCAGGCAGCGGCGAGGATTGTTGCGAACACTGATGATCCGTACTGCTTCCACCGGCGAGGTAATGGTCCTCATTCAATTTTTTGAAGAAGATGAACCCGCCCGCCGGTTGTTGCTCGATCACCTGTCTGAAAAGTTTCCGGAGATAACATCCCTGTTATATGTAATCAACAGCAAAGCCAATGATACCCTTTATGATCAGGAAGTGATCTGTTACCGTGGGAAGGACCATATCATGGAGGAAATGGAAGGACTTCATTTCAGGGTCAATGCCAAATCGTTTTACCAGACCAATTCGGAACAGGCTTATGAACTCTACAAGGCAGCCCGTGAATTTGCCGGGCTTACCGGGAAGGAATTGGTATATGACCTTTATACGGGCACCGGCACCATCGCACAATTTGTAGCCGGGCAGGCAGCCAGGGTCATAGGCATTGAGGCCATCCCCGATGCGATTAGTGCCGCGAAGGAAAATGCAGCCATAAATAACATCCGGAATGTTGATTTTTTTGCCGGGGATATGAGGGACCTCTTAAATCAAAGTTTCGTCGCGGCCCATGGAATCCCGCAGGTAATCATTACCGATCCACCAAGGGAAGGCATGCACAGGGAGGTGGTGGAGCAAATCCTGCAAATAGCCCCGGAACGCGTGGTCTATGTAAGTTGTAACAGCGCCACCCAGGCCCGGGATCTCGCATTGATGAAGGATACCTACCAGATCACAAAAATCCAGCCGGTGGACATGTTCCCGCAAACACATCACGTAGAAAATATTGTACTTTTGGAAAAATGGCGCGCAAAGTAATATCCCGTTATGCCGGTCTGATCATTTCTTCTCCCAAGGCGCGATCGAGACTCCTGTTCATTTTTCTCCTGCTTCTAGTGAGTATACAGGCCTGTGAAAAGGATGATATCTGTGTTGACGGTGACACCCCGCTGCTCATCATCCGATTTTACGACATCGCAGATACCGCTGAACTTAAATCCGCGACAAGCCTTCGGGTTATCGGGCTGGGGCAGTCGGGGACGGTTAATACCTTCAACGACCGCAGTACAACCGATTCCATTGGCTTGCCGCTGAAAATAGACCAATCGGAAACCAGCTTTGTATTCATCCTGAATTCCGCCGATACGGACGGGGAGGAAACCGGAAACGCAGATACCCTGAGGATCAGCTATGACCCCAAGGAAGTTTTTGTTTCCAGGGCATGTGGCTATGTAATCAATTTCGAAAACCTCGCTATAACCCCTCTGGCAGATACGGATCCATGGATCGGGGACCTGACGATTGTAAAACCAAATGTAGAGAATCAATCCGGCGCACATGTCAAGATATTTTATTAGCGGATTGCTGTGCCTGACAGTCTGGGCCGGATTTGCTCAGAACGACAGTATCCCGGGCAGCAAAAGTGACAGCGTGGTTTATACCCAGCCCTACGGCCTTCGGGTGGGCGCAGACCTTAGCAGGCTGGCGCGTACCTTCTTCAATACGGATTACCAGGGTTTTGAACTTGTTGGCGATTACCGGTTTTCTGAAAACTTATACCTGGCCGCCGAACTGGGCAACGAAAAGCTTTCCCGGATGGAAGAACTGGGCAACGAAAACAACCCCAACCGGACTGTATTGTATGACTATACGACTTCCGGGAGTTATATCAAGTTCGGGGTCGATTACAATACCTATGTAAACTGGTATGGGATGTACAACACCATCTTTATCGGCGGTAGGTATGGCCTGAGCACCCACACCCAAACCCTTAACCAGTACAGGATATACCAGAGTAACCGCTACTGGAATCCGGACAATCTGCAGGAGGGTACCGACCTTCTTGGTGAATACGGCGGACTGAGCGCTTCCTGGCTGGAGTTTGTATTCGGTCTCAAGGCCGAAATGTTTGCAAATATATACCTGGGCGCCAGCGTACGCCTTGGATACCTGATCGGTAACAAGGAATCTGAAACATTGCCCAATCTTTGGATCCCGGGGTTCAATAAGGTAACCGAAGGGAGCAATTTCGGGGTGGGTTATAATTATACCATAACCTATCTCATTCCTTTGTACCGCAAGGCCAAAAAACGCCAGGCAGTCCCTGAGGATCAGGAATAACTTTGAAAACAGCCTGAATTTGCACAAATGTTAAATTAAGAAAGCTGGCAACAATCGAACTTAACTTTTGTGAAAGGTGGGTTTCAATTTATTCAGCCTGTTGCCGGTATTTTCCCTTTTTACTGCCATCATAAAGTTCATATTTTACAAAGCGCGATTCCAGTTGGCTATTGTAGACCTTGATTTTACGGGAGGTGCGAAGCCCCACAAATTTCAGTGCTTCCAGGTTGGCGGTGATGAACCAGGCCTGGCTCCCCGCATAACCTTGTTTCAGCGTATCTCCCAGCATTTTATAAAATTTTTCCATCTCTATAGACAGCCTTTCCCCATAGGGAGGGTTAAACACCATATGGAGGTGCCTGTCGCCCTGCTTCTCGGTATTAAAAAAGTTACTTTGTTCAACAGTGATATAATCTGAGAGAAGAGCATTCCGGACATTTTGACGGGCTTTTTCCACGGCTGAGGGCGCCTTGTCATAACCGGTAATTTGAAAATGGAATTCCCTGGATTTATTGAGCTTTGAAGAGACTATCTTGTCAAACAATTCGGGGTCATAATCCGTCCATCTCTGAAATCCGAAAACTTTACGGTGGATATTCGGTGGGATATTACAGGCTATCATGGCTGCCTCAATGAGGAATGTCCCACTGCCACACATGGGATCGAGGAAGTCCGAACGACCGTCCCATCCGCTCATCAGCAAAAGCCCGGCAGCCAGCACCTCATTGATGGGCGCTATATTGGTCGCGCTCCGGTATCCCCGATGGTGAAGGGATTCACCCGAGCTATCCAGGGAAACATGGCAGAGGCTGTCATGGATATGGATATTGATCCTGAGATCCGGGTCCCGGGTATCCACACTGGGGCGCACGCCCTCTTCTTTCCGAAATTTATCGACGATCCCGTCTTTTACTTTCTGAGCCACATATAGGGAATGGGTAAAACGATCAGTGGCAAGGGTGGCATCTACGGAAAAGGTTTGGCCGGAATCCAGATAAGCCGGCCAATCCATTTGAAAGATCTGCCGATACAAGGCCTCCTCGTCTGGCGCAGAAAACTGATGTATGGGCTTGATAATTCGGGTGGCGGATCGAAGGCAAAGATTTGCTTTGTACATAAAACCCTTGTCCCCTTCAAAGGTTACCGAGCGCACACCTTCCTTTACGTTACCGGCACCCAGATCGCGCAATTCCCGGGCAAGGACCGGTTCAAATCCTGCAAATGTCTTCGCAAGCATCTCATAATTATTCCCCATGGTTCTATCCGTTACTCCCGTAAAAATACAGTATTTTTGTCGGGCCTTCAGCGGACGGAACACCAAACCAAGGGAATTACCATATGACATATCTGCTGCCCATACTGGCTGTCCTCTGGAGTTTTTGCTTCGTTTATATCACCCAGCCACGGGCAAAGAATGAGTTACGATTATTGTTGGCATTCAGTGGGGCCTTCCTGCTGGCCCTGACCATATTTGAACTTTTTCCCAGTGTATACCGGGATGAAGATCCCAAACTTATCGGCATTTGCATCATGTCGGGTATCCTGCTCCAAATCTTCCTGGAATTTTTCTCCAAAGGCGCAGAGCATGGGCATGTCCATTTAAAAAAGGAAGGGGCACATTTCCCATGGCTTTTATTCATGAGCCTTTCGGTGCATGCATTCCTGGAAGGATTTCCTGTAAATAACCACAACAGCATCATATACGGGATCATCGTGCATAAGATCCCCATTTCGGTCATTCTTAGCATATTTTTGATCGATTCAAAGTTGAAGATGCGTTGGGTAGCCCTATTTATGGTGATCTTTTCCCTTATGACACCCATGGGAAGCCTGGTAGCCTCTCAGGTACCCATGGTACGGGAATATAATGCCTATGCAACGGCCATCGTTATCGGGATCTTTCTGCATATCTCCACGGTCATCCTGTTTGAAAGTTCGGAAGGGCATCGCTTCAACCTGAGGAAACTTGCCGTAATCGCATTGGGGGTGATTATTGCCTATTTTATTTAGGTCTCAAATAAAGATTATCCACAGTCAAAGGATTGTAAAGAGGATACCGGGGTCAGATCAGGCGACTTCCAGGTAGATATAAAACCAATGGCTGAAGGCTCCTCCCAAAACAAAAAAGTGCCAGATCAGGTGGTTATACGGGATTCTCCGTTGGGTGTAAAAAAAGATTCCCAAAGTATAGAAGGCGCCTCCTGTTCCGAGTAAGAACCAGGCCACGGGTCGTACTCAGGCGGATCAAATCCTGAATATCGATTACTATCAGCCAACCCATGAAGAGGTAAAGCAAAAGGGAGACATATTCGTATTTCCCTGTAAAGAACAACTTCATGACCGTGCCGGCCAGGGCAATGCCCCAAACTAAATAAAATAAAGTCCAACCATCGCCATGTACCAGGGTGATCAGGGCTACCGGGCTATAGGTTCCGGCGATAAGGAAGTAAATGCTGATATGGTCTGCTATTCGTAAGCGGCGTTTCCATGCCGGGTGGGTTACCAGATGGTAGGCGGTAGAAGTGGCAAACAGCAGGATCATGGAGAGGCTGTACAGGACCAGGCTTTCCGTTACAAAGGGCGTTTTAGCGGAAACATGTTCTTGCAGATAGTACATCCCCAGACAGGCCATCACGGTTCCCAGCCCATGGGTGGCCGCATTGAGACGTTCCTCGTATTTGTAGGATATCTGGCGTTTTTTGGATTCGGAAGACAAGATGATCCGTTGGTATTATTTGTAGCGTACTCCGTGTTTGATTACCATGTCTACATCCTGAAGCAGGTCGATATATCGTAGCACATCACCCTTTACGGCAATGATGTCCGCGTACTTCCCGGGGGTCACGGTACCCACTTCGTCGGCCACTCCCATCCAGAGGGAAGGCCAATAGGTGGCCGAGCGAATGGCGTACATGGGGTCTATTCCAAATTCATTGACCCATACATCCAATTCATTCCAGGTAGACTGGCTATGGAATTTCATGGGGATGCCGCTGTCTGTACCCACCAGCAGTACCACCCCGGCGTCGAGGAGTTGTTTTACCTTAGTTTCCAGGGTGGGTTTCCGGGAAGGCGTGAGCTGAAAATACGGGAGTCTGTCGGGATGTTCAAAACTGGCTTTAATATCGGCTACCACGCTGTCCGGAAGGTCCAGGTGCCAGGAATCGTTATCGAGCATTTCGGGGTTATCACGCACATATTCGTAGTTGTATAATCCCTCTACTGTAGGGCACCAAAAGAAGGGGCCCAGATTCATCTGGGCGGTGCGTTCCCTGATCATATCCATGATATCATCGGGGTAGCGGGGAGCGGAGGATAAACCGGTATGCTCAAAACAGTCGACCCCCACTTCAAGCCCGCGCCGAATTTCTTCAGGGCGATGGCCATGGGCTACCACTTTCAGGTTGTGCTTATGGGCTTCATCCACTACGGCGCGCACTTCTTCCATGGTCATCTGGTCCTGGTCTATAAGTTTTATCAGGTCTACCCCGGCGGCGGCTAACTTCCTGATTTTTTTCCGGCCGTCCTCCGGGCCATTCACGCCCCATCGAAAGGCTTCTGTACCTGGATATGCTTCATGTTGGATAAACGGACCTGCCACATAGAGGGTAGCCCCTGGGATTTCCCCTTTGT
>CAVRHQ010000001.1:25000-178632 GCA_963721045.1 uncultured Flavobacteriaceae bacterium
TGGGATTTGACCCCCCCCCGGGGTCTGGTGGAGAATACCGGAGTCGAACCGGTGGCCTCCTGCGTGCAAGGCAGGCGCTCTAGCCAGCTGAGCTAATTCCCCATGGCTTGGAAAACGGAAATTCCAAAATATGAAATTCCAACTTCCAAAATCTATGGGATTTCTCAACTTCCAGAATTTCCCTGGTACCCCCTTTTAAAAAGATACCCTGTTCCTTTTCAATGAACTAATCCCCCCAAAGGGAAAATTCCAAATTCCAAATTCCAAATTCCAAAGCCAAATTGGAATTTGGTTTTTGGGCGTTTGGCCCGTAGTCTCAGGCAGACTCCCCGGCGCTTCGGCCGGGACAGGCTTCTCGCTGCCTTCCCCTACTCTCGTAGTCTCAGGCAGACTCGAACTGCCGACCTCTACATTATCAGTGTAGCGCTCTAACCAGCTGAGCTATGAGACTGCATCTTTTTTAGCAGGCAGTCTCAGTGGCCAGCAGGCAGCGCTGTCTTGACAACACCCTGCGTACCGCTACCGCGACTGCGCACTAGCATATATCTTAAAAAAATTGGCAGACAGCCAAATCATCCTGATACCCCCTGCAGGGCCTTCCCCTTCAGACCAGGACTCCTTGCCCCGGACACGATCTCTCTAGAAAGGAGGTGTTCCAGCCGCACCTTCCGGTACGGCTACCTTGTTACGACTTAGCCCTAGTTACCGGTCTTACCCTAGGCCGCTCCTTGCGGTGACGGACTTCAGGTACCCCCGGCTTCCATGGCTTGACGGGCGGTGTGTACAAGGCCCGGGAACGTATTCACCGGATCATGGCTGATATCCGATTACTAGCGATTCCAGCTTCACGGGGTCGGGTTGCAGACCCCGATCCGAACTGTGACCGGTTTTATAGATTCGCTCTCGGTCGCCCGATGGCTGCTCTCTGTACCGGCCATTGTAGCACGTGTGTAGCCCAGGACGTAAGGGCCGTGATGATTTGACGTCATCCCCACCTTCCTCGCGGTTTGCACCGGCAGTCCCGCCAGAGTCCCCAGCTTTACCTGTTGGCAACTGACGGCAAGGGTTGCGCTCGTTATAGGACTTAACCTGACACCTCACGGCACGAGCTGACGACAACCATGCAGCACCTTGCAAAATGTCCGAAGAAAAAGGCGTCTCTGCCCCTGTCATTCTGCATTTAAGCCCTGGTAAGGTTCCTCGCGTATCATCGAATTAAACCACATGCTCCACCGCTTGTGCGGGCCCCCGTCAATTCCTTTGAGTTTCATTCTTGCGAACGTACTCCCCAGGTGGGATACTTATCACTTTCGCTTGGCCGCCGAGTCCGAAAACCCGACAGCTAGTATCCATCGTTTACAGCGTGGACTACCGGGGTATCTAATCCCGTTCGCTCCCCACGCTTTCGTCCATCAGCGTCAGTAAATGGTTAGTGACCTGCCTTCGCGATCGGTGTTCTATGTAATATCTATGCATTTCACCGCTACACTACATATTCCGGCCACTTCACCATCACTCAAGACAACCAGTATCAAGGGCAGTGCTACGGTTGAGCCGCACCATTTCACCCCTGACTTAATCGCCCGCCTGCGGACCCTTTAAACCCAATGATTCCGGATAACGCTCGGACCCTCCGTATTACCGCGGCTGCTGGCACGGAGTTAGCCGGTCCTTATTCTTACGGTACCGTCATCGGAGTACACGTACCCCTTATTCTTCCCGTATAAAAGCAGTTTACAACCCGTAGGGCTGTCTTCCTGCACGCGGCATGGCTGGATCAGGCCTGCGCCCATTGTCCAATATTCCTCACTGCTGCCTCCCGTAGGAGTCTGGTCCGTGTCTCAGTACCAGTGTGGGGGATCCCCCTCTCAGGGCCCCTACCCATCATTGCCTAGGTGAGCCGTTACCTCGCCTACTAACTAATGGGACGCATAGCCATCCCGTACCGCCGAAGCTTTAAACAAAAAGCGATGCCACTTCTCGTCTCTACGGGGTATTAATCCACGTTTCCATGGGCTATCCCCCTGTACAGGGTAGGTTCTATACGCGTTGCGCACCCGTGCGCCACTCGTCAGCAGGGTGCAAGCACCCCCTGTTACCGTACGACTTGCATGTGTTAGGCCTGCCGCTAGCGTTCATCCTGAGCCAGGATCAAACTCTTCATCGTTTGTCTGTAAATAATTTCCGTGACCTAAAGCAATTATTCCTATTATCGGCCTAATGGCTCCAGCCCCCGGTGGTCTCAAAATGATTCTAATCTGTCTGTAAAAACCCCAACCACCCCGAAAGGCAAATCAAAGTCCCTACAAACGCTGTCTACCAATATATCAATGAACTTATTTTTCTCTCTTTCCCTTCAATGGACTTAAAACCCGCCCCAAGATACCCCAAGACCACATCCACCAAAACGAAGGGGAACCCTATGACTCCCCAATTTTACGCCCCGAAACTATTTCTATAGCCCTTCAAAGCGGGTGCAAATATAAAAGCATTTTTTTAATTAAAAATTTATTTAAGGGGAATTTTGGAAATTATTTTTACGTTCCGTTCTCTCCCCCAGAAATCAACCTGGTCAATCAAAAAATGAAGTGTCAAAAAGGGCCTCCTAAGATACCATTTTTATATGGTTCCACCAATTATTTTTTTTGATCCGGGGTCTTGCCCCATTTATTGACCAAAGTGGCATAATCATAATCCAGGACCGATTTCTGCCGCGGCAGGATGTCTGCCGCAAAAGCCCGCTGCAGGATATCCTCTATCAGGTAATCCTCATGAACGGCCTCCGGGTGGAATTCCTCCTTGATACTGATATTGAAAAGTTTTGCCGTGGTGTTGTACCAAAATGCCCGCCAGCCATTGCGCAACTCCTTCACAAGGTCAAAGGCCGTAACCCCGGTTTGCCTGTAAATCAGCTTTACCAGGATCTGCCCCTCCGTACGGGTCAGTTTCTTCAACTCCGCAGAGAACTCCTCTTCAATATACCGCTGCACGATGCGGGTATATTTCTTCCTCTTATGACGCGAATCGATCCGGGCAAGACGGTCATTCAATTCTGTGAGCCTCTCAGAAGCCAGCTTGGCATAAGGATACACCTTCAACGTCTTCCGCCTCAGGATGTAATACCGCAGCTTTTCATTATACGAATCAAATTTTAAAGGACTGAAGACAAATACCTCATCCAGCAGGATAGACTGCTGGGCCACTGAGTCGCCCTCCATGATGATCCCCTTTTCGGTCAGGGAGTCCAGGGGCTGTTCCGCAACTTGCGGATATCCCTTCAAGACCGTAAGCCCGACCAGGAGCACCCATACGTTCTTCATTGCACGTCCTCAATAAACATCCGGCCAAAAATACGGATTAAGTTATCATCCATCTATTAAATAAAAGTGAATATTGCTAAGTTTGCAGCAAAAGAAACCTCCATGAATACAAAGAAGATCCTTACCAAAAATTCCCTGAAATTTTTTGAAAAATACCTGAATAACGCCGCCCCTACCGGCTATGAATGGGAAGGGCAGAAGTTGTGGATGAACTACCTCAAACCCTACGTAGATACCTTTATTACAGACACCTATGGGTCTGTGGTAGGCGTGGTAAACCCCGAGGCCACGTACAAAGTAGTGATCGAAGGCCATTCCGACGAGATTTCCTGGTACGTCAACTATATCACAGACAATGGCCTGCTCTATGTCATCCGTAATGGCGGAAGTGACCATCAGATTGCCCCTTCCAAATGGGTGGACATCCATACCAGAAATGGGATCGTCAAAGGGATCTTCGGCTGGCCGGCCATTCACACCCGGGATAAAAGCAAGGAAGAACCCCCGAAGCTCGACAATATTTTTGTCGATATAGGAGCTAAAGACAAAAAGGAAGTAGAGAAGATGGGTGTCCATGTAGGATGTGTGATCACCTACCCGGATACCTTCCAGGTGCTCAATAAGAATAAGTTCGTGGGCCGAGCGATCGACAACCGGGTAGGGGGCTTTATGATCGCCGAAGTGGCCCGCCTGCTCAGTGAAAACAATAATTACCCTGCCCTTCGGACTGTATGTGACCAACTCCGTGCAGGAAGAGATCGGCCTGAGGGGGGCGGAGATGATCACCCAAACCATCCGGCCCAACGCCGCTATCATTACCGATGTATGCCACGATACCACCACCCCCATGATCGACAAGAAAAAGCAAGGCCATACCGAAATGGGGGGCGGACCTGTCATCTCTTACGCCCCGGCCGTACAGAACCGACTGCGCGAAAGGGTTATAGAAACGGCAGAAGCGAAGAAAATACCCTTCCAGAGGCTGGCAGCCTCTCGTTCAACCGGAACCGATACCGATGCTTTTGCATACAGCAATGGCGGCGTGGCATCCGCCCTGATTTCCCTCCCCCTGCGCTATATGCACACCACAGTGGAAACCGTACATCAGGACGATGTGGAAAACGTAATCCGACTGATATATGAAACCCTGCAAAACATCAAAGCCGGGGAGACATTCAGCTATTTTGACTGAGCCCTCGCCCTACCTCCTTCCCCTGTCCCATACAGGATGAGGGGAAGGCTATATAAGGTAAATAGATACCCATGGAGGAATTTGTAGAAATTCTGGATGAAAAGGGGAAGCCCACGGGAAAAACCGCACCAAAGGCAGAAGCACACAGGCTGGGACTTTTCCACCCTACCATCCACGTCTGGTTTTACCAGCCACCGGGGCAGGTGTTGCTGCAGCAGCGCGCTAAGGTAAAGGATACCCATCCCCTGCTCTGGGATGTATCCGTAGCCGGACATGTGCATGCAGGGGAAACTATTGAAGCCGCGGCAATACGGGAGGTAAAGGAAGAAATAGGGTTGGACATCCACCCTGATTCCCTCGAAAAGATCGGAGTTTTCAAATCGGTACACAAACACCGGGCAGACCTGGTGGATTGCGAGTTCCACCATACCTTCCTCAGCCGCCTCCCGGTGCCACTGGCAGCCCTCAAAAAACAGGAAACGGAAGTGGCATCCCTGAAAATGGTCCCCCTCCTCCAATTCGCAGAGGAAACCTGGGGCCTGGCGAGGCCGCAGAAATACGTGCCACACGCCACCTCTTATTACAAGGCGGTAATAAAAGCCATCAAAGCCAGGCTATAGCGATTTGAGGAATTCATCCGGGGCATCCAAAAGGTAGGTCTGCTGCTTCCCGCTGGCCATGTCCTTGACCACAAATTGCCCCGTGGACAATTCCTCCTCGCCAATAAGGACTACAAAGGGCACGTTGCGGCTGTCCGCATATTTGAATTGCTTTTGCAGTTTGGCGGCGGAGGGGTACAGGTCTGCAGACACGCCTTTCCCGCGAAACAATTTCACCAGTTTCATTGCGGCTATGGCTTCCTTTTCCCCGAAATTCACACATAGGATCTCCAGGGACCGGTCTACCGCATTCGGAAAAAGCTCAAGCTCCTCCATCACCAGGTAGATTCGGTCCAGGCCAAAGGATATCCCAACCCCGCTTAAATCGGGCATCCCGAAGATACCTGTAAGGTCGTCATAGCGCCCCCCGCCGCCGATGGAGCCCATATCCACCCCTGCAGGTGCAGCCACCTCAAAGATGGCCCCGGTATAGTAATTGAGTCCTCTGGCCAGCGTAATATCCAGCGACACTTGCATGGCAGAAAGGCCCAGGGCATCGGTAAGTTCGAGGATACGAGACAGCTCGTCCAGGCCCTGAAGCCCGGCCCTGGAATCCTTCAGCCAGGCCCTGAGGTCGGAAATTTGCTTACTGTTGTCCCCGGATACCGAAAATAAGGGGCGTGCCTTTTCGATGGCAAGCTTCGGGATTCCCTTTTCCCGAAGTTCCCTTAGCACCCCTTCCTCCCCAATTTTATCCAGTTTGTCCAGGGCAACCGTGAAATCGATCAAATGATCCTCGGCGCCTATAGTCTGGGCTATTCCTGATAATATTTTGCGGTGATTGATTTTCAAGACCACACCCGGGAGACCTAGCTTTTTGAAAACGGCGTCATATAATTGGATAAACTCAACCTCCTGCAGCAGGGAAGTGGCGCCCACTACGTCCGCATCGCATTGATAGAATTCCCGGAACCTGCCCTTCTGCGGCTTGTCCGCCCTCCAGACCGGCTGAATCTGGTATCGCTTGAAAGGAAATTGGAGTTCGTTCCGGTGCATGACCACGTAGCGGGCGAAGGGGACTGTAAGGTCGTAACGCAGGGCCTTTTCCGTTATCTTCGGCAAGAGGGCGGCCGAATCCATTTCTTTTAATTTTTGGGAGGGTACCTTCCTCATAAAGTCCCCTGAATTTAGAATCTTAAAGATCAACCGGTCCCCTTCATCCCCATACTTACCCAGCAGAGTGTCCAGGTTTTCAAAGGAAGGGGTTTCAATCGGCTGGAATCCAAAGGATTCGAACTGATCTTTGATAGCCGCCAAGATATAATTCCTCCGGGCGATCTCTCCCGGTGAAAAATCCCTTGTCCCTTTTGGAATGCCTGGTTTTTGCGCCATAAATAAACCTCTTGCAACAAATATACTTGATTGCCCTAACCTGCTTGCCCGTCGCCAGCCTTATTCTTCCATCATTTGTTCGAACCAGCGGTACAGCTCACCTTTCGTAATGACCGCCCCCTGTTCAATCAATTCAAACTTATCCCGGTTCTTGTCGTCCGAATAGGCTTTGGATGCTACCAGGTATTCCACAAAATCCGATTGCCAGTTCTTCCGGAACCAGTTGAATCCTTTTGTGGTGGTCAGGTCTGCCTCCGGGTTCATCACCTTCACCGAAAAGAGTTTCATCTCCTTTTCCGCAAGATGGAACAAATGCATTTGCTGGGCAGAAATATTCTCCAGGTATTCTACCTTGGACAATACCCCTTCCCAGACAAGATCGCTGAAAAGGTCTATCTCTTCTTCCGCAACGGCCGGTTTTTCTTCTTTGAGCCGGGTCCACTCATCAGCCGAAATAGACTGGGTCGCCAGAAAATTAATGAATTCCGGGTGCAATTCCTCCAGTTGTTCCCTTGTAAGCCTTCGGTATTTCATATTAAAAAAAACCGCCCTCGTGGGGCGGGGCAAAAATACCATAATTATTTGAATGACCATAGGGCATACCTCGTTGCCATACGCTTACGAACAGGCCCAAAAAGGTAAAAGGGAAATCCCGGAGGTAACCCCAATCAAAATGTCAGTTTTTGAGGTTCAGCCAAAAAAAAGAGCTGAAACACCTTCAGCTCTTTTATGATAATCCGATCTACAATCCCTTAGTTTTTTTCGGGCACCACTTCAAAAGGGAATTCGACAATGACTTCCCGGTGGAGCCGGATTTCGGCCTCGTAAGGCCCGGCCCTCTTGATGGCACCTCCCTTGATAGCGATATATTTCTTATCGATCTCATGGCCTTCCGTAGCCAGGGTGGCCGCCAGGTCGATACTGGTAACAGAACCGAACAGCTTATCGGCTGCCCCCACTTTTGCAGGGATCCTGATCTCGAGTTTCTTGAGGGCTTCGGCCGTTTTCTTAGCCGCCTCAATGATTTGTTTTTCCTTATGGGCTTTTTGCCGCAGGTTTTCCGCCAGGACTTTCTTGGCCGACGGGGTCGCCATGGTCGCCAGCCCCTGCGGGATGAGGTAATTCCTGCCGTAGCCGTTTTTTACTGTAACCACGTCGTCCTTGAATCCCAGATTCTGTACGTCTTCTTTTAAAATAAGTTCCATGATCCGCTCCTAATTATTTTAATAAATCCCCTACATATGGCATCAGGGCCAAATGACGGGCACGTTTGATGGCCTGGGCCACTTTCCGCTGGTATTTCAGGGAGGTGCCGGTAAGCCTCCTCGGAAGGATCTTCCCCTGTTCGTTCACGAGTTTCATGAGGAAATCAGGGTCCTTGTAATCGATATACTTAATACCTGATTTCTTAAAGCGGCAATATTTTTTCTGTGTTCCGGTCTCAATATTCAAGGGGGTCAGGTACCGGATCTCCCCGTCCTTTTTCCCTTTGGCCTGTTGCTGTAATGTTGCCATATCCTTACGCTTTAGCTTTTAATCTTGTTCTTCTTTTTTCCGCCCATTCTATGGCGTGTTTGTCCAGTTTTACGGTCAGGAAACGCATTATGCGTTCATCCCTTTTGAACTCCTGCTCAAAAGGTGAGATCGCCTCCCCGGGCGCAGTGAATTCGAACAGATGATAAAATCCGCTTTTTTTGTGCTGAATGGGATATGCCAGCTTTTTGAGGCCCCAATCTTCCTTGGAGACCATTTTGGCCCCATGTTTGATCAGGAAATCTTCGAATTTTTTCACTGTTTCCTCTATCTGCGTATCAGATAGAACGGGATTTAAAATGAAAACAGCTTCGTAATGATTCATATAGATAGAATTATTTTTAAGGAGCGCAAAAGTAACAATTATTCCGTCTAATCACAAGAAATCAAAAAAATCTTCGTTATTAGGTTGAACAATCATAAAAATAGACTTAACCTAAACTTAAATCCGGGATCATTACCAAGTATACAGTAATTAATACAATGTTTACAACTTTAGTTGTACTTAACCTTGTTTTTTCGGTAATTTGTTAATGATTTAACCCCACAAATCAACCCATTTATGAAATTAAGAAGTATTGTTGTTGATGATTCATCAATGCAACGGATGGCGGTTGCGAAATTGGTGAATAATCATCCGAATTTAGCCCTGGTTGCTGAGTACAGTAATGCTATCGAAGCCAAGAACGGCCTTAAAAACAATGAGATCGATCTTATTTTCCTTGATGTTGAAATGCCTATTATCAGTGGTTTTGACCTGTTAGAATCCCTGGAAAATCCGCCCCAGGTCATTCTGATCACCGGAAAGCCGGATTACGCACTCAAAGCCTTTGATTACGATGTTACTGATTACCTTCACAAACCCATTACCATGGCACGTTTTGACGCCTCCGTAAAGCGGGCGGTGGCCAAATACGAACAAATGCATCAGGTGAACGAGGATGAGGAGCATATCTTCGTAAAAAGCAACCTGAAAAAACGAAAAGTTATCCTTAACGACATCAAGTGGATCGAAGCCCTGGGTGACTACATCAAATTGGTTACCGATGAGGCTAATATCGTGATCCTGTCAACCATGAAGGCATTCGAAAAGCAATTGCCTTCCGAGAAGTTCCTCAGGATACACAAATCCTATATTGTCAACCTGGAAAAAATCGAGAAATTCAACAGTAAAAATGTTGAAGTCAGTGGCCGGTCCATTCCCTTAAGCAGGAATAAGAAAACCGAGTTGGCCGAAGCCCTGAGTAATGTGTGATCAAAAGTAATCCACATTGTAAATAACCCGAACCGACTTAAATTGTGAAATAGCATTAAAGGATGTCTCAATCCTTCTAATGCTATTTTTTGTTTTAGGGAGGGATTTACCCCGGGGGATTTTTACCAGGATGTTCTTTATATACTGGTTCCTGATCCTGGAAATGGGCGGGAATTCCGGCCCCAGGATCCCTTCGTCAAAAATATTCCTCAAAGCGCGCCCAAACCAGTCTGCACCGTCATTTACCCTATTGTATTCCCTGTGTTTGAACGTGATCCGTATGAGCCGGTTAACGGGTGGATAGTGATACTGCTCCCGCTCATATACCTGTTCCCTGTACATCTCCTGGTAATTCCCCGTGCTTACCTGTTTTAAAATCTGATGATAGGGGTTGAAGGTCTGAATGATGACCTTGCCCCTTTTGCGCGTGCGCCCTGCACGGCCCGCTACCTGGGTAAGCAGCTGAAAACTCCGTTCATGTGCCCTGAAATCGGGAAAGTTCAGCAGGGAATCCGCATTCATGATCCCCACCAGGGCCACGTTCCTGAAATCGAGCCCCTTGGTGACCATTTGGGTTCCCACAAGGATCTGGATGCGGGCTTCCTCAAAGGCATTAATGATTTTCCCGTACCCGTGTTTACCCCGGGTGGTATCCAGGTCCATCCGGCCGGTTTCAGCTTCCGGGAAGAGAGCACGGGCTTCCTCCTCTACCTGCTCCGTGCCAAATCCCTTGGAGTCTAACGTGGCGTTGCCGCAGGCCGGGCAGGTAACCGGCAAAGGCAGGTGGTGGCCGCAATAGTGGCAACGGAGTTGGTCGCGGAATTGATGGTAGGTGAGGCTGACATCGCAGTTCGGGCACTGGGGGGAATGGCCACAGCTTGTACATTCAACGATGGGGGCAAATCCCCGCCGATTCTGAAATAGGATTATCTGTTCACCGGCTTCCAGGGCCTGGGCCATCTGCTCTATCAAAGGCTCGGAGAAGTGCCCCTTCATCCGCTTTTTCCGCCATTGTTCCTTCAGGTCCACCAGCTCCATATCGGGCATCAGCACGTTCCCGTATCGGCTGGTCATCCTGGCAAGGCCGTATTTTCCCCTCATCGCGTTGTAATAACTCTCTATGCTTGGCGTGGCCGACCCGAGCAATACCCTCGCTCCATACATCTCCGCCAAAACGATGGCCGCATCCCGCGCGTGGTATCGGGGCGCCGGATCGAATTGTTTGTAGGTGTTCTCGTGTTCCTCATCCACTATGATAAGTTGCAACCTGGGAAAGGGAAGGAAGAGCGCAGACCTTGCACCCAGGACGATCTGCGCCTTGTCCCTGCCTGCAAGGACATTATTCCAGGCCTCCACCCGTTCCTGCAGGTTATAGCGCGAATGGTACACGGTAACACGGCTGCCAAAATAGGAACGGAGGCGGTTGATAAGCTGGGTGGTCAGGGCAATCTCAGGCAGCAGGTACAGTACATTCCCCCCTGCCTCCAGCGTTTGGGCAATGAGCTTTACATATACTTCTGTTTTCCCGGAAGAGGTCACCCCGTGCAACAACCCTACCCGGCCTTCCGCGAAATACCCCTCAATAGCCTGCAGGGCCTCTTCCTGGCCTGAATTCAGCGTTTTGGTCGGCCCTGCCTCCTCTTCCCCTTCATAAACCACCCGGTCTGTTTGTACGGCATATTCTTCCAGAATACCTTTGGCAACCAGAGCCCGGATCACCGGCCTTGAAACCCCGCTTTCCCTTTCCAGCGCCTTGAGTTTTACCCGCCCCTTCTCCTGAGCCAGTAGTTGAAACAATGTAAGTACGGCCACTCGTTGTTTAGGGGCCCTGGAAAGCTCATCGAGCAGGTTTCCCAATTCCCTTTCCCCCTCGTAGTCAGGCGCCAAACGAATATATGGCACCCATTTGGGTTTGTAGGGGTCGTGCAGGACTTCGCGAACCCGAATGACCTCTTTTGCAAGCAATCTGTTCAGCAGCTTTATAACCTGCTTCCTGTCGACGATCTGGCTGATCTCCTCCACGCTCAGCCCGGATTGGTTCTCCAGGGCCTCAAAAACCAGGAATTCATCGTCTTCCAGGGCCTCCTCATCAATATCCGAATCCTGGTTCTTAACCACGTACGATTCGCTTTCCAGGAGCAACCCACCTGGGACGGCCGTTCGGAACACCTCCCCCAGGGTGCACATGTAATACCCCGCAATCCATTCCCAATGTCTAAGTTGAATGGGGGTCACCGTAGGGGATTCATCCAGGATCTGGTAAATCTCTTTCGCTTCATACGCCTCCGGGGGTGTTTGATGAAGCCTGTATACCAGTCCCGTATGGATCTTCGATTTCCCAAAGGGTACCGCTACCCGCATCCCGGGTTGCAGCAAGCCGGCTTCCGGCCCGGAAATGCTATAAGTGAAAAGCTTTTCGAGCGGAAGTGGGAGTACAACGTCAATAAAATGTTCCATGATTGGTTAAAATCCTCAGGAGGCCCGTTTCCAGTTCTGGGTGCGGTAAAAAAACATCCAATAGCCCCGAACCTTAAGTATATCTGGATGGTCAGGATCCAGCCAAACCCGGGACCGGAAGGATTTGCCCTGTTCGGGGTCGAAGAGGGAATCCCCATCGCCTTCCCATCGGTAAGGGCCCACTTTTTCGAGCCCATTGAGAATTTGCATCCCCTTCACCGGCTTGTTTTTACGGTCCCCTTTGCAGGCGGTGCATCTTGCATCTTTATCACCATCGCGCAGGAGCGACTCAATGGTACCGTATAACCGGCCTCCTTTTTCATAAAGACGTACCAGCGCCCTGGCCTCCCCGCTCCGGTCGTCTACGGTCTTCCAGGTCCCTGTTACGGATTGGCCCAGCAGGCTGCCACCGGCTATCAGGCAGGCCAGTACCGTTAGCGGCCTTAGGAATTTATTCATCATTGCCCATGCTTCTTCTGAGGTAATTCAAGGTCGCATTCAATTCAAAACCAAGCAGGAGGATGTTGCTGTTCAGCCATATATAGACCATCAGGATAAGTAATCCTCCCAGCGCACCGTATAATTCGTTATAGCGGGCGAACTTCTCCACGTAAACCCCAAAGAGGTATGAGGTTAGCAGGAATAATAAAGTGGTTAGCAGGGCTCCGTACGAGAAAAACTTGGCTTCCTTCCCTTCGGTAGTGCCAAAGTAATACAGAATGGCAGTGGTGAGATACGAAATTACAATAAAGAAAAGCACCTTCCCGACCCGGGCACCCACAATGTCATTCTCTGTCAGGTCGTATCCCCTTGTCCTGGCTGCCCATACGCTGAGGTAATCCAGGATATAGAATTCAAAATAGGCGTACACCACGGCGCCTACCAGCAGCAAAACCGACAGGATAAGCCCCACCATAAGGGCATAGGCGTATTGTTTGAAGAAATTGCGCGTCAGTTCGATGTGATACGAATTCTCAAAACCCCCGAAAATAGCATTAACCCCATTGGCCATCAAAAAGATGGAGATCAGGAAGGAGGAAGAAAGAAGGCCCCCGCTTTTCTGGTCCCTGATCTGATTAAAAATCTCCGCAAAATATTCACTGGTGGCAGAGGGAAGGAACGACTCCAGGAAGAGGAGGAACTGGGAGTCAAAATTTTCATTCCCAATGCTCACATACGGGATCACGAACGGTATCAGGGTGATCATAAAGATTAGCAGCGGAAACAGGGCCATAAAAATGCTGAAAGCGATGGAACTGGCGCGGGTGGAAATCGCACCCTGGAAGATCCCGACCGTATACATACGCACCAGGTCATACAGGGACAGCCCTTCAAAGGCCTTGAGCTTACTTTGCTTCATCAGACGGATGATCTTGCGGATGCCCGGGGTCTTTTCAAGTTTTTCCTCCAGTTCTGTAGCCATCTACACTGCTTTTAAACTTAAATCCATATTGTGGACCGAATGAGTGATAGCCCCGGATGAAATATAGTCAACGCCACAGGCCGCATAATTGCGCAGGGTCTGTTCATTGATCCCGCCGGACGATTCCGTCTGGCACCTTCCCCTTATCAGCTTCACTGCTTTGCGGGTATCCCCCACGCTGAAATTGTCGAGCAGGATCCGATGAACCCCTCCCACATTGAGGATTTCCAATACTTCATCTAAATTCCTCGCTTCCACGATGATTTTCAGGGGTAGGTGATTTTCTTTCAGATAGGCTTTGGTCTTGGCTATCGCCATGCTGATCCCTCCGGCGAAATCGATATGGTTATCTTTCAGCATGACCATGTCGTACAGCCCGAAGCGGTGGTTTTCGCCACCACCGATCCGAACCGCCCATTTTTCAAGGGCCCGGATCCCCGGGGTCGTTTTTCGGGTATCCAGCAGTTTGGTCCCCGTCCCATCCAGGAGATTCATATAGGCCCGTGTCTTGGTAGCTATCGCACTCATCCGCTGCATAGCATTCAACACCAGGCGTTCGGCCTTCAAAATGCTTTGAATCGGGCCTTCAACCCTAAATACAACATCCCCGAAGCGTACCGCATTCCCGTCCGGGATGAGGACATCCATCTTCAGGTTGTGGTCAATATAGGAAAATACCCTGTCGGCGAATGAGACTCCCGCGATATACCCGTGATCCTTGACCAGCAATTCCGCCTTTCCCGTGGCTTCTTCCGGGATACAAGCCAGGGAACTGTAATCCCCCTCCCCCACGTCTTCCCTGACAGCATTGGCTATAATGAGTTGAATTTCATGTTCAAACTGTTCCTCTGTGATCATGGGCCCTGAATTGCCTGCTAAAATACTAAAAACAAAGCCCAATCGGGAACCGGTGTCTTTCGAATATTTTATCTTTGGGAAATGACCGTAAAACTTGCTCGCCATCGGGAAAACCAATCAAAAAGAACTCCTGCATTTGATTGCGCAATATGAGAAAAGACTGGGGCATTACACAAATTTCTCCATGGAAACGCTTCCGGATATTAGGAAGTAACAAAAATCGCTCCCGGGACCAGCTCCTGCAGGCCGAAGGGGAGGCGCTCCTTCAACGTATCGATGCATCGGACCGGGTATATCTGCTGGACGAGCGGGGCGAATCCTTTAGTTCGGAAGAATTCGCCGGATTTTTACAGAAACAGATGAACGCAGGGGTCAGACGGCTGGTCCTGGTAATAGGCGGCGCCTTTGGCTTCAGCCAGGCACTTTACCAGAGAGCTACCGGGGAGATCAGCCTCTCCCGGATGACCTTCTCCCATCAGATGGTTAGGCTTTTCGCTGTGGAGCAGCTCTACCGGGCCTTTACCATCCTACGGAACGAACCGTATCACCATCAGTAATACAAGAACCATGAAAAAAATCAGGGATCGCTTTTCTAACCAATCAAAGCTCTATAGTGCATACCGCCCACTCTATCCCCCTGCCCTTTATCAGCGGATCCTCCAACGCACGGAAAATCGAAGGGCTTACTGGGATTGCGCTACCGGGAACGGGCAGGTAGTCCGCGAACTGGCGCCGCATTTCGAAAAGGCTGTTGCCACAGACATCAGTGAGAACCAGCTGCGCCAGGCGCCAGACCTGCCGAATGTTGAGTACCGGTGCCTGAGGGCTGAGGAGACGCCATTTAAAGACAATACTTTTGATCTGATCACCGTTGGGCAGGCTATCCATTGGTTTGATATTGAAGCGTTTCTCCGGGAATCGGCACGGGTGGCACGGAATGGGGCTACCATGGCGGTGTGGGGCTATGGCTTGCTGAAGTTCGGCGATGCCGCGGACGAGATTATTGACCATTTTTACCGCCAAGTGGTGGGGCCCTGGTGGGATGGGGAACGCAAACATATAGACACGGGTTACGCCTCCATTCCCTTTGACCTGGTAACAGCCGAAGACCTTGGAGGATTGTCTATCGAACGTCCCATGGACCTGGATGCCCTCCTGGGCTACCTGAATTCCTGGTCCTCCGTGCAGAACTACCGTCGTGCCAAGGAGGTGAATCCGGTAGATGTCCTTGCCAAAACGCTGCGGGCACATTGGCCGGCAGGCACTACAAAAACAGCCGTTTTCCCCCTGTTCGGGACCCTCGGCAAGATTGAAAAATAAGCGTCGGGGATTAGTAGAGGACCCTGAATTTTATGGTATTCTCCACCTTTTTTAGCGCCTGGATGACCTCCTTGGGGTATTCTTTGTCCAAATCGGTAATTACATAGCCCACTTCCGGATCGGTAGAGAGGTATTGCCCCGAAATATTCATTTCAAACTTGGCAAGTACATCATTGATCCGGGCCATGATGCCGGGCACATTGCGGTGAATGTGCAGGAATCGGTGGGCATTGACCTGTTTGGGAAGGCGTATATTCGGGAAGTTTACGGCATCTACCGTGCTGCCCGAATTGATATAATCCATGATCTTGTTGGGCACAAAATCGGCAATATTGCGCTGTGCCTCTTCCGTGCTACCTCCGATATGGGGGGTGAGGATCACATTTTCCAACCCCTGCAATTCCGTTGCGAATTCGCCATTGCTCCTTGGCTCTTCGGGATACACATCTATGGCACTTCCCCCCAGCTTGCCACTTTTAAGGGCGGCTACAAGGGCCTGCAGGTCCACCACGAAGCCGCGCGATAGGTTTATAAGCAGGGCGCCGTCACGCATCTGAGCGATCTCGCGCTCCCCGATAAAGTTGCGGTTAGCCGGGTTGTCGTCTATATGGAGGGAAACCACATCCGAGACATTAAGCAGGTCTTCCAGGGTTGCACATTGTACGGCATTCCCAAGGGCCAGGGTGTCTTCAATATCGTAATAATACACCCGCATGCCCATGGCTTCAGCGAGTACCGAGAGCTGCTTCCCAATGTTCCCATAGCCGACAATCCCCAGGTTCTTACCCCTGACCTCCCTGGAATTGGCGGCAGATTTATTCCATTGGCCATTGTGTAACTCTGTGCTCCTGGTGAAAATGTTCCGCATGAGCATGATGATCTCCCCTATGGCCAGTTCCACTACGGAACGCGTGTTGCTGTACGGGGCATTGAATACCACTACGCCTTTTCGCTTGCAGTAGTCCAGGTCGATCTGTGTGGTGCCAATGCAAAAAGCTCCCACTACCAGCAATTTGTTGGCAGCATCCAGCACTTTTTTAGTGACCTGGGTTTTGGAGCGGATACCCAGTACATGGACCCCGCGGATTTTGCTGATCAGCTCTTCTTCGGACATGCTGTGCTTGACCAGCTCCACGGAAAAACCGTCTTCGGAAAGGTTTTTAAAGGCCGCCGGGTGCACATTCTCCAGCAAGAGGATCTTGATCCTGTTTTTAGGGTAAGAAAGGCTCCTGGGCAGGTCGTTTACAAAGAGGAATTCATCCAGGTTCGGCGCGATGTGATCGGCTTTCAGGGCCGCTTTCTCCCGGTGTACGTTTTCCGTATAGGCGAAGAACTTATCGGCAATGCCTGCCTCCCTCATCACATAGTCGCTGTACCCATCGCCAATTACCTGAACTTCCCCGTCCAGGTTAAGGCTTTTAAGGCATTCTATCTTGCCGTTGTGGGTGGCGAGCACATTCGTCTCATCAAAACCCGTAATATTCCCTTCCTCATCAAATTCGAAGGTATTGGCATAGACCCGTTCGGACGGGATATTGTATTCGGCCACAATGGGATCGATAAATTCTTTGAACCCGCAGGAGATTACATAGATATCTTCTGAGAATTTTTCAAAAAATTCTTTGTTGGCTGCAATGGACTTGGATATTTTCTGCCGCAGTTCATCCACCAGCGGGGCCAGGTGTCCTTTGTTCGCATTCAGGAGCCGGATACGCCGTTCCAGGGATTCTGTAAAGGATATCTCCCCGTCTATCCCCAAATTGGTAATGGTCTGGATTTCCCTTGTGATCTCCTCCCGGTTGGAATTACCCTGCAGTGTCATATCCGCAAGCACGTCCAGTGCTTCCACCCGGGTCAGGGTACTGTCAAAATCAAAAACATACTTTCGTCCCACCTCAGTCATGCAATAAAAAATTAGGCGGTAAAATTAAGCATTAAATCAATCTCCGGGTATCCTGCCCCTGGAAAAGTAAGCCCTTTGCAAAATTATAACAGATTCCGTGGAAATTGTTATGGGCTTCCAGGCAGTTGGCTACCTCCCTGCGTTTAAGATATAACCCTATTTAAATTTCTTGTTCCCTGCGGTTAGCTCCCGGATCAGATCAACTTCGCTTTCTGAAAACGGGCTGCCGTCTTTCCTGAAGATATCGTGATGCCAGACCTTGGGTTCCGCGGTAAAGGTAGAATCCCAACTACTCCATGGGTAGATCGTATTCGTTTTCCCCGATACCAGGCCCCAGTTGATGGCCGCTATTTTTTCGGCCTTCAGGATAGGGAGTACTTTCTCGAAGGTGTTCCCCACACCGCGGGCGAGATATTCCGTGCAGAAAAGGGGTCGGCCGTAGGTTTTCAAGGCCTGGATCTTCTCACGGACCTGTTTCATATCCCCGTCATAGGCGTGAAATGAGATCACATCCGAATGCTCCATCATGTAACGGTCCAGGGGTGGCAGGCTGTCCGGGTTCCCCCAGTGGCCAACATCGCCTTTCCATATCCCTGTGGTAAGCGGCTGGCTGGGATTCACCTCCCGTGCCCAGCGTAAACACTTTCTTCAGCAGTGCCAGGGTATACACCTTTTTATTCTTCACTTCCAGTTCGGCACGGCCCTTTTGGCCCGCCACATTATCGGGCTCGTTGTATACATCCCAAACCAGTACCCGGTTATCCCGGGCAAAATGGGAAAGTATGCCCTTTACATAGCCTTCGAGTTCTTTGTGGCGGGTGCTGTCGCCCAGAATGGCAGCCCCGGGTGCCTGCACCCAGCCAGAGTTGTGTACATGAGGGATCGGATCGGGCTGTTTTCCCAGTTTGGGTACCGGGTGCCATACATCATCCAGTAATACGAACATGGTTTTGATGCCGTGAGAGTCAGCCAGTTCCAAATAGGTCTCCATCCGCTTCAGGAAGCCTTCGGGATCCTGGTCCCATAATAGATTATGCAGGAATACCCGGTGCAGGTTCATGCCCAGGTCGGCAGACCAGGCCAATTCGCGGTCGATCGTAGCCGGGTCGAACGTATCTTCCTGCCAGAATTCCAGTTGGTTGATAGCTGTACTGGGAATAAAGTTAACCCCGATCAGCCAGGGTTGCCGGTCGTACCATTCCCAGGCTTTTTCCTGGGACCAGCGGCCAGTGGGATCAGGAGCTTTTTCTTTTGGGGATTCGCCGCAGCCCAGCAGGCAGCCTGTTAACAGGATCAGGATCAGGTATTTCATACAAATTCAGATTGGTTTTCAAAAAGAAAGATACACAAGGCCCGTCACTATTGCAATTCCGAAACTTAAAAAGGTGCCTATCAGGATATATTCCGTAAGCTTGCGGTTATTGCTCGCCTTGAGATCGTTGAACCGGAACACGGATTTTGCGGTCACCAGCAGCCCGATAGCCTCCCAGTGGCCCATCAGGATAAACAACAACACGAAAAGGCGTTCCAGGATGCCGATATATTTCCCCGCGTTGGGGAGCGATTTATGGTCGAGCTCAATCTGGTCTGACATGCGCTCCAGCAGGCGGGTCATGATGAATGCAGACGGAAAACTCAGGAAAATTACCGCCGTCAGCAGCGCCCAGTTGATCTGGTGTACCAACCAGAGGCTTTGGGCCCATAACCCGGTGTGATAGGCTGCCAGGTAAAGGACCAGGAGGTGTAACAACTGGTCTGCAAAGAACGGGATACTCTTATACCGGAAATAAGGGTTCGCATAGAGTTTAGCCAGGTCGATCCAGTAGTGGGCCGTTGCGACGAAAAGTGCGATCTTCCAGTATCCCGGGTCCCAGAGCAGCAACAGGATCAACCCGAAATGAATGCCGATATGCAGGTAGAGATAACCGGAAGCCACTTTATGCGCTTCCTTGTGGATCACCCAACGGGTGGGTTGCAGCAGAAAGTCGCCCAGGAGATGGGCCAGCAGGAGTTTAATAAAAAGGATCACGATACAGGTATTTTGCAAGTTTGTGCATAATATTCCAGAAGTTCCCGGACCAGGTCGTATCGCGCCCTCTTCAGCCTTTGACTGACAGCGGATTGCCTGATACCAAGACGTTTTGCCAAGGCCTCTTGAGAAGCCTGCGGATGGCTTAGGGCCAGGGCCATGGTCTCGGCTGATACCGGGCTCCATTGGTCCATAAAATCGAGGGCCAGGGCCAGCATAAGGTTCAGGGTCTGGTCGTAGGTGGCTTCCCCGCTGGCGAGTCGCATGCGATACGGTTGCTCTTTGAGGGTTTCAAAGGTTTTGCCCGAACGCTGGTAAGCCGTTCCGTTAGACTCTCCTATTTTTGGATGCCGGATGCTCTCCTCGCCCAACCCGATGGCCAGGCGTACATCCAGATTCTTCTGTTGTTTAACCAACGCTTTGATTTGTATAGCCACTGCGAGAGCACTTTTACGGCCGACCCGTACCTGAAACTCATCGCCCCGGTATATTTCCCAATCCCCCGGGCTCTCGCCCAGGCTTCGGAAAAATGGCTTGACAACCTCGATCCAGCGGGCAGATTCATCCTCTCGGGAATTTACGATGTCGCCTGTAAGTATGGCAATATCCTGCATCAACAATATGAATTTCCTATTTTATCAGCTAATCTACTAATAATATTATATATTAACTAATAAACTTATATTTATATTTTATTACATTATTAACTTATTAAAACCATCTGCGCACCTGGATGCAGTAATTCTGGTATGATTTTCCGAATTGACGCAAAAGCGCCGCTTCCTCATGCCGGATCTGGAACCGGTTCATACAACTAACAAAAAGCGCCGCCAGAAGGGTATTGAAGGCATTCCCAAGGTAGAGCCCCCAGGCCAGAAGTAGCAGCAACATGGCCAGGTACATGGGGTTCCTGGAATACCGGTAAATCCCGCCTGTTACCAGCGCCCTGGTGCGCGAAAGCCTGAGGGGGTCCACAGAGGTACGGGCTTTCAGGAATTGATACAGGGCAGCCCCCACAAGCAGAGGTGAGCCGATTCCCAACCCCCAAATCAGCCATTGCCGGCCGAAAAATTCGAACTCCCCGAATGGCAGGAAACGGTCGAGCAGCGCCATCAGGGCGGCAAATATAAAAAGGAGTAAGACCGGCGGGAATGGAAGCCTCATACGTGGAGTTGCTTAACTTCAAAGAATATAAAATTACTACTTTTAGCCAAATCCATCCTGCCTGCAGCAGGTTAATCTGATCTAAATGGACCTTGTTTTCGCCACACACAATGCCAACAAGGTGCGGGAAGTACGTCCTCTTGCTGCCATCTTATATACGGCTGCTAACCCTCCGCAGCCTGGGTATACGGATGAAATCGCCGAAACCGGGGCCACCCTGGAGGAAAATGCCCTGTTGAAGGCCCGGTACGTAATGGACCGGTACGGCCTGCCTTGTTTCGCCGACGATACGGGTCTGCTGGTGGAATCCCTGAATGACGCCCCGGGTGTATTTTCGGCCCGATATGCAGGCAAACACAACAACGCCAAGGCCAATATGCGAAAACTCCTGGGGGAACTGGAGGGGCATCCTATCGGCGAAGGCCCGTTTTGAAACGGTCATAGCCCTGGTGGGTCCGCATGGACACCCATACCTTCAAGGGGTCGTACAGGGCGAGATCACCCTGCCCCCATCGGGGCCGGAGGCTTTGGGTACGATCCCATATTCCGTCCGCAGGGTGAAACCCGTACCTTTGCCCAGTTACCCCTGGCAGAAAAAAACCGGATCAGCCACAGGGCCAGGGCCCTGCAGAAACTCATAGCCCATTCCTGAAAACCAGGGATCCCGGGGCCTGAGCCGGAAATTTCCGCGAATCATCCGACAGCTTCTAAAAATTGGCGAAGCTTTACCACTCGCTTCCGAAGAATTCAATTACCTTTGCCGACCAATTTCAGGCCGCTGATACGTAAGGTGTTGTGCAAATTGTGAGAGGGGTTGCCGACACCCAACCAGCAGATGCGTATTTGCGAAATGTAACCGATACCGGATTATGACAAAATTTGAAACCCTGGGGCTTGAAGCGACCCTCCTGAAGGCTATTGCCGACCTTGGATTTGAAACCCCGACCGAAATTCAGCAAAAAGCCATCCCCATTCTGCTGGAAGCTGAGACCGACCTGGTGGCACTCGCACAAACCGGGACGGGCAAAACCGCCGCTTTTGGCTTTCCCCTCCTTCAAAAAATCGATGATCGAAAGCCGGACCACACAGGGCGTGATCCTCTCGCCAACCAGGGAGCTCTGTATGCAGATCACCAATGAATTGCAGCTATATTCCGATATATCAAGGGCTTGAAACGTTGTGGCGGTGTACGGGGGCGCCAGCATCACAGAACAGGCGAAACAAATCAGGAAGGGCGCCCAGATCATTGTCGCCACTCCCGGGCGGATGAAAGACATGATCGGCCAGGGGGATCGTCGACATTTCGAAAATAGATTACTGCATCCTGGACGAGGCCGATGAAATGTTGAACATGGGTTTTTATGAGGACATCAGGGATATCCTTTCCAATGACCCCCGATTCGAAATCTACCTGGCTATTTTCAGCCACCATGCCCCGGGAAGTGGCCACCATCGCGAAGAAATTCATGCACCAGCCCAGGGAAATCACCGTGGGCTACCCGAAACTCCGGGGTGTGATACAGTGCGTCACGAATATTACCTGGTCAGTGGTAGGGACCGGTATCCGGCATTAAAGCGTTTGCCGATGCGAACCCGGACATTTTCTCCGTGGTTTTCTGCCGCACAAAACGGGATACCCAGAAAGTGGCAGAAAAACTCATAGAAGACGGTTATAATGCCGGGGCCCTTCACGGGGATCTCAGCCAGAATCAGCGAGACCTGGTTATGAGTGCGTTCAGGAAGGGCCAGTTGCAATTGCTGGTGGCCACGGATGTCGCCGCCGGGGGATAGATGTGGAAGATGTGACCCATGTAATCAATTACCAATTGCCTGACGAAATTGAAACCTATACCCATCGCAGCGGACGAACCGGGCGGGCAGGAAAATCAGGAATTTCGATGGTCATCCTCGAGCAGGAGTGAACTGCGAAAAATCAAGGCCATCGAAAAAAGATACAGCAGGAGTTTATCCATAAAAAAATTCCCACCGGCATGGAAATTTGTGAGATCCAAGTTGTATCACCTGGCCAGCAAGATAAAGGATACCCGGATCAATAAGGACATAGATGCCTATTTGCCGGCCATCTATGATGTTCTAAAGGGAATGGACCGGGAAGAACTGATCAAGAAGATGGTGGCTGTTGAATTTACAAGGTTTTATACCTATTACAGTGGGGCCAAAGACCTGAACACGGATGGGCGTATGCAGGGAATGCCGGGGAGGGCCCGGAAGGCCGCCGGGAGCTGCCGGAAGACGGGACGGTACGTTACTTTATCAATGTTGGGGAAAAGGATGGCTATGATTGGAAATCCCTAAAGGACTTCCTCAGGGATACCCTGGACCTGGAGAAAGACGATATACAACGGGTTGATGTGAAGGAAAGTTTTTCCTTTTTCACAACTGAGGCCTCGCTGAGCGGGCACGTGCTGGCGACTTTTTCCGAATTTAAGGTAGAGGGGCGTTTTGTGAATGTTGAGATCTCGACAAATGCCGAGGGCGGCCAGGGTCGGAAACAGAAGGATAAAGGACACCGCAAAAAAGGCAAGAAGCGCAATGCCTCCAAAAGCAGGAAGTTTTCTGGGAAAAAAGGGAACAAACCGGGAGGCAGGAGAAGCAAAAAACGAGACGGATTTCTTTTAGTTAATTGTATATTAAAAAATACGGCAACACCCTAATTTTCGTTTTCTTCGTACCTTTACGCACGATTGCTGTCTATGAGAAAATATATTGCCCTGTTGCTCTTCTGTAGTTGTTTTGTCGCTTCCGCACAGGACGATGAAACCGAAACAGGAAGGGCGCTTCGAGGCGGTAGTGGTGAACGCGCAGACCGACCTCCCCATGGAAAGTGTTCACGTTATCAACCTCAACAAGGTGATCGGAACCATCACCAATTCGAAGAAGGTGAATTTGCTATCACCGCTGCGGTTAACGATACCATTGTATTTTTCCTACCTGGGTTTTAAATCCCAAAAAATACGCGTGACCAATGATATGTTCCGTTTCGATGATACCCGGATCGCACTTACCGAACTCGCTTATGCCCTGGAAGAAGTAATTGTTCGGCCTTATGAACTTACTGGCTATCTGGAGATCGATGTAAAAAACCTCCCGATCAACACGGCCTACCAATACAGCATTTCCGGCCTTTCCAAGAGTTATGAAGCCGGCAACAACAGCCCTAGTGCCGTGACCAAGGTCTTGGGGGCCATCCTAAATCCGGCGGATTTATTGCGGAATCTCTTCGGAAAAAGCCGCGGCAAATGCGAAAACTCAGGCAAATGAAGGAAGATGACCGGATCCGGGACCTCCTCGCCTCAAAATTCGACCGGGAAACCCTGACCGAACTCCTGCAATTGGAAAAGGTGGATATAGAGGACATCCTTTCCAATTGCAATTATTCCAAATCCTTTATCACCACTGCCAATGACCTTCAAATCCTGGATGCCATCAGTAGTTGCTATGAGGAATTCAAAGTGTTGAACCGCGATAAATAAGCCTTTGAACCCGCGGAATCTGCAGCCGATTACGCATCGCGAAATAGGCTGTCAACACTGTGACAACAGCACTTTCTGCGAGGATGAAATAAATTTTAGTATTCCGCGATCATTTTATAGTTTTAGACAAAATCTGAAATATGAAGTACCTGCTGCTTGCTATGGCGATCTGCCTGTTCTTTCTAGCCTGCCGGAACGCAACTCCTGAAATGGACAAAGGTACTTCCGCCATCACGAATTCCATCCGCTACAGCCGCTAAGAAAACCCCCTTTTTATGGGAAGGCGCCAATGTTTATTTTTTACTTACAGATCGGTTCTACAACGGAAACAAGAAAATGACGTGAATTTTGGTCGCACTGGTCCCACCGGACCCTTGAGAGGGTTTATGGGGGGCGACCTAGCAGGGAGTGACTCAGAAAATTGAAGCAGGGTATTTTGATGCCCTGGGGGTAAATGCGATCTGGTTTACTCCTGTTGTCGAACAAATTCATGGCTCGCGTGGATGAAAGTACCGGCAATACTTATGGCTACCATGGCTACTGGGCCAAGGATTGGACGGCCCTCGACCCCAATTTCGGGACCAAGGACAGACCTGGAACAACTGGTTAAAACAGCCCATGAGCATGGTATCCGGATCCTGATGGACGTGGTGCTGAACCATACAGGTCCTGTGACCCTCCAGGATCCGGTTTGGCCCGAAGATTGGGTACGTACCGGGCCTACCTGCGATTTTGAATCTTACGAATCCACTACCGCATGTACCCTGGTCGAGAACCTGCCCGACGTCCATACTGAAACCGATGAACCCGTGGAACTCCCGGACGCCCTTCTGGCCAAGTGGAAGGAGGAAGGCCGCCTGAGCAACGAACTGGATGAACTGCAGCGATTTTTCGACCGCACCGGATACCCCAGGGCACCGAGGTTCTACATCATCAAATGGTTAACGGATTATATCAATGAATTCGGTGTAGACGGTTTCCGCGTGGATACCGCGAAACACGTAAATGAAAATGCATGGTCCGAACTGGCCAGGGAAGCCTCCTATGCCTTCGAAACATGGAAGAAAAAACACCAGGACGAAGTGCTGGACGATAACCCGTTTTTACTGGTGGGGGAAGTTTACGGATTATGGAATTTCCGCGGGTAGGGAATTTGATTTCGGCGACAGGAAAGTGGACTATTTCAGCCATGGGTTCAAAAGCCTGATCAATTTCGAACTCGTAGCGGATGCCAGAAAAAGAAGGATTATGATGCCATTTTCAGAAAGTACAGCAAATTGCTCCAAAACGAGCTTAAGGATAAAAGTGTGTTGAACTACCTTTCCTCCCATGACGACCCCGATCCTTACGACAAGAACCGGAAATACAGCAGGAAAGCCGCGAACATCCTCCTGCTCTGCCCCGGGCGCTTCCCAGATTTACTATGGGGACGAGACGGCCCGAAGCCTGAATATTAAAGGGGCCGTTGGGGATGCAACCTTGCGATCCTTTATGAACTGGAATGAATTGGACAGCCTGCCGCAAAAGAGAAAAATACTGACCCACTGGCAAAAACTGGGTCGTTTCAGGAGAAACCACCCCGCCATAGGTGCCGGCAGGCACCAACGCCTGGCCAAATCTCCTTATGTATTCGGCCGGACATACATCAACGGGGAATACAAAGACAAAGTAGTCGTGGGTCTCGACCTGCCGAAAGGACAGAAATACCTGTGGGTAAAAGGGTTTTTTGGGGATGGCACCCAATTATTCGATACCTATTCAGGAACCCGGGTGGAAGTTAAAAACGGGCAGGTGATGCTGAATAACCCATACGATACGGCCCTTCTGGAAGTGGTGGAACAATAACCGCTTATTTCTTAGAATGCAGGACTATCCTGTTCCCTTCGGTATCCACAAACAGGGCCATGTGTATTGCTGAGTTTCTAAAATTCGGGCTGCTTACTCAGGGAACCATTTTTCCCGTGCCTGCCTCCAAATGCATTTTTAAGGCAGCCAGGCCATCCTCAAAGTCCTTCCCCACCATCTTATCCATATTCATAAAAAGCATCATGATGCTCATCGGGAATTTATTCCTGCCGGAAAACCCCCAGGTAACCCTGGTGGTACCTTTCCCGGCATCATCGGTTATGAGGTAGCAGGCCGATGTGGACTTCCAGGGTTTAAAAAATCTGAGCTCCCCGTCCACCCTTTCGCCAGGTACAATTTTTTTGATCTCCTGCTCGCCTTCCCCAACTTCCTTGTTGCCTTTCCAGGAGCTCACAGCACCTGCCTGCCCATCCGTCCCACGGAATTCTTTTTTCATTTTCGGGTCGCGCTTTTCCCAGGGCGACCAGGTTTCCTGATTTTTCAGGAACCGCAGGAATTCGAATACTTCCGCCCTGGGCCTCCTGATCTCGACGCTTCGGTAAACGTTATAGGATTTAGGTGCCAGAAGGGCGAGAATCAGGACAAGGAGTATAAGCCCGCCAAGAAGATATAAGGCAATGTACATGACTCGCTGAATGAAATGGTTAGCTGCCTTCTAAAATAGTAAAATTCCCTGTAAAACAATGGGCGAAAATTAACCGAAGGAGCCGGTTATGAATCAAATAGCCCGCCTTCGGGTCAGGAATTTTCATAATAGCGTTTCAAAATGCCTTTTGCGCCTTTAATGGACTTGACCATCCAGTCAAGCTGTTTATCAAGGACCTCTTCCTCACTGAGTTGCCAGTTGACGCCCGACTGTCTTAAGCGAGTGGTTAGCTGATAGAGGATGATGGAGGCGGCAACCGAAATATTGAGGCTTTCTGTGAACCCTACCATGGGAATTCTTACCTGCTGGTCTGCCGCTTCCAGCAATTCCCTGCTCAAACCCTCCTTCTCCGTGCCGAACAAGAGGGCGGCCGGTTGCCGGGGTTCAAAATCCTCCAGGGGACAGCCATCTTCCGAAGGGGTGGTGGCAATGATGCGGTAGCCCTTTTCGCGCAGGGTCTTCAGGCATTCCCCGGGCTGGCCGTAGCGGTAGAGGTCTACCCATTGCTCTGCGCCCAGGGCGATATTCTTATCGGGTCTCCTGTTGAAACGCGCCTCAATGACATGCAGGTCTTGAATACCGAACACTTCACAACTCCTCAAAACGGCACTTGTATTGTGCAATTGGTACACATCCTCCATCACCACCGTCAGGAAGCGGGTACGGGTTCGTAATACCTCCCGGAAACGACGCCGGCGATCTTCCGAAACAAAGGTTTCCAGATACTCCAGTAAAGCGCGATCTGCCATAATCCGAAGATAAGAAAAACGTACCTTTAAAGGCTCAAGCACAAGTCGTGAAAAAGAAGATCGTTGTTCTTACCGGCGCAGGGATGAGTGCAGACAGCGGCCTCAAAACATTCCGGGATGCAGATGGCCTCTGGGAAGGGCATGACGTTATGAGTGTAGCCTCCCCCGAGGGCTTTGCAAACAACCCCGGCCTGGTCCTGGATTTTTACAACCAGAGAAGGAGGCAATTGCTCATAGCCCGTCCAAATGCAGGACATGTGGCCCTGTCCCGGCTCGAAACGCGCTTTGAAGTATCTATAATTACCCAGAATGTCGACGATTTGCATGAAAGGGCAGGTAGCAGCACCGTGGTGCACCTGCACGGGGAACTACTGAAAGCAAGGAGCACCGGGGACCCAACCTGTGTGCTCAACTGGCGTGGGGATCTCAACCTGGGCGATACCTGTGCACAAGGGCACCAGATGCGGCCCCATATCGTATGGTTCGGGGAGGAAGTCCCACTCCTGCAAAAAGCCGCAGAACTGACTGCGGCGGCAGATATCCTCCTGATCATCGGTACATCCATGCAGGTATACCCTGCTGCCGGGCTGGTCCACTATGCCCGTGGTCATATCCCGGTTTATTTTATAGACCCCAAACCCGCCATAGCGGCAGGGGCATATCCAAACCTGCAGATTATTGCCGAAAAAGCCGCCCGGGGCGTTCCTCCCCTGGTGGAAAACCTGCTTGCAAACTAGCCTGTGGCCAGGGGCCGTATGGAAAAACATGGTGGAAAATCGGGTCGTATGAAACTTTTTATCTGGTGAACTTATAGTTATCTTTGCCTTTTTCCAAACACCACCAACTGCAAATGTGATGGGACTGAACCAATTGAATGCCATTTCCCCTATAGACGGAAGGTACCGGGATAAAGTAGCTACCCTGGCAGCTTATTTTTCGGAAGAAGCCCTGATCCGGTATCGGGTCCGGGTAGAAATCGAGTATTTCCTGGCACTTTGCGAATTGCCTCTTACCGGACTGGCAACCTTTGACAGCACCCGAGGAAGGGAGCTCAGGAAAATCTATGAAAATTTCAGCCCTGAGGATGCCCAGGCTATCAAAAAAATAGAAAAAACCACCAACCATGATGTAAAGGCTGTCGAATATTTTATCAAGCAACAATTCGACGCCCGTGGATTGCAACCCTACAAGGAATTCATCCACTTCGGCCTCACCTCCCAGGACATCAACAACACGGCTATCCCGCTTTCGGTAAAGGAAGCCCTGAATGCCGTCTATACCCCGCTCTTACAGGAGCTGATATCCCGCCTAAGAGCCCTGGCAACCGAATGGAAAAATATCCCGATGCTCGCCCGTACCCACGGGCAGCCGGCCTCCCCTACCCGCCTGGGCAAGGAGATGGAAGTATTTGTTACCCGGCTCAATACCCAATTCGAAGGACTGCGGGCAATCCCTCATGCGGCCAAGTTCGGGGGCGCCACAGGAAACTACAATGCCCATCAGGTAGCCTACCCCGGGGAAGACTGGAAGGAATTCGGGCGGCGGTTTGTGGAGGAAAATCTCGGTTTGTCCCATTCCTTCCCCACCACGCAAATAGAACATTACGACCAGCTGGCGGCGCTCTTCGATGCAATGAAAAGGATCAACACCATTGTATTCGACCTGAACCGGGACCTGTGGTCATACATTTCCATAGACTATTTCAAGCAAAAGATCGTCCCTGGCGAAGTAGGATCCTCAGCCATGCCACACAAGGTAAACCCTATTGATTTTGAAAACTCGGAAGGGAACCTGGGCCTGGCCAATTGCCTCTTTGAACACCTGGCCGCCAAGCTACCCGTATCCCGCCTGCAGCGCGACCTTACGGACAGTACGGTACTGAGAAACGTGGGTGTTCCCTTTGCCCATACCATCCTGGCTTTTCAATCAACATTAAAGGGACTCCAAAAACTGGTTCTCAACCCTTCTGTGATCGAGGCAGACCTGGAGGCCAACTGGGCGGTGGTGGCCGAAGGCATTCAAACCGTCCTTCGGCGGGAAGGTTTCCCGAACCCTTATGAGGCGCTTAAGGGGCTAACACGCAGGAATACTAAGATTACGCGGGAATCAATAGGAAAATTTATAGACAGCCTGGAGGTTTCGGATGCGATAAAGCAGGAATTGAAGCAGATCAGTCCCCAGAATTATACCGGGATATAGCTGCAATTATGATTCCCGGGGAAACTACCTTCAACTTACGGCTACCGATAAAGGAATCAGCCTTTCAGGAATTGCCCGATGTCTCCCAGGGCCTGGCCGTCGTAATCTGAATTTTGGATGGCTTGCAGCAATTGCATGATATGGGCCGGGTTCATGTTCTTCCCAAGGACCCGGATCAGGGCAAACCCTTTATCATCACTGTTCCCAAAGATGACCACTTCATCGATGGCATTTTCATCCCCCAGGTATTTGACTACCCCTTTGCCGTATTTTGAATTGAGTTTGATCAGTTCCACCCAATCTTTGTTCTTGAGGATCTCATTAACCTTGGCCTTCTCCGAATTATAGGCTGCGGTGTTGTCCGGATTCTTCCTGAAAGCCAGTACGTCCAGCTTGCGAAGAGACTGGAGGGCTTCCCGTTGGGCAGGAGTCAGATCGGCATGCTCCAGGTTCAGGATACTAACCGGCAGGTTAAGGGAAATAAAGTTGGGGTTCTCCGAATTGTCCACATAGTATTCCTGAAGACTTTCGGTGGATGAGCAGGCCATAAACAGGGCCAGCTGGCACATGGCTCCAAATAGTACGAATTTTTTCATTTTTGATCTCTTTATGCCTGGGGCCAGGAAATGGAAGCGGCACGAATTGCCGCTTCCATCTTTCGGCCTTGGTTGCTATTGCTTTTTTTCCGCCTTATTCAATTCTTCAGGCAGGTTCATTTTTTTAGTGAGTGAACCTATTTTGGTGAGGTCGATATCCCCGGTAAGGGTGAGCAGCACGGTCTTAATCTGCCGGTCCTCTATTGAGACATTGGCTTTATCGATCCCTGTGACAAACATCAGGAGCTCACTTACATGATCCGCGTCTCTCCCGTTTTTAATATAGAACTTCACATTGGCGTCCTTGTCTTTCACCCGCATCAGTTCCTGGAGGGAAGACGATTTCAGGTAGCGGTCTACCGTACTCTGCATATCGGCTGAGACCTTGTCATCTTCGGTCACGAAAACCTTGAGCCCGTTAAGGCTTTTTGCGATGTCCATAAACTCTTTGGCCTCCGGGTCGTCCACATCCACGTCCATTTTCATCAACAGGTTGAACATGTTTTTGTTGACGATCACAGAAGACACATTGTCCTGATCCTCAAACTTATCAAAGACACTCTGGGCCTTTCCAACCAGCGGAGCCAGGGCTAAAACGGCAATTGCTATAAATTTTTTCATCGTTCTGTTTTTTAATTGTTGTTAAAAATCTTTTGTTTCGTCGTTTCAAATTCATTCAGATAGGCCACTTTTTCCGTGCCCCTGTCCAAATTCTCTGCCAACAGGCGTAAGGCTTCCTTCGTCTGGTTATAGGCAAACTGAGCCTGCTGCCGTTCCTGGTAATTTTTTCCCTGGTAAAGCCCGAATACGATCACGGCTACTGCGGCTACGGCTATCCACCTAGATCTGATCTTTCTGGTTTTTAGTGGTACCTGCCCGGTAAAACGTTCGTTCCTGGCAGCGGAAAAGTATCCGAACATAGGTTTATACTGCTCCAGATGGGGAGCCACCTCATGGCTTCCAAAGTAGGCCTTCAGGGATTTCTCCTCAGCCACCGTGGTGTTGCCTTCGAAATACGATTCCAACAATTTTTCTATCTTATCCAATTCCATAGCGATGCTTTTCTAAAAGTTTTTCTCTTACTGTTTTTCTGGCCCGTGAAAGCGTTACCCGAACGGTAGTGGGATTCATATCGAGCAATTCACTGATCTCCTCATAGTCATATTCCTCCACATCCCTTAATTGCAATACCATTTTTTGCTGTTCCGGTAATTCATCCATGATACGGGCAACCCAACTGACACTGTCTTTCAGCTCCATCTCCTTCTGTGCCGAAACCGATTCGTCCGCGTAATTGCTGTGCACCAGTTTCAGGTTGGAGGATTGCCGTGATTTCAGGCGGTCCAGGCAAAAATTCTTGATCATGGTCATGGCAAAGGCCTCCACATTCCTGTACTGCCCTATTTTGTGCTTGCCATCCCATAATTTCATCAGAACCTCCTGGGTCGCGTCCTCCGCCTCCTCTGCTGAAACCAGCAGGCGCTTTGCGAGTCGGTATAACTTATCCTTCACCGGCATGACCAGGTTCAGGAATTCAGACTGTTTCATTTTAGTTGGTTCTGTTATTGCTTGTACCACTTCAGGCGCTTTACACAAGGAAGACGAAGTATGTCGAATTTTGTTACAAAAAGTTTTTTTTTCTTGCTTATGTAAGTAAATTAGGCCATTGCTATGAACCACAACGGTTGCCGTAACTCTTCAAAAATACGGAATCTGGGAAGGAGAAGGTGCTTTTTATAAGATTGGAATGATTCTTGCCGGCTGCTGTTTAAAAACTATTCTATGAAGAAATATGCCCCATTTCTGCTCAGCGTAGGTCTTTTCCTGCTGGGCTGCAGCAAGGATAACAATACCGACGTACCCGGTCCGAATGGACCCAACCCGGATCCGTCTGCTGATGTGGTCGTCCAGGATTTTATGTGGAAAGCCATGAATTTATGGTACTTCTGGCAGGCCGACGTCCCTAACCTGACGGATGACCACTTTGCGACGAACGCGGATTACACTAAATTCCTGGAGAGTGAGAGCAATCCGGAGGATTTCTTCTTCAAACAGCTTACCTATACAGATGACCGTTTCAGTTTCCTGAGTGACGACTATGTGGAGCTGACCCAGAACCTGTCCGGTATTTCCAAAAGCAACGGTTTGGAGTTCGGGCTCACCTATTTTGATGACAATAACAACAATATGCTGGATGCCAATGAAGAATCTTCGGTTATGTCCGCTACATAATTGACGGGTCCAATGCCTCCACCCAGGATATTTCCAGGGGGGAACTGTTTAACGGGGTGGATGGCCAAACCTTGAACGGGGGAAATTATGCAGACCTGCTCTTCGGGGACAATGATACCTACACCCTGGATATGGCAGATATCAGTGGCAGCGACCTTACGCCCAACGGTAAGGAGGTAACGCTGACCAAAGAAGCCGACCTTGTGGAACACCCGGTTTATATTGCAAAATCCTTCAACATCAGCGGCCATCAGATCGGCTACCTGATGTATAATCAATTCACCAATGAATATGACAACGAACTCAATGATGCGTTCGGGCAGCTGAAATCCGAAGGGGTTACAGACCTGGTGCTGGATTTGCGGTATAACCCCGGCGGATCGGTGAAATTCCAGCCGTTTGTTGAGCAGTATGATCTACGGCACCCACACAGATCAAATCTATATCCGCCAACGCTGGAACGATAAGATACAGGCAGCCTTCAGCAATGCCGACCTCGAGGATTATTTCGCCTCCGAGCTGGACAATGGTTCCCCGCTGAATACGCTGAACCTCGATAGGGTTTATATCCTGACCACCGGAAGCACGGCCTCAGCCAGCGAACTGGTCATCAATGGCCTGGATCCCTACATCGAAGTAATTACCATCGGGACCACGACGGTTGGAAAAAACGAATTCTCCCTCACCATGGTGGACGATCCGGACCGGAGCGGGGCACCCTTTATCTATACCCCTTCCAGGGAAGATCAGATCAATCCTAAGAATAGTTGGGCCATCCAGCCCCTGGTGGGCCGGAATGAAAATTCAGCGGGGTTCTCTGATTATACCGACGGCATCGCCCCGGATATAGAGTTGGCCGAGGATGTAGAAAACCTTGGGATCCTCGGGGATAGCAACGAACCTTTACTCGCCAGGGCCATTGAAGAAATTACGGGCGTTTCGGCCAAAAGGGATTTTCAGGTGAAAATGCCGGTGCGACTCCTCACCAGCTCCAAAATGTTCCAACCCATCAAAAACAATATGTACCTCGATAAACCCCTTCACCTCCCGGGCCATTAAGAACCATAGGAGCTTAATAGAAAACCCGCCCTTCCGGCGGGTTTTTGGTTATGACTACAATTGGAGGGTAAAGCCTGCCTGCAAGTTCCTTCCGCGGCTCAGGTAGCCCAGAACCTCTCTATACCGGGCATTGAACAGGTTTTCGGCATCCAGGTATACCTTTAATTTTCCGCCCATCAACTCCCTGGAAATATAAAAGTTCACCAGGGAAAACGCTTCCAGGTCCACATCTGTAAAAGTGAGGAAATCCGTATCCGGACGGACCCCCGTATACGAATATTGTACCGCGGCATAGATAGCCGGCGACAATTGTACCCCCAACTCTGAATTGACCTTGTGTTTCGGGATCCGGATGGCGTTGTCTCCCTTCCGCTCCGTATAGGTATAGTTCGCCTCAAAATGAAGGTTTTTCAGGGGCTCCCAATGGGTTTCCAGTTCCAGCCCCCCGGCATGCACGGTTCCGGATGCGTTTCGGTATAAGGACTCACTTCCATCAAAAAAAACAAAATGTTCCTCCCTTCGGTTGAAATAAAGGGCGCTTACCCTGAATGAGTCGGTACTCTGCCCATTCTAACCCCGCTTCCAGGGTACGGTCAGTCTCCGGTTCCAGGTCTGGGTTAGCCCCGAAATCCCCAAACAATTGCGTGAGCGAAGGAGTCAGATAGGACGTGGCCAGGGTTCCCATGAGTTTAAGATACCCGTCTTCTTTGCCTTTAAAAGTATAAGAGGGGTTGATGTTGTAGACCCATTGGTCCCCGTATTCCGAATGGGTATTCAGACGCCCGCCGGCATTCAGGTTCAGCCCAAAATCCGGAAACATAGACCATATTCAGATATGGATCCAGCAACCGGAATTCCCGGGGTTCCCCGAATTCTGCCCGGTCACTGATATATGAAATACCCACCAGGCTATAGAGCGACTTGCCCAGCGTATATTTGTTATAGGCGTCTGCCACCAGGCTGCGCCCGGTAAATTCCCCGGGGAAGGCACTTTGGTTTACGGAATTGAATTCGGTGAACCCGGTGTTTACCTGCACTTCCCCCCGGGAATAGGAAGTAGTCAGTGCAGCCCCTGCCCTGTTTTTGATCGGTGGTATAAACATAAGGAGCATCGGTTTGTCCGAAAGCTTCGTCATATTCCGAACTGAAATGTGCCCTGGCCGCATGGATGCTAAGCTTTGTAGCCTTGTTTACCCGGAACCCAAGGCGGATATCGGCCTGGTAGCGCGAAAACGGGTCCTCTTCCCGGCTGGGTGTGTCAAGGGAAGAAAGGTGGCCAGAATAAGCCTGTGAAATTCCGGCGGAATACTCCAGGGGACCCGAGCACTCCCCCAATCCGGGCGTTATTGGCAAATGATGCGAGCGAATAGTCCTGCCGGTCGCTGGCCTGGTTGGTCCCCAGGCTGCTCGAAGCTGTAAGTCCGAATGGCCGGTCGCCCGCCTGCCGGGTGGTAATGCTGATCACCGCTGCTGCAGCGTTCGTGCCATAGAGGGTACTGGAGGCCCCTTTCAGGATTTCTATAGAGGCTACCTGATCGGGGAAACAGGCGAAGATCGTATTCCTGTGAAGAGGAGGACGGGTCGGTAACCCGTACTCCGTCGATAAGGACCACCACCTGGCGGCCGCGCCCTCCCCTGGCGTACACCCCCAGGACCTCCCCCGGCCGGCCCCGGTTACCCGATATCTCAATCCCGCTTTGAAAGGAGAGCAATTCGGCCAGGGATTTTCCCTGGCTATGCGCCAATTCCTCAGGCCCGATGCGAATAACGGTTTTACCGGAGTATTCCCGTTTAAGCTCAAAACGGGAATCACTGACTACAACCTCATCCAGTTCCTGAACGTCCAGGGAATCCCCGGTTTTTTGTTGTGCCCGCAGGCTGGATAATCCACATGCCAGAGCACAACAAACAAATACCTGTCTGATCATTTTTAATACTTTTCACGGGAATGCATGAAGAGATACATACATAAACCTTTATCCCGAAAGTTTAACTATTGTTTGTTTGAATGTGGCAGGTCTCCTGACTCGCGTCCGGTTATAAACCTTCCCGCCGGGGGTGCATGGCGCACAAAAGGCCAGTGGTATTGAAGTTTAGCCGACATCCCGCCTGAATCGGCGCGACGAAGCTTACAGTTGCGGGAACAGTTCCGGATTCTCACCGGTTTCCCTTTTAATCCCAACCCGCATGAAACGGGCAGGAACCGCAATTCAGGCACAAGGTAACATTTTGACCTGTTTCCGGAAAAGATTATTAATGCTACTTTTGAAGACTGAAAACAAAGATACATGCGTGGCAACCCTTTGTATTCCTTCTGTTGGGATGCCTTATCGGATGCCGGGAAACCCCGCGCCCGAGCCTTCAAAACCAAGCCGCAAACGTGGCGGGGAGGCTGGACTATGCCAGCGGGCTGACATCGCCGCCAGGGAAATGGGGTGACCATTATGGAAGTGGCATCCCCCTGGCCGGATGCGCAGAAGGTATTCCGCTATGCCCTCGTCCCTGAAAACCGCCCGGAAGCCCTTCCCCGGGAACAGGGGACCTATGATGCCGTAGTATCCCCACCCCGGTGGCCAGGCTGGTGGTAACCTCCACAACCCATATCCCCGCCCTGGAAGCCCTGGGAGTGGCCGACCGCGTCGTAGGTTTTCCCGGATACACGTTACATTTCCTCCCCCGAAACCCGGGCCCGCATAGATAATGGGATCAATCACCGACCTGGGAAGCAATGAAGCCCTCAATACCGAAATGGTGCCTGGCCTTAGAGCCCGACCTGGTAATCGGTTTTGCCGTGAGCAAGGACAACAAGGCCTATGAGGTCATCCGGCAATCCGGCATCCCGGTAGTTTACAATGCAGACTGGACCGAGGAATCCCCTTTAGGGAAAGCCGAATGGATCAAATTTTTGGCCCCTTCTTCGGCCTGGAAAAAAAAGCGGATAGTATCTTTCGCCGGGTCGAGGAGGATTACCTTAAGGCAAAATCCCTGGCAGCCAGGGCATCGGACAAGCCAACCGTCCTGAGCGGAGCCCTGTATAAGGATGTATGGTACCTGCCGGGAGGGCATAGTTGGGCGGCTAGGTTCCTGCGAGATGCCCATGCCCACTACCTGTGGGGTGACAAGGCAAGGTCGGCAGCCTTTCACTCAGCCTGGAAAGAGTCCTGGAACGGGCGGAAGGAGCGGCGTATTGGATTGCCCCGTCCCAGTTTACATCGTATAAGGAAATGGAAGAAGCAAACAGCCATTACCCAGGTTCAGGGCCTACCGTGAGCGGCAGGTATACACATTTGCCAGGACACGGGGTGCCACGGGCGGGTACGAATACTACGAATTGGCGCCCAACCGCCCCGATATCGTCCTTAAAGACCTCATCCATATCCTCCATCCCGGCCTCCTGCCAGACTATGAGCCCTATTTTTTCAAGCCCCTGCAATAAATGGAACACAACCGCACATACCGCCTTCCTTTTTTGCTGATGATCCTGGGATTACTGTTCTGCCTGTTGCTGAACACCAGTATGGGTTCTGTATCCATCCCCCTGGCAGATACATTTCACGCCCTGACCGGCGGCCAGGTGGGCGAGTCATCCTGGCGATACATCGTTTGGAATTACAGTCTGCCAAAGGCACTTACCGCCATGCTGGTGGGTAGCGGGCTTTCCCTGAGCGGATTGCTTATGCAGACCCTTTTCCGCAATCCGCTGGCCGGCCCGTTTGTGCTGGGGATCAGCTCCGGAGCCAGCCTGGGAGCGGCCCTCCTGATCATGGGCGCCTCCCTGGTATCTGGGGGGCTGGGCGGTTTTTTGTTGAACGATATGACCGTGACCATTGCGGCCAGCGCAGGAAGCTTGCTGGTACTGCTGGCCGTCATGGCGGTGGCGGGCCGGATCAAAGACAGCATGGCCCTATTGATTATCGGGCTGATGTTTGGCAGCATCACGGCTGCCGTGGTCACCGTCCTGTCGTATTTCACGGAAGCCGAACAATTGCGGCAGTTCATTTTCTGGTCGTACGGGAGTGTCGGAAATCTATCCTGGCCCCAGCTTGGACTTCTTTTCGGAATCATCCTGGGTGGTATCCTGCTAAGCATCCCGGCGATCAAACCCCTCAACGGGCTGTTGCTGGGAGAATCCTACGCCAGGAGCATGGGTATCCGCGTGCGGCCCTCACGTCTCCTGATCCTGCTTGCAACCGGGATCCTGGCCGGCGCGGTTACCGCCTTTGCCGGCCCTGTGGCGTTTGTAGGCCTGGCCGTACCCCACCTTACCAGGCAGATTTTTGACACTACAGACCACCGGGTCCTGGTACCGGCGGTCCTGATATACGGGGCTATCCTCCTGTTGCTTTGCGATACCCTGGCCCAGTTACCCGGTTCGGCCTACGTGCTCCCCATCAATGCCATCACCTCCATCATTGGGGCTCCGGTAGTTATCTGGTTGCTCCTGCGTAAACGAAATATGGTATTTTAATGTCAGTATGATGAACTTCGCCACCCCCAATACGGAAAAAGCCCCGGCCCTAATAGCGGAAGACCTTTGCGTTGGTTATATGCAGGGCAGGGAAACCATCCGGGTGGCACAGGATATCCGTTTTAAAATCAGCAAAGGCCAACTGGTGGCCATCGTCGGCGTAAACGGCATAGGGAAGTCAACCCTCTTGCGCACCCTTGCCAAAATACAGCCCGCGATTTCCGGGCGTATCCTTCTGAATGGGAAAAGCCTTGACGCGTTCCGGGAGGGGGAACTGGCACAGGTAGTAAGTGTGGTGTTAACGGAGCCCGTGCCCACCAGGAACCTGAGGGTGGCGGAATTGGTCAGCCTGGGGAGGCAACCCTATACGAATTGGATCGGACGGATGGCTCCGGAAGATTTACGGAAGGTAACCGGGTCCATAGAGACAGTCGGCTTGTCCCGGTTGTGGTCTGAGAAATGTCACGAATTAAGCGACGGGCAGTTGCAAAAAGTTATGATCGCCAGGGCCCTGGCACAGGATACGGATATCATGCTGCTGGATGAGCCCACCACCCACCTCGATCTCTACCACAAAGTGCAAATCCTGAAACTATTGCAACGGATCGCGCATGAGAGCAACAAGTGCATCCTGTTCACCACACATGAAATTGATATGGCTATCCAACTTTGCGACCGGATCCTGTTGCTGGATAACCGGGAAAATCCCTTTGGAGACCCCTGCCAGCTCATAGAAGACAAGCGGTTCGAAAATCTATTTCCCCCGGGTATGGTGCACTTCGATCCAGAGACCGGCACATTCCGGATACATAAGTAGTATCCCTGCAGCCTAAACTAAGCCAGAACCTTTATATTTACGAAGCGAAAAAGAGAAAATGAACGACCTTCTTCCTTATGTAATCCCCGCGCTCATTGCCCTGTTGGCGGGCTATGGCATTGGCAACTATATCGGAAGGCTCAAAGCCAGCGTCATACGGACCAAACTCGAAAAAAACGAGGAAAACCTGCTCCAGGATATACAGGGGCTGCAGGCTGAAGTAACCCAGCTTCATTCGGAGAAACAGCACTTGCAGGAAACCAAAGAGGAGTTGCTCACCCTGTCGGCCACCCTGGAAAGGGACCTCAAAAACCTGAAAGAAAACCTGGAACAACAAAAAAATAACGAGGAAGTCCTGCAGCAAAAATTTGAAAACCTGGCCAACAGGATCCTGGAGGTGAACAGCACCAAATTCACCAAGCACAACAAGGAGAGCATCGAAGGCCTCCTGAACCCGCTGAAAGATAAAATCAAGACCTTTGAGGAGAAGGTCGATAAAACCCATAAGGAGAGCATTGACTATCATGCAGCGCTACGGCAGCAAATCCTGGGGTTGAAGGAGCTTAATTCCCAAATGACCAAAGAGGCGACCAACCTGACGAGGGCCCTGAAGGGCGACAGCAAGGCCCAGGGAAACTGGGGGGAACTGGTCCTGGAGAACGTGCTTGAGAAATCGAACCTGGTTAAGGACAGGGAATATTTTGTGCAACAGAGCTTTAAAAGGGAAGACGGGAGCCGTGTGATGCCCGACGTTATTATACACCTGCCTGAAAACAAGCGCATGATCATCGATTCCAAGGTGTCGCTGACCGCCTATGAAAAATATACCCGGGCGGAAACCGAGGAAGAACGCAAGGCCCTGCTTAAGGAACACATCCGCTCCATCAAGCTGCATATTGAACAACTCCATCAAAAAAAATATGAGGACCTGTATCAAACGGAAACCCCGGATTTCGTCCTCATGTTCGTCCCAATAGAACCTGCCCTCTATATTGCGCAAAACGAGGACAGCGAATTCTTCTACACGGCATTCAACAAGAACATCCTGCTGGTAAGCCCCACCACCCTGTTATCCGTGCTACGGACCATCGATACCATCTGGAAGAATGAGAAACAGCAGCAGAATGCCATGGAGATCGCCCAGCACGCCGCTTCGCTTTATGCCAAATTCAAGAATCTGCTGGACGACCTGGAAATCGTGGGAAACCGGATCAAATCCACCAGTACGGCCTATGAAAGTGCCATGAAAAAACTCACTGGGAAACAAAACCTTATTAAAGACATAGATAAACTGGAGAAACTGGGCATTTCGCCAAAGGCCAAGTTAGGATCCAAATGGCTGAAACGCTCCAATGAAGATGACCGGGACGAACCTCAACTCGAATTATGAGAAAAGTATTGGGTATTATAATCCTCATCGCGCTGCTGGTTTTGGCCGGTTATTACATCTTTGTTTACTACGTTCCCTACAGCGAAGGGGTGCGCTCGGGGGAACTCATTAAGATCAGCCGCAAGGGTGTTCTGGCCAAGACATGGGAAGGGGAGATCAGCCAGGGAATTTCCGGGGCACAGATCTTTGCCTTTTCCGTAGAGGGACGGAACGGGGAAATAATCGAAAAATTAAAGGAATATCAGGGCCGCTATGTGAAATTGAATTATATAGAACGGTATGCCACCTTTTTCTGGCTTGGGGATACCCGGTATTTTATCACCGGGGTTCAACCGGAACCTTCGCCTCATTTGCGGAATTAAGCAATTTCACGTTAAGTGCCGTTACCACACCCGTATTAAAATGCCCTGTCGCTTCAAATAATCCTCCTGGCCGCTTCCTTGTCCAGGAACCAGAACAGCCCGCCGGATCGCGGGCTGACCCTGCTCGCGGGATAGTTTTCAAAGCCCTCTTTCTCCTGCAGGATCTCCATTACTTTTTCTGCCTTTCCCGCCCCTGTTACCAGAAAGGCTACCCGGGCCGCGTTGTTGATAAGCCTCCCGGTAATGGTTACGCGTTTCTGGCCGCTCGTCGGGTGCGTGGCTACCTCGCAATACGCCCGGGAATCCCAAAGTTTTGCCTCGTGAGGGAATATGGAGGCGGTATGCCCGTCTTCCCCAGTCCCAGCATGACCAGGTCAAAGTGTGGGCTACGGTATTTTACAGGCAAATTCTCCCCCAGCAAGGCCGCATAGCGTTCTGCTTCGGGAGCCGGTGCTGATTCCCCGTGGATTCGGTGTATATTTTCCGGGGGAATGTCGATCCTGTCCAGTAGGTGGGCCTTGCACATCCTATAATTACTTTCGGGATGATCGGGCGGCACACAACGCTCATCTCCCCAATACAGATGGACGAGTGACCAGGGTATGCGCTCCCGGTACCTGGCAGCCAGTTCCTCGTATACCACCATAGGCGTACTCCCCCCCGACAGGGCAATGTGAACCGGTTCTCCCGTGGCCGTAAGGCTTTGGAGGAATTCCGAGAACTGCCTCGCTACTTCCAGTTTGGATGGGAAAATCTGTACTTCCATGTTCAAAACAGCTATTTAAGGATGCAGAATCCGGGATCATCGGCCAGGTTTTCCCCGGGATTCCGCCACATATCATACCCGTCTATTAATTCATCTGCGTTCTTGGGGCCCCACATCCCTGCAGAATAGCCGTAAGTTTTCACGTCTTTGCCATTCTCCCAGTAGTTAAGGATCGGATCCACGAATTCCCAGGCGGCTTCCACTTCATCCGCGCGGGCATATAGGGTGGCATCACCCTGCATGGCGTCCAGGAGCAGGCGCTCATAGGCGGTCATGATATTGGATTCGGCCAGACTGGAATAGTAGAAATCCAGGTTGGCCCGTTCCACCTCGAAACCCTGCCCGGGCACTTTCACCCCGAATTTTATCAGGATCCCTTCGTCGGGCTGGATGCGGACGATGAGCTGATTATCTTTGTGCCGAAGGCCGGAACCTTGAAAGATCTGGTGGTGTGGCGTTTTAAAATGGACGACTACTTCGGTAACCTTGGTCGGCATGCGCTTGGCGGTCCTCACATAAAAAGGCACATCCTTCCATCTCCAGTTGTCCACAAAAAATTTGATGGCCGCGTAGGTCTCGGTAGTCGACTCCGGGTCCACCCCCTCTTCTTCCCGGTACCCCTTGATATGCCTGCCGTCCACTTCAGCCGCCAGGTATTGCCCCCGGATGGTATTGCGGTAGAGGGTCTTCGCATCCTCCATGACGCGCAATGATTTAAGGGCTTTTACCTTTTCATTCCGGATCTCCTCGGCCTTGTCGCCAATAGGGGGTTCCATAACCACCAGGGATACGATCTGCAACAGGTGATTCTGGAACATATCGCGCAGGGCCCCCGATTTATCGTAATAACCACCGCGTTTTTCCACCCCCACGCTTTCGGCATTGGTTATTTCCACATGGTGGATATAGTTTCGGTTCCAGAGGGGTTCGAAAATACTGTTGGAAAAGCGGGTTACCAACAGGTTCTGCACAGTTTCCTTCCCGAGGTAATGGTCTATCCTGTAGATCTGGGACTCCTTAAAATACTGATGGAGGCCATCATTGAGTTCCTTTGCGGTTTCCAGGTTATAGCCAAAGGGTTTCTCGACTATGATCCGTTTCCATCCCTTTTCCTCGTCCGTAAGCCCCTGGGATGAAAGGTTTTTGGCAATCACCTCATAAATTTCCGGGGGGGTCGACAAGTAGAAGATATAGTTGTTCTCTGTTCCGTATTCCTCGTTCAGTTCTGAAATCCGTTTGGTGAGCCCTTCGTACCCTTCCGCATATGATTTCCCCAGATCTTCATAGAACAGCTTCTTTGCGAATTCCTCTATATAGTCTGCATCCTCCTGTTTCACTTCCTCCTTAAGATACTCGCTTTCTCGCACCACCTTCTTTCTGAAATCCTCATCGTTCATATCGCTGCGGCTGGTACCGAGGACCAGGAATTTCTCCGGGAGGTGATGCCCGTGATAGAGGTTGTAAATGGCAGGGATCAACTTCCGGGCTGTCAGGTCTCCGGAGGCTCCGAAGATGATCAGCATCTGATTTGGAATTTTGTTCATAGGCATGTTATTGAAATCCCCCGGGCTGTCCTCACGGGGCAAATTGGATCCACTTCAGTTAAAAATGGCTATTTTGGGTTACATTTGAATACCATTGGATTCAATCTAAGGCTAATTTAAGGGAATTGATCCACAATGACAGCCTTCCCTGTAATAAGAAAACAATAACTGGCATAAAACAATAACATGCGGGATAACACATATGATTTCGGCCTGGTAGGCCTGGGCGTGATGGGGCAGAATTTTATTTTGAATGTGGCAGACAAGGGGTTTACGGCCTTCGGGCATGATCTGGACCCTGAAAAGGTAAAAGCCCTGCGGGAAGCCGGGGGGGATACGGCCCGGATTGATGCTTCGGACAAACCTGAAACTTTTGTAGCCTCCCTGACAAAACCCCGGAAGATCATGTTGCTGGTGCCAGCCGGTAAAATCGTGGATTCCGTCATAGAAGGCCTGCTGCCACTATTGGATAAAGGGGATATAATCATAGATGGGGGCAATTCCTTCTTCACCGACACGGACCGGCGGGAGGCGTCCCTGAAGGAAAAAGGGATCCATTTCTTCGGGGCCGGTGTTTCCGGCGGAGCCGAAGGAGCCCGCAGGGGCCCCAGTATCATGCCGGGCGGGTCAAGATCAGCCTACAAGGAAGTAAAACCGATCTTCGAAGCGGTAGCCGCTAAATTCAACGGAGAGCCCTGTGTAGCTTACCTGGGGCCCAAATCAGCCGGGAATTACGTGAAAATGGTACACAACGGAATTGAATATGGGCTGATGCAGCTTACGTCTGAGGTCTACGACCTTTTGAAGCATGCCGGCGGGCTAAGCAATGACGCCCTGCATTCGGTGTTCGCCCGGTGGAATAAAGGCCGGTTGCAATCGTTCCTGGTGGAGATTACCGCCCACATATTCAAACAGCCCGACCCGCTGGGGGAGGGTCGCCTGGTCGACAAGATCCTGGACAAGGCCAAACAAAAGGGGACCGGCAAATGGACCTCCCAAAATGCCATGGACCTGGGCATACCCATCCCGTCTATAGACATGGCCGTTAGCATGCGGGAAATTTCAGCATTGAAATCCCAGCGGCTGGCTGCCGCAAAGGCCTACAAGCGCCCGAAGGCCGAACCATTGGCCGCCGAAGCCCTGGAGGAATTTGCCGAGCATGCCCTCTATTTTTCGTTTATAATCACCTATGCCCAGGGCATGCACCAGCTGGCAGAGGCATCCGGGGAATATGGCTATGAACTGGACCTGGGCACCATTGCCAAAATCTGGCGTGCCGGATGCATCATCCGGGCGGGATTGCTTGAAGATATTACCAAAGCTTATGAAGAGGATGCCGGACTGGTCAACTTCCTGTTATCCCCGGCATTTATCCCGAAGGTTTCAGAAGCGGCAGGAGGCGCCCGGCAACTGGTAGCCTACGGTGCCCGGAATGGATTCCCCCTCCCGGCCATGTCCAGTTCTCTGGCCTATTTTGACGCATATACCTCCGAACGCCTCCCATTGAACCTCATCCAGGCTCAGCGGGATTATTTCGGATCGCATACCTATGAACGCACAGACCGGGATGGGATCTTCCATACCGATTGGGAATAAAGCCGAAACAGGCTAGCTAAAAGGTAAATACGCGGCTCAGGTTAAAGCCAAAATATATGATTCCATCCCCCCAGTCGCCTATTGCATTGCCCAAAAATCCGCTTTCAAAGGTCGGTTGTGCATTGGTAAAGTGAAGCTGAAATACATGCCCGCCGGTTTCTATGTCAACCCCAATAGACAACGGGTTCACAAATGGGGAGCCGGCCGCCCGGTTCAGGTGCCAGCCGTAATCCGCATTAATGCTCCAGTGCTTCCCAATCTTATATCGACCCCCTATCCCAAGGGCATATTGCGACGGGTCCTGCCCGGCATAATCAACATAGCCTTCATGGAAATAGGTTGGCATCAATTCGAGCGAAAGGTTTTCGGTAACCTTCCGGGAGATGAGCAACTGCTGGGTTATGGAAACCCGATCGGAAAAATCCACCGGGCGAAGCAGCAGGGCTTCTTCGATCAACGTATTGATCGCTACCTGACTGTAGCCCACCACGGTGACCAGCATACCTTCCCGCTGTCGCAGAAAACGGTACTTGGCAGAAAGATCGTAGGTTTTATTAAAGGAATTCCGGGAAACAGAGAGGTTGAAACCGTCGGAAATCCCATAAATAAATTGCAACCTCGTATTGGCGTTATCCAGGCCAAAGAAATCGTCGATCCCATTTTGAATGCTCCCGAAACGATGGGAAACCACAAAGTAGAACTCCCGTTTACGCACCATTTTGGTCGATTCGAAATTTACGATCTTCAATCCTTTAAAGACCGCATAAGCCATGCCGGTGGTATCCTGTTTCTCAATTTCAGCCAGTAAATTTTCCTGGGAAAAGCAGAATAGCGGTACTGACAAGGCATAGATCATCCATGTAACTTTTTTCATAGCATTTTTTTTTGATGAATCCTGTGAGGGCACCGGATTTGTACCGGGTGCGATCACCTTGTTCGATTGGCACTAAACATACAAATTAATTAGACATTTTGATTCTAAAATTTGATCTAACTAATTGAATATAAATAAGTTGCACTTTTCAGGCAACCTTTCGGGTTTTCCTGTATCTACAGGATAAGGGAAATTGAACTCCCTGCTAAAAATCCGGGTGAAGAAGGATCGCTGCCCCCTAATTGCCCGGGCCAAAACAGCCCCGCTGTTTCGGAACACCCAGGAACAATCAGAGAATTACATATTATGAAATTGGCACCTATTCTGGTCCTTTGCGGACTGCTCATAATCCTGGGCAGCTGCTCGGGCGGCGACAACAACGAGGGGGTGATGAACCCACCTGATTCCAATGGAACTCCAAACAACGACAACCCTGCACCGACAGCATCCGTGGGATATCAGGACGATATCCGGCCGATCATCCAGGGAAACTGTACACAATGCCATGCCGATCCACCTCTGCAGGACGCACCCATGTCGCTTACAACCTATGATGATGTCAGAAATGCCGTGGTAAACAGGGGGTTGCTTACACGGATCAATAGTACCTCCAACCCGATGCCTCCGACAGGCCTGTTACCCATGGCAAGCAGGCAGCTCATTCAGGATTGGGTGGATCTGGGTTACGCGAAATGATTCGGCTGCTCATTCTTCTCGCCTGCCTTTCCGGGCCTTTACTGCTCTTTCCCCAGACCCGTTACCGAACGGAACAGGGATCTATCCGGTTTAATGCGTCTACGCCCCTGGAGGACATTGATGCCGGCAATAAGAAAGTGAACGCCATCCTAAATCCCGAAACGGGAGCGTTTGCATCCGTGCTCCTGATCAGGGATTTCCATTTTCGCAGGAAATTGATGGAGGAACATTTTAACGAGAATTACATGGAATCCGACACCTACCCGAAGGCGTACTTCACCGGGGAGCTGCAAGGGTTTGCAACCGGCGCATTTAGCTCGGCAGTGGCTGTGTTGCCGATATCCGGGGAGCTCACCATACATGGGGTGACCAAAAAATTGGTGACTGAAGCGAGGGTAAGCAGGTCCGGGGATACGATCCGGCTGACCGTCTCCTTTGTCGTAAGGCCCGAATCCTTTGGGGTGGAAGTGCCAAAACTCCTCTTCCACAAAATCGCCAGGGAAGTACGGGTAGATGTTGACCTGGAATTGGGGGAGACCCCCGCTGCAGGAGACTGACGCCTTACTTGCTCAGGTACATTTTACGCCTGGTGTAGAGGTTGTAAAAATCGTCGTCCTTCAAATTGTCAATAAACAGGATGCTTTCACCGGTACTTTTCATTTCAGGCCCGAGGTTTTTATTTACATTGGGGAATTTATTGAAAGAAAACACCGGTTGTTTGATGGCAAAACCGTCGAGTTTGGGTGAGAAGGTAAAATCCTTGAGTTTCTTCTCCCCCAGCATGATCTTGGTGGCATAGTTCACATAGGGTTCCCCGTATGCCTTGGCGATAAATGGAACAGTCCTTGAAGCCCGGGGATTGGCTTCAATGATGTATACCATATCATCCTTGATTGCGAACTGAATATTGATCAGTCCGACCGTATTCAGGGCCAGGGCGATTTTTTTCGTATGGTCCTTGATCTGTTGGAGTACAAATTCTCCCAGGTTAAACGGGGGCAGGGTGGCATTGGAATCCCCGGAATGTATCCCGCAGGGCTCTATATGTTCCATGATCCCGATAATGTAGATCTCCTCCCCGTCGCAGATGGCATCCGCCTCTGCCTCGATGGCCCCGTCCAGGTAGTGGTCCAGTAGCAATTTGTTATTGGGGATCTTCCGAAGCAGGTCCACCACATGGGTTTCCAGTTCTTCTTTGTTGATCACGATCTTCATCCCCTGTCCGCCCAGTACATAGGATGGGCGCACCAATAGGGGGAATTTCAGGCTGTCTGCGAGTTCAAGGGCCTCATCTGCATTTTCGGCCACCCCGAATTCAGGGTAGGGAATGCCATTCTCCTTCAGCAATTTGGAAAAGCTGCCCCGGTCTTCGGCAAGGTCGAGCGACCGGAAGCTGGTACCCATGATACGAATCCCGTATTTATCCAGTTTTTCGGCCAGTTTAAGTGCCGTTTGGCCCCCGAGCTGTACAATGACCCCTACGGGATTTTCATGGCGGATGATATCGTAGATGTGTTCCCAGAACACCGGCTCGAAGTACAACTTGTCTGCCGTATCAAAATCGGTGGATACCGTCTCCGGGTTACAGTTGATCATAATGGTTTCATATCCGCATTCAGCTGCGGCCAGGACCCCGTGTACGCAGCAATAGTCGAATTCGATCCCCTGTCCGATCCGATTGGGGCCCGAACCCAGAACCACGATTTTCTTCTTCTCGCTCACAATGCTGTCATTGGCCACGTACCGCTGCCCATCCGGCTGTTCGATTTCTTCCTCAAAGGTGGAATAGTAGTACGGGGTCATGGCCCGGAATTCGGCCGCACAGGTATCTACCAGCTTATATACCCGGTTAATCCCCAGGTGGGTTCGTTTGGTATGCACCTCGCTTTCATAGCATTGGAGCATATGGGCGATCTGCCGGTCGGCAAAGCCTTTTTGCTTGGCTTCAAGCAATAAGTTCTTTGGGCAGGCTTTCCATTGTATATTTTGATATTTCCTTCTCCAGGTGATGCAATTCCTCATATTGTTTAAGGAACCACATGTCTATCTTCGTAAGCTCATGGATGCGGCTGAGCGGGATTCCCAGCTGTATGGCATCGTAGATCACAAACACCCGGTCCCAACTTGGCACCAGCAGTTTATGGATGATCTTGTCGTAATCGGTATACCCCTTCCCGTCTGCTCCCAGGCCGTTCCGTTTGATTTCCAGGGACTGGGTGGCCTTGTGGAGGGCTTCCTGGAAGGAGCGGCCGATGCCCATTACTTCCCCTACCGATTTCATTTGCAGGCCAAGGGTGCGGTCCGATCCCTCAAACTTATCGAAATTCCACCTGGGGATCTTTACGATCACATAGTCGATCGTGGGTTCAAAAAGTGCTGAGGTGGAGCCGGTAATCTGGTTCTCCAACTCATCCAGGGTGTAGCCGATGGCCAGTTTGGCGGCGACTTTGGCGATGGGGTAGCCGGTCGCCTTGGAAGCCAGGGCCGAGGAACGGGATACCCTGGGATTGATCTCGATCGCGATGATATCTTCCCTGGCGTCGGGGCTTACGGCAAATTGAACATTGCAGCCGCCGGCGAAATCCCCAATGCTCCTCATCATTTTGATAGCCATGTCCCTCATCCGTTGGAAGGCCGTATCGGAAAGGGTCATGGCCGGGGCAACCGTTATGGAGTCGCCGGTATGGATCCCCATAGGGTCCATATTCTCTATGGTACAAATGATGACCACATTATCGTTCTTATCGCGCAACAATTCCAGTTCGTACTCCTTCCAGCCCATCAGCGCCTTGTCTATCATCACCTCATGAATGGGCGATACCTCCAGCCCTATGCTCAGCAACTCGTCAAAATCTTCCTGTTTATGAACGATGGAAGCCCCGGCACCACCCAGAGTATAGGACGCCCGGATGACCAGGGGAAAGCCGAATTCCTGGGCGATCTCCTTCCCTTTGAGGAAGGAGGTGGCGGATGCCTGAGGAGGCACCCCGATCCCGATCTTCCTCATCAGTTCACTGAACCTTTCCCGGTTCTCCGTGATGTTGATGGCATCAATATCCACTCCGATGATCTGCACGTTAAAATCTTCCCATATTCCTTTTTCACCGGCTTCGATACAGAGGTTAAGGGCAGTCTGCCCTCCCATGGTCGGCAATACGGCATCTATTTCAGGATGCTCTTTAAGGATCTTTACGATCGATTTCGTGTTCAGTGGCCAGAGGTATACATGATCTGCCATCACCGGATCGGTCATGATGGTGGCGGGATTGCTGTTGATCAGTACGGTCTTGATCCCGTCCTCCCGTAGAGACCTGAGGGCCTGGGAGCCCGAATAATCAAATTCACAGGCTTGTCCGATAATGATGGGTCCGGAACCGATAATGAGGATGCAATTCAGGTCTTTTCTTTTGGGCATACTTTACGCTATTTTTTCAAATACTGTTGGACGATGAACAAAAAAAAGGTGTTACTTGAAGAAAGTAACACCTGATTCTATAAAATTTTCTGTCATTATTTTTTGTGTCGCGCCTCAGAGGATACGGTTAATTTCTTTCTTCCCTTGGCTCTTCTGCTAGCCAGCACTTTTCTTCCATTGACAGATGCCATGCGCTCCCTGAAACCATGTTTATTCCTTCTTTTCCTCTTGGAGGGCTGATATGTTCTTTTCATGCCGGAAAAATTTAATGCTGCTTAAAATGGGTCGGCGAATCCTCTCGCAAAATCTGGGCGCAAATATACGAAGAGTTTTTTCTTTGCCAAATGGAAATAAAAATTATTTAGAATAGTTTTTATTACTTTTGCGGCATCTATTAAAAGTAGAACAACCCAGCATGTTCCGAGCAATTTCCCTCCTTTGGCTGAGCCTTTTTATATGCCCCGTATTCGGGCAAACTGCCCTGCAATATAATCTCAAAAAAGGAGAGGTTTTTACTATCAAACAGGAGGCGATCCAACAGATCGTTCAGGAGATGGGCGGGGACACCCAGGAGATCACCAATACCATCGACGGGATCCTGGAATTCCGGGTTCTGGCCGTTCACGATACTTCCTACGAACTGGCCGTGACTTTCAAGGATTTGAAGCTGTATATGTATTCGAGCAGCGACGGGGAATTGATGGATATCAACGCTTCCGAATCTCCCGAAGGCGATGTGCAGGCCCGCATCTTCAACAGCATGCTCAACGTGCCGATCCGGATTGTGCTTGACCGCTGCGGGGACGTACTGGAAGTAAGCGGGGGTGACAGCCTGGTGGCCCGGATGGCCGACGCCAGCGGGGTTAAGGATACATTTACCCTCGACCTGATGAAGGAATCCCTGGAACGGGATTTTGGCACGGAGGCCCTTTCTAACAGCTACGAGCAAATGACATTTATATATCCCAAAAACAAGATCCGTATCGGAGACAGCTGGGAAAACGAGTATAAAGGGAAAATTTCCTCCAGCAACCACTGGACATTGGAAGCCCTGAAAGGCGGAGAGGCAACCATTAGCGGCAATGCCAGCGTGGTAATGGATTTGCAGGAGGCCTCGGCCAGTATGTCCCTCAAAGGGAACCGCAAGACCGAGCTGTCGGCCGATACGGACTCGGGGTTCTTGCTGGCCATGAAGGTGGAGAGCCATTCAGAGGGATTTTCGGCTATGCCGGAGGTGGGTACTGAAGTGATCCCCACCACCATTCATTCCACTATTACCTATAAACGCATTTAGACCAGACATGTTCAATAAAAATATCAAACTCATTCTTACCGCACTGATCGTGGGGTTTGCTATCTACCAATTCACGGAAGGGGCCATTGGCAATGGGATTTTCCTGATCCTCTTCTCCCTGATCTTTGTCTTCCTTTATTTCCGGAATGAACTGATCCTCCTCGCCTTCCTCAGGATGCGCAAGCAGGATCTGGACGGTACGGAAAAGTGGCTGTCCAGGATCAGGCACCCGGAGGCGGCCCTTACCGGGAAGCAACAGGGCTATTACAACTACCTTTACGGGATCATCTTCTCGCAGAAAAACCTTACCCAGGCAGAGAAATACTTTAAAAAGGCACTGGAATTCGGACTTAATATGGATTATGACCTGGCGATGGCCAAACTAAGCCTGGCGGGGATTGCCATGCAAAAGCGCCGCAAAAGGGAGGCCACCATCCTGCTTAAGGAAGCCAAGAAACTCGATAAAAACAATATGCTCACCGAGCAGATCCGGATGATGCAGCAGCAGATGAAAAAGATCTGATCAGAGCAAGGGGGCCCACAAGCGGTTAAAGGACTCCTGCAGTTTCCTCCTGATGCCCCGTTCCATCCAGCGATCCCGCTCAACTTCATTGCATTCTTTCAGGTCTTCCAGAAAAAGGGCCTTCATCTCTTCTGCCTTCCGATGGCTGTATAGCAGCGCATTGATCTCAAAGTTGATGGAAAAGCTGCGGTAATCCAGGTTGGCCGTACCCACACTGGCGAAAAGGTCGTCTATCACCATGGTCTTGGAATGGATGAAGCCCTTGGTGTAGCGATAAATCCTCACATTGGAGAGCACCAGTTGCTCAATATAGGAATCCGTGGCATATTGGGCGGCCCAGGAGTCTGATTCGTAAGGTATGATGATCCTGACGTCTACCCCGCTCCTGCCGGCGGTACTGAGCCCGGTAAGGATGGCTTCGTTGGGGATCAGGTAGGGGGTGGTAATGTAAATGTAGTCGCGGGCTGTATTAATGGCTGTAAACATGGCTTCCATGATGTTTGCCCAGTCTGTATCGGGGCCGCTGGCTGCTATCTGCACTGCAACAGGGAGGGGCGACGGCCTTACAGGTTCCGGGAAAAAGGAAGCTTCCGGTTCCAGCTCGTGGTCACATACAAATTCCCAGCTCAGCAAGAAGGATGCCTGGAGCGACCCTACCGCCCCCCCGGTGATCCTAAGGTGGGTATCCCTCCAGTAGCGGTCTGTCTTCCCGCAGTTGTTGTCGTACTTCCCATTGAGGTTGATGCCGCCCACATAGCCGGTATGCCCGTCTATTACCACGATCTTCCTGTGGTCCCGGTAATTAAGCTTGCTCGTGAACCGGGGATAGAGCACGGGCATAAATGCAAAGTGCATCACCCCGCTATCGCTGAGCATTTTTTTTGTCTTCGAAGTCATTTCACTCCCCACATCATCGTAGATGAGCCGTACGGCCACGCCTTTCCGGGCTTTGCTCATTAATATTTCCAGAATCTCCATGATGCAGGGGTCATCCGTTATCACAAAGTATTCCATATGGATCTGATACAGGGCCTGTTTCAGGTCTTCCTTCAGGCGGTCGTATTTCGCCTCCCCGTTGACCAGGATTTGCACGTCATTGTCGAAGGTGAGAATGGCCTTTTCATTTTCCCGGAGCAGGCGGTAAATTTTAAACATCCCGTCCCCGTATTTTTCGCGAAAGTTCTCCACTTCGCCCAGCTGGAATTTGAACCGTTCCCGCCAATCCCGCAGTTTCCGGTCGTCCAGGAAATATTTATTGGTGAAGATTTTGTCTTTGCGGTAATCCTGTCCGAAGAAATAATAGACCAGCAACCCCAGAAAGGGCAAAGTGGCCAGGGCAAAGAGATAGGAAAGGGTTTTTACCGGATTGCTGTTCTTAAGAACGATCAGGATCGAAAATACAATAACCAGGGCATAATTAAGCGCCAATAATAGCTGCCACAGGTTTTCCCGAAGAAAGGAAAGCATTATTTCGACATCTTGTAGTAGCCTTTATTGGGTATCTCAATGGTGTATTGCTTGCCGGAGGCATCGTTGAGGAAAGGTTCCCGCAGCCAGGGGTTGTGCCTTTTAAGGATCTTGTAGTTGATTTCATACTCCCCGGCAAAATCGGCAAAGTTGGCAACCGGTTTGTCCACTTCCACCGTGAAGGTGGGCACCACTGTATACATGTCTTTCTGGTCTACTTCGAAACCATATCGCTCCGGATGTGAAAGGATTTCCTTGATGGCCAGGAGCCTGAAGACATATCGCCCGGTCTCGTCCCCCAGCAGCAGGTCGTAATAGGATTTTGCCTGCTGGATGTCCATAAATTTGGTAATGGAACCGGGGCCGGCATTGTAGGCGGCGGCGGCAAGCGTCCAGCTACCGTAATGGTCCTTGTAACGCTGCAGGTATTTGCAGGCCACTTCCGTAGATTTCTGGAGGTGGTAGCGTTCGTCCACATTGTCATTGACCTCAAGGCCATATTCCCGCGCCGTATCCTTCATCAGTTGCCAGAATCCTGTAGCCCCGGCAGGTGAAACCACGTTCTGCAGGCCGCTTTCGGCCACGGCCAGGTACTTAAAATCATCGGGGATCCCATTTTTGGCCAGGATGGGTTCAATGATAGGGAAATATTTGTTGGCGCGCTTGATAAGCAGTACCGCATTGGATTGCCAATAGGTGTTCACCAGGAACTCCCTATCGATACGCTCGTGAATTTCAGGGTCTGTTTGTGGCACCAGTTCACCGGCAAAATTCAGATCTTCAGGAATATCTATGGCCGTTATTATATATTCCTTGGCCACATTTTTCTTGATATCGGAAGCGCCTTGTGCATCTGCAATATCCTGATTATCAGGCACCTCATCCTGTTGAACAGCAAAGACCAGGGAACTGATCAGGAACAGCACCCCAAGGCCCATCAATATATTTTTAAGAATGCCCATGTTTTTCGTTTTTACTCAAAGGTATTAAATAGAACTCCGATCTTCCAAAATAATTGCCGGCAATCGTTCATTAAACCATTTATACCTATGAATGATCATGGTATGCGTCCCGCTCTTCACCCGGATGCATCCTTTGATAAGGTTTATGGGGAATACGGCATCTTTATCCCCGTGGATATGCACCAGACCCGGGGGAGGCGTTTCCTGGGTCCAGTTCACAATCTGGTCAATACTCCAGTCGATATATCCCTTGTCTCGCATGCAGAGATATTTTTCATATAGTTCCAGCCGTTTTCCAACGGTTTCCCCGAACGCGTACTTACTTAGGAGTTCCACGTTGTTTACCAGGCCTGTGGGAAGCAGCTTGTGAATTCTCGTATAGCGGGCAAAGAGCATTTTGGCAGGAAGTTCTGAAGTGTGCTTTACACTGGATATGATGATCACTTTCCGCACCGGCATCTGCCGGGCCATCTCCTGCACCAGGAATCCGCCGAATGAAACCCCAATCAACACCGGGTTGGGGTGTTTCACCAGAAGGCACATGCGGGAGGCATAGTTTGCAAGGCTGGTTCCCTTTTCCGGCACGAACCATTCCAGCCTGTGGCATTCGAATACGTCTTCGGGAAGTCGAATGTTTTCAAAGATACCGGAGCCGGCCGCCATTCCAGGCATAAAATAGACAGGGATTTTATCCGTCTCGGAACCAGTCAAACTCTTGAATTTAATAGGAAATTAGCATTTTTTTTGTTACTTTTGTAACGTAAACGGATTTTTACCCCAGATAAAATATATAATTACCATTCTCTTAGTCTCTTGTCAATTACGATGCCGTACCGGTCGTAATTTTTTTATCTGAAATCGTATTTAAACTTGCATTATATGAGTGAATTATCAGTTAAGGACAATAGTTTCCTGCGACAATTTGAAACAAGGGTAAACGGGCATTTGGCAAAGATTGAATATTCCTCCCAGGAGCGAAAGGTGTTTTTAACCAAATTGGTCATCCCTGAGGAGATCACCACCAAGGGGTTCAAGGAAGAATTTATCAAGTCTGTGCTACACCATATTCAGGAGCAGAACCTCCGCGTGGTCCCTACCAGTCCTCAGATCGCCGGGTTTTTAAGAAAAAACAGGCAGTATAAGGAGATGCTCCCGGTGGGCATCCGCATCTGATCGCTGTAAGCCTCCTTCCGGGAGGTTTTTTTAATTTAGTACTTCCTCCCCTACTTCGCAGAATTTTACAAGGACGCGGCCATCCAGGGCAATGTCCGTCAGTATCACTTCCCGTACGGTATTTATTAAGGTGGGATCCCAGGGTGCCTTCACTTTCACATAGTTCTCTGTAAAACCCTGGATAAACCCTTCTTTATTCCCGTCTTCGAACAGCACCTTCCGAACGGATCCCAGCTGGCTTTCATAAAATAAGCGGCGCTTCCTGGCCGAGAGCCCACGTAACATCTTGCTGCGTTTGCGGCGAATTTTCATGGGAACGGCACCTTCCATATTCGCGGCCAGGGTATGGTCCCGTTCCGAATAGGTAAAGACGTGCAGATAGGATATATCCAGTTCGTTCAGGTAGTCATAGGTTTCCAGAAAGTGCTCTTCCGTCTCCCCGGGGAATCCGACAATAACATCAACACCGATGCAGGCATGGGGCATCAATGCCTTGATTTTCCCCACCCGCCCGGTATAGAGTTCTTTGCGATACCGGCGGCGCATTTTACCCAGTATCTCATTGCTTCCGCTCTGGAGGGGGATATGAAAATGCGGAACAAACCGGCGGCTTTGCGCCACGAAGGCTATGGTCTCGTCCCTTAACAGGTTGGGTTCTATGGAGGAGATCCGCAGGCGTTCGATGCCCGGAACCTCATCGAGGGCTTCCACCAGCTCCTGAAAGGTGTGCCGGTGATTCTTATCCCCGAATTCGCCTTTGCCATAATCCCCGATATTCACACCGGTGAGTACGATCTCCCGGATATCCTTCGAGGCGATGTCCCTGGCATGGGCCAGCAGGTTTTCAAGGGAATCGCTTCGCGATATTCCCCTTGCCAGCGGGATGGTACAATAGGTACACTTATAATCGCAGCCGTCCTGTACTTTCAGGAACGCGCGGGTACGATCCCCCACGGCGTAGCTACCCACATAGAAGTCTGCCTCCGCGACCTCACAGGAATGCACCTCCCCGAAATCGTTCTTTGTTAAATCATCAATATAATCGGCAAGTTTGAACTTTTCCGTTGCCCCCAGCACCAGGTCCACACCATCCACCGCAGCCAGATCTTTTGGTTTCAGCTGGGCATAACACCCCACTGCCGCTATAAATGCCTGCGGATTGGTTTTCAATGCCTGCCGCACAACCGTTTTGAAGCGCCGGTCTGCATTCTCGGTGACAGAGCAGGTATTGATCACGTACATATCGGCTTTCTCCTCAAAGGGAACCCTTTGAAAGCCCTTGTCCGCAATGTCCCTCGCTATGGTCGAGGTTTCTGAAAAATTCAGTTTACACCCCAGGGTGTAGAAGGCCACTTTTTTCTTCAAAACTATTTGATTTTGAGTCGGGGACTGCAAATATACCACCTTCTTTCCGAACGCCCGCACGGCGTTCGACGGGAAGAAACCTACAATCCCTTTGGCTTAGTATTTCCGCCATTTCGCCGTTAAAGCAAATACCTCCCGCAGGATGTCTGCATCTGCTTCCGTAAAGGTGACTTCCCGTCTGGCCATCATTACCCGGGCGGTTTCAAAAGCCTTTTCCGGGTGGTAGGTGCTAAAACCTGAAGCCCCGCCCCAGCTAAAACTGGGGATAAAATTACGCGGAAAGCCGGGTACATAGATATTGGCATTCACGCCAATGACGGTACCGGTGTTGAACATCGTATTGATGGCCGTCTTACTGTGATCACCCATCATCAGGCCGCAAAATTGGAGGCCCGTGTGTTCAAAACTCTCGGAAGCGTAGTTCCATAAGCGGACCTTGGCATAATTGTTTTTAAGGTTGGAGTTATTGGAATCGGCCCCTATGTTACACCATTCCCCCAATACCGAATTCCCCAGATAGCCATCGTGTCCTTTGCTGGAATAACCGAATATCACCGTGTTGTTGATCTCCCCACACACCTTGGCATACGGGCCGATGGTGGTGGGCCCGTAGATCTTGGCGCCCATTTTTATCACGGCATGATCACAAAGGGCCATCCCGCCACGGATGAGATTTCCTTCCCAGATTTCAGCATCCTTCCCGATATAGATGGGTCCGTCGGTGGCATTCAGGATGCTGTGGGTCACTTTGGCTCCCTTTTCCAGAAAGATATTTTCGGGTCTTATCAACTGGTTGGATGGCGGAATGGGGGCGCTGGTACGCCCCATGGGTGAGCAGTTCAAAATCATCCTGCAGGGCCCGTCCATTATGGGAGAAAATATCCCAGGTGTTCCTGAGCTGAAAGATTTCGTCCTCAAAGGCCACAGCTTGGTATTGTTCGGCATCGACCCTGGCTGGCACCGTGCCGGTAACCAGGGCAAGGACTTCGTTTCCATGCAGCAGGGCTTCCCCGGGATTCAGGTCGCGGATACGGGTAACCAGGCCGGGTGCCGGCAGGACAGAACCGTTTATCAATGTGTTGGAAGTGCCTGGCTCTAATGGGAATTTGCCCTGCAGATAGGGTTGGGTTAGGGAGGAAGTTTTCGTCCCCAGGTATTTTTCCCATTTCTCCCGAATGGTCAGGATGCCGATGCGAATATCGGCTACCGGTCTGGTAAAGGTGAAACGGCAGCAAGGATTCGCGGGCATTGCCATCGAAGAGGATGTAGTTCATGGGCCGGTTTTTGATAAAATTAAAAAAATAACGCCCCCGAACGAATCCGGAGGCGTAACTTTATATTTCGTAAGAATGAATTGGCTTATTTCCCTTCTTCAACATTCTTATCCTTCGCGGGAGCCTCTTCCTTCTTGAATTTTTTGTATTTGTTCTTAAACTTGTCAATCCGCCCGGCCGTATCCACCAGCTTGGATTTCCCGGTATAGTAGGGATGCGAGGTCCGGGAGATCTCCAATTTTACCAATGGATAGGTTACCCCGTCTACTTCAACGGTTTCCTTGGTCTCGGCGGTAGATTTGGTAATAAACAGGTCGTCATTGGACATGTCTTTGAACGCTACCAGCCTGTAATTTTCGGGGTGTATGCCTTTTCTCATCTCACAAATGCTTATTCCTTAGGAAATTCAGGCCGCAAATTTAACGTATTTTCCAGGAATGCACAATTATTTATACTAAAAAAACATCCTGAAAATTTGTATCTTTCCTGTAACAAATTTCCGAATATCTCATACTAACCTAAATAACAACCAAAAATCAACTGAAATGGAAGAAAATCAACCAAAAACCGGGAAATATTCCCTGAACTACGGCCTAATCCTGGGGCTTATCGGGGTAGCATTCGGAATCATGCTATATAGTATGGACGCACACACTACCCGAGATACCACCACCCAGATCATCAGCGTGGTCATCATGATCGCCATCGTTTTCTGGGGTATCTACAGCTACCGGAAAGCCAATGGCGGATACCTCAGCCTGGGAGAGGCCTTGAAGCTGGGAGCCGGGATCGCACTGGTAGCGGGTATTATTTCCGTGATCTATACCATCTTCCTGGCAAAGGTCCTGGATCCTGAATTTGCCACCAAGATCGCCGAAATGCAGAAGGCCGCAGATGAAGCCGCCGGGCAGATGTCCACGGAGCAGATCAAGCAGCGTTATGACGGGACCATCAATTATTTCTGGATGTCGTATCCCTTCATCCTTATCATAAATATTATTATCGGCCTTATAGTCGGCCTTGTATCCGGCCTGATCCTCAAAAAGCAGAAACCGGCTTATTAAGGGTGAATGTTGTACTTTTGGAGTGAAATCCCGGGTACAGTATGAACCTTTCCGTCGTTATCCCCCTGCTCAACGAAGAAGATTCCCTGCAGGAACTGCATGACTGGATTGTCTCCGTAATGCAGGCGCAGCAGTATGATTACGAAATCCTTTTTATCGACGATGGCAGCACTGACGGTTCCTGGGAAGTGGTCCGGAGGCTGGCATCGGCTAATCCCCGGGTCAGGGGTATCCGGTTTTTAAAGAATTTCGGAAAGTCCCAGGCCTTACACGCCGGCTTCAAGCAGGCCCGCGGAGAGGTCGTGGTAACCATGGATGCCGACCTGCAGGACAATCCCGAGGAAATCCCGGAAATGTTCCGCCTGGTCACGGAGGAAACCTACGATCTGGTTTCGGGCTGGAAGAAGAAGCGTTACGATTCCATTTTCAGCAAAAACCTCCCGTCCAAGGTATTTAACTGGGCGGCCCGCCGCACCTCCGGCCTGCAACTGCACGATTTCAATTGCGGATTAAAGGCCTTCAGGAGCGAGGTTGTGAAAACCATCGAGGTATCCGGAGAAATGCACCGGTATATCCCGGTCCTGGTGAAGAATGCCGGGTTTACCAGGATTGGGGAGGTTGTGGTACGGCACCAGGCCCGCAAGTATGGAAAAACCAAATTTGGCATGGAACGATTTATAAACGGCTTTCTCGACCTGATAACCATCTGGTTCGTGTCCAAGTTCGGGAAGCGCCCCATGCACCTGTTCGGGGCTCTGGGCGTATTGATGTTCATCATCGGGCTCGGCTTTGCGATATATCTGGGAATCGACAAACTTTTTATTCACACCTCAGGCAGACTGATTACCGAGAGGCCCCAGTTTTACGTGGCCCTCACGGCCATGATAATCGGAACCCAGTTCTTCCTGGCCGGTTTCCTGGGTGAGATCATTCTACGGGAACGTAAGAGCGGGGTACACTACAACATCCGGCAAACGGCCAACCTGCCTGAAAGAGAGAAAACCACCGAGGCAATCTGAATCCCGAGGCCAAAGGAGACAGGTTCGCCGAAGCGGCATCCCTTTTTTAATATTTCTAACGTACTTTTGAAGTCAAGAATCGCTTAAGAATACCCTATGGACGCTATCACGGAGACCGCAAAGTCATGGCTCACCGAATTTTTCGACCCGGAAGTCAAAAAAGAGATCAGGCAGCTGATGGAGAAGGACCCCGAAGAGTTGAAGGAACGCTTCTATAAAAACCTCGAATTTGGGACGGGTGGCATGCGCGGGATCATGGGCGTGGGCACCAACCGGATCAATAAATATACCCTGGGGAAAAGTACCCAGGGGCTCAGTAATTACCTCAAAAAAATCTACCCGAATGTACGCCAGCAGGTTGTGATCGCCTATGATTGCCGCCACAACAGCGATACCCTCGCCCGTACCGTGGCGGAAGTGCTTTCGGCCAACGGGATCAAGGTCTTTTTATTCTCGGGTATGCGGACCACCCCCGAACTTTCCTTCTCCGTCCGCCACCTCAATTGCCATGCCGGGATTGTGCTCACTGCCTCGCATAACCCACCCGAATACAACGGCTATAAAGTATACTGGACGGACGGCGGGCAAATCGTCCCGCCCCAGGACAAGGAGATCATTGACGAAATCAACAGCCTGGAATATGAAGACATCCGGTTCGATGCAAACGAAGACCTGATTGAACCGATAGGCGAAAAAGTGGATGAGGCTTTTATTTCCGCCTCCGTCAACCAGGCGAATTTTAATGCCGCGGGAAAGGACCAGTTTAAAATCGTTTTCACATCCCTCCATGGAACCTCCATTACCGTGATCCCGGAAGTGCTGAAACGTTCGGGATTTAAAAATGTGCATATCATAGAGGAGCAAGCCAGGCCAGACGGGGACTTTCCCACAGTGGATTCTCCCAATCCCGAAGAGCCGGAAGCCCTGTCCATGGCCCTGAAGAAAGCGGAGGAGATTGGCGCTGATATGGTGATTGGAACCGATCCGGACAGTGACCGCCTCGGGGTCGCCGTCCGCAACGATGCGGGGAAAATGGCATTGCTCAATGGCAACCAGACCATGATCCTGATGACCCGATACCTGCTGGAACAGAAGCGGAAATCGGGATTCGAAGGGAATGAATTCATAGCCTCCACCATCGTTTCCACGCCCATGATGGAAGCCCTGGCAAAGGCCTACCGGGTAGACTGCAAATTATCGCTTACCGGTTTTAAATGGATCGCCAAGATGATTGAAGATTTCCCCGATGAGAAATTTATCGGCGGAGGGGAAGAAAGTTATGGCTTTATGGTGGGTGATTTCGTGCGCGACAAGGATGCAGTAACCTCTACCCTGCTGGCCTGCGAACTGGGAGCTGCCGCCAAGGCTGGCGGAAGCTCGGTTTACCGCCAGCTTATCGATTGTTATTGCATCTACGGCTTTTACAAGGAACGCCTTATATCCTTTACCAAGAAAGGGATGAATGGCGCAGAGGAAATCAGGCAGATGATGGTGGATTTCAGGGAAAACCCCCCAACCACCATCGACGGGTCACCGGTGGTACGGATAGAAGACTACCTTTCATCCAGGGCCACCGATCCGATATCCGGGCAATCCCAGGACCTGGACCTGCCGAAGTCGGATGTGCTGATCTTTAAAGCCAAAGACGGTACGCGCATGGCTGCGAGACCCCAGCGGGACGGAACCGAAAATCAAGTTCTATTTCAGCATCCACGCCCCCCTCCTGAGTGCCGACGCATTCCAAAAAACAGAGGAAGCACTGGAGGAAAAACTGGATCGGATTATCGCGGAACTGAAATTGGAGGAATGAAATATTTCAGAAAGATCTTTCGCTTCGCAGTGCCTTACAAGCGGTACGGATTCCTGAATATTTTTTTCAATATCCTGTACGCCCTGTTCAGCGCCCTGTCTTTTGCCGCCCTGATCCCTATGCTGGACGTGCTCTTCGACAAGGCGAAAAAAGTATATGACCCCCCTGTATACCAGGGCCTGGGCGAAATTAAAAACTACCTGCAGGCCTATGTGAGCTACCAGGTAACCTCCTATTCCGGAAATAACGAAATGCAGGCGTTGGTGTTTGTGATCGGCCTGGTATTGGTGCTTTTCCTCCTGAAGAATTTTTTCAACTACCTGGCCATGTATTTCATCACCTTTTTGAGAAACGGGGTGCTGAAAGACATCCGCAATGCCATGTACCGGAAAATCGTAGCCCTGCCCCTGGCATTTTATTCGGAAAAAAGGAAAGGCGACGTGATCGCACGGATCACCTCAGACGTACTCGAAATACAGTATTCGTTTCTCTCCATCCTCGAGCTGATTGTACGGGAACCACTCACCATACTCTTTACGATCGCGGTGATGTTCTTTATCAGCTTGAAACTAACCCTCTTTGTGTTTATATTCATTCCGGTTGCCGGAATGATCATCTCCGCGATCGGGAAATCACTGAAAAGGCGATCGGACCAGGCCCAGCGGGAACAGGGTCACTTCCTGTCTATCGTGGAAGAAACCTTGGGCGGGCTCCGGGTGATCAAGGCCTTTAATGCAGAAAACCGGTTCGCAACCACTTTTAAGGCCTCGACTTCCCGTTTTTTCCGGATTTCCAACAAAATACTTAACCGGCAGAATCTGGCAGGGCCCGCCGGCGAATTCCTGGGCATCCTGGTCATCGGTGTCCTCCTGTGGTTTGGCGGCCGGATGGTTTTGGTGGATCAAACCCTGGATGCTTCAAGTTTCATCGCCTATATGGGGCTGGCCTATAATATCCTTACCCCTGCAAAGGCTATCAGCAAAGCATCTTATGGTGTAAAAAAAGGGAATGCGGCAGCCGAGCGGGTCCTCGAAATCCTGGAGACCGAGAATCCCATCACCCAGAAAGCCGGGTCTGTACGGATCGACACATTAAAATCGGGCATCTTCCTGGAAAAGGTCAGCTTCAAATATGAAAGCCAGTACGTGCTGAAAGATTTTAGCCTGGAGATCCCCAGGGGCGAAATGGTCGCCCTGGTTGGGCAGTCGGGAAGCGGTAAAAGCACCATTGCCAACCTGCTCACGCGCTTTTATGACGTCAGCTCCGGCGCTATTCGGATCGACGACACCGATATACGCGATATGAACCTGCAGTCGCTCCGGAACCTCATGGGACTGGTTACCCAGGATTCTATCCTCTTCAATGATTCGGTAGGCAACAACATCGGGCTGGGGAAAGAAGGCGCCACGGAAGAAGAGATCGTTTCCGCGGCCAAGGTAGCCAACGCCCACGAATTCATAATGGCGCTCCCCAAGGGGTACGACACCAATATTGGCGACAGTGGCAACAAGTTGAGCGGCGGGCAAAAGCAGCGGTTGTCAATCGCCCGGGCCGTTTTGAAAAACCCTCCCATAATGATCCTGGACGAGGCAACCTCCGCATTGGACACCGAAAGCGAACGCCTGGTCCAGGATGCTTTGGAGAAAATGATGGTGAACCGCACCTCCATCGTCATTGCCCACCGCCTTTCTACCATACAGAATGCCCATACCATCGTGGTGCTGCAGGAAGGGGAAATCGTGGAAATCGGGACGCATTCCGAACTCATGAAAAAGGAAGGCGTATATTGCAACCTGGTGGCCATGCAATCACTCAAAGCCTGAGCCCGGAGGCCCCGGGGCTATCTTCCCGGGATTAAACTTTTTGCATCCGCCACAATCAAACCCGTATAAGCTACAAACTTTTGATCGCCGAGGAGACCTTAGTAAAGGAGCTGAAAGAGGAGGCCACGCAAGCCAAAGCCTTTGAACTGCTCGTAGATACCTACAAGCAAAGGTTGTATTGGCATATCAGGCGGATTGTCCTGGACCATGACGACACTGATGATGTGTTGCAGAATACCTTTATCAAGGTGTACCGCAACATTGAGAGCTTTAAGGGAGAGAGCAAATTGTACTCCTGGATGTACCGGATTGCCACCAATGAAGCGCTGCAGTTCCTTAAAGCCAAAAGCAGGAAATTGGGTGTTTCGGCTTCCGATATGCAGGAACAACTGGCCAATAAATTGAAGGCCGATGTCTATTTTGATGGCGACGAGATCCAGCTCCGCCTGCAGCAGGCCCTGGCGCGGCTTCCGGAGAAGCAGAAACTGGTGTTTAATATGAAGTATTTTGACGGCCTGAAATACGAGGAGATGTCCGGTATCCTGGATACTTCCGTCGGGGCGTTGAAAGCATCATACCACCTGGCCGTAAAAAAAATAGAAAGCTTCCTGAAAGAGGATTAAACCTTTTAACGATATGATAATCAAAGGTGCACAATGATGAAGAAGCAAAAACATAGTGGATTTACCCTTCCTGAAGGCTACTTTGAGAGCTTCAATGAGAAATTGTCCGAAAGCCTCCGTGATAAAGAGGCTCATCTTCCGGATGATGATGGGTTTGCACTACCCACAGGGTATTTTGAAACGTTCAACGACCGTCTCAGGGAACGTCTGGCACCTTCGGATACCGGGGTAGTATCCCTGAACTACACCAAATACCTCCTGGTGGCTGCCACCGTTGCGGCCGTGGCCGTGCTGGTATTCCTGCTGCCCGAGAAAGGTGGAATGCAAACGGGATTCGAAGATTTGCAGGGAACTGATATTGTTGCCTATATGGATGAAGGTGAGCTGGAGCTGACCGATGATGAGATTGCACAATTACTCCCAATAGATGAGCTGGAAATGAACGATATGCTTTCCAATGGGTTGAATGATGAAAATATCATGGAATATCTTGACAATTCCATGGATGAGAATGACGAATTAAATTTAGATACTAATGACTAGGCATTGCAAATTTTGGTTCATTGCGCTTTTCCTGACCGCAGCCCTGTCGTTATCCGCACAGGATTCCCCGGATAAAAACAAGATCAAATCGCTGAAAATCGCGTTCATTACAGAGCGGCTTGACCTGAGTGCATCGGAAGCAGAGATGTTCTGGCCCCTTTACAATACGTATGAGATGAAGCGGGATGAGCTGCGAGACAGGCAACACAGGGAGGTATTTGACAAGATCAGTTCGGTGGGCAGTATGTCCGAAGTCGAATCGCAGGGAACTATTGAAAAAATACCTGGCCATCGAAACGGAAGAAGAAGCCCTGGACAGCAATTTCTACAAGCAGGTAGCCGATGCCATCTCTGCCAAAAAAACATTGCTCCTGTTCCGTGCAGAACACGATTTCCGCAGGCAGCTGATCCGTCAAATGCAGCAACACAAGGGTTCCAGGGGCAATTGACCCGTATTTTCCACAAAAAGAACTACAGGGGGCTGAAAGACTCCCTTTTTTAATTAAACCAGGGGCTGTCAATACCATCTAAAAGGTATAACCATAAGAAATTCTGCTATGAAAAAGATTCAGCTCGCCATTATCGCAATGGTATTCTTAGGATCCCTGCAGCTGGCAAATGCGCAAAAGGTACTCCGGGTATACCCCAGGCACGGAACCGTTGTACGGACGGTTTATAAACCTGTTGTCATCAGTCATGGGAGTACCACCTTCCATTTTTCAGATGGGGTTTGGTACACTTCCGCCCATGGCAGTTATGTCGTATGCCCGCCTCCCAGGGGTGTGGTCATCAGGCACTTGCCCAGGGGGCGGGCCGTGGTCCGAATCAACGGGAAAAAATATTACCGCTACAGGGGCGTATATTATCAGCGCCACAGACACGGATTCATTGTCGTGGAGGTATAGTACCTCCCGCTTCCTCCGTATCGGAAGCCTGCCCGCTTCCCTTATTTTGTGGATTTTCGGGCTCGTTCTGCTGGCTATATGTTCGATTTCCGACTCTTTACAATACCTTTGCGCCTCAAATTATACCCATGCGGTTACACAGGAACCTAGTATTTGCCGTGATCGACGCAGCAGACCAGATTTTTAACCAGGGAGGGTATGCCGATAAAGTGGTGGAGGGTATCCTGAAACGCGACAAACGATGGGGCTCCAGGGATCGCGGCTTTATTGCCGAGACCACCTACGACCTGGTGCGCTGGAAAAGGCTTTACGAAGCGATAGCCGAGGTGAAGGAACCCTACAGCCGGGGGAACCTGTTTAGATTATTTGCCGTTTGGGCCGTTCTCAGGGGGATTTCACTCCCGGATTGGAATCAATTTGAACCGACCCCTTCCAGGCGGATCAAAGGAAGGTTTGATGAATTGTCCCGGATCCGTAAGTTCCGGGAGTCGATCCCCGACTGGCTCGACGAACTGGGCGCCTCATCGCTTGGGGAAACACTTTGGACCAGGGAAATTGCCGCATTGAACCAGCAGGCCGAAGTGGTTCTGCGCGTGAATACCCTTAAAACTTCCCGGACTGCCCTCGGAAAAATGCTGGCGGATGAGGGGTTTGGGAACCACACACTTCGGGATTACCCCAATGCCCTGGTATTGAACGAACGCGCCAACGTCTTTTTGAGCGGGCCTTTTAAACAAGGGTTTTTCGAAATACAGGACGCCTCTTCCCAGCTGGTAGCGCCCCTGCTGCGACCCACACCCGGGCAACGCCTGGTAGACGCCTGCGCTGGGGCCGGTGGGAAAACCCTTCATTTAGCGGCGCTGATGCAGAATAAAGGACAGCTAATCGCCCTGGATATCTATCCTGCCAAATTAAAGGAACTTAAAAGGCGCGCCAGGAGGAATGGTGCCCATAATATCGAAACCAGGACCGTGACCTCCGGCAAGGTGATCAAAAAACTCCGGGCCTCCGCAGACGGGGTACTTATAGATGCCCCCTGCACCGGGCTGGGCGTGCTGAGGCGAAATCCGGATGCCAAGTGGAAACTAAAACCGGAATTTTTGGGAACCATCACAAAAACCCAGCAAGAATTGCTGAGGGACTATTCCACCATGGTGAAACCCGGAGGTGCACTGGTGTATGCCACCTGCTCCATCCTACCCCAGGAAAATGGGCAGCAGGTACAGGCTTTCCTGGAATCCAGATGCCGGTGATGATTTCCGGCTGATACAGGAGCAAACCCAATATTGTTCCGTCACTGGCCACGACGGCTTCTATATGGCCCGGATGGAAAAAAGTAATTAACAATAACGCGGGTACCCTGTTAATTTTTTGCCGATTGCCATATGCGGATTATCTCGTACCTTTGGGCTTTCTAACATAGAGCAAACCCAGTCCGATGATCCATTTTTTCGGGGACCCAGCCACCAAGGTATTTGCCGTGCAATGCACGGGTAACCTTTCGAAGCAAGACACGGAAAAACTTATATGGCTGTTTGGGGGGCAGCAACCACTTGCCGGGGCGTCATTGGACGCCTTTTTTGTTGGCCCCCGTGCCGCCATGATCACCCCCTGGAGCACCAATGCCACGGAGATCACCCAAAATATGGGGATCGGCAATATCATAAGAATAGAGGAGTTCCAGGCCATTCCCTCGGATTTTTCCGATTATGACCCCATGCTCTCCCAGAAATATGATCACCTGGGGCAGGATCTGTTCACCATCAACCACAGCCCGGAGCCAGTACGGGAGATTGAAGACATCGGGGCCTACAACCTGCAGGAAGGCCTGGCCCTGAGCGCGGAAGAAGTATCCTACCTGGAATCCCTTTCCCGGGAGTTGGGCAGGAAATTGACGGATTCAGAAGTCTTTGGGTTCAGCCAGGTGAATTCCGAGCATTGCCGGCATAAAATTTTCAACGGTACCTTTGTAATCGACGGCGAGGCCATGCCAGCCTCCCTCTTCCAATTGATCCGGAAAACCTCGGAGACCCACCCTAACGATATTGTCTCGGCTTACAAAGACAACGTGGCCTTTATCAAAGGCCCGGTGGTCACCCAATTTGCCCCCTTGGTATCTGACCGGCCCGACTTCTACCGGGAACTGGATTTCGAGTCGGTGATTTCCCTGAAAGCCGAAACGCATAATTTTCCCACCACTGTGGAGCCCTTTAACGGCGCGGCAACGGGTTCGGGCGGGGAGATCCGCGACCGGCTGGCCGGGGGGCAGGGTTCCCTGCCACTTGCCGGGACGGCCGTTTATATGACCGCCTATTCACGCCTGGAGGATACCCGTCCCTGGGAAAAGGCAATGAAGGAACGCCAATGGCTCTATCAAACCCCGGTGGACATCCTGATAAAAGCCTCCAACGGGGCATCCGATTTTGGGAATAAATTCGGCCAGCCACTGATCTGTGGTTCCGTATTTACATTCGAACATCAAGAACACGGCCGGAAACTGGGCTTTGACAAGGTTATCATGCTGGCAGGCGGCATCGGCTACGGAAAGGCTGCGCAGGCCATGAAGAAAAAACCCAAAAAGGACGACCGGATCGTGATCCTGGGCGGGGACAACTACCGGATTGGTATGGGGGGAGCCGCCGTATCCAGTTCGGATACAGGCGCTTTCAGCACGGCTATCGAACTCAATGCCGTGCAACGCTCCAACCCCGAAATGCAAAAACGGGCGGCCAACGCCGTAAGGGGCCTGGTGGAAGGGGAAGAAAACCCTATTGTTTCCATTCACGACCACGGGGCAGGCGGCCATTTGAACTGCCTGTCCGAACTGGTAGAAAGCACGGGGGGCAAGATCGACATGGACCGGCTGCCAATTGGCGACCCTACGCTTTCCGCCAAGGAAATCATCGGAAACGAGTCCCAGGAACGCATGGGGCTCATCCTGGATCCGAAGGATTTGGGGTTACTGGAGCGCATCGCGGCCAGGGAACGGTCGCCCATGTATACGGTGGGGCAGGTTACCGGCGATCATCATTTCAGCTTTGTCTCCGGGAAAAGGAACGAACGCCCAATAGACCTGGAACTTTCCCAGATGTTTGGCAGTTCGCCGAAAACCGTGATGACAGACCATACCGTAAAACGTACCTTTTCTCAACCTTCCTATTCCAGGGAAAACATCCCGGCCTACCTGAAACAGCTTCTGCAGCTGGAGGCAGTGGCATGCAAAGACTGGCTGACCAATAAAGTGGACCGATGCGTGGGCGGAAGAGTGGCCAAACAACAATGTGCCGGCCCCCTGCAACTACCCCTGAACAATTGCGGCGTTATGGCGCTAGACTATAAGGGCCGGGAAGGAATCGCCACTTCCGTGGGCCACTCCCCTGTTTCTGCCCTGATCGATCCGGTCGCAGGAAGCCGGAACAGTATAGCCGAAGCCCTGACCAACATCCTTTGGGCTCCATTAAAGGACGGACTTCAATCCGTCTCCCTCTCCGCAAACTGGATGTGGCCCTGCAACAATGAGGGGGAGGACGCCCGCCTGTATTCCGCCGTTCAGGCCGTTTCAGATTTTGCCATCGCCCTGGGGATCAATGTCCCGACCGGGAAAGATTCCCTTTCGATGAAACAGCAATATAAGGACGGGGAGGTCCTTTCTCCCGGAACGGTAATCATTTCCGCGGCGGCCCATTGCACGGATATTACCTCCGTTGTGGAACCAGTATTGCAGAGAGACGGGGGCGATATCTATTACCTGAACCTCTCAGGGGATGATTTTAAACTGGGCGGATCCTCCTTTGCCCAAATCCTGAATGCCGTTGGGGAACAAACACCAACCGTTCAGGACCCTTCGTTCTGGCGCAATCCTTCAACGGGTTGCAAGCCCTTATCAAAACAGGGAAACTGGCAGCCGGGCACGACGTGGCTTCAGGGGGCCTGATCACCACCCTGCTCGAACTTTGTTTTGCAGACATCGGCCTGGGCGCTACCCTCGATCTCAGCGCCCTGGGAGAAGAAGACCCGGTAAAACTGCTTTTTTCGGAAAACACCGCAGTGGTTTTCCAATCACGGGGCCCGGGCCTGGACACGGATTTGAAAAAGGCAGGCATCCCGGCCGTAAAAATCGGGAAGGTGAATACCAGCGGCGTTCTGAGCGTACAAAACCTGGGAGACACCTTTGAATTCTCCGTGGCAGCGATGCGCGATTCCTGGTTCTATACCTCCTATTTGCTGGACAGTCGGCAAACAGCCGGAAACCTGGCTAAAACCCGGTATAAAAACTACAAGAAGCAAAGCCTGGCCTATACGTTCCCAGGGCATTTCGACGGGGTGCTCGACCGGGCCCCAATAAAAAAAGCCGGCAAACCAAAGGCCGCCATCCTCAGGGAAAAAGGCAGCAATTCTGAACGGGAAATGGCCAACGCCATGTACCTGGCCGGCTTCGAGGTGAAAGATGTACATATGACCGACCTTATCAGTGGTCGGGAAGACCTGGAAGATATCCAGTTCATAGGGGCTGTGGGTGGTTTCTCAAATTCCGACGTCCTGGGAAGCGCCAAAGGCTGGGCCGGTGCAATCAAATACAACGAAAAGGCCAATATGGCTATTCGGAACTTCTTTAACCGGCCCGATACCCTTTCTATTGGGATATGTAACGGCTGTCAGCTGTTCATGGAACTGGAACTGATCCATCCGGAACTCAAAACCCACGGGAAACTAACCTATAACGATTCGGGAAAGCATGAAAGCAACTTCACCTCGGTTCGTATCCTGAAAAACAATTCCGTCATGCTCTCCTCCCTCGAAGGAGCCGTACTTGGCATTTGGGTCTCCCACGGCGAAGGGAAGTTCCGGCTTCCCCTGGCACGTAACCAATATGACATCGTTGCACAGTACGGGTATAACGAATACCCGGCGAACCCGAACGGGAGCGACTACAATACGGCCATGCTGAGTGATGCCACCGGGAGGCATCTGGTGACCATGCCGCATTTGGAACGATCCATTTTTCCCTGGAACTGGGCATACTACCCGGGGGGCAGGAAGGATCAGGTATCCCCCTGGCTGCAGGCGTTTATCAACGCAAGGGTTTGGATTGAGGCCCACAGGCCATGAATCATTAAAAAGTCCTGCAGCATAGCCCGCCCACAGGCAAAAAATTCCGGCTCTCGTAAAAGTTGCCACTTGAGACGTTCCAATTTTATTATCCCGACTGCTTTTCCTATTTTGTGGGTACTTTACTGAAACCAGGTATGCAAACGGTCACCCGCCTCTTTGAATTTCCCTATCACCAATTGGAAAAGTACGATCTGCAGAGGTCCCTGGTCACGAAATACGGCCGGGAATGGGTGGCTACCTCTACCCGGGAATACGTTGACAAGGCCAATGCGATCAGCCGGGCCCTGTTGCGGCTTGGGGTGGCCGCGGGCGACAAGATTGCCCTGATCTCCCATTCCAACCGGACAGAATGGAATATCATGGATATCGGGATTTTACAGGTAGGGGCACAAAGCGTCCCTATTTATCCGACCATTTCCGAAGAGGATTACGCCTATGTGCTCAACCATTCCGGCGCAAGCATGTGCCTGGTTTCCGGACAGGAAATCCTGGAAAAGGTGCTGACGATCCAGAAAGAGGTCCCCTTGCTGAAAGCCATATATTCTTTCGATAAGTTAAATACCTGCAAACATTGGGAAGAACTTCTTGAATTAGGGAAGGACGAATCCAACCAGGAGGAGGTGGAAAAAAGGAAAGCAGGGGTCAGGCCAGACGACCTGGCCACCCTCATCTACACTTCGGGTACAACCGGGAAGCCCAAAGGGGTTATGCTCTCCCACAAAAATATCGTTTCCAACGTCCTCGCCAGCCAGGAACGGGTACCTTTTGGGGAAGGTTCCGTAGCCCTGAGTTTCCTTCCCGTATGCCATATTTTCGAACGCATGATCCTCTACCTGTACCAGTACTGCGGGGTGGAAATCCATTTTGCCGAAAGCATAGACAAAATGGGAGACAATATGAAGGAGGTCAGGCCCACGGTCATGACGGTCGTGCCCCGGCTTCTGGAAAAAGTATATGAAAAGATCATGGCCCGGGGGTCGTCCCTTAACGGGTTCAAGAGGGGGCTATTCTACTGGTCTGTTGAGGTAGGGCTGCGTTTCAGCCCTTACCGGGCAAACGGCTGGTGGTACCAACAAAAATTAAAACTGGCCAGAATGCTGGTGTTCCGCAAATGGCGGGAGGGCCTGGGCGGGAGGCTGCAGCTCATGGTTTCGGGTTCTGCGGCCCTGCAACCAAGGCTGGGACGGGTGTTCGGGGCGGCCGGAATCCCGGTGATGGAAGGCTACGGGCTTACGGAAACCTCCCCGGTCATCTCGGTAAACGACCAACGCAACCGGGGTTGGAAAATCGGGACCGTCGGACGGGTTATCGAAGGGGTGGAGGTAGAAATTGCGGCAGACGGGGAAATCCTGTGCAAAGGCCCGAATGTGATGCTGGGCTATTACAAGGATCCCGAAAAGACCGCGGAAGTCATGACGGAGGGATATTTCCATACGGGCGACATCGGGGAAATAGACGCGGACGGATTTTTAAAGATCACAGACCGTAAAAAAGAAATGTTCAAAACTTCCGGAGGCAAGTATATTGCCCCCCAGCTAATGGAAAACCGCTTTAAGCAGTCTCGCTTTATTGAGCAGATCATGGTGATCGGGGAAGGGGAAAAAATGCCGGCAGCCCTCATTCAGCCTAATTTCGATTTTCTGCGGGCCTGGGCCGGCAAACACAAGATCCAGGCGGAAGACAACGCGGCCCTGATCAAAAATGATAAAGTCATTCAGAGGATGCAACGGGAAGTAGACCTGGCCAATGAACACTTCGCGAAATGGGAAAAGGTGAAACAATTCCGCCTCACCCCGGACGCCTGGTCCGTGGAGGAAGGCCACCTGACCCCTACCATGAAACTGAAGCGCAAGCAAATCAAGGAAAAATATATCGCCCTGTACAACGATATTTATAAACATTCCTAGGGATACCGGATCACTTACCCTTTGCTTTCCCACAACGGATCCGAACCCCGGTCCGGGCTAACAACAAATTAACCTTTATTTATTATGCATGCATAATAAATTTTTTTATCTTTGATACATTAGGCGAATCCTATGAAGGACAGTACCATTGACTATATGCTCCGCGCCACCTGGCAGGCCGTTGCCCGAATGTATAACGAGGAGGCGAAGCAATTCGGGTCGACTATGGCTGTGGGATTCACCCTACTGAGCATTGATCCCAAAGCCGGGACACCTTCCACGGCCCTGGGACCCAAAATGGGGATGGAAGCCACGAGTTTATCCCGTATCCTGAAAAGCATGGAGGAAAAAGGCCTCATAGAGCGCAGGCCGAACCCGGAGGACGGGCGGGGGGTATTGATCTACCTGACGCCCTTCGGGCTGGAGAAAAGAACGGATTCCAAAAATGTGGTCCTGCGGTTCAACGAAGTGGTCAAATCCCAGCTTACACCAGAAAAACTGGACTGTTTCTTCGAGGTGATGGAAACGATCAACTACCTCGTTGCTGAAAAAAAGATCTACGAAAAAAATAGTAACTAACGCGACATTCATTCATGAACAAGCATATCAAAAAAGTGGCGGTTATCGGTTCCGGGATCATGGGAAGCGGTATTGCCTGCCATTTTGCGAATATAGGCGTAGAGGTAATCCTTTTGGATATTGTTCCCCGGGAACTTACCGGGGCCGAAAAGGCCAGGGGGCTGAGCCTTGAAGATGCCGGAGTTCGCAACCGCCTGGTAAACGACTCCCTGGCCTCCGCCCTGAAATCCAATCCGTCCCCCATCTATCACAAAAAATTCGCGGACCGGATCCATACGGGGAATCTTGAAGATGACCTGGAAAAAGTATCGGGTGCCGACTGGATTATCGAGGTGGTGGTTGAACGCCTGGACATCAAGAAGCAGGTCTTCGAAAAACTGGACAAATACAGGACCCCGGGGACCCTCATCAGTACAAACACATCAGGAATTCCCATCCGGTTCATGAGCGAAGGGCGCTCAGAAGATTTTCAGGCGCATTTTTGCGGTACCCACTTTTTCAACCCGGCCCGCTACCTGAAATTATTTGAAATCATCCCGGGACCGAAAACCAATCCCGAAGTGTTGGAATTCCTGAATGGATACGCGGAGCGCTTTCTGGGGAAAACGCCGGTAATCGCAAAAGACACCCCGGCATTTATTGGAAACCGGGTAGGGATCTTCAGTATACAAAGCCTCTTCCATATGGTAAAAGACCTGGATCTCACCGTGGAAGAAGTGGACAAACTGACCGGGCCGGTGATTGGCCGCCCCAAATCGGCAACTTTCCGAACAGTAGACGTCGTGGGGTTAGATACCCTGGTACATGTAGCCAATGGGCTGTATGAGAACTGTCCTGACGATGAAAGACACGAGCTGTTCCGCCTCCCCGATTTTATAGAAACCATGATGCAAAACAATTGGCTCGGCAGCAAAACCGGGCAGGGTTTCTATAAAAAAGTAAAGCAGGACGACGGCTCGAGTGAAATCCTTACCCTGGACCTCAACAAGATGGAATACCGGAAGGGGCAAAAGGCCAAATTCGGGACACTCGAATCCACCAAGGGTATAGACAGGGTCATAGACCGGTTTCCTGTGCTGATTGAGGGTGAGGACAAAGCCGGTGAATTCTACCGAAAAAGCTTCGGGGCGCTCTTTGCCTATGTTTCGCAAAGGATCCCCGAGATCAGCGATGACCTCTATAAAATCGACGATGCCATGAAAGCCGGTTTTGGATGGGAACACGGGCCCTTCCAGATATGGGATGCCATCGGGCTGGAAAAAGGCCTGGAACTCATCGCCGGCGAAGGGTTATCAGCAGCTGCATGGGTACAGGAAATGCAAGCCAGGGGCCATAGCGCATTTTATGAGGTCAAGGATGGCATTTCCTATTATTATGACCTGCCATCCGGCAACATGATGAAGGTACCCGGACAGGATGCTTTCATTATCCTCGACAACATCAGGGAAACACGGGAAGTATACAGGAATCCCGACGTCGTGGTCGAAGATCTGGGAGACGGTATCCTCAACGTGGAATTCCAGTCGAAGATGAATACAATCGGGAGCGATGTGCTGCTGGGTCTGAACAAGGGGATAGAGATAGCCGAAAAGGATTTCCAGGGGCTGGTGGTAGGCAACCAGGGAGCCAATTTCTCGGTTGGTGCGAATATAGGAATGATCTTCATGCTGGCCGTGGAACAGGAGTACGACGAGCTGCAATATTCTATCCGCATGTTCCAGGAGACTATGATGCGCATGCGCTATTCGGCAATTCCCACGGTGGCAGCGCCCCACGGGATGAGCCTGGGCGGCGCCTGCGAACTGAGTATGCACGCCGATATGGTGGTGGCTGCGGCCGAAACCTATATCGGACTGGTCGAATTCGGGGTAGGTGTAATCCCCGGTGGGGGAGGTTCAAAGGAAATGGCACTCCGCGCATCGGACACCTATCATAAAAATGACGTGGAGCTCAATGTGCTGCAGGAATATTTCCTGACCATCGGAATGGCCAAGGTATCTACTTCAGCCTATGAAGCCTATGACCTGGGGCTTCTGCAAAAAGGTAAAGACATCGTGGTGGTGAACAGGGACCGGCAAATTGCAACAGCCAAAGCATACGCCAAATTAATGGCAGAACGGGGCTATACGCAACCCATTCGCCGAAACGACATAAAAGTACTGGGGAAACAGGCCCTGGGCATGTTCCTGGTGGGAACTGATTCCATGAAGGCCGGCCATTATATTTCAGAGCACGACAAGAAGATCGCGAACAAACTGGCCTACGTGATGGCGGGGGGCGATCTTTCAGAGCCGAGCCTGGTGAGTGAGGATTACCTGCTGGAACTGGAGCGAGAAGCGTTCCTCTCGCTCTGTACCGAGCGAAAGACCCTGGAACGTATACAGCATATGCTGAAAACAGGCAAACCATTGCGCAATTAGCCTTTGAATCAATAAGGCCATCGGAATACCGAGGGCTGCAACTGACATTTGTAACCATGAAGACCGCATATATCGTAAAAGCATACCGAACCGCCGTGGGCAAAGCCCCGAGGGGGTTGTTCCGTTTTAAAAGGCCGGACGAACTGGCCGCGGAAACTATCGGCTATCTGATGGAACAGCTGCCCCAGCTGGAAAAGAAACGCATTGACGACGTCATTGTGGGCAATGCCATGCCCGAGGCAGAACAGGGCCTGAATATGGCCAGGCTGATCTCCCTGATGGGCCTTAAAATAGAGGATATCCCGGGGGTTACCGTTAACCGTTACTGCGCTTCGGGACTCGAGACGATTGCCATTGCCACGGCGAAGATACAGTCTGGCATGGCCGACTGCATCCTGGCGGGCGGGGCCGAAAGCATGAGCTATATCCCCATGGGTGGCTACAAGCCGACCCCGGATTACCGCCTTGCCAAAGCCGGGCACGAAGATTATTACTGGGGAATGGGGCTTACCGCGGAAGCGGTGGCTACGGAGTTTAAGGTATCGCGGGAAGACCAGGATGAATTTGCATACAACTCTCATAAAAAAGCCCTGAAAGCCCAGCAAGAAGATCGGTTCAGGGAGCAGATTGTACCGATAGAGGTTGAACAGGTCTTCGTCAATGCTTCCGGAAAAAAAGAAACCAAAAAATATACGGTCCAGACAGATGAAGGCCCCAGGGCCGACACCTCGATGGAAGCACTGGCAAAATTGAAACCTGTTTTCGCGGCCGGAGGGAGCGTAACGGCCGGGAACTCCTCTCAAATGAGCGATGGCGCCGCTTTCGTGATGGTTATGAGCGAGGAGTTGGTGAAGGAATTAAAACTAGAACCTATTGCCCGCCTGGTAAATTATGCCGCCGTGGGCGTGCCACCCAGGATAATGGGCATAGGGCCTGTGAAGGCCATCCCCAAAGCCCTCGGGTTGGCCGGTTTAAAGCAGGAAGATATAGGCCTGATCGAGCTGAACGAGGCATTTGCATCCCAATCCCTGGCTGTGATCAGGGAGCTGCAACTCGATCCGGAAATTGTGAACGTCAACGGGGGCGCCATTGCGCTGGGGCACCCGCTTGGATGCACAGGGTCCAAGTTATCCGTGCAGTTATTCGATGAGATGCGCAAAAGAAAAATGAAAGGCAGGTACGGCATGGTCACCATGTGTGTGGGGACCGGCCAGGGTGCCGCAGGCATTTATGAATTTTTAAATTGATAAGAAGATGAGTTCGGAAACCATAAACAAGGAACTTTTGAGGGGCGGACAATTTATAGTGAAAGAGACCCCTTCAGACACAGTATTCACCCCCGAAGACCTGAATGAGGAACAACGCATGATGCGCGAAAGTACCATCGAATTTGTCGACAGGGAATTATGGGCGCATTGGGAGCGATTTGAAAAAAAGGATTACGCCTATACGCAGGAATGCATGAAGAAAGCCGGAGAAATGGGCTTTTTAAGCATCGCCGTGCCCGAGGCCTATGGCGGGATGGGGATGGGCTTTGTGTCTACCATGCTCGTTTGCGATTATATTTCCGGCGCCACCGGGTCGTTCAGTACGGCCTTCGGGGCCCATACCGGGATCGGCACCATGCCCATAACCCTGTACGGTACCGAAGCACAAAAACAAAAATATGTGCCTAAACTGGCCACAGGGGAATGGTTTGGGGCATACTGCCTCACAGAACCGGGCGCCGGTTCGGATGCCAATTCGGGGAAGACGAAGGCCGTTCTCTCCAAAGACGGGAAATACTACAGCATTAGCGGGCAGAAAATGTGGATTTCCAATGCCGGATTCTGCAAACTGTTCATTGTATTTGCCCGAATTGAAGACGATAAGAACATTACCGGTTTTATTGTTGAGAACGACCCCAAAAACGGAATTACCCTGGGGGAGGAAGAGAAGAAACTCGGTATCCACTCCTCCTCCACCCGGCAGGTTTTTTTCAATGAAACCAAAGTCCCCGTAGAAAATATGCTTTCCGAACGCGGAAATGGGTTCAAGATTGCGATGAACGCACTGAACATTGGCCGTATTAAGTTGGCTGCAGCCTGCCTGGAAGCCCAGCGCCGGGTTACCACCGAAGGAGTTAAATACGCCCTGGAACGGGTGCAGTTTAAAACGCCCATCTTTACTTTCGGGGCCATTAAAGCCAAACTGGCGCGGATGGCTACCAATGCCTACGCAGGGGAATCGGCTTGTTACCGGGCAGCCCAAAATATCGAGGCCCGCATAGCCATCCGTGAAAAAGATGGCAACCCCCGTCCTGAAGCCGAGCTGAAGGGTGTGGAGGAATATGCCATAGAATGTTCGCTATTGAAAGTGGCCGTTTCGGAAGATCTGCAGGACACCACAGATGAGGGGATACAGATTTTCGGCGGCATGGGCTTCAGTGCCGACACCCCCATGGAATCTGCCTGGCGCGATGCCCGTATTGCCCGGATCTATGAGGGAACCAATGAAATTAACCGCATGCTGGCCGTTGGGATGCTCGTTAAAAAAGCCCTGAAGGGACAATTGGACCTGTTGGGACCCGCAACGGCGGTAGGGGAAGAACTGATGGGCATCCCTTCCTTTGATGCGCCTGATTTTACGACCCTCTTCGCCCAGGAAAAAGATTTGATCGCCCGCCTCAAAAAGGCGTTCCTGATGGTGGCCGGAAGTGCCGTCAAAAAATTCGGGACGGCCCTGGAAGAACAACAGCAGGTATTGATGGCCGCAGCCGATATCCTCATAGAGATCTATATGGCCGAGTCCACCCTGCTGCGAACCGAAAAGAACGTTAACCGGTTGGGGGAACAGCAGCAAGAGGCCCAGATCGCTATGACGCAACTCTACCTTTATGAAGCAGTTGATAAGGTCGTTCAAAAAGGGAAGGAAGCCATCGTATCCTTTACGGAGGGCGATGAACAGCGGATGATGCTCATGGGGCTCAAGCGTTTTACCAAATACGCCAAACAGCCCAATGTAGGGGCATTACGTACGATCATCGCGGAAAACCTCGCACGTGAAAAACGATATTATTTTGACAGGATCACCTAGCCTTCCAGGCTGAAAAGGTGGTTGGGAAGCTGGTACCGGGGCCAACAGGCAACTCTTATTGCCCGTTTTTGTCGCCCATGGTTTCCAGAACCCTCTCCTCATTGATTTTGTGCGAAAAGTTGATGGCACATTCGATCAGCGCCAGGTGTGAGTACGCCTGGGGGAAGTTACCCAATAGCCGCTTCGTCTTAAAATCCAGGTCTTCACTGAACAGGCCGAGGTGGTTGCCGTAGCTCAGCAACTTATCAAAGTGTTCCATGGCCTTTTCCTCCTCCCCTATTTTAAACAGGCTGTTGATGAACCAGAAGCTGCAAATGGTGAATGAAGAGGAAGGCAAGCCGAAATCGTCTTCATTCTTGTATCGGTATAACAAGCCGTCATAGCTCAGTTCCCTTTCAATAGCGTGCACCGTACTGACATATTTGGGGTCCCTGGCGTGGATGAAGCCATAGGATTCCATCAGCAGGACCGAGGCATCCAGGTGCCTGGATCCGTATGATTGGGTAAAGGCTTTGATCTCGCTGTTCCAGGCATTATCCAGAATATCTTTCTTGATCTCTTTTTCCAGTTCGAGCCAGCGCTGGATCTTACGTGTCTTTCGGTAAATACGGGCCACCCGGATCGCGCGGTCCACGGCCACCCAGCACAGGACCTTGGAAAAGGTGAAATGGCGGGCTTCCGTCCGCAACTCCCAAATCCCCTTGTCCGCTTCCTTCCAGTGATTTTGTACGATCCATACAATCCCTTTGGTAATGGTCCAGAGTTCTTCCCCGTTCTCTATATCAGTCTTAAATTTCACCAGCTGGGTATAGATCACATCCATCAGGATGCCGTACATGTCGTTTTGCTTTTGCCTGAAGGCTGCATTCCCTACCCGCACAGGCTTGGACCCTTCATAGCCACTGAGATGGTCCAGGGTCTTCTCCGTCAGGTCCTTCTCCTTGTTGATGCCGTACATGATCTGCAGCTTTTCATCTTTGTCGGGGATCAGGTCTATGATAAACTGCAGGTAGCGGCGCGCCACATTTTTATGCCCGAGTTTTGAAACTACCTTTACCACCATGGAAGCATCCCGGATCCAGCAAAACCGGTAATCCCAGTTGCGTTCCTCCCCAATGGCCTCAGGGAGGGAAGTGGTGGCAGCAGCCAGTACGGCCCCGCTACGGTCATAGCTCAGCAATTTCAGGGTAATGGCGCTCCGGCTGATCTCCCGGTTATATTTTTTATATCGCGGGGTGTGGTTGCTCCAGTTCAACCAGTAGACCTTGGTGCGCTCCTGTTCCAGATAGACGGCGCGTAAGGTGGGCTGAAAAATCCTTTCATGGTAGGCAAGCATAAAATACCCGTCGTCTTTAAGCACTATTTCCCTACCTTCTATCACCGCCTGCTTGTTGAAGGAAGTGTAGAGGAAAACTGTCTCGAATTTATCCCCATGGGTGAGGCTGACAATAAAATTCTTCTTGACGTAGGTAACTGTTTTGGAGGCGGCATACTCCAGCCTGGGATTGTAATATACCCGAAACTTCGGTTTCCCCTTAACATGCTTAAAATACCGGATTACCTGGGGGGTGCGTGATACCCCCCATTATTCTCCTTGTGGTACCTGGGCATAAAGTCCCGTACTTCAAAACTGTTTTCCCCGTCGCTGAAAGTGGTGATCAGGATGGCAGTGTGTTTCTTGTAATGCTGGCTGATTTTGTAGTCGTCCCCAACCAGGATCTCAAAACTGCCACCCCGCACCTCATCCAGTATTTTTGCGAAGACGGAGGAGGAATCGAATTCCGGGAGGCAACACCAGTCCAGGGAACCGGTTTTGGAAATAAGGGCGGCACTGCGACAGTTGCCAACAATGCCATAGTCGAGGTTATCCATATTTTAAAAAACTACTAATTAAGTGGTATTAATTGTTTTTACCTTAGTTTTTATCGAAATTTAGATAAATTTCAAACTTTACTTGACAAAATAGACGATTTAATGGGCAAAACGATCATCATCTCCAACAGACTCCCCGTACAGCTACAGATAAGCGATGGGGATATTAAGGCCATCCCCAGTGTAGGAGGGCTCGCCACGGGGATGAAATCGGTGCATAGCGGAGGCGAAAGCCTGTGGATAGGCTGGAGCGGACTTACAGAGGAAGAAATACCCGACGAGCTGGCGCCCAGGATAGACCAGGCCCTGGCCGAGCACGGCTCTTCCAAAGTAAACCTCACCCAGGAGGAAGTAGACGGGTTTTACTATGGGTTCAGCAACCGGACAATCTGGCCCCTCTTCCATTATTTTCTCGAATATTCCGAGTTTGAACTGGATTCCTGGAATACCTATAAGGTGGTAAACCGGAAATTCGCCGATGCCATCCTGGAACAATCAGATCCGGATGATACCATCTGGGTGCACGATTACCAGCTTATGTTGGTGCCGCAGATGGTGAAATCCGAGCGTCCCGACAGCTCTATCGGCTTTTTCCTCCATATCCCCTTTCCTTCCTATGAAATATTCAGGACCCTCCCCTGGCGTGAAGAAATCCTGGAGGGGCTTCTGGGTGCAGACCTGATCGGTTTCCATACCTACGACTATGAACGCCACTTCCTGAGCTCAGTGAGAAGGCTGCTGCGTTTGGACGTCAGTTTCAACGAAGTGTATTTTGACGAACGGGTGGTGAAAGTGGATTCATTTCCAATGGGAATTGATTACAAAAAGTTTCACGAAGCAGCCCGGAAACACAAAAAGAAGACAAAAAAAGAACATTCCGAATTGCAGCGCAGGTTGCTTACGCACAAGGAGAACACCCCTGATGCCAAGTTCTTTCTGTCTATAGACCGGCTTGATTACACCAAGGGCATTGCCAAAAGGCTGAATGCCTTTGAATATTTCCTGAACAAATACCCGCAATACAAAGAAAAGGTACGGCTTATCATCCTGGCGGTTCCTTCCAGGTCCAATGTCCCCCAGTACCAACTGCTGAAAAGGGAGATAGACGAGCTGGTGGGCCGGATCAACGGAGAGTTTTCGACGGTCAGCTGGACGCCCATCTGGTATTTTTACAGGTCGATGCCATTTGAAAACCTGATTGACCTCTATACCACCTGCGATATCGCCTGGCTGACCCCCATCCGCGATGGGATGAACCTCGTGGCCAAAGAATATATCGCCACCCGCACGGATCAGTCAGGGGTGCTGATCTTAAGTGAGATGGCCGGGTCTGCCTATGAGATGAACGAAGCACTTTTGATCAACCCTAACAACTTTGAACAGATTGCAGACGCCCTGTATAAAGCCATCAACATGCCCCTGGAAGAGCAGAAGAGCAGAAATGCCATTCTGCAAAAACGCCTGGAACGATACAACGTGGAACGATGGGCGAATGACTTTATGCGCGCCCTGACCGACCAGCGGGACAAAGACCCGCTCTATGTAACCCGAAAACTGTCTGTAGACCATATGAATATTATTTTGAGGGACTTTAAAGCGGCCAGCAAACGCCTGTTGTTCCTCGATTATGACGGTACCCTGACCGGTTTCCATGATGATCCGCAGAAAGCAGGTCCGGATGACGGGCTTTACGAATTACTCGATCAGTTCAAGGCCCTGGAAGATACGGATACCTATATTATCAGCGGAAGGGATAAGGAGACCTTCAGCCGGTGGTTCCTGCCCAGGAAGTACAATATGATCGTCGAACACGGGGTCTGGATTTCCAGGAAGGGAGAAGATTTCAAGAAACTGGAAAATGTTAAAAAAGACTGGATGGGAAAGATCCGGCCGATCCTGGAATCGTTTGTAGACCGGACCCCCGGGAGTTTTATTGAGGAAAAGAACTATTCCCTTGCCTGGCACTATCGCAAAACCGACCCGGATTTCGGGCTGAAAAGGGCCGCGGAACTGGATACCGTCCTTCGGAGCCTGATAGCCAACGACGACCTCAGCATCCTCAATGGGAACAAAGTGATGGAGATAAAAAGCAGCAACGTGAACAAGGGCCGGGCTGCTATGCGCATTTTTGCCGAAGATGACTACGATTTCGTCTTTGCTATCGGGGACGACTGGACCGATGAATTCATGTTCCATGAATTGCCCGACGATGCCGTTACGGTTAAAGTGGGGCGGCATAAAACCCAGGCCAAATATTATATAGAAAGCATTAAAAATGTGCGGGACCTCCTGTCCTGGTTTCTGACCTGATATCCCGGATAAACCGCGCGTCCACAATGCCCTGAAATCATTAACTTTGCAACCTCCCAACCGGTGCCCCAATGGCAAAGGCCCCGGGGAAGTGGTATAACTCTCCCGTTATGAATAAAAATGTAGTAGCCGTTTGCTTCTTCTTGTCTGTGGCCCTGGGAAATGCCCAGGAAGGTACCCGCCTGTACGACATCATAGACTCTGTTTCCTCCAAACGCATCCGTGCGGATGTTACCCGCCTGGTTGGTTTCGGCACACGCCACACCCTGAGCGATACGCTGTCTGAAACGCGGGGGATAGGGGCCGCAAGGAGATGGATAAAAAATGAATTTGAAAGCATTTCATCGGCCTGCCAGGATTGCCTGGACGTATTTTACCAGAAAAACCTGGTGAAAGCAGGCGAGAACGAACGAATTATCCGGGATGTGCAGGTGGTGAATGTCGTAGCTATTCAAAAAGGGACCAAATATCCCAACCGCTATATCATCATGAGCGGGGATATAGATTCCAGGGTGAGTGATCCGAATAACTTCACCTCCGATTCCCCTGGCGCCAATGATAATGCAAGCGGGATGGCAGGTACCCTGGAAGCTGCACGGGTCCTGTCTCACTACCGTTTTGACAACAGCATCATGTATGTAGGGCTTTCCGGGGAAGAACAGGGCCTCTTTGGCGGAAAAGGGCTGGCAGCCTATGCGAAGGATAAGAACTGGGAAATAATCGGCATCCTGAACAACGATATGATTGGCAACATAAGGGGAGTGGACGGAGTGATCAGCAACCGGGATTTTCGTATTTTTTCGGAACCGGTTCCGCCCAATGAAACCGAGGCCGAACGCCGCGCCCGACGTTTTTACGGGGGGGAGGTGGATGGTATTTCAAGGCAGTTGGCCCGCTATATCTACAAAACCGCCAATAAGTACATGCCGGAGATGCATCCCATGATGATCTACCGCCTTGACCGGTTCGGCCGGGGCGGCCACCACAGGCCATTTAACGATGCGGGCTTTGCCGGGGTTCGCATCATGGAGGCCCACGAGAACTATACCCAGCAACACCAGGATGTACGGGTCGAAAACGGGATCGCTTACGGCGATGTTTTGGAGCATGTAAATTTTGATTACGCAGGCAAGCTTACGGCCGTGAATGCCATTTCCCTGGCCTCCATAGCCTGGGCCCCCCCGGCTCCGGAAGACGTTAAAATTGGCGGCATCGTTGAGGCTGCGGCCAAGTTGAAGTGGACCAAGGTTGCAGGTGCAAAAGGATATAAAATCTACTGGCGGGATACCACCAGCCCCACCTGGGATTATTCACGCTACGTGGGGGATGTGGATACCTATACGTTAGACGGCTTTGTCATCGATAATTATTTCTTCGGTCTGTCTTCGGTGGGGCCAGACGGCTTTGAGAGCCCTGTGGTATTTCCCGGCGGTGTTTTCCAGGACTAATGCGAAATCCGTGAGAACAGCCCCAACCTTATTCTATCTGGCAGGGATCCTGCTGCTGGCCATGGCATGTCAAACCAGGCATTCCAGGGATATTGACAACCTGTACCTCCCCGATGTAAACACCCTTTTTGAGGATTACGACCAGCTCGACAGTACCGGGGCATATGCTGCCTATGCCGACAAGCTGGTACAGGCAAACCGGGACCTGCAGGCTTCGGAGCTTTATGTGGAGGCAGCTTCTCTCTATGAACAGGCCGGGAACCTGGATTCCGTGGCCCTGCTGCTCCATATGGCCATCGATCGCGGAATGGCCAACCCCAATATCCTCCGACGCCTGCATGTAAAACAACAAAGTGGCCCGGAATGGGAGCGCCTTCAAAAAAGGCTCGACTCTATACAGAAACAACTCGAAAATGTAGCGAATTTTGATCTTAAAATGGAAGCCATGACCAGCTTCTGGCCTTACCTTGAACAGGCTTTGCAAGACAGTACCCAGGCCAAGAGGCTCTTTAAGGAATATATTTTTTCCGGGCCCCGGGAAATACGTGATTTCTACGCAGTCAGGTATTACAGTACGGAGGCCATGTACGGGCAGATGATCAATGCCGCCCCCCATTATTACCGCTATCTCCGGCACCAATTTGACCCGAAACGTCTGCTGGCTCTTAGAGACAAAACCAGGGAAGGGATGGAGCGATTTCAGGAATTATATCCGCAGGCAGTATTCCCCAGTGTCTTTGTGGTCCCCGGTATCCTCAATTCAGGAGGGACGGTTACGGAAATGGGGCTTTTTGTGGGCGGGGATCTGTATGGCAAATCTGATGAAATGCCCACGGACGAACTTACCGATTGGCAAAAGGACGCGATCATGGAAGCTTCAAGCCTGCCATCACTGACGCTACACGAACTCATGCATTTTCAACAGAATTACAACGATCCTAAAAATACAGACAATGTTTTATACGGCCTGATCCAGGAAGGCGTCTGTGATTTCCTGGTGGAACTCTGTACCGGGGAAACCCTGAAAAACAAAAACCTGACGTACCTGGAGGAGCCCGGTCACAGGGAAAAAATTATTTCCGACCTCAGGGCAGATCTTTTCAGCAACGACCTTTCCAAATGGCTCTATAACGGGGGGTCCATACAGGACAGGCCCTCTGACCTGGGATATACCCTGGGTTATCTGATTACCAGGTCATATTATAAAAATCAGAAGGACAAGAAAATGGCCATTTATGAATTGCTCAATAGCAAGGATCTCGAAGGGATTGTAAAACAAAGTGCCTATGCCTACCTTCTCTCCCCTTCTGCTTAAAGATAAGTTATCTGATAGCTATGACCTAAACCACAACAAGCAGGGTGTCGGGATATCCAACCACCATCTGGCAAGGAATTTGAAGACCTCTTGCAGGCTGGCGGCCACTTCCTGCAACCCCTTTCCCCCAAGGACGTTTGGAAATCCCGCAACCCGAATAAAACATTAAGATGAAGCTTTACATTGTGACATTGGTATTCCTGTCTGTCCTGGGCCCTGCCCTGGCGCAGGAAATGGTTTTCACAAGGCAGGACAGCCTCCGGGGAAGCATCACCCCGGAACGCGCCTGGTGGGACCTCAATTACTATGACCTTAAGGTCGAAGTAGATCCGGGCAATCACTTCATATCCGGAAGCAATACCGTACGATACACGGTTTTGGAACCGGGGCAAACCCTGCAGCTGGACCTGCAACCCCCCATGGTATTAAAACGGGTTACCCAAAACGGAAAAACACTCCGTTTCCGGTCGGATACCAACGCCCATTTCATCGAACTGGAAGAGCCACAAGGCAAGGGAGAGATTCATGAACTGGTCGCCTACTTTGAAGGCCATCCCAAAGTTGCACATAACCCGCCCTGGGATGGTGGGTTTTCCTGGGAAAAGGACCGGGAGGGCCATCCGTTTGTCGCCAATTCGAACCAGGGCCTGGGGGCCAGTGTCTGGTGGCCCAATAAAGACCACATGTATGATGAGGCAGACAGTATGGATATTCATCTTACGGTTCCAAAAAATCTGGTCGGGGTCTCTAACGGACGCCTGCTGGATATCCAGGACAGCGGTCAGACCCATACCTACCACTGGGCGGTGAAAAACCCGATCAATAATTACGGGGTGAATGCCAGCCTGGGTAATTATGTGCATTTCGGAAGTACCTACGACGGTGAAAAAGGCACGCTGGACCTGAATTATTACGTATTGCCGGAACATCTTGACCAGGCCAGCAAACAATTCAAACAGGTTCCTGCCATGCTGGAAGCCTTTGAATACTGGTTCGGCCCCTACCCTTTTTATAAAGATGGCTATAAACTGGTGGAGGTCCCGTATCTGGGGATGGAACATCAAAGCTGCGTCACCTATGGGAATGGATTTCAAAACGGCTATCTGGGCCATGATCTTTCCGGGACCGGATGGGGCCTGAAGTTCGATTTTATCATTGTGCACGAATCTGGTCACGAATGGTTTGCCAACAGCATAACCGACAGGGACATTGCCGATATGTGGATCCACGAGGGATTCACGGCTTATGCCGAGAATCTCTTCCTCGACTATCATTACGGGAAAAAGGCTGCTTCAGACTATGTGATCGGTACCCGTTCCCATATCCGGAATGATCGCCCCATAATCGCGCCCTATGATGTGAATCAGGAAGGCTCTCCCGATATGTACTACAAAGGGGCCAATATGCTTCATACCCTCAGGCAACTCGTGGATGACGATGCGCGCTGGAGGCAGATCCTGAGGGATTTGAATACTACTTTTTACCACCAAACCGTCACCTCCCGCCAGATCGAGACCTACCTCAGCCAGGCAACGGGGAAAGACCTGCAAGCCTTTTTTGACCAGTACCTGCGTACCACTAAAATCCCGGTCCTGGAATACCGGTTGGAAGGACAGGAACTGGGTTTTCGTTATGCCAACGTGGTACCCGGCTTTGACATGCCTGTGCGGATATCAGTAGATGGCCAGGAATCCTGGCTCTATCCTACGGAAGAATGGCAGTCACAATCCTTCGGACATCCGATTTCACAGCTGGAAGTCGATCGAAACTTCTATATTGTAACTAAAAATATCGGGAAATCTTGATTTAAATTTCCTGGAAACACAACTCCGACCCGGAAGGCGAAACTTCCGTAAAAACCTGAAATCCTATGGAAAAATTTCACCGATTGTTCTGTATCTCGCTACTATTGTTGACCGGCTGCAAGGGGCCCCAAGAAAAGGCACGCGCCCCGCAAAGCCAAAGTGCCGAAGTGGTGGATGCCGGGGCCGTTAAGCAGATCGACTCAACCCTCCAATCCTTTGTAGACCAGGGAAAAGTTGCCGGGGTCTCGGCCCTTATCTATGAGAAAGGCAGGGAAAAGTATTTCCATGCCTTTGGCTATGCAGACCGGGAAGCGAAAATACCCATGGCCCGCAATACCATCGTGCAAATCTTTTCCATGACCAAACCCATTACAGGGGTCGCCCTGATGAGTTTGTTCGAAAAAGGGGCTTTTAAATTGGACGATCCCCTGGAAAAATACCTTCCTGAATTTGGGAAGATGCAAGTTTACAAGGGAGTGGACGAGCAGGGCAAGCTGCTGGTGGAAGCCCCCAACAGGCCCATTACGATCCGGGACATTACCCGCCATACGGCAGGTTTTCCCAACCGTGGGAATATCCCCGGCCTGAGCGAGAAGCTCAGGGAAGCCGATGTTATGAACCGGGAAAATACGCTGGAGGAAATGGCCTCCAGGTTGGCGTCGGTACCTCTGTGGTTCCATCCCGGGACACAGTGGGAATACGGTCCCTCAGTGGACGTGCAGGCCTACCTGGTGGAGAAGCTTGCGGGCCAGCCATTTGAGGAATACGTAAGGAAGCATGTCCTGGACCCTCTGGGAATGACGGAAACCCGATATTACATCCCGGAAGAAGACCGGGATCGTTTTGCCGCAATGTACCGTAAAACCGAGGATTCCCTGATACGCGTACCTGATGAGGACGCCAAATCGGATTACCTGCTTGAATGGCCGCTTCGGCGCGGGGGTTCGGGCCTCACCTCCACCCTGGACAACTACATGACCTTTGCCCGAATGCTGCTGAACAAGGGCAGCATGGATGGGACCACCATCCTGCAGCCGGAAACCGTAGAACGAATGGCGACCAACCAATTGGCCGATTCAATAAAAGAACGAAACTTCCTGCCTTCCAAAGGGCAGGTAGGTTTCGGAATCGATTTTGCCGTCCGCCTCAGGCCACCGGCTTCGAGCGAAGAAAATTATGGTGTCCCGGGCGAATTCTTTTGGGATGGCGCCGCAAGTACCTTGTTTTGGGTGGATCCAGAAAACCAACTCGCTGCCGTGCTATTCGTTCAGCTCTTCCCCTTCGACCCCGTTGGATTGCACAAGGCTTTCCGGGACGCGGTGTACAGCCATGTCCGGCAGTAGAAATAGTAATACCCCGGAGCATAAAAAAAGGTTGGCGTTTTCCGCCAACCTTTTTATTTATAAGGGATAAAACCTAGTTAAAAGTAGCACTTCTCAGCGCTATAATAGTGGCCGAATCAGATTCCCCCTGTCTCGCGAAATGGATATAGAGATCCTTTTTGCCCGAATACTTTTTCTGAAGGGGGATATGGATAAGGGTTCCCTGCCCGCTCAACGGGGGATTTATTGCCCCTTTCCCGGCCAATTCACCATCTGGCCCACCCAGCCTGACTTCGAACCCAAAACCAACGGTCGGAGGGGCCTGCCAGCCTGCAGCGAGATCGATGGACGATACCCCGGTCAGGTCTACCCCTTTCAGAGAAAACCATCCCTGGGCATCTGCCAGCACGAGCAAGTCCATATTGTTGAAGTTGATATCCGTAATCCCTTCTTTTTCAAGAGAAGGGGAAAATGCCATGGTGTTACTGGGTAAAGCCACAGACTGGACACCAGTAAGCGGCCTGGCATTTCCATCCCCGGGATCCGTATAGCTGGCTGTAAGCACCAAAACCTGGTCCGGTGCCATCTTTTCGGGAGTAAAGGTCCCTGACGGTGGCATGGATTTCTTTTTATCGGAATCCCCCGTCAGTGACATGATATAAGTGGCAATCTGCTGAGCCTCATTCCTCGTGACATCAGGATGCGCAGGCATCATCACTTCTCCCCAGACTCCACTGCCACCGGAAATGATCTTATCCTGAAGATAATTCAGGGCATTTTCGTCTGTCTTATATTTCATAGAGACATCCATAAAGGTGGGGCCTATTGATTTTTCATTTTCCTTGTGGCAGGTCTTGCAGTCAAGCCCCTGTGTCAGGGCCTTGCCTGTTACCGCTGCTGAAACCTGCTGGTGCCCGAGGGATTTATTTGCTTCATCCATTCCGGCCATATAGTCTGCCGAAACAAATAAATTATGAGGATCAACAGGTTGTCCCGCATCTGCATCCGTCACAGTTACCTTATAGGAAATCGGCTGGCCGGGGACATAAAAGGAGGAGTTCCCCCCAGTAAGATCGATGCTTACTTCCGGCCTCGAGTTACCGGCCACAACTTCCGTTACCTGACTGGTTACACTGGCATCCTTGTCGTCTTTAACCTCTACTGAAATGTTGTAAGAGCCTGCGGTATCAAAGGTATGCCGGATTTCGGGTTCGGAAGTTTTCTGGGTGCTGCCATCGCCCAGTGTCCAGGTATAGGTGACGGGATCCTTTTCCCGGTCTACCGCGTCAACCCTGGCCGTCACGGCCAACGGCAGCTTTCCGCTGGTGGGCTCCACCGTCAGCTGGTCTATAACCGGCGGGCGGTTGCCTCCGTTGTATTCAATGTAGCCCAGGCCGGAATCCTTGTTCTGGGAAAACCAGCCGCTTCCGTACTCCAGGAGGTAAAGCCTGCCGTCCGGGCCCATTTCCATATCGATCAGGTTGTGAAGTTCTACGTTGGGGGCAAAGGGCTCCATTTTGTTGAAGGTACCATCATCAAAGAGGGTTACGGCCTTCATCCAACCCCTCATCCAGTCATAGATTAGGACTTTGCCGTCGTAATAGGCCGGGATCGACTTTTCGCTCGGATACATATCAATGTAGAATACCGGCCCTGCCATGGCGTTCCTGCCCCCCGAACCGACTTCCGGGAATTCGGAGGATTCCCCGTAGGGGTAATAAATATAGGCTGGCCTGGCCCTGGGCAGTTCGGTGAGCCCGGTATTGTTTCTGGAATCATTTATAGGCTTCTCAGGATTGAAATGTTCCCCGCTTTTGCCATTCGAGTAATCGTAGTCCACATAAGGCTTGTTGTCGGCTATGAACAATGGCCATCCGTAATTCCCCGCTTCCCGTGCCTGGTTCATTTCGTCATAACCCATGGGACCTCTTGTATCCAGGCTGTCGCCACGGGCATCGGGTCCAACTTCACCCCAATATACCCATCCTTTCTTGGGATCTACGGAAATCCTGTACGGATTCCGGTGCCCCATGGTATAAATTTCGGGCCGGGTTTTGGCGGTGCCTTCGGGGAAGAGGTTCCCTTCCGGGATCTCATAACTGCCATCCTCCTTGATTTTAATCCTTAAGATCTTACCCCTCAGGTCATTGGTATTACCAGCGGAACGCCGGGCGTCGTATTGCTGGTGCCCGGGGACATCGTTAAGAGGGGCAAAGCCATTGCTCACATAAGGTACGTCCTTCTCGTTGAAATGGGGTGGAATTGTCCCCTGTAGACAGGTACAGCAGGTTGTCCGGGCCGAAGGCGATGGAGCCACCGGTATGACAACAAATCTCACGTTGGGTCTTCACTTCCAGGATCACCTGCTCGGAATCCAGGTTGAATTTACCGTCTTCGAATTTAAAGCGCGACAGGCGGTTGACCCAATCGTCCCCACTGGGCGAATAATAAACATAGATCCAGTGGTTCTGGGCATAATTCGGGTCTTTCTGGAGGCCCATTACACCTTCTTCCGCATTGACCCCCGGAGTATGCAGGGTTTTGTAATACACGTCGAGTTTGGCTACTTCTTTAAGTTCCTTGCTCCCCTGGTCAAAATACATGATCTCGCCTCTCCTCTGGGAGATCAGGATATTATTATCAGGCAGGATGGCCATCTCGGTAGGCTCAAAGAATTTTCCTTCGGTTAGGCTTACCTTGGTGAAGCGATCCGCATCGGGTGGGATCTGGCTATGGGCTTTCTTGTAATCGAGTTTCAGGTTATCCCCTATGGCATATTCGATTCCACCCAGCAGGTGCTTCAGGTAAAGCTCGTCCCCGTAGCTTTCATCGGTATGCCCGAGGGCCGTATAAAATGCCCTGCCCCCGTCGTATTCGTGATACCAGCTCATCGGGTGGTAGTCGCCATTGGTACCCCCCTGGTAGGTACTTTCGTCTATAGTAATCAGGACATGCACATCCGGGTTAAGCTTTTTGAAATTGTACATCTCATCGGTCCGGTGCCAGACTGAATCCGTAAAAAACTCCGTAGCCCCGAAGTTGCGGTCCTTAATTATAAAATCCGCCTCCGGTGTCCCGGACGGGTGCCCGTTAAAGTAAGCCCCAACCAATCGGCCATACCAATTCCAGTCATATTCTGTATCTGTGGCGGCATGTACCCCCACAAAACCACCCCCGGCCTGGATGTAACGCTCAAATGCGGCTTCTTCCTTGTAGTTGAGGACGTTGCCCGTGGTATTTAAAAAAACAACTGCCGAGTATTGCTGCAGGGAATCGTCCGCAAAATAGGCCGAGTTTTTGGTGGTGTCCACCTCGAATCCGTTTTCCTTACCCAGTTTCTGTATGGCTGCAATGCCTTTGGGGATTGATGCATGCTTGAAACCCATAGTCTTGGAGAAGACCAGGATCCTGGGATCCCCTTCCCGCTTGTTGCTGCAGCCCAGGGTCAATAAGGCGCAGCTGAGTACTGCCACCACAAAGGAATTTTTCATACGGATCGTTTATTCGTTTTTATTTATTTTCACAAAAGTTATTCCCGCCAAATGCATATGGAAAGCCTGGTCATTGATGTCTTATATGTCTTCCGCCTGGCATATCCTGCCGTGGATAAGTCTCAAATGTACCTGGTTGTGCAAATGGCTGAATGATGTAGAAATTTGAAATAGGAATAAAGATATGTAATGTATAGGTTATCTGCCAAAGAAACTTCCCCTCCTCTTTTATTTTTGATAGGAATGTGATAAAATATGAGCAAATTAACTGAACTTTATTTTAAGGACGACATGGCCTGGCGGGAATGGCTGGAAGCGCATCATGAAACTGCTTCAGGCGCCCATTTGATCTTTTATATGGTAGCCCATGAAAAGGATAGCATGCGTTGGGAAGAAGCCGTACGGGTGGCCCTGTGTTTCGGATGGATAGACAGTACCGTAAGGAGTTTGGGGGATGGGAAACGAAAACAATATTTCTGCCCCAGAAAACCGAAAAGTGCCTGGAGCAAACTCAACAAAGAGCATATTGAGGACCTTATGGAAAAGGGCCTTATGCACCCAAGCGGCCTCGCCAAAATTGAACAGGCCAAGCAGACGGATCCTGGTTTGAACTGGACCATGTGGAGAATGGCCACATTCCCCCGGACCTTCAACAGGCATTTCAGGCCAACCCGGAAGCGGAAACCAATTATGCAGCCTTCAGCCGGACTTATCAGAAGAGCTACCTCTACTGGCTTCACCAGGCGAAACGACCCGCAACGCGGAAAGCCCGTATCAAAGAAATCATCCGTTTGTGCCGGGCGAATAAAAAATCGCGCTTCTGATAGCAGCCCGGGCAACCGGGGCATTTACATCTGAAATCCTCTAACACTCTATACGATGAGTTTGAAAAGCATTCAATTCAAGAACCGGGACGGCAGTATCATGGACGGCCAGCTCGAATTTCCTGTGGACCGTCTACCCCACTCCTTCGCCATCCTGGTACATTGTTTCGGCCAGAATACAGACGCCCTTCGGAATATTAGCGGGGCCTTGGCCGGCCGGGGCTTTGGCGTGCTCCGGCTTGAATTCACGGGTCGTGGAGGCGACCTGCCCGATGCAGCCGCGTTCCTTCGGGAATCCTATATGGCACCTGCCCTGCTGGTGGGGCATTCCCTGGGCGGGGTAGCGGCCTTGCTGGCGGCCCCTGAACTCCAATCGGTCAGGGCTATTGCAACCATCGCAACCCCTTCTGATGCCGCCCACGGTAAAAAAGCGCTCCATTAAATAAGGGTTCCATTCCGGACAGGAAGGCGTTGAATCAGTAGAACTTGGGGCCGGACGATTTATCCTTGAGACACAATTCCTGTCAATGACCTGCAGCAGGAGAAGTTGAAGGTTGCAGTCCCAAAATTACGTCTTCCCGTTGCTGTTCCTGCATTCTCCCCAGGATGCGGGCGGCAGGCATCAGAATGCTGCGCTGCCTCTACGGATTATGCCCGGCATCCCAAAAGCTTTATCTCACTGGATGGCGCTGACCACTATGCTCACGAATCCAGAAGATTCTGATGTATACCGGCGATGTGATTGCCAGCCTGGGTACAAAGCTATATCGGCCAGCCCCAAAACAATAAAATTGAGACCGACCTGCAGGTGGTGGCTGGCCTGAGCGCCGGGGTGCGATTTACAACGGAACTGAAAGCGGGTCGGCACTATTTCAGGGCTGACGAGCCCGAAACAGCCGGCGGGAAAGATTTCGGACCTTCGCCCTATGATCTGCTTTCCGCCGGGCTCGCAGCCTGCACCGCAATGACCCTCCAAATGTATGCCAAACGAAAGGGTTGGCCACTAGATGAAGTACGGGTGCACGTCGGCCATGACAAGACCCACGCAGAGGATTGTAAGGACTGCGGTTCCAACACGGCCAGGATCGATACTTTTCGCCGGCAACTGGAACTGGTGGGAGAGCTAGACTCCAAACAGCGGGGGCGCCTATTGGAAATTGCCAACAAATGCCCGGTACACCGTACCCTGCAGAATAAGAGCCAGGTGTTCACCGAACTTGTACAGCAATAAACGCGATCCATGGGTGACGGTGGCGATAATTTCTTCCTGCTATCCACCTGACGACCGGATTCTCCGAAGAGGGACCGGTTCACGAACCTAAGGGAGCCCCTCTCAAAAGATTAGGTATGCACACTGTGTTAATACTTTGTGAAATCACTGAGGCTAAGCGTCAAAAGAGTCATAATTTGTTCAAATCGAGCACGTGATTAATTGATTTCCCGTGGAATAATCCATACATTTATCCTTCACTAAAACCTAAAACAAAATGAAAAAGATACAAGGAATAGCATTAGGTCTTGTGCTCATTCTTTCTTACCAGTGCAAACAGGCGAAAAAGGACATGAATGACGCGACCGAAGAGGTTCAGGAATCCATGGATATGGCCAAGGATCAGATGACCGACAATACACTTACCGTGAACCTGGAGCCAAAAAACGACAGCGGGGTCAGCGGTCAGATTACATTTACCCAAAAAGACGGAATGGTTACCATGCATGCCGAACTTTCAGGTTTGAAGGAAGGGGAGCACGCCATCCACATTCACGAAAAAGCAGACTGCTCTGCAGACGATGGCTCTTCTGCAGGGGGCCACTGGAACCCTACCGGAGAACCTCACGGCAAATGGGGTGATGCAGGGGGATACCACAGAGGCGATATCGGCAACCTGGTGGCCGACGCAGACGGGAACGCAACCATGGATTTCTCTACCGGGGAATGGTGCCTGGGATGCGATGACCCCAAAATGGACCTTATGGGTAAAGGCGTTATCGTTCACGAAGGAGCAGATGATTTCACCTCTCAACCCAGCGGTGCAGCAGGCTCCAGAATAGCCTGCGCAGGAATCATAAAATAAACCAAAACTTCAGGTGTAATTGCTTAAAAGGAAGCTGCAAACCAGCAGCTTTCTTTATGTTTTCAGGCCCTAATATCATTCTATGGAATTGAAGTTATTGGTTCAGCGCTTCCAAAAAAAGGACGTGATCGCCTTTGAAATGTTGTACGACATGTATAGCGAGAATATCCGGGGGGTAATCCATACTATTGTCCGGGATGGCGAACTGGCAGAAGAGCTCGCCCAGGACGTGTTTGTGAAGGTCTGGAACAATTCCGAAAGCTATGACCCCCGCAAGGGTCGCTTCTTTACCTGGATCCTGAAAATCGCCCGGAATACCGCCATCGATAAAGTGCGTTCAAAATCCTATAAAAACCGGAAAAAGAACCTTCCCGTTCACTACTTCGTAGATATCCTCGAACAGGCCGATTACAAATCGGAAACCGTAGATACCGCCGGCCTGAAAAAAATGCTTATGACGCTGAAATCAAAATGTATACAGCTGATCGAATTGCTATACTTTAAAGGGTATACGCAAAGGGAGGCTTCAGAGGCTCTGGATATCCCCCTAGGTACCGTGAAGACCAGAAACAGGAATTGTATCTCGCAGTTGAGGGAAAATATTACACTGGAATGGACATAGAAGCATACATAGCATCGGGTATTCTGGAACTCTATGTAGCCGGGGCTCTCAGCGAAGAGCAAAACCTGGAGGTGGATCGCTATGCACGGGAATACCCTGAGATCCAGGAGGAGATTGAGTCCATTGAGGCGAGTATCCTTAAACTGACCAGCACGGCTGCCGTCAAAACTAAAAATAAAAAAGGGTTTGAGGATATCCGAAAAAAGATCAAGGCAGAAGATCCTACTCCTGTGGTAACCATGGAGCGCGGCAGAACCTCCTGGTTCGGCTGGATGGGATGGGCGGCCGCAATAGGCCTGGCGGCCGGCCTCTGGTGGGTGTATAGGCAGTACACAAACCTCAACGCCGAGATGGAGTTGCGATCCAATGAGATACAGGTGCTGCAGGACCAGATATTCCAGGCCCGGAGTGAACGGGACTATTCCAAGCACTTATTGCAGATCTTCAGGGACCGGGATATTACAGTGGTTGCCCTGGAAGGCCAGGATGTCGCACCCGATTCGTATGCCAAGGCCTATTGGGACAAGAATGCGAAGGAAGTATTCATAGACGCAGAGGGATTGCCGGAGCCGCCCCCCGGCAAGGTTTATCAGGTCTGGTCCCTGAAATTATCCCCGCTTACACCGACAAGTATCGGCCTGCTGGAAGATTTCAGCACAGACGAAAACAAAATTTTCGCACTTTCCAATCCCAATGAATCTGAAGGATTTGGCATCACCCTGGAACCCGAAGGGGGAAGCGAAACCCCGACCATGGAACAACTCTATACCCTGGGATCCATTTCTTCCTGACGTTTACCTGTGGAACTGCCGGGTAGTTGCCGTGAAACAGACGGCAGGTGTATCGCCCGGGCCGCACGATACAGCGGATCCAGGCAAAAGGTCCTCAGGGAAGCCTCCTTCCCTCTATGTTATCCTAAAATTATTTGGTGAAGAGTAGTGTTTGACCTTAGGTTCAATGCTTTTTCAATAGATTCTGTAAGGCTCTGTTCGCGAGCCAAATCTTGAGAAAAACAGAAAACATCACGGCAAACCAGATAAAAAACAGGAAGTATTCCATAACACATCAGATTTGGGTAAACGATTTGGAAACTGCTTTAATCTTCCCATTGGCCGCAGGTGAGAGAGACGTCCCTACCACCCCGTAATTAGCCATTGGACGGTAAATTTAAGCATTTCATCCAAAATAACCTACAAAAAAGTTAAAATTATCATAATGAAGTCTCTTCAGGGCAGCCCAATACCCAACGCCCGGGAACTTGTGGGTACAGCAGAAAGGCTGTTCCCGGGCAGGGCAAATTCTGAATGCTACAAATTCCTGACCCGGTCTTCCCGAGCCGGTCCCAGTTCATACAGGGATCCCAAAAGCCGGGTTTTCAGCGGCCCCACCTTATCCCTTTCTCCTGTAGCCTTCAAAATCTCAGCCATATGCAATAAAGCGGAAGGTTCAGAGGTCTTTCCCAAAAGGCGTTCTTTGACCAAATCTCGTGCTGCTTCCTGTTGCCCATTTTTAAACAGGCTGTATGCCAGCAGGTCATAGGATTTGGGGGTGGGACGATTTTTTACTTCTGTCCGTGCCAGAGAAATAGCCCGGTCGTAGGGCCCGCCTTCTTCCAGGTAATAGTTGGCGCTATATGCATTGTACATATCTCCGTACCCGGGATTCCTGAGCTTTCTGAAATATTGGTCCAGGTTTACGGACTTTCTGGATTCATCACCCAGGTAACTCGCTATTTCCGCCTTTAACAGGTAATAGTCCGGTGCCTCATAGGCTTGGGTTACCGAGTCGAGTATCCTAAGGGCTTCGGACGGATTTTTCTCATAGGAAAAAACGATCCAGGCAATGCCTTTTTTGGCATGGGCATTCGCCGGATCCAGGGCCAGGGATTTAAGGTAATAACGATATGATTCCGCTACTCGCCCTGCATGGCCGTAATAATCGGCCAGGTTGGTATAGGTCCATAGCATCAAACCCGAATTTTTGGCCTCCTCAGCCTTATGTGTAGCTTTTTCCATGATGGTAATCGCTTTCTCCTGATCTCCCAGGTGGTCATTCCATTTAGCCAGGCGGATCAGATAACCGAAGTCTGAAAAATTCCGGATGCTATCCAGGTATTTTTCTGCGAGCGAATAGTTGCCGAGTTCCAGGTGTATGTCGAAAAGGAGATACTGCGACTGCTTTACCCCACTACCGAAATCCCTCGCGGCATTAGCCAGTTCCAGAGCTTCCCGGAACCGGTGCTGCGAAATATAGTTGCGGGCCAGGGCCCTGTCATAGGAAGCCTTTCCAATGGCTGCTATTTCCACGGCCTTTTCCAGGGCCTGCTCTGCCTTTTTCAGGTATTCTATTTTTCCGGTTTCCCTGAAGTAGCGGTTGTATTCCCCGGCCACGAATCCGAAACTGATAAGCTGGGTGCTATCGGGGGTTATCTTTGAATTCCACAGCCTGAAGTATTTGGATGTGGTATCGGCTTTATCGACCGAAAGATAGGCGTTATAATCCTGAGGGTTCGTAATGGATTCCCCCTGCTGGTGTTGGCAGGAAGTAAGGATCCCAACGCATAACAGGATGGGCAGGTATAAAGATTTCATGTTTTCTGTATTTATTTATTTTTTGCTATGAACATGGGTATGGCAGGCTTTGCCTAATCGGGAAACAAAGCGGTGGCCAGGCCGGCACTGGTCTTGCCGGCCGGACAGCTGCTTCGGCAAATCCCGACTATTCGGGAGCACCCGCATACGGAAAGGTATCCGTAATATTTTCGGCAGTCAGGGCGACCCCGTCCGAGGTCAGCCTGGGCAGGTCTGCCTGCCCGTCCATATCGAGGTCCTGTCCGCTGAAGCGGTCCCCTTCCTGTCCTCCAAAGAGGAGGATGAGGGAAATATCAATGACATCATCCTGCAACCTCCTGCCGGTAAGCCCCACCTCATCCCCATCGGGGACCAGGATCCGGCCATCGTTATCCAAATCAGTGCCCGGATCGAAATAGGTTGTGGGGGCATCCGGCGCCACTTCCAGCACATCAGCCGCCAGCACGGTAGTCAGGGTGGTGGCATCCAGACCCAGGATATTTGGTTCGTAGTTGACATCATTGGGATCCAGTCCAAGCTTGTTGGCATACACGTCGTAATATTGCTCCAGGCGGGCTTCAAAGCCGGCCTGGAAGGCAGCGGCCATTTCAGATGGGATCGTGACATTCTGGGCATCCTTCACACTGGGCTGCCCTTCCATGTCATAACCCAGGACCGTATTGATGCCGGGGCGTCCCATATGGTCTGCCTGGCTGTACGTGCCCGAAAAATCTGGGTTCATCCCCATGGTTTCACAAGGGGCGCAGTACATGCCCCCGCAATCAACCCCGGTTTCGGAGCCGTTCATAATCCCGTCGCTACAAGTGGCCTGCTGCATGCCGGCCATGCCGTCGTCATTGCTGCATGCGCCCAGCACAGCAATTGCCAATAGGGAAAAACACAAGTATTTTATGGTCATTATTTTCATTTCTTTCAATTTTTAAGGTGAGATTATTTTTTGGTGTTTGTAGTTACCCAGGTTTTGTAGACCGGTATCCCCAGGGCGTTTTGTGCGCTGGGCGATCCGAGCATGCTGTTCGGGATTTCTACCACGATTGATAGCGTATTGGCGCCGTCAAAGGTGTCTGTGGCCTGGTCTGGCGGGAGGAAGCCATCCGGAGCCGAATCCACCGCCGGATCGATTACAGCGTTGAACCGGAAAAAATCGAAGAAAAAGGAATCCTGCCGCGGTCCGGCAAACAGGCTTACCCCATTGTCTGTGGTCTCAACGATGGCATCGGGTCCGGAAATCTCGACTTCCCCCAGGGGGACGTCCGTCATGACCTTACTGTCTAAACCGGTAGTTGCCGGAGCGCCTGCGAAGAAGTACATATGTCCGTCGCGGGGGATCGCCTGAATGACGTAGTCCTCCACCAGGTCGCCATCCAGGTCCAGATTGATCTCAGTTAAGCACCCCTTCATCAAAAGTGCCATAGGCCAGTTCGGGGAGGACATTGGACTGCAAATCCACGACAAAAGTGGTATGATCCGAACTTTCTTCGGTTCAAATGCGTAGAAATCGGCAATATCAGCCGTTGTTCCCGCGGTCGAAGGGGCATCGATGTGATCTGCGGCAACCAGAACGATGCCCGTTGCCATCACAAGGGCTGAGCCCCCCAATACAATTTTGATTTTTTCATTATTTAATATTTTTAGGTTTTTACTCATCCCTACCTACGGAATTACCAGCACGAAGCGGTTTGGTTTTCTTTGTTAAAATCTTGTTTAGGGAAACAGGCCGGAGGTTAATTGAAGGACGTGGCAGATACAATTCATACCATAATTTGCGTTACTTTTGACCCTTTAAGAAGCAACCCATGAACCCTTCGGCAGCGGGCTGGATCGAAAAATTCGGGCATCTGGTAAAAAGCGATACCTCGCCATGTGATGATTTCCCCGACCTTTATCCAGGCTGAAAGATACGGGGTTTATCTATGGCATCAATGTGGGTAGTCCCAACTTCATCAATACGGAACACGCCTTGTCTGAAGATGAAAAAGCCAAGATCAATTTGCTGTGCGGGCTGTATTTCACCTATAGGTTCCATCAAAAAGAGGGCCCTTTCCGAAACTTCCTGGAAGCTATTTTTCACTTCTACCGACAGCTGGGGGTTGGAAACATTTCCTTCCTCAATAAAGTCCTTACGGGGAAAAAAACGTCGGCCCAATTGGAAAAGCTGATCAATTCGAGGATTTACCTGGAGGATAATGTCATCAGTAAGACCTTTAACAGCATCATCACCAATTCGCTCCTGTATATCGATGTCCTCACTTTCCGCAAATTCCTGCAGGGAAACGAGGATATTCGCAGGCATGCACAGAATCTGGAGTATATTGCCATCAATATCACCTACCATGCCCTGAGTTCGCGTGAAAAAAATGAAAAGGATGAACGCCTCGCCCAATTGTTCGCCTCTTCCCTTACTTTTATCGAAAGTTCAAAAGAACAATTTGATGCCCGGTACCGGGAAAAACTCATCAACCGGTTTTCCCGGGAAGAGAACCAGTATTTCCTGGATGTGGCCTGCCTGACGGTCTGGGAAGACCAGTCACTTGATTACCTCGAATCTGAATTTATCTTTGGGATCGGGAAAGATCTGGGACAGGAAACCGAAGCGATTTCCAAAGCGCTGAAAGACGTTGCGCGATTTTTTGAACGCCAATGCCCAGCACATTCCCCATCTCCGCCATCACAATCTGGCCATCCAATTCTACGATAGTATGTCGCGCGTGGTGGACAAGCTGATCATGCGAAACAGCAAAAGGCTTCTCAGGGAATTATCCGAAAGCAAGGAACTGGTATATCTCCTTTCCAAATCCACTGTCAAGGAGCTTAGTGCCGAAGGAGAAAAAAAAGGTACAGGACCAGTTGATCGATGTCTTTAAAAGCATTCCGTCACTGGCTATATTCCTCCTTCCCGGGAGGGGCTGTTCTGCTCCCGATCTTTATCAAGCTTATCCCCAAACTTCTGCCTTCAGCTTTTGACGAAAACCGGGTGGATTAATCCGCCAAAATAAGCTAAAAATTAACTATAAGAAATATTTATAGTAATTTATTTATATCGTATTAATAATTATTAATCAGTATATTTAATAGCAATTATTCTAACCATAACTTAAAGTCTTTTACCCGGTCCCTGCTTACGATGATTTCGAGCTCCTGAAAGCGGTTCATTTTGATTTTAAGCCGCGAATTGGTATATGCAATGATATCTTTTATATAATTGATGTTGATGTAAAATTTCCGGCTCACCCGGAAGAAAGTTGCCGGATGCAATTCGGACTCCAATTGTTCCAGGGTCGTTTCCAGGAGGTAGTTTCGCCCGTCGCCGGTAGCTGCATAAGTGCCTTTATTTTCGCTGTAAAAGCATTCGATCTCATCGGCATTCAGGATCTTCAGGTGCTGCCCTACCCTGGCGGTAAAACGTTTTTTAAATTCCCGATCAACTGGGTTAACGAGTAGTTTCTTGATGTCTTCGAAATCCAGCACTAATTTCCGGTTGCCGGGTTGGAGCTATTTCATATTTGGCCACGGCTGCCCGAAGTTCTTCTTCATCAATGGGCTTCAAAAGGTAGTCAATGCTGTTGAGTTTAAAGGCCTGCAAGGCATACTCGTCATATGCCGTGGTGAAGACAATAGCGCTGCGTACGTCGACCAGGTCAAAGATCTCGAAACACAGGCCATCGGATAGCTGGATGTCCAGGAATATAAGGTCTGGGTGTGGATGTTGCTGAAACCATTCCACCGCTTCAGAAACCGAATGCAACATCGTGGCGACTTCAACGCCCATTTCCCCCAGCAAACGCGATAATCTTCTGGCTGAAGGCTTTTCATCTTCAATTATGATCACTTTCATATGAGAAATATCTTTGGGTACATTTTGGTTTTTCCGGGAAGGTTATTTTCAGGCGCCTTCTCGTTTCCTGGAAGATAATCGAAGCTCACCACCCTGATCACTTAAATTTTTGTGAATCGTCCCGGTCGTCCTCCATGAATTTCCGGATCATCCCCTGTTCCCATTTCTTACCTAAAAATGGGTTAAGGGAGAATGTATGTGCCGCGTGAAACACCAGGCCAATCCCCCAGAATATAAGGGTGAAGAAATGTCCGGCCTGCCAGAACGTTTGGCCTTTTTCCCGGGTGGATACGAAAATCATCACAAGGATAAAAGCATTGACAGCCAGGTATACGCTAAGGTGACCATAAAATCCCCTGAGTTCTCCCACCCTTTTCTTGGCACGGCGGTATTTCTCCCTTTCGGAGGCGGTTCGTTTGTTATGTTCTTCCAATCCTTTCATTTCCTTATAGATTTTCGATATCCTGAATTTACTCCCATTTCTGGTTTTGTTCGTCTTCATGCATAAACTCCCTGATTTTGCGTTCCTCCCAATCCTTGTTGAAAAAAGGATTCAGGTTAAAAACGCATATGGCGTGGATTCCCAGCCCCAACCCCCATCCGAACGCCGCCCAGAGGAACCACATATAATCCCAGTCATTGGTCCAGTAATTGATGAATGCCAGGAGGGATATAATCAGTATATACGAGGTAAGGTTACCATAAAATTTCCGGAGCTTCTCCACTCTCTGTTTTGCGCGGAGGTATTTATATTCCTTGCTTTCTTCTTTCATACAATGATTCTTTCGATGATTATCTTCTTGATTAAAGGTCCGATGATATTGCCAAACATCAAATAGTGCAGTCCCGAATCGCCTGATCTACGGATGAATAGTCTTTAGTAAGGATGGGGCAGCATCTCTTCTAAAAATCTTCCTTTTCCATTAATTCCCGGATTTTCTTTGCCTCCCAGTTCCTGCCCCATATCGGATTGTTGCCATAAGCTTCCCAGCCATGCATCAATAAGCCGAATCCCCAGCCGAGCATGGGAAAGACAACCCAGGGAAAATGGGTCGTCCTCCAATTGAGCCAGGCCAGCAAAGGGATTACCAGGCAATAGGCCACCAGGTTCCCGAAAAACCCCTTGATCTTTTCCACTCGCTCCTTGGCCTTCTGGTAGCGTTTATCTTCAAGATACGCTTCCTGTGTTTCCATAAAGGCAATTTGTTTTGTTAAGATGGGCAGGCGCACTTCAAATTCGGAGGCCGTCTTATTGATGACTACCTGCCGGTCTGTTAACATGCCATATCGTTGTTTTATATTGTGCAGGCCCACGCCACTACTTTTTTTCACCACTTGTTTCTCCTGCAGGTTGTTTGTAATCACCAACATCCCTTCGGATTCGTAAACCCGCAGTCGTAATGGCCTGGAAGCGGTCACCATGTTGTGTTTTACCGCATTTTCCAACAGCAATTGGAGGGAGAGGGGAACAATTTTGGCTTCGGGTTGCCGGCCGGTTTCCGGAATATCAAAAACAATGCTGTCTTCAAACCTCATTTTCAGCAGTTCCACATAGGTTTTGGCAAATTGTAATTCTTCATCGACGGTTACCAGGTCCTTATGCTTCTGCTCCAACACATATCGGTATACTTTAGACAGGGCGGTTGTAAATTTCTGCGCCTGCCCCGGGTCTTCCTCAATCAGGCTGGTCAGTACATTCAGGCTGTTAAAAAGAAAATGAGGATCCAACTGGTGCTTCAGGGCGTCGAACCTCGCAGAGGCCGTACTGGCAATTATCTTTTGTTCCTTGACCTTGGTTTCCTGCCAGTGTTTGTAAAAATAAACCGCGTGAAAGATCACTGATATTACCAGGGTTATCATCAATGCCACCGCATAATACAGGGCACTTTCGCCTTCAAGAAACTGTTCCCAGCTTTTGCCTTCCAGGCTCGTTTCGACCAGGACGCGTATCAGGAAAACCCCCGCCATGGTAAGGATAATGCTGCCCACAGCGCCTATCAGGATGCGGTACCCGGAGTAGCGCAACCAGAATTTACGGCGACTCAGGAATTCGAAAAACTCCTTGTTTACAAAGGTCAGCACCACCGAATACAGGAAGGTATAACGCGCATCCTTCAGGAACCGGTCATCGAGCAATGCTTCTCCTGTAGCGAGATACATGAGCCCCAGGGTGAACAGGCACAGGATCGTCCCTATAAGCAGGCCCAGAAGCAGGTTTTTCAACGGTGATTTCATGTTCTTTTACTTTTCTTTTTCCTTCCCTTCAATGGCAGCCAATAGCGCCTTGCACATTCTTGAGGCCTGATTACCGACTAAAGGTATCAAAAGTTCGCATTTCCCAGGCCCGGCGGCAGCAAACCAACCTTGCTACTCGCGTTTTGGCAGGACAAAGATGGAAGCTGTACGGCCTGCCCGAAACATATTCGGACTGAATTGTCGTTTCCGCCGGATGGATTGTAATGGTAGGCGACTGGATAGAAATTTCCTTACCTTGGTACGGTCATCCTAAATCTGGTGAAATGTATATCCCCCATCAATACAGGCAGGAGGATCCCAAACGGGTGAAGGAATTTATAAGGGAGCATAGCTTCGGCATCCTGGTCAACCAAGTAAACAATCGGCCCTGTGGCCACCCACCTCCCCATGGAACTGGAGGAAATGGCCCATGGCCAGCTCCAACTGGTAGGGCATATAGCAAAGGCCAACCCCCAATGGCATGCCTTTAAGGAACCTCAACAGGTTTTGTGCATTTTCAATGGCCCACACGCCTACGTTTCGTCTTCCTGGTACCGGGAGGAGGAAGTCCCTACCTGGGACTATATGGCGGTTCACGTGTATGGTAGCCTGGAAGTACTGGGCCAGGATGCCTTGTACGCATCCCTGGAACGGCTGGTAACCCGGTATGAAAAGCAATCCAAAGAGCCCGTAAGCCTTTCCGGGATGTCGGCAAAGAACTTACGGCAGATACACGGGATAGTAGGCTTTAAGGTTGTAGTGGACGATGTTCAGGCGGCCTACAAACTATCACAAGGCCGGCCCGGGGACCATGCCCGGATCATTCAGGAACTGGAAGCCCGCGGGGATGCGGGATCCCGCGCTGTGGCAGAGGCCATGAAAAAACAGGCGGAACCCGGTTCTAAATAAAGTGCAGCCTGCCTGTAAGCAGTTCCTTGTAGGACCTACTTACCGGGATGACCTTCCGGTTGATCTCAAGGTGGGAATCGGCCAGCACATCCAATTTGGAAATATTCACCACGTAGGAGCGGTGCACCCTCAGGAAGTGGTTGTCCGGAAGTTCTCTTTCTATGGTTTTCAGGGTACATACCAATAAATACTTCCCTTTGTTCGTAACCACGTTACAATAATTCCGCTCCGCCTCAATATAAAGAATATCCTCCAGGAGCAATTTCACCATTTTCCCCTGGTGCCTTACGAAAATCCGGTCATCCATAACCTTCAACCCGACATTGGATCTGGACCCGTCCTGATCGTCAAAAAGGATTTGCCCGGCAACCAGGGCGATGGTCCTTTCGAGGTTCAGGGAATTAAAGGGTTTGGAAATGTAAGCCCTGGGATGGGTCTCCCTGGCCTTTGCAAAGGTTGCTTCATCCACATTGGCGGTGAGGTAAATAATCGGGATGTCTTTTTGGCTTAAGATAGCATGTGCTGTCCGGATCCCGTCAATGGCCCCTTTCAGGTTTATATCCATAAGGATTATGTCTGGAGGGTTTAATTTAACATGGGAGATCGCCTCCTCCCCCCTCGATTCGATCCCTGTGACTTCATAGCCCAACTTGCTGAGCTGCAGGGAGATGTTCGCGGCGATGATCATGTCATCTTCAACAATCAGGATGCGTATTTTTCGGTCCATAATCAAGCGGCTTTAGGATAGTTAAATTCAAAGGAGACAGAGGTTCCGGTTTGATGGTTCAGGCGCATTTTTCCATCCAACTGCCTGGTAAGCAACTCGATGAGCCGGGTACCGAACCCGGTTCCCGAAGTGTGGCCTTCCTGCTTGCCTATTCCATCATCCGAGACATCCAGATACAGCCTTTGCCCGACTTCCTTCAGGGAAATGGTTATTTCTCCATCAGACTTGTGGGGAAATGCATATTTAAGCGAATTGGTCAGCAATTCATTAACGATCAGCCCGATGGGGACTGCCAGGTCCACATCCAGTTCCAGGGGCTGCATCGCGTAGGTTATCTTTACCCGGTCCTCTGCGTCATAAGTACTTAGGACCTGGTTTCCAAGGTTTTCAAAATAGTCTTTCATCTCAATTGCCGCCAGGGACTTACTTTGATAGAGTTTCTGGTGGATCATGCTCATACTTTGTACCCGTTGCTGACTTTTCTGCATGGCTTCGGCTATTTTGGGATCACAAATCTCCGATGCCTGCAAGGCCAGGAGGCTGGATACCACCTCCAGGTTATTCTTCACCCGGTGGTGGATCTCTTTCAACAGGAATTCCTTCTCTTCATTTTGTTTCTGGAGCAGTTTGTTCTTCCTGCGGTTGCTTTTCACGGCTTTATAAAGCAATATCAGGTACAGCAGTAGCAGGGCGGTTATGGCAATGATAAGCGTTTGACGCGCCTTCTGTTTCTGGATCTGCGTTTTCTGCTGTTGAATGGTATTGTCTTTCTCAGCCACATGGTACTCGGTTTGCAGCAAGCTGGTCCTTTTGTCAGACGCCTCGGTAAAGATAGCGTTCTTCAATTCATCGTAACGGGACATGGCCTGATAAGCCTGCTGATAGTTGTGATTTCCCGCATAGGCTTTACCCAGGGTCTCATAAGCCTGGCTCAGGAAAAATTCATCCCCGAAATCCTCAGTGGCCACTTCGAGGCATTTTTCCAGGCTTTCTATTGCCGAAATATATTTCCCCTGAAAGTTCTGCAGCTTGCCTATGGAAAGCCAGGACCGCATAACCATGAAATTATTATCCAGCAGCTGCGCATATTTCAAAGCTTCCAGGCCTGCTTTTTCAGCCTGGTCATATTCATTTCGGTAGGTATATAGGTCGACCAGGGAAATATATACGTCACTCAGGTTGTTGTAAAACCCGTATCGCTCGCCTATGGCTATCGCATGCTGGTAGTGGCTAAGGGCTTCGTCGAAGTTTTTAAGCGCCAGGTAGTCATTGCCAACAACATAGAGGGTAAAATCGTAATCCAGGTCGTTAATCCCGCGCTCATCGAATAACTCCAAGGATTGCAGCCCATATTCAAGGGCCTGTTGGTATTTCGACTGTTTCCAAAAAATATTGCTCAGGTCGCTATAGGCCAGTGCATCCCCTTTGATATCCCCCAGCTTTTTTGATATCCCGAGGGAGATCAGCGCATAATCCGTCGCTCTGTCCAGTTGCCCCTTCCTTTCAAAAACATATCCCAACTGAGTGTTAAGGAAGGGAAGGTCCGCATCAGGTACTTTACCTTTGGCATCTTCCAATACCGTACGTGCACTATCGAGTTGTTCCATACGAAGCAGAATGGCGCCCAGGGTAATCTGGAATCTTCCCTCCCAGACCCTTCTTTTTTAATGCGAACAGAATCCAGGCCTTCCCGGGTGATTTCCAGGGCTTTTATAAGATTGCGCGTATGCCAGTAATAGGCCAGATCATTCCAAAGGGAAAATTTCAGGGAGTCGGGTTGCATCCCGGGGAGTGCATCTTCCAGGGTCTGTAAGTAAGAAGGGCCGAAATTATCCGTATTAACGAATACCTTGTTGTAGGAATTTTCACGGTCCGGGTTCAATATCTGGCCCATACTCTCCCCTGTTCCAAAAAAAACGAATATGAACAGTAAAAATACTGGTAACCAGTTATTTCCCATTTCGTACGGCTTAGTAATAAAGGGTGAAATGAGGCTCTTAAATATACAAAAATATTGGCTCGCCCCGCTCCTGCTAAGTAAATTATAGGCTTCGGACAATCTGGGTACTCCTTCGTCCTAGTCGGGTTGACGGGAGCCATCTAAGTGCGTTCATTAGCAGTTGCGGTAGTTTGATTCCGGGATTCCATGATACGCGCTTTCATTTTGTTGGCAATGCTTGTTGCAATGACCCTGTCGTGCAAGGATCAACCGTCCCGGGAAATGGCCCTTTTAGGCAAGCCAAGGGATAGTGTTATCCTGGATAACATACACACCTACTTTGATTCGCTCTGGAACCTGAAAGACACCGCCTATTTAAGGAAGATCAGCGGGCCCCGGTTTGTCCGGATCCTAAACGGCATCCCGGTGGCTGAAGGCAGAAGGGAAATGCAATCGCACCTGCACGTATTCTTTTCGGCCTTCCCCGATCTGAAATGCACCCTTGACCGGGTTTTTATAGAGGACCATACGGCCTTTATCCTGTGGACTACAGAAGGAACCAATACGGGCGTTTACGGAGAAGTGGGCGCGACCGGTAAAAAAGTGAAGATCAAAGGCATGGCACAAATGAACTTTGACGAGGAGGGAAAATTGTTCCGGGAATACGTCTATTACAATGAACTGGAGCTTTTACAGCAACTAGGGTATACCCTGGTTCCCCCTGTGCTCGAATAAACTGACCAATATGCAATCGAATTGTCTAATTATAAATGCCAAACATTATGAAACCTTTTAAATTACTCTATTTAGCAGTTTTATGCCTGCTGGCCGGACCCCTGCTTGCCCAATCGGAGAATTACGAGACCTTCAGGGTCCACGAGGATGTTGTAAAACCGTCCAAAGTATCCGATTATGAAGCCGTGGCGAAAGAATTCCTGGGCAACTTAAAGAAATACAATATCCAGGATATGAATTTCATTGTCACCAATACCGATGACAACCGGTATTTGTATGTGTCGCCCCTCGAGAATATGGCCGAACTGGACAACCCCCTTTTCCGCACACTTTCCGAGAAAATGGGGAAGGATGCCCTGGCCGCTTTATTTCAGAAGATGGATAAGTGCTACGATACCGAACAAGACTATATCCTGCATCTGGACAAGGAACTTACCTATATGCCGTCTGGCATCACCCAGACTCCCGAAGGGCGGGATTACCGCAAGTTCCATTATCTGTGGGTAAGCCCTTCCAACCGGGACGTTGTTCGGGAAAAGATGAAGGCCGTTACCGAGCTGTTCGCCAGCAAAGGTTCCAAAGAATATTATCGCGTTTACCGCAGTGGTTTCGGGGTCAGGGGGGAATATTACATGGTGGCTGTCGCCGCCAAGGATGAACTGGAATCAGCCCAATTGTCCATGGACAACAGCGAATTGCTGGGTGATGAAGGCAAGAAGGCTTTCGACGCCTTGTTTTCCAGTCTTTTGAAATACGAGCAGGTAAGCGGCCGCATGCGACCGGACCTGTATTACCAACCTGCCAACTGAGGCAGGTTTGACCGCCAAAAAAGGCCATACTAAAATTTGGCCCGTTAATCCAACATAAAATCCAATACTATGAAATCATTATTTGTACTGCTGATCTCCACAGGACTGTTACTGGCCTGTAAAGACCAAACACCACCGCGATATGCCTCGGCTTCCCCGGAAATCGATTCGGTCAAAGCCCTGGTTAAAGATTACGAAGATGGAAACTGGGAAGAGTGGACCGGACATTATGCGGACACCGCCCAGGTTTACCACAACAGCACGGACGCCATCAGCCCGCAACAGTTAAAAGAGGGATTGCAGGGGATTCTCGCCAATGCATCCGAGTACCACTTTGCCGATGACGATATCTTCTATGAGATGGTCATCGATGACGATGGCGAAAAATGGGTGAATTTCTGGGGTAACTGGGAAGGCACCCTGGCAGCCAACGGACAGCACATGACTGTTCCGGTGCACCTCACCCTGCAATTCGTCGATGGCAAGATTGTGGAAGAACACGGCTATTACGATTTGTCCAAATACCAGGCAGCCATGCAGGAAATAAAGGCTGCTGAAATGAACGACGAGGAGTCCATGGAGGAATAGGACCCCGGGGGCACAGGTATAATTAAGCAACCCAACTGCCCTCCCATTTACAATACAACAAGAAGCCCGGAATAATCCGGGCTTCCTCATTAAGGGTATCTCAATCCCTTTTCATATATTTCATCCTGATTCCGGAAGATCCGAGATCTATTACATAATAGTCCCCCTAATTCCTTAACCAAACTCTACGATATGAAAAGAGCCTTGCTGACCGTTTTTATTGCTGTTTTTATCGGAGCCACCTGCTTTTACCCAGGAAAAGTCCCCGTTGGAAATCCTGGATATTTACAACATGGAGTACGTATCGGATCCGCAGATCTCCCCAGACGGCACCCGGATCATTTACGTGCGCAACTTTAAGGACATCATGACCGACCGAAATCTTTCAAACCTCTGGATGGTCAATGCAGACGGGAGCCACAACCGGCCCCTGACCGTTGGGAACCAGAACGACGGTTCTCCCCGCTGGGCTCCGGACGGCTCCAGGATTGTCTTTACATCCAATAAGGAAGACGACCGCACCAAGCTCTATATGATGTGGATGGACTCCCGACAAACGGTGGCCCTTACCAATACCCCCGAGGCACCCAAAGATATTTCGTGGTCGGCAGACAGCCGGCATCTGGCCTTTACCCTTTTTGTGCCGGAAAAAAAACAATCGCCTGTCAAATTGCCCGAGAAACCCGAAGGGGCCAAATGGAATAAACCGCCGATCTATATTGATAAAATGACTTACCGGTTTGACGGGCAGGGGTACCTGAAAGATGGCCACGACCAGATTTTCACGCTTTCCGTGGAAGGGGGGACTCCCGTGCAGCATACATTTTCCGAAATGGATCATGCAGCACCCCAATGGGCTGTCAACGGAAAGACGATCTGCTTTTCGGCCAATCTGCATGAAAATCACGAATATGATCCCCTTAACAGCGAGATCTACCGCCTGGACCTTCCGAGTGGCAAGGTAACTCCCCTGACGAGTCGCCAGGGCCCGGACCAAAGCCCTGTTGTATCCCCGGACGGCGGCCTGATTGCTTTTACGGGGTTTGACGACCGGTATCAGGGCTACCAGGTGACCCACCTGTATGTAATGAACCAGGACGGTTCGGGGATTCGGGAACTGACCCCTACCCTGGATCGGGATGTGGCCAATGCCCAATGGGAAGGAAACGGGAAAGGGCTCTATTTTCAATACGACGAATCCGGGGATACGAAAATCGGCCACGTGGCCCTGACGGGGAAAGTCCGCACGCTCACCGAAGGCCTTGGGGGTTTATCCCTGGGGAGACCTTATAACGAGGCGTCCTTTTCCGTTTCAGGCGACAATCGCCTGGCCTATACCCTGGGGGGTACCACACATCCTGCAGACCTGGGTATTTGGGCGAAAGGCGAAGACCAAAGGCTCACTGCCCTGAATGACGACCTTTTCTCTTTCCGGGAACTGGGCAAAGTGGAGGAAATGAGCTGGCAATCGTCTTATGACCAACAAGAGATACAGGGCTGGCTGGTGACACCCCCCAACTTTGACCCCTCCAAAAAATACCCTTTCATCCTGGAAATCCACGGCGGCCCCTTTGCGAGCTACGGTTCCGTTTTTTCGGCCGAAATTCAACTCTATGCCGCTGCCGGCTATGTGGTATTGTATGCCAACCCAAGGGGCAGCACCAGCTACGGAGAGGCCTTCGGCAACCTGATCCACCACGATTATCCCGACCATGACTACGACGACCTCATGTCCGGGGTGGATGCCGTCCTTGATAAGGGGTATATTGACCGGGACAATCTCTTCGTGACCGGCGGAAGCGGAGGCGGGGTTCTCACTGCCTGGATCGTAGGGAAAACAGACCGATTCCGGGCCGCGGTTGTCGCCAAGCCCGTAATCAACTGGTATAGCTTTGTCCTTTATTCTGATAATCCGGGCTTTTTTTACAAATACTGGTTCCCCAACAAACCCTGGGAAGACCCGGAAAACTACCTGAAGCGATCTCCCCTGAGTTATGTGGGTAACGTGACCACGCCTACCATGTTGCTGGTCGGGGAAGAGGACTACCGCACGCCTATTGCCGAATCCGAGCAGTTCTACGCGGCCCTCAAGCTTCAAAAAGTGGAAACGGCCCTGGTACGCATCCCCGGGGCCTCCCATGGGATTGCCAACAAGCCGAGCAACCTGGTAGCCAAGATCAGCAGCATACTGACCTGGTTTGAAAAATACCGCAAAAAATAAGAGCCAGACCATGAGATTTTTCAGGTATTTGCGAAACCCTTTGGCAGAACCCGGGCCACTGATGCGGTATGCCCCGTACGCCCTGGGTGAAATAGTACTCCTGGTGATCGGTATCCTCCTCGCCCTGCAGATCGACAACTGGAATGAAAAACGCAAAAATGCAGCCATGAACCGGATCATGCTGCAACAATTACAGGAGGAGAATCGCACCAATATTGCCGGACTCATGGAAGACAAGGCTTTGCAGGATACTATCGTGACGACCATTACCGATTTCATGGAGTTCCTGAGGCAGGACGTGGTTCCGCTGGATAGCCTACAACTTCGTATTTACCTGGCCAGCCTCGCCAACAGCACGTCCTACACCTTTTCCGAAAACTACCTGTTAAGTTATATCAATGCCAACCAGCAGGAACAAACGGAGCTCAGCAGGCAATTGTCAGAATTGCATTCCAATCAGACAGACCTTCACTATATCTCAGAAAAGGGCCTGGAAAACCGCCTTGAAAATTACTTTCAATACCTCGAAGAAACGGTGGATTTCTATGACCTCAGCATAACCGACTACTCGATTTTTTCGACTTTGAAATTCAGGAACCGGATCGCCCTGATACGGGCCCTGGAAGTAGAAAAGAACAGGCAGTATTTCCGGACCCTCCGGCAGGAACAGAAGGTGGATTCCCTGATCAGTAACTACCTGGGTTTGGGCTCCCCTTCCCCTTCCTGAAGGACACAGTCCGTTAAAACGGATTTCCCGAACCCGGGAATGCCCAATTTTCATTACATTTAAGTAAATATTCCGCCATGATCAACAGCAAATTCTGGCAGGCCTTTTTTGCCCTGGCTCCTTTGGGTTGCCTTTTTATCCTGCTCACCGGCTATTTTATTTTCCTGCTGTCCATCATGGGCAGTATGCACGGGTGGGAAATGGCTGAAGAAGATGCACCATTAGCTGTTTTCGGAGGGTTGGGGATCTTTTTCCTGCTGCTATTTCTTGTAGTGATGATTTCCCTGGGAAGCCTGGTGTTTTACATTGTGCACGCTTCCCGTAACCCCCGTTTAAAGCACAACAATATGCTGGTGGTCTGGATACTGTTGTTTGTATTCGCCAACGGCCTCGGACAATTGATATACTGGATCATTGAGATCCTGAGTGTTAAGGATCCTCAGGCCTAAATTCCCTATAGATGCCCACAAGACGAAATTTCATACTGCAAACCGGCCTGGCGGCAACTGCCCTGGGCCTGCAACCCTATACCCCTTTTGCAATGACCAGATCCCCTGTTGCCCCTTTAAAACTATCACTTGCCCAGTGGTCCCTGCACCGCTCCCTGGAAGCCGGCCGGGTGCATGCAGAGGACTTCGCTTCCATTGCGAGGAATGAATACGGCATCAATGCCGTTGAATACGTCAACAGTTTTTATTCAGGGCATGGGGAAGATGAGGGCTTCTGGAAGGATATGCGTACCAGGGCCGACAATGAAGGGGTGAGGAGTTTACTTATCATGGTGGATGGCGAAGGGGAACTGGGAGCCCCCACCAAAGAGGAACGCCGGCTAGCCGTGGAAAATCATTTGAAATGGATACGTGCCAGTAAGATACTGGGTGGCCATTCCATCCGGGTAAACGCTTTTGGCCGGGGAAATCGGGATTCCCTTAAAGGAGCCCTGACAGAAAGCCTGGGGAACCTGGCCGATTACGGGAAACAAGCCGGTATCAACATCCTGATTGAAAACCACGGCCTTCATACGTCGGACGCGGCCTTTATTGTAGACATCATCCGGGAGGTGAATTCCCCATACCTGGGAACCTTGCCCGATTTTGGCAACTGGTGCCTCAGCGTGGAATGGGGCAGTACGCAGGGCAATACCTGTACAGAAATATACGACCCCATTAAGGGAGTTGGGCAATTCCTCCCCTTTGCCAGGGGGGTAAGTGCCAAATCCTACGATTTCGGGAAGGATGGAGATCAAACCCTGATCGATTATCCGGGCTTGCTGCAGTTAGTCAAGGAATCGGGGTATGAGGGGTACATTGGGATCGAGTATGAAGGGATGGCCCTCAGCGAACCGGAGGGGATCCATGCCACCAAAAAACTCATTGAAAGGATATGGGACGGGCTGTAAGCAAAAGACCAAAGCAGTAGGCTCATCCATGGCAAAATGAGGGGCTGCTTTGGTCAGCATTGCACAAATCAAACCAAAATCAAGGGTCTTCTAAACCTGTTCTCCTTTAGGTCTTAATCTTCAAATTCGAGGTTTGCCATATTCGAATAGCGCGAGTTATCGACATTCATGATCCACAGGTTGTCATCGTATTTCCCGTGTAATCCCGTCCTGTAGGCATCCAGGGCTTCCTGGTTGTTGTCATAGTGGGCCAGGTATACGTAATTCAGCCCATTTTCAGGGTTTTTAAAGTATTTTACATCCAGGCCTTTTTCCTTCATGTCATGGACGAATTTCTTCAGGTATTTCTGCGTCCTGAAGACGTTGGCCACCATGTAATGGCCCTGTGGGATCCCATTGGCCACAGCCATATGGCGTACGACAAGGTCCCTTGGGTCCCTGAAACCTTTACCCTTCACGGAGGTCCCCCCCGAATGCACCACTTTGGTCTCCACTTTTTGGGTCATCGTACTGGCCATGGAGGCATTGTATTCGGCCACCGACATTTGGTCTCCGGCCCCCGCACCGGTACTTTGGTAAGCATAGGCCGATTCATCGGTCATCTCGCGTTTTACAGACCGCATCACCAGTTCGAACCGCCTTTCCGAATCGGCCACACGGGCCATTTCCAGGGAATCCTGCCGGTAGATCATCTCATCGAGCAACATCTGGGTCTGCTGGTACTTGTTTTCCAGTTCCGACAAACGTTTAAGAAGCATTTCGGTATCATCGCTAACAGGCTCCTCCAAAACGTAGGCACCGGTATCTTTCGCGATGTGCTGTACCACTTTTTCGGTCAGGTTGGGGGTGAAGGAATACGCCAGGGAGAATTCGTGGGTAGTCCCCAGGTTCCCCATGGCATCGGTCAGGCCTTTTTCAAAGTTGTATCCGATGGAGAGCCGGCGGTTCAGGTTAAACCCGGTTCCCACCGAAGCGCCGTAATAACTGTCGTAACCGCCCTGAAGCCATCCCAGTTTCGGCAGATCCAGGATCACCCCTCCGCCGTAGGTAAAGGTGCTGCTTCCCACCTTGCGGATCCGGGCCAGGGGCATGAGGCGAGCTTCTTCAAAGATCCCGTCGGGGGAGGCGAAGCCATGAGTATACTGCAAGTGGCCGGAAAATGTCTTTTCCGAGAATTCCGTGAGCATCCCTCCACCTTTCAGGTTAAAATCCATAAGGTTTTCCGCAAAGATCCCCACATCGAAAGGCCCGACTGCCAGGTTTAAGCCCGGCTGAATGGCGATGATGGAACTGTCTTCCAGGGCATCCAGGGCGGGGTCGTCCTGTACGGTTACCACTTCGTGGTTGTCAAAAGTGCTTTGATAATAAGGGATGTTGACACCGAAGGTAAGCACGCTCTGTTCGCTCAGGCGAACCCCGTAGGCGTAGTTAGCCATGGCCCCGATATTGGAGATCACCCCCTCACGTTGGTTGTAGATGCTAAGCCCGAGTCCGATCCGGTCGTTGATCCGGCCGCTGTAACTCAGGAAATAGTCCTGTTTGTTGTTGTCAAAAGCCGCTGCCTGGTTGCGGTGGAAAAAATTGATGTAGGACTTGTTCTCCCGTACCGTGGAAAAGGTAGGGTTTACCAGGAACCGGTTAAACTTTAAAAGGTTCTGGAAGGGGACGTCGTAGGTGACATACGGATTCTCATCCTGCGGGAATGCCATGGCCATCACGAACAGTGCCGGAAGGATCCAGCTGACCCTTCCACATGATCCGTTCAGAATCGAAGTAGTTTTACACAACATAAGCGTTTGGTTAAGTTCGTTTTCCGGATCCCGGAAACAGCCTCCTGTAAGATTTGGGTATATAAAAAAATGAATTGGGAATCAGGATAAACCTGTGGAGACGATTTGGGGGAACATAGGTTAACGAATTGATTTGAGCACCTGAAAGGTACCGTGTTTACGGTTGAAAACCCAATTTTTTCGACGAACTGCCGCCGACCGACCGGTCGGTCATCGCACCTTTTATCGATGCCGTCCGATGCCCCGTGCTATGGGAGACACGCGCGACTTAGTAAAATTTTTCCTACAGTTTTCACGCTTAGGGAGGAATTTTAAGATTTTAAGGCGGGATTAGCCCGGGATCTGGGTCGCTGAAACGAATCCCTGAATGTACAATTTTGCCGGTTCGTGGTGACCGGTAACATTAACTGAAGTGATCTCATCGTCGGTCCCGGTAGCATCCCCTTGTTACGATTCATCCCCCATCTCTGACAATTCGGTCATTCAGGATTTTATTCTGACTTCTCAGGTTGCATTTTCGCCCTGTAAAATCAAACACAGATACTATGAAGACACTGGCCTTTTTATTAGGACTCTATTTTAGCAATTTTCTCAGCCAAACCGCAGCCCTGCGCCGGGACGTACCCCCTGTTGAACAATTGAAAACCGGAGCTGTACAAATTTTGGCAGAGGAGGTACTACCCCTGGCCTTTGCAACAGCGATATCTTCCCCCGTGCAAGGTCATCCGGATGTCGGGCGGGGGCACCAGATAATCCGCCCCTCACAGGAGAACGGGCCGCGGGCATTTGCGATTAAATATGCGCAGGGAAACCCGGGCTATGCCTTCAGGCTATGACAGGGTTTCAGAAGACAAAAGTCCTGCCGGGAGCAGGACTTTCAAAATGGTTGCCGGGCCTGGATCAGATATCTTCCGCCAGCCAGGCTTTCATCATCCATACCGTCTTTTCCTGCTCGGTAATGAAATCGCTCATCATGGCATTGGTCCCTTCATCATCCGCTTCGTCTGAAGAATCGAGGATCCTGCGTTCTATGATCAGCAATTCCTTTAACGAATTGACAATAAGGCGGATGGCTTCCTCATCCTCCGATACGTTTTTTCCTACCGGTACACGGGATTGCTGGATGTAATCCTCAAAAGTATGGAAAGGTACCCCGCCCAGGGTCAGGATGCGCTCTGCTATAGCATCCACCTTGAGGTTGGCATCGTTATATAATTCTTCAAATTTGGGATGCAGCTCAAAAAAGCGCTTCCCCTTAATGTTCCAGTGAATGCCCCTCAAATTCTGATAATACCGCTGGAAATTCGCCAGCAGGCTATTCAGGTCTTTGCTTATGGCATTTGATTTCTCGGCGCTCAGGCCTATGCTGTTAACTTTCATGATCTTTAGGTTTTACATAAAGTTATTAAATATATCCGGCTAATGTTATAAATTTTATTGATAGTTTTTATACTTTTATCATGCAAAATTATCTCAATGACCATCACCCAGTTGCAATATGTACTGGCCGTGGCGGAGTACCAGAATTTTACCCTGGCCGCCGAAAAAAGTTTTGTTACCCAGCCGACCCTGAGCATGCAGGTGCAGAAGCTGGAAGACGAACTGGGGGTGTTGATTTTTGACCGCAGCAAGAAACCGATTAAAATCACGGAGGCCGGAAAGAAGATCGTTGCCCAGGCCAAGAATATTGTCAATGAAGCTGAACGGATCCGGGACATCGTGGATCAGGAAAAGGGATTCATCGGGGGTGAATACACCCTGGGGATCATCCCCACAGTGATGCCTACCCTCCTGCCCATGTTCCTTAAAACCTTCATCAACAAATATCCAAAGGTAAACCTGGTTATCAAGGAGCAGAGTACGGAAAGCCTGATCCGCAATATACAGGATGGCCATTTGGATGCCGGGATCGCAGCCACCCCCCTTGAAATCGAATTTATTAAGGAATGGCCGCTTTATTACGAACCCTTCGTGGGATATATCCCCCCGAATCACCGTTTGGGCAAGGCCAAAACCCTGACACCCGAAGACCTGGATATCAATGATATCCTGCTGTTGCAAGACGGGCACTGTTTCCGGGATGGGGTAATCAACCTCTGCAAGGCCAGTAAAAATTATTCTGAAGAGCATTTTCAACTCCAGAGCGGCAGTTTTGAAACCCTTATAAACCTGGCCAATGAAGGATTGGGAATGACGCTATTGCCTTATCTGAACACCCTCAATCTGGACGCGCGGAACCAATCGTACCTCAAACCATTCCAAAAGCCTACCCCGGCCCGGGAAGTAAGCCTTATCTACCATAAAAGTGAACTGAAAATTCAGATTACCGAGGCCTTGCGCGATGTGATTTCAGGGATCGTAAGAGGAGCGATCGCCTTTCAGGATGTAAAGATCATCAGCCCGGTTAACAAGAAATAAAAAACCACCCTTGCGGGTGGTCCTGTTTACGCTTTGAGATATATCAAGCTTTTTTGTAGTTCCGGTTTATCCAGGATAAACCACTCTAACCAGCGCTTTAATTCTTCGATTTCGTAAGGGAGCAGTCTAGATAATGCTTTTTGAAGTTCCTTACTGAATAATTTTGCATCAAAACTTACTTTTTGGAGCACTGTCTTGGTGTACTCCAACATAGCTCTTGCCATAATTTTCAGATTGTTTAGTTAGACTGTTACGTCCAAATGTAATCAAAAAAAGGTAAAAATTATTGTCTATATTTCGTTAAATAAAAGGTAATTAGCTGTTAAAATCGCCCAAATACCCGAAATATATAAACGTCTGTCTGTTGAAAAAATTTTCCAATCTTCCAATTTACTTGCTGATATTCTTTTTGTTACAGGCCTGTGCAGTTCAGAAACAGCGGAAATTGAATCATTTCATGGGCGATTGGCTCCACCGGGATTTGCTGGACAGGCAGTTTACCGGAATCCTGTTGTTCAATCCTGCCTCGGGGGATACCCTCTACAGGCATAACAGTCAAAAATATTTCACCCCGGCCAGCAACACCAAACTCTTCACACTCTATGCCTGCCTGCAGCTGCTACCCGACCGTATCCCTGCCCTCAGGTACCAGTTCCGGCAGGATACCCTTTATATTGAAGGCACCGGGGATCCGTCCCAGCTACACCCCTATTTCCGGGACAGCACGGTACAGAAATTTATTTCGAAATATCCCCTGGTCGCCCTGAACAGTACTAATTTCCGGGAGGAAGCGCAGGGGCCTGGCTGGGCCTGGGACGACTACGACTGGTATTATTCTGCCGAGCGTTCGGCGCTGCCGCTTTATGGGAATGTGGTGGAAGTTTATATGGGCGACAGCCTGGAGGTGGTTCCCGAATTTTTCCGCGATAGTGTGCATTTGATCCGGTATCCCCACAACCGGCTGCAGGGATCAAATACCTTCTTTTTCGACCCGGACGGAGGGGATACCCTGCAAATCCCGGTGCGAACGGACAGTACACTTACCAGGCGGCTTTTGGAGCAGGCTACCGGTAAAAGAATCCTGCACGCCGGTAAAATGCCGGCAGGCGAACTGCAAACTCTTTACAGCATTCCCGCTGACAGCCTGTACCGACGGATGATACAGGAAAGCGATAATTTCCTGGCAGAACAATTGTTGCTGTTGGCATCGGGGACACAGTCGGATACGCTGGACGGCCAGCGTGCCCGGGACCTGGTGCTGGATGAATATCTGAAGGACCTGCCTCAGGAACCGGTTTGGGTAGATGGGTCGGGACTGTCCCGATACAACCTTTTCAGTCCGGAAGATATGGTATACCTCCTGAACCGCATGTACCGTGAAATCCCCGAGCAACGGCTCCTGTCCTATTTTGCGGAGGGAGGGGTTTCGGGGACACTCCGCGAGTGGTATGCGGGCCATGGAAAACCCTATGTATTTGCCAAAACCGGCAGCCTTTCAAATAATTATTGTGTGAGTGGTTTCCTGCGGACCCGTTCGGGAAAACTCCTCATTTTCAGTTTTATGAATAATCATTTTACCATGCCCGTCGCCCGGCTGAAGGAGGCCATGCAAAATGTCTTCGAATATATCAGGGATACCTACTGAGCGGCATGGGCGGGCAGTAAAACACCCCCGCTAAAGAGCCTAAAGGAGGCCATGCAGCCGGGCATATTGCAGGAGCATAACCGTCTTCGCATCGCGGATCTCCCCGGATTCTATCATTAGGAGAGCCTGTTCAAAGGGATATTCCAGAACTTCGATGTTTTCGGTTTCCCCCTCGGCTCCCCCACCGGGGCTGGTTTTCATTTGAGGGTTATATTCCCCCACAAACAGATATAGCAGCTCTGATACCGAACCGGGAGACATATAGGTTTCCATGACCAGGCGTACCTGTTCGATGCTGTACCCGGTTTCCTCTTCCACCTCCCTGCGGATGCAGTCGGCCGGGTTATCCTTGTCCAGCAGCCCGGCACAGGCTTCGATCATCATCCCGTCCCTGTTTCCATTGACAAAAGTGGGCATCCGGAATTGGCGTGTCAGGATCACAGACTTACTGGCGCGGTTATACAGCAGGATGGCCGCCCCATTGCCCCGGTCGTAAACTTCCCTGGATTGCTTTTCCCATTTCCCGTCTTCCCTGTGATATTCGAAGCTATACTTGTAGAGCTGGTACCAGTTATCGGAGAGGATTTCTTTTTTAATATTGCGGATTTCGCCTTTTTTCATCTTTGAAATGGTCTTGGTTTATAAATTGCGGTGGCAGCGGTTGCCTGGGATAGTTCACACGGAAATTGCATGGTTCAGGTACCGCCTGAAAGATAGCATTTCCAAATAAATCTGAACCACATATTCCTTAAATCCGCTGTTCAATACAACGTCTTTGGGGAGTGGATGTACCACGGCAAAAGTTTTATGCCGCAGGAGGTCAATATGCCTATGGTCCCGGGGGAAACCTTTGGGAGCGGTTTTGAGGGGTTCGTCTGGCATACAGGCCCCCGAAGGCCTGGCGGAAAGATTTTTTGGCGAGGATCTTTTGAAGTTCATCCCCGTTATAGTCAATGGCCTCGCGAATGCTTTGCAACTTATCCGAAGCCGGGCGCCAGAGCCCACCGGCCAGCAGGGACTCCCCCACGCCAATCTGAATATAAAAATCCCCAGTCCCCGGGGCCTGGTCTAACCCGGCCCCGAAATGGTCTTTATAAACAGGCCGGTCCGGGTGAAATTTCAGGTTGTTGTTAATCCGGTTTATCGCTTTCGAGGCATCGGTAGGGAAATAGCCCGGGTCTGCTTCCGCCAACATAAGGTCCAGGCTTTGCAACCAGTGCTTAAAATCATCCCTCAGGCCCACATACCGATCCCTGTGGGCATCCATCCAGGCTTTGGAATTATGCCGCCGGAGGGTCGACAGAAAATCGAAGAGGGCTTTAAAGTCCATTAGGGAGTTTAATAGTTCCGGGGGGCTCCTCAGAAGCGGTTATCACCATCCAGGAGGTCACCCAATCCCCCGAGAATACTGCCTTCGCCTTTGTCCTTCCCGCCACCTTTGGGGGCAGCGGCCCAAACCCGTTCGGCCAGGCGGCTGAACGGCAGGGATTGGATATAGACGGTCCCTGGCCCTTTTAGGGTTGCAAAGAACAGGCCCTCGCCCCCGAAGATCGAGTTTCGGATCCCGCCTATGAATTCAATGTCGTAATCCACCTCGCTGGTGAACCCCACAATGCATCCTGTGTCTACTTTCAGGACTTCCCCCGGGGCCAGTTCTTTCCTGGCCATGGTCCCCCCGGCATGGACGAAAGCCAAGCCGTCGCCTTCCAGTTTTTGCATGATGAATCCCTCTCCCCCGAAGAATCCGCGGCCAAGGCGTTTGGAGAATTCGATCCCAATGGAAACGCCCTGTGCGGCACAAAGGAAAGCGTCTTTCTGGCAGATAAACCGGCCGCCTTTTTCGGCAAGGTCTATAGGGATGATTTTTCCCGGGTAGGGCGAAGCGAAACTAATCTTTTTCTTGCCCTGCCCCGAATTGAGAAAAGCGGTCATAAAGAGGCTTTCGCCGGTCAGGATTCGTTTTCCAGCTGAAAATATTTTTCCCAAAACGCTATTGTCCTGGTTGGAGCCATCCCCGAAAATGGTGTTCATGGTGATGCCGTTGTCCATCATCATAAAAGTACCTGCCTCGGCTACCACTGCCTCCAGGGGATCCAGTTCAATTTCTACGTATTGCATTTCTTCCCCGTAGATCTGATAGTCTATTTCATGTGCGTTCATCGACTGATTTTTATGTTTAATTACTAGATTTTTATTCCTTTTAAGGGCTTTAAAGGCCATCTAATTAGGGTGGGAATTGAGAGTGATCCCGGCCATACTTCTTCTTCCTGCTTCCACGCCCCCTGTCAATGCCAATCTTACGGAAGCACCCAAAACCCTGGTTTCAAAATTTCATACTCCCCGGGGTCCTTAACCCCGCCCCGTTTCAAGTTAACTCCGGCGCCTGAAAAATACCAGCAGTTATCAATAAAACTGATTGCACCGTGACTACAATTGCCCCTTCCAGGGAGAAGGCTACTTCAATGCGTGTTGAAATACAAATTCCTTTTCGACCAGGGTTCTTAACCCCGCCCCGTTTCAAGTTAACCCGGCGCCTGAAAAATACCAGCAGTTTTCAATAAAACTAATTGCACCGCGACTACAATTGCCCCTTCCAGGGAGAAGGCTACTTCAATGCGTGTTGAAATACAAATTCCTTTTCGATCGGGGTTCTTAACCCCGCCCCTTTTCAAGTTAACCCGGGCGCCTGACAAATACCAGCAGTCCGGTAAATTTCAAATCCGGTACCTCCGCCCGTCAAACTCACCCCGGCGGTCATCACCACTGCCAATTAATATGTACCCCTCCTGCCCTATTTGTTACAGCCAGCCAGGCAGCGCCTCCTTATCCTGCAGGCCGAAGGCGGATCGTCCATTCAAACTCAAAGGTGGATACACAAACCCCCTCTTCATTTGTCCCGGTGGATTTCATCCAAATCGTTTGCCCTTCCCCACTTTGAATGGCTTTGTCCAGGGCATCGTCCATTTTCTTCCCGTCCTCGCAGCTAAACGTGATCTTACCGGTCGCCTTTTTTGAAAAGGTCGACTTATTGCTCACCACCAGCATGGCCACATCCCTCCCGCTACGACGGATCTTATCCATCACCAGGGCCCCGGTACTCAGTTCGGCCGCCATCCCCTGTACCGCCCAGAACAGGGATCGGAAGGGATTCTGGTTGACCCATCTGTGCCGGACACTGGCAACGGCCCTCTCGGAGTCAAGATATTGCAACCTCACCCCGCACCACCAGGCAGAGGGCAGCCTGAAAAATAAAAATAGGTTGAATCGTCCCGTCCCGTTGGCCATTGGCAGCAATTGAAGGATAAAGGTATGTAAAATCGGGAACCCTTTAATTGTTAATTATATGTTAATTTTTAGTACTATGTTTTGCATAATACCTTTTTTTGGATATATATTTGCATAAGAAACTAATATGCCATGACAGAATCTTTAAGCAAACACGAGAGGAATCTATCGGCAGTGATCCATGCCTCCACCCTTAGCAGGTTCTTTATCCCCTTCGGGAATTTCCTTTTGCCCCTGGTCTTATGGATGGCCAACCGAAAGGAACACCCCTTTGTAGACTACAACGGGAAACAGGCCCTGAACTTCCAGATCAGCCTCTTGTTATATTCAGTGGCCCTTGGTGCTATTTCCATCCCTATTTTCATGGGGTTTCTGCCCGGGATTTTCCACGGGGGCATCTTTAACTGGCATGACCTGCATCACCACATGGACCTCAATTTCGATTTTGACGGGGATTACCTGAACCTGAGCCGGTTTATCTGGCCGGTGGGGATCGCAGGCCTTTTCCAGGCAGCCTTGTTCATCATCAATATAGTGTACACCATCCTGGCTACACTGCGAACCAATGAAGGGCAGTATTTTAAATACCCCATCAGCATTAAATTTATTAAATAATGAGCCCCGGATATTCCCATAAGTCCCCATTACAAATTACCTGCTTCCCGGAATCACGGGACCGCAGCAGGGGCGGAATTATCCATGGCAACCCCGGGCCAAAAGCAGGTCACGGGAAGCCCATTTGCCCCTCGACCCCTCACCTCAGGCCTCATCAACCTGATGGCAGCTTAGCCGGAATTATCAATCCCGGAGTTTATGCATCAATCAATAGAGCGCAAGCACAGGTTCCTCCCCGGTACCTGTGCCGGCCATACGAACAGTTAACCGTATAGAATCATGATATTATGAATATAGAAAACACAAAAGCCCAAATGCGCAAAGGGGTTTTGGAATATTGCATTCTCTCTATCCTCGAAGGGGAAGACAAGTATGCATCCGAGATCCTCGAGGCCCTCAAGGACGCCAAAATGCTGGTAGTGGAAGGGACTATATATCCCCTGCTTACCCGACTCAAAAATGCAGGGCTGCTCAACTACCGCTGGGAAGAATCTACTTCCGGACCGCCGCGCAAATACTATGCCTTGACAGAAACCGGGAAAGTATTCCTCAGTGAATTGAATACCACCTGGGACGAACTCCGAACCGCGGTCAATTTGGTTACCAATGCTAAAAACAAGTAAAAATGAACAAAACAGTAGACATAAATCTTGCAAACATCCTTTTTCATATCGATGAAAAGGCATATAACAAGCTGCAGCGCTACCTGGAGGCCGTCAAACGTTCTTTTGCAGGCACTCCCGGAAGCGATGAGATCCTGGCCGATATCGAAGCAAGGATCGCCGAGCTGTTCCAGGAGAAACTGGAAAACGAGCGGCAGGTGATCACCCTTAAGGAAGTAGACGAGGTCATCACCATCATGGGGCAACCAGAAGATTATATGGTTGATGAGGATATCTTCGAAGACGCCCCCAAGACCGAAGGTGCGCCCCGGAAAGAGCACGTAAAGAAACTGTACCGGGACATAGACAACAAATATATCGGGGGGGTCTGCGCGGGCCTGGAACATTACCTGGGTTTCGACGCGCTCTGGATCCGCCTGATCTTTATTTTCCTGGCGTTGTTTACCGGGTTTGGTTTTATCGCCTACATCCTGCTATGGATCCTCGTACCTGAAGCGGCCACCACCTCCCAAAAACTCGATATGAAAGGGGAACCCGTAAATATCAGCAACATCGAGAGGAAAGTTAAGGAAGGGTTCGACGACGTGGCCGAGCGGGTAAAAAACGTCGATTATGACCATATCGGAAAGAAGGTTAAAAACGGGGGGCATAAGTTCTTTGATGCCCTGGGGAACATCATCATGTTCTTTTTCAAGGTGATCGGGAAGTTTATCGGTATCCTGCTGATCATCATAGGCGCCGCCACCCTGATCGGATTATTTGTCGGTTTGTTTACGGTTGGGATCCTGGACGTGATCCATATCCCGGGATTGGATTTCTACGACATCGTGAATTCCACCGACGCCCCGGTATGGCTGGTAACCCTGCTCGCCTTTTTCGCCGTTGGCATCCCGTTTTTCTTCCTCCTCTATCTGGGGTTGAAGATCCTGGTGAATAATTTGAAATCCATAGGGAACATTGCCAAATTCTCCCTCCTGGGTCTGTGGTTACTTTCGCTCATCACCCTGGCTGTTCTGGGTATAAAGCAGGCATCGGCCCATGCCTATACCGGAAACACCAACCTGGAAGAGACGCTCTTTGCGAATGGCACAGTCCCGGATACCCTGCTGATCCGCATGAAAAACAGTGATCTGTACGAGTACCAGGAAAATACAGGGATCTATGGGATGACTGTTACGCACGACAAGGAAGGGGAGCGCGTGCTCTTTTCTGAAGGAGTATATTTTGATCTGCGGAAATCCGAGGATTCCCTGGCACATATCCGCATTCGGCGGGAAGCCGATGGCAGTTCCTTCGAAGATGCCCGCGAAAGGGCCGGCCAAATCGCCTATTCTTATGCGGTGGAAGGCCATGATGTCATCCTGGACAATTTTTTAACGACCGGTATCGCGAGTAAGGTACGGGACCAGAAAGTACGGATTACCCTGATGGTCCCTGCCGGTACGGTACTGCGGTTTGATCCCTCCACACGTGGCCGCCTGGGCCATGAAACACATTATGACGAGGATGTATACCGTTCCGATGTGCCGGACCATACCTGGACCATGCAGGAAGACGGAAGGATACAGTGCAACGATTGTCCCCGTGATATCCGCAAGGTGGAACGCGATGAAAACGGTCATATCATAATCAATGATGAAGGCGTGGATATCAACCTGAAAGACGAAGGGGATTCCTTCAAAATGAAGATAGGCGAGGACGGTTTGCATATCAAAACCGAAAAAAACCAATGACGCAGGCTCGCATATAGCAAAATGGGCTATTAAAAATTTTGAAAATTATTCATTAATCAATCCCTGAACTCAATTCAGGATAAAACAACAATCATGACAACACTAGCTAGAATTACCATTGGATTATTGATCTCCCTGCTCGCCTCCTCCTGCGGCCTGGATATCAGCATTGGCAACGGAAAAAAAGGCAACGGGATAGTTACCCAGGACCGCCGGGAGGTTAACGGGGAGTTCACCGAAGTCTCTGCCTCCGAAGGTCTGGATGTATTCATCACACAGGGGGATGATTTTGAGATCCTGGTGGAAGGCGATGAGAACATCATCGACCTCATCGGTACTGATATACGGGACCAGGAGCTAAAAATCCATGCCATCCACAATATCGGCCACGCCACCAAAAAGGTATATGTAACCCTTCCGGTCATCACCAGGCTCCAGACTTCCAGCGGTGCCGATCTGTCCACCAAGGGGATGATAAAGGCAGACCGGATCTCCCTGGGCGCCAGCAGCGGGTCTGACCTGCAGGTACAGCTTACGGCAGATGAAGTGGAGGCCGATACTTCCAGCGGTGCCGATATCCGGATTAGCGGGGAAGCCAACCTGTTCCGTGCAGACGCCAGCAGTGGTTCGGATATACGCGCCCGGGACTTTGCCGTCAAAACCTGTTATGCCGATGCCAGCAGCGGAGCGGATATCGACCTCTATGTCTCCGGATCCCTGACGGCCGATGCCAGCAGCGGGGGAGATATCTCCTATGCCGGCGATCCCAGCCTGCAGGAACGGAAATCGGTTTCGGGCAGTGTTCACAAAAACTAATCCCTCATTATCGACATGAAATCTGCCTTCACCCTTTTCGTGATCCTCTTTTGCTTCTTGCTGCGTGGGCAGGCACCTTCTGCACTCGTCATGGGCCATGCCGATACCATCCAATCAAAAGTGCTGCATGAAAACAGGACGCTTTGGATCTACAACCCGGCAGAAGGAACAGCCGACCAGGATGAACGATTCCCGGTCCTGTTCCTCCTGGACGCGGAATCCCATTTTGCCAGCACGGTAGCCATGACCAGGCAAATGGAGGGCCGCTGGCCAGGCATCCTGGTGGTCGGGATTCCCAATACCAACCGGACCCGGGACCTGACCCCGGATGGGAACCCTCCCGGAAGGGCCGGAAACGATTCCATATCCCAAGATGATAAATTCCTGGATTTTGTAAAATTGGAGTTGATCCCCTATATAGAAAGTAACTACCCGGCATCTTCCTACCGGCTCTTCAGCGGACATTCCCTGGGCGGGCTGACCGTAATCTATACTTTCCTAAATGATCCCGACCTGTTCCGTGCATACATCGCAATTGACCCGAGTCTCTGGTGGAATGAGGGACAACTTATTGAACAGGCCGGGAATGAACTCCCTAAAAGAACTTACGATGGTATTTCCCTTTTTCTCGGCCGGGCGAATAATATGCCCCCCGGCATGGATACTATCGCCGCCCGCTCAGACACCACACAGTATACCTTACTTTACAGAAAGGTCTCCGGTTTTCTGAATGTATTGGAAAAAACGAAACCCCGCGGGCTTCGCTGGAAAAGTAAATTCTACCCGGAAGAAATCCATGGCACGGTACAGTTGAACGCCCAGTACGACGCCTTGAAATTCCTTTTCAACTTCTACCAGTTTAGAACCAGTATCTTTGATCTGCATCCTGAATTGGATATGGAGGCCACCCTGGCAGATCATTTCAAAACGGTTTCGGAACGGTTTGGTTATCCCGTTTCCCCTCCGGAAAGCTTAATCAACAATCTGGGATATACCTGTCTTGGCCTAAAGGAATGGGAGAAAGCCAGGGCTTTTTTCGAGCAAAATATCCGGAATCATCCAAACAGCGCCAATTGTTTTGACAGCATGGGTGACTTTTACCAGGCTGTAGGCGACCGGCAAAAGGCTATTGAACAATATACCAAGGCACTTTCCCTGGGAAATGACCCGGGCACAAGGGATAAGCTGGAATATTTGAAATCACTTCAGTAAAACTACCGGGGGCAAACCCATTGTGCGGGAGGGGCCCTATTTTTTTGGCTCATATTGAGTAGGTTGATTGAATTCCATGGGAATTTCAGTTGGATTTCTGATTCTCATTCGCATCGGTTATTTATATTTAACTCAAATATCTTCCGATGCAACTTCAACTCAGGCCCTATAAATTACCGTTGCGGCACAGGTTTCGGATTTCCAGGGAAAGCACTGCGGTGCAGGAAACCCTTATCACCAGCCTGAGCCTGGACGGGCATACAGGTTATGGGGAAGCCACCGCCAACGAGTACTACGGCAGTACGGTTGAAGGCATGACCCGGGAAATCGAAGCCCTGAGGGACGAGATCGAGGCATTTTCCTTCTCTACCCCCGAGGTGTTCCATCAGTTCCTGGCCCATCACAACCTGGGGAATTTTGCCCTGTGTGCCCTTGACCTGGCAGCCTGGGACCTGTATGGCAAACGCATCGGGAAACCGCTGTACCAAATCTGGGATACGGACATCCGTACCGGCCCCGTGACCAATTATACCATTGGGATAGACCCCATAGAAAAAATGGTGGCGAAAATGAAAGAGATGCCCTGGCCAATCTATAAAATCAAATTGGGCACAACTGAGGACGTGGCCATTGTGCGGGAACTTCGCCGCCATACGGATGCCATCTTCCGGGTAGATGCCAATGAAGCCTGGACCGTCAGGGAAACTATAGCCAAATCGTCCATCCTGAAGCGGCTGGGGGTGCAGTTCATAGAACAACCCTTACCGGCCGGCGACTGGCCGGGAATGGAAAAGGTAATTCACTACAGCGCCCTCCCGGTAATGGCAGATGAAAGTTGTGTGGCAGAAGGCGACGTGGAACGCTGCAGCCTCCATTTCCACGGAATCAATATAAAACTTTGTAAATGTGGAGGGCTCACGCCGGCCCTGCGCATGATCCGGCACGCCCGGGAACTGGGATTGCAGGTGATGATGGGTTGTATGACCGAGTCTTCCGTCGGTATTTCCGCCATTGCCCAGGTACTGCCCCAACTGGATTTTGTAGATATGGACGGGGCCTTGCTGTTGGCCACCGATATTGCCGACGGCGTTATAATTGAGCCAGGGGGTAGGGTTCGGTTTCCAGACCTCCCCGGGAGTGGCATCAGGCTGAAGGCATGATCCGTCATACCCGTCATATCGTTGGTCGCAGCGTGCGCACGGAAGGATCGGAATTCCTTTATTTTGGCGGCACATCCTACCTGGGGATGACCGCTGACCCCGGGTTCCTGGATATCCTCCAAAGGAATATAGAGAAATATGGCAGTAATCACGGGGCCAGCCGCTGGTCTAACCTCCGCCTGGACATCTATGAAGAGGCTGAGGCCCGGCTTGCCGCCTGGACGGGAAGCGAAGCAGCGCTTACCGTTTCTTCCGGTTTCCTGGCAGGCCAGTTCCTCGCCGCTTTCTTTGACCAGCAAGGGTACAGGCGGTTTTATACCCCTGGCACCCATGCCGCCCTGATACAGACAGGGAAACCGCCCCTTGAATATGAGGAACTCGCCAACCAATTGAACGACTCCCTGCGAGGCTCCGGGAAGACAGGCAGGGCGGTACTCTTCACAGACAGCATAGATCTTTCCGGGAAACTTTACCCAGACTACCCGGCACTCCGGAAGCTTCCCCTGGAACGGCTTGTTTTGGTGGCGGATGACTCGCATGGAATGGGCCTGCTGGGTGCAAACGGCGGAGGGGCTTACCGGGCCCTGGCCGGCCTCGGGGCCAAAGAGCTCCTGGTGTGCGGTTCCCTGGGAAAAGCGCTGGGCCTTCAGGGTGGGATGATCCTGGGTTCTAAATCGCGGCTGGCCCAACTATGGGACACTTCTTATTTTGCCGGCGCTAGCCCCGCCCCACCTGCTTATTTGGCCTCCCTGCTGGATGCCGCCCCGCTGTACGCCGAAAGGCTAAAGGCAGTGCGGGCCCATGTACAGTTATTTGAACAGGAATGCCACTGCCTGGGCCATTTTCAACGCCTGCATGGATATCCGGTATACGGATACAACGAGCCTTCGCTTACAGCATCCCTCTTCTCATCCGGCATCCTCCTGACCGATTTCCACTACCCTTCCTCCCACGCCGTGCCCCTGCCCGGCCGAATCGTACTTAGTGCGCACCACACCGAACAGGACATCCTGCACCTGGCCTCCCTGCTGAATACCTATTTTAACTGCTGATGAGGGCGGATAAACCATGATCTGAGGGCTTTATTTTGGGTCTTAAAAATTATCAGATTACAAAAAAAATCGGTAACTTTTAACAAGTATTTAAGATTCACCTTTAAAAATTCGCAATCATGAAAAAATTAGCCGGATTTATCTTGTCCCTGACGGTGATCTTTGCCATCACTTCCGGTACAAAAGCCCCCTCAGAAAACATGCACTCCATGCAAGGGACCTGGGAATTGAAAAGCTTCTACAATTACGAAGGCCAGAACATTTCTGATACCATCCCCGTGGCCCCCGGGTACCGACAGGTAAAAATGTATTACGACGGCAAGGTCATGTGGGCCCGGATAGATCCGCGTGCACCCATTGGCAGGTTCGGGTTTGGGACGTATGAAATAACAGAGGATGAACTTATTGAAACCATACAATTCGGAGACGCAGAATTTATGAAGGCCCTGGATACCATGCGTATTTTCAGGTTCAAACTCGACCTTGGCATAAACCGGTTCAGCCAGATTACCGTGGACGAAAACGGGATGCCCACTTTCTCTGAAAATTACGTCCGCATGCCCTAGGAACAGGATTTACCATTAAGCTGTTAAAAGGATTGTTTTTAGGGCTGATATTCAAGTAGTTAACTAAAGTAAAGGCCATGCCGGATCCACAGGTGGCATACGCCTTCAAGGCCATGATTTGGCGGCAGGAAACGCCTGGGGTTAAGAAAAAAATCGTACCTTTTAAGAAACTCTTAACAAGAACGCTAAAAATAACACGACTATGAAAAAATTAGCCGGATTAGCCTTTTTATTCCTGATTTTCATCTCCGCCTCCGACCCTGCCCCACTGCCTTCCCCAATGATGCATTCCCTGCAGGGAACCTGGGAACTTAAGAATTTTTACAATTATGATGGTACGAATGTAACCGATACAATCCCCACCACAGAAGGGTATCGGCAAATTAAAATGTACTACAATGGAAAAGTCATGTGGACCCGCTATGTTCCGAAGGACTCCGTGGAATGGTTCGGGTACGGGTCTTACAGGATTACGACAGACCGGTTAATAGAAACCCTGGAATACGGGTCGGCTTCCATGATGCAGAATATCGAATTCCCAATGAATTTTGAATTCGAGCTAATCCTGAACGACAATAGCTATAGCCAGATAACCATTGATGAAAGTGGGAACCGCACCTTTTCCGAAAACTACGTGCGGATCGATTGACAAAAAACCCGGGCCAGGCCCGGGTTTTTTAATGTTTCTTAAATTTGGCTATCCCACTTCTTCAGGAGTTTCTACTGTCGCAAGATATCGTTCGGCATCCAAAGCCGCCATACAACCTGTGCCGGCAGCGGTCACGGCCTGCCGGTACTCTTTATCCTGAACATCCCCGCTCGCAAACACTCCGGGTTTACTGGTTTTGGTGGATTTCCCTTTGGTAAGTATATACCCGGTAGCGTCCATTTCCAACTGCCCTTTGAAGATATCGGTATTCGGGCGGTGTCCGATTGCCACAAAAAATCCGGTGATCGGGATCTCCTCTTTCTCCCCGGTCTTGTTGTTAACCATCCGAAGGCCTTCCACAACCTGCTCCCCCAGGATCTCATCCACCTCCGTATTATATCTGAGGTCAATGTTTTTGAGGTTCTCCACCCGGTGTTGCATAGCCTTGGAAGCCCGCATATGGTCTTTTCGGACCAGCATGGTTACTTTGTTGCAAATATTGGCAAGGTAGGAGGCTTCTTCCGCTGCGGTATCGCCCCCCCCTACAATGGCCACATCCTGGCCCTTGTAGAAAAATCCGTCGCAGACGGCACAGGCGGATACCCCGCCACCCCTTAACCGTTGTTCACTGGGCAGGTTCAGGTATTTGGCGGAGGCCCCGGTGGCAATTATGACCGTTTCGGCCTCCAGGAGCTTTTCGTGGTCTATGGTAACCTTATGGATGCCCCCTACCTCATCGCTCAGTTCCACTGCTGTGGCCATCCCGATCCGCACGTCTGTTCCGAAACGCTCTGCCTGCTGCTGCAGCTGCACCATCATGGTAGGCCCGTCCACACCTTCCGGGTATCCCGGAAAGTTATCCACTTCGGTAGTGGTGGTTAACTGGCCGCCCGGTTCCATCCCGGTATAGATCACCGGTTTCAGGTCGGCCCGGGCAGCATAGATGGCCGCGGTATACCCGGCAGGCCCTGAACCCAGAATAAGTGTTTTGATCCGTTCTGTTTTCGTTGACATATGTTTGAATTCACTATCCTTAATCTGCGTAAAAGTAGGTTTTTAGGTGAAAACCTTACACCTAAAGTTATCAAAAGTTATTATAGGTATATAAGGCCATGCGCATGCTTTTGACGGGCTATTCCCCCTGCTCCCGGGCATCCCTCCCAACGGCCAGAACCGTCCGGAACCCGAGGTGTTCCAGGGCAGAATCCATGCTGGAAGCCATACGGGCGGAAATCCGGTAACTGGCGCAATACGACTCGTTGCACAGAAAGGAACCTCCGCGGATAACCCGCTCTTTAGCATATGGGTTGCCGGCGTTATAGGGTTCCTCAGGGCCCCCGGGATCCCGGGTAACCCCCTTTTGGGCCAGGGCGGTATAATATCCGGTATTGTACCAATCGCTGGTCCATTCCCATACATTCCCTGACATATCATAAAGTCCGAACCCATTGGGTGGGTAGGACATTACTGGGGCGCTGCCTTCATAACCATCCGCTTTGATATTGGTCACCGGGAACTGCCCGTTCCAGGTATTTGCCATTTGCCCGAGTTGACCCTCCTCGTCGCCCCAGGTAAAGATGCTGCCCTGCCGTCCGCCCCTGGCGGCGTATTCCCACTCGGCTTCCGTCGGCAAACGCCTTCCTGCCCAGCGGCAATAGGCCAGGGCATCTTCATAGGAAATATGGACCACCGGATAGTCCTCCAATCCCTTTATGGTACTTCCCGGGCCGTGAGGTGCTTTCCAGCTGGCCCCTATTTTCCAGGTCCACCATTGGGAAACATCGTTCAGGTTGGGAACCCCATTCACCGCTTTTTTGAAAACCAGGGAGCCCGGCTTAAAGATCGAATCCGCAGGCCGGGGGGTTCCTTCCGGCAATTGTTTTTTCAGCTCGTCCCAGTCCAAAGGCCTTTCGGCAACCGTGACATAGCCTGTAGCCTTTACAAACTCCGCAAACTGGGCATTGGTTACCTCGTGGCGATCCATGTAAAACCCGTCTATCAGGACGGGGTGTGCCGGTTTTTCGTGAGACATGGCATGGGCATCCTGGGGAACGGCGCCCTGCATAAACTGTCCTCCGGGGATCCACACCATGCCTTCGGGCGGGGTTTTCCCCGGGGGGGATCCACGAGCAGGTCTTCGGGAAGTTTTGCATCCGGGGCATTTTCAGAAAGCAACGGATCCGGTTGATCCGCCAGGTCTGGCTTTCCATTGCCCTTACAACCCAGGAGGGCCAAAAGCAGGAGGCTCAGGGCCGTCAGGCGGAATACTACATTGGGCATCGGCATCGTCTGCTGTGTATTGGTATGAATTGCAAAGTTATTTTATATATTCAATCCCTCAAGGAACCACCCATGAAAAATAGCTATTATTTCATCGCCCTTCTGCTTATTGGTCTGTCCCTGAACCAGAATTGCAAGAATCCCCGGCAAGGAGAAACCCTTTTGCAAAATGAATCAAAGATTGCGGACACCACCTTTTCAGGAATTGTGACTTCTAAATTCACGGATACCCTGGATGGGAAGGAAGTAAGGCCCTATATACTGAAAAACGCCAATGGAATGGAAGCGGTATTCACCAATTACGGACAGCGGCTCATCTCCCTGATGGTGCCAGACCGCAACGGGCATTTCGAAGATGTCGTGCTGGGCTTTGATTCCCTGACCCCCTATACCATTAACCGCGGTGGATTTTTTGGCGCCACCGTAGGACGATACGGGAACCGGATCGGAGGGGCTGCTTTCGAACTGGACGGCACCACCTACCATTTAGCCAAAAACAGCGGGGAGAACCATATCCACGGGGGTATCAAAGGGTTTGAATCCATGGTGTGGGACGTGGATTCGGTTTCCAAAAATCATATCGCATTCCACAGGATTTCGCCCGATATGGAGGAAGGTTATCCGGGCAACCTGGACGTGCATGTATCCTACACGCTGAGTGATGAAAACGCCCTGATTATAGATTACCAGGCTACCACCGACAAGAAAACTCCCGTGAACCTCACCAATCATTCCTATTTTAATCTGAAGGGAGCCGGGGAAGGAGATGTGGCCACCCAGATCATGCAAATTAATGCCGATTCATTCACCCCGGTGGATGAGGGATTGATCCCCACCGGGGAAATCCGTTCCGTGGAAGGCACCCCCCTGGATTTCAGGGAACCCAAGGCCATCGGGCAGGATCTGGAAGCCGGGGACGAGCAAATGCGATTCGGGCATGGCTATGACCATAATTTTGTTTTAAATAAAGATCCCGGAAATGCCGATGGCCCAACATTCGCTGCCCGGGTTGTGGAACCCAGAAGCGGGAGGGTGATGGAAGTATTTACGACCGAACCCGGGGTGCAGTTTTACGGGGGAAATTTCCTGAGCGGGCAAAAAGGCAAAAATGGCAAGACCTACATACGCCGCGGCGCCTTTTGCCTGGAAACCCAGCATTTTCCAGACAGCCCCAACCGGAAGGAATTTCCAAGCACCATCCTTTCACCGGGCGAACGGTATCATACGACCACGATATATGCTTTTGACACCCTGCCGTCCGCGGGCCGGTAAGTGTGGCGCATACGATAACGGACGCAAAATAAATTGGGAAATGCCCTATTTGGCGGTCCAGCCCCCATCCACAGTCAGCATACTCCCGACCATGTAGGTGCCCGCATCGCTGGCCAGGAACAGGGCCGCGCCCTGGATCTCCTTCAATTCGCCCCAACGGCCCAATGCGGTGGCCCCGACGATAAACTTTTTGGCTTCCTCGCTGTCGGCAATGGGCACATTCATCTCCGTCAGGAACGGTCCTGGGCAAATAGCGTTTACATTGATATTGAAAGGGGCAAATTCCAGCCCCAATGCCCGTGTCATCTGTACGACGGCGCCCTTACTACTGGCATAGGGCGTACGGTTGGCCAGCCCAACGAGGCCGAGGGTACTGGCCATATTGATAATCTTGCCACTGCCCTGCTTTTTCATTTGGGGGGTTACTGCGCGGCAGGCATTCCAGCTCCCATCCACATTGACTGCCATCACTTTCCTGAAATCTTCCGGGGATAGCTCGTCTATGGCCCCACGGATATTTATCCCGGCACTGTTGATCAGTACATCCAGCCTCCCGAATTCGGAAACAATAGCTTTCACGGCCTTTTCCAATTCTTCCAGGCGAACGACATCTGCCTTGAAGGCCCTTGCCTCTACCCCGTATTCCGCCTGTAATTTCCGGGCGGCTTCCTCTCCTTCCTCCAGGTTCCGGTTTACCAGCATCGGATGGGCGCCAGCCGAAGCGAGGGCGGCGGCCATGGCATAACCCAGGCCCTTGGACCCCCCGGTAATCAGGGCGACCCTTCCTTTCATATTGAACAATTTCACTCCGGGTAATTCGGTGTCAGTCATAAATCATATAGTTTACTAGGTTAGTGCTTCCTTAAATAAATCCGTAATGCTCCCTGGCATATTGAAGGCAGGAACGATTGTTCTCCACCTCCAGGGCCAACTGCACGTTCGGCGGTTGCGGGGAAATCCTGGCCAGGGGCTGTTCGCTCTTATGCGCCTTGACGGAATGGAGGTATTTGGCCAGGTCCACTGCCGGGACCTGTTCAAAGGTCGCCCAGTACCCCTCGGTAAGGCAGGGGATCTCCAGCGGGTCCCTGGTGATCATTTCCAGGTTGAAGCGGATGTCTGGCATTGTGTTCGCGCATAATTCGGATCATCTCCGCTATATCGAGGTAGCCATCGCCCAGGACCACTTCAGACAGGAGGAACCCATCCGGGTATTCTTCCACGCCCATATCCTTTAAATGCACGGTGAAGGCGTAGGGTGCCAGGGAACTGACCACTTCCATGGGATCCTCCAGCAGGGAGATGTTATTCCCGGTATCCAGCGTCACCCCGACCCATTCGCTGTCGATCAGGTGCAGCAGGTCTATAAATTCGGATACGCGCCAGTCCTTGTGGTTTTCCATGGCCAGCTTCACTTTTTGTTTGCGAACCACAGGTTCGGCAAGCCGGAGGGAGGCGATGGAGGCTTCCCGGAAATCCTTAAAAGCCTTCAGGCTGTCGAAATTTTCATAGCGCCGTCCCGAAAGGCAAACCGACCTGAAAATATCCACTCCTGCCTGTTTGGCCATTTTGATCTCACTCTCGAAACGGCCCAGGTCTGTTTCGTCCTTGGGCAACCGGATCTGACCTTCGACAAACATATCGAAGTCCTCCTTCCTCTTATTTACATTTTTAACCAGTTCCTTGTCCCAGCCCCGAACATTTACCTGTACCCCGCCAAATCCCAGGGAATGGCAATGATCCATCATATCCAGCGCGTTTGCAAAAGGGGGATAAACGGCGCTCTTCATATCCCGGTACCAGCGCATATAATACCCGGCTTCTGCCACCCCGAACCGCGTCTCGGGTGCAACAGATAGAAATTTTGGGAGTACTGGCATGCTCATCGCCAGGCTGCCGGCGGCGGAATTCCGAATAAAAGTTCTTCGTTTCATATCTTAAAATTTCAACGGGGTTGGTATCCCTACTAAAATACAGTTTTCATATGAATCAGCCCTTACATTCGCCCGGGCTTAAAAATACATCAATAAAATGACGAGATCGTATCAACCAGCATTGCCCTGCATCTCAAGAGGTTTTATGGGCTCGGGAAGCAATGGTCCCAAGTATATTTTTAGTTCATTCCGTTGCTAAACAGGAAATTAGGAGTTGTACCGCTTTCCAGGTCTGGATCGGCTTCGAATCCGGGAGGCCGACCGGCTCCCCTGTCGGGACCTGCACTAAAACCGGAGAATCCGGTAAAATACGTCCATTCATTTTGCAGAATGCTATAAAGATGATATTTTCATTGCCTTTAGGGCAGGCAACAGGAAACTTAAACGACACCCGTGCCCCCTACCTCATTTACAACCTGCCAACGACGACGATCCTATGAAAAATGATAACGAAGAAACGACTGCGAAGTGAAGACTGGTTCAATCCCGACGACGTCAAACAAGGCTTCATCCACCGTTCCTGGTTGCGTAACCAGGGCTATCCGGATGATTACTTCCGGGGGCGACCAGTAATCGGCATCTGCAATACCTGGTCCGAATTAACGCCTTGCAACGGGCATCTCCGGGACTTCGCGGAATTTGTCAAACGCGGGGTGCTGGAAGCCGGGGGGGTCCCTTTTGAGTTCCCGGTGACAAGCACGGGGGAGACCATCATGCGCCCCACGGCCATGTTGTTCCGTAACCTCGCCAGCATGGATACCGAGGAAAGCATCCGGGCCAACCCTCTGGATGGCGTGGTCTTGCTTGACAGGATGCGACAAGACCACCCCTTCGACCCTGATGGGCGCCTGCAGCGTGGACCTCCCCACTATAGTTGTTCCGGGCGGGCCCATGTTAAACGGGAAATACAAAGGGGAACGAATTGGGTCCGGGACTTTTGTCTGGACCCTTAAAGACCGGATAAAAAATGAAGGTTTCACCCAGGAAGACCAGGTAGAGGCAGAGATCTGCTCCTCCCGTTCTGCCGGCCATTGCATGACGATGGGGACTGCCTCCACCATGGCCTGCATGGTGGAATCCCTGGGGCTTACCCTTCCGGGAGCTGCCGCCATCCCGGCCGTAGACTCCAGGAAAAAGGCCCTCGCCCAGCTTTCGGGCAGGCGAATTGTGGAGATGGTGCGTGAAGACCTTCGCCTTTCGAAGATACTCACCCGCAAGGCGTTTGAGAATGCCATCAAACTGAATGCCGCCGTTGGGGGGTCAACCAATTTTATCATTCACCTGACCGCCATTGCCGGGCGGATCGGAGTGGATTTGAAACTAAAGGATTTCGACACCCTGGGTAGCGACATCCCCTTGCTGGTGAACCTGATGCCCTCGGGAAAATTCCTGATGGAAGACTTTTTTGACGCCGGGGGACTTCCGGTGGTCATTCAGCAGTTAAAAGACCACCTGCACAACGAGGCGATCACGGTGAACGGAAAACCCATTGGAGAGAACAATCAAAAAGCCGAATGCTACAATAAGGAAGTAATTGCCACCATAGACGATCCCTTCCAGGAAAAGGCGGGTATCGCCGTCCTGTACGGCAATCTCTGCCAGGACGGGGCCGTGATCAAACCATCGGCCGCCACACCCGAACTCATGAGCCATCGTGGGAAAGCCGTTGTTTTTGAAACCATTGAGGAGTACCATGCCACTGTGGACGACCCCAAACTGGAGATCGATGAGAACAGCATCATGGTGCTGAAGGGGGTAGGACCGGTTGGTTATCCCGGGATGGCGGAAGTGGGGAATATGGACCTGCCGGTCAAAATCCTGAAAAAAGGCATAAAAGACATGGTGCGCATCTCGGACGGGCGGATGAGCGGTACGGCCTACGGGACCGTGGTTTTGCACGTATCTCCCGAATCGTCTATAGGAGGGGTGCTGGGCCTGGTGGAAACCGGGGACTACATTGTCCTGGACGTTCCCAACCGGAAATTACACCTGGAAGTAGACGATGCCGAACTGGGGAAACGCCGGGCAGCCTGGACCCCCCCCGTACCCCCTGCAACCAGGGGATATGTTAACCTTTATACACGAACCGTCCAACAGGCACACCTGGGAGCCGACCTGGAATTCCTGGTGGGCAATTCCGGCGATCAGGTTACCCGGGATGCCCACTAAAAACCAACCACTATGATTACTATTCTGTTATTGCTTCTAAGCGTCCTCCTGATCATCCTGCTGACCGCTAAATTCAATGTTCACCCCTTTCTGGCCCTGCTCGGGGCCGCCTTATTTTTCGGATTATTTTCCGGAATGTCGCTGGATACCATATTACAATCCGTCAACGATGGGTTCGGGGGGACCCTTGGGAAGATCGGGATTGTCATTGTACTTGGCGTCATCATCGGGGCCTTCCTGGAACACTCGGGCGGGGCGTTCAAGCTTGCCGAGCTGATCCTCGGGATCATAGGTAAAAACCGGGTCCATGCCGCCATGGGGATCGTGGGTTTTATCGTATCCATCCCCGTTTTTGCAGACAGCGGGTTCATCATCCTGAATCCGCTTAACAAAAGCCTGAGCAAACGCGCAAATCTTTCCATCGTGGGAACAGCTACGGCCCTGATCCTGGGATTGATGATTACCCATGTCCTGGTACCCCCTACCCCTGGCCCCATTGCGGCTGCAGGGATCATCGGGGCCGATGTGGGCCTGGTAATGCTGGTGGGGCTCATTATCGGGGCCATTGCCCTGGTTCTTGCCGTATTCTATTGTAAAAAGATGGGGTCCCGTTACTATATAGACCCGAACCCGGATATTTCCGAAGCCGACATTCAGGCGAAGGTCGCCCAGGCTCCCGGGGCATTCAAGTCACTCTTGCCTATCCTCGTGCCCATCTTGCTGATTGTGGGCAAATCCCTGATGGATTTCAATCTGCCCGAAAGCCAGGCGGGTGCCGGGTGGGTAAAACTCGTAAACTTTATCGGGGAACCGGTGGTAGCCCTGATCATAGGAATGCTGATCTCCTTCCTGCTCCCAAAGAAATTTGACCGGAAGCTGCTTTCCACCACCGGATGGGTGGGCAAAGCCATGAGTGATGCATCCAACATCATCCTGATCACCGGTGCAGGGGGCATCTTTGGCACAATATTACAAAACAGCGGGATTGCCTCTACCCTCGCCGACACCCTTTCGGGGGCGAATCTGGGGATCTGGCTTCCGTTCCTGTTGTGCGCTGCTATTAAAACCGCCCAGGGCTCCTCTACCGTGGCCCTCATCACCACGGCGTCCATAATTGCCCCCTTGTTGCTTACCCTGGGATTCAGTACGGAAATGGACAAGGCTTTGGTAGTTGCAGCCATTGGCGCCGGTGCCATGGTAGTATCGCACGCGAATGACAGCGGTTTCTGGATCCTGACGCAATTCTCGGGAATCGATGTCAGGACCGGATACAAGGTATATACCCTGGGTACTTTTGTGGTGGGTTCCTTTTCAGCCCTGCTGGTTTACCTGGCCACTTTCGTGGTATAAAATGAAACAACGAACATGTTTTTCAATTGCTTGCTGCCCTTCATTACAAAACGATTTACCATTTGCATTGCGGCTCTATGCCTTGGATTATGCTCTTCCTGTGAGCACCCCCCTTCTCCCCCGCTCGACCCGGACCAGGCCATCGACTCTTTTTGTTGGCCGACGATTCTGTCGAAATAGAGTTGGTTGCATCCGAACCCCTGGTACAGGACCCGGTGGCGATTGCCTTTGACGCCGGGGGCAGGCTCTGGGTGGTGGAAATGCTCTCGTTTATGAAGGATATTGATGGCACCGGGGAGGGGGACCCGGCAGGTCGGGTGTCCGTGTTGTTCGACGATGACGGGGATGGCCGGATGGATCGCCGGCAGACCTTCCTGGATAGCCTGGTCCTGCCCAGGGCCATAAGCTTTGTGAAAGGGGGCGTACTGGTGGCGGAAAACATCCCGCTATGGTACGCCCAGGATACAGATGGGGATTTTAAGGCCGACAGGAAGATCCTGATCGATTCAACCTACGGGGGTAGCGGAATGCCCGAGCATTCGGCAAATGGCCTGTGGCATGGCCTTGACAACTGGATCTACAATGCCAAATCCAAATACCGGTACCGCCTGGATAAATGACAGTGGGTTAAAGATGAAACCGAATTCCGGGGCCAATGGGGGATATGTCATGACAATGCAGGCCGGCTGTTTTACAATTACAACTGGTCCCAGCTCCACGCAGACCTGGTACCCCCCAACAGCCTCGGGGCAAATGCACACCATACGCCCACCAGCGGGATCGATCACGGGCTCACACTTGACCGAACCATTTATCCAATTCGAAGCAACACGGCGGTCAACCGTGGCTATGTCCCGGGCACATTAGACGAAAACGGGCGCCTGCTGGAGTTCGCCTCTGCCTGCGGGCCGCTGGTCTACCGCGGCGATGCCCTGCCCAAAGCTTATTCCGGGGATGCCTTTGTCTGCGAGCCGACCGCCAACCTCATCAAACAGAACAACGTCTACGAAGACGGGTTTATGCTGCGTGCCGAGGCCGTATACCCCGACAGGGAATTCCTGGCATCGACGGATGAGCGTTTCCGCCCCGTGTCCCTGGCCCCCGGTCCGGACGGAGCCCTTTACATCGTGGACATGTATAAGGGCATTATCCAGGACGGGGCCTATATGACCGATTATCTCAGGAAGGTAACCCTGGATCGGCACCTGGATAAACCGATCCATATGGGCCGAATCTGGCGTGTCAAATCCAAAAACATACCCTATAAGGCTCCTGTTGATCTGATGAATATGCCTCCTAGGAAACTGGTCCGCTTCCTGGAAAGCCCGAATGGCTGGACCCGCGATACGGCCCAGCGGCTATTGGTTGAATCTGGGGATACCAGCGTAATTCCTGAACTGGAAGCCTTGGTTGGCTCTGGCAACAATTTGGGCCAGTTACATGCCCTCTGGACCCTGAAAGGCCTGGGGGTAGACAAACCGGACCCCTATTTCAAGGGCCTGTCATCTGATGATCCGGTGGTCGCCCAGGCTGCTTTGAGGGTGTTGGTGGCCTTGAGTGACCAGCAACCCGACCTCATTCCAGACCTGCAACACTTTATAGACGCCGGTTATGAAGAGGCCGCACCCTTGCTGAAGATGCAGATGATCCTGACCTCGTCAAAATTGTCCAGGGAAGATGCGTTCGACAAGATTACCCGCTTCCTGGATACCTACGGCGTTTTACCGGTGGCACGGGATGTGGCCATGAGTGCCCTGCAGGACCGGGAGTACCCACTTTTCCTTCAAATACGGAACGCTGTGGGGGATAAGGCGCCGGAGCAGAAAGAAGAGATCTTTATGGAAATGCTGGCCACGGCCATAATGAATTCCCGGAAAACCGGCGATATTAAACAATTGCTGACCATGTTGGACCCCGGGCCTGAAAGTGCGGCATCCTGGGTACAGTCGGCCATAGTGAACGGGATGCTCAACGCAAGGGAAAGTAACGATTCAACGGCCATTGCCCTGGAGAAAAAGCCGGCTGTATTTGCCGGGGACCAACTGGAAGCCAATCCTTTGTTGGCCCAGCTTCAGGACCGGTTTTACTGGCCGGGAAAACCCGAGAAAAAACAGCAGAAAATTGCCGAGGAATACGATATTTCCCCCGAGGTCATGGCCCAGGGGCGCAAACAGTTCCTGAACCTGTGTGCCAGCTGCCACGGGACCCAGGGGGAAGGGATGAAGCGCTTTGCCCCGCCCCTGCAAAATTCTCAGTGGGTGAACGGGGAAGACTATAAAATCGCCATGATCCTCCTATATGGGATGGAAGGGCCCGTCCCGGTCAATGGCAAGGTATATGACATCCCCGACATCCTGCCCGCCATGCCTTCTTTCTCCACCCTTCAGGATGAGGACCTGGCGGCCATAGCCACCTATGTCCGGAATTCCTGGGGAAACAGCAACCCACCGCTCAGCAGGGGCCTGGTAGGTGGGATCCGTTTCAGGACACAGGGGAAGATCCAGCCCTGGAAAGCCAGTGAACTTGATACGATCCAATTTAGTATGGAATAAGCCCCTGGCCAGTATAAAAAATGTTCGTTTAGAGCTGCCGCATCAATTTATTCACGGTTCGCACAAAGCGAATTCCACCTTTACCGATATATTCCACAGGCTCCAACAGAACTAACGAAGCGGAATATATATGGAGAATAGCGAAAAAAAGGTACGGTTCCACATCAGGCACCTGCCGGGATTACTTGCCGAGACCTTCAAGCGGTGGCTGGCCGAGAACCCCTGGCGTCTGGGGGCGGTTGTCGCATACTATGCGGTTTTAGCCCTCCCGGGACTCCTGGTTATCATCATCAACATCGTCGGTTCGGTTTGGGGGGTCGAAATCGTGCAGGGGAGGCTGATCGGCGAAATATCACACACTATCGGGCCTGATACCGGGGAGGCCATCCGCACCATGATGGTGCAGGCCCAACAGCACGACCAAAACCTGATCTCAACCATCCTGGGGATCGCCACCCTGATCTATGGGGCAACCGGTGTCTTCTACCAACTCCAGCTTTCACTGAATAAAATCTGGAATGTGGACCAAGCCCCCATGCCGACTTTTCTCAAAATGCTGACAGACCGTGCCAGGAGCTTCGCCTTTATCCTGGCACTGGGCTTCCTCATGCTGATCAGTTTTATAATTACCACAGGGATTGCCGCCCTCAGTGAATACCTGCAACAGCTCTTGCCCGCCATTGTCATTTATATTGCCTACGCCATGGACCTGCTGGTTTCCACCGGCATAATCAGTATGCTTTTTGCCTTGATCTTCAAGTATTTACCAGACGTCCGGATACGTTGGAAGACCGTCTGGATCGGGGCCGTACTGACCGCTGTTTTGTTTGCGCTCGGGAAATTCCTCATGGGCCTGTACTTCGGGGAAGCCGATCCGCATACGACCTATGGGGCAGCCGGAACGGTGGTACTTATCCTGCTCTGGGTATCCTACTCATCCATGATCCTGTTCTTCGGGGCCGAATTCACCTATGTCTATGCCGAAAGGTATGGGCTGGAGATCAGCAGGTCAAACGGGCAATTTTCAGGAATCCCTAAACAAAAACAAGCAGAAAATTCCTGAGGAACCACCCGGGAGGAGTTGACCAGGGGAGTATGAAGCGGATCATGGAAAGCTCCTGAAAAGAGAACGCATTTTTGTACCTTATAAGACCTTTTCCCGGCACCCTACGGCCGGGATTAATAAAAGTACCATGATACACGACAGTTGCAGCAGTTTTTCTATTAAAGACCTGGAAGCGAGCAGGAAATTTTACAGCCGTATTCTTGGGTTGCGGGTGGAGACCCTGGAAATGGGAATCCTGGAATTGCATCCCCCCGGCAGCAACCGGGTATGGATGTACCCCAAACCCGATCATGAACCGGCCACTTTTACCGTGCTAAACCTGATGGTGGAAGACCTTAACAAAGAAGCCGACCGCCTATTGGAGTTGGGGATATCATTTGAGCAATACCCGGGTATCCCTATGGATGAAAGGGGTATCCACAGATCCGGGAATGGCCCTACCATCGCCTGGTTCAAAGACCCTTCCGGCAATATCCTGTCCCTGATCGAGAAGGCGCCCACGGCTTAGGACATACAGGGCAAGATGTCTGGTGATAAAATGCTGAGTGAAGACCTCACCCAGGAGGTATTTTATAAGTTGATGAAATACAGGAGAAACTATAAAAACGGACGCTTTATCTCCTGGCTCTTTACGATCGCAAGGTACAGCCTGAAACTTCACACGATTAACGGGGACATGTTCCTCCGGATGTAAGAGACTGGTGTAATTCCTTTTCTGCTGACTGCAATCGGCAGCGGAAGATCGGTATTTACTGCTTATCCATAAAAAAATCCAGCTTCGGGGAAGCTGGATTTTTGTTGATGGGCCTGGGTACTATTAGTTGGTGCTGATGGTCACTTTGAGGACCTGGTCTACCGATGGGTACGTATACCCGTCGTTCACATCACTAAGCAACCGGACGGGTTGGTTTTCATCCACACCGGTATTCTTATCCAGCTGGTTGGTTACCGTATTAGGCCCAACAGCCGGTTGTTCATTCTCTTCAGTCCCGGCGTCCCAGAGGTAGATCATCCCGGTGACATCGCCGCTGATTGGATTTCCTCCGGAATCGAAGAGTGCGATCCCGGTATCGGCCGGCGCAAAGAATACGTCGTTGGTCGCAGCCAGCATGGTTGCAAAGGAAAGGTTTTCCCCCGGCTTGGCATCAAAGCTGAACGTATACGATTTTCCCGGGGTAATCGGGCCCGGGCCGGATTCCCCGGCAGGCGTATTGAAGACGGCTCCGTCTACAAATCCGTCCAGGGAACCAAGGTTTCCCCCGAGCTCACTGGGATTCCCGTCTTCTGCGATCGCTTCGATCCCATCGCCATAGTCGTCAGACCCTTCTGTAAAGAGGGCTTTCGCACCCTGGTTATGGACCACCCATACGCCCGGGGAAGCGGGATAGGTTACACCGGTATGGTCTGCTACATAATTTCCGAGGTCCATGGGATTGCCGTCTTCTGCTATGTGTTCCACCCCCTGACCCATGTCGGGCATACCTTCGGTATAAAGGGGATTGCCACCATTATGGACCACCCAGACCCCGGGGGACACGGGTGCCGGTTTGTCCCCATCGCTGGTAGACAGGTGAGCGGTAGGCAGGTCTTCGATAGTGACCTTGAATTCCGTCCCGTCTATATGCATGATACTTACCTGGATTACTTCGTTTACGGCCGGATAGTCAAAGGCTTCGCCATTGGTGACATCCTCAATCCTGAGCACGTTCCCGTTTTCGACTACCCCGGTATCAGGGCCCGGCTGGTTTGTAACCGTATTGGGGCCTACCGCGGGTTCTTCGTTTACCTCGGTCCCGGCGTCCCACAGGTACACCTGGTCTGTTACGTCCCCGGAGATCGGATCCCCGTTTTCGTCATAAAGGGCGATGCCTTCCGCCCCCGGGCCGTAGAAAAGGTCGTTCGTGGCTGCCAGCATGGTAACAAAGGAAAGGTGTTGTTTACGGCCGGCCTGGATGGTGAATTCATACTTTTTGCCGGGGGTAGCGGCTCCCGGGTCCATCTGCCCGGCTGGGGTGTTGAATACCCCAGAACCAATAAAAGCCTTAACGGCTGCCATGTTCTCTATGGATACCGTAAAATTGGTGGTCTCGTTATCCGAACCGGGCATCGGATTATCATTGTTGTCATTGGAGCAGCCCAGGAATATTAGATTCAGGGCAAAGAAAAGCGGTAAGAATAATTTTCTCATGATAGCAATTTTTGTTAGTAAAAGGTTCTTTTTCGATTTTTTGGTCGGACCTTCTATCAAGGACTTACAATAAATTCGGGATAATTTCCAGTTTGGTTCCCGGGGCAGAAAGTATTTTACCAACACATGTTCCCCGGATGGCTTTAACTTTGGAAGTATTATTTTATATTTGCATCCGATTTTAGGATGTGGCGCTTGGGCTTCGCTCAGGGCAGGCTCCGTCTGGTGTCCAAGCTGCTTGGGTTAGCAGGGGATTGGAGTTTGGCGTTTGGAAATAAATATATTGGGTGATGATGCCAGCGCACCGGCTGGCCCCTCGTTGCAAAAGATCCACCGGATCTTTTGCGGTCACTCGGTCCGGGATGTGGTCCCGACGCTCAACCCGCCTTGCGGGTTTCGGTCGGGATAGACTCCGTCTGGTACCCAGACTGCTTGGTTTAGCAGCGGATTGGAGTTTGGTATTTGAAATTTGTTATTTGTTGCTCGTCAGAGCAAACTCGGGATGTGGCCCTTCGGCTACGCTCAGGGCAGGCTCCGTCTGGTACCCAGACTGCTTGGTTTAGCAGCGGATTGGAGTTTGGTATTTGAAATTTGTTATTTGTTGCTCGTCAGAGCAAACTCGGGATGTGGCCCTTCGGCTACGCTCAGGGCAGGCTCCGTCTGGTACCCAGACTGCTTGGTTTAGCAGCGGATTGGAGTTTGGTATTTGAAATTTGTTATTTGTTGCTCGTCAGAGCAAACTCGGGATGTGGCGCAGTCTGGTAGCGTACGCGCATGGGGTGCGCGTGGTCGCTGGTTCGAATCCAGTCATCCCGACCAGGAAAATCCATCCGCAAAAAGCGGATGGATTTTTTGTTTGCGAAAGGCGTAATCCAGTTGGCAGTAGCAGTAGCAGTGGGCAGTATATGGGAGATGAAGCTGTTATAGACTTTTCGGAGTAAACAAAAAAGACAGTACGGCCGACAGGCCGGGATGGATTTTCCTGAGGCCTCCCCTTCTCTGGATCACGCCGAAGGCGTAATCCAGTTGGCAGTAGCAGTAGCAGTGGGCAGTATATGGGAGATGAAGCCGTGTTAGACTTTTTCGGAGCAAACAAAAAAGACAGCACGGCCGACAAGCCGGGATGGATTTTCCTGAGACCTCCCCTCTCTGGATCACGCCGGAGGCGTAATCCAGTAGGCAGTAGCAGTAGCAGTAGGCAGTAGCAGTAGGCAGTATGGGAGATGAAGCTGTGTGAGACTTTTCGGAGCAAACAAAAAGACAGTACGGCCGACAGGCCGGGATGGATTTTCCTGAACAAATAAAAAGATTGGCCCATCTGAGCGGGAGCCCCGCCCACCCAAAAAAAACTGGCTGTAAGGCTGCTTTTCCGAATAATCGTGATGGTAACCATCCTATCCTCCAGTCCTACGGAGTACGGCCTTGGCGGCCGCATGGCCAGCCGGATCCTAAAATTCAATTAATTTGGATTACCGGAATTCTTAATGTTTCGGTTATTTTTGGATACACATCAGCATAATTTTACGTAGCCTCTCGCACATGACGAACAAAGTAGCCTGCTTTCTTATATTCTTCTCGCTTGCCATATTCTCCGGCACATCCCAAACCTACCAGGTACATTCCCACAATGATTATGAACAGGATATTCCCTATTGGAAGGCCTTGTCTGCTGGTGCCTCTTCTATAGAGGTCGATGTTTTTTTAAGTAGCGGAACCCTGCTGGTGGGCCATGAAGAGGATAAATTACAGCCGGGGAGGACGTTGGAACGATTATACCTTAAACCCATTTCAGAAACCCTGGAAATGGGGTTTTTGCAGGGAAGGAAGCTGCAACTCTTAATCGATGTAAAATCCGACGCCAGGACCACCCTGGATGCCATCGTTAAACTGTTGGAAGGCTATCCCATGATAACGGGTAATGCCAAAATTTCCATCGTTATCTCCGGAAACAGGCCTGCCCCTCCGTCGTATATACATTATCCTGAATTCATTTCATTCGACTTTCAGAGCCTCGAACCTATTACGGATCCTGAAGTGCTGAACAAAATAGCGCTGATAAGTCTGAACTTTAAAAATTTTACGGATTGGAACGGCCGGGAAAACTTTAGTACAGAAGATTTGGAACGGGTTGCCGAAGCAGTACATAAGGCACATGCATGGGGCAAGCCGATTCGGTTCTGGGCCACCCCTGATCTCCAAACAGCCTGGAAAGCCCTGGCCGACCTGGGGGTCGATTACATCAACACGGACCATCCTTTTGAATGTGTCCGATTCGTGGATTCCCTGCCCAAATAGTCTTTTTAGCAAGCCTGTTCATAAAACATGTCAGGCATTCTGGAAACAGGATTGACCGAAGGTTTTACCAACGGTTATACCCCGTTATCGAATACTGAGCAAAAAACGACATGTATGTGGTCATGGGGCGGGATACAACCCGAATAGATTCCCGATACCATCTTTTCTCAAAGCTATACGCCAATGTAATTATGTGCGAACTCACATCCGGCCCGGGTATAATTTTCAAGCCTTCGTCTGCAATAAACCGCACCAGGCAATCCGATTTCATTTTTTCGGGTATAATTCCTTATTTTTGCCCTCCAATTTCGGGATGTAGCGCAGTCCGGTAGCGTACTTCGTTCGGGACGAAGGGGTCGCAGGTTCAAATCCTGTCATCCCGACGAAACACTTTTTAGTGTTCACAAAGCACTGTCAACTGACTGATTGACAGTGCTTTTCATTTTTACTGTATTCATCTGAATCCAATTAAATACACGTTTCTGGTGTAGAGTCCGGTGAACGATTTGGTACACCAATTGTGCTTAAATTGGCATGTATTAGCAGGCTATTAAGGGTGTTTGAACGAGATACTCTTTGTTTAACCTTAATGCTCTTAACATGCGGAATAACAACACATTAAGCGTAATTTTTATTCTAAGAACCAACCAGAAATACCTGGATAAACAGTCCATCTTTGCCCGTATAACAGTGAACAAAAGACGGGCAGAAATAAGCCTGAAAAGGTATATTCTGGCAAAAAACTGGGATGAGAAGCGTGGACGCGCATCGGGGACTACCCCAAAAGACCGACTCCTTAACAGCTATCTGGACGAAATTTATGTACAACTATTAGATGCCTCCAAACAACTCTTATCTGAAGGAAAAGTTGTATCTGCCCAGGCTATCAAGGCCCGCTTCCTCGGACAAGATGAGCAACAGAAGACCCTTAAAGAGCTTATAACCTACCACAACACAACGCAGGTATCTGTTCTAAAGCCTGGAACCATGAAGAACTATTATTCCACAGAACGATACCTGCACAAGTTTCTAAGGGACAGCTATAAAGTCAGCGACATTCATTTAAAGCAGCTGGATTATAAATTTATAACCGACTTTGAATATTACATCCGCAATTACCAACCCAAAAACTCCCGCCGCACCTGTACCAATAACGGTACCATGAAGCACCTGGAGCGATTTATGAAAATGGTGAATATGGCGGTACGGCTAGAGTGGCTGGAAAAGGACCCCTTCCGGAACTACAAATTGCGTTTTCAAAAGAATGAACGGGTGTACCTGACTGAACGAGAACTGAAACGTATCGAGGAAACCACATTTCACACTCCAGGGATGGAAAAGGTAAAGGATGTTTTTCTTTTCTGTTGCTATACCGGGTTGTCTTACATCGACGTAAAACTGCTGAAAAGGGATCAGCTGGTCCTGGGTATCGATGGCGACTATTGGATCCATACCAAGCGGGAGAAAACGTCTGAGACGGTTAAGATCCCCCTGCTGCCCAAAGCAAAGGAAATCGTTCTGAAGTATGAAGCGGAGCAAAAATTTGCCCGTAGCACCAAGTTGTTGCCTGTGTATAGCAACCAGCGTCTCAATAAAGGAATCCGGGAAATTGCCGATGCCTGTGGAATCCATAAATATGTGAGCTTCCATACGGCCCGTCATACCTTTGCCACTACCATTACGCTCTCCAACGGGGTGCCCATTGAAACAGTATCCAAGATGTTGGGCCATACCAAGCTGTCTACCACCCAGATCTATGCCAGGGTCCTGGAAGCAAAAATCGGGGCAGATATGAAGTCATTAAGAAAGAAGCTTAAGAAGAAATCCGAGAAGGCAGCAACCAAAAATTCCGAAGGCCAAATCAAATTATTTTGAAAGGCAACTTATCAGAAAATAAGTAGGTCCTAAAATGAACTTTAGTACAATTCATTTACAGTAGGAAAGCGGGACAGCAAGAGGGCAACACGCTGGCGCATGTTGCAATTTTTTTATTGATTGAAAATCAATAGGTTACAAGAGGAATGAAAAAATGGCCATTCATAACACATTATAATTGATTTATACAATTTTTATGAATGGCTTATACATTTTTATGAAAAAACGCTGGAACCGCCTATAAACAGGGTATTTCTTATTTATAATAAATTAATAATGATTAGGAATAGCAAGTAAAGTCTACTAAAAATATTTGCCTAGCTCAGTATGGTTAGTTTGGTAAGCTTTGGGACGCTTCTTAACAAAATTGTAACCTGGTAGGTACTAAATAGCACTACATCGGAAATCCAAAACTGTGTGGCAGAAAATTCCTTCAAGGATATTGATGATTTACTATCTTAACTGCGCATATAGAAAGATATAAAGTGCATAATGTACTTTACCCATACGTTGTGCTTAATTAGAAAAAAATGAGAACTATTCAATTTTTAATAATAGTTGTAATTGGACTTCAATCTTGCTCAGGACAATCTTCGAATAAACCTGAAAGAGAAAAGACTATTCCAAATAAGACGTTAATCACTAAGGTTGACACAAAAGATTCCCTATCAATTACTGGGGTAAAAACAATTCCATCAGACGTATTTAACAGAAGCGAACTGAAATATTTATCAATTTGGGGTCAGGACTGTGATATTGCGGGAGTGGAATGCTTTGCTATTTCTGAAATCCCAAATGAAATTGAGAAATTAGAAAACCTCGAAGAGCTCCATTTGACATTAAATTATATAACAACTTTGCCATCGGAAATCTTGAAACTAAAGAAACTAAGAGTTCTTGATTTAACTGAGAATCCTGGGTTTAATGATATTGATAAGGTTGTTCAAATGAAGTGGATTGAAGAGTTCTACTGTTTCGGTTGTCACCTATCAGAAACTGACTTAGAAAAATTGAAGCAAGAATTACCAAATTGTAAAATTGGAACTGAATAAACTAAGCACAACACTGTATATGAAATCATAGCCGCCTTTCGGCAGGCTACGCTTCATATACTTAACGTTAGCTTTAATTTTGAAAAAAAAACTTACATATTTAACTCTTGCAATAGTCCTTCTATTTAGTTGTAATAAACCGAAGGCAAATTTGTATGGACTTTGGGAAAGCGCATACCAAATTCAAACGGAACCGAATCGGGGAATCGCTTCTCAGAAAAAATTCATGCGAATTGATGGAGATAGTTTTTTTTTTAGAACTACTGGGGAACCGAAAATGGATTTTCCCCCAATGAACATAAAAACCAAATTCCATAGGACGTCAGACGGAATAGAAACTGAAGATGAACATTTTCACAAGATATTTATTCATAAAATTTCAAATGACAGCCTTGTTGTAAGTTATGAAACCCAAAATAGCACCAAAGAAGTTTTCAAAAGGCAATATCTACCCAAATCCAAAGTTCATTGGAACCCAGGTGGTAAATCATATGTGTTCCAAGGAAATAGCACGTTAGTCCACACCAGGTTTTTGGAAAACGGACTTTACATTGATTATCTGCCGGAAATCGAAGAAGTCTCAGTTGGACATTGGAATACTTTCAACATTAAGGACAATTTATTTTTGGTTTTCGATAAACTAAACATAATAGCCCTTTCAGTTGACTCTTTGGCAAATAATCAAGTACACCTATCGATTCAAGACGAACGGAAATTTAATTATACGTTTCAAGAGCAAAATCTTGAAACTCCAAAAAACCTTTTAGGAGATTGGGAATTGATTACTTGCGATACACTAAGAAAACACCATGCTCCTTTTGCCAAAGGCTACCAGTGGCCAACGTTGGATTTTCTTCGAATAAGCAAAGACAGAATTCTAACCAGAAGGAAGAACATTGAATCCATACAAAAATGGACAATCGGCGGTGCAAATAATCTTATCATTCTTCCTAACGTAGTATCGCAGAAGGACACTTTAATTAGAGATACTCTATCACGAAAAGAAAAGGAAATCCGTAGGAACATTTTCAAGATAGAAACCATATCAGAAAATGAATTGGTTTTACTGACGGAATACGAATTAGTCGAATACAATGGATTTGAAATAAGGCTAACATATCGTAGAAAAAACTAAAGCTAACAAGGGCTATAATTTATAGCTACAATTCGTTAACTTGAAACAAACAGGCCGAAAACGGCTGGATTTGCCACGGCTGGAAATCTAACAATTCCAACGCCGCCACAAATGCATAGCCGAACCGTAAGCAAGCTAAAAAATTGAATGGCAACATTATTAGAAGACATTAAAAAACAATCAGATTGGACTGTAACAGCATTCAAATCGGACGGAATTGAATTGGATTATTCCATAAGAAGTTTGTTAGAAATAGACCGATTTATTCAAAAGTATACGAAAGAAGGACAACCAATCAAAGGTGGCCTACTTTCCAGAAATTTTGGCGGAAAAATTTTCTCTATTGGCTCTTATATTGGAGAGACTTTAATTAAAAATGTGCCTGACTCCAAATGGATTACTGATGACAATGACCCGAACGGAGAAATTAACATAGAAGTAATTTTAGCAGGCGGATCAAGGTGCTGGCCAGTCCAAAGATTAATCAAACGAATTCAAAACGGACTTGAAGACGGAATTTATCCGTATGGACACAATCTGACAGCAAAAATTCTGAATGAGAAGTTCGACAAGTCTTATTGGCAAATAGAAAAAGAGGTGAAACCAATGGAACAGAAAAAACCTTGGTGGAAATTTTAAACTAGGAAAAGCCAGCTTACAACTGTGGCTGTGCCCCATTAGGTCAACATAACTACTTAAAATTATTCACTAAAATCCAACCTATTAACCGGCCGATGCCTTAACCCTGGCCGTTTTGTCGCGATGTTTTGTTTTAGCCTCCCAACGGCCGACTAATACCCGGTTCGTTTCAGGCTGACAACGTAAAGTGCCAAAACGCCTAATCCCTAACGGGGCATAGCCATTACGTTGTGCGTCAGGAAGGAGAATGACAACCTAGGAATATTGAATGTATAGTGAAAAATGAATGGATGCTATTGGATAATATATATCT
>CAVRHQ010000002.1:0-5197 GCA_963721045.1 uncultured Flavobacteriaceae bacterium
ATCCGATCACTGCCCCATCGGGCTGGAGTTGGATATATAAAGGCCATACCAAACTACTCCGCGTATATCAATTTATCAATGCTGAGTTTTGCCGATAAATTCTTTGGCCAGACTTCGGAACCTATCATCGGGATCCAGTGTAAGACATTTCGTAAAGTTATCTCTTGCCTGTTGAAATTCATTCAATCTGAAATATCCTATCCCCAGGTTAAAGAAGGCTTGATAATTATTGGGGTTAAGTTTTGTATTGAGGATAAAATACTCCATCGCCTCCTGTTTTGACTCGCCCATTGATAGCAATTGGGCTGTATGATTCAGCTCCTGATATTCAAAATTACAACTTTGGTTATCCTCGTAAATTTTCGCAAACATACGGACCATGTCATCATACGTTACAAACTTTAGTACCTGATCGTGAAAGGCTTTTGGATAATGTTTATGGTACCAATTCATTAATTCGCTGGTAGCTTCTTTAAAGTTATTTATGATACAGCTATAGATAATCTGCTGTAAATCTTCCTCAGGATATTCCCTTGGATCGTTAGATGCTGATAAAGCAGACATATACTTCTCAATACCCTTACCATTCTGACTTTTATATTTTTCTAATAATTGACCCGGTAAAAGGATCCCCTTTTTCACATGTATTTGAACCAAATTGGTGTCGATTTCCTTTTGATCGAATACACCTTGCGACATTTTTTCAAAATCCAGTCTTTCATTAAAAATACCATCTAAGAATCCAAGTATAAACTTGGCCATTAAATTGTAGCACTTCTCCTGAACTTTAAAGTGAGTGTCTGTGCCGTCCGCATACAATTTTATAAACTGAGATGCCATATCGGTATGGCCCAGTTTAGGCAAGTTCACTACATAAGCATCACTATACACCAAATCATCAAAAAATGGCAAGGAGTGCATATAGTCAAAAGAATTAATAAACAATGCAGGGACGTTAAAACCGCTGTAGTCTTCATAAGCTGATTCCTTGTATAGATCGTAGGCCTCGTTAATACTGGGATCTATGCCTATCCACGCATCTACCATTCTATTCCTCGCCCACATGATCACGTTAGACAATCCTCCCAGGCTGTACCCCATAAGGACTATTTTATTCTGGTCAGCATTGGGAAATCCGCGCAATGTGTGCAATGAAAATTCCATATCCCTTGCCTGGGTTTCAATTCCCTTAAGCGAAACAGGCATCTCCCTGCTATCCGGCCCCATGCTTGGACTCGACACAACTACATAACCATGGCTAGCCAGGTATTCACATAGTAAGGCATTCTCAAACGCTGTAGATGACCAACTGGGTCCGTATATAATCATGGGGAACTTCTGCGACAAGTCTGGCTGGGCATTTTTTATTGCCTTCATCTCCCTGCCCAATTCCATTCTGAGTTTGAAGGCGTTTATAGGTTCCTGTTGAAGATAGTTGCCAAGGATTTCTGCTTTTAAGGAAGCAGACAAGGCAACTGGTCCGGTTTCAGAAGCCGATAGGAAAAAATATTCTTCATATTGCATCGGTTTCGATTCCGCTATTTTCAATGCAGGGTACCAAATACATAACTGTATAGGCCTGTGGCCAAATCTATCCGGGCCTGCTGATATAGCAGAATCCGTCAGGACAAAGCTCCTTGAATAATCAAAAGTATGTTCAGATCTAAACCCTACTCCATATTTGCCATAGGGCTCATTTAGCGCCAACCCTGACATTTGACCCAGGCTATTTAGGCAGGTCATGAAAAGAATTATAAAATGATATCCCCGATAATATATTTTGAATGGCATGTTTCTATAGTAAATATGAACGTGTTATTTCCTTGCACAGGTATCTGCCGTAATTAGGCAGAATCCCGCTCATTAATCGTCATTGGCTCTTATTCTCCAGCTAAATTTCTCGAAGAAAATCACTCTATGAAAACTGCATCTAGCTTCCCATAAAACCAGGGGGTATATTGGTTGGTGACGGCTTTCCAAAGCCATGTGGTATCAACTTTTTGGGCGGTGAGGGTCATCAGCCCGATTTCCCGCTTCACCGTATCCTGGCGATCAGCGCGATTTATCCAGATCATCTCCCACCCATAATAGGCCAGTGCATTCTGATGGTCCAGTAGGCGAATTCTTGGATCGCCCGCAACATATAGGTAGTCGAGCGAATCGTTATTGAACATCATTTTGTGGAACTTTTCGATTGCCGGTTTCCCATCGAACAAATAGCCCTGGGAATTAATCCAGGTGGCATCTTCAGAAAATTGTGCCATTACCGGAACAAGGGATTTTGATATCATGGCCTTTTCCCTGGCCAAAATCATGGCCGTTAATTCTTGCTCGTCCTCTTGCGCTACCGCGTTCCTTGAAGCATAATGAGCCGGTTTATGGTTGCAACAAATAAGCGGGAAAGCTAAAATCAGGATTGTTTTTTTCATGTCTATGGAGGTTTATACCATTGTCCGGCTTATGTTTTCTGCAATGAGGTAGTTCAGGAAAACAAAGAACACAAGGAGGCTTATTAGCACAATAATTATATTTAACCACCGGATTTTAAGCGTTATGAATAATTCCTTTAAATCCTTTTCGTACCGTACATGGAGCAGGGAGGTTATGTTCAGATAAACGGCAAGGGGCAGGCCTGCGAGCACCAGTAATCTGAAGAGCCAGTTAACGACCGAAGTATCCCCATACCGCCGGTCGTTTTCGGCCAGGGCGTCGTATACAAAGGTAAACAGCCCCAAATCGTATCCCAGGTATTCCTTCAGGAGCATCCCGAAGATAAAAAGGCAGGGCAATGCCATGAGTACCAGCCCCAGGCGCGATGACTTTTTTGTATTGAGCAAACGAAGACGCAGCTCTTGCTTGTGCTTCCCGATGTCTATTTGTGGTTTGTCGAGATTATCCATATTGATCAATTTTAGTGCGAACCTTTTCCAGGCCCCTTGAAAGGAGCGACCTTACAGTGCCTTCCCTCTTGTTTAAAATCGCGGCGATTTCGCTGACCGTACATTCCTCGAAGTACCGCAGGGCTATCACCTCCTGGTATTTGAGCGGCAAGCGCTTTAACACTTCCTGCACCTTCCGGAATTCCTTGTGTGCCTTAAACTTTTGTTCTGCTGCCTCCATTTCGGCATTCAGGTTCCCGGCAAGTTCAGAATGCCGCCTCAGGCAGTTCAGGTCGTCCAGGTATTCAGGGCGATATTTTTTGCTCCTGAAATACCCGTTGATCTCATTGGTGGCTATCCTGTAAATCCAATGGATTTTTGGAATACCCCGGTCTCTGAATCTTCCGTGGTTGCCAAGAACTTTAAGAAAAACCTGCGAACAAACATCCCTTGCCGTTTCAAACTCCCCTATCCTTCGAAAGCAATAATTGAAAATCTCATCATAGTGAGCGTTGTATAGTGCTTCGAAGTCCTTCATAAAGGCAATGGGAATGTTCTTATCTAATAAATGCATAAAATGAAGTTTCGTTGCAGAAAAGCACACATTTTATCAACAATAAATATCTGGATTACCCAAATGCCCGATCATACCGGGGGCAGCCCGACGGTGAAACCTGGGTAAGCCTGCGATACCACATCCTTATTGGTTGGCAGGGTTGCGTTTCGATTGGCAGGCATCCAAATTATCTGCGAACAGGTGTTTAGAGATCTTAACTTTGGTAGAATTAATGGGGTCGTCATTTTGAAGAAAGCGGGAAGTCTGCCGGTTCCCATATGAAGGCAAACACCTCCAATCACATTCTCTTAATGGCCTGTAATGAAATATCATCCCCTGCTTTCCTTTTACATCCCGTAGCTGTAAATTGAGTTGGGGGGAAGCCCCCGGAGTTGCCTCAGCCTACCTGATCCCATCCAAAAATGGGCAACTTGGTTATATGTCCCTGTTTTCCACCTGCCGGTTAATTTTTAATCGTAATTCACAATAACATGCAAGCTTCCGGCGCCAAGCCATTTTACCTTGTAACCGGGGTGGGGTTGAATGCCCCCACAAAACTAAACAACAAAGAATGGCCGTTTACCAACGGCCTTTTCGCCCCGCCAGGCTGGTAGCCGAAGGCTTATCGCTTAATCCAAATTTCAAAAATCATTCAAATGATTCTTTACTGCAGGGCAGTGCCTTATCTTGAACTCCGGCCCTGCACCTACTGCCCCCGCGCACCCATGCAAATCTCACCATCTCTCGCTCAGGGCTGACGATCGGAAATGGGCCCATTTTAAAACGGATTGCCCCTGCACACCCGTTTTTACTCAGGATTATCTAACTTCCTGCTTCCAAGCTTGGTACCAACCTTGAATAAACACCACGATGATGGCCTTGCCTGACGACCTCTACTTTATCGCCCTCCTCCCACCCGCTTCAATGCGGGCCAAGGTTCGGGCCATACAGAAAGAAATTCAGCAGCGTTTCAGTTCTGAACATGCCCTGAAATCCCCACCCCATATTACGCTCCAAATGCCTTTCCGACTCCCTGCCGAATCGCTGGAAATACTAAAACAGACTCTCGATGGATTCGCCCGGTCCAGAGAGGCGTTCAGCGTAGAATTACAGGATTTTGATTGTTTTGAACCCGGGGTGATCTTTATTAAACTGAAGGAACATGGCCCTACCAGGGAATTGGAAGATAAATTGCAGGCTGCCTTGTATCACAGCCAACTTCCCAATGCCCGAAATCCCGGGAGGCCTTTCCATCCGCATATGACCATCGCCAGCCGTGACCTGCGCAAATCGGAATTTTACCGGGCCTGGGCAGAATTTAAGGCCCGTAGGCTTTATATGGAATTTGAGGTTTTGGGCCTGTACCTGCTTCGGCACAACGGACAACAATGGGACATTTTTATGGAGTTCCCATTCTGAATCCTAACACCTGCTTAAAACCTTCACTACCTTTCTATTTCCCAAAAGGGGTATTATCCCTATTTTTAAAGATGTAACCCAGCTTTGATGAAATTCCGGTCCGTATTTATTGCCCTGCTCCTTATCTTTTGCTTTCAATTTTCCGTATCCCAGCAAACCATGGAAGCCGACAGCCTGGTGAATACTCTTGGCCAACAAAAAGACGGGCGTCAAAGGGCAGCTACCCTGAACGAACTGTTTCGCATTCTGAAAGACCTGGAAACCCCGGCGGGCGCTCATTACAATTAGGGTTAATATTTCAACAGGAAAGGGCAAAAGGATACTGCCCCTGAATGTGGAGCGC
>CAVRHQ010000003.1:0-5253 GCA_963721045.1 uncultured Flavobacteriaceae bacterium
ATCTGATCACTGCCCGATCGGGCTGGAGATCGATCTCTGAATCCAGTGATTCCAAGCTGTGGATAGATACATTATAGACTTTTACCTTGAGGCAGTATAAATTTCCAGATAGAGCTGGAAAGACTTTTAGGTTGAGGCAGGATATACTCTTTAAATAGGCAGGATAAATATTTATTTGCCTGGGGTTGTAGTGGGGGTGCCTATCCCCCCCACGATTAAATTAATATCCATTACTGCAGAACTCAATCAGAAAGTATAATATATTTTTCCGGAAGCTGGATAGGCCCCTCTGATATTTTCACAAAGGAAGATTAATGAACGGCTCCTGCCGGAGCCCAAATGAAATAGGAAGATCTATCTGAGTGTTGAAAGGGCAGCAGGAGCCTTCCTCTTAACAACCAGTAATTTGCTTTGTTCCTGCAGGGCTTGATGTTATCTTGTAACCGGGGTGGGGTTGAATGCCCCCACAGAACTAAACAACAAAGAATGGCCGTTTACCAACGGCCTTTTCGCCCCGCCAGGCTGGTAGCCGAAGGCTTATCGCTTAATCCAAATTTCAAAAATCATTCAAATGATTCTTTACTGCAGGGCAGTGCCTTATCTTGAACTCCGGCCCTGCACCTACTGCCCCCGCGCACCCATGCAAATCTCACCATCTCTCGCTCAGGGCTGACGATCGGAAATGGGCCCATTTTAAAACGGATTGCCCCTGCACACCCGTTTTTACTCAGGATTATCTAACTTCCTGCTTCCAAGCTTGGTACCAACCTTGAATAAACACCACGATGATGGCCTTGCCTGACGACCTCTACTTTATCGCCCTCCTCCCACCCGCTTCAATGCGGGCCAAGGTTCGGGCCATACAGAAAGAAATTCAGCAGCGTTTCAGTTCTGAACATGCCCTGAAATCCCCACCCCATATTACGCTCCAAATGCCTTTCCGACTCCCTGCCGAATCGCTGGAAATACTAAAACAGACTCTCGATGGATTCGCCCGGTCCAGAGAGGCGTTCAGCGTAGAATTACAGGATTTTGATTGTTTTGAACCCGGGGTGATCTTTATTAAACTGAAGGAACATGGCCCTACCAGGGAATTGGAAGATAAATTGCAGGCTGCCTTGTATCACAGCCAACTTCCCAATGCCCGAAATCCCGGGAGGCCTTTCCATCCGCATATGACCATCGCCAGCCGTGACCTGCGCAAATCGGAATTTTACCGGGCCTGGGCAGAATTTAAGGCCCGTAGGCTTTATATGGAATTTGAGGTTTCGGGCCTGTACCTGCTCCGGCACAACGGACAACAATGGGACATTTTTATGGAGTTCCCATTCTGAATCCTAACACCTGCTTAAAACCTTCACTACCTTTCTATTTCCCAAAAGGGGTATTATCCCTACTTTTAAAATGTAACCCAACCGCAATGAAATCTCTGTCCACAATTGTTTGCCTGCTCCTCATCTTTCACTTCTCAACTTTCCTCCGCCCAGGAATCCCTGGTGAGACAGCCTTCTAAATGTCCTAGGCGTCAGAATGACGGCAAGCAGAAGGCCGGTACATTGAATGAGCTGTTTCGCGTCCTGAAGGATGTCGATATCGACCAGGCCCTAGTGTACCTCAGGCAAGAACTGTCATTGGCCGAAAAACTGAATGATCCTGATGCCCTCGGGGACGCACACTATAATTTCGGGTTGTGCTTCGATAGAAAAGAACAAAAAGATTCCGCCCTTGTACATTTCCAAAAGGCAAAAAATTTTCGTGAAGAGGCGGGGACAAGGCCAAGCTGGTAAAGGCCAACAACGGTCTGGCAAGAATACAATACAGCCTGGGGAACACCAATGCCGCCATGGCCCTTGTAAAATCAAACTTAAAACTGATCGATTCGATTAGTGGAAGTCCGATAGACAAGGGAGATTGTTATACGATTATGGGCGCGGCCTACCAGGCTGGTGGGGAGTTGAAAAAGTCTCTTGAAAACTACCTGCAAGCCGAAAAGATCTTCGAACAGGCCGGGGATCGGTTAAAGCATGCCACGGCATTGGACGACATTGGCTACCTGGAAGGGTTACTGGGAAATTTTGAAAGGAGTATTGAATACCTGAACCAGGCGTCAAAGATTTATGAGGAACTGAAGAACAAACCTCTCCTGGCCCGGGTGTATGAGTCATTGGGAGCTGGATATGCCATGTTGGGCAAAAAGGTCGTCGCCGAGTCCTTTTCACAAAAAGCCTTGAAATTGCAAGGGGAGATAATCTGATAGCTGCACAGGCACAGGCTCTGCAACACCTGGGTGGGCTGAAAGTTGAGGCGGGGGACTTTAAGGAAGGGATCGCCCTGCAAAAAAAAGGACTCGAATTGCGAAAAGCCGTAAAAAACGAGTTTTTGATCGCGCATGCCTATATGAACCTGGGTTCCGCCTACAGGGATATGAAAGACTACAATATGGCCCTGAAATACTATGACACCTCAGCGACCGTTGCCCAACACCTGGACCGGGCAGGGATCATGGTAAGGCTGTACCGCTATCGCTCCGAATGTTACGAGGCCTTAGGCAAACCTAATCTTGCCCTTACAGAATACAAAGATTTCAAGGCCTTCAACGACTCCATGCAAAATGAGACCAAAATCAAGGAAATTGAGAAGCTGAGGGCCACCTTCGATACCGAACGAAAAGAACAACAAATTAAACACCAGGGAACCGAAATCGCATTGCTGGAAGAAAGGGAAAAGGTCAGTGCGTTACAAAAATGGCTGTTGGGTTCCGGTCTTGGCCTATCACTTCTGGCCATTGGATTTGGATTTTATGGATTCCGGCAAAGGATAAAAAGGAACCGGCTCGAACGGGAAAAGGTCGATACGGAACTGGCCTTTAAAAAAGAAAGAGCTTACCGCCCAAGCCCTTCACCTTGCCAAGAAAAACGAAACGTTGGAAAGCCTCAAGCAACAGGCCCAGAAACTAAAAAAAGAGGAGGCTTCCCCGCAGGGATACCAAAAGCTAATAACCTCCATCAATTTTGACCTGCAGGATGACAGTAACTGGGAGAATTTCGCCCGGTACTTTGAGGAGGTGCATAAAGACTTCAATAGTAAGGTGGCCAGAAGATACCCGGAAATTACCCCCAACGAACTTCGCCTGATGGCCCTTCTGAAAATGAACCTTTCCTCAAAGGAAATCGCAAATATTTTAAGTATATCCATTCCGGGAATCAAGAAAGCGCGGCAGCGCCTGCGCAAAAAAATGAACCTTTCCACCGGCGCTTCTCTCGAGAACGCCGTCCTTAGCATCTAGCATAAGCCCAATAAAAACAGCTGTTCCCAAACTAAATTGGGAGAGTATACCATTTGTCTCCCCTCCTTTTTTTTATGCGGATCAACGCCATAGGTTTGTGGTATTATTTCAACAAAACACTTTTTGTGGTGACCCGCCCGGAAAAGGGCTGCAGACTTCAACCGGGTGGGCCGCACAAAAGGTTAGGTTCAACCACAAAAATTTAAAAAGATGAAAACACGAAAGAAGTTTTTTATGCTGGCGTTTTTAACGCTAAGCCTGAGTATTGGAATTGTAGCCTGCAGCAAAGACGAATCACCAATGACAACCGGCCAAATTGCCGATAAAGACGGTGATGGTGTTGCAGATAAGGATGATGCCTGTCCCAATGTGCCAGGCCCGGCCAGTTCCCAGGGCTGCCCCAATCCCGGCGAACGAGGTCACCTTTAAGGATGTTGTCAATTTAGGCGCCGATCCCAAAGACTTTCCGGCATCGCGGACCGAAGAGGTCGTAGAGGAGTCCGGGCCGCAAAAGGAGGATTATGAAACTACCAACGAAAATGGAGAACCCATTGAACAGCGATTTATCTGTACCCGGAAGACGGTAAATGTTCTAGACGGCAACGGAAGCTTTCCCTTATTCAATACCAGTGCAGATGTAATTTATCCCGGCAGTTTGCTACAGGGAAAAACCCTCCACAATGCCACCCCCTCTCCAATCGTTGTTAAACGAGCCGGGGGGACAATTTCCTACGATCTCAATAATGGCAACCTGAATTCCAGTTTTACGGTCGACGAGGTCAAAAAAAGCAGTATTGGCGACGCCATGAACAATATCATAGCGAATGCTGGCGAGGTGGTGCCAGCCAATTTTCAACTGGACATCGTACAGGTGGAGTCTGAAAGCCAACTGGCTTTGGAAATGGGTGTCGACGTGTCAACATTCGCCACAAAAGTATCCGGGGACATGTCTTTTAGCCAGGGCAAATCTTACAACCGTACCCTGGTTAAACTCAAGCAATCGTATTACACAATGAGTTTTGACCTGCCCACGAGCCTGGATGGGATTTTCGACCCCAGTGTGACACCCCAGGATCTGGCTGCGTATGTACAGGCTGATAATCCGGCCACATTCATATCATCTGTAACCTATGGCCGGATCTTTTATATGCTGATAGAATCCACCTCCAGTCGTACTGAAATGGCCTCAAAGATATCCCTTGCCTATGATGGGGTGGTGGCTTCTGCCGAGGGGGAGGTTAAAACCAGTTTTCTACAGGAGCTGAATGACGTGCGGATAAAAGTAATCGCCTATGGCGGAGATGCCGCCGGCACGTTTCAATTGGCCGGGGAGAGCAGCATTTCGGAAATAGCTGGTAAAATAGCCGAAAGTACCGATGTCCGGGCCGGCTTGCCCCTGTCGTATGTGGTCAGGAGCGTGAAACGCCCCGACCAGATCGTAGGCACCAGGTTGGCAACGGAATACGACGTGGTTAATTGTGAACTGAAAGGCGTCCTGCCCCCTTCGCGATTTTTAGCATTGGTGGACGTATTTAAGGATGATACTGATGGGGGTGGTATCGGGGCCATGGTCAATGTATCCCAAAGCAATATCCTGGTCTTTGATAAAGCGGGTACCAAATACGCCTGGTTCAACGCCAGCATGGGCACCGTAAACGGCGTATTTGATATCAAAGATCCGGATACTCCCCTGGGTGAAATACCTTTGGACGCTGTAGGAGCAGCTATTCAGTTCAACCCGAAAAGCCTCTATTTTTTCAGTGATAGTGGCGGCTCCGCGGCGGTTTTGAGGTACACTGAGGCAAACTGGAGCGGAAATATCGATGCTCCGAAAACTCCCATAGGTCAGTTTGACAAAAGCACTTATTCAACTATAGATATCTACGGGGACAATGCGGTATATCCGTTTACGGGAGGAGATTTTACCGCCGCCTTCGCCCTGGGCCTGGGACAGGACAAACAGGCCT
>CAVRHQ010000004.1:0-30325 GCA_963721045.1 uncultured Flavobacteriaceae bacterium
CTGCTGATGAACATGGTCATCCGTTTCCCTTCCAATTTAGGCATCTGTTCCACTTTCCCTAAATCTTCCAGTTCCTGGGCCAGTCTCAGTAACAATATCTCACCCTGTTCTTTATAAACGATGGAGCGGCCTTTAAAAAACACATACGCCTTCAGCTTGGCGCCATCCTTTAAAAACTTCTCCGCGTGTTTCTTTTTAAATTCGTAGTCATGGTCATCCGTATTCGGGCCAAACCGGATTTCCTTCACCACCACTTTTGAAGCTTTGGCCTTCATGGCCTTTTCCCGCTTTTTCTGTTCGTACAGAAATTTCTTGTAATCGATGATCTTGCAAACCGGCGGATCGGCATTGGGCGAAATCTCCACCAGGTCGAGGCCCAGTTCCTGGGCTTTGATCAGGGCTTCCCGGATGGAATAAACATCCATCTGTACGTTGTCTCCCACCAGGCGAACTTTAGACGCTGAAATTTTTTCATTGATATTATGAGGGTTCTTGTTTTCCCTCCTGGGTTGGGGCTTAAATCTTCTCCTTATTGCTATGGCTACTACTTTTTAATTAAACTTTGATAAAACGACTTTAAGGTACTATTAATTTCCTTTTCGACCAAGTTGACGAACTGGGGCACAGACAGCTTGCCCAAGTCCTCACCCCCGTGCCTGCGGACAGAAACGGAAGCCTGCAATTCCTCTTCCTCCCCAACGATCAGCATGAAAGGGATCTTGTTCATTTCCGCTTCCCGGATTTTTTTGCCGACCGTCTCGTTCCTTGGGTCAAGGAGGGCGCGAATTTCGTGATTTTCCAATGAATTTAAAACTTTTTCCGCATATTTTTCGTGCTTCTCACTGACGGGCAGTAAGATAGCCTGGTCCGGGATCAGCCATAAAGGGAAATTTCCGCCCGTATGTTCCAGCAGGAGGGCTATAAAGCGTTCCATGCTGCCAAAAGGTGCGCGGTGGATCATCACAGGCTGGTGCATTTCATTGTCCTGCCCCTTATACGTCAGTTCAAAGCGTTCGGGCAGGTTATAATCCACCTGTATGGTGCCCAGCTGCCATTGGCGTCCGAGGGCATCCTGACCATAAAGTCCAGTTTGGGGCCGTAGAAAGCCGCTTCCCCGTTAACTACCTCATAGTTCAGGCCCTTGGCTTCGGCCGCATTGATGATCGCCTGTTCCGCCTGGTCCCAGATGGCCGGCTCCCCTATATATTTTTCAGGTTGTTCCGGATCCCTGACGGATACCTGGGAGGTAAAATTCTCAAACCCCAGGGAACCCAAAACATAGAGTGACAGGTCGATCACCTTCTTAAATTCCTCATCTAAGTTGTCCGGGCGTGCAGAAGATATGCGCATCATCCTGCGTAAACCCCCGTACCCTGGTGAGGCCGTGCAATTCGCCACTTTGTTCGTAACGATACACGGTGCCGAACTCGGCATAACGCTTCGGCAGGTCGCGATAGCTGAAGGGCTGCGCCTTATAGATCTCAAAATGATGAGGGCAGTTCATGGGCTTTCAGCAGGAATTCCTCATCGGCCTTGGGGGTGTGGATGGGCTGAAAGCTATCCTGCCCGTATTTCTCATAATGTCCCGGAGGTCACATAGAGCTCCTTCTGCCCGATATGGGGAGAGATCACCATTTCATATCCGGCTTTTTTCTGGGCCTTTTTCAGGAAATTCTCCAGGCGTTCCCGCAATGCGGCGCCTTTGGGCAGCCATAGGGGTAAGTCCCTGCCCCACCTTTCTGGGAAAAGTGAATAACCCGAGTTCCTTGCCCAGTTTGCGGTGGTCCCTTTTTTTTGCCTCCTCCAACAATTCGAGGTATTCGGTAAGGTCCTTCTGCTTGGGGAAGGAGATTCCGTACACCCGTGTGAACTGGGGGTTTTTCTCATCGCCCCGCCAGTAGGCACCGGCAACACTCAAAATTTTGATGGCCTTGATAAAGCCCGTATTCGGGATGTGGCCGCCCCGGCACAGGTCGGTAAAGGTATCGTGGTCGCAAAAGGTGATGTCCCCGTCGGCCAGGTTTTCGATCAACTCTACCTTGTATTCATTGCCCGAAGCCTCATAATAGGCCAATGCCTTTTTCTTGGACACTTCCCTGCATCCTGAACTCGTGCTTCCCCCGGGCGATTTCCAGGGCCCGTTTTTCTATGTCGGGGAAGTCCTTATCGCTTATGGTATGCTCCCCGAAATCCACATCGTAGTAAAAGCCGTTCTCTATGGCCGGGCCAATGGTAAGTTTGATCCCGGGGTACAATTCTTCCAGGGCCTGGGCTACTACGTGGGAGGTAGAATGCCAGAAGGCCTTTTTCCCTTCCGGGTCCTGCCAGGTATGCAAAACCAGTTTTCCGTCTTCCGTGAGGGGGGTGATAGTTTCCACAACCCGGCCATTGAAGGTGGCCGAAATTACGTTCCTCGCCAGGCCTTCGCTGATGTCCCTGGCTACAGCCATAGGGACGATGCCTTCCGGGTATTCTTTAACACTGCCGTCGGGGAGGGTAATTCGGATCATGCCAGTTTTCGGGTTTCAAATAAGAGCCCAAAGATAATACCTTGACGGCATGCGGGCAATTATCCCGGTGGATTTTAAAGGGTTCAAACGGAAGGCCCGGGCACCCGGCCCAAAATCGCAGGAAAACAGCCGCCTCAAATCCTATCTGCGCTTACCGAAGAAGGCGTCCACAATGGTTTTGATGCTGTAGAATCCCATGGCAATAGCCGCCACGGCCAGTACAATCCCCAATATAAGCACCGGGAGGTATAGAGGGTGCTCCTGGTTTTTAAAAGCCTCGTAGATGGCAAATGGTGCCGTGAACATCAGGACTACGGTATATGCCAGTCGCTTGGCACCTTTGATCAGGAGGGTCTTGTCTGTTTGCATGTCTGTCCGGGGATGGGCTACAAATGTACCAATTAAAAGCTATATTAGGGGAACGGGGCCGGCCGGGCCCTGCCAGCCCAAAGGCCTGATAGATGAAATTCTTGTTGATCCCCGATAAATTCAAAGGCTCCCTCACGGCAGAAGCCGTTGTCCGGGCAATGCAGGAGGGGTTGCAAGCTGCCCTCCCGGATGCCGAGTGCCATTCTGTGATGGCTTCGGACGGGGGCGACGGTTTTCTTGATGCGGTGAGCCGGTACCGCCGGGTTGAACGTATTATCCATGATACCTGTGATCCGCTTGGCAGGGTGCTGCAGGCCGAATTTTTGCTGGATCGCGAAAAGGGGGAGGCCTATATCGAATTGGCCAGGGCATCCGGGCTGGTCCTCCTGGATGATGGAGAACGCCGGCCACTGGATACCTCAACCTACGGTACCGGCCTGCAGATAAAGCATGCCCTAAGCCTGGGCGCCCGGGCTGTATACATTGGCCTGGGTGGCAGCGCGACCAATGACGGGGGGATGGGCATTGCACACGCCCTGGGCTACCACTTCCTCGACACAGACGGCCGGGAACTGAAACCCACCGGGGCCAGCCTCGAACGAGTGCAGGCCATAGACGTCGGTAATAATCCGGGATGGGAAGGCGTCTCCTTTACGGCCATCAATGATGTAAATAACCCGCTTTTCGGACCAAATGGCGCCGCCCGCGTTTATGCTGCCCAGAAAGGGGCTACCCCGGGGCAGATCGACCGGCTGGACGAGGGGTTGCGCAATCTCGATGCCGTGGTGGCACGCGAACTGAAAAAAGAACTGGCCCAAATTGCCGGTACGGGGGCGGCGGGGGACTGCATTTGGCCTTAAGGCGTTCCTGGAAGCCGAATTTGTGAGCGGGATACAGTTTGTCCTCGACATGGCGGAGGTTCCTCAACTCCTGAAGCGAGAATCCATTGACTATATCCTCACCGGGGAAGGGAAAATCGACCGGCAGACGCTTCATGGCAAGCTCATCCACGGGGTACTGGACCTGGGCCGCACGCATGGGATCCCTGTAATAGCCGTTTGCGGGAGGTTGGATGCCGCACCTTCCGAGTTACGGGATGCAGGCCTGGCGGAGGTCATTGAGATCCGGGAACCCGGCAGGCCCCTCCAATACAATATGGCCCATGCCGGACGCCTGCTGAGGGATGCTGTTCAAAAAAGGTTTTCCCGGTAAGCCCGGGCTATCTGGGTTGCAGCGTAATCGTTTTTTTATATTCCTGGCAAATCGCGAAATACCCCAAAGCATAATTGTTTGGTTGGTATACATTGTCGAAATAATCGATGTTATCGATTTCGGTCACATTGATGATGTTGCCGCGTACTGTGGCTGCAGGAGTCTGGAAAGGCCCCATGGGGCCTGTACTTTGTTCGATGAGCTGGTCCATGTAGTTGTAGAAGGAATGGTCCACGCCCAGGAGACCGATCTCCAGCTGCTGGCCAGGGTCTAAATTCCGGTCATAAAAATAGGAGAAGGTAAAGGGTTGCCCCTGGTAAAATTCGTCCTCGGTTACCAGGTATTCGTCCAGGTCGAAGTCGAGGAGGTAAAAGTCGTCCCGGTCCGGATTGTCGGTAAAGCTGACGATCAATTCCGTCTCATCCCCTTCAATAAGCGATTTATCCCCCTGTCTCAGGGAATCTATGGGGACCGATGGCACAAAGTGGGTTCGCGCCAGGTACCGCTGGTCTTTATGCTCTATCTGTAAAATAACCTCTCCCCCGTCCCTTAACAAGGCCAGGCTCACCATGTTCTCATAATTGCCGCTGCCTGGGGGGTTTTCCAGCAACACCTTAAAAGCCCCCAGTTCATTCGAAATGGTGATCTGCTTGAGTCCCGTCACCGGGACCTGCTCAAAAAAACCACTGCTTTCCCGTACCCGTACCTGGACCGGGGTAAAAACCTGGGTGGTATCTACCCGGATCAGGGCATCTACTATTAGACGGGGCGGTTCGGCCGGCGCTTCCACATCGATCACGTCTTCGCATCCCATACCCATCCATAAGCACAGAACCAGGAGGATCAGGAGCGGGCCCTTGCAGGATTTACCGGGGAAGAGACAGGGACTTTTCATTGTATGGTATATGGTCTTACAAATTGCTGGACAACGGCAAAATACCCCAGGGCAAAATTATCCGGCTGGTCCACATTGTCAAAAATATCGATATTGTTTATGTCGGTTGCGTTGATGATGTTCCCGTGAACGGTTGCGCTGGGGGTTTGGAAAGGCCCCTGCAGGTCGCCGCTCTGTTGGATTAGCTGGTCCATATAGGTGTATAACCGCTCGTCTACTCCCATAATGCCAATACTTACCTGTTTCCCGGGTTCTAACCGGTTGTCGTAGAAGTATGAAAAAGTAAAGGGCTGCCCCTGGTAAAATTTATCTTCCGTCACCAGGTACTGGCCGAAATCAAAGTCAAACAGATAATAATCGTCCCGGCTGCCGTTATCTGTAAAAGAAACGATTACCTCGGTCTCATCCCCCTGTATGAAAGTTCCATCCCCCTGTGATATCCTGTCAATCGGGACCGTGGGCACGTAGCGGGTCCTGGCCAGGTACAGCTGGTCTTTGTAGGCGATCTGGAGGACCAGTTGGCCGGAAGTAAAGAAATCGGTTTTTGCACTGCGTTCATAAACGCCCGGCGAGGCCTGCAATAGCACAAGGGTGTTTGGGTTCTCGAAAGAATCGGACATGTCCACGTTGGTGATGGTAATTTGTTCGAGCCCGGCAGGTGCGATCTGCCCGAAAAAGGAATCGGTCAGCCCCACGCGTACCCTGGCGAACTGGAAAGACTGGCTGGCGTCAATCCTGATCAGGGCATCCACTATCAGCCTGGGGGGCTCGGCAGGGGCACTGACCTCGATGACATCCTCGCAGCCGGTTAGCAGGAGGAAGCAGGCAATGATGATGCAACGTCCCCTCATCCCTTCAGAATTTAAAATTATAGGTTACGGCGGGTACGATCCCGAATATGGAGGTGCGGATGGCCTCGTTCACCCCCGTATCCTGGTTGCGTCTGAAGTTGATGGAGGCCGCATTGCGGCGGCTGTACAAATTATATATACTGAAAACCCATTCCGCCTGCCAGTCCCGCCCCTGGTTTTTTTTGGGCCGTAGCGTGGCTGAGACATCCAGGCGGTGGTAGTCCGGGAGCCTTTCCTTATTCCGGAGGCCGTAATACGGGATGGTAAGCCCCTGGAATTCAAATTGCCCGATAGGATAATTGGTAGGCTGCCCTGTCTGAAAAACAAAATTGGCGTTAAAACTCCAGCGGGCGTTCAGGTCGAAACTGCCAAAGAGGGCGATGTCGTGGGTTTTGTCATAAGGGGTATTATACCATTTCCCCAGGTTGATACCGGTTTCCCGGTTAGATCGCCCGTTGTCCACCGCAGGGATGCGCCCGGGGGTCCGTTGTTCCGACCGGGAGAGGGTATAGGCGAGCCACCCCTGAAAGCGGCCTTCATTTTTTCGAAATAGCAGTTCCAGCCCGTAGGCACGGGCCATCCCGTTAAGGATCACCTGCTCGATTGCGTTATTGGCGATGAGGTTCGCTCCGTCTATATAATCGATACGGTTTCGGATATGCTTATAAAATACCTCCGTTTCCAGGGAGTAGCGGCCATCGGAGAGGTCCCGGAAATAACCTGCGGCATACTGGTCGAGCAACTGGGGCTTGACAAACGGGCCACTGGGGGTCCATACATCCAAAGGGGTGGGGGAACTGGTATTGGACAAGAGGTGCAGGTACTGGGCCATACGGGTATAACTGGCCTTGATGGCGTTCTCCTTCCAGGAATAGGCCAGGGAAACCCTTGGCTCAAAATGGTTGAAGGTCGCCAGGCTGCCGCCGCGCCCCGGGTGGATGACATCGATGGGATCGGCTTCCTGGTACACCAGCAGGAAGGGGTCGAAGGTCACCGGATTGTCGTTGGCGTATACGTTGATTTCGTCCTGCCCCAGGCGTTCGAAATAACTCCACCTCAGGCCGTATTCAACCCGAAGGTGGTCTGTGATCTCCTGCTCCAGATCCACATAGGCAGCAAATTCGTTGGCGTACTTTTGGATGAGTTGTTCCTCCACTATCCCCGAATCCGGGCCTTTTGGTTGGATCTTCCCCGGATTGAAGCGGTAGTAGATATTGTTGAGGCCGTAGTTAACCTGCAGATGGTCATTCAGGTAGTGCTTCAGATCGTATTTCACATTGAAATTCTGTATGCCCGACTTCCACCGGAAGCCGACGAAATCGAGGTCCAGGCCGTAGTAGTAGTCCGAATAGATCAGGGAAAGGTTGGAGAAGAGTTTGTTTGAAAAAAGGTGGTTCCACCGGAAATTGAGCACACTGTTGCCGTAGGTATTTTTGAAACTGTCGGCGATCCCGAAGACATCCCGTCCGAAATAACCCGATAGGAACAGGCTGTTCCGGGGATTGATCCGATAGTTGAACTTGGTATTGAGGTCATAGAAATAGGCCGTATTGTCTATGTTGAAGAGGGGCAGGAAAAGGTGGGCGTAGGAAGACCTCCCGCCAAAAAGGAAAGCAGCCCGGTCCTTGACGACAGGTCCTTCGGCCAGCAGGCGGCTGGCGACGGCACCGATCCCCCCGTTCATTGTGAATTCCTTGCTGTTGCCTTCCTTCTGGAAGATTTCGAGCACAGAGGAGACCCGCCCCCCGTAACGCGCCGGGATCCCTCCTTTGAATAATTTTACGTCCTTGATGGCATCGGGATTAAAGACCGAGAAAAACCCAAAAAGGTGGGAGGAGTTAAAGATGGTGGCCTCATCAAGGAGGATGAGGTTTTGGTCGGCTGCACCCCCGCGCACGTTAAATCCGGAGGCCCCTTCGCCTGCGCTCGTAACCCCGGGAAGGAGGAGCAGGGATTTGATGACATCGGCTTCCCCCAGAACCACCGGGATTTTTTTGATGGTTTCCGCCGAAATGGTGTTGACGCTCATCTGGGGTTTGCGGATGTTCGGCTTTTCCGCATTCTCGGTAACGATTACCTCCTCCAGTTCCTCCGGTTGTTCCTCCATTTGAAAATTGACGGTCTGGTCCTCATCCAGGCGGATGGTTTGCAAAATGTCGCGATACCCCAGGTAGCTCACTTTTACCTGGTATTCCCCTTCAGGGAGGGTGAGGGAGAAAAACCCGTATTCATTGGTTGCCGCCCCGGTTCCCAGCCCGGGTACGGCGATGGTGACACCGATCAGGGTTTCATTGCTGAGAGCCTCCCGGACTGTACCGCTTAAGGTATATCGTTGCTGTGCAAAAAGAAAGGTATGACATAAGAAAAGGGCGCTGAGGAGCAGCTTACCTCTGGTTGGTTCCATTCATGCAATTTTCCTAAAAATAAGAAGAAAATCGAAGTAGTCCACAGGGCCTTGAAATTATAAGGCCCGGACTGAGGCACTTTTCCGGACCGTGCCCGTTCAGATTTGTTCCAGGATGCCGTTAAAAGTATGGCTTGGCCTCATAGCTTTCACTACCAGGTCCTCGGCTGGAAGGTAGTACCCGCCGATATCCTGTGGGCTGCCCTGGGCGCCGTTGAGTTCCGCGAGGATTTTCCCGCTGTTCTCAGAAAACAGGCCCGAAATCTTTGAAAAGATCTTCTGGATTTCCGCATCGGCATCCTGGTTGGCGAGGGCCTCGGCCCAGTACAAAGCCAGGTAAAAATGGCTGCCCCGTGTATCCAGTTCCCCAACGACCCGGGAAGGGGACTTGTTGTTTTCGAGGAATTTCTCTGTGGCTTCGTCCAAAGCGGATGAGAGCACCCCGGCCTTGGCATTCTTGTTTTTCTCCCCGTAAAATGCCAGGGATACGGATAGGGCCAGGAATTCACCCAGAGAATCCCACCGCAGGTGGCCTTCCTCCAGGAATTGTTCCACATGCTTGGGAGCGGATCCCCCGGCGCCAGTTTCAAACAGGCCGCCCCCGTTCATCAAGGGGACGATTGACAGCATTTTGGCACTCGTCCCCACTTCCAGAATAGGAAACAGGTCGGTGAGGTAATCCCGCAACACATTCCCAGACACAGAAATGGTATCCTTCCCGTCTTTCATCCGCTTCAGGGTAAAGAGGGTGGCTTCCTCGGGCGACATGATCCGGATATCCAAACCGGAGGTATCCGAATCCTTAAGGTAGCGGGTTACTTTCCTGATCAGTTCACGGTCATGGGCGCGTTCCTCGTCTAGCCAGAAAATGGCCGGGATCTTCGAGGCCCTGGCCCGGCTGACTGCCAGGTGGACCCAATTTTGTACAGCAGCATCCCTGGTCTGGCACATCCGCCAGATATCGCCTTGTTCTACCGGGTGTTCCAGGAGGCTGGCGCCCGTATGCACATCCACCACTTTCACTATGCCCGCCGAAGCAATTTCGAATGTCTTGTCGTGGGAGCCGTATTCCTCAGCTTTCTGGGCCATCAGGCCCACATTGGGCACGGTTCCCATCGTCCGGGGGTCGAAGGCCCCGTGTTCCCTGCAAAAGTCAATTGTTGCCTGGTACACCCCCGCATAGCTGCTGTCCGGGATGATCGCTTTTGTATCCTGAGGTTCGCCTTTGGCATTCCACATTTTGCCGGAATTGCGGATCATGGCTGGCATGGAGGCGTCTATGATCACATCCGAGGGCACATGCAGGTTGGTAATGCCTTTGTCTGAATTGACCATGGCCAGGTCCGGGCCTTCTTTCAGGGCCTTCTCAATTGACTTGGTGATCGCCTCGCGCTGATTGGCGGGGAGCTCCCGGATCTTCTGCAGCAGGTATTCCAGCCCGTCGCTGCTGCCTACCCCTATTTTTTCCAGGGTGTCCCCGTATTTTTCAAAAAGGTCGGCGAAGAAAACTTCCATGACGTGTCCGAAAATGATAGGGTCTGAGACCTTCATCATGGTGGCTTTAAGGTGTACGGAGAACAGGACGCCTTTTTTCTTGGCGTCGGCATATTGCTGCCGCAGGAATTCCAACAAAGCCTTTTTGCTCATAGGTCGTAGCGTCGATGATTTCCCCCTTCTTAAGGGAGATAAGGGGTTTCAGTACCTGGACGGCTCCGGACTCGGAATGGAGTTCTATCCGAATGTCGGTGGCCTTGGCCATTGTCAGCGATTTTTCATTGGCCTTAAAATCACCTCCGTGCATACTCGCGACATGGGTTTTGGAATCCGGCTGCCAGGCCCCCATGGAATGGGGGTGTTTTTTGGCGTAATTTTTTACGGGCACAGGTGCCCTACGGTCCGAATTGCCTTCGCGCAATACCGGGTTGACGGCGCTGCCCTTGATCCGGTCATATCGGGATTTGATATCTTTTTCCTTGTCGCTTGCAGGTTCTTCCTTATAATCGGGGATGGCGTACCCCTTTTCCTGCAATTCGGCGATGGCTTCCTTCAACTGGGGAACCGAAGCACTGATATTGGGTAGTTTTATGATATTGACATCCGGGGTGGTGGCTAGTTTTCCCAGGGATGCCAGGTCGTCCACTACGCGCTGGTTTTCTTTTAAATATTCCGGGAAAGCAGCCAAGATCCTGCCCGCCAGGGAAATGTCCTTGGTTTCTATGCGGATGCCTGCGGTTTGGCCGAACGCCTCAATGATGGGAAGGAAAGATTGGGTGGCGAGGGCTGGGGCTTCATCCGTTTTGGTATAGTAAATTCTTGGCATAGGTGCTTCCGGTTACGTTTTAGCGGTGCAAATATACGATTTTAAATGGGTTGCGAACAGGGGGGGAATGAATCCGGCCGGCCGGCCGGGACTTGCCTGCCAGAGGCCCTTTGCCGGCGGAAAAAAAGGGGTATGTCCGCTCCTGGCCTACAAAACAAAAGCCATATCATTGTCACAAGTACAGTGATATGGCTTTCTAGAAACAGCTTGCAAATTTGACGTCCTGTGCCGAGACACAGAACCGCAACCATTGATTGCGTTTGCCGCGCTGTTTCAACGTTTGAAACATCTTCCTGTTTCCTGGCTTTCGCCCTGGAACCCGAACATGCTCCTTCTCGTTGTTTTAGTTCTTTTATCTTATATATCAAATCGAAATTTAATATGTAACGTATAAGAACCCACTTATCGACCGGAAGGCAACCACCTTCCTCCGATACGCTCGTCCTTATGGAGCTGGTACTGCAATCGCTTGCTTTCCCATTCCTACTGGACTAGACAACAATATAAAGAACGTCAACTTTATAATGGCTTTCCACACGGACCCTCGACAGATCTATCCTTCAAACCATACAGTAAATATAGGCCAATTATCCCATCTGTGCAAGCTAAAAACGGATTTTAAAATCAACAGTTTTTACACCTTACTTATTAACAATTGTTCATAATCTGGATGAGGCCTGTAAACTCCGGAAGTACCCGTAAAAAGAGGCCTCGGTTAAGGCCTCTTGTTCACATTGGACGTTAGGTTTCGGTCACTGGGCGGCATCCCCTCCCCGGGGTTTGTTGCGTTCCAGTTGGCGCTGGATCTTTCGGATGGCGGATTCGATGGATTTTTCGGGTTCAATAATGTTATAGGCACCCCAGAAGTCGGGATCGGCAAAACCGATAGCCGCATCGCTCAGGATGATGCTGGATCGCAACCGGTCCCTCACCTTGGGCCGGTTTGCCTCGTCATACCGTTGCCAATCGGTGACCGCCATTTCGCAGCTCAGGCTATATACGGAGTTAAAGAGGCGCTTGTCCCAGTTGATCTTGAACTCCAGCAAGACGTTGCTGTAGCCGTAATACCATTTGCCATCCTTTTCGCGGTAATCCACCCGGTAGGCCACTTCCGTAGGGTAAACGCTCGCATTCCAGGGTTTCCGGCGCACGAACATGCGACTGGCCTCCTCCTTGTCAGTGATATTCAGGGAAAAGATGGCACTGGTCAGGATCTTTTTTTCCGCATCAATATACAATTTGCCCATGTATAGCGGTTCGTTTATTTCGTCCCGCTGTTTAAAATTGATCACATAAATGAGCTGGTCATTGATGCGGGTCGAACGGTCAAAAGTAAACCGGTATTTATCCAGGGACTCCTCCGTGAAAATGTATTCCGGGTATTTCATGATGTCTACGAAGAGGGTATTGAACGGCCCTCCCTGCAACTTGAGCGCCAGGGTGTCCAGTTTGTTGTAATCTGTACTTTTCCGCGCTTTGTAAATGGTAACCACATCCTGCCTGGCTGAGGTGTAGGGCGCTTTGTAAATGTTGACCACGGCTTCCGAAAGGGAAACATTCCGGCGGCGTTTTTTGATGGTTTCCCTGTAAAAGGCCGTCATAAGGGTAGGGTCGTCAAAATAATTCTCTCCTTTACGCCTCAGGGTCTCCTTGACCAATACCCGGGGATCCCTCGGGATGCTGAGGTTTACTTCGGGCAACTCGGTAACCGAGATCTTCAGGGGTATCCGGTTGTGGGCTTCGGTCAACTGCAGCAGAGGGATCCTGCGGGTCTGGTAACCGAGGAAAGAAACGAGGATGGTGCCATCCCTGTTATCCTGGGGGACCTTGAGTAAAAATTCGCCTTCCGTATTGGAAACGGTGCTGATGTTGTTTCCCTCGAGGGTGATGGTGGCAAATACCAGCGGTTTGCCCGTCTCCTCATCCACTATTTCCCCCTTGTAGGGTGTAAAATCCGAATCCTCCTGCAAAAGGTTGTCCTGGAAGTAGATCGCTGCCCTGGCCGTGCCTGCGGTAAAAATCGCAAGCATGACAAGGAAAAGGGTGACGTGTGCACGGAGGGGTTGTAAAGCTTTCATGATCTCTTAATTTTCTGGCTTCAGCAATATATTTTTCTATCTAAGTTACTAATTTTTAGCATACTATGGGTGTTAAAAATGTCACAATAGCTTAAGCCGGCATCTGGCCGGAAGTACAAAAAATAGGAGGGTCCTGTCTGAGGACCAGTTGGAATGAACGGCGGGGAAATGGTGAAGCCTGCCAGGCTGAAATTACCAGGAAATGGGTCCGCTGCCGAGGTATTTCTCAGCAATAGGCGCGTAGTATTCCTTGATGTCTTCCAGGGAATAGGTCCTGGAATTCTTCGTGTAAAGATCGTAGGTATTAAAATCCTTAATCCATTCCAGGTAATTTTCGTCTCCGGGTCTCATGAATTGCGTATAACTGCCCCCGGAATGCCAGGGATAGAAGGAGTGGTAGCGGATCATCACCATGCCGGCTTCAGGGATCTTATTGGGCTTGTGGTGGGCCAGCACCTGGAAGAGATACTCATCGTGGCCCCAGGCCAGGGAGAGGGCATCCAGGCCGCAGCCGGCCTCATAAACTCCCAGGGGGGTATTGTAGCGGCTGTCTTTCATATCCGGGTTGAGGGAATTAAATTCGGGGTATACGCAACTGTCGGGCAAAGCGCAGCCGAGCACAAAAACATCCCCTACCATTCCCCATTGTTCTGCCTGGCTGGTCCCATCCTCGTCACAACCCCAGAGGAACATGACCTTCCCAAGGTCGTGGATCAGGCCCACCAGTTGCATCCAGTCGGGCCGCTTGTCTTCCCGTATGGCTTCCGCGCTTTGTACGAGATGCTGTACATTGGGCAGGTCCAGGTCTGGGTCGCTCACGTCGATCAGCGCATTCAGTTGCTCCATGGCATCCCACATCTCCAGGGGCTTGTCATAGGTCAGGTATTTACTGCGCATACGCATCCCATACTCGTAGGTTTGGTTTTTGCGCATTTTTCTATAATGTTCCCGTACGGCTGCCTTCACATCGGGCGCCTCGTAATTGCGAAATACTTTTTCCATATCAGACATTTCCAAGGAAAAGGTACAAAATTATCGTGAATACTATAAGGAAAAGGCTAAAGGCACGCGCATATTTCCAGGGGGTGAGAACTACTTTCCCGGAGTCCTCCATCACAAACCGGCTTTTAACCGGGTATGCCAGGGATACCAGATACATGACCAGCAGGTTTAGCACGAATTCGATCCCCCAGATATGCACGAAGTGGAGGTCTACCTCCAGGATATAATAGGTGGCAATATAAAAGAGCAGCCCGAATGCCAGCCCGGCCTTGGCCCCCGTGGCAGAGATCTGCGGGATCAGGAAACCTGCCAGGATGACGCTGGCAATGGGGATAAAAAAGATGCCGTTCAGTTGCTGCAGCAGCTGGTACAGACCTTCCGGGGCGTCGGCCACGAAAGGCGCGATCCCGATGGCGAAGATGGCGAGCAGGGCGGACGTCCACTTCCCCATGGCCACAAGTTGCTTTTCTGAAGCGCGTTTCCGAAAGAAATGCCGGTAGATGTCCAGGCTGAAAACGGTGGCGGCGCTGTTCAGCGCACTGTTGAAAGTGGTGAGGATGGCCCCCATCATTACCGCTACAAAAAAGCCGGTGAGCCAGGCCGGCAGGACCATTTTCACCAGCAGCGGATACACCCGGTCCGGGGTATCATACAATTTTTCCCCGAACATATAAAAACCGATAAGCCCCGGCAACACGATGATGAGGGGTACCAGTATCTTCAACATCCCGGTGTACAACAGCCCTTTCTGGGCCTCCTTCAGGTTCACGGCGCCCAGCACCCGCTGGATGATAGACTGGTGCATGGTCCAGAAGTAGATCTGGTTCACCATCAGGCCAGTAAACAAGACTTCAAAGGGCAAAATTGCCGTACGGGAGCCCGGCCCAACACCGGACTCGTGACTAATGACATTGAATTTTTCGGGGCTGTGTTCAAACACCGTCCGCATCCCTGCGAGCGGGTTTCCGTGGCCGATCCCGATCAGGGCCAGGAGAGGTACCAGCAACCCGGCGACCAATAACCCAAACCCATTGATGGTATCTGTATATGCTACCATCTTCAGCCCGCCGAATATGGCATACACCGCACCAATTCCACCCACGACCAGGATGGTCAGCCAGATGCCTTCCTGCCGGCTGATATGCAGGCGCCCGGAGATCTCGAAAATGGCCTCGATATTCAGCGCACCGGTATACAGCACAATGGGCAGCAAGGTGGCGACGAAGGAAAGGATCAGCAGCAGGGCCACCAGGGTCCGGGTAAGCCCGTCAAATCGTTTTTCCAGGAATTCCGGGATCGTAGTGAGCCCCATTTTCAGGTAGCGGGGGGCAAAATACAAGGCCGCCACTACCAGGGCCAGGGCAGAAGTTACCTCCCAGGCGATGATAATGGCGCCATTTTTGTATGCAGACCCGTTCATGCCCACCAGGTGCTCGGTGGAAATATTGGTCAGTAAGAGTGATCCGGCAATGATCACCCCGGTCAGGGAGCGACCCCCGAGGAAATAGCCGTCCTGCGTACGCAGGGAATCCTTCCGTAGCTTCCAGGTGGCAATCAGGGCAACCAGGCCGGTGAAAAGCAGGAATGTAATTATGGTCATCCCGCTAAATGTCGGCCATTAAACTCTTCCAGGCAAGCCGGGTCTCATAAAATATTTTTATCCGGTCTCGCAAGCCTTATTCTTCAGGAAATCCGGGATCGGCCATCACTTCCTCAATCTGTTTGGTATGCCTTTCGGTGTGGCCAGACATGAAGAGAACCACCTGGTAGGCATCCACGGTCCCGAATGGCAATTTGGCGTAATGGCTCCTCAGCTCATCCTCGGTAGTGTTTAGGTAGTCTATGTGTTCGTTTCGCTTGTTAACAAATTCTTCCAGGGTTTCTTCATAGGAGCCGAATTTGCCGGAAGGTTCGAAAGGCTCGGAGGTTTTCACCTTGTGGCTTCGATCGGTGATCATAGCCAGAAGATCGTCGTCCGAAACAGTACTTTCCATGGGGTTGGCCATGTCAGCCATATCCTGCAGGGAACTGTTCACCATATCGAAGATCAGGTTTTCTGAAATGGCGATGTGTTCTACGCATTCGGCTACGGACCAGCTTTCCGGGCTGGTTTTGTAATTGAGCTGGGCATCGCTCAGGCCCGCCACGGTATTGAGCAGGTTATCCCGGGTCTGGGTCAGGTGGTCCACGGCTTTGGTCCGATCTTCATCGGAAATTTTTTCGGGGGATAGTCCAAACCCGAACAGGGTCAGGACCAGCAGGGTGATTCCAAATTTTTTCATGACATACGCATTAAATTGTTGATTATTACTTCTTGGTTCTCATTTTGATCCGGCCCTGCAGTAAAACAGGAGCCAAACAACCTAAGATAGTTAAAATCCCTAAAAAATTTATTTTCAGGACGTTATTTTTTAATGGTGCCCGAAAAAACATCCACCCCGGATGGCATGGGGTTCCCGCAGGCCCTGCGGACCATGGCGATCTGCCCGCTGTGCCATACGGCGTCTTCGAGTGGCCCGTTGATCTGGTACCAGAAAGGGTATTCGCTTTCGCCCTTCGTGTTCCGGAACCGGAGGGGATGGTCCTTAAGGTCCCGGCTTTGAGCCATGATTCCGGCGGCTTTCCGGATGTTGGCGAGGGTTTTGTTTCGAAGCCGGGCAATTTCTGCCGGGATTTCAGGGGGTCGGGTACGGTCCGTGGGTAGCCTTTCCGCCGCGTTTCGTATGGTTATAGACAGGCTGTAAATGTGCTGCATTACTTCGAGCAGGGAGCGGGCATCGGGAGAAATACGGCAGTCACCGTCCGCTTCTGTCAGCCCTTCGGTCGCCCACCGGTAACGAAATCCCAGCCCGTCTATCATACGCGCGACCACCGTACCGGGGGTGTAATCTTCAGGGTATTCCGGAATTTGTTCGTAAGGGAGGTTTTTATCCATAGGGCTCTGGGCATTTAGGGCAAGCAAGCCGAAAAGAGCGATACTCGCAAAACAGGGATATTGCATCCTTCTAATATTGGTGAAAAGCCTGTGAAACAAAGTGAAGTACTTCCGGGAGGGCGGCCCGCCAGTAGGTCCAGGAATGGCTGCCGTCACGGACCCGGTATTCGTGTGGGATCTCTTTCTTCCTCAGGGCGATGTGCACCAGGCTGTTTCCTTCATACAGGAAGTCGTCATCGCCCACATCGATATACCAGCGTACCGATTTTATACTGTCTGCCGGCATGCCTTCGATCAACGAGAGGGCATTGTGGCGGTCAAAATAGGCTGGCAGGTCTGCTTCCTGGTACGATTCTTCAGAACGGGCGAGCCGTTCCCTGAGTTGTTCCTGGGTAAGGGGTCCTATATATGCGCTTAAAGGGCAGGCAGACGAAAACAATTCGGGATGGTGAAGGGCATACATAAAAGTGCCCCCGCCCCCCATGGAAAGGCCGGCAACTGCCCTGTAATGCTTGTCTGCCTTTATACGATAGGTCTTTTCGATATAGGGCATGAATTCTTCAAAAAAGAAATCCTCATACCGCCACTGGCCGTCAATGCTGTTGAAATAACCCCGTCTTCCCGTATTGGCATCGGGCATCACGATGATCATGGGGGTAGCATACCCTTCGCGGATGGCCAGGTCTGCGATATGGAGCACCTCCCCGAATTGCACCCAACCCGTCTGGTCGTCCCCTGCGCCATGCAACAGATAAAGCACGGGATACCGGCGCTCGGAGGTCTCGTAGTCCGGGGGAAGGTAAAGGGCAAACTTACGCTCGCTCTTTAAAATCCGGCTGGTCATGGACAGCTCGTCAAAAACTTTTCCGGTCTGGGCCTGGATGGGAGAAAATGCAAAGGCCAGACAGGCCAGAGCTAAAAAATACAATTTCATAAGTTGCTTCTATTTATATGGATTATTCTCAGGAATCCATCTTTGATTCGAAATAATGAGAATCAAACGAACTATTCCTTTGTGCGTTGTAATTTCCCGCCGTACTCCCTCCGATTGCCTATGCCTGCATGATCCGGGGTTCGGTCCCGTTGTCCCGGCTTATGATCGATCAAATTATAGTACCGGATTAATTTGATCACATCCTCTTCCTTCCGGAGATTGAGTTCCTGTTGCGAAATATACTCCTGCAACTCGGATCCATTCCCCTTCAGTTGCTGTAACACTTGTCTTTTATTGAGTTTCACTTCCTGGGGGAGTTCATGTCCGTATTGTATATAATATCCGGAAGCATCCCTGATTTCCGGCTTGAGGAAGACTTCGTACCCGTGGTCAGGGCTGTGGGGAGCGATAATAAACCTTATGAGGCCTGAAATAAAAGGAAACATTTTCATCATGGACCATCCGTACAAGATACCCCCTTTTTAAATTATCGTCCTGAAGGTAATACAGGTATTTATACGTCCTTCCCCCGAAAGTAGGTTCCAGGAGGACATCCTTATTCATAAAAAACAGCTGCTTGGTGCGGTCTTTTAATTCCACCCGGCCCTCAAGGGCATTAAAACGGAAAAAAAGGTTATACCGCTCTCCCCGGAAATATACATGCCCCAGCCGGTAGACATCATCATAGTAAGGAGACCCCTTTGCATCATAATAGACGGTTTCAGCTCGCAGCTGGCTCACATCCATCGCAAAGTTTCCGTTCTGTGCCCACACGCATCCGGTTGTCAAAAGCAGAAGAAAAGGGAGGAGAAAACGTCGCATCCTGGTATCGCTTCAATTATTAAGTTCTTATCAAGATACGAAATTCAGGCCAATAGTCCGTAGAACGGCAATGGCAACGAATTACTGGTCTTGCAGGTCATCCGGAGATCGGCCCACCGCCGTCCATCCGCCGTCCACCACCAGGGTCTGCCCGGTAATGTGAGAAGCCTGGTCCGAAAGCAGGAAGAGGCAGGCGTTGGCCACATCTTCCGGGGTGCCCACCCGGCCCATGGGGGTGAGTTTTCCCCAGGTACCCTCATAGTCGGGTTCTTCTTTTTTGGTGCGTTCGGTAAGCGTGGCCCCTGGGGCCACTGCATTGATAGTGATCTTGTAGGGTGCCAATGCCAGGACCAGGTTGCGGGCCATCATCTGCAGGGCGGCTTTGGTCATGGAATAGGCCGACAGGTCGGGGAAACAGCGGATCCCGGTTACGGACGACATCAGCAAGACCCGCCCACCGCGTTGGTGTTCCTTCATGATCTTCGCGGCGCCCTGGGTTAGGAAAAAGGAGCCCTTCATGTTCACATCGAGGATCCTGCGGAAATCCTCCGGGGAGAAATCAAAAAAGTCCCCGAAGACGGTAAGCCCTGCATTGGCTACCAAAAGGTCCAGGGTGCCGAATTGCTCCAGGGTGAAGTCGAGCATATCCCCGATAACCTCCAGGGAGGCCGCATCCCCCCCATAGGGAAGGCATTTTCCGGGGTATGCGCCTGCCCAGCTACCGGCTGCATCCCGTGCTTTTTCCGGGTCGAGGTCGTTGAGTACCACATGGCACCCGGCTTCAAGTAACTGGCCCACCACCGCAAAGCCAATGCCGGCGCCCGCCCCCGTGACCAGCGCCACTTTATCTTGCAAACTCGCATTCATACTTTTACATATTTATGTTAAAACTATCCTGGGGTAAACCCCTTGGCCCCGGCACACAGGTAAACAAGCCGCCACTCAGGGGGAATTTTCCAAGCGCCTGCCTGTCCAGTCCGGATCGCGCCGTCGTTATAAATAAAGCGTCCAAATCGGTTCCCCCAAAACAACAGGAGGTGACATGGGGGGCAGGGACAGGGATTTTGTTCAGAACCTGGCCCGAACCCGGATCCCACCGGCGGACACAGCCGCCGCCCCAATGGGCGATCCAGAGCATGCCATCGCTGTCTATGGTCATCCCGTCCGGGCCGCCATAGGTCCGGGGAATGCGTAAAACCACTTTTTTGTTGGTCAGTACCTTATCTTCAGCACTATAGTTAAATTGCCAAACCTCATAGGTTGGCGTATCGATATAGTAAAAATACTTTCGGTCTGCTGTCCAGGCCATCCCGTTGGATACGGTGGTCCCGGGGATGAGGGTCTGTACCTGCCCCTCCCGGTCTACCCGGTATAACTGGCCGGCGTGGGGTGCCAGTTCCTTGTCCATGGTCCCGATAAGGATATTTCCGTACGGGTCCCATTTCCCGTCGTTGAACCTGAGCCTGGGATCCGAATTGGAAAGCAGGGGCAAAGGTTCCCGGGTGCCATTGGCAGGGTCGAACCGCAAAAAGCCATTTTCATGGGCCAGCAGCAGGGTACCCCTGGCTTCGGGGAGGATGGCACCCAGCATCCCATCAAATGCCCAGGAGGTATTCTTATTGCTTTCCGGTTCGTGCAGGTGCAGGCGGCAGCCTTCTATATCCACCCAAAACAGGCGCCCGTTCTTCATATCCCATACAGGGCCTTCCCCCAGGATGGCCCTGGCATTGTTTGCCAATATGGCTGAGAAACTGGCGGGGTCAGACATCTGGGTTCAGATATAGCGTTGTTTCTGAACCCCGAGGCCATCAATGGTCAGTTCCGCAATATCTCCTTTTTTCAAATAAGCGGGCGGGTTCATTCCCAGGGCCACCCCGGAGGGCGTTCCGGTTGAGATGAGGTCCCCGGCCTCCAGCTTCATGAACTGGGATAGGTAATACAACAGGTATGCCGGCTTAAAGACCATGTGCCTGGTGTTTCCCTTTTGCCGGATCTCGCCGTTTACCCGGAGTTCCATGGAGAGCGCATCCAGGTCTCCCAGGCTGTCTGCGGTGGCCAGGTAGGGGCCTACCGGACTGAATCCCGGGCAGGACTTCCCCTTGATCCATTGCCCGCCCCTTTCCAGCTGGAAACTCCTTTCCGAAAGGTCGTTTACAATGCAATAGCCGGCGATGGCCGCCTCAGCTTCCTCTTCACTGCCCAGATAGGTGCAATCCTTCCCTACCACGACGCCCAGTTCGATCTCGTAATCGGTTTTATCGCCCTTACGGGGGATTTCTACCTCGTCATTGGGTCCGGTAAGGGTATTGGTGGCTTTGCCGAAAATGATAGGTTCCTCGGGCAGGGCCATATTCGATTCCCTGGCATGGTCCGAGTAGTTTAGCCCGATACACATGATCATGCCCGGACGGGCAATGCAGGAGGCATACCGGGCGGAATCGGGGACATCCGGCAGGCGGTCTCCCCGGGAAGCGAGGTATTTACGAAGCCTGTCCAGTCCGTCTGTCCTGAAAAATTCGGCGTTCCAATCCGCAAATTCCCCGGAACAATCCTTTCTTACCCCATTTAGCAGCACCCCGGGCTTTTCGTTGCCCTTTTCGCCGAAGCGTAGTAGTTTCATAGTATGTTCTTAGGTTGAGGTTTTAAATATAGTCTAAAAAATATCATTTGCAGCCCCTGGCAGGGCGGCACAAAGCCCAGATTATGCCCTGCTGGCATACCCATTGGCCGCGCCTTTCCCCGAGCGCGGGCAATGGCAGGAATGCGGGCAATAGGTGCTCCGGATATTCCGGTCGCAGATTCCTTAGGGGTTGGAAGCCTCCGGGATGGTGAAAGTCTTCAACATGTTATTTTTGACGGGGTCTGGCACCTCCGATATCAGGGCGTAATTTCCCGGGACCAGATCGGCGGTAAAGATACCCACATATCCTGCCGGCATATCATTAACCCCCCCAAGGAAGGTAACACCTGCCGGGGGCGGGGTGATAAGCCCCTTGGGATCGATCCAGTTCATCCAGGCGGCCAGTTCATCCAGGTTTGCCCCCTCGTCCAGTTTTACCAGGTTAACATCGTGTCCGGTGAAATTCTCATGCGGGCCCTGGGATACAAAATTCACGGCAAAGACCTGCAGGCCGGGCTCTATGGGACCGGCAACCTCCAGCCCGTTTTCCGTGGAAATATAGACCGAAACCGTAGGCGCGGGCGGGCTGAAATCCACACTGTCCCGGGTTACCACCAGGTCTTCCAGCATCCCCAGGGCGCTGTGGAAAACTCCTTCGGGCGACTTCACATAGCATTCGATAACATAATACCCCGGTTCCATATGCAGGGTACTCACGGCCGTTTCCCCGGGAGAGATCAGCCCTGTGCCACCCAGAAACACGATTTGAGGAAACCATTCCGGCAAGGGTCCCGAATGTTTCCATGGCCGCATCCATATCCCCTTCGTTGATCTGGTTCATACCTTCCTGAAAAGGTGGGATTAACTCGTGTTCTGGTATTTTCTATGTTTAGGCTGTCCGGGTATTTTTCCAGTAGCAAAAAATGAGGGTCCTTAGAATGGTTGCTATAGCGGAACGTCTGCCAGCCAGCCTTGATCGTATCGGGAAGCTGAAAATCCATGTTCTCGGTAACTACTGAAATGGCCGTGTCAACCTTCGGTATGGGAACTTCGGCGGACTCCTTTTCCTTCTTTTGTTTGCAACTGAAAATAAGGAGGCTCAATACAACAAGTGACAGCCCCAATCGGGACATTTTTTGAATCGGGTATTTTGATTTCATGATGGTTTGGTATTTTTGGATTCTACAATATTATTGCCCTAAAGCACCCAGAAAATACTAAAAAATGCCATACCACCCAACCACAAAAGGGAATGCCCGAACCCAATTCCGGATTTTAGCTTATATTTTATACAAGATCGGATTAAAGGCCTTGGAGGCTACCAGTACACGGTCGCCAACCTTCAGGGCCCGTATGTCGGATTCCCCGGCTATTACCTGTACCACCTGCATCTGTACCCGTATGGTGACAATGTAGACCACCTCCTGCCGCTCGATCCGCAGGACTTCCCCGTAAACTGGAATTTCCCGGACATTTTTTTGGAAAGGAAGATCTCCTGCGGGCTGCCTTCCCGGAGGATGTTACCGTCGCGGATCTCAAAGACCCGGTCAGACAACTTCATGATCTCCCCGATATCATGGCTGATCAGGAGGGTAGTGAACCCGAATTCGGCATGGAGCTTTGCCAGGTCGTCCTGCAGTTGTAGGCGGGTTTCCAGGTCGAGGGCGGCCAGCGGCTCGTCCAGAAGGAGGATTTCAGGCCGTTGCACCAAAGCCCTGGCCACGGCTACCCGCTGTTGCTGCCCCCCGGAAAGTTCAGTGGGTTTCCGGGTTTGAAGCCCCTCCAGACCCATGATTTCGACCAGGCGCCGGACCATGGCAGGATCCGCTTTTTTGGGCAGGGCGAACATGAGGTTTTTTAGGACGGTCATATGCGGGAAGAGGGCATAATCCTGGAATACAAAACCGATACTCCTTTTCTGTGGGGGCAGTTGCAGCCCCTTTTTGGCATCGAACCAGGGGAATGCCGTTCACGGTGATATGCCCGGATCCGGACGCATCAGGCCGGCAAGGATCTTTAAAGTTGAGGTCTTGCCGGCCCCGGACGGGCCGTATAGGGTGCCAAACTGGCCTCTCCCAAGCGTAAACCGGACGTGAAGCTGCATAGGTCCGTTGGTGGAATGAAGGGTTTTTTGTACATCCAGCTCGATCATTTCCAGAACTTTTTGAGGTAGCCGCCATTGGTTAAGTACACCAGCAGCAGGATACCGAAGGTAATAAGGAAGAGGACGAGGGAATAGAAATTGGCATTCCCATAGTTCAGAGCTTCCACTTCATCATAAATAGCTATGGATGCTACCCTGGTTTTGCCCGGGATGCTGCCGCCTATCATCAGCACGACCCCGAATTCCCCCACCGTATGGGCGAAAGCCAGGACGATCCCTGTTAAGAGGGAAGTCCGTATGTTGGGGAGAAGCACTTTAGTAGGGTTGTGAAACGGGATTTCCCAATATAGGTAGGAGGCTTCCTTAAGGAATGCGGAAGGGCTCGCCAGGCCGGCCTGTATGGGATGAACCATAAAAGGGAGGCTGTAAATCACCGAAGCGACCACCAGTCCGCCAAAGGAAAATACGAGCTTGATCCCCAGCCATTCATTCAACCAGCTCCCGAAGGCGTTCCCCGGGCTAAAGGCCAGCAAGAAGTAGAAACCCAGTACAGTAGGAGGCAATACCAGGGGCATACCAACCAGGGCTTCGATGACGGGCTTGGCCCTGAGCGGGTGGATGACAACCAGAAGGCCAGGGGAATGGCGATCAGCAGCAGGAGGGCAGTGGTTACGCCTGCCAGTTCAAATGTAAGCAGTAAAGGTTGCCAGGTGGTCATTCTGATAGCATTATTTCATTGAGTTTTACCATGGCCGTCACTGGGAGGCCTTCTTTTAAACCCAGGCGGGTGGCCGCCCGGCTGCTGACCACCGCCTGGAGCTCCCCGATCGCCGTTCCTATCAGCACCCTGCAGAGCAAGGCCCCTTCCTCTAATTGTTCCACCCGGCCTTGATTTGGTTTTCAAGGCTGACCCTGGACTCCAGGTCCCCCGTACCAAGAACCACTTCTGTCTCCTTGAACAGCATCCTGACCCGGTGGCCCGTGACGAGATAAGGGGCGGTTTCCGGGGTTTCGATCACGATGGCCTTTAGGTTGATGGCTCCTGGAAATTCTACCGTTACCAATGAAAGGCTGCCGCTTACTTCCAGGCCGCTGATATGTCCTTCCACCTTATTCATCTACCGAATATCCGTAATTTACAAGAATCTCACCAGCTTCCTGGCTTAGCAGGAAATCATAAAACATTGCGGCTCCCTTCCCCGGACCTTTTTCCTTTTTGAGCAGGACGACGCCCTGTTCTATGGGGCTATGCCATTCCCGGGGGATCAGGATCCACCGGCCCTTTCCTTTCATTTGAGGGGATAGGACAACAGCCATGGCTGTAAAGCCCATTTCCGCCGAACCGGAAAGGATGAACTGGTTGGTTTGGGAGATGCTTTCCCCGTACACCAGTTTGTCCGATACTACCGGAAGCAGGTTTTGATGTCGCAGGCTTTCCAGGGCTGCTTTCCCATAGGGTGCCGTCCGGGGATTTGCCAGGGCGATATGTGCCACTTCATCTGAGGCCAGGGCCTCTACGGATGGTTCCACCCCTTCCCGTATGGTCCAGAGCACCAGCTGCCCCTCCGCATAAAGTGCCGGGGGGGCTTCTGCCAGGCCCTGCCGGTCAATTTCCATGGGATATTGCATATTGGCAGCTACAAAAATGTCGTAGGGTGCCCCTTCCCGGATCTGGGCGGTAAGCTTCCCGGAGGAATTTACAATCAGCTCACAGGGGATACCGGTATTGTCGGTAAATCGTTTCGCCAGGGCTTTCATGGCGTACTGCATATTGGCCGAGGTGGCAATGGTCACCTTTCCTTCCGTATTACCGGCATTACGGCAGGTAGCCAGTAGCAGGAAACAACATATCCAAAGCAGGCGGGGGGACAGTTTCATAGGGCTTGTTTTTTATTTCCAAGGTCGATCTGCTGTTTGATTTGCAACCAGAATACCTGCGTGTTGCGGTAGGTGTCGGGGATGGCGGTGGAGGCAAACTGGTTGCTCCAGGTAAAGGCAAACGTAAGGCTTTTGCTCCATTGGAGGGAGGGCCCCAGGACGATACGGTTTTTATCGAAGACGTCGGTGACGATCGCCTTGCCGGCATTGATAAAGATCTCATCCCCAAGTTGCAGGGAAAGCTGGGCCGCAGGCCTTTTTTCGGAAAAATGCAAAAGCGGGATATTGGCAGTCAGGGCATACCGCAACCGGAGATTGAAGTCGTTCGGGCTGCTTATATGGCCATCCACAACGGGATTGTAAAACCGTTCCTCCATCCTGAACCGCTGGGAAAGGTCAAAATACCGGAAATCGCTTTTTAAGCTTATATCCTGGAATGGCCGGAATTCCACTTCCTCCAACCCTTCATCCCCATAGCTGCCGGAATACGCCATTCCGCCCCCAACCTGGAGCGCCGGGGTGGCGCGGTAGGTGCCCCCAACCCTCAATACATACTGGTTTCGCGCACTGAAGCTTTCTTTCCAACGGTATCCGGCATCGCCCTGTACATTCCATTTTTCGGAAAGCCGCAATTGCAGGTAGTATTGGAGCCATTGCTGGTTCTCGTGGATAATGGTCTTTTCCTGGGCGGTCAGGTTGCCTACCAGGCCTATGAACAGGCATACGGCCGGGAACCGTGCAATGTAATATTTGATTCTCAATAGTTGTGGGTATTGCTCATATGGGTGATGAAAATGGATGTCTATGCCTGATCTTTTTCCCTGTACAGGGCCCAAAGACCCAATAACGGGCCCGGGGCAAGAAAGATATAAATATAATGCGGATTCATTATTTCCCTGAGAAAATTGAGGAGCTGAATGCTGAAGATGGTGATTGAAAACCCAAGGCAATTTACGATGGTCAGGGCCGTGCCTTTGGTTTCGGGCAAAGCGTTCCGGGCCACCATGGTGGAGAAGAGGGGGGAATCCCCGATGACCACCATCCCCCAAAACAAAAGGAACACAAAAAATAAGACAGGCGGGGCTATCAGCAAAAGCAGGGGGGAAAGGAGGCAGCAGGCACAGGAGAGTCCCAGAGCCAGGGCGGCAATCCTCCTGGTTCCGAAGGGTCCGGACAAATAACCACTAAGTACACAGGCAGGCCCGCCTATACCGATGATAGCGAATGCCCAGGCCGAAGCGTGGGGCACGAACCCGGCGGATGGTCCGGCGTACGTACTTAAAATAAAGGGAATGAAGGCCCAGAATGCGTATAATTCCCACATATGGCCGAAATAGCCGAAGGCGGCTGCCCGGAATCCCGGCTCCCTGAAAACCTTTAGGGAGGCGGAGAGATCCAGTACCGTGCTCCTTCTTCTTAAAGGGCCGTCCGGGACCAGCAGCAACATTAAGATCCCGCCGGCAAAGGCCAGGCCGGAAGTCACCCAAAGGACCAGGGTCCACGGAACCGTCGTCATGTATCCCCTTAACAGATGGGGAAAGGCGGTCCCCAATACCAGTGCTCCCACCAGGAAGCCCAGGGATTTCCCCAGGTCTTTCCCATAATAATCTGCCGCGATCTTCATCCCTACCGGATAGATCCCGGCCAGGAACAGCCCGGTTAAAAACCGGAACAGTACCAGGGTGTATAGGGTGTTTCCTTCGAGAAATATGCCCAGGTTACAAAGGGCACCCAGCAGGGCGCTGGCGAAGAAAACCCGGGAAGGAGAAAAGCGGTCTGCCACGGTAAACAGGGCAAAGAGAAGCGTCCCACTAATGAACCCCAGTTGTACCGCCGCGGTTAAATGACCGAGGGCGGTGGGTTCCAGGTTAAAATGGCCAATCAGGTCGGTCATGATCCCGTTCCCCGCAAACCAAAGGGAGGTACAACAAAATTGGGCGAGCACTACTATTGGCAGGATGTGTCCCGGGGCTTTCATTGCCGAAATTTTTCATTTGGATTCGGGGAAATGGGCGTGTGGTTCATGGCCGGGAATATACTATTCAATTTGCATTTCAACTTTTAGCTCCTCCCCGGTATAATGAAGTTGGAATTCCCTGCCATGGGCCTCCATCTGCATATTAAAAGGGGAAGGGAAGGCGGCGTCTCCCGTGGGATACCAGGATTTCCGGTTAAAATTCACACAGATCAAAAGGCCGTGATCATCTCCTATGGCGCAGAAATTGGCCAAATTCCCGTCAAAGATGGCAAGTCCGGTGAGCTGCTCTAGCAGTTTATAAATGGGGGGGATCTGGTTTACGGCCAGGCCGATCTCTGAAATTTCCAGCAGGGATCCCGGGCTAAAGGGTTTTGCGGACGCATTCTGGAGGTTTCGCCTCGCGATGAATTCCACAATGTTTTTATCGGCATCGTAAAAATACACCGAGCGGGCATTCCAGCTGCTGAAATCCTGTATTTCCTTTCCCTGGTCAGTTAAGATACCGACCCGCCCCTTTAGCCAGTTCAAAGCCTTTTCTTCATCATAGGCCGGGATGTTGAACGCAAAATGATATGGGGTGGCACCTTCCTCTTCCCTTATCGTAAGGACTGAATTTCCGATCGAGAAGGATGCACTCCCGTCTGCCTCTTCCCCGACAGCCAGGCCCATGACCCGGGTATAGAATGCCTTCTGTGCTTCCAGGCGTGGGGTAGCGATTATGAGTTGCCGGATCTTCATGTCACTTTCCGTGACTTGCTAAGCCGGAGCCATAGAAATCCACTTCCGGCACCACCAGGGTGGTAAGTTCCAGGATATGCCCGTCCGGGTCACGGATATAGAGGGAGTGGAAGGTATGGTGGTCCATGAAATGATATTCGATCCCTTCGGATTCATAAGCCTTTTTGGCTGCTTCAAAGGACTCCTTGCTGACGTTGAATGCGAAATGGTCAATTTTAATGTTCCTGGAATCGGGGTCCAGGACCGGATCTTCCGTCCTGGCCGGAAAGAGGGCAATTCCCGTCTTTCCGGTAAAAAGCAAGATAGGGAAGTCTCCCCATTCCGGTACCTGATAGCGGGTAAGCCTAAACAAATTTTCATACCAGGCTGCGGATGTTTCCAGGTCTTTTACCCGAATGGCTACATGGTCTAAGAAATTAAGCTGGATCTTGGACATTGTCAATAAGGTTTGCTATGCGGGTAAGTTACTCAACTTTTCGCGAATATTCCTGCCTGTTCCAGCCCTTGAGTTCAATCCCCGGGAACTAGTACCCTGAAGGCCAGGGTGGCCTCTTTTTGGTAGTATTTCCCTAATCGAGCATAAAAAGGGCATTCGCGAAGAACAATTTCCCATTTTCCCAAAATGCCCGGAACAAGGGGTCATCCACCAGGTAGACCACATGACCCGACCCGTGAGACTCCTCCCCGAAGATTAGGGTATGATCCCTTTTTTTGAGGGCTTCGCTCCCTGCAAAACCCGCCACAGGCACCGGGTTTTCCTCGAGGTAAGCTACGGTTCCATTATCGAGGTATTCATACCGGTTGCTGCCCAGCTTCAGCGTGTAATAGGTATCGCCATACCCGAAGGCCAGGGGGTTTGAATCGTCAACCCTGGCTTTAAAGATCGCGCCTGTAATTTCGTCGCGGATAGAGAGCCTGTCCAGGTCTTCACGTGGCTCAACGGTATTGGGGATGCTATCTTCGGCTATTTCCCTTTTTCGTATCCCGAAACCATCCTCGCCTTCCAGGCCCCTGATCGCCTCTTGCATGACCAGGAGATTGCCTCCGTCTGCAACCCATTTCTTCAGGCGCTCAAGATTCCCGTCTTTATAAAAGTCTGGATAGTTGTACCCTCCTGGTAAGATCAGGACGTCATATGCGGACAGGGATACTTCATCCAGGTAATCGCTCCGGATCACGGTAAGCGGATAGTGGAGCTGCTGTTCGAAAAAGTGCCAGACCTCCCCAAAATCCAGTGAATTGACGGGTTTTCCACTCAGGACGGCTACCTTTGGCGGGCGGATGATTTGCACGCTTTCCGAACCAAAGTCCTTTCCTTCGTCCACAAAGCCCGTTTGCACGGCATCAATTTGCTTGGCGTGCCGTCTGGCGGTTTTGGATAAATTTTTAAGGAATTGTGGATTCAACTGGTTGTCGCCCCTGAGGATAATCAGGCTGCCTCTTTCATACCCCCGGCCTTCGAGTGTAAACGGTTTTGAAGCGCGCCTAACCCGGATGCCCTGCCCGAGGAGGTCGGCCAGGAAACGGGCATCGCGCATGCTGTTCCAGTCAGTAATAAAGGCGTAGGCGCCGGCATCGAGTTCCTGTACCGTTGATTCCTGCCTGCTGTACGCCTGGGTCGGCACCTGGTTTTCTGTAGCCAGGGCATCCAGGCCATAGGCATAGGGGAGGGACCAGGCCGTAATGTCGTAGCCAGGCGGCCATGGAGAGAGAGAGAGAGAGAGGCAGAGAGAAAAAAAAAAAAAAAAAAAAAAAAAGAAAGAAAGAAAGAAAGAAAGAAAGAAAGAAAGAAAGAAAGAAAGAAAGAAAGAAAGAAAGAGAGAGAGAAAGAAAGAAAGAAAGAAAGAAAGAGAGAGAGAGAGAGAGAGAGAGCTTCACTGCGGGTACATTAATAAGCTCCCGAATCGCCTCCCATTTTTTAAACGAGACGGATTGATAAGGAACGATATCCATGAATTGAAGAACGGAGAAAGGTAATGTCACGATGGCTACATCTCCCTTAACACGGTACCGTTCACCAGTTTTGGGATTTCGAGTATCGACGGCCACCCCTTTTTTAGATTGCTTGATTCAGTTGCGACCTTCTGATTCAAATACAAATTGCTTTGAAGTTCATTGACAAAGGAGTACGGTATCCGGTCGTTTCCACCTTGAATTTCATAGGATTTCTATAGTTTTATTAAAAATCGGATAAATGATATCGGTTAGAATATCGGGAAATGCGAAATCTGGAAATCCTTCAATTCCAAGCATCACGCCAATGCTTCGAATCGCGTTAAGAGAAAGTGGCGTGCCGAGAGGATTGTAATGCAGAAATTCGCCCATGGAATATTCTCCGTACTCTTCTACTAATTTCTCCTGCTGTTCTTTCGTACTCCTTTTATATTGATCGATAAATGGTTCCATTGCTCAGAACAGCTCTGTCGCTGTCTTTTCCTTTTTCATTATCATCTACAGGAAATTAAAAATATGTGGATTCTCTTCATACTCCTCTCTCGTCGTTAGAACGTTATTTACAAAAATCAAATCTTCTGGTGTCGAGTTGTTAAAGCGGTTAACAGGTAATCGAAAGCGACGGATGTATTCGAACACAAGAGCATGGTTATCAGGAATTCTCATCGCGCCAACGTCGAGATACTGATGGTCAGAAAAGGGCTTCCTAATTGTATGAACTC
>CAVRHQ010000005.1:0-30543 GCA_963721045.1 uncultured Flavobacteriaceae bacterium
CGCGGATTCCACGGCAAAGGCAGGCGGTTCCCCGGCCTGCAACCAGCTGCTGCCGGCCCGATGCAGGAGAAACGGCAGCCCAAACAGCAGGGGGACCAGGACGCAGATCAGGGCCAGCTGTATATTGATCTCCCAATCGGCGGCATAGAGGGCAACGGCTATACTCACCGTGTTAAGGACAACAACCAGAGGCGGCGGCCCGGCCGTGCGAAAGGCCCAGGCCCAGGAGCCGATGGTGGATGTGGTTCCTGTCGGCGCTAAAGGGGCTCCTCCCCTCCAGGAGCCGCAGCAGGAAGACCCTTAGGGTATCCAGCAGCGGAAAGGACAGGGCTGCCAGCACCAGGATAGGCGCATTGGGGAGGCGGTGGGCACTGCCCGTGCCGTGGTTGAGGCCCAGGAAGGCAATGGCCTCAAAAGCCAGGACGAAGCCGATGAAGAGGGTCCCGGAATCGCCCATAAATACTTTTTGTGTGTGGGAAAAATTGAACTTCAGGAAACCCAGGACCGCCCCCGTCAGGATAAAGGCAACCAGGATGCCCAGGGCATCCCCGTTGAGCAGGAAGAAGATCCCGAAACAGAGGCTGGTACTGATGGCAAATACCCCGGCCAGGCCGTCGATCCCGTCGATCAGGTTGTAGGCATTCACCACCAGCAGGAAGACAAAGAGGGTAAAGCCCACGGAAACCCAGTATGGCAGGATGTCCATTCCCAACAGGCCTTCCAGGGACGTTATGCGCAGGTCTGTCAGCAGGATGATGACCAGGGCCGCGGCCACCTGCCCGATAAATTTCTTTTTGGGGGAAAGCCCGATAAGGTCGTCTTTGATCCCCAGGAAAAACAGGATGGTCACCCCGCAGGTCAGGGCCAGTAAGCGCGACATCCCCGCCCCGGGTAAGCCGGCCATACACCCAAGGGCGGTCAGGGAAATGACGAAGGCGACGAAGAGGCCCACCCCCCCCAGGTTGGGGACTTGCTCCCGGTGCACTTTTCGGGTGCCCGGCTCGTCCATCAGGTTTTTATGCTGGCAGAGGTAGATGATTACCGGGAACATCCTCAGGGAAAGGAAGACCGCCAGGATCAGTGCCGTACCGGCCAGGACAAGCGGGGTACGGAACCAGTTTAAAATTTCGGCATCAAAGGTTGCTGGTAAAGCTGGAATCATAGGTGTCGACGTTTTTCATGAACGTCCCGCCAGTGCAAAATCCGATTCGCATAACCATAGGGGGAAGGTCCGAAAACGGATTGGGGTGGGGTTTTTCATTTCGTGTTCTCTTAAATAAAGGGTTGGGGGAATCCTGTATAGGAGGCCTGTCGCCTAACCTGGTGGCCCGGCCCATCCGATCCCGGAGGTCCGGATACAAAGGCATGTGTATTGGTTCATTTTCATAGGCTGTTCTTTGTCGTTTATCATTGGATTCCCCCTGGTATCGCCATGGCAAATTGTAAGTAGAATCGCTCTAAAAGTAGCCAAAACCACTTTAACATAAAATTAAGGTTATCCAAACTTATTAACTGCCCGGGGCTTCTATGCCGATCGCAAAATTGGCCCCGGCAAGGCGAGAAATTCCTAATGGACGGGGGTGTTTGCTGGTAATATTTCAATCGGCAAAAAGGATCCTTTTCATTCAAAATCCAAAACCGGGCTGGCTCCGGCTCAGGGCCTCAATGTAGCAAGTTTCGCCATGTTTCGCTTACGGAAAACCGTATCCTGAGGGCGGGCCGGGCGCAAATATCCTGCTCCCGCAGGGGCCATCCGGGGACCTTTGCAGCCCCGAACGCCCCAAAAACTGGGGGATGGTACGTACCGGGTATCGGTCCTGTTTTTTCCGGATATAGCCCCCGGCCGCTTTCAAAAATTTCATATCTTTCGAACAAGCAGCCAAAGACCGGCGCCTCCCAAATCCGTTAGTTTTAGAACTTCGACAATACGCGGGGAGGCCCTCTTTGTGCCGAGCCCGTTAGTCGACAACAATGCCTGGCATTCCCCGGCAGTTGTTTCCCCTGTATTAAATTACCATCCCCGGTGGCCCAGGCCCCTTTCCAATTGGCTGACGCTACTGCTAAACGCCCGGTTCCCCAATTGAAGTCGGGCTATACACGTCCCGGTTTGGCGGGCGAGGGGTTCAGGAAAATCGCCGCCGGGTCCCGGTTCGGAATGGCAACATGAAATACGGGTATTATGAGCCTTTATTCCCTTAGGTCGGTCTTGCTGGTGGATGACGATGAAGCCTCCGTCCTCCTGAGTACCCTTTTTATTAAGAACCTGCATCTGGATATCGACCTTTTTATTGCCCATGACGGGAAGGAAGCACTCGAAATCCTGGAGGAAAAAAACGTGCGGACCAGGGGGAAATACGGCTTCACGCCCTGCCTGCTCCTGCTCGATATCAACATGCCGGAAATGAATGGCTGGCAGTTTCTGGATGCCTATCAAAAACGGTTCCCCAAAGCCCTTCAGGCTCAGATAACGATTGTACTGATGACGGTGAGTGAGGATGAGCGCGATTTTATCAGGGCCATGAAGAATCCGCTGGTAAAGGCCTATATTTCAAAGCCGCTTACCGATGAGGATATACAGGAAATCATGGAAAAGTTTTTTTAGCTTCCCGCCCCCCCGTGAAGGGAAGATAACCCGCGTCCAGCACCACTCCTTTCCTACAGAGCCACAACCATTGTTTTCAGGTTATTTTACATTTATAGGAAGGTTTTTTTCTATTTTATGTACGTTTTTACTTACTTTATTCGTTTAAAGGTTGCATTTCCCCGCTGAACGACCAATCCGGCCATGGATCCTGCAGGCGGGTGAAATAGAAGAAAATACGTGTACAGCATGACTCAAAAAACTACCCAAATCTTACCATTTTTTCCTAACTGCCTGTGGTTCTGCCTTTTATTGTTACCATGGGGATATTCCTGCCAGGTGGATTACATCACAGACGAGGGGGTTTATCAGGAAGCCCCGGAAGTGGCCGGCACTTACCACCTGACCGTCATGCAGTCTAACGACCCCTCCAACCTTAACGACCGGAGCTATACGCCCGTCAACCTCATGGATAAAATGGGCTGCCTCTATGTGACCCTGGTCCTGAAAGCCGACGGCACTTTTGAAAGCCGGTACACCGATTTGCAGATGGAGAAGGATGCCAGTGGTAACTACGAATATACCTGCGGCCCGGAAAGGCGGGGCACTTCAAACTGGAGCCGGGAGGGCAACGCGCTGACCATGGACCAAAATACTTTTCTGATTGACGGCAACCGGCTGATCGACGCCAGGAACAGGGAATCCGAAGGGATAGACCTGGTGGTGTTTACAAAGGAAGACTGAATGCCCCTTCAGGCTGCACAGCCGTCAAACCGTGCTGATATGTTCCATCAATCGCTGGTCCTTGAGCAAGGTCCTGATCTTCAGCCCGTCCAGGGGTTTGGAAATAAAGGCGTGCACCAGGGGATATTTCCCGGCCTGTTCCTCGTCTGACATTTCTACCGAGGAGGTGAGCAGGATGATGTAAAGGTTCATGAAAATTTCTTCCTGCTGTAGGGTGTCCAGGAATTGCCATCCGTTCATTTCGGGCATATTGATGTCCAGCAACAGGGTAAAACTATTGCTCGAATGGTTGTTCCGGAGAATGTAGGTCAGGGCTTCATCAGCCCGCATAAAGCATTTGGGCTCTGGCAAATGGTGCAGCTGGCATAATTTTTCATGCAACATGCACATGATTTTGTCATCGTCAATGATCAATGTCTCTTGTTTCATTCAGACTTTTTTATTGTATAACCTCTTCAAACAACAGCCTTTCGCATATACCACCCCGATTTGCCTCACACTTAGGAAGCAATAGCCCGAACCGTACTTTGGTAGTGTTCCCGGACAGGCGGACAGCCCGGGATCCAAATCGATGATGAAAATAGTCTTTTATGAGGGTTTTTCCTACTTTTTAAGAATAAGTCTGCAAAAATAGGCGGAATGCCCCCGGCAACAAATTCCATCGGAATATTTAAGCTTAATTTAACAATCCAGGATCCCTCAAAAGCACGCCCCGTTTCCTATGCCGGCACCATGCTGATAATGCGTGAAAGGCCGGGAACAGGACGCCCAACCAGTCGCGCCCCGGCCCCGGGTGCTTAATCATAATGCGAAGCTATACGCATATAGTCATAGTCAATAAGAAATTCTTTTCCGAAAGAACGACATTGCCGTATTTTAAAACAAAAATGGAAGTATTTGAACGGGCGAAGGAATTTGAGAACATGAAAATGAGCCATATGAGCACCAGCGATCGGGTCGCTGCTTCCCGTGAGGCGAAAGACCTGATCCTTTCCATTAACGAAATATATAAGAAGACCCGGGACGCCAAACTTATGCAATTGATGAAGCGGATTACCAAAAAAAACGCAAGATCGAAAAACGCCTGAAAGGCAAACCACTTATCTGACATACAAGCCGCTTATACAGGAGGGCAGGCGGCGATGCATTCACTTCACCGTTACCGCTACCCCGACTGGCTATTATGCACGAAAGTCAGTTCAAATCAACCCGAAAAATACGCATCATATCTAATTTATTTTTGGCTGTGACAAGAATCCGGCACCTTTGGTCCTGTAATTCAAATTGGATTCACGAATGTCCATATCTTTATATATCTAACCAGTAAGGGTGGACAATGAAACGAAAATTCGATTTTCTCGATATGATTGTTGCCCTCGGTTTAGTATTTGTGGTGTTTATCGTCTTTCTAATTTTTACCACCCTTACATATTCCTAAAGCTATACACAATGAAAAAAAATTATTTTTCTTTTATAAACGCCTTACAGAAAAACTTCAGCCTGGAAACAGCTACTTTTCTGGCCGCCCTGGGCTACGGCCTTACCCTGTTACTGGTCTGCGTACTTCGCTAGTAAGGTAAAGCCAGGACCGGAAGATTTTAAGATTTCCTAACGGGATTCCATGCTAACCCGGGCCATTGGCTGCGGCAAAAACCAGGACACCACCAAATTACAACACCTTGAAGACCCGGAACCTCCGGGTTATTTTTTTTTTGAATAACCCATCTGCACAAGGGAAGGCCCTTCGGCACCACACCCCCTCCGCTTACCCATATATACAGGCCGCAGGGCGAAATTTTCCGTTTCCTCCACCCCGCAGTTTTATCCCAATTTACGTAAATTGGCCCGGCCGCCTTTTCCAAAAAAATCCGGACCCTTATGAAAAAGAGCGTTATTTTCCTCTTGCTCCTCCTGCTGCCCCCCTCCGCCGGCTTGCTGGCCCAACCCGCCCGCGTAAGCCAAAACCAGCGGTTTCTCGTTACAGAATCGGGCGAACCATTTTTCTGGATGGCCGATACGGCCTGGGAACTTTTCCACCGACTCACACGGGAGGATGCAGCCTTTTACCTCCAAACCCGTGCCGCCCAGGGGTTCAATGTGGTGCAGGCCGTAGCCCTCGCCGAATTGGACGGGCTGCACACCCCCAATGCATACGGAGACACCCCGCTTGTTGACGACGACCCCCGGAAGCCCAATGAAGCCTATTTTAGGCATGTGGACTGGATCATCAAAAAAGCCGATTCCCTGGGCATGTATATTGCCCTGCTCCCTACCTGGGGCGACAAGGTCTACAAAAACAGCTGGGGGACAGGGCCGGAGATCTTCAATCCGGACAACGCCTATGACTATGGCAAATGGCTGGGCAACCGGTATAAAGATGCCCCCAACATCATCTGGATCCTGGGGGGCGACCGAAACCCCAGGGAAGGCAGCCGGGATGTTGAGACCTGGCGCCGACTTGCCGCAGGCATCGCCGCCGGGGCCGGGGGGTTCGATCATGCCCTGATGAGTTTCCACCCACAGCCCCACCCGGGGGGCGGATCCTCCACCTGGTTCCATACGGATCCCTGGCTCGACTTCAACATGCACCAAACCGGGCATTGCCCGGACAAGGCCACCTACCTGAATATCCGGCACGATTATGAGCTGACACCGGTTAAACCGGTACTCGACGCCGAACCCCTGTATGAAGACCACCCCAATTGCTTCAACGCCAAAGAACTGGGGTATAGCCTGCCCAGGGATATCAGGAGGATGATGTACTGGAACGTCTTTGCAGGGGCCTGCGGGCAAACCTACGGCTGCCACGATATCTGGCAATTGTATACCCCGCAGCGGGAACCGGTGAACCATCCGCTAAGGCCCTGGAAGCAGGCGCTTCACCTGCCTATGGCCGAAGAGATGAGGCTGCTGAAACAGCTGATGCTTTCCAGGCCCTACCTCAGCCGTATCCCGGATGAGCAAATCGTGGTGCAGGAACAGGAAGACAACCAGGACCATGTCCTGGCCACCCGCGACCGGGACGGACGCTACGCCATGGTGTATTTCCCCACCGGGCGCCCTACCCTCCTCAACCTTAATATCTCCGAAAAAAATATGGCACAGGCCTGGTGGTATGATCCCAGGACCGGGAACGCCTCCACGGCCGAAGGGATTGGCACGGCTGGCCCACAACTGGTACAACCGCCCACTTCCGGGCTCGGGAACGACTGGGTCCTGGTGGTGGATACCGAACCTTTCCCCCGCCCGGGACCCCCATGGCGCAAAAGACGGAATAAGATCCTGTCTCGGGGCCCTCTGGGGCAATCTATTCCTTTAACAAATGATCGGGGAAATCCGCAGGGGTCTCACATCCCAGTTGTTCCATGACCTGCTCCAGCTGGGTTTTCAAGAGGGAAATGGTATGGCCTCCCCCCGCTTTGCCCAGCGCTGCCACCCCATACATAAAGGCCCGGCCCAGGAAGGCAAATTCCGCCCCGCTGGCCAGGGTCCTGGCAATGTCAGGCCCGGAGCGGAGTCCGCTGTCCATCATTACCTTGATCTTATCGCCATAAGCTCGCCGCGATCCGCGCCATTGGCCTGATGGTGGATTCGCCTGCATCGAGCTGCCTCCCGCCATGATTGGAAACAATGATCCCGTCCAGGCCAAGTGAAACAGCCTCTTCGGCGTCCGCTTCCGAGGCAACCCCTTTGAGGACCAGCCTGCCCTTCCAGAGGTCCCGGATGGGCCCTACCCTTTCCCGGTTCATCCTTTTGGTAAAGGTTTGATCCATAAACTTCCCCAATTGTTTGAGGCTCATGTTTTTGGGCATATACGGTTTCAGGTTGGCGAACTGGGGCGACCCGCATCTCAGGGTTTCAAGGGCCCAGTGCGGTTTTCCGAGGATCTGGACTATATTCCCAAGAGTCATCCTGGGGGGCATGGACAGGCCATTCCGGATCTCCTTGGGCCGGAAACCAAAGGCAGGGGTATCGCACAGGAGCACCAAAACCGGACAGCCCGCCTCGCCGGCCCTCCGGATAATATCGCGGCGGATTTCGGCATCCGCCGGGTTGTACAGCTGGAACCACGCCCGGCCTTCGGTAAGTTCCCCTACCCGTTCTATATGCGAAGTAGCCACGGTACTCAGCACAAAAGGGATGTTGTGCTCAAAGGCTGCCCTGGCCAGGATCTCCGTTGCATTGGGCCACATGAGGCCCTGCAGGCCAACGGGGGCCACCCCGAAAGGGGCGTCATAGGTATGGCCGAAGAGTTCCGTCCGCATATCGGCACCCCGGTACGTCCCGAGGTAGCGGGGCTTTAATTGAACTTCACGGATCTCCCGGGTATTGCGTTGCAGGTTCACCTCCTCGTTGCACCCCCCGTCCAGGTAATCGAAGGCAAACCCGGGAATCCTCCTCCGGGCCCGGGCCCTGAGATCATCCACGGTGGGGTATCTGGACTTGAACACTATTTTCTCACTGTTTCTCATGGGAATTCCCTTTTCTATTGTTCGTCACTGATCTCGCAGATCTTGTCCATCAATTGCCACTTCTCCCCCTCCGCGGCCCAGGGCAGGGGTTTCTGGAAAGTCCACATCAGGGTCTCCCACTCCACGACCATGGGGTTCTCAAGGTCTTTTTGCGCCTTTTCCTCCAGGGAAAAGGAATCGGAGGTTTCAAGGATCATAAATAGCCGGTTCCGAACCCGGTAGATTTCCAGTTCGCGAAATCCCGGCATCCAGGATGCTTTGCCGCACTTCCGGCCATACCTGCCGGTGGTGTGCTTCGTATTGTTCGATCAGGGCCGGATCATCCTTCAGGTCCAGTGCCAGGCAATATCGTTTCATGTTGTCAAAATTAATTTACTTCCTTTACGGCACCCTGCCTCAGCTGACCGAATAGGCCCGGTCTGCCCGGAAGCCATACAGGGCCACCACCAGGAAACAGAAGAGCGGGAGGGCGAACGAAAAATTCACCTCAGGCACCCCCAGGATCAGCGTGTCGGCATAAGCCGTACCACCTATATCGAGTATAAGCCCCTGCAATATGGGCATAAAAGCCCCGCCTACAATGGCCATCACCAAAAAGGCGGAAGCCGGTTTGGCATCATCCCCCAGCCCTGTGAGGGCTATCCCGTAAATGGTAGGGAACATGAGGGACATGCAGAAGGAGATCATCACCAGGCTATATAATCCGCCCATGCCCACGATAAAAATAGCCCCCAGGCAACATGCCATGGCGCACAATGCCAACAGCATCAGCAACCTCCCCGAGCGGATGTATTTCAAAAGGAAGGTACAGATAAAACGGCCAAGTAGGAAGATCCCCAGGGCCACATAGGCATAATTTACGGCATGCTGGTTGTCTATCCCCAGGTTTTCGGCATATTGGTAGATATAGGTCCAGCACATGATCTGGGCCCCCACATAGAACAGTTGGGCGATCACCCCACCCACAAAGCGCTCCTTCTTAAAAATCCGCCCAATGGCCTTCAGCATGTTCCCGGAACGATCACCCGTCAGTTTTTCGGGCATTTGCACCATGCTGATCAGCAACAGCATAAAGATGACAAAAAGCCCCAGCCCCACATAAGGATTTCGGATCACCATCAGGTCTGAACTTTTTACGGCCGCCTTGGCTGCCCCGCTAAGGGTTTCATACACGCTGTTCCCCTGGGCATCGAGATCGTCAGACTGTAAGGCTCCCAGGATAAAGGTCTGGGCCACGAACAGGCCGCAGAGCGCGCCCATGGGATTAAAAGATTGCGCCAGGTTCAACCGCCTGGTAGCGGTTTCTTCTGCGCCCATGGCCATGACGTATGGATTGGCCGTGGTTTCCAGGAAGGCCAGGCCAAAGGTGAGGATGTACAGGGCCGTGAGGAAGAAAAAATAATTCTCCATGGCGGCGGCCGGGTAGAAGAGCAGGGCCCCCAGGGCATACAATACCAGCCCAACCTTGATCCCGAGCTTGTAGGTATACCGCTTCACCAAGTAGGCGGCCGGGAGGGCCATGGTAAAATACCCGCCGTAAAAGGCCGCCTGCACCCAGGAAGCCTGGGTATTATTGAGCTCCAGGATCTTTTTAAAAGCCGAAACCATCGGGTTCGTAATATCGTTCGCAAAACCCCAGAGGGCAAAAAGGGAGGTGATCAGGATAAACGGCAGCAGTATGTTTTTTGCTACTACCGGGGCGTGGTCGTTTTGGTTCATAGGTTGGTTTGCAGTCAGGTTATGGCCCGGTCCAGGTGGGTATATCCCCCGTCCACATAAACCAACTGGCCTGTGGTATGGCCGGACCTGGCCGATAGTAAAAAGGCAACCGTGTCGGCAATTTCGGTTGCCGTCGTCATACGTTTTTCAAGCGGTATTTTGTTCGCAATCTTTTCCAGTTTGGCCTCCGGGTCGCTGAAGCCGGAGATCCATCTTTCATATAAGGGGGTAAAGCACTCCGCCACGATCACGGAATTCACCCGGATCCCGTACGGAAGCAATTCCACCGCCCATTCCCGGGTCAGGGCGTTCCGCCCGCCATTGGCGGCCGCATATCCGGAAGTGCCTCCCTGCCCGGTAACGGCCACTTTGGAGCCGATGTTTACGATGGCCCCTTTGCTTTTTTTCAGATGTTCCAGGGAATAATGGGCCATGAGGTAATAATGGGTCAGGTTTTTGCGGAGGGAAGCTTCGAATGCTTCGGGCCCGCCTGTCTCCAGCCCTACCCCGTCGTTGACCCCGGCGTTATTTACCAGTCCGTCGATCTTCCCCCATCCTGAAACCACTTGTTCCACAGCCTTGCGGCAGGCCGTCGCATCGGTTAGCTCCGCAAGGACAAATCCGGCCCTGCCGCCCGTTTCCTCTATCATTTGAACCGTTTCTACGGCCCGCTCCCGATCACGGTCGACAAGGATCACCACGGCCCCTTCTGCCCCCAGGACCCGGCAGATCCCCCTGCCGATCCCACTGGCACCCCCGTGACCGCCACATACTTTATTTTGCAATTCCAGATCCATATCTACTTGCCGGATGTAATGATGCCGATTTCACCGAAAGAAGGTCGCTGATCCTCCCCCTGGATATTCAAAGCCCTCAATTTAATAAATCTTGCCGGGCTGGCATCAAATGTTATGCTTTGTTCCACCGGATTATTTACAATATTACTGAATTCGCCCCGGGCGGCCGGTTCCAGTGCCGGTTGTCACGGCTAAGCAGGAATTCGTAGTCCGTAAAAATTCCGAAGGACCAGCGTTCCTGCATGGGCCAGAAGGTAAACCCCTGCAGGGTATATTCCCGGCCCAGGTCGATCACCACTTCCCCTGGTACAGGGGCCCCTTTCTCGGGAGCCCAAAATGTCGCAGGGTTATTATCGATCATCCTGTCTGTAGTCCCGGTGGTATCTACGGGATATACCACCCGCCAGTCCCTTTTTGAGATGTCGAAACGCCTGGCGGCCACTTCCGTTTGCTCCCCGCCACCGGGCGGCAGGGCCAGGGCACGGACCGTAGCCGGCTCATCCAGCAGGAACGGCCCCGTGTACCTCGGGGATTGCACGCCCGGCTGGCTCCCGTCGAGGGTGTATCGTACTTCCAGATCCGGATCGGCTGCGGCAAGGGTTACCATTCCCTCCCGGTCCCTGCTGATTTCCGGGGGAACCATCACAGGCGGGGCTTTGAACAGGCCGATACGGGATATAAGCGGAGGGCCCTTGGAATCCGTGATGGTGACGCGAATGGCCCTGGCGCTGATAGTTCCGAACCGGAGGATCCGTTTATGGCCTATGGTGGTCTGCCGGTCCAGGACCACCCAATCCCCATCCACTAAAGCCTCAACCAGGAATGCCTTTACCCGTTGTCCCAATGGGATATATTCCTGCAGCAGCAGGCGGTTCACCTCCTCAGGCGAATCAAAGGTTAGCGTCAGGGCGGCCGAAGTAGTCCCATCATCCGTGGCCCAGTAAGTTTCCAGGTCCTGGTCCGAGACCCGGGCGGCCCCATAGGTATCGCTGTTCCCGCGAACGTCAGTTGCCGTGGCACGGGCCCCGGGGGCCAGGTCATCCGCAAAATCGCGGTCGAGTTGTTTTTTCAACGCCATCAACTGCGCCACGTCGGTTTGGTGTACCTGCCCGGTGGGGTCCACGGGCAGGTTCAGCAGCAGGGAGGCGTTCCGCCCGACCGATTGGTAGTAGATATCCAGCAACCCGGGCAGGGATTTTACCTGGTGGTCTTCAGACGGGTGGTAGTACCAGCCGGGCCGTATGGAAACATCAGCTTCCGCGGGCAACCAGTCCGTACCGTCTTCATGGCCTGAACGTAATTCCAGGTACCTGGGCCATCCCGGATAGATCTCATCCCGCCGCATGATGCTCCAGTTGGTTTCGTTGGCCCACCCCTCTTCGTTCCCAACCCAACGGATATCCGGACCCCCGTCACTGAAAATTACGGCGCGGGGCTGCAACCGGCGTACCATGGCTGTGATGGTATCCCATTGGTAGTAGGTTTTACTATCGATTTTCCGCGTCTCCCGGGCACCCCCGTAATAGCCCGATCCCCCGTTGGCCCCGTCGAACCACACCTCAAAAACGTCTCCGTACCGGGTGAGCAATTCCCTGAGCTGTTCGTGGTAGAGCTTCACATAGGCATCCGTGCCATAGGCGGCGCTGTTCCGGTCCCAGGGGGAGAGGTAAACCCCGAATTTCAAGCCGTTGGCCCGGCAGGCCTCGGACAATTCCCGAAGCACATCGCCCTGCCCGTTTTTCCAGGGGGAATTTTTCACCGAATGTTCCGTGGTAGAAGTGGGCCACAGGCAAAACCCATCGTGGTGCTTGGCCGTCAGGATGATCCCCTTCATCCCGGCTTCCCTGGCCACTCTTGCCCACTGTCCGGCATCCAGGGCGGTGGGATTGAAGAGGGCCGGGGATTCGTCCCCAAGCCCCCATTCCCTGTTGGTGAAGGTATTCATATTGAAATGCACAAAGGCATAGTACTCCAGTTCCTGCCAGGCCAGCTGCCTGTCGGATGGAAGGGGCCCCACCGGGGCAGGCGGAGGGACTTTGGCACATGAAAGGCAAAGGGCACACAGGAGGAGGATGTTATATTTCATATCAAATAGTTTAAGGACGGATAGGTTGCAGGTCCTTGTTCAGCCAGATCCGTTCTCCGGCGGGCAGGAACAGGTTTTGTTTCTTGTTTCGGTAAACCAGCTTGCAGTTTTGCGCAGGTCCGGAAGTGAGCCCCACCTTTTGAAGCACCCCTTTTTCCCAGTAGAGATCAACCCGTATATCCCCGCGCGCCCGCAGGCCCGTAACCGATCCATCCGGCCAGTTGGCCGAGAGGGCCGGCAGGAGGCGCAGAAACCCCTCGTGCGATTGCAACAGGGCTTCCGCGATCCCGGCGGTAAATCCGAAATTCCCATCGATCTGGAAAGGGGGGTGTTCGTCGAACAGGTTGGGCGCCACGGAAATCTCCAGGAATTTATGGATGTTTTGGCGGAGCGCCACCGGGTCGAGCAGCCGGGCATCCATATTGATCATCAGGGCCCTGCTCCAGCCGGTACCGGCGCCCCCGTGAGACAAGCGGTAGTCAATGGTCTTGCGGGCCGCCCGAAAGGCCGCGGTGTCAGCCGGGGTAATGGCCACTCCCGGATAAAGGGCATAGAGGTGCGACATATGGCGATGCCCCGGTTCGGGTTCTCCATACGGCCGGTTCCATTCAAGGATCCGCCCGTCTTTCCCAATCCGGATGCCTGGAGCCAGTTTTGAGCGTTTGGCTCTGACCATATCCATGAGCGAATCTGAAACGCCCAGGACGGCAGCCGCCGCCAGCGTGTTGTCTAAAACTTCTCCAATGATCTGGTGTCCCATGGCGCTGCCGTAAGACAGGGCCGCCGGCTTCCCTTTTTCATTGTAATAGGAATTCTCGGGAGAGGTTTCCGGGGTGGATACCCACATGCCCAGGTCCTTATCCCAAACCAGCCAGTTTACATAGAAGCGGGCCACGGTCCTGAGGGCAGGAAAGGCCCGCTCCTTCAGGAAGGCGGTATCCCGGGTGAACAGGAAGTGCTGCCAGTAATTCTGTACCGCCCAGCCACCACCGTGTATCCATGAGCCCCAGTAAGCCCTTTCTGCCCTCATCCAGGCCGGCGCCCACAGATCGGTTGCATGGTGCACCACGCTCCCGGGCAGCCCGTACTGCTCTTTGGCCGTGATCTTTCCCCGCTCCAGGGCCCGGTCAATCAGGTCAAAATAAGGGGCCTGCAATTGCCCCAGGCCCGTGATATCCGCCAGCCAATAATTCATTTGCAGGTTGATATTGAGGTGGTAATCCGCATTCCAGGGCGCCTGAATGTGCTCGTTCCAAAGCCCCTGCAGGTTGGCCGGGTTCGTGCCGGGGCGGGAGGAAGCAATTAACAGGTAACGGCCATACTGGAACAGCAGTGCTTCCATCCCGGGGTCATCCGCCCCGGCGCGTATCCGTTCCAGGCGTTTATCTGTTGGGAGATCGTCGAATTCGTGCTTTCCAAGTTCCAGGCCGACCTGGCTGAAAAGCGCCTGGTAGTCTTCAATATGGGATGCCTTCAGCTCCCTGTAGTTACGGGCTTCCAGCCGGTGCATAGCTTCTGCGCTGGCTTTTTCGTAGGCATCGCCCGAATAATAGGAGGTATTGCAAACAAGCAGGAGCAGGACTTCCCGGGCGCCGGAAACCAGTAGTTTGTCCCCCGCAGCCATAACCCTCCCGGAAGTTGTGCGGACCTTCAGGCGGGTATCGAACTGAACCCCGTAGTCCAAGCGGCAGGGGCCTGGAGTCCCGTACCCCGCCATACTGGGTTACCATTCCTTTCATCCGGAGTATGGAATCCGACGGCACGGTAACCGTTACGGTGGGATGTCCCTGGTCCATGGGCCTGGAAAGGCTGAGTTCCAGCTCCATGCCTTCCGGGCGGGTGGTTTTCAGGCGGATCACCAGCGCGCTATCAGGCCGGGAGGCAAAGAGTTCCCTGCTGTATTCATATCCCCCAGCTTCATACCGGACCCCGGCAATCGCCTGCTGCAGGTCCAGGCTCCTGCGATAGTTGGTCTCAGGGGGAATCCCCCTGAATACAATATGTAGGTCTCCCATGGTTTGGTGCGACCGGAGTACGGATTTATAGGAGAACCGTTCTACGATCAGGCTGTCTGCCAATTCGGTTTCTCCAGCTTTAAGGAGTTGCCGTATTTCCTGAAGATCGGAAGGGCTGCCGTGCGAATTGCCCCAGTCTGCCGCCCCGGGCCACATGGAATCTTCATTGAGTTGGATACGCTCTTCCCCCACTTCTCCAACACCATGCCTCCCAGCCGGCCATTGCCTATCGGCAGCGCTTGCATCCAATCTGCAGCGGGTGCCTCGTACCAAAGCATTTCGCCCGGGGAGGTTCCGGCCTGCCCATAAACCACGGGGTGCCCGGCGAGCAGGACCACAAGAAGGCGGAAGCTTAAAAAATAATTGTTGAAATCCATTGATCCATTGTTATTGGGAGTCGCGTCCCGGCACCCTCTTTTCATAAGCCGTAAAAACGCCTGGCATTATCACCCATGACCGCCTGTCTTGTCGCTTCCGGATATTCCTGCAGGTAAGACAAGACAATATCCAGGACTGCCCCGTACCGGCCTGCCAACAGGCAAACGGGCCAGTCTGATCCAAACAGCACCCGCTCAGGGCCAAAGGCCTGCATAACGGTATCCATAAACGGGTGGAAATCAGGTTTGGACCATCGGAAGCCATGGGTCTCCGTAACCATACCCGACAATTTACAAAATACGTTCGGATGGGCTGCCAAATCCTGTATTTGTTGTTGCCAGCGGGGATCCATCCCTTCAGAAATCTTCGGCTTGGCGATATGGTCCAGCATGAAGCGTTGTTCCGGCAAATTCCCGCACCAGTTCGAGGGCAGCCGGTAATTGCCGGGGATATACCAGGATATCATAGGTAAGGCCGTACCGAGCCAACAGGCCGATCCCGTTGCGAAAATCGGGCCGCATCATAAAGCGGTCATCCGGTTCATCCTGCACAATGTGCCGCATGCCCTTTAACAATGGAAATTGGCTGAAATATTCCAGGCGTTCTTCCACAGCCGGATCCCGCAGGTCTACCCAGCCCACTACCCCTTTTATTATCGGATGGTTCCGGGCGCAATCCAGCAGGAAGTGTGTTTCGCGTTCCGAGGGCTCCGCCTGCACGGCTACGCATCCGTCTATGCCATGGGTTTCCAGCAGGGGTTCCAGGTCTTCGGGCAGATAATCGCGTCTGAGGAGCTGCATTTCTTCGGTGATCCAGGAATGCCGGTCGGGATGGTAGTTCCAAAATGCTGGTGGCTGTCGATTTGCATCCGCGCCTACCCGTTAAGCCGAATAAACCCGCCATCGATAGGGAAATCCGAACCAGTGACGAATGCCGCCTCGTCCGAGCAAAGGTATAAAACCAGGCCCGCGACTTCGTCGGGTTCGCCCATCCGGCCAATGGGCTGGGTTTTGGAAAGTTTCTCGAACATCTCTTTTTCCCTTCCAGGGTAATTTTTCCGGAGGTAGCCATCCACAAATGGCGTGTGTATCCGCGCCGGGGAAATACAATTGCAGCGGATCCCGAAAGCCAGGTAGTCTTTGGCAAGGGAATAGGTCATGGTGCGTACGGCCCCTTTGGTCAGGGAATAGGCAAATCTGTCGGGGATACCTACAGACGCTGCCACGGAGGCCATATTCAGGATCACCCCGCCCCGCTCCTTCATACCCGGGATACAGGCCAGGGTACAATGGAACACGCCTTTGATGTTCACCTGGTACAAGCGGTCCATATCAGCCGAAGTGGTCGCCTCGATATTGCCGATATGGGCGATCCCGGCATTATTCACAAGAATGTCAATGTAGGCATCTTTCCGGATTGCCGCCACACAGGCTGTGACCTGTTCCTGGTCCGCCACATTGCAGGCATGTGCAAAAACCCTGCTCCCCGGATGGGCTGCCTTAATTTCGGCGGCCGCAGCCGCGGCTTCCTTTTCATCCAGATCCAGGATATGGACCGCGGCCCCGGCCCCTGCGAGTGTACGGGAGATCGCCCTGCCAATACCGCTGGCGCCCCCTGTTACCAGGGCTGTTTTTCCATTAAGTTCAAATGCCATAATCTTAGTTTAGTCTGTTAACCTGGCTTCCGGGAAATCCCCGGATCCCAAAGCCCGGGGCTGGTTCCCTTTGATCACAGGCCTTGCCATTGCTACTTCCCTTCTCCCGGCGGCCTGTAGGTGCCCCGCAGCATCTGAACCACGTTCATAAGGGCGCGGGTATTGTGGTAACTCGTTTTCCAGATATTGGCCTTGGGATCCATGGCTGCGGCCGGGTCACTGTCGATACCTTCATGATACCAGCCCCCGTGTTCGTGATCTACCAGGTAGTGGTCAATGTAATGCCATTGCGACCGGAAGTGCTGGAAATAACGTTCCTCTTCAGGAAACAAACGGGCCATCAGCAAGAGCGCATTCAGGCCTTCTGCCTCGGACCACCACACCTTGGCTCCGTTTTGAATCACGCATTTGTCTGACCCCGCCGGGTAATACCCCCCGTCATAAAAACCCCCAAAACGGTCGTCCCAGCCGTTATCAAGGGCATGGTCCACCATTTTTTTGGCTTTTTTCAGGGTTGTCGTATCGTTTTCCAAGCCAAGCACATGAGAGGTCTCCAGCATAAGGTAGGCGGTTTCCACATCGTGCCCGAAGGAGACGTGGTCCAGGAAGAAATTCTTTCTCCTGTAGGACTCCGAAGAATCCCGCAGGGATACAGGGGTCCAGTCGCGCTCAAGATGCAGGGTCAGGTAGCCTTTTTCGGTGGTGATGGTATCCCGTATCAGTTTCAGCAACTCTTCCAGCCTCTTCCTAAGCAGGCTGTCCGGCCAAACCTCATAGAGGGCGGTAAAGGCTTCCATGAGATGGATGGAGGAATTCTGGTCTTTCCAGTCCTTGCGGACAAAATTCTCATAACCGGCCGTATCCTTTTCCACATCCAGGAGCCAGGAACCGTCCTGTTTCAACACATCAAAATAGCCGCCGTATTCCGGATCGTGCGCGTGTTCTTCAAGCCAGTAAAAGGTTTTTTTGGCAAGATCCAGGGCTGCGGTATCCCCGGAGGCTTTATAGTAGGCGGAGAGGCCGTAAATCCCGAAGGCATTGCCATATGCACTCTTCGTTTTGGAAACCAGCAGGAGGGTATCCCCGTAAATCCTTTTTTGGGTAAAGAAGCCCCCGTGTTCCCCGTCCCACATATGGTCGCGGAGAAAAAGGTAGCCGTGCCGGGCCATTTCGAGAAAAGAGGGATCCGCGTAGTATTGCGCCAGGGTGGCAGTGGCCCAGATATGACGTGCCTGGGACACGATCATTTTGTCCTGTATCCCGTCCAGTTCCCAGGCATAGTCGTAGTCTGACCAGTATCCGCCGTGATCCCTGTCGAGCACCCGGGGATACCATACTTTCACCAGGGAGTCCAGGGAGACGCTGATCTGTTTCTCCAGCAGTTGTTCCGCCATAACTTTTTCAGATACTTCCTCTTTACATGAAATTATACAAAGCCCCAGGATTGCAAGGACCAGTAGCAGGATGGGCAGAGCGTTCGGTTTGTGTTTCATAGCCAAATTGCAATGGAACCCTAAATCTATGTATAATTTCCAAATTACACCCGGCTGTGGAAAAATTATGGCCGGGTATCCGGGTGGAAAATCCATCGGGAGAATGATTATTTCTTAGTATTTTTCAGAAAAAAATAAGCCCATCCGGTGAAACGCGTTTATACGGTTGTCGATATAGAAACAACGGGCTACGGGATCCTGGGGAACCGTATCACCGAAATTGCCATTTTCCGGATCGAAGACGGGGAAATTTCCGGTGAATTCTCCTCCCTGGTGAATCCTGGATGTGAAATTCCCACCTATATAACTGCCCTGACCGGGATCGACGGGGATATGGTCCGGGATGCCCCGGAACTGAAAGAAATAGCCGGGAAAATACAGGAGATCACCAGAGACAGCATATTCGTAGCCCACAGTGTCACTTTCGACTACCATGTGATCAGAAATGCCTTCAGGGAGCTGGGGATCGATTTTAACAGGAAGCGGCTCTGCACGATCCGCCTGTCGAGAAAAGTATTCCCTGGCCTGCCTTCCTACAGCCTGGGAAAATTATGCGCATCCCTGGAAATCCCCCTCCACAACCGCCACAGGGCCCGTGGCGACGCATTAGGCCACTACCCTCCTTTTCCAGCGGATCCTTTCGGGCCCCCAGGCCGAATCATTGATCCGCGGATTCCTGAATGCCCGCTCCCAGCAGGCGACCCTGCCCCCGGGACTGGCCAAAATCAATATATGACCAACTGCCGTCCCGGGCAGGGGTCTATTATTTCAAAAATACCCGGGGGGAGGTCATCTATGTGGGAAAAGCGGTAAACATCAAAAAAAGGGTGCTGTCGCATTTTTATGACAAGAGCGATAAGGAAGTGCGGATGTGCAGGGAAACCACGGATATAGACTACGAACTGTCGGGGAGCGAGTTGGTAGCCCTGCTTATGGAATCGGCTGCCATCAAACAGTTATACCCTCCCTATAACCGCTCCCAGAAACGGCGGATTCCGCGCTACGCTATTTTTACGTACGAAGACCGGAACGGCGTCCGCCACCTGGCATACAACCTCGCCAAAGGCATCCCTTCCCCCTTAACCTGTTTTTATTCCGTTACGGATTGCCGGCTGTACCTGGAGCAGCTTTGCCAAACCTACGGGCTTTGCCCCAAGTATTGCCACCTGCAGGAACAGGCCGGGGGATGCAACCATTTCCGTATTACGTCCTGTGACGGTATTTGCCGGGGTAAGGAGCCGGTAGCAGAATACAATGCCAAGGTGACCCGTGCCATCGAAGCCACCCGTTCCGAAAATTCAAACCTCGTTATCAGGGAGAAAGGCCGGGAATCCGGGGAATATGCCATAGTCCTCATACAGGATGGCCAGTACCGTGGATACGGGTTTATTGGTACGGACCAGCCGGTCCCCACCATGCAGGACGCCCTGGGGTATATTACCCCCCAGAAGAACACCCTCGAAACCGAACGCCTGCTGCAATCCTATTGCGCCAGGCACCCGGAAAACACACGTTTGTTACCAGTGGATGATTGGTAGCCGTAAATAGGGGGAGGGGCTATTTCATTTTTCGGTACATACGAACCAAAAACCAGACCCACAGCATCAACACTGCTATAAAAAAGATCGCATAGCCCAGGATAATGTCCATGATTTCCCGCTTTATTGTAGAACATGATCAATTGGAGCAGCGGTTCCGGTAAATGCCCAAACCAGCACTCCCGGTTTCACCGTGATATTTAAGCCTTACCTAATTGGGATCCGGGAAAACGCGCCCCTGCGCCCGATCTGATCCCTTTTCGTACGTGTCCTGATTACTCTTAAAAATAGTTAAAAACTTGTTAAATTCCCAACATAATTTAAGATTTTTTTAACCGTCTTTTTCTGATATTACAGGGAGCGCTAAATGGAACCGGCCAGGCTGCCGGTAAAGGTAAGGATCCCGGCGGCTATTAACGGCCGGAAGGGCAGGCGAAATCCGATATGTCCATGCCCGCCTGCTTCATGGCATCAAACCCTCCCGAAATATCGAGCAGGTTATGGAATCCCCTGCTTTTAAGAATAGAGGCTGCGATCATGGAACGGTATCCGCCGGCACAATGCACATAGAAAGGTTGGTCTTTCGGGAATTCGGCCAGGTGGTCATTTAAAAAATTCAGGGGGGTGTTATGAGCGCCTTCCAGGTGTTCTGCCTCATATTCACTGCCTTTCCTGACGTCGAAGACCGGCGACTTCCCGGCCTGTAGTGCTTGCTTAACTTCCTCGGCTGCGACCGAGGTAACCGAATCGTATTCCTTGCCGGCCGCTTGCCACGCTTTCATCCCTCCTTTAAGATACCCAATGGTGTGATCAAAACCGACCCTGGAGAGGCGGGTGACTGTTTCTTCCACCTTGTCTTCGGGAGCGACCAGCAATATAGGCTGGTTCACGTCGGCTATCAGGGCGCCGACCCAGGGTGCGAAATCGCCGTTCAACCCAATAAAGATCGATCGCGGGATATGGGCTTCTGCAAAGGCTTCCTGCGGTCGTACATCGAGCACCAGCGCGCCGGTCTCGTTTGCGGCCACTTCGAAGGCATCCGGGGCCAGGGCGGTATTCCCGCGGGCCAGTACGTCGGCAATGTCCTCGTACCCCTCCCTGTTCAGTTTTACATTCAGGGGGAAATACTCCGGCGGGGGCAACAGGCCTTCGGTTACCTCCCGGATAAATTCGTCCCGGGTCATGTCTGCCCTGAGGGCATAATTCACCTTTTTCTGGTTGCCAAGGGTATCCACGGTTTCCTTCATCATATTCTTCCCGCAGGCAGAACCGGCACCGTGGGCCGGGTAGACGATTACCTCATCCGGAAGCGGCATGATCTTTTTTCGGAGGCTGTCAAAGAGCAGTCCCGCCAGCTGTTCCTGGGTCATATCGGCTGCTTTCTGCGCCAGGTCGGGCCGGCCGACATCCCCCAGGAATAAGGTATCCCCGGAGAATATGGCGTGTTCTTTTCCCTGGGCGTCCAGGAGAAGGTAGGTAGTGCTTTCCATGGTATGGCCAGGCGTATGCAACACCCGGAAGGTGACTGCCCCAACTTTGAATTCCTGCCCGTCGCGGGCGATGATGGCCTCAAATGAGGGGTTGGCCCCGGGCCCATACACAATGGGGGCACCGGTTTTGGAGGATAAGGTTACGTGGCCACTGACAAAATCCGCATGGAAGTGGGTTTCGAATATATACTTGATCTGCGCCTTGTCTGCCTCTGCCCTGCGCAGGTAGGGTTCCACCTCCCTCAGGGGATCGATAATTACCGCTTCTCCTTCACTTTCAATATAATATGCGCCCTGAGCCAGGCAGCCCGTATAAATTTGTTCAATCTTCATTTCAAAATCAATTATTCCCCTTAAAATTACGATTTTTTTGTGGCTTCCCCACCTATTTACGACTTCGTCTGATGGGTGATCCGATCCTGTAATTCCGTGGGGGATTCCTGTTTATCATAGTAATCCACGGCCTGCTGTATCCCGAGAAAGAAATGTTCCCTGGGGAGCAATTTAACGATCCCGCTGTGAAAGATCACATCCCTGGCGGGTCCGATGGCACCGGAGATATACAATTTCAATTTACGCCTCTGCACTTCTTCTATGAGTTTCACCAACATGGCCGTCGCGGTAGAGTCTACATAGTTGATCGCCTCGGCGTTCAGGATGATACAACGCAGGCCGCTGCCCTTTTCATCCATGAATTTGAACAACTGGTTTTTAAAATAGTTCTTGTTCCCGAAATAGAGCTGGGAATCAAAGCGTACAATGAGCAAGTCGTCCCGCATTACAACATCCTCCCGGAAACGTTCCACATTCTTATAGTATTCGGTGTCCTTGATCTTCCCCAGCACCGCGAAATGCGGTTTGGATGTCCGGTAAACCATAATAACCAGGGAAAGCAGCACCCCCAGGAGAATCCCATGCTGTATCCCCAGGGAAAGTGTGAACAGGAAGGTGAAGAGCAACACGTAAAACTCATCCCTTTGGCGGTTCCAGAGAAAAGCCGGGTACCGGAAATCACCAGGCCCGCAACCGATACCATGATGATGAAGCCAGGATGGTATTGGGCAGATTCGCGGAACAGCGGGGTCAGGAAAAGGAGCGTCAGGGCTGCCAGCAACATGGCCATCACCCCGGCCAATGGCGTCTTTGCGTTGAGTTTATTGTTGATGGCCGATCGCGAAAAACTAGCCGTGGTGGAATAGGACTGAAAGAAGGAACCCACAATGTTGGCGGCCCCCAGGGCGAGCAATTCCTGATTGGCATCCACCCGGTCTTCCCCGTTTTTTTCATCCAAAGACTGGCCAATGGAGACCGCCTCCGTATAGCTGATGACGGCCAGGGCAGAGGCCATGGGCAGCAGTGCATGCAGGTGTTTCCAGCTAAAGGCGGGAACCCGGAAGGCGGGTAAGCCCTTTGGGATGGCACCCACAACGGCCACCCCATGCGTGTCCAGCCTGAATAGGGCAACCAGTAAGGTCCCGAGCAGGATAGCGATCAGGAAGGCCGGGATCCTCCGGTCCCATTTCCGGAGCAGGATGATGGTGACGATACCCCCCAATCCAAGCAAAAGGGTTAAGGGATGAACATGCTGTATTTCCCGCAGGCTCTCTTGCAGAAGGATAAAGAACCTGCTGCTTTCCTGCACCCGGATACCTAAGAGGTTTTTTAACTGGCTGAATATTATGATGATGGCAGCAGCCGAAGTAAACCCACTGATGACCGGTTTCGACAAGAAGTTTACCAGGAAACCCATCCTCAAAAACCCAAGCACAACTGGATGCTGCCCACCATAAAAATAAGGAGGATCGCCAGGCCGATATAGTCCTGAATATCCGAAACAGCCAGGGTCCCCAGTCCGGCGGCCACCAGGAGGGAGTCCATGGCCACAGGGCCTACGGCCAATTGACTGGAAGAGCCTAAAATGGCATAGACCAGCAAGGGCAACAATGCCGCGTACAGACCATAAACCGGGGGTAATCCGGCGATCATGGCATATGCCATCCCCTGTGGGATCAAAATAATACCCACGGTGAGCCCGGCTATGGCATCCCGGGTCAGATAGCCCTTTTTGTACTCGGGCAACCAACTCAGGATCGGAAAGAATTTACGCATCACCCAAAGGTACTATATAATCGAGAATTTCGCGGGGCCCACCAGGGCGTGGCAGCAGGGCTGCACAACCCGCAGCTGTGGGTGAGCAGGGGAATTTAGCATCCCCTTCAATTGGCTTGGGGGCTGAAGCGTACACTGAAAATCACTTCCTTTTCGCCCAAATAGTCGAACCCCTCATGGATTTCTGCCTGCCCGACGGCATAGGGATAAAAGGTTATGGGTTCTATACAGATCATATTGGGAACCTCGGTCCAAAGCATAAAATGCCGGAACCCTGAAGTCTCGATCCGGAGGGGGCTACTGTCGTAAAGGGTAATGGTATTTTGATCGCTCACCAGCAGTGCCCGGCTCCCCGCAGCAAGTACCTGCTCCAGGCTTATCCGCCTGTCGCCCGCCTGCACATAGGGATGGGCGGCCTGCAATCTGAAGGCCGGGTGGTAGCCAAGCATATACGGCATTTCCTTTTCGCCCTGAAGGGTAAAAAGGATCTGAAGCCCTTCTTCGGACTGATGAAATTCTTTTCGCAGCCGGAACGAATAGGGCCAGAGAAGCCATTGTATCCTGGAGCGGTCGGGGAATTTGGCATTTTTCACCCTGGTGCCGGCGCGGTATTCCTTTATGAAGGAAGCGCTGTCATCTTCCTGCCATTCCAGGGTGTACACCAGGTCACGGAGCAGCCCGTGCTGGTCCTGAATCGCATTGCCCCGGGGCACCTGTACCCGGTACGAAGCTTCGGAAGTTGGCCCGATGACCGGGAACATTTCGGTATCCGAATGTCCCCATCCCGGGCTTCCTTTCTGATGCATGTACTCATATCCGTCAACCCGGTAACTAACCAGTTCCCCTTCATCCAGGCTCACCTGCTGATTTCCTTTGCCGATCCGGATCATACGGCCCGGACTTTAAGGCAGCAAGGCAACATGTCCGTGCAGCCCATAGCTGATTCCATAGGTTTCAGGTAATCCGTTTGCACGGGGCTGTGTGACCCGGAGTAGTTCATTGAAAACCCTGGCGGGCGGAAGAAACATCTGTTCATAACTCTATATTTAATGCCGGGCAACCTATTCTGGGAGAAAACCCTGTTGCCGCATCCAGTCGTCATTGAATATCTTGCCTACATACCTACTGCCATGATCGTGAAAGAGCACCACCACGACATCATCTTCTGTGAAAATGCTCTTTCAGTTGCAGGACGCCTTTGATGGCTGCTCCGGCAGAATTTCCCAGGAACATGCCCTCCTCCCGTGCCAGCCTCCTGGTGTACAGGGCGGCATCCTTATCGGTTACCTTGGTGAAGCCATCAATGATATCGAAATTCACATTGGCCGGGAGGATATCCTCCCCAATACCCTCGGTGATGTAAGGATAGATCTCCTTTTCGTCAAAAATCCCGGTCTCGTGGTATTTTTTGAAGACCGACCCGTAGCTGTCCACCCCCCATATCTTGATGTCAGGGTTCTTTTCCTTCAGGTAGGTCCCGACACCGGATATGGTCCCGCCTGTGCCCACCCCCACCACGAAATGGGTGATCCGGCCGTCTGTCTGTTCCCAGATCTCAGGGGCCGTACTCAAATAATGCCCTTTGGTATTGGAAAGGTTATCATATTGATTTACATACCAGGAGTTGGGAATCTCCTTCTCCAGCCTGCGGGCTGTTGAATAATAACTCCTGGGATCGTCTGGCGGTACATTGGTGGGACAAACATGCACTTCGCTCCCCATGGCCTTCAGGATGTCGATCTTTTCCCTGGATTGCTTGTCGGGGACGGTACAAATAAGTTTATACCCTTTGACCACGGCGGCTATCGCCAGGCCGAGGCCCGTATTGCCCGAAGTGCTTTCAATGATAGTCCCGCCCGGTTTCAATTTCCCCGACGCCTCCGCATCGGCTATCATTTGAAGGGCCATCCGGTCCTTCACCGAATTACCGGGATTGAATGTTTCGTATTTGGCAAGGACGATACAGGGCAATTCCGAAGTAATGGAATTGATCTTTACCAGGGGCGTATTCCCAATGGTTTCCAATATGTTTTTCGCGTACTTCATAGCTTGGACAAAGATAAAACTTCCCCTGCGTTCCTCCCGGACCACCGGCTAAAAATAAGCGTGGAGGCACAGGCGCCGCCCCGGCAGGGCCGGAGCTCATTCAAATTTTATCGCCCGGACCGGACTGATACGGGTAACGATGTAGGAAGGGAGCAATAACATCACGAAACACAGGAGAAAAACGCCCATATTCAGCAACAGCACCGTAAAGAGGTCTATATGTACGGGGATATAGTCCATGTAGTATTCCCGTGGGTTGGGGAACTTGAAAGTACGGTAGCGGTCTTGCAGCCAAAGCAACCCAAGTCCCAGCCCATTACCCCAGAACAGGCCTATCCCTATGAGGTAGGCGGCATTGTAGAGGAATACTTTCCGCACGGTCCAGTCTGTCGCCCCAAGGGCCTTCAGGACCCCTATCATTTGCGTACGTTCGAGGATGAGTACCAGCAGGGCCGTGATCATATTGATCCCGGCAACTATGATCATGATCCCGATGATAAGGGCTGATATTAAAATCAAAGAGGCCGATCCATTCGAATATCTTGTAATATTTGCTGGTAATGTTCTGGGTATCCAGGTCGGAATGGGTTATCCCATAGATCTCGGCCGTTTTTTCCTCAATCTGGTCAAAATCATCCAAAAAAACCTCAAAGGAGCCCACCTGGGTGTCTGTCCATCCATTCATTCGCTGGATATGCCGCAGGTCGATAAAGACATAGGTGGCATCGAATTCCTCAAAACTGCTGTCAAAGAGCCCCACAATGGTAAATTTCCGCTGATTGGGGGTTTTGGAGGGGTCGTCATCTTTTAGGAAAAAGGCAAAAAAATCGTCCCCCACCCCCAGTTTCAGCCGACTGGCCATACTGCGCGACATCAGGGCTTCGGTATTGAGTTCCCCGCTATAATCCGGAAGGCGGCCTGCCACCAGGAATTCCTTAAAAGCATCCCAGTTGTAATCACTTCCAACCCCCTTGGCTATAATCCCTTCAAAGGTATCCTCTGTGCGGATAATCCCCCCTTTGGTGGCCACGGCCTGGATATGGGAAATCCCGTCCACGGATTTAAATTCGGGATAGAAGTCCTGTTGGGTCGAGACGGGGATAATGGACACATCCGAACGGTTGTTGTCATAATTAAAGATCTGGATATGCCCATTGAAGGCTGCTATCTTTTCACGGATTTTATGTTTTAAACCCACCCCTGTGGCAATGGCGATCAGCATCATGATCAACCCCATTGCAATGGCGGCAATAGCTATTTTTATTATTGGCGCCGAAATGCTAATTTTATGCTCTTTCCCCCGGATCAGGCGCCTGGCTATAAAAAATTCGAAATTCAAAGGATGGGTTTTACGTACGGAATCAAAAATACCATTTTCCCCTGGCTTTTCGTGTTTCTAACTTGTGGAAACGGAGGGACGGTGCCACCGGCTACCGACAGCGTCCCCACCCCCCGGACTGCAAGCCAAGCTGGGCCGGTGGTCCCGGCTGCGAACCGGACCGGGGCTTACATGGCCCTGCTGCAGGGTAAAAAAATCGGGGTGGTAGCCAACCAGACCAGTGTGATCTACAAAAATCTGGATTCCGGGGCAGGACTTGAAATCGCACCGGTACACTTGGTAGACTCCCTCCTGGCCTCAGGGATTGAGGTGGTTAGGGTCCTTGCACCCGAACATGGATTCCGGGGGGAAGCGGACGCGGGGGAAATGGTCGCTGACGGGAAGGATAAGGCAACCGGCCTTCCTGTCATTTCGCTCTATGGCGCCAATCGCAAACCGGGGCCGGAGGCGCTGGAAGACCTGGACCTGGTTCTTTTTGATATTCAGGACGTGGGCGTTCGATTTTATACCTATATCGCCACCTTGCAATTGGTGATGGAGGCATGCGCCGAAAATCACATCCCGGTGATAGTACTGGACCGGCCAAATCCGAATGGGAGCTATGTAGATGGTCCCACCATGGAAGCTGTTAACAGGAGTTTCCTGGGGCTTTCGCCCATCCCCCTGGTCTATGGGATGACCATAGGGGAATATGCCGGGATGATTAACGGCGAAGGCTGGCTCAGCGGGGGGCTGCATGCAGATCTTACCGTGATCCCCCTGGAAAATTATACCCATGCCGGCGGATACAGTCTCCCCATTCCACCTTCGCCCAATCTGCCGTGCGACCAGGCTATCGGCCTCTACCCCAGTCTGGGCCTTTTTGAAGGCACCAATGTAAACGCAGGCAGGGGTACCGAATACCAGTTCCAACGGTACGGGGCACCCTTCCTGGACTCCCTTGCCTATGATTTCAGCTATGTCCCCGAACCTAAACCAGGTGCCAAAAACCCCAAGCAGCTGGGCCTGAGATGTTATGGGAGGGATTTGTCCGAAAGTCCGCTGCCCGGGCGCGTATCCCTGGAATGGCTGCTGGACGCTTACCATCACACCACAGACCCGTCGCGCTTTTTCAATACCGGGGGCTTTACAAAACATGCGGGTACAGCAGAACTGCAGCAGCAGATTGAAGCCGGCTGGACTGAAGACGCGATCCGTGAAACCTGGCAGGACGACCTGGAGCAGTTCAGGAAAATCAGGTCCCGCTACCTGCTCTATCCATAACCGATTGGTTCTTAACCCCCACGGTAGGTTTTCTGTATTTGTGGAAGGGTTGTTTGAGAAGCCCGGTGACGCTGCCATTTTCCTTTCGGTCCGGGAACGTATCCACGCCATACACGATCAAATCCCGGTCCAGTTCCATAAAAGTACCGAACAGCCGGTCCCAGACGGAGAAGATATTGCCGTAATTTGAATCGGTATAGGGCAACATATAATGGTGGTGCACTTTATGCATGTCCGGGGAAACGATAAACCAACTCAGGATGCGGTCTGCCTTCCCGGGTAACCGGATATTGGCATGGCTGAACTGGGTGGCTATCAGGGATAGGGATTGGTACAGCATAACCAGGGCAATGGGGGTGCCAATGATAAAAACCCCGAAAAGCGTAAAGCAAAACCGGATCATACTTTCGAACGGGTGGTGCCTGTTGGCCGTGGTGGTATCCACCTCGTGATCCGTATGATGTACCAAATGGATCATCCAGAGAGGTTTAACCTGGTGTTCTATTAAATGGGGCAGGTAGGCGCCAATTAAATCCAGTAGCATTACACCTGTGAGCGCATACAACCACAGGGGCATGGCAGGCATCCAGTTGAGCAGCCCGAAATCTTTTGCAGCTACCCAGTCACTGGTTTTTAACAGGAGGAAGGCCAGGGCAAAATTCACCAACACGGTGGTGCCGGTGAGGAAAATATTGGGAACGGCATGCCGCCATTTCTTATAGCTAAATCGAACCAGGGGGACGGCTCCTTCCAACAGCCAGAAAAACGTGATTCCCAAAACCAGCAATAGGCTGCGGTGGGAAGAAGGGATGGTTTCAAAATAATGTAAAACCTGTTCCATATCCTAAAATTAGGAAAATCGTAGCAATAATTGCCTATAGGGTGGCCCGGGATGAAGATTGGCCTGATTACAGGGGGATCCGATCTTTCATTTCTTCGACAATAGCATAGGCAGCCGGGCATATCCCCACATTTTTAAGGGTGAGTTTGCTGATCTGATGAAATTTTTTCCGGTTCGTATGCGGGAATTCCCTGCATGCCCTGGGACGCACTTCGTAAACGAGACACCGGTTATCCGCCCCCAAAAACGCACAGGGTAATTTTTGGAGGACGTAGTCATTCTCCTCATCCACTTCCAGGTAAGTGTTGACGAATTGCCCGGGTTTCATCTTCAGATGTTTTGCCAGGCGTTCAATATCCTTGCCTGTAAAAAGCGGCCCTGTGGTTTTACAGCAATTGGCGCAGGCAAGGCAATCGGTTTGTCGAAATTCCTTGTCGTGAAGCTCGCGCATGGTATCATCGAGGTCTTTCGGGGGCCTTCTTTTCAATTTGGCGAAAAACCTGCGGTTTTCCGCCTGCTTCTGAACCGCCTTTTCCCGGAGATTTACCAGCCTTTCCTTCATATCCCTTTGATTCTCTTCCGGACTGGACCGTAAACAAGGTGTAATTACGGGCCCCCGGAAGTGCAAAAATATCCATTTTTACCCATTTGAGCGCTTCAGATGACCTGAATAATAGGTAGTTTTGGCCTTGCGATGACTATGAGCGTAACAGATAAGGATATCTTTGGGGAAGCCCTGCTGGACTTCCTGAGGGGCCGCGCCAGGGGAGATATAACCACTTACCTGTCCCTTCCGGGTTTTATGGAGCCTATCCGGGATACCTTTTCATTATCCTATCTTTTCAGGGGAACAGATGAAATGCCCGGGCTTGAACAAAAGGCCCTGTCCCTATGCCGGGGAAAAGTACTGGACATTGGCTGCGGTGCCGGTGGTCATGGTCTCTACCTGCAGGGAAAAGGCCTGGACGTTACGGGCCTGGACCAATCTGCCGGGGCAGTGCAAACCAGCTATGCCAGGGGCCTTAAAAAGGTGATACATAGCACTGTAATGGAGTATCATGGCACAAATTTTGATACCTTGCTACTCCTGATGAATGGCATTGGGATGGCGGGCCGGTTCCATGAACTGGCTCCATTCCTGGATCAGCTTAAATCCTTGCTCGCAGAGAAGGGGCAGATCCTGGTCGATTCCAGTGATATTCGATATATGTACCAGGATGATGAAAATTGTGCATTCTACATACCGCAAGACCCCCCCTACTATGGAGAAGGGCGGTTTGTCATGGAATACCAGGGTAAAAAAAGTGGTGAATTCCCTTGGCTCTACCTGGACTATGAATGTCTGGAACAGGCTGCGGCAGGCCGGGGACTAAATTGTCGGCTGGTAGCCCGCGGGCCCCATTACGAGTATCTGGCCCTGCTGGAAAATATGTACTAGATGCCTTTTTTGAACGTTCTAAACCCGGAAGTTTCTATTTTTACATAAAATTGCCCAATGAAAAAGATTGCTTTCCTGCTTTTACTGGCATTTCTGGGATTTTCCTGTTCAAAGTCGGATGATAAGCCAGGCGGCATCGATAAATCAGCCAACTTGCTGGTAACCGGTGCTTCCGCCCATGACTTCCTCTCCAACGAAAAGTTCAGCAGCCTGGCCATAGAGATCGGCTATGTTCAGAATTACCAGCCAACCCAGGAAGCGGTGGCGAACCTGCTGAATTTCCTGAAGGCGCGCACCTTTAAGCAGGATATTACGGTAACCTATAAGGCGCTTCCCTCTCCCATGAAAGATTCGTTGAGCCTGGAGGAGATCGCAGATCTCGAGACTGAAAACCGGACAGCCTATAATCAGGGGGGCACCCTTGCGGTATATATTTATTTTGCCGATGCCCCCTCGAAGGACGACGACAAAAGCAGCGGTTCAGTAACCCTGGGAGCGGTATACCACAACACATCCATGGTCATTCATGAAGTCACAGTC
>CAVRHQ010000006.1:0-86712 GCA_963721045.1 uncultured Flavobacteriaceae bacterium
TCTACATCGTGACCGTGGTGCCACCTACGACTTTTGTGCCATGGTACCCCTGCAGTTTCTATCTTCCCTGGAATCCCTCTTCATTCGGTGTGCCAGTGATTATTTGGCGGGGCCCCTCTGGGCGAACAGGGGATCGCGGCAGCCCGCACCCTGAGCACACAGGTATTCGAAACCTTTGGGATGACCGAGACCACTCTCACATTGCCCTCAGGAGGATCAACCCACCCGAACCGTTTTTCCACACCCTGGAAGGGGTAACGGTTAGTGCGGATGAACGGGGTTGCCTGGTGATCCATGCCCCGCAACTGACAGGGCAACCTGTTCATACGAACGACCTGGTGCGAGTGGTTTCCGAAACCTCCTTTGAGTGGCTGGGACGACACGATCGGATCATCAACTCAGGGGGCGTTAAACTGGTGCCGGAGCAGATAGAGCGCAAATTGCAGGGACTGATCCATACCCCTTTTTTTATCGCCGGCCTTCCCGATGAGAAACTCGGGCAGCGGTTGGTGCTGGCGGTCGAAGCCCGTACAGATGGGGAAGTCCTTTTGGAACAGTTGCGTTCCTCAGGGGCCCTCACCCCTTACGAGGTGCCAAAGCAGGTACTCAACGCCCCGGCATTTTCAAAAACGGGAAGCGGGAAAGTAGACCGTTTGGCTACGCTTATAAACATGGGGCTGGTGTGAAAAGGGAATTCGTACCTTAAGCTGGGAATGATTCACCCCGGCGATGGCCGGTTGGCCTCATTCCGGTCGGTGCAAGAATGCCCGGGGAGATTTCCGTAGAATCGTATATAGGGCTTGTGCTGCGGGCTTTTGAATACATGACTATGAAAACAATAACACGGTGGCTGTTTTGCCTGATCACCTGTTGGGGGTTATGGGCGCAGGAGACGGGCCCTTATCCGGTTACCATCTGTTGGGACGCATCCCTTTCCATGCAGGCCAGGGATTTTGGCCTGGAGAAGGCGTATCTGGACAACTTCTTCTCACAGCATCCGCAGAGTTCGGTCACCCTGCTCCTCTTCAGCAATTCCATTTGGGGCAAAGAACAGTTCGAAATCAAATCGGGCGAATGGGCCGCCCTTGAAACCAAACTCAGGGAGGTCCGTTATGACGGGGCCACGTCTTTCAAAGAACTTCCTCAATACTGTTCCGGGCGGGAAGTACTTCTCTTCACGGATGGCCGTCAGAACCTGGAAGCGGGACCCTCACTTTTCGGACAACCCCTCCGGGTCATTAGTGGCAGCGAGTCCGCTGATGCGGCCGGACTCAACCTGCTGGCGCTGCTGAACGAAGGAGAATTGGTTAACCTGAAGGCACGCAGGATCAGGATCCCCGCGGCTACCACTTATTATGGAAAAGTATATGGGGAATTCGCGGACCCGGCCACCATTTCCCTGAGGATCAGGGGAAACGATACCCTTTCCGTGCGCCCTGATGAGACGGGTGCCTATGAAATTCAGGCAGATCCCGGGGAAGAATTGTTGCTTTTTGTAAACGATCGGCCCGCTGCCCGGCAACTTCTCGGGGCCACTAGAAATATCAATATTCAGGTGGATGATCCGGGGGAGATCCGTCTGGAAGAAGTGGTGGTCACTGAAAAACGTAAATCGGCCGGGGAAGATTTGGAGCAGACAGCCTTTGGAAAACAAAACCGGGATGCTGTGGGATATGAAGTAGCCAGCATCGACCAAAGTCTGATTCCGGATGCTGCCACAGACGCCACCAATGCGGTGCAGGGAAAATTTTCGGGAGTGAGTCTCGGACAGGATGACCAGTTGAGCCAGGTGGAAATCCGTTCCCGCTGGTCGATTCTTTCGAATAACTACGGCCTGGTGGTGATCGATGGGGTCCCCATGGCCAAGGCCAGTTCGAGCGCCTTTGCGTCTGCATCCCCTTTGCAGAAATCAGACTACATTGATCCAAAGAATATCGCTGATATCACTGTCCTGAAAGGCCTGGCCGCCACCAACCGTTTCGGAAGCCTGGGTGCCAATGGGGTCATTTTGATTACGACCAAAACGGCCTCAGTATCCGGGGACCATTCCAAAAAAGACCTCGCCCTGCTCACTAATAATATCTATGACGGGAAAGCGCGCGTAGATCAGGCCTCCCTGACTACAGACTACCTGCAGGCGCTCAGGAAACCGGGAAATGTGGCCGAAGCCTATGCCCTGTACCTGTCGCAGCGGGAATCGTATCAGGACCGTGCGGGATATTATCTGGATCTGTACGATTACTTCAGTGGGATGGCCCCCGAGTTGGCCTTCCGTATCCTGACCAATATCCTGGAAAAGGAAAAGGCGTCCCTTGCAGAGCTTAGGGAACTGCTTTTTAAAGCAAGGCAAATCAACGCTACCGGGCTCGAACTGAGAACGGCGGAACGGCTCCTGGAGAGATTTCCCGGGCGGATCGACTCTTATTTTTCGCTTGCCATGGCTAAAAAACAAGCCGGGGACTACCAGGAAGCGCTGAACCTGCTGCTGGGAATGAAACAAGGGACCCTGGCTCCCGACCTGGATTTCAGTCCGATCGGGAAATCCCTGGACAGGGAGATCAACAACCTGGTCTTTCTCCGGCAGCAGGCGCTCGATCTTTCAAAATTACCTGAAACCTATCGGAGTACTATTCGTTACAATGCCCGTATCATCATTGAATGGGACCAGCCGGAAGCATCATTCAGCCTGAGGTTCGTCAATCCCCAGAAACGCTTTTTCAGTTGGGAACACGGGAGGGAAGCCGATGGCCAGCGGATGAGAAAAGAACTGGAGCAGGGATTCAGCAGGGAGGAATTCGAGATAGCGGGCGATGGGGTCCGGGGCGACTGGATATTGAATGCCACATCCCTGGGAGGGATTCCGGCAGAATCTCCTTTATTCCTGAGGTGTCGCGTGGTATTCAATTTTGGAAAAGCAGGGCAACACGAGCAGGAATTCCTGCTGAGACTTCAGGAAAAAGGCCGTGAAACGCAGCTGGCAAAAATAAACGTGGAATAGCGGGCCTAGACTTGTAAAACCCCCATATTAAAGGGTTTGGTGATAGGCGCATGGTTAGCGGCTTCTATGCCCATGGAAACCCATTGGCGTGTAGCCAGCGGGTCGATGATGGCGTCGGTCCAAAGGCGGGCGGCTGCATAGTAAGGGGATATGGTGGTGTCATAGCGGGCCTTTGATCGTTTCAAAAAGCTCCTTTTCTTTTTCCGCGGTAATTTTCTCCCCTTTTTTCTGCAGGGAGGCTTTTTCGATCTGCAGCAATACCTTGGCAGCCGAATTCCCGCTCATCACCGCCAGCTCGGCACTGGGCCAGGCGACGATCAGCCTGGGGTCATACGCCTTGCCGCACATGGCGTAGTTCCCGGCTCCGTAGCTGTTTCCAATAATGACCGTAAATTTGGGCACGACCGAATTGCTGACGGCATTCACCATCTTGGCGCCGTCCTTGATAATGCCGCCATGCTCGCTTTTGCTGCCCACCATAAAGCCGGTGACATCCTGCAGGAAAACCAGGGGGATTTGTTTCTGGTTGCAGTTGGCGATAAAGCGCGTAGCCTTGTCGGCAGAATCGGAGTAGATCACTCCCCGAATCGCATCTCGCCTTTTTTGGTTTTCACCACCTGCCTTTGGTTGGCTACAATACCCACGGCCCAGCCGTCAATACGCGCATATCCCGTCAACAGGGTTTGTCCGTAACCGGCTTTATACTGCTCAAATTCGGATCCGTCTACCAGCCGTTAATAATTTCCAGCATGTCATACGGTTCGGTGCGGGTGGCCGGAAGCATGCCGTATAATTCTTCGCGGTTTCTCTGCGGTTTTATTGGCTTTTTCGCGGTTAAACCCGGCTTGTTCAGGCGCCCCGAGTTTACCGATGATGTTCCTGATGGTATCCAGGGCATCTTTGTCGTCCTTTGATTTATAATCGGTTACCCCGACTGATTTCACAATGCGTTGTAGCCCCGCCCAGGGTTTCATTATCTATTTTTTCACCGATGGCCGCCTGTACCAGATAACTGCCGGCCAGAAAAATACTTCCGGTCTTATCAACGATCAGGGCTTCGTCACTCATGATCGGCAAGTAGGCGCCTCCCGCCACACAGCTCCCCATCACGGCGGCAATCTGCGTTATGCCCATAGCTACTCATGATGGCATTATTCCTGAAAATGCGACCGAAGTGTTCCTTGTCCGGGAAAGATCTCATCCTGCAGGGGCAGGTATACGCCGGCGCTATCAACCAGGTAGATAATGGGCAATCGGTTTTCCATGGCGATCTCCTGGGCCCTCAGGTTTTTCTTGGCGGTTATGGGAAACCAGGCGCCGGCTTTCACGGTGGCGTCGTTGGCCACAACCACGCATTGCCTTTTACTGACGTATCCGATTACCACAACCACCCCGCCAGAAGGGCAGCCGCCGTGTTCCTCATACATCCCGTGACCCGCCAGCGCCCCGATCTCGATGCGTTCCGAATCTGGGTCCAGGAGGTAATCAATCCGCTCCCTGGCGGTCAGTTTCCCCTGTGCGTGCTGTTTTTCGATCCGGGACTTCCCGCCGCCCAGTCGGACAGTCGCCAGTTTTTTGTTCAGTGCTGAAAGTTGTAATTTATGGTGGTCTTCGTTCTTATTGAAGGAAATGTCCATAGCCCGTTTGCGCTTACGATAAGTGATTGCTAAAGATACGGAGTAATATTGATTAACTTTGTCTAATTACAAATGGAAACATGGAGGATACAATAGGCTGGGGCATTCTGGGCCTCGGGAACATAGCCCGTAGTTTTGCAAGGGATTTGCGATTGGTAAAGGGGGGTAAACTGGTGGCTGCGGCCTCCAGGAACCTGGAAAAAGCGTATGCTTTTCAATCAGAATTCCCTTCCGAATTTGCGTTTGGGAGTTACGAGGAATTACTGCGCTGCGAAGCGGTGGATGTAGTATATATCGCCACCCCCCATACATCCCATGCCGCCCTGAGCATACAGGCTATGGAACATGGGAAGCACGTTTTATGCGAAAAGCCTATGGGCGTCAATGCGGCGGAAGTGGAGGCGATGACGGCCTGCGCCAGGAAGAATGGGGTGTTCCTGATGGAAGCCCTCTGGAGTCGATTTAACCCGTCTATTCTCAAGGTGAAAGAATTGGTGGAATCTGGTGCGATAGGGGAATTGAAATACCTCCATGCCACTTTTGGTTTTTATGCCCTGGACAGGGATCCCACGGGACGTCTCCTTAATCCTGCGCTCGCGGGCGGTTCCCTGCTCGACATAGGGATCTATCCCGCCTTCCTGGCCTACCTTATGCTGGGCAACCCGGACCGGGTTTTGTCATCGGCTATCACCAGGGAGAATGGGGTGGATTTGCAGACGGGCATGATTTTCGAATATCCGGAGAGCCAGGCCCTCCTCTTCAGCGGCCTCAGTGCCCGAACAGAGATGCGCGCCGAACTGGCGGGGACCAAGGGCAACCTCTATCTGGAACCCCGTTGGCATGAAACGAATGCCTACACCCTGGTGAAGGACGGGACACGCACTACCGTAGACCTTCCTACCGTGGGGAAGGGATATTCGCATGAGATAGAAGAGGTGCACCAATGCCTGCAAGCTGGTGCCCCGGAATCATCAAGATGGTCCCTTAAGAATAGCCTGGACCTGATCCGCCTGCTTGATACGGTCCGGGAACAGCAAAAGCTTAAGTTTCCATTTGAGGAATAAATCCGGTGGCTTGCCCCGGTAAATTGAAATTTCCGATATTTGGGGTCCAACCAAAACCTAACAAACAATGGGAATGAATAAAAATACCGTACTTGCCTGGGCTACATTTATTATGATTGTTGTAGGGGTACTGCTGATTGCCCTTGGGGCTTTTCGATATGATGATGTGGCCGGATGGGGCTTCGCCTCTGTTGGAATCGGGTTTTTTGCCATTGCCTGGGTATTTAATGCACTTAAGGGAAGGGTTTGATTTTTTAAAAGGTCCGAAACCAGCAGTGCTTCCTTCTTTTTCTTATCCTTGTGTCCTCATTATACACAATGAATCCCAAAACATGAAATTCTATGCCTGATGACAAAAAGGTGATCTTCTCCATGTCGGGGGTGACCAAAACTTATAAAAATGCCAATGTCCCGGTCCTGAAGGATATCTACCTCAGCTTCTTTTACGGGGCAAAGATCGGTATCCTTGGGCTGAATGGGTCGGGAAAATCAACCCTGCTGCGAATTATTGCCGGGGAAGATAAAAACCACCAGGGCAATGTGGTATTTTCCCCGGGTTATAAAGTAGGGTACCTGGAACAGGAACCACAGCTGGATGAGGGAAAGACGGTTTTGGAAGTGGTTCGGGAAGGCGTGGCCGAAACGGTGGCCATCCTGGATGAATACAACCGTATCAATGATATGTTCGCGCTGCCGGAAGTCTATGAAGATGCCGATAAGATGCAAAAGCTGATGGACAAGCAGGCCCAGTTGCAGGACCAGATCGATGCCTCCAATGCCTGGGAGCTCGATACCCGCCTGGAAATTGCCATGGATGCGTTGCGGACCCCGGAACCCGATAAACCTATCTCCGTCCTGTCAGGGGGAGAAAGGCGCAGGGTTGCCCTGTGCCGACTTCTGCTACAGGAACCCGATATCCTCTTGCTCGATGAGCCAACCAACCACCTGGACGCGGAATCGGTGCATTGGCTCGAACACCACCTGGCACAGTATAAGGGCACGGTCATTGCTGTTACACACGACCGGTATTTTCTGGACAATGTTGCCGGCTGGATCCTCGAACTGGACAGGGGGGAAGGCATTCCCTGGAAAGGCAATTACAGCGGCTGGCTGGAGCAGAAAGCAAAACGCCTGGCCCAGGAAAGCAAACAGGCTTCCAAACGTCAAAAAACACTGGAACGAGAACTGGAATGGGTGCGGCAGGGGGCCAGGGGCCGACAGGCCAAACAAAAGGCGCGTTTAAATAATTACGATAAGTTGCTGCAACAGGACCAAAGGCAACTGGATGAAAAACTGGAGATCTATATTCCGAACGGCCCCAGGCTGGGAACCCAGGTCCTGGAAGCGAAAGGAGTGAGCAAGGGCTACGGGGACCGGCTGCTATACGAAGACCTTAATTTTAAGCTCCCCCAGGCGGGGATCGTCGGCATCATCGGGCCAAACGGGGCGGGAAAGACCACTATCTTCCGGATGATCATGGGGGAAGAAAAGCCGGATTCTGGTGAATTCCTGGTAGGGGAAACAGCAAAGATAGCCTATGTAGACCAGAGCCATTCCAATATTGATCCCGACAAATCGATTTGGGAAAATTTCAGCGGGGGCCAGGACCTCATCCTGATGGGGGGGCGGCAGGTAAATTCCCGGGCCTACCTCAGCCGGTTCAACTTTTCCGGCAGCGAGCAAAATAAAAAGGTGAGCATGCTATCCGGGGGCGAACGCAACCGCCTGCACCTGGCCATGACCCTTAAGGAAGAAGGCAATGTGCTGTTGTTGGATGAACCTACGAACGACCTGGACGTAAACACCTTACGGGCCCTTGAGGAGGGCCTTGAAAACTTTGCCGGTTGTGCGGCCATTATTTCGCACGACCGCTGGTTCCTCGACCGCATCTGTACCCATATCCTGGCATTTGAAGGCGATTCGCAGGTCTACTATTTCGAAGGCTCCTTTTCGGAATATGAGGAAAATAAAAAGAAACGCCTCGGCACCGATCTCACCCCGAGGCGCTTAAAATACAAGAAATTGATCCGCTAGGGATCCCCTTCCCTTATGGGCAGGGAGGCTCAATAGTCGGCATTCGGGTACCAATCGAGTTGGACTACCTCTATATCCGGATTCCCCTGGTTTACCAGGGCTTTGAATTTTGCCACATCGCTTACGTCGGGTTTTCCACGGTAATGGTATGGGTATACTTTCCGGGGGGCGAAATCCAGCACCGCATCCGCAGCCTGTTCCACGGTCATGGTATAGGGCAGGTTCATGCAAACAAAAGCGATATCGATGTCTTTTAGAGACCGCATTTCGGGGATGTCCTCCGTATCCCCGGAAAAATACACCCGTGTGCCTTCCTTTTCCAGGACATAACCGTTACCACGTCCTTTGGTGTGAAACTCCTTAGCCTCTTCCCGCAGGTTATACATGGGGATGGCTTCGACCTGTATCCCGGCAAAAGTGCCAGTTTGCCCGTTGTTCAAAACAGATGTACGGGCGACAAGCCCTTCCGGAAGTTGATCGGCCACAGCCTGGGGAGCGACAATTTTTGCTTTTTCCATCGGCAGGTCCTCCAAGGTTTCCACGTTGAGGTGGTCTCCATGGATGTCCGTAATGAGTACCAAATCGGGGGCGGGTTGCCCCTCGAATGCCTGGGCGCCGCCAACAGGGTCAACATAAATAGTGGTTTCCCCCCATTGCAATACGGCAGTGGCATGCTCAATAGGCGTAATCACAGGATCCTGCATCGAAGCCGGAATGGTAACCGTTGGAGAAGGCGCGGTTTTTATAAGATTTTGTTTAGGTGTGAGGCCCGTAAAGCCGAGGGTACACCACAAGAGGGCAATAGAAGCTGTTTTCATTTTTTAATTATTTTGTATTTAATACCAGTTCCATTTTAATGTCGCTTCGCTTATACGGATTGTTCTTCTGGAGATTCACCGCCACAAAGCCGAATTTTCTGTAAATATGCAGTGCCGCCGGCAGTTTGCTACTGGAATATAAGACAATTTTTTTCCATTGTTGTTCCCTGGCAAATCCAATGGCGAATTCCAACAGCATCTGCCCGATCTTCATCCCCTGAAAGCAGGGGTCCACAGCCATTTTACCAAGTTCGAAGACCCCTTCTTTCAATTTTATCAGAGCAAAGCATCCCACGATTTCATCTTGCAGGGCGGCAAAAAAAATACGCCCCCCGGGATCCAGGATATGCTCCTGGCAATTTTCCAGCAGCATCCGGTCTTTTTCCTCCACTTCAAAATAAGTGGTAAGCCAGGCGAGGTTCAGGTCCCGGAAATGCCCGGCATATTGTGCCTTATAAGGAATGATCTCTGCAACCATAAGACGTGTTGACAACCTCCATAAATGTAGGGGTTCCCCATATTTTAAGAAAACAGCTGTCGGAAATATTTTTATGGAAAAAATCTAAAATGTTAAACTGAACGTATATAGAGCAAATACAGACAATTCCCAAAAACGAGGGAACACAAAAAGCTAATTAATTTTAAAATTATGACTGAGACAAAAAGTAACAATGGATTAAAGGTGATCGCAGGATTACTGGGGGTGGTTCTGTTAGGGACCATCATTTACACTGTGAGTCTTTATCAGGATAAGAAAAAGACCACTGCCATGTTGACCCAGGAAAAAGAATTGGTCGTTGAAGACCTCAATAGCCTGAAGTCCGAATACGACAAGGCTATCCTGGAAAGCAACGCTACCAACGAGGAACTGGTAGCTGCCAGGGACCGCATTGCCAAGTATATTGATTCCGTAAAAACCATGAAGGCCGATATTTCCGCCCTTTCCCGATACAGAAGGCAGGTTGACGTCCTGAAACAGGAGCGGGAGGAATTATTGCGTACCGTTGATTCCCTGAAACAGTCGAATACCCTGATCGCCATGCAGCGCGACAGTACCTTCACTGAATTGGAGAAACAAACCGTATTCAATGACAGCCTGGTGGTTCAGAATACCCAGTTGGCCGATGCCGTTGAAAGGGGATCTGCCCTGAACCTGACACAGTTCAACGTGGATGCGGTTCGTGAGCGAAACAACGGGAAACTCGTATCCACATCAAGGGCCGGCCGTACCGATAAGTTTAAGATCTGCTTCACCGTTGCTGACAACGTTATCGCCGAAGCCGGTGACCGGGAATTCTATATCGAGGTTCTCGACCCTCAGGGGAATGTTATGGGTGGCGGCACCAGCGCTACCAATGAAGAAGGCGCTTCCATTACTTACAGCAAAGGCACCAACTTCTACTACGAGAACAAGAACCTGGATGTATGCGATTTTATCAACAAGCCCAATGGAGATTTCCAGGAAGGCAACTATATGGTAAACGTATATGACGATAAACTGAAATTGCTCGGAACTTCCAAGTTCGCACTTAAATAAGAGGTAAGAGACTAATCTTCCTACACAAAAGGGGCCCCGTAACGGGCCCTTTTTTTTATGGAGCAAGGTTGTGGGGCCTTATTTCTTCAGGCTGCCCACCATATCCTCCGGACGTACCCATTCATCGTATTCTTCCGGGGTAACATAACCGAAGCGGATCGCTTCCTCCCGCAAGGTGGTGCCATTTTCATGGGCCTTATTTGCAATTTCAGCGGCCTTATAATAACCTATCCTGGTGTTGAGCGCAGTGACAAGCATCAGTGAATTGGAAAGCAGTTTCTGTATAACCTCTTTGTTGGGTTCTATTCCCTGCGCGCAATGCATGTCAAAACTCTTGCACGCATCGCCCAATAACTGGGCGGATTGCAGGATGTTGGCTGCCATCAGGGGCTTGAAAACATTGAGTTCATAATGGCCCTGGGTACCGCCTATACTGAGAGCCACATCGTTTCCCATTACCTGGGCGCAGACCATCGTCAGTGCCTCGCACTGGGTGGGGTTTACTTTCCCGGGCATTATAGAACTACCCGGTTCGTTTGCCGGCAGGCGGATCTCGCCTATCCCTGATCGGGGACCAGACGCCATCATACGGATGTCATTGGCGATTTTGTTAAGGGACACCGCCAATTGCTTTAGGGCGCCATGGCTTTCCACCAGGGCATCATGGGCTGCCAGGGCCTCAAACTTGTTGGCGGCTGTCTGAAAGGGCAGGCCGGTAAATTTCGCAATGTAACCGGCCACCACCTTGTCATAGCCTTCAGGCGTGTTGAGGCCTGTGCCAACGGCGGTGCCGCCAAGGGCTAGTTCAGACAGGTGTGGCAGGGTATTCCGAAGGGCCATCATCCCATGATCAAGCTGGGATACGTATCCGGAAAACTCCTGGCCCAGGGTTAGGGGAGTGGCATCCATCAGGTGGGTACGTCCTATTTTCACTATATCGGCAAAAGCCCTGGATTTTTTTTCCAGGGTATCTCTCAATGCCTGTACCCCCGGAAGCGTTACATCTGTGATCTTCTTATAGGCGGCGATGTGCATCCCGGTAGGGAAGGTATCATTGGAAGACTGTGATTTATTGACGTCGTCGTTGGGCTGTATGGTTTTTTCACCGGTCCCTATTTCCTTTCCTGCCAGTTGGTGGGCCCTGTTGGCGATCACTTCATTTACATTCATGTTGCTCTGGGTCCCGGAGCCCGTTTGCCAGATCACCAGGGGGAACTGATCATCGTGGCGGCCAGCGAGGATTTCATCGCATACGTCACTTATCAGGTCCCGCTTTTCTTTGGACAGGACTTTGAGTTCATGGTTGGCGTAGGCCGCCGCCTTTTTTAGGTAGGCAAATCCATAGATGATATCGAGGGGCATGGAGGCCGGCGGACCGATCTTGAAATTGTTTCTGGAGCGCTCGGTTTGTGCGCCCCATAACTTATCGGCAGGGACCTTTACCTCCCCCATGGTATCCTTTTCTATTCTGAATTTCATGGTGTTCGCTATATTTAAGTGAGACGGTCTTACAAAGGTAGGATATTGATCTGGTATTCCAATTGCGTACTTTTTTGAAAGGAAGATGCAGTATTTTTAAGGTTCAGACTTGCAGGTTTGGCATTTTTAAAGGTATCTTTGTGGAGCAAAGTAAGTACCATGTTCGATTTTGATCAATACCTGGGATTTTTAGCCTTCGCAGCCATCCTTACCATAGGATTCTGGCTGATGATGTTGCTGCTAATGTTTATTGTGCCATACTGGCTGATCGGCAATATCAGGGAACTCTGGAAGGAATGGCGGGAAGCCCGCAGGGCCAATCAAAACGCATAAATAAGTAGCCCCATGGCTACTTTTTTTTATTCCTTTCCGGGACTTATCCTGGAAATTCCCCATCTCCGTCATTATCTTCACCGCCTCCCTGGCGGTCATTGTTTCGTTTCTTAGGCTGGTTAAACCGGTAAATAAAGGAAAGGGTCACCTGCCTTTGCCGCCATTGAAACTCACTGCGGGAGGTAAAAAAGTCTGTTTCCGTAAACGACCTTCTCTTACGGCTGTTCAGAAGGTCGCTCACATTAACGGAGAGGGTGCCATTATCTTTTATAATATCCTTACTGAAAGCCATGTTCAGGGAAAAGATCCCTTTGGTATCGGTCTGTGCATTTTGGCGCGGGCCCCGGTAAAAGGCGTTGGTTTGCCACTCCACCTTGGCCGGGAGGGAGACTTTTGAACTGAAACGGGCAAACCAGCTGGTATTTTCTGTGCCATAGTCTACCTTGTTGAAGGTCCCCTTGGTCTCAAAACGGAAAAAATTGAAACTGCTGTTTAAACGCAGCCATTTGGCCGGATTATATAACATCCCGGCTTCGGCCCCGATGCGATTGTTGGTCGACAGGTTCACAGGGATGGTACGGATGATGGCTATCCCATCGGTAGTGGTCTGGCCTGTTTCTTCCTGCACCCTTTCGAATGCACTGGTCTCGTGCTGGTAATATACCGATGCCGTCAGGGTCAGTTTGTCCCACCGCTTCAGGTATCCCAGATCATATGCGTTGGCGTATGCCGGGTCCAGGTCGGGGTTGCCCTGGAAGATATTCGTACGGCTCGATCGGGAGGGAAACGGGTTTATAAACCAGCTTCTTGGCCGGTTGATACGCCGGTTATAACCCAGGGTGATGTTTTCTCTTTCATTCAGCTCATAAATCAGGTTGATGGTAGGGAAGAGGCCCAAATAATTTTTGTCGAAATCCAGGCTCACATCCACCCCCAGCTCTTGCTCAATGGCGGCCGTGTCGTAATCAGATTCGAGTTTCCCCTTGAGTTGGGTGTTCTCCATCCGCAGTCCAAGGAGGAAAGAAAAATCCCCAAATTTATTCCCGTACTGGGTATACAGGGCATTCACATTCTGGTCATAGGTAAACTTGTTCGTCAGGGTTTCGTTCGTTACAAACTGCCCGCTGCCCTGGTCCAGGGAATCCAGCTGGTAGTCTGTAATTTCACGTTCGTAATTTCCCCGGTAACCCGCCTCGAACTGGGCGTCCTCCATGGGAAGCACATAGTCTGCCTGCAAAAGGTATTCGCTTTCTTTCTGGTTCTCAAAGATATGTTCCAGGACGATCAGGTCTTCCGAAGGAAAGGTCCGGTTTTCCTCTATGACAGAGGGGTGGTCCTCATCTTCCGTGGAATATTGGAAATCGGCGGTCAGCTGGTGGCCATTCTCGTTAAATTTGTTGATATAATTCAGGGAGGCCTGGTAACTGTATTCATCCTGGGCTTCAGATTCCTTCCGGAATGTCTGGCTATCCAGCAATCCGCCGTTGAAGCGCTGAGTAGTATTATCCGTTATATCCTGATCTTTGGACAGGCGAAGGAAGAAACTGCCGGTGACGGACGATTTCTCCGTTAAAAAGTATTCCAGCCCCAGGTTGGTATTGAAGTCCTTATCGAGCCTGTTATAGATCCGGTCTTCGTAAACACGGTCAAAGCTCCCTGAATTGTAGGTATTGTCAAAAAAGGCATTTCCCGGGGCATCCCGGTAGCGGTACCCGATGGTGTTGAAGAGGTTAAAGGAATCTGAGCGGAGGTTGCTGTTAAGGGTCACCCCGCTTGTGGTGGGATGCCCGATGTAGAAATTTGCGGACCCGTTAAAGCCAAGGGTTTTCTCCTTCTTGAGTACGATGTTCAGAATTCCGGCCGTGCCCTCGGCGTCATATCGCGCGGAAGGGCTGGTAATGACCTCGACTTTTTCAATGGCATCTGCCGGCAATTGCCTCAGGGCGTCCGTGGAACCAAAACCTGCCATGGCCGACGGTTTCCCGTTGATCAGGATACGGACATTTTCATTGCCCCGGAGGCTGATATTGCCTTCCACATCCACGTTTACAGAGGGCACGTTGTTTAGCGCGTCGGTTACCGTCCCGCCACTGGTTGTGATATCCTTCCCGATATTGTAGATTTTCTTGTCCAGGTGCACCTCCACCGTGGTTTGCTCGCCGACGACTTCCACCCCTGAAAGCTCTTCCACAGCTACATTCAGCCGGATGGTTCCAAGATCTGTGGATTCTTCCAGTTTCCGGTTATTCATCCGGTAAGTCTTGTAGGAGATGAATTCCACGCTGATATTGTAGGTCCCTGGCGTGGTTGTCACTTCGAATTTCCCGTTTTCATCGGTAATTCCGCCGGTAAGCTTATCGGGATCCTGAGTGCCGCGAAGCACGAGGGTCGCATATTCCAGAGGCTGTTGTGTCTCAGCATCTACTACGGTACCTGTTATTTTGATGGTGTTCCTGTCCCCCTGGGGAGCCTGGGCAATTGAAAAAAAACTATATAAAAGGAGTGTTAGGGGAAGGAGTCTGTGCATTTTAATCTTTAGGTTTATCCCTTCTTTTTTTCTTTTTCAGGGCTTGTTTATAGCCGTTTTCCTGCAGGTCTACAAGGGCATTATATTTATCTTCAGGCAAACCTGCCTTCAGCTCTTCTTTCTGGTTGCGCCTTATTTTTTCCATCCCTTCCCTCATTTTTTCCGGTTCCAGATTCAGGATCTGGAGTTCTATGCCCTGCTGGACATACTTAGTGAGGATGGAGGAAACCACCGCCTGTTCAAACTCATTCAAATCCAGTAGTTCGGTGATCCTGGGCATTTCTGCCTCCACGATTTCATCGGCTGTCCTGGGCTTCACCTCTTTTTCGGGTTCGGGACCAGGCGGTACAATGGCCCTGTGACGGCCATAGGCATATGGGTTTCCATAGCCATAACCGTATTGGGCCCTGGCCGGCAATAGTCCCAATAACATTAGAAAACAGCCTAAATAAAGGGTTTTTCGAGTATTCATGATTTCAATCGGTTATATGATGATATGATTTTTCAAAGGTTTAGACCGGGAAGGTTAAATGTATGTTAAAGTCGGGCAGCCCTGCGAATATCATGATATGACATTTTCAGAAGGACGCCAGGAACTTCCAGATCTTTTCCGGCGGTCGCCCCACAACTGCCCGGTCGCCCTTCTCCACGATAGGGCGCTCGATTAATTTTGGATGGTTCGCCATGGCCTCTATGAGGTCGTCTTCCGAAAGTTCCTTCCCCCGGTATTTTTCCTTCCAGATGGCTTCATTCGTACGTACCAATGCTGCAGGAACCATCCCCAGTTTTTTTAGCAGCTTTTTGATTTGCTCTGCGGTGGGGGGTTCTTCAAGATAGCGTACTACCCGGAAGGGCTCCCCGGATGATTCTATAATTTCGAGGCCTTCCCTGGATTTACGGCATCTGGGATTGTGATAGATCGTCGTCATAAGCTCTTTATTAAATGCTGCCGGAAATGCAGTCGCCTCCGGCCGGGTTATGAAACCGTTGGTCTGATGCCATGTAAAAGGGGTTGCCCGGGCTCAGGACTGTTCCTCCTGTTGCCCGGCCATCATCAGGTATGCCTTTAGGAAGGGGTCTATCTCCCCATCCATTACGGCGTCCACATTCCCGGTTTCCTTCCCGGTTCGTACATCTTTTACCAGTTTGTAGGGATGCATCACATAATTGCGGATTTGCGACCCCCATTCGATTTTCATTTTGGAAGATTCAATTTCATTGCGGGCTTCCTGCTTCTTGCGCAATTCAATCTCATACAACTGGGATTTCAGCATCTTGAGGGCTGTAGCCCGGTTGTCGTGCTGGGAGCGGGAATCCGAGCAGGAAATCTGGATCCCTGTGGGCTTGTGGTATAGCTGGACTTTGGTTTCCACCTTGTTCACATTCTGTCCGCCCGCACCGCTCGATCGGGCAGTTGTGATCTCGATATCGGCCGGGTTTATCTCAATTTCAATGCTGTCATCCACCAGGGGATAGACATAGACAGAAGCAAAGGAAGTGTGCCGTTTGGCATTGCTGTCAAATGGGGATATGCGCACCAGGCGATGCACGCCGTTCTCCCCCTTGAGCCAGCCAAAGGCATACGGCCCCTCGATCTGCAGGGTCACCGTCTTGATCCCAGCCACATCCCCTTCCTGGTAATTCAGTTCCTTGACCGCAAACCCGTTTTTTTCACTCCACATCAGGTACATACGCATGAGCATGGAAGCCCAGTCACAGCTTTCCGTACCCCCGGCCCCGGCGGTGATTTGCAATACGGCCGGGAGGTCGTCGCCTTCCTCTGAAAGCATGTTCCTGAATTCGAGCTTTTCAATGGCTTCTTCAGCCTTGTCGAATTGCTTTTCCACTTCCTTCGGGTCGGCTTCCCCTTCTTTCTGGAATTCCAGGAGTACCTCCAGATCGGCCAGCAGGGACGCAGCGGTTTCATAGTCCTCCACCCAATCCTTCTTGGACTGAATCCGTTTCATTTGTTCGCGGGCTTGCTGGGGATCGTCCCAAAAGTCAGGAGCGAGGGTTTTTTCCTCTTCGTTTTCTATCTCGATTTTCTTGGCATCTATGTCAAAGATACCTCCTCAACGCGCCAAGGCGTTCCATAAGATCTTTTTGCTGATCCAGGGTTACCATATATTGTAAATTTTGGTCAAAAGTACATTTCTTTTCGCATTTATTATGCTTTGCGACTCGTCTTATTGCTGGGATTGCCGGGCAGAAACCTCCACGCTGTGGGAGGTGCGGTTGCTCCCCGGGGAGAAGATTACACCTTTTAGGGGCGAACAATCCTGGTAGTCTTTGCCGTGGGCCACTTTGATGTGGTTGTTGCCGGCCAGGATATCGTTGGTGGGATCGAAACCAATCCATCCCGCTTCCGGGACAAAGGCCTCTGCCCATGCGTGCATCTGGGAATCGCCAAAATATCCGTTCCCCTGGTGTAAGTAGCCCGATACATACCGAACGGGGATATGGCTCTTTCTCGCAATCGCGCAAAAAAGATGCGTAAAATCCTGGCATACTCCTTCGCGGCCTTCGATGATCTCCTTCATAGTGGTATGCACGTGGGTGGCACCCGGCTGGAAGTATATGTGAAGGTATACCCAGTGATTGAGCGCCAATAAATTGTCGAAAAGGGAGGTCTCCGTATCAAATTCAAAAAGGCCCTTGCCCCCTTCGGGAAGCAGGGTATAGGGGGTCACGCGGAGGAAGGGTTCGAACGCCACCCTGAAATCCATGGCTTCGATTGCATCCCAGCTGGTGGAGGGGTCTTCCGATGGGATAAAACCGAAAGGATTCACCTCCAGTTTCCGCAAGCGGAAATGGGCCTTGAACCGGACGTCCGTAAAAGCGACTTTAGGGTGCAGCCTGATAGTTTTAAACCCGAAACCGTTGATGGAATATTGCGCAGGCAAATACAATGAATTCTCGAAGTCAAATGATATAACCTCCTGATTATCATTATCTTCCGGAATTACCAAGAATTGCCAAACCGCATTATTCACAGGGCGGTCATAATGGTTTTCCGCACAGTATGTCACTGAGTATTCAAGAGGCATAGGGTAAGATTGCCTTGCTAAAATAGAACAAAGCCAGAAGATTCAATAGTTAAAGAATTCCTTTTCCATTTTTTGTGCGATAAGCACCAGGTCATCCAGTTTTTTCTCTATAAAATCCTGGATATTTTCTTCGATTTCCTCAACGTATTTAAATTTAAGATCGGCCCGTACTTTTTCTACCAGGAAGGCGGTGGAATCCTTGGGGGGGTATTTGCTCCTGTCTATTACGTTGATATGTTTGGTAACCTGGTTAAGGCTGTTCATAACAGATCGCGGGCAATCCGGGTTAAGGATCAGAAACTCCAGGGTGCTCACACTGTTGGGGGGTTTTTTATAAAAGCGCCGCATCATGTCATAAGATTCGGCACATTTCAGCAGGGTCACCCATTCGAAGCTGTAGCCCACTTCTTCCTCGACGGAATTTCCACGGGCCATGAGGGCGTCATTGTACTTCGTATTGATAATCCGGATGATCTGGGTGGCCCGTTCCAGGTTCATCCCCATCATGATGATGGCATATACTTCATCGTGTAGCAGGGTACCCCTGATCTTGCCCCTGAGGATGGTAGTCATCTCCGTAATATTGACGCAAAAGTCATAAAGCCCACGTTTTACATAGGTTTCCACAGGATAGTTCAGCACATAATGGTAGAACTTGTTTATGGCTTCATAGAGCTCGGTGGAGATCAGGTCCCTGGCGCTGTTGGCGTTCTCCCGGGCCCATTTAACATTGCTGATGATGGAATAGGGGATATCGGGGTTCATACCCAGGTTGTACAGGACCTGCTCTTCGTCCAAAAGCTCAGCTGATGCCTTTACCGGGTCGCCGATCATAAAGCGCATTGATTTCAGTACAAACTGCCTGTTCTGGGAGCGTTCATTGGGGGCATCCAAAGAGGAAAAATAATTAACATGCATGAAACGGGCCACATGTTCGGACCGCTCTATGTAGCGTCCCATCCAAAATAGGTTGTTCGCTACTCTTGCTAGCATTTGCCGTTGTGGTTTTTGAGCACCCAGGTATCCTTGGAGCCGCCGCCCTGGGAAGAGTTTACCACCAGGTTCCCTTTCTTGAGGGCGACTCGGCTGAGCCCCCCCTTCAAAACAAATTCCGTGTCGTGTCCAAGGAGGGTAAAAGTCCTCAGGTCTACATGCCGTTGTTCAAAGGATTGGCTTTCGTCTATATAAGTGGGGTGTACCGAGAGCGACATGATGGGCTGGGCGATATATTTTCTGGGCGATTTTTTGATCTGTTCCTTCACCTTGCTGATCTCCTCCTTGCTCAGGCGGTTGCCTATGGAGATGCCGTAGCCGCCGGATTCATCCACCGGTTTTACAACCAGTTCGGTAATGTGTTCCAGGACGTACTTAAGCTCGTCGGGCCGGCTGCAATGATAGGTATGCACGTTCTTCAGGATGGGGTCCTGATCCAGGTAGTACTTTATGATCTCCGGCATATAGGTATATACGGCTTTATCATCTGCGACCCCCGTTCCCGGGGCATTGGCCAGGCAAACATTCCCGCGGCGGTAGGCCGCGAACAATCCGGGGACACCCAGGGCGGAATCCGGTTTGAATTCCAGGGGATCAATGAACAGGTCGTCCACGCGCCGGTAAATCACATCGATTCGTACCGGGCCGGAAATGGTCTTCATATATACAAAATCGTTCTCCACATACAAGTCCCGCCCTTCAACCAGTTCAACCCCCATAGCCTTGGCGAGGTAGGAATGTTCGTAATAAGCCGAGTTGTACATCCCAGGAGTGATCACAACCGTATTGGGCGAATCGGTCCCCTTGGGTTTCACGCTTTCAAGGATCTGGAGCAGGTTCTCCGCGTAATTGACCACCGTATGGGCCTGGTAGTGGTTGAAAACGCCGAACAGGGCCCTTTTCAGGGCGGTTCTGTTACAAACTACATAGCTTACCCCGGAGGGGCAGCGGATGTTGTCCTCCAACACATAGTATTCCCCGTCTGAATGTTTGATGATGTCGGTACCGGAAATGTGGTTATAAACCTCCCCGGGAGGGTCCAGGCCAAGCATCTGGTGGAGGTAGTTCGCGGAGGAGGACAGGAGTTCCATGGGTACGATCCCGTCTTTGACAATTTTTTTATCGTGGTAAATGTCCCACAAAAAGAGATTCAGCGCCCTGCTCCTCTGGATAGCACCTTGTTCGATATGATCCCATTCTTCCGGCCCGATGATGCGCGGGAAAAGGTCGAATGGAAATATTTTTTCCTTGGTTTCCTGGTCCCCGTAGACCTGAAAAGTGATCCCCTGGTTGAAAAAAGAGGCCTTGGCCTTGTTATTCAGCTGCACATAATCATCGATCGAATAGTTGCCATAGAGCTCAAAAAGTTTTTGGTAAACCTCTTTTGCTTCCCCGCTTGAATCAAAAACCTCGTCAAAGAGGCCGGGGTTTTTTTGATAGGAACCAAAAATGGTATTCTCCGAGTTCATACACCTGGTAGTTGCAATTAAGGTACGGGATTTTGGCCAGTAGTAAAAGCGCAGCATCCAATTTACAGGCCGAATTGTCAACTTGTTAACAGGGTGGGGGCTGAAATTGCCATATCCTTAAAATGGCACTCCCTATGTTAGGCGATGCATTTTCTTTAGGTTTTTCTATACCTTTAACGCCTCAACACTGCATTATGAAAAGTATCTATCTGCTGTTGGCATTTCTTGCATTGCAGGGCCCAGTTGCTGCACAGTTTTCAGAAAAAAGCAAAGATTTTAAGAAATTCGAAGGCCTCTTCAACTTTTATTACGATCCGTCAAGCGGAAAAGTGTACCTGCAGGTGGACGATCTTGAAAAGGAATTCCTGTATGTGTATTCCCTTAGTAGCGGTTTGGGGAGCAATGATATTGGGCTGGACCGCGGACAACTCGGCAATGAACAGGTTGTTTTCTTCCGCCGCGCCGGGAATAAACTGCTGCTGATACAACCTAACCTCAAATACCGCGCGCAGACCAACAATGCCCTGGAAAGGAAATCAGTGGAACAGGCCTTCGCGAAATCCGTTTTGTTCGGGTTTCCGATAGAAGAGGAAAAAGGAGGGAAGATTGTGATCGATATTACCGATTTCCTGTTGCGCGATGCCCATGGCGTGGCAGGCAGGCTGAAAGATACCGGGCAGGGTTCCTATGCAGTTGATGTCAGCAAAAGCGCTATCTCCCTGGATCGTACCCGGGCCTTCCCCAAAAATGTTGAGTTTGACGCCCTGCTCACGTTCAAAGGCGATCCGGCCGGGGCGGAAGTGCGGTCAGTAACGCCCAACCCCGGGCTGGTTACCGTGGCAGAACACCATTCTTTTGTGGAATTACCGGACGATGGGTATGAGACACGCGAGTTCGACCCCCGTTCCGGGGCTTACCCATTCACCTATTACGACTATGCAACGCCTGTGGATGTGCCAATCGAAAAGCGGCTGATTACCAGGCATCGCTTGCAGAAGAAAGATCCGGACGCAGCAGTTAGTGAAGCTGTGGAACCTATTGTCTATTACCTGGATAACGGAACGCCTGAACCGGTGCGATCGGCCCTGCTGGAAGGCGGAAGCTGGTGGAACCAGGCCTTTGAAGCCATCGGCTATAAAAACGCCTTCCAGATAAAAATGCTTCCGGATGATGCCGATCCCCTGGATGTGAGGTATAACGTCATTCAATGGGTACACCGTTCCACCCGGGGATGGAGTTATGGGAATACGGTGACTGACCCCAGAACAGGAGAGATCATAAAAGGGCATGTGAGTTTGGGGAGTCTGAGGATCCGTCAGGATTTCCTGATCGCCCAGGCCCTGAGCAACCGGCCCTTTGCCGGAGACGGTTCGGATGCTGCATTGATGCAGTTGGCCCTGGCCCGTATCCGCCAATTGTCTGCACATGAAATCGGGCACACCCTGGGCTTTTCCCACAACTTCGCAGCCAGCACCAACAACAAGGCATCGGTAATGGATTATCCGCATCCGGGCATCACCCTGAAAGACGGGAAGATCGACCTTTCCAATGCCTATGAAACGGGGATAGGCGCCTGGGACAAGGTGGCGGTTGCCTACTCCTATTCGGATTTCCCCCAGAGCACTAATGAAAGGGACGCGTTGAATGCCATCCTGGAACAGGCCCGCAAAGACGGGCTCCGCTATATTTCGGATGCCGACGCCCGCCCGCCCGGAGGGGCCCATATCCTGGCACACCTCTGGGACAATGGCCGGAATGCCACTGAAGAGTTGAATAAAGTCCTGGCAATCCGGGAAAAGGCCATTGCTGATTTCTCTGTGGACAACATCAGGGAAAACGAGCCCTATTCGGTGCTCGAAGACGTTTTTGTACCCCTGTATTTCTTTCACCGCTACCAGGCCGAGGCCGTTTCCAAACTAATTGGGGGACTCGACTATAATTATGCCGTTAAAGGGGATCACGAGGAAGTTGTCAGGCCTGCAGACCGTGCCGTGCAGGAAGCAGCCCTGCGAGGCCTGCTCAAAACCCTGGACGCCTCGGTGATTGCCATCCCTGAAAATAAATTGCCTCTTTTCCCGCCCCGGGCCATCGGGTACCCAAGGACCCGCGAATCCTTCCATGGGCGAACCGGGGTCTCTTTCGACGCCCTGGCAGCTCCCGAAACGGCAGCTGACAATACCCTGGAATTGTTGTTGCACCCAGAGCGGGCCTCCCGCCTTATAGAGCAGAAAAGCCTGGACAGCAAACAACTTGGGCTGGGGGAAGTACTGGATGAACTGTGCGACCAGACCTTTGGAAAAAAACAGGCTGACCCGTACCTCCGTGAGGTCCAGAACACCATCAATTACAGGGTACTTTACCATCTGATGCAACTAGCTTCCAGCCATGACGTGGCCCCGCAGGTAAACGCCATTGCAAATCGGCGCCTGCAGGATCTTAAAGCATCCTGGGCAACGGCAGGGGCCGATGTAGACCGGGCAGAGATGCTCCGGCGCATCCAGGCCTATTACACCCATCCGGATACGTTTAAAGTGCCCGAGGTGCCTAAAATCCCCGATGGTTCGCCCATCGGCTCAGATTCGGGCTACTAAACCCCTGGAATCATGGAAGTAAACCTCATCAGCGATACCGTTACCAGGCCCACAGAAGGAATGTTGCAGGCCATGATGTCTGCCAGGGTAGGGGATGACGTCTTCAAAACAGATCCCACGGTAAATGCCCTGGAGGAGAAGGTGGCAGCCCTGTTCGGTAGGCAAGCGGCGCTGTTCTTCCCCAGCGGTACCATGGCCAATCAAACTGCCATCAAACTGCATACAGCGCCGGGCGATCAGCTTATCTGCGATAAATATGCCCACGTATATAATTATGAGGGAGGCGGGGTGAGCTTCAACAGCGGTGCTTCCTGCCGCCTACTCGACGGGCAACGCGGGATGATTACCGCTGCCCAGGTGGAAGCGGCCATTAATCCCCCTGATTTCTACCATAGTCCGCGCACGGCTTTGGTTTGTATCGAGAATACTACGAACAAAGGTGGCGGGGCCTGTTATGATTTTAAGGTGCTAAGAGAAATCCGGGAAGTATGTGACCGGCACGGCCTGAGGTACCACCTGGACGGGGCCCGCCTCTGGAATGCACTCGAGGTAACGGGCGAATCGCCTGATACCTATGGCAAGCTATTTGATACCATCAGCGTTTGCCTGAGCAAAGGGCTTGGCTGCCCGGTTGGTTCATTGTTGGTGGGGGATGCAGATCATATCCACCAGGCGCTGCGAATCCGCAAAATACTCGGGGGTGGTATGCGGCAAGCAGGATACCTGGCCGCTGCGGGCATTTACGCCCTGGACCACCACCGCACCCGCCTGGGGGAGGATCACAGGAAGGCGCGCGAACTGGGAACGACCCTCGAAAGCTTGTCATTTGTAGCTAATGTGGCCCCCGTTTCAACCAATATTGTCATTTTTGAAACGGACCCCAGCCGGCGGAGTTCCGAAAAATGTATTGAACAGCTGGAGGCAGCGGGCATCCATGTCATTGGGATGGGGCAGGGTAAAATACGGATGGTTACCCATATGGACTACACGGATGCTATGCACGCCTACGTACTTAAACAGCTGAAATTGTTATGAATCCTGGCTTTTTTTCAGGGATGAAATACGGTTTCTGAGGTTTTTTATCCCGTTTTCCATCCCGGCTTCAGAATGATAGAGCTGGCTGTTGCCAAGTGGCTTGCCCGTGGCATCCTTCAACTGGAACCGGAACCGGCCGTCGTGATCTGTTTGCCGCTCGAACACCATGTGGTCTTCCAGGAGGGCGGGCAGCTGGCTCACGATGCCATCGATCTCCTCCCGGCTGCCGAAATTGACACTCCTGAGCAACTGGTTTCCGTCATGGGTCTTCAGGTTAAAATGATAGGAGCCCTCGCCTTCTTTCTTGATCTCGATCATCGCAAATGTCCTTTCCTTAAAATTATCACTTTTTTCTGAGCCATCCCGTTGGGCAGGGGTCATTTCAGAAAGGTATCCAAACCGGGGATGTTGGGCATCCCTTCCCTGGCAACGGCGGCCAGTTCGGCCTCATTGATTTCCGTTGCCTTTTCTATTGCCCGGTTCAGAACGAGTACCAGGGTGTCCTCCAGTTGTTCGCGGTCCGCCAGGAGCGTTTCATCTATTTCGATATCCTTGATGGTCCTGTTAGCTGTTATGGTCACGCGCAATTTATCATCTGGGGACTTTTCCTCAATTAGTACGGTATGCAATCTTTCACGGGTGGCTTTGATTTTTTCCTGGGTATCTTTCAATTTGCCCATCATGCCCATCAGGTCTCCAAACATATTCGGAATTTTTAGAAATTATTTCTGTATCAAAAATACTAAATTGTCACCCAAATAACCGACCGCATGCATACCAGGATCAAAGATTGGGCAGGCGTTTTCCTAATAAGTGGTATTTTTGCAGCCGCCTGTCAGAATCAAAACAGTTCTATGATTGCCCTACAAGCCCCTATTGCCGAAAAACATCCCAGGAAACTTGAAATACACGGCGATGTGCGGACCGATGATTACTATTGGCTGCGGGAGAGCGAAAATGAAGCCGTCCTGGATTATTTAAGGAAGGAAAATGAATATTACCAGGCATTAACAGCCCATACCTCGGAGTTTCGTGAACAGCTTTTTGCCGAAATGAAAGGCCGTATCAAGGAAGATGATGCCTCGGTGCCCTATAAGCAAAACGGCTACTGGTACATCACCCGCTATGAAAAAGGCCTGGAATATCCCATCTATTCAAGAAAGAAGGAGTCTTTGGAGGCCCCGGAAGAATTGCTTTTCAATTGCAATGAAATGGCTGAAGGACAGGAATATTTCGACCTGAAAGGCCTTTCGCTAAGCCCGGATAACCGCCTGGCTGCCTTTGGCATCGATACCGTTTCCAGGAGGCAGTACTATATTCAGGTGAAGGATCTGCAAACCGGGGCACTTTTTAAGGATAAAATAGACCATACCACCGGGAGTTCCGTCTGGGCCAACGACAGCAAAACCCTGTTTTACACCAAAAAGGACCCGGTGACATTGCGTTCGGACCGGGTATACCGGCATGTTTTGGGCACACCTGTGGAGGCGGATGAACTGGTCTACCAGGAAGAAGACGAGACTTTTTATACCTATGTGACCAAGTCCAAATCAAAAAAATATATCATCATTGGCTCGGTGAGTACGCTGACTTCCGAATACAGGCTGCTGAAGGCCGATACCCCGGGGGGAGAATTCGAGCTGTTTTCGCCCAGGGAACGTGGCCTGGAATACTCCATTTACCATTACGGGAACCATTTCTACATCCTGACGAACAAGGATAAAGCCACCAATTTCAAGGTCATGATCGCCAGAGAAGGCCGTACTGCTGCCACCGAATGGAAAGACTTCGTCCCACACAGGGATCATATATTGCTGGAGGATATCGAAATATTTAAGAATTTCTATGTCCTCTCCGAAAGGGACAATGGCCTTACCCGCATTAAAGTAACCCGCTGGGATAACGGGGAGAGTTATTATCTGCCCTTCGAAAGCGAGACCTATGTGGCCTATCCCTATGTCAACCCTGAATTTGAAACGGACACCCTCCGGTACGTCTACAATTCCATGACCTCGCCATATGCCGTCATCGACCTGGATATGGCCACACGGCAATCAGAAGTAAAAAAAGAACAGGAGGTGTTGGGAGGGAAATTCGACAAGCGGAATTACCGGTCGCGCCGTATATGGGCCACGGCCCGGGACGGGGTGCGTATCCCTATGTCCCTGGTCTATCACAAGGATACCAGGCTCAGTCCGGAAACCCCCCTTTTCCTGCATGCCTACGGATCGTACGGCGCAACACTCGACCCGTATTTCTCAACGGTCAGGCTTAGCCTGCTCGACCGGGGATTCGCCTATGCCATCGCCCATATAAGGGGTGGCGAATACCTCGGCAGGGAGTGGTATGAAAATGGGAAGCTGCTCAGGAAAATGAATACGTTCAATGACTATATTGATTGTTCCCGTTACCTGATCGAACAGAAGTATACCAGCCCGGGCCATTTGTATGCCTATGGGGGGTCTGCAGGAGGCCTGCTGATGGGCGTGGTCCTGAATGAGGCGCCACAATTGTACAACGGGGTGATCGCGGCGGTACCTTTTGTCGATGTGATCACCACCATGCTGGACGAATCCATCCCCCTGACAACGGGCGAGTACGATGAGTGGGGGAATCCCAATGACGAAATCTTTTATCGTTATATGAAGGCCTATTCGCCTTATGACAACGTAAAACACCAAGCCTATCCCAACCTTCTGGTAACTACCGGGTTACACGATTCACAGGTGCAATATTGGGAACCTGCCAAATGGGTGGCTAAACTGCGCGCCTACAAGACCGACACCAACCTGCTCTTTCTGGATACCAATATGGATGCCGGTCATGGCGGGGCTTCCGGCCGTTTTGAAGCCTTGAAGGAAACTGCCAAGGAATATGCTTTTTTGTTGGATTTGGAAGGGAAAATTCGATAATCCAAAAAAAATAGTACTTTTGTCCCGGACTAGGCGTTTCTTTTTTGGTAACGCAGAGCTAACCTTACTTTATGAAACAGCAGATACGAGCTTGCAACAGCGTCCTGGATCTCATAGGGAATACCCCACTCATCAAGTTAAACAAAATCACAGCCCCATTTACCGGTAATTTTTATGCCAAGGTAGAAGCTTTCAACCCGGGCCATTCATCCAAAGACCGCATTGCCACCTATATTATTCAGGAAGCGGAACGGAAAGGAATTCTTACGCCCGGCAGCACTATCATTGAAACCACCTCGGGCAACACCGGGTTCAGTATTGCCATGGTGAGCATTGTGAAAGGGTACGACTGTGTCCTTGCTGTTAGCTCCAAATCCTCCAGAGACAAGATCGATATGCTGCGATCCATGGGGGCCAAGGTATACGTTTGCCCTGCCCATGTAAGTGCAGACGATCCGCGTTCATATTACCAGGTAGCCCGTCGTTTACACGAGGAGACCAAGGGTTCTATCTATATCAATCAGTATTTCAACGCCCTGAATATGGAAGCCCATTATAAGAGTACAGGCCCGGAGATCTGGGAACAAACCGGGGGCCAGATTACGCATCTGATAGCATGCAGCGGCACGGGGGGGACCATTTCCGGAACCGCCCGCTTCCTTAAGGAGCAAAATCCGGATATTAAGATCATCGGGGTTGATGCCTATGGTTCCGTCCTCAAGAAATACCATGAAACCGGTGAATTTGATACGGAAGAGATTTATCCCTACCGCATTGAGGGCCTGGGCAAGAACCTGATCCCGGATGCAACGGATTTTTCCGTGATCGATAAGTTCATTAAGGTTACCGACGAGGAAAGCGCCCATATGACCCGGGAGATTTCCAAAAATGAAGGCCTGTTTGTAGGCTATACCAGCGGGGCGGCCATTCAGGCCGTTAAACAACTGGATGCCGAGAAGGAATTCGACAAAAACAGTAATGTGGTCATTATCTTCCCAGACCACGGCTCCCGCTACATGAGTAAGGTCTACAGCGACCAGTGGATGAACGAGCAGGGATTCTTCGACAGCAAGCACGAAGAGGAAGCACAGCAGATCCAGGTTGTCAAGTAATAATCAAAGGGTTTAACGGCATTGCAAAATGGAGAAACGGCCTCTCCATTGCTTTTTTATTGCCCCCTAAATTTTTATGATTCCTTGTTAAAATTCCATACTTTTATCGCCTCGACAGAACCCATTGCGGAACACCCGAAGGCTGCTTGTTCCGGGATGATATCAGTACAGAACCAAGCTACACTACATGAAAGATTTATTCGATAGGATCGTTGAGAACAAAGGTCCACTAGGAAAATGGGCTTCTCAGGCGGAAGGCTATTTTGTATTCCCAAAACTGGAAGGTCCCATTTCAAACCGAATGAAATTCAGGGGAAAAGACGTGATCACCTGGAGCATTAATGACTACCTGGGCCTGGCGAACCTTCCGGAGATAAAGAAGGTAGATGGCGATGCCGCCCTGGAATATGGAGCGGCCTATCCGATGGGCGCACGGATGATGAGCGGCCACACCGATGTGCATGAAGAGCTGGAACGGGAATTGGCCGATTTTGTCGGCAAGCAGGCGGCATATCTCCTCAACTTCGGGTACCAGGGGATTATGTCGGCCATAGATGCCCTGGTAGCCAAGGACGACATCATTGTATACGACGTGGATTCACACGCCTGTATTATAGACGGGGTGCGTCTCCATATGGGAAAGCGGTTTACCTTCAAACACAACGATATTGAGAGCCTCGAAAAGAACCTCGAGCGAGCCACCAAAATGGCCGAACAAACCGGGGGTGGGATCCTGGTTATCTCGGAAGGTGTTTTTGGCATGCGTGGCGAACAGGGAAAGCTCAGGGAAATCATAGCCCTCAAGAAAAAATACAATTTCCGCCTTCTGGTGGATGATGCCCACGGCTTTGGCACCCTCGGGAAGACCGGGGCCGGTACCGGCGAGGAACAGGGCGTACAACAGGGGATCGATGTCTATTTTGCCACCTTCGCTAAATCTATGGCAGGAATAGGGGCATTCCTGGCGGCGGACAAGGAGATCATTGACTATTTAAAGTACAACCTGCGGTCCCAGATGTTCGCAAAGTCCCTCCCGATGATCTATGTGAAAGGAGCCCTTAAACGCCTCGATATGCTGCGTACCAAGCCGGAACTCAAAGCCAAATTGTGGGAGAACGTGAACGCGCTGCAAAACGGCCTGAAAGAACGGGGTTTCGACATTGGCACCACCACCAGCTGTGTCACCCCCGTATATTTGAACGGAAGCATCCCGGAAGCCATGGCCCTCGTAAAAGACCTGAGGGAGAACTACGGCATTTTCTGCTCCATCGTGGTCTATCCGGTGATCCCCAAAGGCCTCATCCTGCTCCGAATGATCCCCACGGCAACCCATACCATGGAAGATATCCTCGAAACCCTGGATGCCTTCTCCGCCATTCGTGAACGCCTGGAAAACGGGACGTATAAACGCCTGTCGGCAGCGGTTGCCTCAGCTATGGGCGAATAAACCTGCCAGAGAAGGACAGGTAATTTCCAATAAATTTTCCTAAAGTGCCTTACGGTAGGTCCTGCGTCGTTTGTAGATCTCCGGGTCGAAATGCTTCCACATCTGCCTGATGGCCACATTCTCTTCCAATTCGGGGGTACGGATGCAGTTTTCAATACCCTTTTCTTTAAAAGTCAGGTAATATTCGTTAAAAATGACGGAAGTAATTCCCTTGTTCTGGAATTCGGGATGGATCCCGATCAGGTAAAAGATGGCGTCTTTGCTGTGTTTCCTGGCCTGCAGGAGATGGTAGAAGCCGAACGGGAACAATTTTCCCCGGGCTTTTTGAAGGGCCCTTGAAAACGAGGGCATCACAATGGCAAATGCGATCAGCTTATCGTCTTTGTCCACTACAAACTTGATATATTCCGGATTGATGAACGGGATATATTTCTTCTTGAAATACTCTTTCTGCACCGGGCTGATGGGCACGAAAGAAGACAATGCCGAATAGGTCTCATTGAACAGGTTGAACATTTTGTCTACCCAGGGCATGATGTCCCGGGTCCTGGTAAAATTCAAAGCTCGCAGCCCGTAGCGCTTTTTTATGAGGAGCTGTATGTCGGCAAATAATTTGGGGTCGGCATTTTTAGCGGGAAACCGGTTTTCCATGTATTCCTTTTCCTTTTGCATCCCCCAGGCTTCATAATGCCGGGCATAATATGGGTGGTTGTACCAGGTGATCATAGTCCCTATGGAATCGAACCCCTCGGTGAGTACCCCAACCTTATCCAAATTGGAAAATCCCACAGGGCCTTCTATATACTCCAGCTTGTATTTCCTCCCGATTTCCTCCACTTTCGCGAGCAGGGCTTCGGAGATCGCCTGCTCGTCCAGGAAATCAAACCAGCCAAACCGCATTTTGGGCAGTTTCTGCTGCTTCACTTCAATCCAGTTGATGATGGCGGCTACACGACCTACCACCTTCCCGTCCCGCCAGGCGAGGAAGAACCAGGCATCCGCATCCTTGAACACCGGATTCTTGGTACTATCAAAGGAAGCGAGTTCCTCTTTGATAATAGGGGGGACCCAGTATGGCGAATCCCTGTAAAGGCTGAATGGGAAGGTGACAAACTTTTTCAGGTCTGCCCGGGTTTTGGCTTCTTTGATGGTTACCATATCATTTAAATCTTGGCCCAATAATAGGAATATTTGCCTACAGTAAAAACAACAGGGGTTAAAAAGCCCTAATGAAAATGTGGTTACCAGGCAAAGCATACCGTCCCGGCCTGCGGTTTTCAAATGGAAAGTTCTGAATCCCTATCGCGGCGGATCCAGGATAACGTCTTCCGCGCCCTTGCCCTTCTTGCGGGATTTCCGTTTTTTAGTTTTCTTCTTCTTCATGCTGTTCCGTTTGATATTTTTACCGCTGTCCGTGGATATTGGAACGTCTTTATGGTAATCGAGGCGGTAGGAGCACCCCAGGGTTCCGAAGATTCGGGTAGGGGTGCTTTTAAAGTTGGCGCCCAGTTGTACATCAGCCTGAAAATTCTTGTTGAACAGGTGGGCCAGCCCGCTGCGCAACAACACATCCGAATATCGGTCGCTGTGAATGCCTTCATTTTCCAGAAAGACACTCCACTTCGGGTTCCTGAAGGCATGCTGTATGGATACCACATAGCTCCATTCCGGAAAATCCGTGCCTATGCGGTCATAGGCGATATTGGTAATGAGAACCATCCTGGGCGTGAGCTTGCTTTGGGTAGCGATCATGGCGCGGGGGGATACCGTGGGGTCTTCCGGGTAAAACGGATTGTCCCCGAGTACAAAATTGGCCCCTGCATAAACCGAAACCGCGGGGATGAGGTTGCGAAACTGGAAGAGGTTGTTCGCGCGCCAGCTGTATAAATTGGGTTTATTGCGTTCCGGGTCTTTGTATGGGTCAAAAATCAGGTATTTTAAGCCGAGCCGGCTACGGGAAAAATCAGTCCGTGAATCGTTGATACCCAGGGCCGTAAAGGTAATGTCCTGGTTCTCGTAGGTCCCTTCGTAATTGATTTCCAGGTTTTCAAGCAACAGGCCGTATCGTAGGGAAAGGCTGGCCCCGAAGATATCGGACTCCCTTGACAACCTGGCGTGGTCTCTCTGCTCGTAGGATATTCCGGCCTCCAGTTGGATAACGTTCTTGCCCAGGGCATAGGCGCTAACTGACTGTCCGGGGCGGTTGGAATTGATCACATCCGTGTATTGCGGACGCACCGAGACCGGGTAAAGAAATAAGGCTAACAGGAGGCTTCCAAATAGGCGATTCATGCTGTTGTTGTTGACTTCCGAGGGGATTTTTATTATTATTTTATGACTTTTGTTCTGCTTATACAACGTTGGAATTGTACTTTTGATATAAATACAGCAAACATTATGGGGTTATTGAGAACATTGCTGTTCATCCTTGTGGCCTACTATATTCTGAGGCTGCTCTCTCGCTGGCTGGCGCCAAAACTTTTCGGATATGCCGCCAGGAAAGCGGAGGCACATTTCAGGGATGCCTACGGCTGGCAAGGACCTAAGGCAGGGCAGGAAGAAACCCAGGTGGGGGAAGTAATAGTGGAAAAGAAAGGCAAAACAAATAAAAAGGACTCGGAAGAAATTGGAGAATATATAGAATTTGAAGAAATTGAGTAGTCCGCACCCATAACCAACCTATGAAGACCGGCATCAAAGCGTTATTTGCCCATTTTTTTGTACTCGTTTTCTTCCTTCTTGCTGCACTGGCCTATTTCTACCCGGTACTGCAGGGGAAGACGATATACCAGTCAGACATTGTACAGTACACCGGAATGGCCAGGGAACAATCCGATTTCCGGGAAGAGAACCATGCAGAACCTTATTGGACCAACAGTGCTTTCGGCGGGATGCCTACCTACCAGTTGGGCGCCCATTACCCACATGACTATGTAAAACAACTGGACAGGGCCCTGCGGTTCCTGCCCCGCCCTGCCGACTACCTTTTCCTGTATTTCCTGGGGTTCTATATCCTGCTGTGTTGCCTGAAAGTGGATTTCCGCCTGGCCGCAGTAGGCGCCCTTGCCTTTGGCTTCTCTACCTACCTGATCATCATCCTGGGGGTGGGCCATAATGCCAAAGCCCACGCCATCGCATATTTGCCGATGCTGTTGGGGGGGATTTTGCTCACCTTCAGAAAGCGATATATCTGGGGTTTCTGCCTCACCGCGGTGGCTATGGCCCTCGAAGTGCAGGCAAACCACTACCAGATGACCTATTATTTCATGCTGCTGGTCCTTATCCTGGGGATAGCCTACCTGGTCCGGGCTATTCGCAGAAAACAACTCAGGCACTTTTTCGCGTCCGTAGGGCTGCTGCTGTTGGCGGTTGTGCTGGGGGTAGGGGTGAATGCCACTTCCATTATGGCCACAAAAGAATACGCTGACTGGAGTACCCGGGGGAAAAGCGAATTAACCGTAGAACCGGATGGGTCACCCCGTGCCGCCACCGGGGGACTGGACAGGGAATATATCACGCAATACAGCTACGGCATTGTGGAATCCCTGGATATTTTTGTTCCGCGCCTTTTCGGAGGTTCGAACAGTGAAGACCTGGGAACCGATTCCAAGACCTACACCTATCTCACCGAACAGGGGCTTCCCCGGGCCCGTGCCCTTGAATTTGCACACGGGCTTCCTTTATATTGGGGGAAACAGCCTTCGGTTGCCGCTCCTGCCTATGTGGGCGCCATCGTAGTTTTTCTGTTTATCCTGGGGATATTTCTTTTCAAAGGCACGCACAAATGGTGGTTGCTGGGAGGCGCCCTCTTATCCCTGCTGCTTTCCTGGGGTAAAAATTTCGGGTTGCTGACTGATTTTATGATCGATTACTTCCCGCTTTATGACAAATTCCGCGCGGTTTCCTCCATCCAGGTCATCTTGGAACTGTGCGCCCCTATTGTCGCGATATTGGCCGTACGGGAATGCCTTAAAGCCGATCGGCCTGCAGCCGAAAAGTTCAGGGCGCTAAAATTCAGCCTGATACTCGTGGCCGGGCTGGGGGCCCTGCTCTTCCTGGCCAAGGGATTCTTTGATTTCAGGGGATTAAGCGACCCAACTTACCAACAATATTTCGGGGATGAGGTGATGACCATGATCCGCCGGGACCGGGAGGCGATTTATATCCAGGATACCATCCGTTCCCTTATATATGTGGCCGTTGGCAGCCCTTGCCCTGTGGTTGTACCTGAAACAACGCCTGGGCAGGAATCTGTTCCTCCTGATCCTGGGGCTGCTGATTGTAATGGATCTGGTGGGGGTGGATCAGCGCTATGTGAATTCGGGCGACTTCGTGCGACAACGGCAAATGACGGCCCCCTTCACGGCCACCGCCATGGACAAGGAAATTCTGAAGGATAGCAGTAATTTCAGAGTCTATGATCCGGGAGAGGGCCTGAACGGAGCGCGGACTTCCTATTTTCACCAGTCCATTGGCGGCTACCATGCGGCCAAACCGGCTGGGATCCAGGATCTGTTCGACTATCAGATTTACAAAAATAACGTCGAAGCACTCAACATGCTGAATGTCAAGTATGTAGTGCAACAGGATGAAGAAGGGAAGAATTATGCCGCAAAAAACCCGGATGCCAACGGCAATGCCTGGTTTGTGGAGGGACTTATCCCGGTAGCTGATGCAGACCGGGAGATCATGGCGCTGGACAGCCTGAAAACGAAGTTGAGGGCTGTTGTAAATACCGCGGATTTCCCCGGACAACAGGCGCAACACTTTGAAGTAGACTCCACGGCCCGGATTGTGCTTAGCAAGTATAAACCCAATCATCTGACCTACAGGTCGCGCAATGCCCATCCAGGGATGGCCGTTTTTTCTGAAATGTACTACCCAAACGGATGGCAGGCCTTTATAGACGGGAAAGCCGTGCCCCATTTCAGGGTCGATTATGTGTTGCGGGCTTTACCGGTTCCGGCTGGTGAACACCGGATTGAATTTATCTTTGAACCGGAAGTAATAACCTCCGCCGGAAGGATCAGCCTGGCGAGCAGCATCCTGCTGGCACTCCTGGTGCTGGCCGGAACAGTTTATAAGCTCAGGCCACGGACCCCTAAGGAGGATGAAGCATGAAGAAAGTGCTGGTGATTACCTATTACTGGCCGCCGGCCGGAGGTCCCGGGGTACAGCGCTGGCTTAAATTCGTTACCTACCTTGAAGAATTTGGGATCACCCCTGTGCTCTATGTTCCGGCCAATGCGAAATATCCTCTTTTAGACGCAACCATGATCCGGGAGGTACCCTCTGATATAACTATCTACAAGCACAACATATCGGAACCCCTGCAGTGGGCGAGGGGCTTGTTTAAAAAAAAGGCGGAACGCATCAGTTCGGGGATCATCTCCGAATCAAAGCCTGGCTGGATGGAAAGCCTGCTATTATGGATACGGGGAAACTTTTTTATTCCCGATGCCCGGGTTTTATGGGTGAAACCTTCCGTCAGGTTCCTGGAGGAAAAGATCGCTTCCGAAGAGATCGACACCCTGGTCACCACCGGCCCCCCCCATAGTATGCATCTGATCGGCCTGCGCCTGAAAGAGCGCAGTGGGATCAACTGGGTTGCCGATTTCAGGGACCCATGGACTTCGATTGGGTATCATGACAAGCTGAAACTGAGCCCTGTGGCACGTAGAAAACACAAGGAACTGGAGGCAGCCGTACTTAAGGGGGCCGATAAAGTCCTGGTGACCAGCAGGACCACCAAACGGGAGTTTGAATCGATTACTTCGCGCCCGGTCGCGGTGGTGACCAACGGATATGAAGAATCGGCCTATTCCGGCCAGCCCGCAGTACTCGATGATGCGTTTACCATTACTCATACCGGATCCCTCCTGAGCGGGCGTAACCCGGAGGCCCTTTGGCGTGCCTTGCAGGAATTGGTGGCTGAAAATGAGCTGTTCCGGAAAGCTTTTCGCCTGCGGCTGGCAGGGGTGGTGAGTCATGAAGTGCAGGCAAGTATGGCCCGGCACGGATTACTGCCTTTCCTGGAAGAAATGGAGTACCAGACGCACGACGAAACGGTACAACTTCAAAGGCAGAGCCAGGTACTTCTGTTGATTGAAACCGACTCGGTGGAAACCGAAGGCATCCTCCCGGGAAAATTGTTCGAATATCTGGCGGCACAGAGGCCCGTGCTGGCCGTGGGGCCCGGGTCCTGGGAGGCGGGGGCCATCATCCGGGAAACAGGCGCAGGATCGGTATTTGACTACGATTCCGGAGCAGGGATCAGGAAGCAGTTGCTGGAGTGGTTCGAATTATACGGCAAGGGTGGGCTGAAAACAGCTTCCAGGGGAATTGAAAAGTATGGCAGGAGGGCTATCACCCGACAACTGGCAAAGGAACTGGCATGGGAATAGTTTTCAGGCAATCATTGAGCAATACAGTGGTCACCTACCTGGGGTTCGCGATCGGGGGGCTGAATGCGCTTTTCCTGTATGCGAGGTTCCTGAGCCCGGAATATTACGGGCTGGTGGGTGTTATCCTGTCCACTTCGGCAATCCTTACGCCCCTGCTGGCGTTTGGTGTCCCCAATACCATGATCAAATATTTCAGCAGTTTTAAAGACAGGCAATCGGCCAGTGGTTTCCTCAGCCTGATGCTGTTGCTGCCGATACTTATCATCCTGCCCCTCGGCTTGCTAAGCTATCTTGCCGACGACCTTATCGGGCGTTTCCTGGCACACAGGAACGCCATCGTAAGGGACTATGTCTGGCATATATTCCTGATTGGGCTGGCCATGGCTTATTTCGAGGTTTTCTTTTCCTGGTCTAAAGTGCAGATGAAGACGGTGTACGGGAATTTTATGAAGGAAGTTTTCGTTCGGGGGGGAGTGAGCCTGTTATTGTTCGGGGTATTTTTCCACTACCTATCGGTAACGGATTTCCTGAATGCCCTGGTTGCGCTTTATTTGCTCCGGATGCTCCTGATGCTGGCTTATGCCTTCCGGTTGCGGGCCCCGGAGTGGCGACTTCAATGGCCCGCAAATACCAGGACCATCATTAATTACAGCTTCCTGATCATTTTTGGAGGGTCGGCTTCCGTACTTCTGCTCGAATTGGACCGGTTTATGATCAACCAGTTTATTGCCATCGAAAATGTTGCCTATTATAGCGTGGCGGTATTTATCGCCACGGTGATCGCTGTTCCGTTCCGTTCCATGCACCAGGTAACCTATCCGCTTACGGCTGAAATTATGAATCGCAACGACAGGACGGCATTAAAGCGGCTCTACCAAAAAAGTTCGCTGACCCTGTATCTGGTTTCGGGGCTGATCTTCCTGCTGATTCTTATAAACCTGGACGATCTGTACCTCTTCTTGCCGGAGGCCTACCGCGGGGGGTTCCTGGTGGTATTGATCATAGGGCTTATCCGGGTTTACGATGCCATATCGGGCATTAACAGCGCTATCCTGTACAATTCCGAATACTACCGGGAGGTACTTGTGATGGGATTTGGCCTGGCCATGATGATCATCCTCTTTAACCTCTGGCTCATCCCGCTTATGGGCATCATCGGGGCCGCCCTGGCCAGTCTGCTTGCCATAGGCATATACGACAGCATTAAACTTTACTATGTATGGAAGAAATTCGGGCTGCATCCATTTACCGCCAACAGTGCCCGTTTAACAGCCCTGTTGCTTGCATTATGGGGTATTTTCCACTTTATGCGAATTCCGGGCTACCCAATTGCCGGCATCCTGCTTAGGAGCATCCTGCTGGTTACTATCTACCTGGCCGTACTTTACCGTTTCCGGATTTCGGAAGACGTCAGCGAATTGCTCAATTCAATTTTTAAAAAGGGGAATAAACGCTGAGAAATCAGGTAATACGATCCGTATTGAGAACGGTATCCATTGAAAAACCCCGCCGGGACGGATCCGCGGCGGGGCTCAACAACTAACCAACCTAAAAACTATCTTTAATGACTTCGCCTGGAGGCGCTTCTATCTTTTGCAGACCGGCTTGTAGCGGCGGACCGCTTAGGGGCTGATCTGGTTTCCCGTTTCACGACGGTCCTGCTGGTGGCGCTTCGCTGGGTACGGGCCGGGGAAGAACTGTGGCTGACCCTGGTAGTCGTTCGCGTAACCTTGCTGTCTCCCCTGTTACTGCTTGCAGTACGCTGGGTAACACTACGTTCCCTGCTCACTGCTTTAGGAGCGGACGTCCTGGCAGCACTTTTTCGTTCTATGGTCCTGCTGCCTACTGCACTCCGCCTTTGCGTTGGGGTACGCTGTGCCTTGTCGTTGGAATAGGACCTCCTCTGCCCCTTGGCGCGACCAGGCGTGCCAGAGTTCGAGGCAGTTGAGCGCCGGTTGGCGTACACGGCCTCTTTCCTGACGGGCGTATTCCGGTTGCTTCGGACAGCTGGTTCACGCACTGCTACCCGCTTGTCATTTCGGTAGATCCGATCCCGTTCCGGGCTGGACTTGTAGGTGTACGAATGGCCCACCCTTGCGTAGGACTTCCTGTAATTATGGGCATACGGATGGTAGTAGGTATAGCGTGCCGGGCGGTAGTACCTCCTGTAGGGGTGGTTGAATACCAGGCAGAAACCTACGGCCGGTCGTGCGAAATAGCGGTAATAGGGCCTGTAGACGTAATGCCGGTTGTACAGGTTTACATAGCCGGTACAATGGGTGAACGCCCCATAGGAATTGTAATATGCATAGAGGCCACCAATCCTGTGAACCCGTCCGTTCCTGTAGTAGATGGGGATATCGCCGATCTGATTCACCCGCCCGTAATAATCATAATATATGGGGATGTTTTCAATCTGTATTACCGCACCATAATCGTCGTATTGCACATATGGATCGTAGTTGTAACCCGAGTTGAAGGTAATAGCCGCATTCCCTATACGGACGTCGGCCCCCACGTTAACCCGGTCGTTCAAATAAAAGTCGAACTCACCATCCGGGTAAACGGAAAAAGTGATCCCGCTTTCTTCAAAAATAAAGGGGTTTCCATACTGGACCGCGCTGCTTGCTTCAGGCGTGAGGTCCGTGGCAGCGGCCCGGGTCATCGAAGTACCCAGCACAAGAGCCGACAGGATGGAGACTAACGTTTTCATAAGATAAGGTTTTAAGTTCCCGAATGCAACTATTTACATTCGACTACTATAAAACAAACAGTGTGCCAAACTCTTTTAGCCAATTATAAAACCCTGTAATACAATGAATTATAAACATAGTTGCAAATGGCGCGCTTAGGAATGCCAGGTCCTGGATAGGAGTAAATGGTCTATTGAAAAAGCAGGAATATCCTCCGGATCCCTTTAAGGCATGGGCTGTTTTAATTTGTCCCTGAGGTATTTTGCCGTGACCGATTCCGGATGGGTGGCAACTTCTTCGGGTGTACCCTGGGCCACCAGGTACCCGCCCTTTTCACCTCCTTCCGGCCCCAGGTCAATGATGTGGTCGGCACATTTGATCAGTTCGATGTTATGTTCGATGACCACCACGGAATGCCCGCGTTTTAGCAGGGCTTCGAAAGAGGCTAGCAATTTCTGTATGTCGTGAAAATGCAAGCCGGTGGTAGGCTCGTCGAAGATGAAAAGCGCCTTGTCCCGGCTGGTACCCTTCACCAGGAAGGATGCGAGCTTGATTCGCTGGGCTTCGCCCCCGGAAAGGGTGGAAGAAGATTGCCCAAGGGTTACATAGCCCAATCCTACTTCCTGCAGCGGGCGGAGTTTCGCAACTATTTTAGGTTCCTTATGCCCGCCGAAGAAGGCGATGGCATCGTCAATGGTCATGTTCAGGACATCATCGATATTGGAACCCTCAAAGGTTACTTCCAGCACATCTTTCTTAAAGCGTTTGCCGCCGCAAGCATCACATTCCAGGTGGACATCGGCCATAAATTGCATTTCTACCGTGATCTCTCCTTCTCCTTTGCACTTCTCGCAACGCCCTCCATCCACATTGAAGGAAAAATGCTTGGCTTTATACCCCCTGATCTTACTCAGCCTTTGAGATGCGAAAAGGGCCCTGATCTCGTCCCAGGCCTTCAGGTAGGTCACGGGATTGGACCTGGAAGATCGCCCGATGGGGTTCTGGTCTACAAATTCGACGGTTTTGATCTCCGAATACCGGCCTTCTATTGAATTGAACTGCCCGGATTTTTCACCATATCCTCCTATTTCCTTGAGGATGGCCGGATAGAGGAGTCGCCTTACCAGGGTACTCTTGCCGCTGCCTGATACGCCTGTTACGACCGTTAGCATATTCAGAGGGAACCGGACATCGATGTTTTTGAGGTTGTGTTCCCGGGCGCCCCGGATCTCAATAAAATTATCCGAGTTGCGCCTTTTGGCTGGGAGGGCGATGCCCATGCTGCCATTCAGATAGCGGGCTGTCAGGGAGTCGGCGGCCAGGATATGTTCCATTTTGCCATGGGCGACCACCTCGCCTCCATGGGTCCCCGCTTCGGGCCCGATATCGATTACCTCATCGGCCGCCCTCATGATGTCTTCATCGTGTTCCACCACGATCACTGTGTTCCCGAGGTCCCTGAGCGATCGCAAAACCTCGATCAGGTTTTCGGTGTCCTTGGGGTGGAGGCCAATGCTGGGCTCGTCCAGGATATACATGGAGCCTACCAGGCTACTGCCAAGGGAAGTAGCCAGGTTGATGCGCTGGCTTTCCCCCCCGGACAGGGTATTCGATTTCCGGTTTAGGGTCAGGTATCCAAGGCCTACTTTATCCAGGAAACCAAGCCGTGTATTGATTTCCTTCAGCAGGCGCCTGGCGATATGCTGGTCGTGTTCATTGAGGGATAGCTGTCCGAAAAATTTTATCAGACGGGTGATCGGCCATCCCACCATCTCGGAAATGGTTGTTTCGCCGACCATCACGTAGTTGGCTTCTTTCCTCAGGCGTTTCCCCTTGCAACGCTGGCAACGGGTTTTCCCCCTGTAGCGGGAAAGCATGACCCTGTTCTGTATCTTATAGCTTTTTTCTTCCAGGTGCTTGAAAAAGGCATTGATCCCGGTGAAATACTGGTTCCCCTGCCATACCAGGTCTTTCTGGGCTTCCGTCAGTTCATACCAGGGCTTGTGGATGGGAAAATCAAACTTGTAGGCATTGTTGACCAGTTGATCCCTGTACCAGCTCATGCTTTCGCCCCGCCAGGGGAATACCGCATTTTCGTAAACGGAGAGGGCGGCATTGGGGATGACGAGGTCTTCGTCTATCCCGATAACGTCGCCGTACCCTTCACATTCCGGGCAGGCCCCATAAGGATTATTGAAACTAAAGAGGTGCACATTGGGTTCCAGGAACTGTATCCCATCCAGTTCGAATTTGTTGCTGAATGTGGTTTGCTTCCCGGATTCCATCGCTTCCAGGATGCATTCGCCCTTGCCTTCAAAAAAGGCCGTATCCACGGCATTTGCCAGGCGGTTGAAGAAATCCTCATCCTCCTTGGCGATAATCCGGTCTACTACCAGGTAAAATTCCCTATCCAGGCTTTCCGGGGCATCTTCAATCCGCAATACCTCTCCCTGGTATTTTATGCGGGCGTAGCCCTGTTTGGACATGAATTGCACCGTTTTGAAAGGATCGCGGTCAGCCGGTACCCGGATAGGGGCCAGGAGCAACAGGCGCGAACCCGGGGGCAGGGATTTGACACGGTCCACCACATCACTCACCGTATGCTTCTTTACCTCATTTCCGGATACGGGGGAGATGGTCTTTCCGATACGGGCAAACAAAAGCTTGAGGTAATCGTATATTTCCGTGGACGTGCCCACGGTAGACCGCGGGTTTGTTGAATTTACTTTTTGCTCAATGGCAATAGCCGGGGCAATGCCCTTGATATAGTCTACTTTGGGCTTGTCCAGCTTGCCGAGGAATTGCCTGGCATAGGACGAAAGGCTTTCCACATAGCGCCGCTGGCCTTCTGCATAGAGCGTATCGAAGGCGAGACTGGATTTTCCCGAACCTGAAAGCCCGGTGATTACCACCAGTTTGTTCCTGGGGATTACCACGTCGATATCCTTCAGATTGTGCAGTTTAGCCCCTTTGATAATGATGTTATTTCTGGGATTAACGTCGGTGAGAGCGGTCATAAACTATACTAAGGGTTACAAAGATACGCCAGATTCCACTTAATCGCTAATGACGCTATGTTCACATCACAAATCTGCCAAATCACAACAATCATTTTTTCCGGCGGGACTTTTTTTTCTATATTTGAAACCGTATCCAATAATAATACGCCTATACAGACAACATTACTTTTTTGATTAGTACCTAAATACCATCGGTCTTTTCAGCTTGAAAGGACCATGAAACGTAACCAAAAAAGTAATTTGTATGGGACTACAGATCGAGGATTCGATATTGGTGAGGGATTATATGAGCGGAGACGAGAAAGCGCTCGAAATGCTCATCAACAAACACAATCAGCGCCTTTCCAGTTTTATTTACTCCAAAGTCCTGGACCGGGACATTACCGAGGATATTTTCCAGGATACCTTTATCAAGGTCATTAAAACCCTGAAAAAAGGGAATTACAGTGAAGAGGGGAAATTCCTTCCCTGGATGATGCGTATCGCGCACAACCTGATCATAGACCACTTTCGAAAAAACAAAAGGCTTCCCAAGTTTGAATGCAATGGGGATTTCAACATCTTTTCCGTTATAGGGGACGACCAGCTCAATGCCGAAAAACAGTTGATCAAAGACCAGATCGACACTGATCTTACCCTCCTGATTGATGAGCTTCCGGATGATCAGAAGGAAGTGCTGGTTATGAGGATCTACCGGGACATGAGCTTCAAGGAGATCTCCGAGAATACCGGGGTAAGCATCAATACGGCCCTGGGCCGGATGCGCTACGCCCTGATAAACCTTCGGAAGATCATCGAAAAGAATAATATAGTTTTAACGAATTAAACGGGCGTAGGTCGAGTTAAACCATGGGTTTCCATACCAAGGGCGTTACTTAGTGTAACAAAGCCAAGGTATGAAAGAAAACTACCCCCCTGTGTTACAAGTTGCAAGCTGGTTAAGGCGCGGCCTGAAACCATACGCTTCCTGACGGATTTTTCGAAATCCCTTAAAATCGTTAACCACCGGGGCATAGACTTCGAGAACCACCTCAATTAGTCAGGCCCGCTTCCTAGAATCGTTGTTTTAAATTTCGGGCTGGCTATTGGCGAAATAGCCCCGATAGGCATGTGCCGTGTCCTCAACTGGCTTGCGCATTCTGGTTCAGTCTATGGGGCCCCTCCAACTCATTTTTCCGGGATTTATTATGTGATTGGATGGCAAAACCCCGTCTTCACATCAAAATTGCCGGGTTTGACAACATACTTTTTACCACCCCTACCCATTTATCTACTTTTAAAATGGAATTGCGAGAAAGTAATTCCGGGACTTAAGGCTTGAATAACCAAATTTTCAGGAACCAAACCACAAGCCACCACTTAACCAAAAAATACGATATATGGATGTACAAATCAATGACTCAACGCTGGTCCGGGACTACATCAGCGGGGATGAAAAGGCACTTGAAATTCTAATCAAAAGGCACAACCAGCGAATTACCAGCTTTATCTATTCCAAAGTAATGGACCGCGACATTGCGGAGGACATCTTCCAGGATACCTTTATTAAAGGTGATTAAGACACTGAAAAAAGGTAATTACAGCGAAGAAGGGAAATTCCTCCCTTGGGTCATGCGGATTGCCCATAACCTGATCATCGATTTTTTCAGAAAAAACAAAAGATTGCCAAAGTTTGAGGGAAGTGATGATTTCAATATTTTTTCTGTTATCTCCGATGACAAACTGAATGCGGAAAAACAGATTATCAAAGACCAGATATGACAGCAACCTGGAGCTGCTGATCGAAGAATTGCCCGATGATCAGAAGGAGGTCCTGGTTATGCGCATCTACAAGGATATGAGCTTTAAGGAGATATCGGAAAATACCGGCGTAAGCATCAATACGGCCCTGGGAAGAATGCGCTATGCCCTGATCAACCTGAGGAAGATAATCGATAAACACAACATCGTCCTGACCAACTGAAAAACTGCCCCATCCTTCAGAGCAATATTTCCATTTTAGTTGCGTTATCATAGCGTAACTAGATCAATTCATATGGAAAAAGTTTACTCCGAGGAACGTAGTGTTTGCAAACTGGCAAAGGCTCGGCCTGAGGCCATCAAGTTTCTGATCGACTATTCCAGATCCCTGAAAATACTGGAGTTCGAGCAGTTTTCATTTGAAAGCAACATGAACTAAAGACACATGGCCCGCACTAGCGGGCCTTTTTATTTTTCCAATAAGCCTGCAGCACCTCCTTGCGGCCAATTTTTTTGGTGATGGGGTCCTTTTCCAGGTCCCAGCCCCTCGCAGGGCAGTACTCCCTTCCATACCAGATGATCCTCAGATGCAAAGTATTCCACTCGGATCTCGGGGAACAACCGCTTGGCATCGTGTTCTGTTTGTACTACATTTTTTCACTGGAAGACAGGCCCCAGCGGTACATCAGCCTGTGAATATGGGTATCCACTGGGAATGCGGGGATACCGAAGGCCTGGGACACCACCACGCTGGCGGTTTTGTGACCCACCCCTGGCAGGGTTTCCAATTGATCTATATCCCGTGGCACTTTTCCATCATATGATTCGATAAGGATTTTGGAAAGGGAATGGATGGCGCGCGATTTGGTAGGGGATAGGCCGACAGGTTTAATGATCTCCCGGATCTCTTCCACCTCCAGGCCCGCCATATCGCGGGGATTGTCTTGCCCGTGCGAAGAGCAGGGGGGTAATTTGATTGACCCGCACGTCCGTACTCTGTGCCGACAACAAAACCGCAATCAGTAGGGTGTATGGGTCCCTGTGCTCAAGGGGAACAGGCACAGCGGGATAGATTTCTTCGAGGGTTTCCATGACGAAACGAACTTTTTCGGCCTTTGGTCATTTTAGTTACTTTTGGAAAGGATCAAAATGTGAAAATAAATAAAATTGACTATGAATACACTGAAAGCGGGGGATAAGGCCCCGGAATTTGCCGTAAAGGACCAGGATGGGAACCTGCACAAGCTGTTGGATTACAAAGGCAAAAAGCTGGTGGTTTTCTTCTACCCCAGGGCCAATACACCCGGGTGCACGGCCGAAGCTTGCAGCCTGCGTGACCACTATAGCGAATTAAAGAAAAAAGGATACGAACTGTTAGGGGTTAGTGAGGATAGCCAGAAAAAACAGTCGAATTTCAAAAAGAAATTCAACCTTCCCTTCCCGCTGCTGGCCGATACGGAACACCAGCTGATTGATGGGTTCGGTGTTTGGGGCAAAAAGAAGTTTATGGGCCGTGAATTTGACGGGATTCACAGGACCACTTTCCTTCTCGATGAAAAAGGGCAGGTGGAGCGCGTCATTGATAAAGTGGATACAGGAAACCACGCTGCCCAGCTTCTGACGGTCTGAGCTCCGGCCGAAATGGAGTTGGGGATTTTACGGGAGATTATTTGGGGGTCTGTTCCACTTCTTCCTCTTCCTCCTTTCAAATCGCCCATGAACAAGCGTTTCTTCTTGATGATCTCCGCGATCCCTTCGGGCAGCATTTCTTCCCAGTCGTCCTGCCCGGTAGTGATCCTTTTGAGCACATCCCTGGAGAAGATATGCATGATCTCGGGATCGTAGTCGATAATATCCATCACCTTTCCGTTATACTTGAAGAATTTGTACAATTCCTTCATACGGGGATGTACTTTGATATTGTTGCTGGTCATGATCTGGCCTGTTTCGTTGTTTTTCATGGGATACAGGTACACTTTGAGGTCTTTGAAAAACAACTTGCCAAACGCTTCCAGGATCCCGCCGCTGAGATGGCGGTAATATTTTTCATCAAAGATGTCGATGAGGTTGTTGACACCCATGGTCAGGCCTATTCGGGCTTTGGTATAATTGCTGAAATATTCAACGAGTTTGTAGTATTCCTGGAATTTGGTGATCATTACGCTGTGTCCCAGGGAGCATAGCAATTCCGCACGGTCCATAAAATCGCGTTCATCGATCTCCCCTGAGGCTTTAAGGTTGGAAAGCGTAATTTCAAAGATTACGATGGTATTGTCTTCCACAACGGTTTGTTCGCGGATAAAGATCTCGTACGATTTCTCGAACATATCCATATTCACCTTGGTAACGGGCCGGAAACTACCCCGCAGTGCCAGGATATTCTTCTTGTAAAGCATGGCAGCCGGCAGGAGGTTATTGCCATCGGGCCCGAACATCACGGCATCCGTCATATCGTTGCGGATGAGTTGCAGGCTCATCAGCCGGTTGTCTACCCCTTTGAAGTTGGGACCAGAAAAATTGACCATGTCGATCTCAAGGGTATCCTGATCGATATGGTCATAGAGGTATTTCAGGAGTTTTCTGGGCTTGTGGAATTTATAGAAAGCCCCATATATGAGGTTCACCCCGACGATGCCCAGGGTTTCCTGTTGCAACCGGGCTTCATTTTGCTTAAATCGTATGTGCAGGACGATCTCGTCGTATTCCTTTTGGGTGGGATCCAGCTGAAAGCGGATGCCAACCCAGCCGTGCCCTTTGTAGCGCTTCGAGAAATCGATGGTAGCCACCGTATTGGCGTAACTGAAAAACAAGCGCTCCGGGTGCTCTTTCCGGCTGAGGCGTTTTTCCATGAGCAGCATCTCATGCGCCAGCATATGCTTCAACCGTTCCTGGGTAACGTAACGGCCGTCTTCTTCAACGCCGTAGATGGCATCACTGAAAGCTTTGTCGTAGGCACTCATCGCCTTGGCAATGGTCCCGGACGCTCCTCCGGACCTGAAAAAATGTCTCGCAGTCTCCTGGCCCGCCCCAATTTCGGCAAAGGTTCCGTAAATATCGGGGTTTAAATTGATTCTGAGCGTTTTGGCTTTGATCGAAGGGATGTTTTCAAACGCGTAATCTTTCTTTAAAACAGAAGCCATACTCTCTCAATGTTCCTTTTAAAGTAAACAAAGTTACTAAGATTACCTAACCTTATTAAATAAATAAGTTATAAATTTGATTAAAATAGACGAGGGGTTGAAAATAACTTTTTTGGGTACTGGCACATCACAGGGAATCCCTGTAATTGGGAGTAACCACCCCGTCTGCCGGAGCAAGGACCCCAGGGACAAACGCCTCCGGGTCTCCGTTTTGATCACCTGGAAAAATTACACTTTTGTGATTGATTGCGGTCCGGATTTCAGGCAGCAGATGCTCGCCCAGAATGTCTCCAGACTGGACGGCATCCTCTTCACCCACGAGCATGCAGACCATACAGCCGGGATAGATGATATCCGGCCTTTTTTTTCAGGCAGGGAGACATTCCCATATACGCCCATGAACGGGTTGTGGCGTCCCTGAGAAGGCGATTTGACTATATCTTTGTAGACGATAACCGGTATCCCGGGGCCCCTGCCGTAAAAGTCAACCTGGTCAGCAAGGACAAACCCTTTGCTGTTGGCGACCTGAGGGCGATCCCCGTGGAGGCGTTTCACAACAGGCTGCAGGTTTTTGGCTACCGCCTGGAGAATTTTGCCTATCTGACCGATATTAAATCAATTTCTGATAAAGAAACAGATAAAATAAAGGGGGTTAAAATATTATCAGTTAATGCATTAAGAAAAGAGCCACACCATTCCCATTTCAATCTTGAGGAAGCGCTTTCCTTTGTGGAAAAGGTGCAACCCGAAAGGGCTTATCTCACCCATATAAGCCATCTCATGGGCTTTCACGCCGAAGTGGAAAAGGAGCTCCCCGAACACGTGCACCTGGCCTATGACAATCTGACCCTCAACCTGTAAATCCGTACCGGTTTTACCAAAAACCCATTCTTATGAAAAGCAGAATATACCTGTACCTGTTCATTTTTGCGGCCCTGATCGCCCTCTACCTCTACGTCAGCGGCGCAAACCGGCTAAAGGAGCAATCCGCGCAGGTGACAGCCCTTGATAAAGAGGTACACGAGCTGCAGGACTCCCTGCGCGACGCCCGGCTTAAAGTTTTGGACATGCAGTACTTTTCCCTTGAAAACAACGATGATGCCCTGGCGTATTACGACCATCTGAATCTTAAAGACCCATCGCGTTACATTTCCGATAAATTGTTGGAGACCAACGAGAAGAAAGGGGATAATCCCCTGGTACCCTATGAGGGGATGGAAAATGATTTCAAGATTAACAAAATAAAGGTGCTGAACCACCGCTGGATCATCGCCGATTTTTCCGATGGCAAATTCTGGGGGGAGCTTTTTCTCCGCTACGAACTCAAAGACGATTTGGGTGTGGACTTTACCCTGCTGGACCACCTCTTGTACACCCGAAGCCAGTAGGCTACGGGTTGTTCAGAACTTACCCTGCAGCCATTGTAGCAGGGAACGGAAATTGGCGGGAGAAACCCCGTGGCCTGCCGGAAATTCCTCATATTGGTGCGATATACCCAGTTTCTTCAGAAGGAGGGGTGCTTTCTGGGCCCATTCCGGGGGGATTACCATGTCCATCTGCCCATGGGAAGCATAGATATTCAGGGAGCTGTGGTCCTTGTTTGCATAATCGGGTACCAGAACGTTCTCATCAATATAGCCGCTGAGCGCAAGCACATTTTTCACCCGTTCGGGGTAGGAGAGGGCCACGGCGTAGCACAGCACTGTCCCCTGGCTGAACCCCAGCAGGCTCACCCGGTCCGCATCCAGGGAATAGGCCTCGCAGGCCTCCCGTATAAACTTCAGGATCAGATCCCTGGATTCCCTGGCCTGTTGAACATCACTCCATTTGCCATATGGTGCTTCAAAATTGATCGTGTACCAGGCATACCCAAAGGGCTGCAGGGGGTAAGGCGCCCGGGCCGAGATCACACAGAGTTGTTCCGGGAGTTCGGGGGCAAAGGAAAACAGGTCTTCTTCATTGCTGCCATACCCATGGAACATGAACAATACCGGGGGGGCTCCCTTCCTGAGGGAAGAAGGGCGGAGCAGGTGTTCCAACGTTAATGGGGCAACCGTCATATTATTGGATAAAAGTAAACCATTTTTGAAAATAGGGACCCAGGACAGGTACGGCCTGCTCCTTGTTGGCAAGGGCTCCCAGGAAGCCATAGCACCAGCATACCAGGTAGGCAATGTAGAGGCCATACCAGGCATAGATATTGAACCATACGCTCAGGAAGATCGACAACCCGAGAAATAGCAGGTGCAACCCGAAGGCCTGTCGGGTGTGGAACCGTGCAAACCGATGTTTGGGTTCCAGGTTCATGCTAATAGCGATCAGCGCGCCAACCATGGTTAAATAGGCCACTATGGCCGTCGTTTTCCCTTCTTTTGCCTCGTTCATGGGTGTTCGTTTTGATTTGCGATAGCTTCGCCCTTACCCCAGGGTTCCGATCAGGGGCAGGGGTACCGCTTTGCCATTCGCGGCGTTCACGATTCCGAGTACGGCCAGGACCAGGACCCCCAGGCCGATAAGATTCGTAATAAAACCCAGGGTTACCGGGAGAATATAGGTGAGCACGATGTTGGCGACCCCGAGGAGGTAAACCCGGACCGACTGTCCGATGTGATAGGCCGTAAAGGCATTGTTCTTCCCGTTGTTTACCAGGAAGGCAATCAGTAACCCTATGAGGGTAATATAGCTTACGACGGCCATGGTCTTTCCTTCTGAAATAGTCTGCTGATCCATACTTTTGATTTATTGATTAAGGCATACCTTTTTCCGGGCCAGGCTGCCATACACCTGGCCTTTTAATTCCCTGCCCAAAAACAGGCTGTTTTTGGAGGTAGACAGGATGTTTTCTTCACGGAAGGTGTACTCCGGGTCCGGATCGAACAGGCTGAGGTTGGCCGGCACCCCTTCCCTGATGGCCGGCCGGGGGATGCCGAAGCGTTCCCTTCCCTTAGTTAATAATTCAATGGCCATATCCAGGTCGAACAGTTTTAACAGCGCCCCCAGCGCGCTTTCCAGGCCCAGGGTCCCGTAGGCGGCATTGTCGAATTCCACACGTTTCTCTTCTATGTCGATCGGCGTATGGTCTGTGGTTACATAATCGATCACGCCTTCCCTGACCCCCTTGATCAGTGCCTTCGTGTCTGCCGCGGTACGCAGGGGGGGAAAGGTTTTAAAGTTGCTGTCAAATGATTCCAGGGTGGTGTCAGTGGCGAACAGGTTGTGGATGGCCACGCTACAGCTGACGTCAAGCCCTTTCTTTTTGGCCTCTGCCAGTAATTTTACCCCTTTGGCAGTGGAGATGGTGGGAATATGCAATTTCCCCCCGGTGTACTCCAGGATATAGAGGTCCCTGGCAATTTGCAATTCCTCAGCCAGGGATGGAATGCCTTTTAACCCCAGCCGAACACTTTCGATACCCTCATTGACCAGGCCTTTGGCCGCTATTTGGGCATCCAGGGGGAAAGACATCACCAACCCCTCGAAATTCTGGGCATATAGCAGGGCGATTTTAAGCAGGTTGGCGTTGGTGACCGGCTTTTTGAAATCATAAAAGCCTACCGCCCCGGCTTTATGCATATCATAGAGTTCCGCAAGGGCCCGTCCTTCACTTTTAAGCGTGAGGCATCCCAGGGGGTGCAGGGCCGTAACCTGCCCCTTTCCGGTATCCTTGAGGAAAACAATATCCGAGCTGCTATCGGGAGAAGGAAATGTATTGGGGTTGAGTAGTAAATCTGTATAGCCGCTTTTTGCGGCCACCTGGAGTCCGTGTGCAATGGTTTCCCGCTCTTCATACCCCGGTTCGCCGAAACAAACACTACTGTCAAACCACCCTGCAGACACATGCAGGTTTTTAAGCCTTATTTCCCTGTACTTACTATCGGCTTCAATGCTTGGGCGCAATTTTATCGATGAGGCCGCCTGCGATTTTTATGTCCCTTTTTTTAAGATGCAGTTCCCGGTTGGCGGGTCCACAATTTTTGCAGCTTTTAGCAGTACGTTCATTTAAGGAGTTTTTGTATAAGCAGTTCGGCCAGCATGCACAGCAACGCTAAAATAACAAACCATTTCCAAAGCGCCGTTATGCTGCCTTCGTTTTCCAGTGTTTCGAAAAGCCGGGCGAGATCGCTGCTTTTCGTGCTGGCATTGATGCTATCGATATTCATAAACCGCAAGTCACTTTCGTCCCGGGCGTAATTAAAACTTAGCCTTTGTACGGGTTTTGGTCCTGGGTGACAATGAAAGGGCCGTCGCCGGTCCGGGTTTTCCAGAAAGGTGAGGGTGGTTTTTCGGGCAAAGGAGCGCTGCATGGGGATAAATTCATAGTCGCCCTGCCTGACTTTCAGGATCCGGTCACTGTCCAGGGCAACCGGAATGTCTACCTGCGCTCTTTTTCCTGTCTGATAATACAATTGCGGCAATCTCAGGCTCTGGATCCCCATGTTGTAGAAGGTGGGGACGATCAGGGGGGAATTGCGGAAGCTGGAATTGGTGCCGCTGAGCGGGGAGGCAAATATATAGGTCCCATCACCCCCTGCCAGGAATGGCTCCCCGCTTTGCAGGGACAGGATATTTGGCCCGGATGGGGCGAGGCGGTAGTACCCCGCAACTTCGGGATATTGGAAATTGGTAACCTTATCGGTGAATACCTGGGCGTACAGTGGGTTGGAGAAGCTAATCCCTGTGATCGACTGGGCGGACGGCACCTTCGCGCCCATGTTCCCTGCCGAGAAGGCGCCTAGCAGCTCATTGTAACTTGCCAGATCTACATCAGGGGCGGGAATTACAGACCAGGCTGCCGCCATCTTCCCAATAGGAATCTAGGGCATTCCTCAGGGCGGTAGGGATGGCCTCCAACTCATTCAGCACGATCAGGTTTTGCCGGGGAATGGAACTGTAGTTGAGGTTTTCTAGGCCGACGGACTGAAAGTCGAATTCAGGGGTTCGTAAAGATGCGGTTCAGGAAGGATTCGCCCGGGGAACCAACCGACAATACATGAATGGTATCGCGGGGTTCCAGGGTAAAATACAACTGGTTATCGTAAGCGAGCTGGGCGTCCGAGATCTCGATCCTCCCGATTACCGACTGGCCCGCCGGCAGGGTGAAAAGCACGCTGGCCTGGCGGTCAGCTTCCCAGATAGCTGCTGTCTTGGCGATCAGGGTATCTGCATTATACAAAGATACCGGAAGGGCATCCATGGGGGCATTCGATGAAAGGCGCGCGGTAAGTTCCAGGGAAGTGGGGGTCTCGGCTGCTGATAAAAGCAGAATCCACGGAGGCATTGACCAGCCCCGGGGCCCGGAGTTGCACCAGGTGGCTGCGGAAACCGGCGCGGCGGATCCGGCTTCTTTTCCGCCCATGCTGGCCTGGAAATCCGAGATGAGGATAAGGTTTTTTATCGCCGATGAATCCGACCTGAAAAGGCTTCCCCCTTTCAGGAAGGCACTCTCCAGGGTCAGCTGCCCGTTGGAGGAGGGGAGTGCCAGCAAGTCGTTCCGGATATCCCGCATATGTACCTGCTCGTACACCCGGTTATTGGTAAATAAACTGAATACCTGTGATTCGGGAATTTCTTTCTGCAGTTCCTGCACGGCGTTTTCCAACAGGCTCCCGTCATCGTTCCTGGCCTGCATACTGAAGGAATTATCCAGGTAGATCACATCTTCCCTTTGCAGAAAGGCTTCTTTCCCGCCGTAAAATGGCTGGGCGAAAGCCAGGACCACAGCTGCCACCAGCAGGCACCTGGTTGCGAGCAACAGCCATTTCTTGAGGTTGCGACTTCGCCTGGATTCGGAGACCACCTTTTTGAGGAGTTTCACATTCGTAAACGGGGTCCTTTTAAACCGACGAAGTTGAAACAGATGGACGAGCAGCGGGATCAGGAGGAGGAATAGGGCCCAAAGTAGTTCCGGATATGTAAACTGCATTCCCAAATTCGATTTGGCAAATATAGTCAATTAGACCCTGACGTACCCGGCCCCCGGAGAAATAAACCTCCTTCCCGGGAGAAGTATCATGCCGGCCGGAAACAATAAAATGACCCTGCCTCAGCAGAAAAAGAAATAGTCCTGCATGGGCACCTGTCCGCGGGCCTTAAAAAATTCCCGGATGGCCGCCTGGGCCGTTTCATTTGCGACAGTAACGATACTTTGGGCACCGGGAACCGAATCCAGGACGCTGTAATGCTCCAGGGGGTGGCCGTAAATTTTTTTGCCGATTTTTCTGGGATTATCGCATAGCCAACGGAATTCCAGCGATCGCCCTACCAGGGAGCGGGCGATCTGCTTCCCTTTTGCCCCTGCCCCCCATAAAACCAGTTTGCGGCCAGCATCCCGGTTTAGCTTCAGGAAGTAATCCAGCTTGATGTCTAGAAAATAATTTTGTGCATAGTGTTCGCTGGTCCTGGAGGTACGGGTGTCATAATCCCGCCAGAAATGCAGCAATTTTCCGCATGGGATGACTTGCAACCCACCCTGGTAAAACCGGAAGCAGAGGTCGTAGTCTTCGGGATATCGATCGCTGTCAAAAGCGCCACACCTCTCGAAGTCCGGGCGGAATGCCATCCAACAGGGGGAGGGCACAGGGCATTCCTTGTATATCTCGCCGAAGTTACCGCCTGTTTCGGTCAGCCGGTTCAGCCAGGCCTCATAACGGCGGTACCCGTTGCTGATCCCGCGCATCGAAAAATAACGCACCTGACCCACGGCCAGATGTCCGGGCCCGGCCGCAATAAGTGAGTCGGAGAGGACCTGTAGTTTTTCCGCAGGCATGATGTCGTCAGAATCCATCCTGGTGATCAGGGAGCCCCTGCAATGGGCATAGGCAGTTTGCAAGGCCGGGATGATACCCTGGCCGGGGTTTTTCAGTACCCTGAACCGATGATCGCTGGCGGCGAAGAGATCGGCGATCTTTCGCGAGCCGTCGTCAGAATGGTCATCCACGATGATTGCTTCCCAGTTGTCCAGGTCTTGTTCCCGCACAGACTGCAGGCATTCCGTTAAAAAACCTTCCGTGTTTTTAAAAGGGATCAGGATACTAACCAGGGGTGCGCGCATACGTACAATGTAGTGAATTCACTTGGTTATATCGCCTGTCCGAATCCTGATAAGGGATGGATCGCAACGGGGGGTATTTGCCCCGGCCCTTATCCGATATAGGGAATGACATATATTACCGCAATAGGGTTCAGATGTCTGTCATTCCAAAATCGCTGGTCCCACTGCCCTTGATAACCTACTGCTTCTTCAGCGCCTTTTTAATGGCTGCCTCAGCCAGGGGTGCCATGATTTCGTATCCCTTTCGGGTCGGGTGTACCCCGTCTTTCGCAAGGTCTGCATCCATTCCGTTCCTGGCGTTGGCCAGGGCTGGAAAATAATCCAGATATACCAGCTGGTTGGCGTCTGCATAGGCTTTGATCGCCTTGTTCAGTTCGGGGATCTTTTCATTGGGGTGCATCCCGGGGTGCCAGGGAAAGTCATATGCGGGAAGCACGGAAGACAAGACCACCGCAATGCCATTGGCCTGCGCCAGTTCGGTCATGGACTTCAAATTGTCCATGATCATATCCTGAGTTGCCGGCCCGGTATTCCCGGCAATGTCATTGGTCCCAGCCAGGATCACGACAACTTTGGGTTGCAATTCGATGACGTCCTGCCGGAAGCGAAGCAGCATCTGAGGCGTTGTCTGCCCGCTGATGCCGCGGTTGATATAGGGCCGCCCTTCGAAAAATTCAGGGACAGTGTTCAGCCATCCTATGGTAATGGAATTACCCATAAAAACCACCCGGTCTTCACCCGGTGCCGGGGGTTGCAGGGCCGCGTTTTCCTCGGCGAAGTGGTTAAGTTCGGGCCAGTCCTGGGCCCGCAGCGGATTCAGGAAGGAAAACAGGGGGCACAAAAGGGCAAAAAGAGCAAGAGTTTTCATAGTCTATATTTGATTTTAGCATTCATTTCCGGTATTGTATGGTTCCTCTGAAGCCCTCCGTCGGTGCATGGTATCCGCAGCCTGGATAATCCCCTCCACTGAAACTGACTTTAAACGCCCACCCTGTGATGTCTTTTCATTTCTGGCAACGCCCAAAATCAGATATAATCCAGTATGTGGGCTGCACGTTCTATGCTTTTTCCCACAATTCTTTCACTGTGTTCAGGTCGTGCTCCATGGCGGCAAAGACATTTTCGGGGGCTGTCTGCAAGCTCGTCGCCCCATGTTCGGCGCCGCCCAGGGGGTATTCCAGGTGCAGGGAGGCCGGAACAAATATCCCATATTGCTTCAGCAATTTAAAATATCGGGTAAAGTCCACCATCCCCTCACCAATGGGCGTATTCACCACTTGCCATTGTCCCTCTTTTTTCTCCCATTTGAAATCCTTCAAAACTAAGGTTTTTATGCGATCCTGCACCAGGCGAAACCCGTTTTCCCAGGAGAGCCCGCCTTCGACTGTCGCATGGCGGATATCGTATTGTACCCCGAAGGACTGAGGGTCTGCGCCTTCCAGCAGGCGGGCCACTTCCCAGAGGGAGGCCCCAATCAGATGCCCGGCGTGGTTCTGATAACATCCCACCAGCCCCAGTTGCCTGTTAAGCTCCGCCAGGCCCATGATCTGCTCCCGGTACATTTCAAGGGAATCCTTCATAGGGGTATCCGGGGAATAGGAAAACCAATTGCAGCGGTAGTGTGTAATCCCCTGGCCGGCGGCGGCTTCCAGTACAGCCCGGTCCTGTTCATTCGTTGCCTTTTCCACGGCAGTGGTAATCAGCTTGCACGCGGAACCACCTTTTTGGATGGCCTCCACGGCCAAAGGGAGCTGTTCTTTAATCTTTTCCGGCGCCACATGCCCCCCGGGCCTCACCGTAAGGTCGAGCCCGTCAAAACCGAGGTTGGACGCCACTTCTGCCGCCGCTTCCCAGTTTAGAAATTGCAAGTGCTTGGAGAAGATATGCAGTTCCAGGGCCGGGGACTTACCGGACAAATTTTGGGCCCCTGGCAGGGGTAGCCCCAGGAAGGGCAACCCGCACAGGGCTGCCCCGCTATTTTTTAAGAATTCCCTTCTATACATGGGTCTCATGGTGGCTAAACTATTTAGGAACCAGATTGGCCCGGCCTTTCAAGAATCGCTTTTTCCCTGGATGTCAGGGGCACGTTTCTGATTATTTTCAGGGCCGTAGGCCATTGGGCGCAAAAATAGATGAGCATGAATGCAGCGATAGCCGCATAAAACAGGTATCCATTTTGGATGTAGGCATAAAGCGCAAGCAGGGCAGGTGCTTCCAGGCACGAATATTGGAGCAGGGAAGCGGTCTGGTACCGACTGAGCCTGATGGAAAGCTCCTGCCTGGCATCCAGGACTTGCAGGAGCCTCCTAAAAATATATAAGCCCAGAAAATAGCCGGCTAATGCGGCCACCGGCACCAGGTAGATCAGGGTGGAATCGCCGACCGGAAAATTGACGACAGGTTCCTTCTGGAGGCTGGAAACCAGGAAGCCTATAAGCAGCATGCCGCCTGCCAGCGAGAGGTGGATGATCCTGAGCCTTTGCAAATGGAGGTAAAAAGTCCGATGCGTGGCATCATCCTTATTCATATCGCGCGCTTTTACCATGGGCGGCCGTTTCTTCGATAAACTTGCGGAGGTCTTCATTGGCCTGCTCCAGATCTTCCTTCCTCAGGTACATCATATGGCCGCTGCGGTACCCTTTGAAGTGGAACCGGTCTTTCATCCTCCCGCTGGGGTCTATTTGCCACATGGTGTATTTAGAGTTGAAATAGGTACAGGCCCCGTCGTAATAGCCGGCCTGTACGAGTACGTTCAGATAGGGGTTTTGGGCCATGGCCTGCCTGAGGTCGTCCCGGGTGGTGTCGTTTTCGTTGTTCCAGGGGTCGACCGGCCCGAACATATTATAGCGGATATCGGTCTTGAACTGGAGTTCTTCCTGCAGGTAATAGTTTATGGCCGGGGTAAAGCTGTGCAGCCAGGAGGTGAGTTCAGCCGGGTAGTCGGGCGCCTCTCCCGAGAGCTCCTTGTCCAGGCCCAGGTACCGGCTGTCTAGCCGCCCCAGGGTGTAACCTTTGGTATCGCGGAGCAGGGCTTTCCAGAAATAGCTGGTAGGGACCCTCAGATTATGCTGGAGGATCTCTTTCTTGGTCAGGCCCGAATAGTAGGCCATCTTTTCGGCCACTTCCTCTTTCTCCTGCCGGGGGATAAAGCCCCCTTTGGCGATGGCCGGGATCAGGGTATTGACGGTAAAAGATTCAGATTCCGGGAGGATGTCCAGCAGGTCTTTTTGCTGCAAAGCTGCGGGCAGGGCCTTTTGATACCAGGCGGCTGCAGTATAGTACGGCAGGTTGAGGGATTCGCTAACGGGGCTGTCTACCAGCAAGACTTTGTAGTCTGCAGGGGAAACCATGATCACCCCGTTCAGATACATCCATTGCTGGTTTTGTAGTGCGAGGGAAAGCCCCATGACACGCGTTCCCCCATAACTTTCGCCAATTATATATTTGGGCGAACGCCAGCGGTTGTGCCTGGTAACAAAGGTATTCAGCCAGTCGGCAAGGTATTTTATGTCGGCATTGATGCCAAAGAACTTGCTCCGGTCCACTTCTTTGCCTTCCTCAGGAAAAGCCCTGGAATATCCTGTGTTTACGGGGTTAACATAAACAATATCCGTCACATCCAGCACGGAATAAGGGTTTTCCAGGACGCCATAGGGTTGCACCGGATAGCCTTCGTCGTCTATCCGGAGTATCCTCGGCCCCGTGTAGGCCAGATGCATCCAGACTGATCCGGAGCCGGGCCCTCCGTTAAAGGACATCAGCAAGGGCCGGCTGGTACGGTCTGCCACATTGTCGCGGGTATAGTACGTATAGTGGAGGGAAGCGATGAGTTTCCCGTCCTCGTCCCACACCGGCTGGGTGCCCGTTTCGGCTGTGTAGTTGAAACGGGTGCCCTTTACGGTCACACTGTGCTGTGTGATTACGGTAGTGTCTTTGGGGAGGGTGCGTTCCTGGGCAATGAGGCTACCGGTCGCAAAAACCAGCAGGGGGAGGGCTTTCTTAAAACTATTGATCATGATATGTAGTGGATTTAGATCCTAAAAATAGGGAAATTCCGGGAAGGCAGCCCGCGGCATCGGGATCGGGTTCCCAATCCCTTCCGTATAGTCCTTTTAACCAATAGTTTGCTATATTTAGAGGATTGTTGGGTTTCACCCTAAAACTATTCTATCATGGAAAAAATATCGCGCCGGATTTTCAACAAACAGCTTGGGAAGGGACTGGGGGGCGCCGCCCTGCTGAGCAGCATGCCTTTCGCCTGCGCCATGGGGGAAGGCGGGAAAGACAAAGAATCTCTGGGGATCGCCCTTGTTGGACTGGGCAGTTACAGCACTTATCAACTGGCACCGGCACTGCAGGATACCCAGTATTGCCACCTGGCAGGTATCGTTACCGGGACACCGTCCAAGGAACACAAGTGGGCGCAGCAATACCAGATCCCGGAAAAGAATATTTATAACTATTCCAATTTCGATGAAATTGCAGGCAATGATGCCATTGATATCGTTTATGTGGTGCTGCCCAACGCCATGCATGCCGAATACACCATCCGGGCAGCAAAAGCCGGAAAGCATGTGATATGTGAAAAGCCCATGGCGATAAGTGTAGCCGAATGCGATGAGATGATCCGGGCCTGTGAGAAAGCCGGGGTGGAGCTGGCCATCGGATATCGCTTACATTCGGAGCCCTATACACAGGAAGTCAAACGCATCGTACGGGAGAAAACTTTCGGGGAAGTGCTCTATGTTTCCGCCGATGCCGCCTACATTTCACGGGGTAATCCCGAGCAGTGGCGGCTCAATATCGATTTGTCCGGCGGCGGGGCATTGATGAACATGGGTATCTATTCAATCCAGAGCGCTATTTATGGCTGTGGTAAAAATCCGGTTTCGGTACGGGCACAGGAATTCAGCACCCGGCCTGAGTACTTCAAGCGAACCGATGAAACCATCACGGCCCAATTCGAATTCCCCGGGGGGACCGTGGGCAACATAATGACCTCCCACAACGCGAATGCCAACCGCCTGTACGCCTCCTGCGAACAGGGTTGGTTTGAATTGCAACCGGCCAATAACTACGGTCCCCTGCATGGACAAACCTCGGAGGGGGCGCTTGAATTTCCCCATGAACGCCAACAGAAATTACAGATGGACGATTTTGCCCGGCATATTTTGTATGGGACCAAAAACCTGGCGCCCGGCGAAATGGGGAAGCGGGATATGATCATTGTGGAAGCCATCTACCAGTCGATTGCCGAAGGAAGTGCCAAAATCCCGCTGGATCTGGGAGACATGGGGCTGGGGTAGGGTGTGCCTAAACGTGTGGTCATTCCTGACCAGGATAGAAATTGGCTCAGGAAAGGGGATGCGGATCAGCGAGCTTGGAAATCAAAAGGCTCGTCTTCATGGTCGTACAACAACCAAACGGCTGCCGTCTCTGTGTCCTGGAAGATGCGGATGCTGGCGGCCCGGTTGGACGCCACGGTCTGCAGGAAATCCTCCCGGGTATCCCCGTGCCATACCATGGCCACCTTAACGCGATCCCTAAGGACTTCGGCCACCTTCTCCCCGATAAAAAAGAGTTCCAGGGTAGGGAGTTCCGTATAGGTAACCGCCACCAAGTCTACCAGGACCCGGTATTCCTCCAGGGCCTCGCATTTTTTTCTGATCAGGGCCGGGTACTGAATAAATTCCCAATAATCATACGGTCCGGCAATTCGCATTACCAGAAACTCTTCCCTTTTTTCGAAAGAATATACGCTCCCCATTTCACCGTTTCTTGTACTGAGTATACGCCGGATGGACTCGACACAGAATATTTGTGGTGTTCCATCAAAATTTACGAAAAAGTCATGAGGTTTTCCTCAAGGCGTTTAACTATTTTTTGGAGAAGGGGGATTTTGAAACAGGGGATACAATGTTTATAATTTTATATTTAAAATATAACAAAATCAAACCATGTTTCGAGGCAGATCCAGCAAGCGGATCGAAATTAGGGGGACTGTTTTTATTGTTCATCCTTCTAACCCGACCATTTTTCGAAAACCCCGAGTCCAAATAGGGCGAAGTCGTATTTAACGGGATCCCCGGGGTCCCACCTGCGTAAGCAGGCATCCAGTTCGGCCACCGCCTTGGCATCGTTCTGCCTGCGTTTCAACAGCCCCAGTTTCCTGGCCACATTCCCGGTATGCACATCCAGCGGACAGGAGAGTTGGGCTGGCGACAAACGTTGCCAGAGCCCGAAATCCACCCCGGAAGTATTTTCCCGCACCATCCAGCGCAGAAACATATTCAAACGTTTGGCTGCCGATCCTTTGGCCGGGTCGGGCAAGTGTTTGGCGGTCCTCTTCGGATGTGGTAACTCAAAGAATGCAGCTTTGAGAGCGCTGATAGCTCCCTGGGTGGAGTGCGGGTCCGCGTGATCGGAAATCACGCCTTCCAGCCCGCCCTTGTGCATGTAGAGGTGTTTCAGCCCCTTGATGAAAAACTGCAGGTCTGTCCCGTTAAAGGTGCGGTGGACAAATCCGTCCATAGCCGACAGGTCTGAAGGTTCATGGTGCATAACGAAGTCAAAAGGAGCCCCGTCCATGAGGCCGATCATCCGGTCCGCACTCCGCAGGATGCTCTTGCGGTTCCCCAGGAAATGATGGCGGTAAGGAAACCACTGATTTCTATATCTTCCTTGCCCGAAAACCGGTGCGGGATCTGGATAGGATCATCCCTGAGGAAGGCCGGATGGCGGTATTGGTCGACCTTGGCATCCAGAAAACCCTTTAATTCATTTTCCGTCATATGGATTATTGTATTGATCTGGACTTCATGGCTTCTTCCCGGGGGCCGCCAGTTGCCACCTGCCGGCAGAGGTGATCAAAAATCCCGGTTGCGGGCCGATCCTGCCTCGTGCTTGACCCCTTTAAATAATAATTTAATACTTTAAATAAAATACGTTAAGTAATTTAAAAACAATTATATATGGTTTAATATTCTAATTTTTATGTGAAGTGGTAATGAGGCCGTCAACCATGGTAAGGGTGCGGTCGGCCATAGCAGCCAGGGCTTGGTTATGGGTAACGATTACAAAGGTTTGTCCGAATTCGTCCCTTAATTTAAAGAAAAGTTCATGCAGGGTATCGGCTGTTTCGGAATCCAGGTTTCCGCTGGGTTCGTCGGCCAGGATGACCGAGGGACTATTGACGAGGGCCCTGGCCACGGCCACGCGCTGCTGTTCCCCGCCTGAAAGTTCGCCGGGCTTGTGGTGGGCCCTGTTGGCAAGGCCCAGAAAGTTGAGCAATTCCATGGCCTTGCTTTCGGCTTCCCTGCGGTCTGTTTTTTTGATGAAAGCCGGGATGCATACATTCTCCATGGCATTGAATTCGGGAAGCAGTTGATGGAACTGAAAAATAAAGCCGATATGTTCGTTGCGGAATCGGGCAAGGGCCTTGCCATTGAGCTGGTTGATATTTGCCCCGTTGATCCGCAGCTCACTGTCGGCCGGGTTGGATTGGGTATCCAGGGTGCCCAGGATTTGCAATAAGGTGGTTTTCCCGGCCCCGGAGGCCCCCACGATCGAGACGACTTCCTTTTGCCGGATGTGCAGGTTAACCCCTTTCAGCACGTGTAGGTCCCCGTAAAATTTATGGATATTGGAAGCCTGTATCATCAGCTTTTTCTTGGTGGTGAAAGTAAACAATAGGCACTAGTCTGCAAAATCAATATCAAACCGGAATCCCCCCGAAAGGGATTGGATTTTTGCCCCTGTAAATGTTATTGTGCCAATTATACCTTAAATTACCCGATCAAAAAACGGAAAACCAGTATCTTCGCCTGTTTTAGGAAAGTAGGATGAACAAGATAAACAGTATTGGACGTATGGCTCCATATAAATACTTAGAAGAATATAATATTGAAATTACCAATGAGGTAAGGGAGCACTTCTCCAGGATCCTGGAGGATATCGGGGAAGAAGCCTCGCGGGAAGGCCTCAGTAAAACCCCGGAGCGGGCGGCGAAAGCCATGTTGTTCCTTACCCAGGGATACCAGCAGAATGCGGTGGAAATCCTCAAAAGCGCCATGTTCGCCGAGGACTACAACGAAATGGTCATCATAAAGGACATCGAGATTTATTCGCTCTGCGAGCACCATATGCTCCCGTTCTTCGGGAAGGCGCACATAGCCTATATCCCGGATGGACAAATTGTAGGGCTCAGCAAGATCCCCAGGGTGGTTGACGTGTTTTCAAGGCGTTTGCAGGTACAGGAACGATTGACGCACGACATCCTGGAGTGTATAAACAAGACGTTGAAACCCAAAGGGGTGGCGGTAGTGATTGAAGCAGCCCATATGTGTATGATGATGCGGGGGGTCCAGAAACAAAATTCAGTCACCACCACCTCGGGTTTCAGGGGACAATTTGAAAAGATCGAAACCCGGAATGAATTCCTGAAACTCATCAGTTCCACCCTGTCCTGACATGGCTGCTATGAATTTATTCGCAAATCAAACCCCAGAGTGAACGGTTATGCCGGATTACCCTTCCAAAAAAATCCGATACCTGCTATTGGGCCTGCTTTTCGACCTGCTGGGCCTGGCTTCCTTCGTCATCCCGGGGATAGGGGAATTCTCCGATATTATTTGGGCCCCGCTGGCCGGGTGGCTGATGACACGGATGTACAGGGGAAACCTGGGGAAGGCCGCAGGCCTGATTACCTTTGTCGAAGAAATCTTGCCCGGCCTCGATGTGTTACCAACTTTTACGCTCATGTGGCTATATACCTTCCTTATCAGAAAGCAGGGACGCGAAGAAATCCTGGAAGCTCCCGTCAGGTAAAGGATTGCTGTAATGTTTTATGATTTTTTGCGACCCTTCATAGTATGAATGCCTATCTGGATGCCTTCTTGAACGCCTTCACTTCCAACCTCAACTGGACCTGGAAGTCGATCCTGATGCAGGTGCCCTGGTATACCAATTATTTTTGGGGGTTGATCCTGATTTCCCTCTGTGTGTGGGCCCTGGAGATCCGGTTTCCGTGGCGGCCCGAACAGGGCGCCTTCCGGAAGGATTTCTGGCTGGATGCCTTCTACATGTTCTTTAATTTTTTCGTTTTCGCCATCGCCATAAGTGGGTTTTATAAAATAACGGAGTTGCTCCTGGCCGACCTCGGCCTGCAATCGGACAGCCTGACCATACTTCCTATGGATGCGCTTCCGTCCTGGGCCCAACTGCTCGTTTTTTTCGTGCTGCTGGATTTTTTCCAATGGCTGACCCACATCATGCTTCACAAATACGATTTTCTCTGGCAGTTCCATAAAATCCACCATAGCGTAAAGGAAATGGGTTTTGCAGCCCACTTCCGCTACCACTGGATGGAAAATGTGCTCTATAAGCCCCTGAAAACCCTTGGCCTTATGCTATTGGGCGGGTTTCGAGCCCTCACAGGCCTTTATCGTGCATTTTATCGCCATCGCCATCGGGCACCTGAACCATTCCAACCTGAAACTTACCTGGGGCCCGTTCAAATATGTTTTCAACAACCCGGTGATGCACCTCTACCATCATGCCTACGACCTGCCGGAAGGGAAGTACGGGGTCAACTTCGGGATCAGCCTGAGTCTGTGGGACTACTTGTTTGGCAAGGTTTATATCCCGGAAGCAGGAGGCCGCATTCCGCTTGGTTTCCCCGGGGACGACGAACTGCCCAAAGGGTTTTTGGGACAATTTTGGTACGGTTTCGGGAAACGGCGGCGTTCCGGTTAAATCGTTGTCCTGAGCCCCAGGCTGATGTTGCGGCCGATATTGTAAATCCCATCCGTTTTAAGTCGGGAAAGGTGCGAAACATATGCCTTATCCAGCAGGTTATTGGCGCTGACCCTCAGTTCCACGGGCAGGTGTAAAATCTGCAATTCACCGCCAAGGCCCGCATTGAGAAGGGTATAGCTGCCGGTGGGGGTCTCAAAAGTGCTCACCTTGCCCTGTTTGAAATGGGTGCTCAGCCCCAAATAGGCATACCCGCTTTTCAGCCAATATTTGCTGCGGTCGAATTCGATCCTCAGGGTGTTTTCCAAACTCCCGGCCGGGATCAACGGCAGGTAGCCGCCACTATTTTGTTTCCCTGTTACCGTTTCATAGCTGCTTTCCAGGTGCAGCCAGTCCAGAGGATGTGGATGAATATGGATGCCGACTTCGCCCCCGTAGAGGGTTGCATCCTGCTGTTCATAAAGGAACACGGCGTCCGAGCCGATTTCTTCCCCGTTGGGCTCGAGGAAGATATAGTTGCCTATGGAATTGTAAAAGCCGTTGATATACCATTCGAAATGCTGGTTTTTGTATTCATAGGTAAGGTCTACCTGGATATTCTGTTCATTGTCCAGGGAGGCATTCCCCACCTCATATCTATTGGTCCCTTCGTGCACCCCGTTTGAGGTGAGCTCGGCCAGGTTAGGAGCCCGGAAACCGGTTGCAACGTTAATTCGTCCGATGCTGCTTTTTCCGATATCCATCCGGTATCCGGCCGCCGCATTGAAACTGTTAAAACTCCGTCCCAGGGAAGGGATGAAACCGGTATCCCCCGGATCTCCACTGGAAGAACTATCGAGGGCACGGTGGTCATACCTGAGGCCGAATTGCATATCGCTGCTTTTAAAATGGAGGTGTGAAGTAGCCATTACCCCAAAATCATTGGTGGTGGCATCGGGGATCAACACTTCTTCCCCCAGGTTTTTATTGGTCTGGCTCATGCCTTGCAGCCCCACAATGGTTTCCAGGTTTTCTGTTTTGGGCAGGTGGTACTGCAGGTTGTAGTTAAAGGTAGACAGGTGCATGTGCAGGGCAGGGTCTGGCCCATCCTCAAACTCCCTTCGGTTGTTGAAAATGTAGCCGAGGGTAAGCTTTAGGCTGGAAGCCTTGAGGAAAAGGTCGGAATCCCAGCTGAGGACATGATTGTCTATTTTCTGATATGGCAGCTGCGGGCTGCGCTCCCTGCTCTGGGTGGCGACTTCCTCGGGGATCCCAAGATCGGAAACATTCAGGTTATACCGCACTTCGGTCTTCAGGCTACCGGACTGATACCCCACCCCGGTCTTCAGGTCTTTTTCCTTAAACCGCGAGTTGGTCACCAGCAAGCCATCCCCGCCTTTGTAATCCGTATGTGAAGCCAGGGCACCGCGCACGAGGAATTTAAAGCGTTCTCCTGAAGACTTAAATCCCGCATCGGTCCCCTCGCCCCGTGTATTCGAAAAATAGTCCAACCCGACATCCCCATGGCTTTCGTTCGCAGGGGCGAATTTTTCGGGATTGATGTACAGGACACCCCCCAGGGCATCAGAACCATAGAGGAGGGAGGCGGGCCCCTTGATGACTTCAACGCTTTCCACCCCGGCATCACTCAGGCCCAGGCCGTGTTCATCCCCAAACTGCTGGTTTTCCAGACGTACCCCCTGGGTATATACCAGCACCCGGTTAGAGCTCAGGCCCCTGATCACCGGTTTGCCGATCCCCAGGCCCGTGGACACACTTTCCACTCCCGGGATCTTGGTATATCCCGTCGGCCAGGGTCATGCTGCCCCGGGCCTTCAGTTCGGCCAAACTGGCCTGTTCCACTTTCATGACATTTTCGCGCTGTAACTTATGGAAGGGGGTGGAAACAATTACTTCTTCCATCTCAATGACGCTGGGATGCAGGTTTATTTCCATTGGTGTGGAGGTGCTTCCCACGGGGATGGAAGCCGAATAGGTGGTGTACCCAATGAAGGAAGCCACCAGTTTGTAGGTACCGGCCGGCAGGTTCCTGATAAGGAACTTGCCCGAGGCGTCGGTCACGGTTCCTTTTTCCAGTTGTGGGAGGTACACGGAAACCTGTTCCAAAGGCATTTGAGTATCGGCGTCCTTTACGATGCCTTCAAGGGATTGTTGTGCCTGCCCGGCAGATACTATCAGGGCCAACACCATAAAAAGAGGGTATTTCATAACGATTGTATTGAAATGAGTTAATCAAAAAATAAATTAAAAGGGAAAGGATCAATCAATTATGAAAGGGAGGGAGGGGCGCGCAAGCTGAAGGACAAAGGGGAAAACCGGCTGATAAAGGTGTATTGTGCACTGGGTTGTGTTGTAAGCATCCTGGGTGCCCGGAGCACATAGGATATCAGGAAAGGATAATAATGGGTGCTGGTATTCTTGAATTTTTGGAAAACACAGTCAAAACCGGCGCCGTGAATATGGATCCGTGTGTTATGGCTGCAGGCCCGCTCCTTATGGCCGCTGATGGCATGGGCCAGTTTGGCGGTGGTAGGCAACGCCATACAGAATAGCAGGAAGGCAATGGCCAGGGTGAGGCCTCTATTTGAATTCTTTTGCCTTGACAATTAATTCATGATTAAAGAGAGGTTCTAAACAGGGCTGAAGATACGTCAAAAAATGGTTTGGACCAATTCCTGCCTGGCCGCCGAAACAAGCCCCGGGGGTTTCCTCGCCGCGACCGGGAAGGCATAAAAGCACCTCTCCCGGCAACCGGAACTGGGAGTTCTCAAAATTGGAACGCCTCTAGATACGCGGGAGGAAAGGCCCTAATCGTTGGTTGTACTTCCTCTGAAAGTAGATAAAATAGTTGTAGAGTTTGTAGTTCACGTCATACCCATAATCCACTCCGGGATCATAGTTGATCTGCATCTCATACAACATGGGGTCGTACCTCAGCGGTTCCAGGACCCGCTGGTTCCAGTTGGTCACCAGGATTTCATTTCGGTTTTCCAGGAAGGATTGGGAGTAATAGCCCTCGGGCCTGGCAACACTGGACAACCAGGTTTGGAACCCCGGTTCAATGATGACGATTTCATAATCAGACTCGTCATCCGCGATGGTGACCGTATCCTGCTCCGTTTCCCTGAAGGCCATTTGTTCCTGGTCCGTGATTTGCACTGATTTACGGCTGCTGTTGCAAGCCGATAAATGGACCAGCAAAAGGCTGGCAGACAGGCATATGTAGATAAAATTTTTCATATCATTCTTTTACAATAAGATACAAAAAAACCATTTGCGTTGGCAAATGGTTTTGTTAAATACTGTTAAGTGCCTTTAGAATAGTTCCTATCTGAAAAGCCCTCCCAGGAGGTTTCCCAACCCCCCTTTCTTTTTGTTGCTCCCGATTACCATATCGGCCACGTCATCCAACACGCTGCCATCGCCATCCGCATCGATCAGGCTGCTGATCAGGCTTTGGTTCGTTTGGGGCTGCCCGCCCAGCATGCTGCCCAGCAGGGCATTCATCCCTCCCTGCTTATTTACCTTATTCTGGGCTGTCTGCTTTCCGAGGAACCCCATCACGATGGGGGCTGCTATTTTTAGTATTTGCGCTATGGTGCCCGCATCCAGGCCCGATTTCTGGCTTAGGGCATTTTCAACCATGGGTTGTTTCTTTCCCAAAACGTGGCCCAGGATCCCGGCGCCATCGTCCATCACTTCCTGGTTGACGCCTCCGCTGAATAACCCGCCCAGGTCTTCCAGGATACTTCCGTTGTGTTTATTTGAAAGGGCATTCATCAGCCCTTCGGCCCCTTTCGGGTCGGACGCGTTTTTCTTCATCGCGCTTAACAACAGGGGCATGGCCATCCCCAGTACATCCGCGGTTTTATGTTGCGGCTGGCCTGTTTCCCCCGCTATCCCGCTTATGAGTTGCCGCCCGGTGGGGCTGTCCAGTAAATCGATCAAACCTGACATGATGTTGGATTTAATAGTTTGGAAGGGGAAGTTAAATTAAAATGAGTAAACCCCATACTTTTTAGGGGTTATTTCATTTTATCAGACGAATGATCTGCTCGGCGAGTTCGAGGCCGATCCGGTCCTGCGCTTCCGAGGTGGCCGCCCCGATATGGGGGGAGAGGGATAGCCCCGGGTGCATCAGGACCTTGATCTCCGGTACGGGTTCCGATTCGTACACATCCAGGCCGGCAAAGCCCACCTGCCCGGAATCCAGGGCCCGGAGGAGGGCCGCCTCATCCAGTACGCCCCCCCTGGAGGCATTGATGATGCCCACGCCCTTCTTCATTTTTCCGAATTCGGGTTTCCCCAGCACGTATTCTTTTTGTGCGGGAACGTGAAGGGTGATGAAATCAGCTGTTTTCAGTACCTCTTCCTTGGCACTGCTCTTAAAGGAAAAAGAAAGCTTTTGTCCGTCGAAAAAATCCAGGGTCAGGTTTGCCTCCTCCATGTAGGGATCGTGGTAAATCACGTTCATTCCTATGCCCAGGGCTATCCTGGCTGTCGCCTGGCCAATCCTTCCGAAACCCAGGATCCCGAGGGTTTTACCCCTGAGTTCTGTTCCCTTGGCATAGGACTTTTTAAGGCTTTTAAACTGGGTGTCCCCTTCCAGTGGCATCTGCCGGTTGGCACTGTACAGGAAACGCACCCCGCCGAAGAGATGCGCGAACACCAGTTCGGCGACAGATTCGGAGGAAGCTGCCGGGGTATTCACTACATGCAGCCCTTTCTCCCGGGCATAGGCCACATCAATATTGTCCATCCCAACCCCACCGCGTCCGATCAATTTCAAGCCGGGGCAGCGATCGATCAATTCTTTTGGCACCTGGGTGGCCGAACGCACCAACAGGGCGACAATTTCGTTCGAATTGATAAAGTTGATCAGCTGTTCCTGGGCCACGCGGGTGGTAATGACCTCAAAGCCTGCATTTTCCAGTGCTTCCACACCGCTTGCCGATATACCGTCATTTGCGAGTATCTTCATGATAAAAAATTATAATGATGCACGGCAAGCCGGGCACCCGATTCAATTAATTCGGTTCATAACTGGCTATGGCCCGTACCGGGAATGTCCCTACCCCCCTGAATTTGGGAGGAAGGGCACTAAACTTAAATTCTTTGTCGGGCAGGGCAGCCAGGTTGCACATATGTTCCACGATCAGGATCTCCGCAGCCAGCAGGATACTGTGAACGGGCCTGCTGTTCCCCATGGTATTGTCAATGTTGTGGGAATCTATTCCCACCAGGCGTATCCCGGCATTTTTCAGGAACAGGGCCGCTCCTTCCGTGAGGAAAGGGTGGTTTTCGAAATAGGCATCCGATTTCCAGTGTACATCCCATCCGGTGTGGATAAGAACGGCATCGGCCCCTGCGGTGAGGCCTTCCAGGTCTTTTTCCGTTATGGCTAGTTTCTTCTGATGCGGAACCCGAATGACCTGCCCCTGCAGTTCCACCAAAGCGGACAGGGAGAGTTCAGACAGGTCTTTCCCGTCTTCATAGCGGTGGAACGGGCTGTCCAAATAGGTCCCTGTATTGGCGACCATTTCGATTTTGCCGATCTGAAACTGCGTCCCGTCCTCGTAATAATTTTTAGAGGCTTCCCGGCTCAGGTAGTCGCAGATAACCGGGGCCGGCAGGCCTTTATAGGTAATGAGCCCATTTTCAATGGGAGTGGCTCAAATCAACCAGGACAGGCTTTTTTTTCATTGTGTATCGCCTTTTGGGCCGGAGACCCCTCTGAGGACGAGGTGGTTACCCCTTACGTTCCAGGTCGCTCATAACATCCACTAAAGTGCCCACGCTTTCCAGGGACAGGGCGTTGTACATGGATGCACGGTACCCCCCTACGGAACGGTGGCCGTTCAGGCCTCGGATCCCGGCATCCTTCCACATGGCGTCAAAGGTTTCCTTTAATTTTTCGTCGGCCAGGGTAAAGGTGGCGTTCATGCTGGAACGGTCTTCCTTGGCTGCGAAACCATTGAAGAGCGGGTTCAGATCGATTTCGGAATAGAGTAGTTTGGCCTTCTTCTCATTGACATCGGCAATTGCTGCAACTCCGCCCAGGTCTTTCAGCCATTGCAGGGTAAGCATGGAGGTGTAAACGGCAAAAACCGGGGGGGTATTGAACATACTGTCCTTATCCAGGTGTACCTGGTAATTGAGCATGGAAGGGATTTTGCGGGTGACCTGGCCCAGGAGGCCGTCTTTGATCACCACCAGGGTAGTACCCGCAGGCCCCATATTCTTTTGAGCCCCGGCGTAGATCAGGTCGAATTTTGAATAATCGAGCTCCCGGGAGAAGATGTCGGAACTCATATCGCAGACCAGCGGTACCTCCGTTTCCGGAAATTCCTTTACCTGGGTCCCATAGATGGTGTTATTGGAAGTCAGGTGCAGGTAATCCAGGTCTCCGGGCACCTTGTAATTTTTAGGAATCCGGGTATAGTTATCCTCTTTGGAGGACGCTACTTCCACGATCTCCCCAAAGAGCCTGGCCTCCTTGATTGCTTTATCGCTCCAGGCCCCGGTATTGAGGTAACCAGCTTTTTTTTCGAGCAGGTTGTAGGCAACCATCAGGAATTGCAGGCTGGCGCCTCCCTGGAGGAACAGGGCCTGGTACCCCTTGCCCTCCAGGCCCAGTAATTCGATGGCCAGGGAACGGGCTTTTTCCATTATGGCCACAAATTCCTTGCTGCGGTGTGAAATTTCTATAAGGGAAAGCCCTATATTATCCAATTCAGTTACGGCCGCAGCGGCCTTTTGCATTACTTCATGGGGGAGGATACAGGGTCCTGCACTAAAATTGTGAATTTTCATGGGCGTTGGTTCTGTTGAGCCCCAAAGGTCTTAAATAATTGCCAGAATACGGAAACGGACTTCCAAATAATTCTGTTATGTTTTTAACAGGAAGTCAACCGTATCCACCCCGTCTGCGTAGTCCCACAAAGCCGGGTGTTGGGTCTGGCCAAATGGGGTGATTCCCAGGCCGTCCCTGCCCACTATGCATTGTACTTGCCCCCGGTCTGCCTCAAGCCTTCCCTGCAACTGCGCGTGCCCCTGGTACGGTTCATAGTACAAAGTCCCGATGGGGGACGCATAGGAAGCTTCCTCCCGCAGCAGGAGGAAACCGTTATCCAGGAAGGGGAAGGCGCTCATCAGGTATACCGCCTTGTTGTATTCGTAATTGTTTGCATATTTTCGGTGGCCGGTGATTTCGGAAAACACCTCAATAGCTTCAAAGAAAGGCTTGAAATCATAATTTTCGGGCACGAACAGCTTACTGACGTTGCGGCAACCCAGGCCGAAGTAGGTGAATATGTCCTTGCCCAGCGCCTGCAGTTCCTCCCGGCTTTCATCCCCGTTCAGGATTGCTACCGAATTCCGGTTCCTCCTGATTATATGCGGCTTCTTCCCGAAGTAATACTCAAAATAACGGGCCGTATTGTTGCTGCCGGTGGCGATCACCGCATCGTACTCCTTCAAAGGGCCTTCTGTAAAACTGAAAGCTTCCTGAAGCGCTGGTTCCACGGTTGCCAGGTAATCCGCAACCAGGGGCAGGAGCAGCCGGTCTGCCGACGCGAGTTTTACCTCGGCCCGGTGTCCAAGGAGCAGGACGGAGAGGAAATCGTGGAAGCCAACCAGGGGGATGTTTCCCGCCATGATAATGGCTATATTCCCGGGCCTGCCGTTGCGGGCAGGGTAGCCCGAAAGCCATTTTTCCAGGGTTGCCGGTCGCAAAACCTCCCCCCAGGCTGCCAGGGCCTGTTGAATATTCTCAAGAGTGAACCATCCGTTTTCCAGCACGGCCCGTTCTGCCACCTCAAGAAAGCGGATTTTCCGGGGATCGTCACTGGTCTCGACCTCCCGCGTGCCTGTCAGGACAGGTGAAACTTCCCGGAGGAAGGCCCCAAGTTTAACAAAAGCTTGATATCTTTCTGTTTGCGGTACCATTATATTTGTATGGGATGGGATTAGGCTATACCTTTGCGCTGTAAAAGTATGAAAAGCAGGGTAACCTGCAGGCTAAGTACATCATGGGATCAGAAAAACATTAATCCTATAGGCCAAATATAGATTAAATGATTCTGTGGAATTAAGATTTTGCCCGCGAAAGCGCCCTGGCCCATTTTTGAAATAAGAATTGAGGCGGTTTATCGTTTTAATATCAGGAGAATCGGACGAATCCGGATTCCCCGAATAGGAAATCAAACATATGGCGATTATAATAACAGACGAATGTATCAACTGCGGGGCCTGCGAACCTGAATGCCCCAACACGGCCATTTATGAAGGCGCCGACGAATGGCGATATGCCGACGGGACTTCCCTGAAGGGAGACGTGGTATTGCCCAATGGGAAGGCTGTAAATGCCGAGGAGGTACAGGAACCTATCAGCGATGAGATATACTATATTTCTCCCGATAAATGTACCGAATGCAAGGGATTCCACGAAGAACCCCAATGCGCCGCCGTATGCCCTGTGGATTGCTGTGTCCCGGATGAGGATCACGTGGAAAGCGAGGAGACCCTCCTGGCCAAACAACGGTTCATGCACCACGACTGAGCCTTATTCCAGGGCATTAAATTGTCTCATTTCCTCCAGTGGCTGGAGTACTTCCTGCCCTTCCCAAAGCGTTGCATCATACCGGTCCAGGCGGATAAAGGGTACCTTTTCAGCCGGAACCACTTCCCTGTATCCCTCTGCGTCGAGGGGAAAGCCGTTTGCGAAGAGCAATTCGTTCTTCTCGCGGGTATTCCCGGCCAGGGTGAATTTCAACCGCACTTTGTTTCGTTCCCTGCTGTTTTCTATGAATTTTAGCGGGCGCGACACATAGAAATAACTTCCCTGGCTGTGGCGGATATACTGCGGGTCATAACTTCCCCGGTCATTTTTATGGAAAAGCACCATCCCGCTATCAAGATTTTCCAGGTATTTAATCCCCAACAACCATTTCAGGTTTACTTTCCTGCCGCGTTTCCCTTCGGCGTAAGCATAGGTTGCCTTTACAATCGCAAAATCATTGCCGTTCACATAGAGGCTTCCCGCATACCTCGCCTTGGACCTGCGCGGTTTAAAATCTATCCGGTAGATCACTTCTTCCCCGAGAAAACTTGTCCCGCGGTAGGCAAAAGAATAATCGCGCGGGTTGAGCGTCCCCCGCAGCAAGTCGCCTTCCCGGAAGGAATTGGTTTGATACAGGGTACGCGCGCGGTCCCGAAGGGTACTGTTTTGCCATTCCTGCGCCTTGCCTGCCTGCCGGGTATCTTCCCTGAGATCGAGGGAGTCTTCGATTTTCAGGATGCCCGTTTTGAGTTTATAAGTTTGTGAACTGTCCAGGTATTGTAATGTGATATCCTGGGCTTTTTGTTGGATATTTTCCACCGAAAAGTCCTTCCCGGCATCCAGCAGGGAGGTGGCCCTGGCCACCTGTAATTTCATGCTGTCCCCATCCCCAACATACAGGTCTCCAAGGAAATCCTCGAAATTAATGGTGTTGCTGGAGGTGATAGCCCTGGAGAGGGAATCCAGTTCCTTGTTGGTCTCCCGGACCTGGCTCCCAGACACTTCGGAAGCCCCGGAAATCGCGAAGGACAACTCGTCGAAATTGACGTATTCCGTTTTCCTCGAGAAGATTTTATACCCCCGGAACCCCCCGGGGTAATTGCGGTTGAGGTTTGCGCGTACGCGGGACATTATTTCACCGGCATCCGGCACCCGGTTGCTCAGGAAAACTCCGTCGAGTGCTAGAACTGCTTCCCCGAGGGCGATCCTGCTTCCGGAACCGGGCAAGCTGTCCAGGGCAAAGTGACGGGCCTGGTACCCCATGCAGGAGACATCCACGGAGGCGGTACCCTCGGGGACCGTAAAGCGGTAATCACCTTCTTCGTTGGTGATAACCCCGGCATACGGGCCGTACTGCAGGGTGGCAAAGGGGATGGGTTCCCCGTTACGGGCGTCCACCACCCGGCCTGTATAGGTTTGGGCCATAATCAAACCGGGGCCAAACAAAACAAGGAACAGGGAGAAGACATATTTCATGGAGATGGGTCTTTGTCCATACTCATCAGACGAATGGGATGGCATCTTGTTACATCGTCGTGCTTCCCGGGATAAAAAGCCGAATAACCAGTGTTGATGGGTACAAATATCGGTTTAAGGACTATCTTTGCCACCGCAAAAAACAGAGAGCCATGAAAGCAGGAATCGTAGGATTGCCGAATGTGGGAAAATCCACCCTCTTCAATTGCCTGTCCAATGCCAAGGCGCAAAGTGCCAATTTTCCCTTTTGTACCATTGAACCCAATATTGGCGTGGTGAATGTTCCGGATCCCCGCCTGGCCGTGCTGGAAACCCTGGTAAACCCCGAGAAGGTGGTGCCTGCCACCGTTGAGATCGTAGATATTGCCGGCCTGGTGAAAGGGGCCAGCAAGGGGGAAGGCCTCGGCAACCAGTTCCTGGCCAACATCCGGGAAACGGATGCCATCCTCCATGTCCTGCGCTGTTTTGACAATGATAATGTGGTCCATGTAGATGGTTCGGTGGATCCGGTTAGGGACAAGGAAACCATCGATATGGAGCTGCAGCTTAAGGACCTGGAAACGGTTGAAAAGAAGCTGGATAAAGTGCAGCGGATGGCCCGGACCGGGAGCAAGGAAGCCCAGGCCGAATTGCAGGTACTCGAACTGCTTAAAAAAAGCCTTGAAAGCGGCATCTCGGTCAGGGCGATCCCCCTGAAAGACAAGGAGCGGCAGGAAATTGTGAAACCCTTGCAACTGATAACGGACAAGCCGGTACTCTATGTTTGCAATGTGGATGAGGGTTCTGCCGTAAGCGGAAATGAATATGTTGAAAAAGTAATGGCGACCGTTTCCGGGGAGCAGGCTGAGGTGTTGGTGCTGGCCGTGGGTACCGAGGCGGATATCACCGAACTGGAGACTTATGAGGAACGACAGCTATTCCTGGAAGACCTGGGCCTGGAGGAGCCGGGGGCTTCCAAACTCATCCGCACGGCCTATTCGCTCCTGAACCTGCAGACCTATTTTACCGCAGGTCCAAAGGAAGTACGGGCGTGGACCGTCCCGGTGGGGGCGACAGCGCCGGAGGCTGCCGGGGTAATCCACACCGACTTTGAAAAGGGGTTTATCCGCGCCGAGGTGATCTCCTTTGAAGACTACCAGGCATATGGAAGTGAGAGCAAGGTCCGGGAAGCAGGGAAGATGCGTGTGGAAGGGAAGGACTACCTGGTGAAGGACGGGGATGTGATGCATTTCCGGTTTAACGTGTAAAGGGGCTGTACGGATCTGCCACAGAAAGCCTTGTCGGGGTCAATCCCCCGGAATATCAACAAATAAGGCCCGTTTATTGTTAATTACTTTATGGGCCCCCCATTTTGATTTCTGCCCTGAAATTTTATATTAGCAAGGATAATCCCCAATGACCATGGCGCAGGCGCAATATACGGAAGAGAATATTCGATCGCTCGATTGGAAAGAGCATATCCGGATGCGCCCCGGCATGTATATCGGGAAGCTGGGGGATGGCTCCTCAGCCGATGACGGGATTTATATCCTCCTCAAGGAGGTGATAGACAATTGCATCGATGAATTCGTCATGGGTGCCGGCAAAACCATCGAGATTTCCATTTCGGGGGACCGCGTCATCGTACGGGACTACGGAAGGGGCATCCCCCTGGGCAAGGTTGTGGACGTGGTCTCCAAGATGAACACAGGGGGCAAATACGATACCCGCGCCTTTAAGAAAGCGGTAGGCCTCAACGGGGTAGGAACCAAGGCAGTGAATGCCCTTTCTTCCTATTTCCGCGTGGAATCGACCCGGGACGGGCAGTCCAAATCCGCAGAATTTTCCACAGGCGAATTGCAGCATGAAGAATTGCTGGAAGAGACTTCCCGCCGCAGGGGTACCAAAGTGACCTTCACCCCGGATGAAGGGATTTTTAAGAAATACAAATACCGCAATGAGTATGTGGAGCGCATGCTCAGGAATTACGTATACCTCAACCCGGGGTTGACGATCCTCTTCAACGGAGAGCGTTTTTTTTCTGAAAACGGGTTGAAGGATCTGTTGGCCGATAACAACAGTGAGGGGGATATGCTTTATCCTATCATCCACCTCAAGGGCGAAGACATCGAAATGGCCATCACCCATAGCCGCACCCAATACAGCGAAGAATACCATTCCTTCGTAAACGGGCAACACACCACCCAGGGCGGCACCCACCTCTCGGCATTCCGGGAAGCGGTGGTAAAGACCATTAGGGACTTCTACGGTAAGAACTACGACCCCTCGGATATCCGGAAGTCGATCATATCAGCCATTTCCATCAAAGTAATGGAACCCGTTTTTGAAAGTCAGACCAAGACCAAGCTCGGGTCTACCGATATGGGGGGCAACCTGCCCACGGTGCGCACCTATATCAATGATTTTGTAGGGCGGCAGTTAGACAATTACCTCCATAAGAACCCGAATACGGCCGAGAAGATACAGCGGAAGATCATGCAGGCCGAACGGGAGCGAAAGGAGCTTTCAGGCATCCGCAAGCTCGCCAGGGAACGGGCTAAAAAGGCCAGCCTGCACAACAAGAAACTACGGGACTGCCGCATCCACCTCGGCGATATGAAAAACGATGAGCGGCTGCAGAGCACGTTGTTTATAACCGAGGGCGATTCGGCATCCGGTTCTATTACCAAGAGCAGGAATGTGAATACCCAGGCCGTTTTCAGCCTTAGGGGCAAGCCCCTGAATTCCTATGGGATGTCTAAAAAGATCGTATACGAAAACGAAGAGTTCAACCTGCTGCAGGCGGCCCTGAATATCGAAGACTCCCTGGAAGACCTGCGGTACAACAACATCGTGATCGCCACGGATGCAGACGTGGACGGGATGCACATCCGGCTGCTCCTGATCACCTTTTTCCTGCAATTCTTTCCGGAGTTGATCAAGGAAAACCACCTTTATATCCTGCAAACACCCTTGTTCCGGGTGCGGAACAAGAAGGAGACCATCTATTGCTACAGCGAAGAAGAGAAAAGAGAGGCGGTAAAGAAGCTTAGCGGCAAGCCTGAAATTACCCGTTTCAAAGGCCTGGGCGAAATATCGCCGGATGAATTCAAGCACTTTATCGGGGACGATATCCGTTTGGAACCAGTCATGCTGGACAAAGCCATGTCTATTGAAGAATTGCTGGAATTTTACATGGGAAAGAATACCCCGGACCGCCAGGAATTCATAATAGAGAACCTGAAGGTGGAAGTGGATCTGGTAGAGGAAAACACGGTATAATCCAATAGCAAACGAATCTTTCTTTATGGAAGAGAATGAGGAAGTGAACGAGGCGCAGGACCATCAGGAGGGGCACAACCAGGACAGCCTGACGAAGGTAACCGGGATGTACAAAGACTGGTTCCTGGACTACGCCTCCTATGTAATCCTCGAACGGGCGGTCCCCGCCATAGAAGACGGTTTCAAACCCGTGCAGCGCCGGATCATGCATGCGCTGAAAGAACTGGACGATGGCCGGTACAACAAGGTGGCCAATGTCGTAGGGCACACCATGCAGTACCACCCCCATGGAGATGCCAGTATAGCTGATGCCATGGTGCAGCTTGGGCAGAAGGAACTCCTGATCGATACCCAGGGGAACTGGGGGAATATCCTCACTGGCGACGGCGCGGCGGCTTCCCGCTACATCGAAGCCCGCCTCTCCAAGTTCGCCCTGGAAGTTGTATTCAGTCCCAAAATCACCGAATGGCAGCTTTCCTATGACGGCCGGAAAAAAGAACCCGTAAATCTTCCCGTTAAATTCCCTCTGTTGCTGGCCCAGGGCGCCGAAGGGATCGCAGTGGGCCTGTCTACCAAAATCCTTTCTCACAATTTCAACGAACTGATAGATGCCTCTATAAAGCACCTGAAAGGGAAGCGCTTTACCCTGTACCCCGATTTCCCTACAGCCGGGATCATAGATGTCAGCAACTACAACGATGGATTGCGGGGCGGGAAAGTGCGGGTGCGTGCAAAAATTTCCCAGGTTGATAAAAACATCCTGATCATCACTGAAATACCCTACGGCACCAATACGGCTTCTTTAATAGACTCCATCTTAAAGGCCAATGACAAGGGTAAGATCAAAATTAAGCGGATAGAAGATAATACGGCTGCAGAAGTCGAAATCCTGGTACACCTCCCGCCAAACATATCCCCGGACAAGACCATCGATGCCCTCTATGCCTTCACGGCCTGTGAATCTTCGATTTCCCCGCTGGCCTGTGTCATAGAGGATAATAAACCCCTGTTCATCGGGGTCAGGGATATGCTCGAGCGCTCAACCGAACACACGGTAACCCTGCTAAAAAAAGAACTGGAGATCCAGTTGAGCGAACTGGAAGAACAATGGCATTTTGCCTCCCTTGAACGAATATTTATCGAGAACCGGGTATACCGGGATATCGAGGAGGAGGAAACCTGGGAAGGTGTCATTGCCGCCATTGATGAGGGACTGAAACCCCATATTACCCACCTCAGGCGGCCCGTTACGGAGGAGGATATCGTCAGGCTGACTGAAATCCGGATCAAGAGGATTTCCAAATTCGACCTGGACAAGGCCCAACAGCAAATTGAGAGCCTGGAAGGGAAGATCGCCGAGACCAAACATCACCTGGAACACCTGGTAGATTATGCGATAAGCTATTTTAAAGGGCTAAAGGAGAAATACGGCAAGGGGCGGGAACGCCGTTCGGAAATACGGCTTTTCGACGATATAGAAGCCACCAAAGTGGTTATCCGCAACACCAGGCTGTATGTGAACCGGGTAGAGGGATTTGTGGGAACCTCCCTCAAAAAGGATGAATATGTGACCGATTGCAGTGATATAGACGACATTATTGTTTTCACCAGGGACGGAGAAATGACGGTGACCCGGGTGGATGCCAAAACCTTTGTCGGCAAGAACATTATCCATGTGGCCGTATTCAAGAAAAAAGATAAGCGCACCACCTATAACATGATCTACCGCGACGGGAAAGGTGGCGCCACCTATGTTAAGCGATTTAACGTTACTTCCGTTACCCGCGATAAGAGTTACGACCTCACAGCGGGAAAACCCCAATCGGAAGTCCTGTATTTTTCCGCGAACCCGAACGGGGAAGCCGAAATGGTCACGATATTGCTCCGGCAGAAGGGCAACATCAAAAAATTGAAATGGGACCTGGATTTTGCCGACGTACTGATCAAAGGGCCGGGGGGCCAAAGGAAACATAGTTACCAAATACGCCGTCAAACGGGTGGAACTCAAAGAGAAGGGCTTATCCACCCTCAAACCTAGGAAGATCTGGTTCGACGATACCGTTTCACGCCTCAACGTGGACAACAGGGGCGAACTGCTGGGTGAATTTACCAGCGATGACATGTTGCTGATCGTGGACCAGGAAGGGACTCGTGAAAACGGCTATCCCCGAAATGACCATGCGTTTTGACGACAACCTCATCGTCCTGGAAAAATGGAACCCGGAGAAACCGCTTACTGCCATTTATTACGATGGAGAAAAGGAACGGTTCTATGTAAAGCGATTCCTGGTGGAAAAGGAAAATAAGGAGGAGCAGGTGATAACCGACCATCCGAAGTCTTACCTGGAGCATTTTTTCACGGACTGGCGGCCTGTGGTCGATATTGAATTCGCCAAACAAAGGGGTAAACCACAGAAGCCCAATCAGAAAGTAGACCTGGAGGAGTTTATCGCCATCAAGGGGATCAAGGCCCTGGGGAACCAGCTTACGGCGGAAAAAGTCAAGAACATCCATGTCCTCGACCCACTTCCCTATGAAGAGCCGGAGAAGCAGGATCCAAGGGATATGGAAGTGGTAGATGAGGAAGACGTGGAGCCGGCAAAAGAGAAGACGGCCCCTGCCAAGGCCAAAGACAGGAAATCTGGCGGTTCGGGTAATAAATCCGGGGAAGACGAAGGGCAGACTGCCCTTTTCTGACCCGCCTGCCTAAGATCATCCGGAAAAAAGGGGACCAGCCTCTTTTGTGTGCCGCCTGCCATAAAGGCTGCCATCACCCCAAAATGTGCGATTGGATTAAACTTCATTCCAATAAGATGGCAAATAGTTTGGGGTCTTCCTTTTATTACTATTATATTTATCATCTACACAATTTCTATGGATCTTACCAATCCGCTGGTTTACGGCGTCCCTTGCTTTATTGCTTTTATCCTTTTAGAACTCACCTATAGTAAAACTCACGGGGATGACCACATCTATGAATGGAAAGACCTGTTTGCGAGCGGTTTTATGGGGATTGGCTCCGCCATAATCGGCCCGTTGTTCAAGGTGGCGTTTGCCATCCTGCTTTTTAAGACCACTTACGAACTTTTCAACCCTGTAACTGCCGAGGGGATCCGCACCAACATCCTGGGGTATGAATCTTTTGGGTATGCCTGGTATGTATGGCTGTTTTGCCAGCTTGCCGATGATTTCACCTATTACTGGTTCCACAGGGCGAACCACGAAGTGCGGCTGCTCTGGGCCGCGCATATTGTGCATCATTCTTCCGATAACTTCAACCTGGGCACCGCCATCCGCAACGGATGGTTCACCATCCTGTACAAGCCCCTCTTCTACATGTGGATGCCGGCCATAGGCTTCCCCCCGGAAATGGTGGTCGTTTGCCTCGGTATCGAAGCGATTTGGCAGTTCCAACTCCACTCCGTTTACGTTGGCAAGCTGGGATTCCTGGAAAAAATCTTCAATACCCATACCATGCACCAGGTTCACCACGCCCGGAATATAGAGTACCTGGATAAAAACCACGGAGGCTTCCTGAATATTTTCGATAAGCTTTTCGGTACCTGGAAAGCCTTGGACGAGTCGATTGATGTAGAATACGGGGTCATACACGCCCCCAATTCCTATAATCCCGTGGTAATCCTTACCCACGAATTCAGGGATATTTGGAATGATGTTAAGAAGACCCGGAAGCTATCGGATAAGTTCATGTATATTTTTGGCCCGCCCGGCTGGAGTCCGGATGGCAGTACGCTTACAGTACGGCAGCAACAGCAGCAGTTATACGCCTTAAAAAAGAAGGCACGGGCCAAACGCATGTACGCAGAAACCCAACAAGGCGCCGCCTGAAGGCTCCTTACGCTACCCGGAAGGGTTGTTGTCCCCGCCCGTTTTCTTACGGAACCTCATGTTCAGGAATTCCACCAGCAGGGAGAAGGTGATGGAGAAATAAAGGTAGCCCTTCGGGATGGTCCCGATTTCTTTCCCGAAAATATTTAAATGGCTCAAATGCGCAGCCTCCGCGATCAGCATAAACCCGATCAAAATGAGGAAAGACAAAGCCAGCAGCTGGATGGAGGGATGTTTAATGATAAAGACCCGGATAGGGTTTGCGAAGGTCATCATTACCAGGATGGAAATCACTACGGCGATGATCATAAGCACCAGGGCATCTGAAGGGCTTTCCCCCAGCCCATTGGTCATCCCTACGGCTGTAAGGATGGAATCTATGGAAAAGATGAAATCTATAATAATGATCTGAATTATGGCTGCCGGAAGGGTGGTGATCTTCCTTGCCTTTAACTCCTTTTCTTCCTGTTCGGGCATTTCCACCTTCTCATGGATCTCGGAAGTGCTCTTATACAACAGGAACAATCCCCCGAAAAAAAGGATTAGTGCCTGTCCGCTGATTCCGATGGAAAACCAGGAAGTACTAATGTGATAAAACGGTTCCCGGAGCCCGATAAGGAATGTAACGGCAAAGAGCAACAGGATGCGCTGCGCCATGGCCAGCAACAGGCCAATATTGGTTGCCTTTCGCTGGGCAGCCGCCGGCAGCTTGTTGGCTGCGATGGAGATAAAGACTATGTTGTCTATCCCCAGCACGATTTCCAGAAACGTCAGGGTCAGCAAGGCCACCCAGGCATTCGCCTCAAGCAATATATCGAACATCTTCAGTCTGTTTTATAAGCGGTTCCCCTGGACGTTTCAGGACTGCCCAATATCCGGTACTCAAAAGTATAGGAATCTGCAGTAGTAGATAGTATTTTCATGTGAATGGACTGCTCTTCCGAAAGGTTCTGCGGATTCAGTTTCCTAACCACGTATTCGCAGTCGTTGATCCAGCGGACGGAAGAAGTATCGGCCTGTCCCTGATAGTAATCGATTTCCTGATCGCCATCCCGGACAAAGGTAGTGGTCCTGGTTTCGCCGTTTATTTCGGTGCTAAATGTAAAAGTGCCGTTCCTGAAGTCCTGACAATTGCGTTCCGGTCCGTAGCATCCAAGCATCAGAAGCAGGGAGCCCAGGACGGGGAGATGTTTTTGCCTCATGTTGCAAAATAACCAAAACCCCCGGAAGAATCCCAACTAATCAGGGCAGGAAATGGGACTTTTTCATTCCCCGGAAGGATGGTAGGTCTCAAAACTTCCATCTGTATAAAAAAGGATGACCTTATCAATCTCCTTTTGCGCAGACAAATGGCCTTCTTCTGTTCCTGGGCTTCCCGGCCTGGGCAGTGCTTGCTGTTCCCCGACAGGGGCGGGGAAGCTCCCTTTCCCATTCAGGAACCAGTAGAGGTTCACTTCCGGGAAGGCACGGATCACCTTCAGCACAAATTCCAGGCTCGGCTTGTTTCGGCCCGAAAGCAAATGGGAAATACTCGAGCGCTGCACGCCAATCTGATCGGCAAAGGCCGATGCCGAAAGGCCATAGTGATCGAGTATTTTCTCGAGCCGCCCGATAAATTCCCGACTGTTTACCATTGTAATGGTTTTTAGGATTCAATCCTGAGTATTTGGATCAAATCTGCTGGAAATCGCCATGTTTTTATTAATCAATAAGATTAATTAGGTTGAAATAAATATTTGATTAATAATATTTTATAATTAAAATATATAAATTACCTATCCTCTCCTAACTTATTGGTTACACCGGAACACTTTTCGCCTGAAAACGCCCCCAAATACTGTTTACAAATGTAAATAACAGTTGCCTTTCAATAATTTTTTTTAACGTAATTTTACGCACCCGTCCACAGGGCGCCTACCAAAAATGAATACGAATTACAACTCCATTAAAGAGACCTCGGTACATGGCAGGTACCTGCCGCCTAACTGGCTCCTGCCGGTATTAAAAGAATGGTCGCAGCATTTTGTGATGAGCGAAGCGGGGCGATCGGTGAAGGGCGAACCGATATACCGGGTGGAAATGGGGACCGGTCCGCACCGGATCTTAATGTGGTCTCAAATGCACGGGAATGAAAGCACCACCACCAAGGCGGTCCTGGACCTGATACGGTTCCTGGCTTCCGGGGAGGAAGATGCGAAGGCTATATTATCGGAATGCCGCATTATCCTCCTGCCCATGTTGAACCCGGACGGTGCCAAAGCCTACACCCGCGTAAATGCCCGGGGAGTCGATCTGAACCGGGATGCCCAGGCCCTGACCCAGCCAGAGAGCAAAACCCTGAGGCAGGTATATGAGGCATGTGACCCACATTTTTGTTTTAACCTGCACGACCAGCGCAGCATATACAATGTAGGTAGCAGTCCCATGCCTGCGACGGTATCCTTCCTGGCCCCGGCCAGGGACACGGAAAGGTCGGTTCCTGCAGGCCGGGAACGCAGCATGAAACTGATCGCCGCCATCAACAAGATGCTCCAGGGGCTTATACCCGGGCAGGTTGGGCGTTATGATGACACCTTCAACCTGAATTGTGTGGGGGATACCTTCCAGGCCCTGGGAACACCCACTCTCCTTTTCGAAGCCGGTCATTTCCCGGATGATTATGACAGGGAACAGACCAGGAAGTATATTTTCCTTTCTTTGCTAACCGCCCTCAAGGCTATTGCCGACAGTTCCTTTGACAGGCAGGAGCCCGGGGCCTATGCAGAGATTCCCGAAAACAACAAATTATTCTGGGACATCCTGGTGAAAGAACCCCATAGGTTTCATCCCCAATGGGAGGAAGGGATCTGCCTGGGGATTCAGTTCACGGAAGTGCTGCAGGAAGAGCGGATTATTTTTGAGCCAAAAATCGAAGAAGCGGGCAAACTTGGCGGTAAGTTTGGGCACCGTGTCTTCGATTGCCGCCGGGAGGCAGATTGCGGAGAACTTCAGAAAAACCCGGAATTGTCCCGCCTTCTCGGATTTTGATTTACTCCAAAATACCTAATAATTTCACACATCTATTAAAATATTCGGATTAAATATCCTCATAATTTCATAATTTTATATTTTAGCCAAAATTCCAACCAACTATGGGGAAAGTTAAGCTTGACGAAATCGACCACCAGATCCTGGACATGTTGATAGACAACACCAGGACGCCATTCACGGATATCGCCAAGAAGTTGCTCATCTCAGCAGGGACCGTTCATGTGCGGGTGAAAAAGATGGAAGAGGCCGGGATCATCCAGGGGTCGTCCCTAACCCTGGATTATGTAAAACTGGGGTATTCGTTTATCGCCTATGTGGGGATCTTTCTCGAAAAAACCCACCAGACCAAGTTTGTGCTCGAGCGCCTGTCGCAAATCCCCAATGTAACCGTGGCGCATATTACTACCGGGAAATTCAATATATTCTGTAAAATCCGGGCCAAGGATACCACCCACGCCAAGAATATTATTTTCAAGATAGACGACATCGAGGGCATCAGCCGGACCGAAACCATGATTTCGCTCGAGGAAAGCATCAACGACAAAAAGCGCCTGATGCACACAATTTTTAATGAGCTTTAAGGGGCTAATCCTGTTTCGCGCCACGCAGGGATTTACAATTTTTTGATACACCTATACCGGGCCTTGCCACGTATGAAGACTTCTCAACTTTCCAAATCGGATTACAACGCCTTTTACCAGGGGTATATCGATACCCTCGGTGATGCCGATCTATTGGAGACCATGCAAAGACAGTTGCATAACTTCCCTCAGTTTATTCAAAGCATCCCTGATAATCGTTGGCAGTATGCCTATGGGCCCGATAAATGGACGGTGGCAGAAGCGCTGTTGCACGTGATCGATACCGAGCGGATTTTCCAGTACCGGGCACTGCGGATTGCACGCGGGGACAACACATCCCTCCCGGGGTTCGACCAGGATGCCTATGTTCCCAATTCGGGAGCTACCGGGCGTTCAAAGGAGAGTATTTTGGAGGAATACCAGGCGGTACGTGCATCGACGCTATGCCTTTTCAAATCTTTCGGGGAGGAGCAATTGTTATTGCGGGGTACGGCCAGTAATGCCCCCGTATCCGTAGGGGCAATTGGCTTTATCATCTGTGGCCACCAGCGCCACCACAGGAATATAATCAGGGAGCGATACCTGTAAATTCAGTCGTAATCAGAGTCGTATTCGGTCTCTTCATCTAATTCGTGGTCCAGGTTTAATTCCAGTTCCGGTTCTTCTTCCTCGTCCAATTCCGGCCTTTCAAAGTCTTTTTCAATATTATCGTCAAAATTGGCGATAAAGGTGGAGAGACTTTTACTGATTTTCACGAGGTAAAGGGTATCATCGGTCCTGAGTTCAACCGCCTCTATATAGTCGCCCGCAGCGTTTTTAAAGCGGATGATATCGTCGTCGCCATAGCCATTCGGATAGGTTTCCAGCAGGAGGGCGGCCACCTCATGGCTGAGTTTTTTGTAGTCTATCAATATACGTTTCATACGGTGGTTATTTGGTGGTCTGGTATCCGTATATCTTCCGGAATACGGATCGGTAAACCTAAGCTAAAGTATTTTCCGGTCGGATGATCCAAAGAGTTGTAAACGGAAGAAAAAAGTAGGTGAAGCCATTATTCCGCGTAGTATGCGAATGCTTCGTCGAGCAAGTCCTGGGGTACCGTAACATCGATTTCGGGTTGGCCTATGTCTCGCAGGACACGAAGTTAACTTGCCATGGGTGTTTTTCTTATCAAATTGTAGCAGGCCGAGGATCTGTTCCTTTTCACGGCCTTGAAATAGTGGTTTCCGGGTATAGGTTGCGGAAGGTATCCCGGATTTCTTCCAGGGTGGCTTCCCGGGCATCCCCGCCAGTTATGGGACAGGTAAGCCTCGAGGACCATGCCAATGGCGATGGCCTCCCCATGGAGCAGGGATTCCCGGTCTTCGGCCTTCAGAAAATAGGATTCCACCGCGTGCCCCAGTGTATGCCCGAAATTCAGGATCTTGCGCAGGTGCCTCTCGCCGGGATCCTGCAAGACTACCCGGTGTTTAATTTGGATGGATTCGATAATGTATTTGTCCAGCCCCTGCAGGGAGGTAAGTTCCCGCAATTCAGCCCAGTAGCCTTTATTTTGGATAAGGCCGTGTTTCAGCATTTCGGCGAACCCGCTGCGCAGTTGCCGGGGCTCCAGGGTAGTAAGAAATTCGGGGATAACCAGTACCATGACGGGTTGGTTGATGACCCCGATCTGGTTTTTTAGGGGGCCGAGATCAACTCCGGTTTTCCCGCCTATAGAGGCGTCAACCATGGCCAGCAGGGTCGTGGGCACGTTGATAAAATGTATCCCGCGTTTAAAGGTGGAAGCTACAAAACCCCCCAGGTCTGTCAGCACACCGCCCCCGAGGTTGATCAGGAGGCTTTTCCGGTCGGCGCCCTGTTCCGAAAGCTGTTCCCAGACCTGCAGGCAGCTTTCCAGGTTCTTGTGCTCCTCGCCGGATGGCAACTGCAGGATATTGAGGTTGGGACGTTCGTCCAATCCTTTCTAGGAAAGGAGCCAGGCAGTCGCGCCGTGTATTTTCATCCACCAGGATAAACACGCTGGAATAATCAGCCATGTCCAAATGTTCTTTCAGGGCTTTATATGCCCTTGAATTGAAATGGATCTGATAGTCTGCTGCTTCGATTGATTCCATGTTTGCCAGTGGTCCGGGGCCACAAAATAAAGCCAATTTTCCCGCTTTCGAAACCATTTTCTCGGATTATCTTTAAACCTTTGGTAAATTCGCGCGGATGAAACAAATTTTTGAGGATACCGCAACGGCATTTGCCCTGAAAAAGGATTCGGAGCTCGAGCGCGCCTATTTCCTCTTCAAGCTGATCGCCAACGAGCCGCTCGTTAAACTGGGCACCGCGGTAACCCGTTTCGCCATCAAGGCCCACCTGCCGGTGGAAGGCATTATACGGACCACGGTATTTGACCATTTTTGCGGGGGTGTCAGCGAGGCCGATTGTATGCCGGTGGTGGAAAACCTGTGGAAGAAGAAGGTATACGCCATCCTCGATTATTCGGTTGAGGGCAAGGATACCGAAGACCCCCTGGACGACGCCCTGGCCAAAACCCTGACCATCCTCGACTTTGTAAAGGAGAAAGAGGCCATCCCGTTTGCCGTATTCAAGCCAACCGGCTATGGCCGCCTGGCCCTTTTCCAGAAAATAGGGGAGGGGAAGAAGCTCAGCAAGGCCGAGGAAGCGGAATGGGGTCGGGTGGTAAAGCGGTTCGACGACACCTGCAAAAAAGCCTACGACCTGGATGTCTCCCTCTTGATCGACGCGGAGGAAAGCTGGATGCAGGATGCGGCAGACAAACTGGTGGAAGAGATGATGCGGGAATACAACAGGAAACATGTGGTGGTATTCAACACCCTCCAACTCTACCGGTGGGACCGGATGGATTACCTGCGCGGCCTGCATGAGAGGGCGAGGGAACAGGGCTTTCACCTGGGGATAAAAACGGTGCGGGGGGCTTATATGGAAAAGGAGAATGAGCGGGCAGAGGAAATGGGTTACCCCACGCCAATTTGCGCCTCCAAAAAAGAGACAGATGATAATTTCAACAGGGTGGTGGAGTACGTGATCAACCACCTGGACAGCATTTCCCTTTACGCCGGCACACATAACGAAACAAGTTGTTACCGGCTTA
>CAVRHQ010000007.1:0-85892 GCA_963721045.1 uncultured Flavobacteriaceae bacterium
AGACCGGGTCCTGGATTATACATCCGATGACTTTACACTCACAGGGGAAAAATATGACCTGATTTTTGACACGGTTGGCAAGAGTCCGTTTTATGAATGTGTGAGTTCCTTAAACAACAAGGGAATATTTTTGAGAGCAGTCAGTATGGATTTACCCGCCGTACTCAGAGGAATATGGGTCTCCATGACAACGGGGAAAAAAGTAATTGGAGGAGTTGTAAGTGAAAAAAAGGAATCCCTTGCTTTCCTTAATAGGATAATCGGAGAAGGAAAATTCAAGCCTGTGATCGATAAGGTCTATCCGCTCGATCAGATTGCCGAAGCACATGCATATGTGGATGAAGGGCACAAAAAAGGAAATGTTGTTTTAACAATCGGGTAAGAATAATTGATCTAAAAAGATGATAACAACATACCAGCAATTTTTATAGCGCGATCAAATGCGCCGTATCCTAATCGTTGTGCTTCATTCCCGATAGTTATCGGGACCAAACTTTGACCCATGATAAAATTCTTTAGAAAAATTCGCCAAAGAACACTTACAGAAAACCAATTCGGTAGGTATCTGCTTTATGCGACCGGAGAAATAATCCTGGTTGTAATTGGAATATTGATTGCCTTACAAATCAATAATTGGAATGAAAAAGAAAAACTCAAAACGGAAGAAGTTCGATATTTAAAAAACTTCAAACAAAGTCTACTTTCAGATATAGAATTTAATAAAGTGAGGTCTGATAGATATCAGTTAACTAAAGAATCTATTTCTATTTTATTAAATCACATGGAGCAAAATTTACCATACCAGGATTCTTTAAAATACCATTTTGGAAGGATTACCCAAACCTGGGCTCCCAAAATAAATATGGAAGTTTTTGAAGCCTTAAAATCAAATGACTTAAATCTGATTTCTAATGATGGTTTGAGAAATAAACTGATCGGTTATTACTCCTGGTCTGGCAGCATATTAAAAGATGATATCAGTGGGTATGTCAGATTGATTGAAGATGCCAGTTCAACTCTTTTTAGTACGAGATTTAACGCTATATGGAACGGAAATTATAAAAGATACAATGCAACTGAAAACTGGGAAGATCTAGAATTAGAAATGATCCCAAATGACTATAATGCACTAAAACAAGACCAGGAGTTTTTGTATTTTCTTCGTAGTCTGAAAAATCATTTTTATTGGAAAATAGAAGTAAATCAAAAGAAAATAAACGAGCAGGCTATAGATTTAATAAAGAACATTAATGCCGAATTAAAAACTATGAAACACTAGCGACCCGTCCTTAAATATGAAAGCAGCCGTAACAATAAAAGCCGGAGGACCCGATGTCATAGAAATCCGGGAGATCGATAAACCCGGGATTAAATCTGGATGGGTATTAATTAAAGTCGAAGCATTCGGATTGAACAGGTCAGAACTCTTCACAAGAAGAGGGGATTCTCCCGGCGTTGAATTCCCTCGTATACAAGGAATCGAATGTGTGGGAACAATTATAGATGACCCATCAAATACGTATCCCGAAGGGCAACAGGTTGCTGCTATCATGGGGGGCATGGGAAGATTTTTTGATGGAAGCTATGCAGAATATACCGCTGTTCCGCTGGAGATAGTTTTTCCTTTTAAAAGTGACCTGCCCTGGGAGACACTGGGTGCAATCCCCGAAATGTTTCAAACTGTCTCAGGTTCTTTGAATCAGGCTTTGGAAATAGCAGAAAGTGAATCTTTGCTTATAAGGGGAGGCTCTTCTTCCATTGGCATGCTGGCATGTCAACTTGCCAAATCCAAAGGATTAACAGTGATCTCTACGACCAGAAATCCGGATAAGAAACAAGCCTTGCTGGATAATGGGGTTGACCATGTAATTATTGATGATGGAAGCATACAGGAACAGGTAAGGGAAATTTATCCCACTGGCGTTAATAAAGTTCTTGAGTTAATAGGAACAAGAACCCTCAAAGATTCCCTTAAATGCATTGCTCCGAAAGGAATGGTATGCATGACCGGCATTTTGGGAAATGAATGGACCATGCATGAATTCACTCCTATGGGTGATATTCCGTCATTAGGAAGGTTAACCGTTTATATGGGAGAATCAAAGAACCTTTCCAAAGCCTTGCTTCAGGAATTTATTGATGATATTGAAAATGGAAAAATCAAATTAAATATTGATACGGTATTCCGGTTAGGCGAAATCGCCAAAGCGCATCAATACATGGAAGAAAACAGGGCAAAGGGGAAAATTATTGTAAAAACATAAACTCCCTGCGACAAGACCTGAACTGCATTGAAATGCGGTATAGCCAAACATTTGTACTTTATACCTCCAAGGCCGAAGCTTCGGAGCAACACTATAACCAACCATTGACCCATGATAAAATTTTTTAGGAAAATCAGACAAAATCTGTTATCCGAGGAAAATACTGGAAATTACCTTAAATATGCTCTTGGAGAAATCGTACTGGTGGTTATTGGAATTTTAATAGCCCTACAAATTAACAACTGGAATGAACAACGAAAAACTGATATAAAAGAACAAATTTTGCTGCGTTCATTAAGGCAGGAATTCATACATAATCGGGAAGAACTAAAAACTGTAATAGAAATTACCCGTAACAATATCAAAGGGGCCGGGGAATTCGCGTCTATTCTCTCCCCTGAAGTAACTAATCTTTCAGATGCAGAAATAGCGACCTACTGGAATAACGCCCTTAGACGGGAAGCCATATACCGTCCCAGTCTGGGCGTACTCAATGAGGCTATTAATTCCGGAAATCTGAGCATTATCAAAAACGCAGAACTAAGGAATATCCTATTTTCCTTTGATGCGGAATTGCAGCAATTGAGGAAGCAGGAAGATGTGGTTTTCGATGTAAGAATGAAATGTTATGATGATTTACGAAATTCTGGTAGTATGAGAAAACTACTGGATAACATACTGGACACAGCCTCCTGGTATTCAAATCCTTCCAGTGCATTTGAAAAATCTAATAAATCATTGCTACAATCAGAACGGTTTGAAAACGATCTTGTATTTTTTATTGGGACTTCTAAATACTTTGAAAATAATTTTTTAATCCCTTTGAAGAAGAGGATCAGCGAATGTATTAAGATTTTGGATGCTGAAATTAAGGATTGAGAAATAACGGGAGCATATCAACCTGCAAGCACTATACGGCCCGGGCAAAGTGTTTGCTCAGGGGGGAAAGCGCTTAACTTAATGGCGGATTACAATAGCGCGTTTCCGCTGGCCGTTAGGGCAAAATGCTGGTAAACAAAATCGATTGGAAATCACAAATCAAGATAGCAGATGAAACTAACTAAATATATCCTTTTTGCCGTTCTGTTTATTCAATTTTTCTCACCCAAACTGTTTGCTCAAACAGACGAAGAGCAAATATCAGCGATTAGAAATGCATCAAATTCAGCGCTTAGGTCCTATGACAACAAAAAAGTTCTTTCATCTTTAACCGATGACGTATTAACTACCACTGGAAATGGAGTTTTGTTATGTGGAAAGGAGGAATTGCAAAAATACATTTTGGCCGGCGGAAAAAGTAAGATGTATTGGATACGTGAACCAAAAGATATTACAGTGAATAGCGAAAGAGGCCTGGCCTGGGAAAGTGGAATCTGGAATGGCTATGACCCGGAAAAAAGTGACAAATCCATAATCAACGGCAATTATTCGGCCATGTGGACCAAGGAGTCGGGAATATGGAAAATAAAATCACAACTTTTCGTGACGCTGGACGAAAAATAACGCATGATGCCTGACCAGGTACAGGCGGCAATTAAAACGGCCGCTCAGACCTGGCGTTGCCGGTAATTTGATATCCTCAAGATGGAATATACGATTAGAGAGGCAGGAATAATTGACTCAGAATCAATACATGAATTATCAACCCAATTGGGTTACGAAACATCCATTGCAGCTATTCGAAATCGGCTGCAAAAAATTTTAGAGAATCAGGATAATCGTGTGTACGTTGCCATAAAAAGTGGAAGAGTTGTCGGTTGGATTCACGGATTTTACACCATGAGAGTGGAATCGGACTTTTTTGTAGAAATCGGGGGTTTGGTTGTACATGAACATTTTCGAAAACGCGGAATTGGAAAAAAATTGGCAGATAAAGTAATAGAATGGGCTGTATCGAGAAATTGCTTACATGTTAGAGTACGATGTAATGTCATAAGAAAAGAAAGCCATAGATTTTACGAAACTATCGGATTCGAAATGAATAAGGAACAGAAAATATTTAACAAACGACTGCATTGAAAACTACTGTCGTCACAAGCACTTGCAATACTTTGAACCAGAATCTTCGAACATCCAATAAGTAGTGCCAAAACCAACCAAATGAAAGATTTTAAAAAATCAGTACTTATTATTTTATCGATTTCATTCCCTGGGTTGCTCTCATCGTGTAGTATAAAAAGCGAACCGACCGAAAATCAGGAGGCATTATTATGGAAATTAGAAGAAGCTTATATAAAAGCTCATATAGATGCAGACCATTCAAAAATTTTATCCATGTGGGACAACAATTTTCTTGGCTGGCCAAGTCGTTTGGAGCACCCCGCAAGAAAGAATTCTGGTCTGGAATACCTTGAAAAATATTTTTCGGAACCCATGCCGGCAGATACTAAGTTCCGAATAGAAAAACAAGGCATTTATATTGAAAACAATGTTGCAATTCTTCATTATCGACTCTTTCTGTTCAAGAACAGTACAAGATTAACACACACCTGGATAAAAAGAACAGACCAATGGCATATACTTGGCGGGATGGATTGTAATGAATAAATACGTGATAAATGTCATCGTCCTACCAGTTTTAGTCGTCCCATGTGGTATGGCTCAGACTGAGCACTACTGGCATAGGGTGGGTTCGCTTAAAACAGATGGCATAAAAAGGCCAAACCCCGACTGAAACACGGCTGCCAAAGAAGGGTGGCTGTCATGTCATGCGGCACAATATTTTAAATGGTTACAAGGGACTTTCCGGATAGTTACCAATAAAGTATATGACACCTATGTCACCTATTTATAAACGCGAGATCCTCAACCAACTTATTAATTTCTTTTGGACAATGCTTTGTTTTGCTCCGCTCATGGTATTCTGGATAAAAATTGGCATTACCCTGCATTTTTATTTATTTATAGCAAGTGCCTTCATATTTGGGCTACTCCCTGAGAATGTTATAAATAAGCTAATGCTAAGTTCAAACAAACGCTTTTATGAAAAACTTGGCGTAAAGCTTGTCCGGAAATTTGTCCAAAACGGGGATGTCGTTAAAAAAGTAACCAAAAAGCAAAATAGATCTATTATTAACGGCAGTATTCAGGCACGGCGGTATTTAAAAAACATTGCCATGTATGAACGATTTCACTGGATTTGCTTTATCTTTTTTCTTTTTACAATGATTGAAAGCCTTTTGACTGGCTACCTGAAGCTTGGTTTGACAATATTAGCAGCTAATATTTTGTACAACCTTAGTTCAATTCTTTTGCAGCAGTACAATAAAATCAGGATTAAGAAAATAGTCGGATAACCCGGTTCATTATAACGATTGAAAACCCTGCAGCCCATACTGTATATTGTGCAAATCCTACAGGATACGCGCATTACACACAATCTGTTGAGCTTCCTTCCCGATCGCTATCGGAACCAACCATTAACCCATGATCAAATTTTTTAGGAAAATCAGGCAAAATTTACTTTCAGAAGGTAATACCGGAAGGTATCTCAAATACGCCTTTGGAGAAATTATTCTGGTAATGATTGGAATCCTCCTTGCGCTTCAGGTCAATAACTGGAATGAAAACAGAAAACTGGATATCAGGAGGCAGGAATATTACAGACAGTTATTGGATGACTTGCACAGCGATAGCATCTTTATTCAAAGTACCATTAAGGATTTTAATAAGTACCTCAAGGATTATCAGGAATACACGGACTCCTATAATAATGGCCTGTTAACCCCTGTTCAGGTTTATGAACAAATTTCCAAACTTCCCTTAATATCGCAGCCATTGACTTTTAATACAAGTACCATAGAAGCGCTTCAGAATAGCGGTGATATCGGATTAATACCATCTGATATCAGGAATAGGTTAATCGATTTAAGACGCCTTCAAGACATCACTATAAAACGTTTCGAAGATACAGACCATGGAAAGAATGACCTTACCCAAAACATAAGTCATTTAATCGGGTCAACCACCTTACCTGAAAGACTTGTAAATCAACCTGAAATCAGTGAATTTTTGCGTATTGATAAAAATTTGAAAGAGATGATTTTGCTTTATGAAGGGATACATAAATGGAAAAGTATATCTCAGCGGGAAGCTATTGACAATCTGGAAAATATAGTCAGGGAAATAGACACCCTTGTTGAATTAATTAAAAAGGAATTAAAAAAATAATCAAAGCAAACCATGCAGAACCGTAATTAATTCGGATTGGGCGGCTGTAAAACTACGCTGAGGGCTGGCTCCCTCCAATCAAAGTAGCAACGATAAAAAAACGGGAATCAAAGGCGTAACTGACGGTTATAATACATCGTTGTGCTACATTACCAATAGCTATAGCTACTAACCACTAACCAATGACAAAATTCTTTAGAAAAATCAGGCAAAATAGCATCAGCGAAAACAAGCTCACCAATTATCTCAAATATGCCATTGGGGAAATTGTACTCGTCGTCGTTGGGATCCTCATTGCTTTGCAGATTAACAACTGGAACGAAACCAGAAAACAGTACAGAACAGAAAGGGAATTTATAGCAAGTGTAAAAAATGACTTAAAACAGGACAAGGCCTTTATTAAACTTATTATAGAACAAATGGAACCGAGAATAGAAGCCTTTAAAATTTTAAACAGAGACTTGCCCGATCTTTATCAGAATGACAAAAAAGCCCTGGATTCGGTTTTTGGGATCTATTTTAATAGTCAACGTACATTTTATCCTATCTCGGGCTCATATGAATCAGCTGTATCCGGAAATCAACTTACTACGTTTCGCAACAGGGACCTGGTGCAAAAAGTTATTAAGCTTTATAACTCCACGTATGACAGATTAATTGATAACGGACGGATTTTAGACGACAGATGGGCTTTTATAAGTAAAAAATACAGCTATGAAAGGCGAACCGGACATTTCCGGGAAATGGATTCCGTACAACTGACGCAATTCCTTGACGATCTGTTTCATCATTACATACAAATGGAATGGTACCTGAAACAACTGAAATTAACCACAGCAGAGATTAATGGGATAATTTCGGAAAAATAGATAATGAAAATATCGAAAGCACCATACGCTTTCTCTGCATTACTTCTGATCCGAAGGTTAATGCATATAAGCCCGTACCTGGTTTGGTACGGGAAGGCCGCCAGCAATGCCATAAGCTTCCAAATAAAAGTAAACTGAACGATCAAAAAACACGAAACACATGAAAAGAACTCGCTACCTTCTCCCCTCTGTATTTCTGGTAATCATTTTAGGGTGTACGCCGAAAAAAATCCCACCCGACCCACTGGCTATCAATCTTTCCGATGTAAAATGGGGAGAACCGGGGGATGGGAGCATTGCTCCGGCAGGAACGCGTACAGCATTGCAATCCACAAACCCCAATACCGGAGGGATTTGTTATTATGCATGGTTTCCTGCAGGAGGTTTCTTTGACGAACACTGGCATACGCATGATGAATATGCCGTACTGATTCGCGGGGAAGTGACCGTTAAACTTGGAGAGGAGGTCAATCATCTTAAACCGGGGGCCTTTATTGTCATTCCGGGCGGAACGCACCACTACTGGGATGTGCCGGAGACAGGAGATGCAATTATCTTAGTAAAGCGGGATGGGCCACCTGATTTCCATTTTGTCAATCGGTAAACTATTTACAAGACCTGTGGCTCGCAAACCTTATAAATCTAATAAATCTCTAAATGATAAAAACCAATCTTCTGTCCGCTTTTCTGATCCTTACCATAGTATTGGGATCCTGTAATTCTGAGCATAAAAATGATTTGAGCTCCATTAAAAAGTATAGTCCGGTCGATAAGGAATTATATGATGAAATTATAAAGATGGATAAAGAATTCTTTGATGCCTATAACCGTTGTGATCTGGAAAAACAGGCTTCCATTTATTCGGACAGCATTGAATTTTTTCACGATAAAGGGGGGCTTATGACTTCGAAGGAGCTAATCTTAGAAGCAACCAAAAATAATATCTGTGGCAAAGTAACCAGAGAACTGGTGGCGGGGAGTGTGGAGGTTTATCCAATAAGTGGTTATGGAGCCGTTCAAATAGGATATCACAAGTTTTTCAACAACCAGGAACCGGATGCCGAATCAATTCCGAGTAAGTTTATAATGATTTGGCGTAATGACAATGCCAATTGGAAATTGACCAAAGTAATCAGTTTACATAATTAAAAAGAATCTGAAACCGGACAAAGACAGCAAGTAACGGCGTAAAAGATGGATTATGTCGGACTGGTCATTCGATTTAAAGGCCAGCAACACAACAGCTTATACCATCCCCATAGCACCAATTAGTAAAAAATGAAAGTTACACCGGAACATAATGCCCGAATTGCAAAAATGACATTTGCCTCAGTTTATCCGCATTATATAAAGAAAGTGGAGAAGAAAGGGAGGACAACGGAAGAGCTTCAACAAGTAATAGAATGGTTAACAGGATATGATAAAGAGAAGTTACAGGGCTTGATTGATCAGAAAGTTACTTTTGAAACCTTCTTCCGAAAAGCTGAATTAAACCCAAACGCCCGGCTGATAAAAGGGGTTATATGTGGATATCGAATTGAGGAGATTGATAATGAATTAACCAGACAAGTTCGGTATTTGGACAAGTTGGTTGATGAGTTGGCAAAGGGTCGAAAAATGGAAAAAATTTTAAGGACAGAATAAATTAACAGCCACTAACAACGCCTGTTACTATTCAGTCCGGAGGAGCTTAATTCAAGAGGTTTTTCCAACCTGCACCGGCCAACAAACAAATAGAAACCCGGGTGGGCAAGGTTCGCCGATAATGGCAACGGCACAAGCGCACTTCGATCCCCAACGCAATTAATGCGCCAAAACATGGGAAAGTGGGGTAGATGGCATTTCTGTCAGGCGTATAAGGCCCGCGAGCCACAGGATTTGAACTAACCCGAACTATTTAATGATTACAATGGTTGAGCGGATTCTTATTTGCCCCTGAGTTTTTCGGCAACAGTATGGTAGTATTCCCTGCTTAACTTCTTGGTCCAAACGGTTGGTTCATTCCCATAAATAGCGATATAAGAAACCAAACTTTGTGCAGATGACCTATGCCAGTGCTGTGTCTCCTTTTCGCAATTAATAACATCCCCCTTTCTCATTACAATGGGCTCTTTTCCTTTTTCCTGATAGTAACCTTCACCCGCTACAATAATAATAACCTGAACTGATGCCTGTTTGCGCCAGTCTGATGTTGCGTTAGGGTTAAAGTTTGAAGTGAAGAGTTTCCTGACAATTAAAGATCTGAATGAGATAACGGGGCCGCCATAAAAAATGCCATAAGCCATAACGCTTTAATGCTTGCACTAAATCCTTATCTTGGGTACTATTAATTCGCCTTGCAAAGCTCGCAGGAGCTTTGGGGAATGATTGGCTCGCCAGGTAATATCCATGTAAAGCAGAGAAGGCCCAACCAGAGACGGTTGTACCAAATTAAACCAACACCAGAAAGAAGTGAAAAAATTAACAATAGATAATTACCTGGAGCCCCATTATATCAACAGAAGCAATTGGTTGAGGGCTGCGGTACTGGGGGCAAATGACGGGATTATTTCTATTTCCAGCCTGGCAATTGGTGTGGCGGCTGCAAGTGCAACAAGGGCCCCAGTTGTATTAGCAACAGTCGCCGGGCTCGTGGCAGGGGCATTATCTATGGCAGCCGGAGAATATGTGTCTGTAAGCTCACAAACCGACACCGAAAAAGCAGACATAGAAAGGGAGAAAAGAGAACTGGAAGAAATGCCGGAAGAAGAGCTGAAAATATTGGCTCAAATCTATGAGAAGCGAGGGCTGAAAAGTGAAACAGCCATGCTGGTCGCCAAAGAACTAACACAAGCGGATGCCCTGGGAACCCATATACGGGACGAACTGGGAATCAATGAAATAAGTAAGGCCAATCCTATACAGGCGGCATTGGCCTCCGGCGCTTCCTTTCTGGTTGGCGGTGTATTACCCCTTTTGGTGATTCTTTTTGCGCCCATAATTGGGATGGAATACTGGCTGTATGGATGTACTATCATTTTCCTGATGATTTTGGGGGCAATGGCAGCAAAAACCGGCGGCTCAAATGTTTTGAAAGCAATCGTCAGAATTACGGTTTGGGGAACAATTGCCATGGGACTCTCTGCATTGGTGGGTTATCTCTTTGGGATAAATGTTTAAGGGTTAAACAAATGAACCGAAATTAAAAACCGCGCGAAGTACCAGGGTTATATGTAATCCGGCAGAGGCACGATGCAACTACTGAGAGCGGAGACCGCTAGCCATAGTTTATAAAAGCAAACAGACAAGCCGGAATCTGATTAAAAGCGGCGAATTAAAATGGATATTAATTGAATACTACCAAACCGATTATATCAATTGGAATTGCACTAACTATAATTTTTGCAGAAGAAATATGGTGATACCTGGCTGATTATTGGTGGCATGGCAGCTGATAAGGAGCAGGATGTCTTGAAAAATTAATCTAAAATCTACCGCCCGGCTTTCCATACTCCAGCCTTGCAGCCAATTAAAACTGCCAGAAACAAAATAATTTATTTAACATGCCCAATCTTAAAACCAATTTTGGAAAATTGAAAGCCTTATACCTTCCCATCTTATTTTTCTTGCTGACCACATCTTGTTTAGTTGCACAAAAGGATTCAATAAATGAAGAGCGGTTCATTTCTATTGGAGGAATAGAACAATGGATTACAATAAAAGGTTATGATAAGACAAAACCAGTTATACTTTTTTTACATGGTGGTCCGGGTAGTACTATGAGTCCATTCGCTGATAATATCTATAGTGGTTGGAAGAAGGATTTTGTTTTGGTGAACTGGGATCAGAGGGGAGCAGGAAAAACATATGGCCGCAATACGCCATCCGAAATAAATGAAGAATATTATGTAAACAATCCATTGACCGTAGAACAAATGATGAAAGATGGAATAGAGCTTACACATTATATTCTTGATTATCTGGATAAGAAAAAAGTAATACTGCTTGGCACTTCCTGGGGATCAATTCTTGGTATGCAAATGATTTTGAAAAACCCAACCCTTTTTGAAGCGTATATTGGGCATTCCCAGTTTGTGAATTTTTCAAAAAATATCCAATATGCTTATAAAGGCGTTTATGAATTGGCTCAGAATTCGGAAGATAAAATCGCACTTGAAAAACTGAACACATTAGGTTATCCACCGTATGATAATGCTGGCAGTTACGGTCAATTACTGCGAATAGTGAAAAAATATGAGAGAAAAAATTCAATCCCGGCTCCAGATTTATGGTGGAAAATGGCGCCGCAATATGATAATGAAAAGGATAGTAAAGCCAGATATGATGGGGACGACTATTCTTTTATCAATTTTGTTGGGCATGAAAAACTCGGAATGGAATCCATGGTATCAGAAATTGATTTCGAAAAAGACGGATTGGTAATTCAAATTCCCGTTTATCTGATACAAGGAGAAGAAGATATATTAACTTCGAATGTCATCAATAAACCGTATTTTGACAAAATAAAGGCTCCGCAAAAAGAATATTTCTTGTTGCCCGATACGGCCCATGGGTTTAATCAATTGGTAATTGACAAGCAACTTGAAGTCGTGAAATCTATTGTATCAAATAATTAAAAACCAGCTACTTCAATGTATAAAAACAATATCCGTAGCTGTAGTAAGATCAAGGGCTTTGGCCCACAGCGGCTTAATTTAGCCTGACAGGTAGTTGCCACCCCCGGCGACTATTCTTAATCGCGCCGTTGGCCACAAGCTGAAAACACCATTAAATAAAAAGTGCGGCAACTATTGTTTAAGATTTTACGTCTTAATGAATAAAGCAATCTGTATTAAAGATTTTACCATATGTTAGAAAACCCGAAAATAAACATCAAAATAAAACTTGCCGCACTTTGGACGTCCGTAACATTCTGTTACTTATATGGAGATTATTTTGAGTTGTATACGCCAGGGAAAATTGATAGTTTATTGACAGGAAAGAACAATTTAGATAATCCTGCAACCTTATTAATAGCAGCTATAGCTTTGGCCATTCCATCAATAATGGTAGCGCTATCAATCATTCTTCAACCAAAAATAAATCGTATTCTTAATATCTTGTTTGGCACTTTGTTTACCCTAATGATGGTATATATTGGCATCAATTCAAATGCCGAATGGTATGGATTTTATGTTCTTTTGGCATTTTTGGAAAGTGCAATTACCGCTCTGATTGTTTGGTATGCCTGGAAATGGCCACAAGAAGGCATTTAAAACACATCCTAAAACAAAGCCAGATCCTATTTGCCTACTGGCCTGTGGACGCACAAATGAAGAATTTTCGTTCTGAAGATCAGGCAGCATGGTATTATTTCGAAGTGTGTTGTTCTACTAGTAAGCCGTTTTTGAATAGTAATTTCGAAAAGGAATTTGAGGCCTATTTTCATAAACATCAATCTAAATAGTGATAATTTGAATAATGAATAAAAACTATTGGCCGGTTCAACCGGGTATTTAGGAAGCTTTATCGTTCGGGAATTGCTGAAAGGCAATTATGAAACAAGAACGATTGTCAGAAATAAGAAGAAATTGCCGGAGTCAGCTTTCGAAAACAGCCATTTGGAAATCTTGGAAGGTGAGTTGACAAACCCGAAATCGATTGAAAACTGCTCCCTCAATGTAGATACAGTTACATTTGTAATCAAACATCCTGCTTCCCGAATGACAGGAGGTATACCCTCGACGTGATGCTCAATTCAGAAAATATTTAACCTGTTGTTAAGTTGCGCTTGACTTTCCAATAAGAATAAATTCGATTTTTTAAATTAATGAAAGTGATATTGTTGAGCTTCCTTTGGTAAAGAAAATAATTCAGCTATTATGGCACACAAAGTAAAAGTTACCTCCGGAATGACCATGTCCCTCGATGGGTTTACCGCGGGTTTTAATCAAAGTTTCGAAAAACCGTTTGGAGACAATTTCGATTCAGACTTACTGGATCGCTGGATGTTTGCTGAACCCGAAAAGCACAAACATAAAAAGGAAATAGATGCCATACTGGATGCAGGCGCCTTCATTATGGGCAGTAACATGTTTGGCCCCAAAGAGAAGAGGGACCATCCGGAATGGAAAGGGTGGTGGGGCGGTAATCCCCCCTATCACGCTCCTGTTTTTGTGCTCACCCACAAGGAACGGGAACCGATAGAATTGGAAGGTGGAACGACGTTTATTTTTATAAATGACGGGATTGGTTCGGCGCTTTCCAAGGCTAAAAAAGCGGCCGGAAATCGAAATGTAAAGGTCATGGGTGGGGCGAATACCGTCAACCAATACCTGGCGGCGGGGCTTATTGATGAACTATGGCTTCACATAGTTCCGGTGACAATAGGCTCAGGTACCCGCCTTTTTGAGGGAGTGCCGGCCCTCAAGCTCGAACCGGTCGAAGTGAGCGGCACGGACATGGTGACACATTGCAGGTACCGCGTTTTAAGATAGGATGTGCCATTCAATAAAATTGGCAAGTAATGTGTATATCGCAATACACAAAATGCAACCGAATGCGGGCCCTGAATTTGAATATGCTGGTTTATTGAAGGTAAAAAATGGTCAACGCCATAAGCTACGGCAATATATCTCACTGAGTGATGTAACCAAATTCGCTATTACCAGTTGATCCCTTATAAAAATGATAATGAAGAATTTCTCGGTATCCTGATGTACTCCCCCTACACTAGCAGTCTGTTTGTACCGCAAATGTCATGGATTGATCGATGGGAATCGAAGTATTATACCGGAAAAATGGGGACCGGCTTATGAAAATGCAGATCCTAATACACTCAATGTACTCCAAGCATCGGATAAGCGGAATCTTTAGATGATATGAGAGGTTCTTCCACTGGGTATTGCCAACTATTATAACAACACCTTGGCCGTCAATTTTTAAGTGACCTTTCTGGAAATATTCAAGTATTTTTTAAATCTAAAAAAGCTAATTACCCGCCATAAAAAAAGCATTATTGCCATCGCTACAGGATCACTTTTCGTATGTATTGAACGTAGGCTGAATGGACTTTTATTTATGATCGCATCTGCTGCACGCATGGCACTCTCAACAGCCGGACCTATGCCTTCTCCCAGGTCTGTTGTTGCCAAACCGGCGGCATCACCAATGATGAAGGCGTTATCCAGTCTGCAATGGTCTACACGATCTCTTATTTGATATACATAACCCCTGGGCTTGAATTCATAGTTTTTAACAATGCCAAGGGAATTGAGTTTTTTTATAAGCAGATCCCAATGCTCTTTTATATTCACTTTATTCCCTTTAAAAAGTCCTCCTACCCCTATATTCAGGTAACCGTCATTTTTTGAAACGCACCATGAATAACCCTGGATATCATGTTCGTAAAACCAACAACGGCATGCCTTCTCTTTATAGTCATATTTTATCTCTTCTTCCAAACAGCAGACTTCGTAGTTCTTATTTCTCGGGTGTACCGTTTTGAACAATGAAATGTAAACAGGGCAATGCGACCCCCCTGCCCCTACAAGGTATTTACATTTGAATTTATCATCTATTATATAGAATCCATCCTGCTTTATAATATTCTGAACTTTATGATGATATACATCCACACCAGACCTTTTCAGTAACCAGGCGTCAAATTCATAACGTCTTATGGAATAGGATGTTGATTTCAGTTTTTTATCAATACCAAAGAAGTTAACATAGTTGTCATTACATTGAATGTTGGGGTAGTCGTCTAATTCAAGTTGATCAATGACTTTAGGGGTTATCCAGCCGGCGCATAATTTTGTTCTTGGAAATTTTTGAGAATCGAGTAGTATGCAGTCCGTATGACCCTGTTTTAATTTCCATGCACAGGTGGAACCTGCCGGTCCTCCGCCAACAATAATAACTTCTGAGAATTTCATACATCTAGTTGTAGTCATTTAAAGGTAAATGTATTTCTCTTCTTTATGGAAGGTCCCTGCACTAACTTTGATTACAAACCCTGCCACGTCGTAAATAAACGTTGAGGTTAATTCACTTTCATGAAAGTATTTACTTCGTCAATTATCGCTTTACTTTTTTTCATTTCCCTAAATGCGCAAAGTTTACCCATTGGAGGATCCGAAGAGCTACACATATTAGTATCAGTCGTTAGGAGATCCAGTGACAACAATATTTACTTTAAAACAATCGTCGAAGAATGGCAAAAGCCAATCGAATCTTATATCCAAAGGAACTATTTAGACTTTAATTTATGTGTACCCAAAGCGGACAGCCACATGATATATATTTCAGATGAAGAATTGAGATATCTGAAAAGGCGGTTTTCCAACCATTCGGTAAAAGGAATAGATAAACTAAAGCCCGAATTAAAGGATAAAACAACCAGGGACTCTCGGCGGTTCGAAACTGTACATATATCTATGCCGGTAATCTTTAGAAATGGCACAATGGCCATATACTATGCTGCCGGCACCTATAGTGGTGAGTTCAATTTGTTATCCAAGAAGGATGGCAAATGGCAACCTTTATGTTCCAGCCTTGTTTGGATAGAATAATCCTAACCACAAAATTGGGGTTACCCCATTCCGGCACCCTTCCAACTAAAAGTATTTTCCTAAATTGGATCGAAATAGTACTCCTTAAAACAGAAATTATGCTGGGAATATGGCTTTCAAAAAAAGGAAAAACAAAAACATTGAAAATTATACTTATTGCATCTTTATTTCTAATTGGAATAGGAATAGCTCTTCTGATGTGAATTTGAAAATCAATAAGCGGAATAATATAGACTGATTTGGTTCAGCCCTGTTGCCATTTTTTTATTTGGCGCCGGAATACCTGTCCATCAGGAAATTCACCAAGCTATCCAAAATGATTAAATTCTTTAGAAAAATCAGGCAAAACAGCATTGCAGAAAATAGAGCAATCAATTACCTAAAATATGCTTTTGGCGAAATTATTCTTGTCGTGATAGGCATTTTGATTGCGTTGCAGATTAACAATTGGAATGAAACACGGAAAAACAAGGCTACCGAGCAGCAGTTATTGACTTCTCTGCTCGAGGAGTTTGAAACCAATCTGGAAATACTTAATAATACGATAGAATCTAATACCAAAATTTTTGAAACCTGCGTCAAGATTGGAGAGTTCACCGGACCTACTTTGCCAACAATAAGTGAAAAGGAATTATCTCAGTATATGGTGGGGGCCTTTAAATATGAGTCGAGGTATGAACCCAACCAGGGAACCCTTACCGAGATGAACAATTCCGGTAAATTATCACTCATCTCCGATATAAGCTTAAGAAAGGCTATTTCTGAATGGCAATCCCAATTTACACTGGTTAAAAATCAGGAAAACTATGTGGTTGAAGGAAGGGATGTTACCCATAAATTTTTTATTAACCAGTGGGAATTTCAGAAGACACCTGGATTTGATAGACGATGCACTCCTTGACGTTAAACCGAGCAGATTTCCAAACAATGATTTTAGTTTTCTTACCATTCCCCAATTTGAAAGCAACCTGTACCTTTATATTGTAGCTTCCATAAATCTGAATAAAAGCTACTATGAGCCACTAAAAGAAAAAACTGAAGGTATTATTGAAAAATTAAAACAGAATATAGATTAACACAACACCGGCGGGTAAATCCCAAATCCCAAATCCCAAATTCCAAATTCCAAATTCCAAGTACCAAAATCATGGTATAGGGTTGGGATTTGGAATTTGCAATTTGAACAATCATTCCAAAAGTGGTGGCAAAGAGCGCAGATTCCCGGTTCGGGGATAGAAAATATGGTTAACTTAGATACCGTCTTAGCGTTCGGGTAACCTGGACGCTCAGGCCTTTACCCGGAATCATGAAAACGCCCGTCATCCTCCTCTTTCTAGCCATACTTGCTGCCGGGTGCGATAAAAATGATACCACCCCCAACGACCTGTCGGCCTTACCTGCAGACACCGGTGGCACCCATGTAGCAATGGCTTATGGAGCCACGGCTGCCCCCTACGGTTTTTATATATATACCCCGGGCGGGTATACTTCGAGCGGCGTGGAGTACCCCCTGTTGGTTTTTCTGCATGGGGCCGGTGAGATTGGCTATAGCGGTACAGATCCTGCTATCCTCGACAAAATTCTGGTAACCGGAATCCCGGAATTAATAGACACGAAAAGGTGGCATCCGAGCTATCCCATGATCGTAGTATCGCCACAATGCCCCGAACGGCAGTGGAATTCGGCCAAAATTCACGAACTGATAAAATTTATAACCGAACAGTACCGGGTCAATTCCAAAAGGATCTATATAACCGGGCTCAGTATGGGAGCCATCGGCACCTATTCCTATATCCAGGATTACGGCAGTTCGAGCTATGTGGCCGCCGCGGTCCCGATTGCCGGCCGGGGTGACATTTACAAGGGATCCAGTTTTCAGGACATTCCGGTTTGGGCGTTCCACGGGGATGCGGATCCCATCGTCGATGTCAGCAACTCCATCTCCATGATCGCGGCCATCAATGATGCCCATCCGGCCACACGGGCCTTACTGACCATTTATCCGGGGGTGGGCCATGATTCGTGGAGCAGGACTTATGATGAAAGCGGGATGGGGCAGGAGAGCCCGGACTATGACCCATTTGGTATTTCTATTTTTGATTGGATGTTGGAGTACGTCAAAAATTAAGCTGATCCCCTCTACAGGGATATTCCCGGAGGGCAGCAGAGGTGTATTAGCAACCGTAGGGGGCAGGGCCTGAATAATAACAAGTAAAATTTATATAGTGCAACAATGAAAAACCTAATCGCAATCATCCTGACATCAGTTCTGCTTGTTTTCCAGGCGAATGCACAGGAGGGGAAGGTAATAACCGTAAATATTCATGCCGTATCCCTGGAAGGAAATTTAGTCGGAGATTCTCCAAATCGCAACGTGTCGATCTATTTGCCTCCCGGCTATGATAAGGATATGGATAAAAGATATCCGGTTCTATATCTGTTGCATGGATTTTCAGGGAATAAAACGGGCGGGAACAATTGGGAATGGGCGTTCAACGCCTCGGACATCAATGAAATTATTACGTCCGGAACGGTCAACCCTATGATCATTGTAATGCCCGACGCATGTAATCAGTTTGGGGGCAGCATGTATACCAATTCCATAACTACTGGATTTTGGGAGGATTTTATAACATACGACCTGCCTGATTTTGTTGATACCAACTACAGGAGTATACCCAGGCGCGAAAGTCGGGGAATTGCCGGTCATTCAATGGGTGGATATGGGGCGATCAAAATAGCCATGAAACACCCCGATATTTTTGGATCCGTGTATGGGACAAGTGCTTGTTGCATGGATCAAAATCCCGGAAATTTCGGGGCAAACCGGGTAATTGATGCCATGGCGGTACGATCCCTGGACGATATACCTGAGGCATCATTTGGATCCAAGACCTATCTTGCCTCGGCAGCGGCATTCTCGCCCAATCCTGATAAGCCGCCGTTTTATGCTGACTTTCCCTTTAAAATAACAGATGGTTCCCTTACTATGAATGAAAATGTCAGGGCCATGTGGCTGGCAAATTATCCAAGCTGGATGGCCGATCAATATGTGACAAATTTGCAGCGGTTGCATGGCATATCCTTTGATGCCGGCAACAGGGATATACCGGGTTTACTGGAATCCAACCAATACTTTTCCAGGATTTTGAACCGGTTAAATGTCCAAAACAAATTTGAAGTATTTGATGGGGGGCATGGGGACAAAGTGGGGGAAAGAATCAAAACCAAGATTTTGCCGTTCTTTTCTGAACAACTGACCAATGATAACTAGCTGAAAATTATCTGATATACCGGTAACGCAAGAGTGGCTACGTCTCCTGGATGAGCAGCACCCTCTGAGGAAAAATCCCTACATTTAAAACAAGAGATCCCTCCGGTAGCAACCCGTCCGGTTATTTTGCCACAGGACATTTCCGCGACAAATTAATTGCAGGGCACCGGCCTTCAAAGCCAGGGCTGTTGTAGGTCATGCTAAAGAGAACATTAAATTGTGTATAGTAACAATTAAATCCAATGGCTGATAACACGGATACCGGTGATAAAAATTTGGAAAATTCAATAAAGCGGGAATCCGAAAAGCCGTCTGGTATAAATATTCCTGTTGATGATCCTGACAATCCAATTCCAAAACAAGAATCTGAAAACTTACCTGGGCATGCTCAACATCACCTCATTTCATTCAGGAAGAATATCCGCCATTATTTTTTTGAATTCCTCATGTTGTTTCTTGCCGTGTTTTGTGGCTTTCTGGCAGATAACTGGCGCGAGCAATGGCAAGAGCATAAACGTGAAAAGGAATTTATACACTCCATAATCGAAGATCTGAAATCAGACATACTACAATCAAATTTGATCTTAGTGCAATTAAAAAGAAAAAGCGCAGGTATTGATAGTGTATTAAATGCATTATCATCGCCTGAAATATTTGAGGACTCTAACAAAGCATATGATTTATGGACCAAAAATATGGATATCAAAGCTTTTGTATCTAATGACCGAACAATACAACAATTAAAAAACAGCGGTGAGTTAAGATTAATAAGAAATAAAGCAGTTTCAGATGGAATTATGAAATACGATCAAACCGTGAAAAATTACTACCAACAATCCAATTTGATGTATGTTGCACTAGGTGATCAGCATATTTATAGTCAGCTTTTCAATTTTATTGCGCTAAATAATAACAAGAGTATTCCGGTGCCATTAACAGAACAAGGTAAAAAATCATTGAACGAGGCGTATGCTCACCTGCAATTATGGAATTCGGGCCTCCTTGGTTTGATAAGTTGGCTGGAAGTTGTTAATAATGAAGGGAAAAATTTGGCGATACGTATTCAAAGAGAATACGAAATAGAATAATTATGATAAAGCACCTACGCACAACACGCGGAATTAAAAGTTGTCGAGACAGCATTTTATACAAAAGTAGCAGCCCGCTTAAACTTTTGTGCGACTTGACAGGAAATCACCTTAATCGGCAACTTCGAATACCACGAAATGTTGCGGGTAAATAGCTAGTGCGATTTGAGAAGAATCCTGGCATTAATTACGTTGGTATTCGTTGTAACTAACTCCGAAGCCCAAATCAAAGGCGAAGTTTTCGAATTTGAATTTGAAGGGGCGGTGCTTAATGGGGTATTGAATTTACCTAAAGACACCAATCCTAAGGGGGTTGTGCTTATTATTCATGGGTCCGGACCAACACATGCCATTGCACAAGATTGGTATGCAGATGTAAGAGAAAAAATTCTGAAGGCTGGTTATGCGACCTACATGTGGGATAAAATGGGATGTGGAAAAAGCGAAGGGACATTTAACTATAACCAATCGGTTGAAAACAGTGCTTTAGTAGTAAATGCCGCTATAAATACATTGAAGAAAGAACAGGTAGCAGGTTCAGATAAAATTGGTCTTTGGGGAATTAGCAGGGCGGGTTGGGTAGCCCCAATTGTAATCAACCAATATAAAAACATTGCATTCTGGATATCCGTCAGTGGTGTTGACAACAAGGAAAATTTCGGGTATTTGCTTGAACAAAACTTACGAATTAATGGACATCCTAAAGATTATATTGATCAAATAGTTGGTGAATGGATTGAAGGAACAAGAATAACATACTCGGGGGGGAGTTATGAGGCCTATCAAAATGCTACACCGCATCTTGGGAAAAATAAATTTTGGTTAAGATTTACAAATGGAGGAATAACCGAAGCAGGTTACTATAGTTATCAACGGCCATTTATGCAAGGAGAACTCGATGAGGAGACAGGGTTACAAGTATATGTTGCTAACTTTGAGTCGATATTGTCCAATATTGACATTCCCGTATTAGCCTTGTTCGGGGAGTTGGATATGAATGTTGATTGGGAAAAGACCAAATCTTTATATGAAAGAACACTTGCCCCCAACACGGATCTAACCATCAAATCATTTCCTAATTGCAACCATAATATGTTCCAATGCAGGACAGGCGGTTTTTATGAGTTTCAAGACAGCAATTTGCCCTGGACAAGATGTGATGGATTCCTGGATATATTGGCTGATTGGTTGAATACAAGAAAATAAGCCGCCTCCAACAATAAATATACGAATGCGGGGGATTGCAGTGTTACTAGGCTTTGAACATTTAATGAAACCACAAGCGATTTGATAAGTTTGTGCTACAGAAAACTCAGCCTAAAATAGTCTGACCGTTGTCACCATTTTGAACTACTCGACCTAAAACAATGACTAAAAAAAAATCAAAACGAATAATCAGAATTTTATTGCTGGTAGGAACAATAGTCTCCTTATACTTTGTTCCCTGGCCAATCGTAAAGGCCTGGATAGCACCATTGCCGGAAACCGTACAGGAACAGGTGAATGAAGCAACAGATTATGGTTTTGACGGAATTATAGTTTGTGTGGATAAGAAAGGTGCTCAACCTGCATTTACACGGCGGGGTTAAAAAACAGAGAGACTAAACTCCCTGCCGATCCTCATTCTTTGTTCAAAATTGCCAGTGTCAGCAAACTATATACGGCGGTTGCTATTGCCAAACTGGTATATGCCGGGCGTTTGTCTTTGGATAAAACACTGGCTGATTATTTCCCTGAGCTTGTGGGACAAATAGAATACGCCGATAAAATCACCGTGAGGATAATGGTTGAACATCGGAGCGGAATCCCAAATTTTACCGACACCAAAAATTATTGGGTACACCCTAAACCAAACAATAAAGAACGACTGGATTTGGTACTCGGTTTGCCGGCCAGCTTTGAACCGGATACGGATTATGAATATAGCAACACAAATTACTTATTACTTTCAAATCTTATAGAAAAAGTGACGGGTGAAAGCAGATTTCAATATATCAAAGAGGTGATTTTAGACCCGTTGAATCTTAAAAACACCTATGGTTCAATTCAGGATGTCAATCCGGATGAGGTGATGAGTGGCTATTATGTGGGCTATGAAAACGATTTAAAGACCGTTGACAATGGCCTGATGTTGGCCACAGCAGACGATTTGGCGAAATTTATCAGGGCTCTGAACGACGGCTCTGTATTTACAGATTCGAAAGAACAGGCTATTTATTCCTCAATTTATAAATACGAACATACCGGCTTGATTCCGGGCTATCAAACCATTGCCAAATATCATAGGGACATGGATGCCGTTGTCATTCAATTCACCAACACGGTTGACTTTGAAGGTTACAACTGGAATTTATCAGAAGTAATGTACAGCCGGATTGTGAAAATATTGAGGAATAAAGATAACTCTTAGTCATGTTTAAAGGGCATTCCAGCCGGCCTGCCGGGGAGGAAAATGCCATCTGTGCATACCACTACGGCTAATATATTTAATAAACGTATTTGCCTTAAAATAATTGTTTAAGAAGAACGAAGGCCGATTGGATCGTATGGTCACAGGGCATTTATTTGTATTTGATTTATTCAGCAATGATGTGGATCTGGTCGACCTGTTGTTTTCAGGAGAAGCGATAGGGATTCTGGGGTAAAGGCATGGAAATCAAAAGTTATAAAATATAGGAAACAATCCTTATTTTTAAGTTTTCACCTTTAATTACTTCACCATGGCACAAACATTTATAAACCTGGCCAAAACGGCCTCATTTGTCGCCTTCCTCATTTTAGCTGTCCCTGCGATGGGCCAGGATGGCACCATCTATCCGCTTGACGCGCCTGCAGAGCCAAAAGCCATTCTGCTTGGCACAGGGGGTGTAGAAGGCCAAACTGCCCCGGAGACCTGGTTCCGGCAGTGGGGCGACCCCATGGCAAGGAACATCTCCACCGCCACCCTTACCCCCTTCCTGCCCGAGCCTGGCAAAGCCAATGGTGCCGCCGTTATCGTAGCCCCGGGCGGAGGCTTCCGGTGGCTGTCGATGGGCAACGAAGGCTGGGAAGTTGCAGAGGCACTCGCCAAACAGGGGATCGCTGCCTTTGTGCTCAAATACCGGCTCTTTCCGACTCCGGAGTCGCTGGACGACTTCAGAGCCTGGATGAACCGGCCGCGGCCTGCCCCGGCGGAGCCTGCGGATGATTCCAATACCCCGGCCCCGCCGCGCCCTCCGCAGCAAGACCTTACAAACCAGCGGCAGGATGCTGAAGCGGCCTATGCCATGATCGTCAACCGGGCTAAGGAATGGGGGGTGGATACCAGCCGGATAGGCATGATCGGCTTTTCGGCCGGTGCCGGCCTCACCATGCACGCAACGCTGCATTCCGGGACAATGGACCTGGCCTTTATAGGCCCGATCTATGGCGGGATGGGGCCTGTAGATGTGCCCGAGGATGCCCCGCCCATGTTTAATGTAATCGCAACAGATGATTTCCTGTTCCGCGGGCAATTCGGGGTAATCGATTCCTGGTTCAAAGCGGGTATACCGGTAGAGTTTCACCTATACCAGAACGGCGGCCATGGATTTGGCCTCGGGAACCCAAACCGTACCAGCAACCGTTGGTTTGATGCCTTCATACACTGGCTGGATGTCAATGGCTTTCTTACGGCCAAACCGGGGGAGTGAGCTGATGGTCAGTTTATGAATGGCACTTAGTGCGGATTTATGAGGCCCCTGTATTTCATCCCGATACCTATCGGGACCAACCAATAACCCATGATCAAATTCTTTCGAAGAATCAGACAAATTTTCTTTCAGAAGGAAAGAATTGTAATACCATTATTGGATGAAAAATAAGGGAAGGCTGACAATGGCTATACATAATTGCTTGTTCTTGCCTTCTTCTGAAAATCTTTGCGGATTTATAGTTTGGCGCGTACCTGCCGGCCGGCCGGCTTGTAATGTTAAGAACTAACCCAGGCAACTGCTCATAGCCAAACCGTTGCCTGTAGGCTGAGAAAGGGCCATCATTACAATTGAAATCGGATGGATGAAAAAACTAATAGCATAATTACTTCTGGTTGCATAGGAATTACAGCCTATATGTGCACTGACATAATGCACGAATTGATTGGTCACAGCAGCGCTGCTCTACTTGCCGGTTATGATATCACTCTTTTGACTTCAGTCTATTTTAAAAGTAACCCTATTAACTTTATAATTGGAATTTGCGGGCCAATATCGAATTTGTTTTTTGGAATACTTCTTTTCACAATCCTTAAATATGCAACGATAAAATCAGCCCTAACCAGACTTTTACTAACCACCATTATGGCGTACAACCTATTTTGGTTTTCCGGCACCATGGTACAGTCCGGTTTTAGTGAAATTGGAGATTGGACATATGCGGTTACACAACTAAATATAGGAACACTGGATAAACCACTGTTGCTATTGGCAGGAATAGTTTCTTATTTATTTTCTATAAAAATTGTTGCAAATCGAATTTCAATTCTGAATTTCAATTTTTCAGAAATCACATTAAAGCAAAGTATATATTATGCCTACTTTTTTAGTGTTTCGGCTGCGATAGGGGCAGGACTATTTTATGTATCCGACCGCATAGCGGCTTCAAGAGAAGGAATGCTGGAAATGATGGCTTCATTACCTATTTTGTTTCTAGTCAGAAGAATAAATCAAGAAACAAAACAAATTATCAAAGTTGATGGAAATTTGATTTTTTATTTTTTCGTTTGTGTTGCATTCATCTTATTTTGCTTAACACTAGGCAAAGGGATTTATTGAAAACGGAGTAAGCTAACGAGCAACCATGTATATAAAAAATGAGAAGTACAGTGGTCATATAAAGAGTTTAGCCCACTTCAACTTTTGTGCAATTTGACAGGAATCTGCCGAGCAATCGGCTACTATTCTTCTACGAACTACCGTAGCGAATTAAAGACTGAGAATATGATAAAAAATATAAAAGTAGCTGCCGCACAACTTTCCCCGATATTTCTAAATAAAGAAAAAACGGTTGAGAAAGCTTGTGATGCCATATTAGAAGCTGGAGAAAAAGGGGCTAGTTTAATAGTCTTTCCAGAGGCTTTTATCCCAGGTTATCCGGATTGGGTGTGGCTTATACCCAATAGTCGAGGTGCAGAATTAAATGAACTTTATTTGGAACTGGTAGAAAATGCTGTCTCTATTCCTGACGATACTACAAATGAGCTATGTAAAGCCGCAAAAGCGGCAAAAATCAATGTTGTAATTGGCCTGCATGAACGCAATTCAGAAACAAGTAATGCTAGTTTGTTTAATAGCTTGTTATTTATAGATGATAACGGTTCGATTTTAGGTAAACATCGAAAACTAATACCAACGGGTGGAGAACGACTTATATGGTCCCCAGGCAAAGGAGATACATTGCGATCTTATGATACGTCAGCAGGAAAAATCGCCGGATTAATATGTTGGGAAAACTTCATGCCCTTAGCAAGAAACGCAATCTACGAGTTTGGTACTCAAATATTGGCTTCACCGACCTGGGATAAAAGCCCAAACTGGATTCAGACTATGCAGCATGTTGCACGGGAAGGCGGTTTGTTTGTTATAAGTACTTGTATGGCTTTAAAAATGGATGATATTCCCGATTCGTATTCGTTTAAAAAGCTTTATCCTGAAGGTAGAGAATGGATTAATATTGGTAATAGTACTATAATTGCACCGAACGGGAAAGTTCTCGCCGGACCGTTGGAAGCCGAAGAGGGAATTTTATATGCTGATATCAACCTTGGGGATATAATTAAAGCAAAACGCATGTTTGATGTTGTTGGGCATTATTCAAGATCTGATGTATTTAGATTTAATGTAATTCAAACAAATAAAAACTAGCCACAATAACGTATTTAAGCCATACCCTTAGTGATACGTCTCATATACCAGACCGTCAGACTGTCTCAAAACCTCCTTTTTTGGCAGACCTATTCGGGTAGGTATCTTTGAGATTTTCCAAATACGAAAAGCTCACGAAGGTAAAATGAGTTTTGAGACAGACTGCCGTTATCCGCAACCTATAAACTTAAAAAACCTAAATTGATCATATCTATGATTGTCTGCCGGGATCCAGCAATGGAAATTGAATTTTGCAGGCGTTCATTTGACGCTGTTGAACTTTCCGGGCATGAAGGACAAGATGGAACGGTCGTGCACCCCAGTCAAATGGAAATTATCATGTGGTTAACTACCTTTATGCGGAAGAGGTAGATTCAGTAATTGAAAAGGTAGTGATCAAAGGCGCCCGGATTTTACTACCTGCTGAATATTATTTTTGGGCGGATCTTGTTGGAAGGAATATCCATCTGAAAAACCATGTCCGAAATATAGCCAGTCGTATAAAGGAAGAATAAATCGAATCTCAAATAGCTGAAAACAAATGCCAAAAATGAATATTCTAACAGAACTCTTTGATGGGGATTGATAAAATAGGGAGATACTATGTTACGATGCACACCATTTCTTTTATTTGATGGCAATTGCTCTGAGGCAATGACCTTTTACAACAAATGCCTTGGCGGGGAGTTAACACAAACCAGGCTTGGCAATAGTCCGATGAAAGCCCAGTTCCCTCCAGAAAAGCACGACAGGATCATCAATGCGCACCTTAAGAGTGGCGCTATTGAGATTTCTGCTTCTGACTGGATGGCCGCTCCGGAATTTGACCCGGTACATGGGAACACCTTCGCCATTTTTATTACGGGAGACGACTATCATGAGATGAAAAGGATTTTTGACCGGCTTAAGGACGGAACAAACAACACAAGGTTGCAGGATTTGCACGATTTGCCTATGGGTATATATGGACAGTTCTATGACAAATTTGGCATCCAGTGGATTTTCGTTTGCCGCCAACAAGAGAATTCGAATAATTAAAAGAACAACGTGCCGCCAACATTGGATCTGCAAAAAATGGGTGAAAGTGTTAATTTCAAGGGCTGTAGCCCGCTTTAAATTCCCTACATTTAAACGGTTTGAAGTTTTGGTGGATTACCGGCGCAGGGTATTGTATAAATGGCCTTGCAGGACATTCCAGGCTCTTGAAAACAAGCTTTATGAAACATATCCCCCTCTTTTTCACCCTGTTTATGGTTACGGGGATATCTGCCCAGACCTCCGGATATAAACTGGACCCTCAGGAACAAAAGCGGACCATAGATTCCATCGGCTCCAAATTGCAGGCAAACTACGTCTTTCCTGAAGTAGCAACGGAAATGTACCAACTGCTGGGCGACCATTTCAGGAAGAAACAGTATACGGCCCTCACAGACCCCTATGACTTTGCCAGCCAGCTGACCAGCGACCTCCGGGCCGTCAGCAAGGACCTGCACCTGCGGGTAATCTATGCCCCCGACGAGATCGCGGAAGAGAATAACGCCGTTACAGAAGAAGAAAGGGCCACCCTTAAAAAAAGGGCCCTTGAGCGGATGCAGAGGGACAACTTCGGGTTTAAGGAAGTTAAGATCCTGGAGGGCAATATCGGGTACCTGGACCTGCGGGGATTTTACCCGACTACCTACGGTGGCGAAACGGCCGTTGCGGCCATGAACTACCTGAGCAATACGGATGCCCTGATTATCGACCTGAGGCAAAATGGCGGAGGTTCCCCGGAAATGATACAGTTGATCTCCAGCTACCTTTTTGATGCCACCCCGGTTCACCTGAACAATTTTTACTGGAGGCCACAGGATACAAATACCCAAACCTGGACCCTGCCCTTTGTGCCGGGAAAACGAAGGCCCGATATACCCGTATATGTACTCACCAGCAAAAGCACCTTCTCCGCCGCTGAGGAGTTTTGCTATAACCTTAAAAATCTGGAACGCGCCACCCTGGTTGGTGAAACTACTGGCGGTGGAGCCAACCCGGGGGGAACGGTCAACGTTACCGAGAAGTACCGGGTGTGGATCCCGCAGGGCATGGCCATCAACCCCATTACAAATACCAACTGGGAAGGTACGGGGGTGTCGCCCCATATTGAAGTGGCTGCGGAGGATGCCCTGGAAAGGGCAGAGTTGGAAGCGCTGGAAAAATTGATGAAAGCCGCCAAAGACAGTACCAGGATTGCCTTTTACCGCTGGTACCTGCAGGGGATACAAACCAAAATGAACCCCGCTGAGGTCGGGGACGCAGATCTCCGGAAATATGTAGGCACCTATGGCCCTCGAAAGATCACCATCGCGGATGGCACCTTATTCTACCAACGGGAAAATGGCCCCAAATACCCTCTGGTTCCCATGGGGGATCACTGGTTTATATTGGAAGGCCTGGATAATTTCAGAATTGAATTCCAGCTCGAAAGCAATAAGGGCGAAGCCCTGATAGGGCATTACGATAATGGAAGTGCAGACAAGTCGATCAAGAACACCTTAACCCCGGTGCATAAAACCCGTCAGGGCCCATTTTAACACCAAAAGATGAAAACGAGGTTCTCAATTTTAGTACTGTTAATAATAAACTTAGTGATGGTAATTGGGTGTAAACCTGAAAAGTCTGACTACGACAAAATGGTTGAATTCGGAGAAAAATATACCGAGGCCTGGAATAGTAAAGTACCAGAGAATATGGCTTCATTTTATGCCGGGGACGGCATGCTAACCGTTAACCATGGCACACCAGCCATCGGCAGGAAACAATTGGCAGAAACCGCTAAATCCTATATGGATGCATTTCCCGATATGGAATTAACGATGGACAGTTTAACCGCCAACAATGGAACCTACAGATATTACTGGACTTTTAGAGGTACGAATACAGGACCTGGCGGGACGGGAAATAAAGTTGATTTCAGCGGCTTTGAGGAATGGATCATGAACGCCCGGGGGCTTATTCAAAAGTCAACTGGCACTTATGATGCCGAAGCTTACCAAAGGCAGCTTAACGGGAATTAAAAAAACACAACGTAATACGGCACCGAATTCATATTGAATGGCTCCATTCCAAAAGACTCGGACTAACCACAGGTTGACACGAAATTCGAATTATTGCCCGAATAGTTAGTTGATAGATAGAATAACAAAATCCCTGGAAAATGGAATTCAACCCGGATAACCCTATTGTTAAGCTTTGCCTTCGAGGGATGGCCATGGATGAAAAAGGCCAGGCAGAAGAAGCTGGCAAGCTATTCCTTCAGGCATGGAAGGAGGGGACGCACGACTATGAAAGAATTATTGCGGCGTATCACATAGCCCGCCATCAAAAAAATATTTCCGACCGGCTGCAATGGCTGGAAACCACTTTGGAGTTAGCATTAAAATTTAATAAGGCCAGTGTTAAAAGTGCCTTCCCTTTTCTGTACGAGCGCATCGCCAAATGCTATGAGGCCCTGAACGACCCCGAGAACGTAAAAAAGAGTCAGGATATGGCGAATTCGTTCAGCGAAAAACCGACGGACAAAGCGCCTTTTTATCACGGGACCAAAGCTGGATTACGGATTGGCGAAATGCTTACCGCGGGAGGGCGTTCAAATTACCAGGCCGGACTTACAATGAATCATATCTATTTCACGGCCTCAGTACATGGGGCAGGACTCGCGGCTGCCCTGGCAAAAGGCGATGGGGAAGAACATGTTTATATTATTGAATCCACGGGGAGTTTCGAAAATGACCCCAATGTCACCAACAAAAAATTCCCGGGGAACCCGACACGCTCGTATCGCTCCGAAGCCCCGTTAAAAATCGTCGGGGAGGTTACAGATTGGGCCAGACAGACTACGGAAGAGATCCAAAAATGGAAGGAGAAAGTGGCGAAAAACGAGGGAAAAATCATTAATTAGCAAGGTACTTTCAAGAAATTCGCATATAACCAAATGTGAATGGCCTGTGATATGAGAAGAATTGTTGCAGCCATCAATACCACCCTGGATGGGTTTTGTGACCATACGGTAGTGCTACCGGATGAAGAAATACATCAGCACTATACGGAACTCTTAAGGGAGGCCGATGTGATTCTCTATGGCAGAAAAACCTATGATCTTATGGGATTTTGGCAACCCCTGGTAAAGCATCCTTCAGGTGAAAAATCAATGGACGACTTCGCTCAGGCCATTGACAAGATCCCAAAAATTGTCTTCACAAATACGCTTAAAACCACGGGATGGGAAAGCGCTGCCCTGGCAAATTGTCCGCTTGAAAAAGAAGTTTTACAACTGAAAAATCAATCGGGGAAGGATATTTTAGTAGGCAGCCGGAGCTTAATTATGCAACTCATGAAACGCAACCTGATCGATGAATACCAACTTTGTGTTCACCCGGTAATTGCAGGGAGTGGGTTGCCTTTATTTGCAGACATCCATGAACGGACCATTCTTAAACTTATAAAGACCAAAACCTTCGGGGGTGGTGCCGTCACGCTTTACTATGAACCGACGAATGACACACCAAGGGGTAAACTTCAATAAACGATAACCTATGTCCAAAAGTCAACTACTGCAAATGCATAATATCGGTATCGTGGTGGAATCCCTCGATGACGCTATTTCATTTTTCTCGGAGATCGGGCTGCAACTCGAGGGGCGGATGACCATCGAAGGGGAATGGGCCGGCCAGGTAACGGGATTGGGCGACCAGTCCGTGGAGATCGCCATGATGGTGACTCCCGATGGGCACAGCCGCCTGGAACTTTCGCGATTTCTCAGTCCGCCAGTTCTCTCGGATCATCGAACCGCGCCGGTAAATTCGCTCGGATACCTTCGCGTCATGTTTGAGGTTGATGACCTGGACGAATTGGTATCCCGGCTAATAGAACAAGGGGCCGAACTTGTTGGCGAAGTGGTTAATTATGAGAACGTTTATCGCCTTTGTTACATTCGCGGAACGGAAGGCCTGCTGATCGGGCTGGCGGAATCACTCAATAAGTAATAAAGTACCGTAGATAAAGAGAAATAAGAACCAATGAGGACAACTTTTACAGGATACCATGGTTAACATTGTGCCAGTAAATTCCAGGGAAGAGATATCGATAACAGCCGATTTGGCACATACCATCTGGACCGAACACTATACCCCTATCATCGGTGCAGAACAGGTTGCCTATATGCTGGACAAGTTTCAGTCGGCCGGGGCCATTCAGGATCAGATTGGCCAGGGGATCGAATATTATTTGATAATGTATCAGGACAAATCTGTGGGTTATTTTTCCTTTAATGCAGAGGATCAATTCCTCTTCCTGAGCAAATTTTACGTTTCGAAATCTGTAAGGGGCAGGGGAATAGGCAAAGCGGCTATGTTATTTATTGAGGGACAGGCCGGGGCGCTTGGGTTACAAAAAATCAGGCTTACTGTAAACAAGTACAATTCCAAATCCATTACAGCTTATGAAAAAATGGGATTTACCAATATAGATTCCATAGTGCAAGACATTGGCAACGGATTTGAAATGGACGACTATATCCTGGAAAAGGAGTTAATTTGATCACTGCAGCCCATACCGAATAATGCCAGGAGACCACGGTTTTATACCGCTGAATATCGAACGAAAGGAATTTCAAAATGAACTTAAACCAATTATCGGTTCCATCAAAAGATTTGACCAAATAAATCCCTTTCTATGAGAAGTTAGGGTTAAGACTGATCGTAAGATCCTTGCCCCAATACGCACGGTTCGAATGCCCGGAAGGAAATTCGACATTTTCAATCCATCAAACGGGGACTTTGACAGGAAGTGATGGCATTTACGTGTATTTTGAATGTACAGATGTCGATAAACGCGTAGCTGAACTAAAGGAAAGGGGGATCCATTTTGACCTGGAACCAACAGACCGGCCCTGGCTTTGGAGGGAAGCCCGGCTAAAGGATCCGGACGGCAATCAATTGATCCTTTTCCACGCAGGGGAAAACTGCTTGAATCCTCCCTGGCGGATAAAGGATAAAGGCACCGAATAGAAGGATTTCACATGGGCCTATGATATAACAGAAACTTTCCTATCTTTAATTTACCTGATTCCGAATCCCGCATCCACGCCCCGGAATGCTTTCCGCAACTCCTATCATCAGGGCAAGGACCCTGGCTCGCAAGGCAGGCAATTTGCCATTTCCCTAAGGAATTATTATGGGGCAGCCGAAAACCAGACAGAGTAGGCCAATCACAACTTCTCACTAAATGGTGACAAAACGGACCAAAGGAATGGTTCGTTCACTCTGCTGGAAAAATATGGCGCGCCTGCCGGTAAGTCAAATGCCTATATCAAAACAGGCAGCTGATCAGTTATCCGGGCTAATGGAGGTGCCATGACAGGGTATTCTATAGTCCATTGTTTATTTTCCTGCCCACCTGAAATTTGCTACATTTAAGACGCTGAGCGGGCTGTATGCCGCAAGCAAATGAAAACCAACCTCTTATACCTTCATGAAAACCGCCTGACCCATGTCTGAAAAAGGTAAAAAAATATCCCGTCGTAAATTTATAGACCTCGGAATCCAGGGCTATGCCGGAGCGCAACTGGCCCGGGGGATCCCGGCTTCCCTGCTTGCATTTTCGGGTTGCCAAACGGCGAATGCCAAAACCGTTCATGGCGTATGCTACCATGATTGCCCGGATTCCTGTAGTTGGAAAGTTACTGTGGAGAACGGGAAAGTCACGGCGTTCGGGGGCGATCCGGACAACCCCTTTACGGCCGGGAAGTTATGTGGCAAGATGGAAACCTTCCCGGAGGATATCACTTTTAACCCTGATCGTATTTTATCCCCCCTGAAGCGCAGCGGCAGGAAAGGGGAGGGAAAATTCGAAAGGATCAGCTGGGAACAGGCCTTAAAAGAGGTGGCGGCAAAAGTAAAGAACTCCGTGGCGGAACATGGAGGGGAATCCGTGCTTCCCTTCGGCTATATGGGGACCGAGGGCATTATCCAGGGAAGCGCCATGAGCAAACGGTTTTTTAATAAGCTGGGGGCCTCGAATTTATCCGAAACCATTTGCGGCTCTACCGCAGTTACCGGAAGCATGCTAACCAATGGCCAGGACACAGGGGTTTTGCCCGAAGACATTGTGTATAGCCGCCAGATCATCCTCTGGGGGACCAATACGAAGAAATCCAATGTTCATTTATGGCCCTTTGTACTGGAAGCCCGCAACCACGGGGCGAAGATCGTGGTCATTGACCCCTTTCTGTCGGCTACAGCCAGGGAGGCGGACCAGCATATACAGTTGATGCCGGGTACCGATGTGGCCCTCGCCCTGGGGATGATGCACGTGCTGATCCGGGAGGGGCTCACGGATGCCGACTATATTCAAAAATATACCCAGGGATATGATGCCCTGGAAGCGCATGTACAGGAATACGATCCCGCCAGGGTGGCCGCGATCTGCGGCCTGGAGGAAGAAACGATCGTCGATTTTGCAAGGGAATACGCGAAAGCCAAACCGTCCCTGATCCGGGTACTGGTAGGGATGGAGCACAATTACAACGGAGGCGACGCCTTCAGGGCCGTGGGGATGCTCCCCTCCCTGACCGGGGCCTGGCGGGAGCGCGGAGGGGGACTGATGCACCTGACCTTTGAGCTTTTCGGCAAGGCCTTTAATTGGGAACGGATCAATTTATACACCCGCCTGGCAGAAAAGGAAACCCGCTGGATTAATATGGTGCAGCTGGGGAGTGTACTGAACGACCCGGATCTGAACCCGGCCATAAAAACCCTCTTTGTATTCAACGCCAATCCTGTAGTGACCATCCCAAACCAGAACCTGATCCGCAAAGGGCTGGAAAGGGAGGACCTCTTTACCGTAGTGGCGGAACACTTTATGACCGATACGGCTCGCTATGCCGATTATATCTTCCCGGCCACCACCCAACTGGAACACTGGGATGTTGCCGATTCGTGGGGGCAGGTCTATGTAAACCTGAACCAACCGGCCATCGAGCCCCTAGGCGAATCGAAGCCAAACAGCGAAATTTTCAGGCTGCTGGCCCGGGAGATGGGCTATACAGATGATTGTTTTAAGGAGACGGACCTCGAGCTGGCAAAATCCCTGTTCGATACGGACCACCCGTATATGGAAGGGATCACTTTTGACTACCTGAAAGCACACGGCTGGGCCAGACTTAAACTCCCAGAGCCTTATTTGCCCCATGCGGAGGGGAACTTCGGTACCGATTCGGGCAAGTGCGAGTTTTACAGCGCTTCCCTGGAAGATTCCGGGCAGGCGCTGCCGGCCTATAAAACCGTTTCCGGCGAGGATCCGGAGCAGTACCCCCTGCAGCTCCTGACCGTAAAGGCTACCAAAGGCTTTCACAATTCTTCCCATGCCAATGTGAAACACCTGGTCCGCGACCAGGGTTTTCCTACCCTGGATATACACGGGGACGATGCAGCGAGCAGGAATATAAATGAGGGGGATGAGGTAAAGGTGGAAAACGGATATGGGACCGTTATCCTGCAAGCCAGGATTGGGGACAGGGTCCGCCCCGGGGTGGTGCTAATGCCCCATGGATACTGGCCATCCCTTGTAAAAGGGAATGCCACTTCCAATGCCATGACCCATGACCTCCTGTCCGACCTGGGAGGCGGTGCCGCCCTGCATGAATGCCGGGTCCGGGTGATGAAAACCTGAGTATGGCCGGCCCTTCAGGTATGCGGCGCAAACTCAGAGATAACCTGAAAAAGGAGGAAAGTTAAACCTGAAGTATCTAAAAACCACTATATGAAAAAAGGGATGATTAAAGTAAGCGTACTGTATCCGTACCGGGACGGGGATACATTCGACATGGGGTATTACTGCAACAAACACCTGGCCATGGTGGGCAGGCTGCTGGGAGACGCCGTCAAAGGAGCATCTGTCGAAAAAGGCCTTGGTGGGGCTGCACCTGGCGTTTCGCCAACCTATGTGGCCATGGGGAATCTGTATTTTGAAAGCATGGATACCTTTCAAAATTCCTTCGGGCCGCATGCGGATACCATCATGGCCGACCTTCCCAACTACACCAATATCGAACCGGTAATCCAGATCAGTGAAGTTATGGTTTGAGGGATTGAGAATGGGAAAAGGCTTTTGAGAATGGTCCAATCCCTGCTGCATACACCCTCAATGTCCGCCTGGTTACCCTACTTGATGTGACCATGGCCAATTACAGCCGGGCCGGAAAGGTCCGAACCGGTAAGCCAGCAGCGAAGAGAGCGTTTTAAATACCAGTAAAGAATAATCGGGTATTGCTTAAGGAGTACAAAATTTGGAGTACTCCCGGTTGAATACTCAAGTAGCTATTACATCACAAAAACCAGAGCGCCACTACCATTTCTGCAAACTTGTTAGTATGAAGTCCGGAATATGCATCCTATGGTTGCGTTAAGTCAGATTACGTTTCCGTTATTGTAAAGAGATAAAGCAAAAAGCCTTGGCAGTTTTGATTTTGGCGTTCACAGGGATTAGTCCAGAACGAACAGGTGGCAGATTCTACTGCCTCAAAGACCAATGACGGGATTTCCCACCTGCTTTGGACCACGGCACCAATGGTTTCCCGATCATGGATTGAAATTTGGAAAACCTGGAATGATCTGCTATTCGGGAACTTGAGTTGACTTTGTTCATAGGGTATTTGTAGAAATATGTACCTTCAGGAGTTAGATTGGTTATCTAAAAATAGAAAGGATGAAACAGGCAGAAATCCGCAAGCAATGGGAAGGCGCGGCATCGGGCTGGGCCAAATGGGAAATGAAAATAGCCGAACTGGTGGAACCGGCCACCCGGGCCATGCTCGAAATGGCCCATGTCATCCCTAATGCCAGGGTGCTCGACCTGGCCTGCGGCGCCGGGAGCCAGACCCTGGAAGCAGCCAGGCTGGTAGGCCCCGGGGGCCAGGTCCTGGCCAGTGACCTTTCGGTCAATATGCTACAGTATGTGGGGAGGAAGGCGGAAGAGGCACAGCTTAAAAATGTTTCAACCCTGCAGGCTGCTGCCGAAGAACTGGATTTACCGGCTAACAGCGTTGATGCGGTGATTTGCCGTCTTGGGCTGATGCTATTCAGTGATCCTGGGCGTGCCCTCCGTTCGGCCCTGCCCGTGCTGAAACCGGGTGGGAGGTTGGCGGCGGTGGTCTTCACAACCCCTCAGGCCAATCCATTTATGGACAAGCCGATGCAGGTCCTGCTCCGGCATGCCGGACAAAAGACGCCGGCCCCCGGCGAGCCGGGGATTTTTTCTTTGGGTGCCCCGGGGCAGATCGAACAATTGCTCAACAGCAACGGGTATGATAATATTGGAATAAAGACCTTCAGCCTTGGCCTGAAAATGAACTCGGTTGCGGAAGCACTGGTGATGATGAAGGAGGCATTTGGGGCGTACCGGGCCGTACTGGCAAAAAGTCCGGAATCTGTGCGGATCGCGGCCTGGGCCAACGTGGAGGAGGTCCTCAGGGGTTTTGAGACGGGGAAAGGCTTTGAAGCGCCCCTTGAAGTGCAGGTGGCTGCGGGGAGCAAGCCTGTGTAGCGGAAGGCTGACCTGTTCCTGTTTGCCCCGGGCCGGGCGAGGTGCCAGGGTACCCGGTACCGGCCAGTGGGAAGGGCCGGAGAAGTCGCTTCTCCTGAAAAAATATTTATGGTGCCTGGCTCAAAAAAATATATCTTCGAGAGCAAATTTTCATCTTATTTTTATTTCAAATCATTCCTTTATGAAAAAGCTTATTGGCCTCTGTCTTATGGTTGGATTTTTTTCATTACAGGCACAGGAGGAATCGGCAACCCTCCGTTCCATATTGCTTGAACAACTGAAAACGACCCATGATGTGCAGGATTGGTTTGTGCCGCCTTCCCTGGCCGTTGCAGGCCTGACGGCCGAGCAGGCCAACTGGAAAGACGATACGGACAATCATTCCATCGCCCAGCTGGCCACCCACCTCATTTTTTGGGACGGGAGGATTTTGGATCAGTTCCTGGGCAAAAAAGGTTCCCCTTACAGCGGGGACAACCGGGAAACCTTTTCCCCGGTCAGTGAGGCGGAATGGAAGGCAACGGTTGAGAAGCTGGATACTATCCTGAAAGAGTTGGAGGAGGCTGTGACCCGGGCGGATGAAAATGAACTGGAAAAATGGTATTCCACCCTGGCCCATATTGGCACGCACAATGCATATCACAGCGGGCAGATCCTTTACATCCGGAAAATGAAAGGCTGGTGGGACCCGGATAAAGGGGTAAAGTGACGGGAACGGCACAGGAGGCTGAAGGAGTTGATGGCTGAGCTCGGGGGTGCTTGAGGGTATGAACGGGTTGCTACCATGTCTGTCATCTGGGTTTCAAAGACCCACCCCGCTTCGAGAGTGTTATTCCTGCTAGTAAATCATTTCATGGATTGCCTGCCGTACCAACCAAAACCATAAGAACTGCTAAAGAAATCTGTCTGACAGCGGGGTTTCCAACCCGCCCCGGTTCAAGGTAACCCCTCCCGCTGCATAATACTTGCAGTATTTGAAGGATCTCTACAAAAAATATTTTGCTGGGTTAAAGAGTGAATACGACACCCTGGGTTCTCAATCCCACCCTCAAATTCAAGATAGGCGGCTTCACTGAAAAAGCGTGCATTACCAGCAATTTTAATTCTCCGGGGATTGCCGTTTTTCCTTTGAAATTTCAGGTCGCGTCAGGGGTTTTCACCCTCCCCTCACTTCAAGATAACCCTTGGTACTGAAAAAAGCATGCAGGCTTTGGAATAATTGGTTCTTTTAAAAGTTTAATTTGACCACTGGGGATTTCCGCTTGCCGGGGGGTTTCCAACCCCGCCCCGGTTCAAGGTAACCCGTCGTGCCGCATAATGTTTGCGGCATTTGAAGGATATCAACAAATAATAATTAGGTCAAGGTAAGGCATGAATTTGGCGCCCGGGGTTTCCAACCCCGCCCCGGTTCAAGGTAACCCCTCCCGCTGCATAATGCTTGCGGACAAAGGAATTTTATGGCTTTCTTTTGGCAACATGGCCTGGCTCCCGAACCTGTTTGGGACAGGAAACCTCATCAGTCAGCCTGGTCTCGCATTACCTGAATCATTTAGTCAAACATCTCTTTTATCACCTAAAAGTTGGTGGATTCGTCATTTATTTTTAATATTGACCAAACGTTCAATATAAAAATGAGCCCACGCACGGCAAAACAGCTGGCAGCTCATAAGGCCGCCAGGAAACGAAGGATCATCATGGGATCCCTGCGGCTCTTCGCGGCCCGTGGGTATTTCAATACCTCCATGAACCATATCGCCACGGAACTCAAGATATCCAAGGGCCTTATTTACACCTATTTTGAAAATAAGGAAGCCTTACTGAACCAGGTTGTGGCTTTTGCACTGACCGAGGCCTCAGAGCTTAATATTTCGGAACGGGAGCTGGAAAGCCAGCCCCCGGAGGAAATTTTCAAAAGGGTGATCACAGGCTATTTCGACCTGCTCGAAGAAAAAAAGGAACTTTGGCGCCTCATCACTTCCCTGGCAATCCATGTAGGGTCCATCCCTTCGGTACACCAAACCATTTCAGAAGTATATGAAAGGTTGATTGGTCAATTGGAGGACATCCTCCGGATGACAGGCCATGCCGATCCCAGGAATGAAGCTATCAAATTAGGCGCGCTGATGGACGGTATCGGGATTCAATTCCTCATTTTCGGCCAGGGGTATCCGTTACTCCAGATTCGTGATAGTATCCTCCGTAGTTATCTTAAACCCACAAATCCGTAACCATGAAAACCTTGTTTCTCGCCATCTTGTTTTCGCTCCCATTCCTGTCCCCTGGCCAGTCTGCCGAAGAGATCGTGGATAAGGCGGACTCAAAATTCAGGGGTACGACCTCCTATGCAGAAATGACCATTGAGATCATCCGCCCGAAATGGTCCAGGGAAATGAAAATGAAAGCCTGGTCCAAAGGGTCGGACTATTCCGTTTCTGTCATTACCAGTCCGGCCAAGGAACAGGGGACCGTCTTCCTTATGAGGGAAAAAGAGGTCTGGAATTATCTCCCTACCCTGGACCGTACCATCAAATTCCCACCCTCGCTGATGTTGCAGAACTGGATGGGTACCGACCTCACCAATGACGACCTGGTTAAACAGTCGTCCCTGGTGACTGATTATGACAAGAAGATCGTGGGGGAAGAGGACAAGGAGGGCTATCCCTGCTGGAAGATCGAACTGACCCCCAAACAGGATGCCGCGGTGGTATGGGGGAAAATCATCCTCTGGATCGACAAAGAGGAATACATGGAAATGGAAACCGATTTCTACGACGAGGACCAATTTCTGGTAAACCGGATGGTTGCCTCTGAGGTAAAGACCTTCGACGGGAAGGTGCTGCCGTCCAAACTCACGGTGATCCCGGTAGACAAACCCGGGCAATCCACGGTTATTACCTACCAGAAATGGGAATTCGGCCTGGATGTCCCCCCGGAATATTTTACCGTGAACTATATGAAGCGCATACACTGATCCCATGATACAGAAGCTCGAACTATTATGATCGCAAAACTGGCCTGGCGAAATATCTGGAGGAATCGGAAAAGAAGCCTGATCACTGCGGCTTCCGTGCTGGTGGCCGTATTCCTGTCACTGATCATGCGCTCCATGCAACTGGGCACCTATAAACACATGATAGATAGTGTGGTGGGGGCCTATACCGGATATATCCAGATTCACGCCAAAGGCTATTGGGACGAACGATCCATCGACAATTCCCTGGAAGCCAATGACAGCCTGATCTCGAAATTATCGGAGATCCGGGGGGTGGCCTCCGTCTTGCCCCGCCTGGAAAATTACGGCTTGTTGTCTGCCGGGGACCTTACCCGGGTGGTGAACCTGAACGGGATCGAGTTGGAGAAGGAACGCAAACTGCAGGACATCGATTCCAAAATCATAAAGGGGACGCTTTTCCAGGGCCCGAAAGACATTGTCATTGGCAAAGGGATCGCCTCCTATTTTGAAGCAGGTATCAATGACACCCTGGTTTTTGTGGGGCAGGGCTATCACGGCATACTGGCGGCGGAAAAGTTCCGGGTTTCTGGCATTATCGACCTTAAAAACCCCAATCTGAATAAAATGACTGTCTTGCTTTCCCTCCGGGATGCACAAAACCTGTTCAGTGCACCTGGCCGGGCCACAAGCCTGGTTATTGACAAAGAAGACCGTGCCCGGCTGGCTCCTCTGAAAAAAGGCCTTCGACGGGCTGTTGGAAATGATGACTTTGAGGTGATGGACTGGCAACAGATGATGCCGGAGTTGCACGAAACTATCCTGGCAGACAGCGTAGGGGGGCTGCTGATGATCGCCATCTTATACATGATCCTCATATTTGGCATTTTCGGCACGGTGTTGATGATGACCCGGGAAAGACTGTATGAATTCGGCATCCTGGTTTCTATCGGAATGAAAAAGGGCCAGCTCATTTCCATGGTCATAATCGAAACCGTGATCCTCTCACTCCTCGGGGTTATTGCCGGGCTATTGCTGGCCTATCCGGTAATGTTGTGGAAACATTACGACCCTTTTGTACTGCCGGGGACGCAGGCCGAGATGGTGGAGAAGTTCGGGTTCAGCGCGGAAATCCCGTTTTACATCCAGCCCGACCTACCATTGGTCCATGCTTTGCTAATATTTGCCATTGCCTTGCTGGTGGCCTTGTATCCGGCGATAATTATCAGCAGGTTGCAACCCATAAAAGCAATGAGGATTTGAAAAACAGGCCCTAACATGAAAACACTTTTTCTTATAGCCTGGCGAAATGTTTGGCGAAATCGTTTACGAAGCGGGGTTGTTATCTTGTCCGTGGTCCTTGGCCTGTGGTCCGGCCTTTTCGTGATGGCCATGACCCTGGGGTTGAACGAACAACGGATGCAGAGCGCCATCACCACGTACCTGTCCCACCTTCAAATCCATAATCCCGGTTTCCTGGAGAATTATGACAAACTCGATACGCTTTCCCATACCGGGGTACTGGAAGGGCAATTGGATACCCTCCCCCATGTAAGATCGTATTCGGAACGACTGGTACTCCAGGGTATGGCCTCCACTGCCCGGGGCAACTACGGGGTACAGATCATCGGCATTTTCCCTGAACAGGAGAAGGAAGTTACCAGCATTTCCGGGCAGCTGACGGAAGGTACCTACCTCAGCCAGCTCAAACGCAACCCGGTCCTGATCGGGGATGAGCTGGCCAGGCGCCTGAACGCCAGGATCCATTCCAAAGTGGTGTTGAATTTCCAGGACGCGAGCAATAATACAATTGCCGCCAGCTTCCGGGTGGAAGGGATTTTCAAAACCATCAACAGTGCCTTTGACCAGGGGACCATTTTTGTTAAATATGAAGACATAGCCGGGCTTACCGGCCTGCAGGGCAAGCTCCATGAAGTAGCTGTGCTTTGTGATAATATCCAACAGGCAGCTCCGGTAAAAGCCCGGATCAGGACTCCGGACCAGGTGGAAACCTGGGACGAACTCGCCCCGGAACTGGGGTATGCCCAAAGGACCATGAGCAGTTTCATCTATATTTTCATGGGGATCATCCTGCTCGCACTCGCATTTGGCATCGTCAACACCATGCTCATGGCGGTCCTGGAAAGAAAGCGTGAACTGGGGATGCTCCTGTCCGTTGGGATGAACAAAAAAAGGGTCTTCGCGATGATCCTGCTGGAAACCTGCTTCCTCGTGTTGATTGCCACCCCGGCGGGAATTATGCTGGCTTTCTTGACGATCCGGTATTTCGGGGAGCATGGCATAGACCTTTCGGTTGTGGCCAAGGGCCTGGAAAGCCTTGGCATGGGTGCCCGTGTATTTACCAGCCTCCCGGCAACCATGTACGTGGACATAACCCTGATGACCCTGGCAGTAGCCCTCCTTTCGGCCATTGTACCGGCACGCAGGGCCCTAAAACTCAATCCGGCTGAAGCCGTTAAACCCATTTAAAAATTGAACAGATAGGCATGGAAATCCCGGAAATCAAAAAGGATGGTAAGAACGTGATACAAACACGTGATCTTTACAAAATATACAATGCCGGGAAGGGCAGTGAAGTCCGTGCCCTGAACGGGGTATCCCTTTCCGTTGACAAGGGCGAATTCACTGCTATCGTGGGTCCTTCGGGTTCGGGGAAAAGCACCCTTCTGAACATGATAGGGGGCCTGGACGAACCCACTTCGGGGGATGTGTATATCGATTCCATCAACATCATCGACCTCAAGGAAAATGAACTTATTAATTTCCGGTTGCACAATATAGGCTTTGTCTTCCAGGCCTATAACCTGATCCCGGTTCTGAATGCCAGGGAAAATGCAGGTTTCATCATGTTGTTACAACACACCTCCGGCGAGGAAATTGATAAACGGGTAGATGCCCTGTTACAAGCGGTAGGCCTGGAAAAGCAGGCCCTGAAGCGCCCCAACCAGATGAGCGGGGGGCAGCAGCAGCGTGTCGCAGTAGCCCGGGCACTGGCTTCCAAACCTAAATTCGTCCTGGCCGATGAACCCACAGCCAACCTGGATTCCAAATCCACTTCCGACCTGCTGGACATCATGGTCCACTTGAATAAAACAGAAGGGATGACTTTTATTTTCTCTACCCATGACCAACGGGTGATCGACCGTGCGCACCGGGTGATCACCCTGGAAGACGGAAGGATCATCAACGACACCCAGGAACCGAATTGAAACGGATTAGAGCCATAGCAACGTATTCCCTACTGTGGATACTGACCACGGTGCCCCTGGTGGCTCAGGAATCCCCGGGCTGGGTTTCTGAACATATCGATCTCAACGGCTATATCAAATTCCTGAATACAACGGCCTTCCGATCCCTGGACAGCCTGGCCAACGACAATCTCCTTCACAACCGGATCAATCTGAAAGTGTATGCTAATGATGATTTCACTGCGGTACTGGAAGTGAGGAACAGAGTATTCTGGGGTACGTCGGTACAAAATATCCCTGGGTATGCCTCCCTGGTGGATACGTCGGTGCAGGATATCGACCTGAGTGCCCTGGTAGTAAATGAACCGGCCCTGGTGGCGCTTTCCAATATAGACCGTTTGTATGCGGACTTCCATTTTAATAAGTGGCAGATTATCGTGGGGCGGCAGCGCATCAACTGGGGCAAGAACCTGGTATGGAATCCCAACGACCTGTTCAATGCTTATAATTTTATCGATTTTGACTACGAAGAACGGCCGGGTGCTGATGCCCTGAGGGTTCAATATTATACAACGGCGAGTTCAAGTTTGGAAGCTGCAGTGAACTATGCCGACCGGTGGGATGACAATACCTTTGCCCTAAAATATAACTTCCACCGATTTGATTACGATTTCCAGGTATTGGCCGGGAAATACAGGGAGGACCTGGTTACCGGCCTGGGTTGGGAAGGCGCCCTTGGAAATATGGGCTTCAAGGGCGAAATGAGCTATTTTACACCCCAACATCAAGGGCAGGGTAGTGCTGCTGCCTTCGTGGGGTCGGTCTCTCTTGACTACTACTTTAAAAACGGGTTACTCCTGTACCTCTCCACGCTATACAACGGGAATGGGATTACGAAAACCGGCAGCTTCGAAATTTCTCAGCTGGATGCGAATTCGCTTGACGCCAAAAACCTAATGCCCAACCGCTGGTCCTGGTTTGCCCAGGTTTCAGATGCCCTGACCCCGGCAATCAATACCGAATTATCGGTCCTCTATGCCAGGGAATTGCAGGCCCTCCTCTTAATGCCCCAGTTTGCCTACCAGCTTGCCCAGAACTGGGACTTCGATATCACCGCCCAGCTATTTTACGGAGAACAGGACGCTACCTTTTCAACACTTGGAAACCGGGTTTTCCTGCGATTCAGGTATAGCTTTTAGACTACGGCGGCCCCACCGAAGGGAGCGGGTTGGATTCGGAAACCAATCAATCTTGGGGCAGGCGTCCACCAACCTAATTTCCTTCCTGTAAGCCTGTTTTTAGAACCAGGATGGAATAAGGGGGCATTTCAATGCGGATACGGTCGTTTTCAACGGCAATTTCACTTTCTTCAGGACTGATGTGCTGCGGCTGCTCAAATGTGTTTACTTCGTTCAGGTGATCGCTGTGCAACGTCAGAACCCTTGCCTTTTTTGCCAATTTTTGGTTTTTGAAGGTGACTTCGAGCGGTTTGGCCGAATCTGAGGTATTCACCAGTTTTACGATGACGGCATGGGCCGGGGCATCTTTTACAGAGGAAGCGTAGAGGCCGTTTTGCCCGGTGAGGGCCTCCCCGTTTTGGGTATGGATCCCCAGCAGATCCGTCCCCCGGTTGGTAGAAAACATTTTCTGGACATAATAATCAGGGGTGCCATATGCCTGGAGGTTGTTGAACCAGATGAGGTCCGGGGTCCATTGCCATCCCTCTTCATGGGCCAGCAGCGGGGCGTAGGAACTCATGACGACCACATCCGCATTTCGTTCCAGCCCAGTCATAAATGCTGCTTCAGCCAGTGCACATTCCCAGGTGTTCTTGTTATCGGGGCTGGTGGTCTTTACGCTTTGGGCTGCGTACTCCCCGGCAAAAACCTTCGGGCCCTGCCGGTCGTATTCGTCATAGCGGGTGGCATGGGTACGAAACCATTCCGGGCTGTTGTAATAGTGTTCGTCTATGATCGCAGCATGCATTTTTTTGAGTTCCTGCCAGCCATATTCAAAAAAATCGCCCTCAGGGAAAGGTCCGCTGCCGGATACGATTGTAATTTCCGGGTGTTGCTCACTAATTGCTTTTTGAAAAATGGCAAATCGCTCCATGTATTCCGGTCCCCATTGTTCGTTGCCCACCCCGATAAACTTCATCCCGAAAGGTTCCGGGTGGCCCATATCGGACCGGACTTTGCCCCAGGGTGAATCCGCAGCGCCATTGGCAAATTCGATAAGGTCTAAAGCGTCCTGTAACGTACGGATCCAGTTCATCCAGGGGGACGAGTTCCCCGGTATTGAACTGGCAGGCCATCCCGCAACCCAGGATGGGGAGTGGTTCGGCACCCAGGTCTTCGGCTAGCTGGAAATACTCGAAGAACCCAAGCCCGAAGCTTTGAAAATAATCCGGCGCCGGCCGGTGGGAGAATTCGGTATTCCAGCGGTTGATCAGCAAGGGCCTGTCCCAAACCGGGCCAACTGTTTTTTTCCATTGGTAACGTTTTGCCAGGGTCCTCCCCTCCACAATACAACCGCCCGGAAATCTGAGGAATCCGGGTTGCAGATCTGCGAGCAGTTGTACCAGGTCTTTCCGAAGGCCGTTCTCCCGCCCTTTCCAGGTATCTTCCGGGAAGAGGGAAATATTGTCCAGATCTATCTTCCCGCTCCCTTCAAAGGTAATCCGCAAACGCGCTTTAGGGTATGTTTCAGCGGCGATCAGGGTAGCTGAATAGGATTTCCATCCGTCATTGTCAGGGGAAAGCGCGGTTTCCCCCAGTACCTTGCCATCCTGGTCGATGAACGCTACCCGGATTTTACGGATGCTCTGGCCCGGGTTTGCAGCCAGTAACGACAGTCGGTACCGCGCATTTTTCTTAATCCCCATGCCACGGAACCCTTCATTGATAAGCGAATAACCCGAATCATTCAGCAGGGTGACCCGGCAGAAATTCTGGTTTGCGGGGTCCGTGCCGGGACTGAGGATGCCTGCTATGCCTGACTCTTTATTGAACCCATAAGGAGAACTGTTGGGTTGTTTCCAGCCCATCATGGGGTCGTAAAATTCGAAGCCCCTGTTTTTCACCATCTCGGCATAGAGCCCGCCATCTGCGGCAAAATTGATGTCTTCAAAAAATATCCCATACATGGTGGGCTGGATCTGTGCGATGGAATGCCCCGCCTCGACCTCCAGCCTGGTTGCCTGGCCGCTGACCGCGCAGGTGAGCATGAGAAGGAGTAAAAAGCAAACTTTTTCCGGTAGTAGCCTCATAATTCCTGGTTTGGAAAGGTAAATATACCTGTTCATATTCTAAGGGGCCGGCGCAAGGAGCCGACCCCCGGGATTTAGTTATTGGGAAACCGTAATCTTTATTACCGTTGCCATCTCATCCAAGGGTTGGGCGGGGGCGGTAACCACTAAACCGTCCTCTTCGCTGTATTCCCATGGTACCGGTTCAGGATCCCCTAAAAAAGACACCATTTCTATGGTTGGGACATCCTGGATATTCCTTTTGGCGAAAGAGGTAAGCACCACCTTTTGGCCCGGGACCGTACTTCCCATAATGATGGCGTATATATTGTAATCCCTGGAGGTATAGCGGATGTCCTGGTTTGTATATTTCAACTTCATAAAGGCATCGTGGTTGGCAAAGTGTCCCTCTGGCTGTTTGGTGGGGCCTTCCCCATAGGTATACCAGGCTTCGGTGCCATAGATGGCTTCGCCGTACTTCTGGAGCCAGGCTCCTATCTTAAGCAGGCCTTCCTGCTGGTTTTCCGGGATGGTGCCATCTGCCTTCGGGGAAATATTCAGGAGGAGGACCCCGTTTTTGCTAACCACATCGATCAGCATATGGAGGACATCCACAGCGGGTTTTACCTGCAGGTTTTCGGTATAGCACCAGCTGCCATCGCTGATGGTGGCATCCGTCATCCAGGTTTTGGTGCCGATGGCGTTCTTACGGGACTGTTCCAGGTCCTCGACACTCATATTCAGTGGCAGGTCATTTTGTTTCCGGACAATCACGACTTCCTGCCCGCGCCTGGCCGCCTCGTTCAGGTAGTAGGCGGCGTATTCCTTCCGGTACTTTTCTGGGATATCGCCCAGCACATAATCGAACCACATAATATCGGGGTGGTAATGGGTTATGACTTCCTTTAATTTTCCAAGCCAGACTTCCCTATACCATTTTTCGGGTTCTATGTTGCCATACATCAGTTGCAGCTTGGGGTCGTCCGAACTGGGTGGCATGTCAGCGAAATACGGATAGTGGCTCAGGGGGTTCTCCTTTCCCAATTCCGTGCTGCGCTGCAGGTTCTTGGCGTGATGGAAGGTGGTGATCAGTTTCATGCCATGAGACCTTATCGCCTTTTCAAGTTCCCCGGTAATATCCCTGTGGGGCCCGGTATCCATGGTATTCCAGGGGGTAATGTCACTGTCCCACATGGAATAGCCGTCATGGTGCTCGGCCACCGGCCCGGCGAACTGTGCCCCGGCTTTTTTGAATAATTCAGCCCAGGCGTCGGGATCGAATTTTTCCGCTTTGAAGAGTGGCGCGAAGTCATGGTACCCGAACACGGAAGGCTCCCCGTAGGTAGCTTTGTGGTGTTCGTATACCGGGTTGCCCTTAAAATGCATCCAGCGCGGGTACCATTCGTCCTGAAAAGCCGGGACTGAGTACAAACCCCAATGGAAATAGATCCCGAATTTGGCATTTTTAAACCAATCCGGAGCTTCGTCATATTTGCCGAGAGAGGCCCAATCCGGCTGATATGGCAGGCTATCCGCCGTTGTGTCTGGCGTTTCCTGTTCCCCGGAATTATGGTTTGCGCATCCCATGACAAGCAGGACGGCAGCGAGAAGGGCAAATAGTTGCTTTGTACGGTTCATGTTGATTGTTTTCATTTGAATTTGATCTTGATTGGTGTATAGGTTGCCTGCCATCTCATGAATCGCCATCCTAATTGATCGCCTGCCAGGATTTCTTTGCCATCAGAAGTTTACAATTGCCTTTATGACCCCGCTGCCGGGGGCCATCCATTGTTCGAAATGCGCAATCATCTCCCGGGAATCCACTTCATGCGTAATGTAGGATTCCAGGGGGAAATTTCCTTCCCTCAGCATCCCTATTACCTGTTCGAAATCACTTCTGGTCGCGTTCCGGCTGCACAGGATACTGGTTTCTTTGGCATGTATCTTCGGGTGTTCAAATTGCAGCGGCCCGTTTGAAAGCCCCACGAGCACGTAGCTTCCACCGGCTGCCATGTAGTCGGGTCCTGCTTCCAGTGCCCGGCGGTTACCCGTGGCATCAAACACCACGGCCGCGAGGTCGCCGCCGGTGAGTTCCGACACCTGCTCCAGGGCATTCCCGTTCGCAAGCACGGCATGGGCTATCCCAAAAGCCTGTCTGGCATAGTCTAGCCGCTGCTGGTTGGTATCGAGTGCGATGACCTTTGCGCCCCGGAGGGCCGCCTGTGCCATAATCCCTAGCCCTATGGGGCCGCACCCCATGACCAGGGCAAAGTCTCCTTCTTTTAAAGGGGAACGATTCAGGGCGTGGGCGCCAATGGCCAGGGGTTCTACCACGGCCATGGCCCTGGGGCTCAAACCCCGGGCCGGCACCAGCAGTTCCACCGGTACACTGATCACCTCCCGCATGCCGCCATCCGTATGAACCCCCAAAACCTGCAGGTTGGCGCAGCAGTTGGGTTTCCCGTTCCTGCAGGCATAGCACTGGTGGCAGCTTAGGTAGGGCAAGACGGTTACTATATCGCCCGGCTTCAGATCGTCCTCGTTCCGGTCTATTTCCAGGATCTCGGCGGCCAGTTCATGGCCGAGTATCCTGGGGTAGGTGAAGTAAGCCTGCTGCCCCCGGAAGGCATGGTAGTCCGTACCGCAAACCCCAACCTTTTTAATTCGCAACAGGGCCTGCCCCTTGTTTTTTTCAGGTGAAGGCATGTCCTTTATCAAGAATAAACCCGGTTGGTTACATATGATTCCTTTCATGGTAGTTGGTACTTAGTAAAAATTGTAAAATCCGCATCTATGGCCTGGCCATACTATGCTATTCGCCAGCTTCAAGGGACTTTTTGATTACCTGGTATGTCGTATCATAGCTTCGCTTCAGCATGGTTTTGGCATCCATACTGGCCCAGTACTGCTTGTTAAACAACTCTACGGACAGGGCTCCCCGAAATCCCGCCTTATAGAGTTTTGGAAGCACGTTTCCGAAAGGGCAGACCCCTTCCCCGGGCAGGACGCGGTCTGCATCCGTAAGTTGATCCCTCGGGGGGGAAGCGGGGTAATCGTTCATATGCATCAGCGGCAGGCGCGACCCGTTAAGGCAATCCAGGGTGTCCCAATCGCTGCCTCCCCGGTACAGATGATAAAAATCGAGTAGCATGCTGGCTTTTGGATGCCCCGTGGCAATTACGATTTTGGCACAATCCGAGAGCTTGTTGAGAGCTCCAGTTCCCCAAAGTTCGAGGAGGGGGACTACCCCTGTCTCGTCGCCCAACCCCAGGATGGCCTGATAGCGTTCTGTATATTCATCGAAACGGGTGGGGTCCAGGGATTTGATTCCCATAACAGGGGCGGCGATAAATTTTCCCCCCAGGGTAGCTGTGATGGTCATTTCCCTGTGGAGTTGTTCGAGTGCCTTCTTGCGCTCTTCTGCATCGTCACTGCACCAGGGTGCAAAAGCAATGATATCTTCCGGGATAAGGTTGCCGGCTTGTAATTTCTCCCCGATATCTGCCGGAGCACCCCCCTGGTCGACATAAGCCATAATATCCCGCATCCAGAGTTCTATCCCGTCGAAGCCCGCTTCGGCCACCAGGGTTATCTGCTGGTCTACAGGCAATTTGTAAGCGAGCAGGGTTGAGGTATTGAGGCAGATCCGGAAGGGCTGGTCGTTTTTCGGGGCAGGGGCTGAGGTTTCCGGTTTCGGTTGGTCCTTAAATCCAAACCCGCTTATGGCGGCGAGGGAGGCCACCATTCCCGTTCCTATTGCTTTCCTTCTGGTAATTCCGCTTTTTTCCATGAGTTTACTGTGAATTTGGTTGGGTCCTGGCCTCTCGGCTGGCTTAAATATAAGTATGTACCGGCAGCTTTCTAAATTTCGCCCCGGATTTCACAAAAACCCCGTGTCGAATGAATTTTAGGAAGGCCAGGCTGCGCCTTGCTGGCAACTGAAGGGATCCGGATGGGCGTATGGGGTAGCTTCCTTGAAATTCCTCTTTCGCATTTGTATATTTTCATTAAATTTGCGCCCACCAAGCAGGTGTGGTGGAATTGGTAGACACGCTAGTATCAGGAACTAGTGCCGCGAGGCTTGGGAGTTCGAGTCTCCCCACCTGTACAGTTTAGGCCCTTCTTCGGAAGGGCTTTTTTTTGATCCCGGGAGACGAGAAGTCTGCCTGTCACGATTTACGCGATCCCGCCATCAGCGACGGGAGCGTTTCCCCATTTATCCCGACCGCAGCGTCGGGACCTGTACAGTTTAGGCCCTTCTTCGGAAGGGCTTTTTTTTGATCCCGGGAGACGAGAAGTCTGCCTGTCACGTTTTACGCGATCCCGCCATCAGCGACGGGAGCGTTTCCCCATTTATCCCGACCGCAGCGTCGGGACCTGTACAGTTTAAGCCCTTCTTCGGAAGGGCTTTTCCTTTTGATCCCGGGAGAACGGGAAGCATTTCCTGAAAAAATAAGGCGCTGACCCTGTTTCCCTTTGGCCCTTTGCCGGAGGAATCCCCGGTTTATGTTATCTTGTAGGTACAATCAAACCTATATTACGATGCGACTTGTTCAGCTCCGTCATGCCCGATTGGGCAGGAGGACCGCCCTAGTAGACCATGAATCCCTTGTGTTGCTCGATAAAGCCTACCCCTCCCTTTACGATCTTGTATGGGAGGCGATTACGGCCGGTACCCGGATCAGGGAATTGATAGGCCATCACCTGGAGGCTGACCGATTATCTTATGATCAGGTGTATTCCGGGCAGGACGATTGGGACATCCTCCCGTCTTTCGACCACGCCCATGACCCCATGCACTGCCTGGTAAGCGGCACAGGCCTCACTCACAGGAAGAGTGCCGAAGACCGGGCCTCTATGCATAGTAAATCAGCCGAAGGAAACAAATTATCCGATAGCATGAAGATGTACCTCTGGGGGGAAGAAGGGGGCAAGCCCGATTCCGGAAGGCCTGGCGTGCAGCCCGAGTGGTTTTATAAGGGGAACGGCAACGTGCTCCGGGGCCACCGGTCCCCCCTGGAAATCCCTTCCTATGCCCTGGACGGGGGCGAAGAGCCCGAAATAGCAGGGGTTTATGTGATAGACCCGGAGGGAATCCCGGTGCGGGTCGGGATGACCATGGCCAATGAATTTTCCGATCATGTGATGGAACAGCAGAATTACCTGTACCTGGCCCCGTCTAAACTCCGCCAGTGTGCCATTGGGCCGGAACTAATTCTCGGGGCTGAATTTTCCCATGTGGAGGGGAGTGTTCAAATCAGCCGAAATGGGGAACTCCTATGGAAGGGGCCTGTGCGGACAGGGGAGGCACATATCACCCACAGCCTGGACAACCTGGAATACCACCATTTCAAATATCCCCAACATCGTGTCCCGGGGCAGGTACATATCCATTTTTTCGGGGCATGTGGGCTGAGTTTCAGCGATGGGATCCGACTTCAGGACGGGGACGAGATTAGCATTTCCATGAAAGGTTACGGGAGGCCTCTTAAAAATACCGTAATGCAAATCGATGGCCAGCCGCCCGCCCCAATTATCCGGACCCTGCTTTAACCAATTGTAACAATCGCGGACCGTTTACTCGGCTTACCCCTTTTCCGAAGGTGTCGTTGAAAGAGGAAGAGGCCTTAGAAAATGACTAAGGGTATGCCGGGCAATGAGAATCCCCTGCCGTTTGCCCTCCTCTGTCGCGAAGCGGAAATGAAAGCCATTCATGATGCGGGAGTCGGCGCACTCCCGGGCGGCATCATACAGGTCGGAATACATCCTGACGCGTGCGTCCGGCAAGGCAGTAACAGATTCCATCCTTAAAAACCACTTTGGAAGTACCATAAACTTCGTCCAGGATCTCTGCCCCGGAGGCTCCGACGGCCGCATGGGCGGAGGGATATTCCGGCCAGGGGGGTGTTTTCATTTCGGGTTCCCAGAAAGGATCGGCAATTGTTTCAGGATTCCCATCACTGTCGCCTTCCCGGATCGCGGTGTAGGGTCGCCAGGTGTCGTAGATAGTATTTGCTCTCAAGGGATGCCAGGTAGAGATCGTACAGGTTCATATTGAACAAGGCGAACATACGGTTGGTTTCCATAAGTGGCAGATGCCTTTCCTTTGCCGTGATCCGTCCGACACGGTTCCAGCTGTGTTCCCCGAATTCCGCCCACCAGTGGGCATATCTGGTCTGGTCTTCTGTGCGTACCTTACTTCCTTTTGAACCATAGGCTTTGGATTCCCTGTAGGATTGGGTATAGGCCAGGCTTTGTAATCCCGGGGGAGGTGGAGAGCGGAACTGGGTAACGGAATCGAGCGTGAATGGATGTGCTACGTTGAAATCGGGTTTTAACACCCAATTATTGTTTCCTGGGGTATATTGATAATCCCCGGGTTTTGTCATGGGGGTATAGTCCCCTTCTTTTTCATGGCCATCATGGTTTCTGAGCAGGAGGTAGGCCGCTGCTACCTCTGCGCCGATTTTCTGACCTTTCCTTTTCGCGGCACCGGCAGATATTTTTTGCTGCCAGCGATGGCAGACCAGGTTGATGGTATCCCTGCGATCCGGGTAGGCCGAAACGAGCAGGGATCGTGTGGATTCAACGGCAGCGGATATGGGATGAGCCCCACCAAGGTTGCCATTCCAGTAATAGCGCTCAAATTGAGGGTCATTTGCACAGAAAATATCGTGCATGGCCAGATGTACCATGGCAAGGGCGCGCACGCCAATAAAGGAGTAAAAATGATCGTGTTGATTGGCGATGGTATACGTTAATTCGTTCATTGCTATAACCACCTCGTTATCAACAAAGGTGCCTCCCTCAGTGTAGGCAGGGACGGATTCGGAGGGTATAGTAGCGAACAGCAGTACTATGAAGGGCAGGACAAGACGGTTCATCGGGCATTGAATTAAAGTTTACGGAAGTAAAGTTGCAGAATATGCGGAAGAGTCTTTTTTGCCCAGAAATCCAAAGATGGCGCTGTAAAGGTCAGGGCATTGACGGGCTGCTGTCTGTAATTATTAGGAGCCATGCCATAAGCGTTTTTGAAGGCTTTGTTAAAATGGGCCCTGTTGTTGAAGCCGGCCGAATAGAGTATTTCACTAATCCTGTCAGTTGTTGTATCGAGCAGGAAGCGGCTGTGCTCCAGTCTCTTTTCGAGCAGCCATTTGCCCGGGGGGGTGTGATAGGTTTTCACGAAATCCCTCCTGAAGGACGAAATGCTTCTTCCGCACATGCGCGCATAGTCCTTTATAGCAAGTGGTTTCATATAATTTGCCTGCATGATTTCCCCGACGACAACTTTACCAGCTTCCAGGATGTCTTATAAAATGGCTTTTAAGGAATTCGTTCCCGGGTTGGGTGAGGATATCGAGCAGCAAAGCTTCTATTTGTAGTTTCAGTACCTCCTTCCGCAAAGGGACACTCTGCGTAAGGAAGGTTTTCATAGATTCAAAATAGCTCATCAAAACGGAATTGAGTTCAACCTTGAGCAGATGGTTATTGTCGAGGTATAGGTGCCGTTTGGCTGTTACCAGATGCGGGTATTTACGTAGGATATGGCCGATAAATTCTTCAGAAATAAAGAGAAATATCACGAAGAAAGGTTGGTCGAAATATTGATAAACGGTCGTGGCACCTTTTCGCACATAAAGCAAATCACCAGAGCCCACCCTGACCGAATTTGTCGGGGTGGACCATTTCTTCTCGCCTCCCAGCACATAGGCAAAATAATCCTGGTGGGCCCAGATATCCGATTCGTGATCCTCAACCAGACATTTATATTCCACCAGAAGGAGGTCGTCTACCTCAATGGTCCGGAATAAGGTGCTTTTTACAATGTAATCCTGAAGATTGATCATCTTGGATATATGGCCGGGTTGTGCTTCGAATCCTAAAGGTAGGAAATATTCGCCTCCGGGCCATGGCAAATGACCCTCGCCGGACCTGCAATATGGCCATTGTTTTAAAGGAGAACAACGGCCAAATGAGCCTGTATGGCGAAGGACAGAGGGACGAGTCTATTCCCGATCTGTCTGAAGAGGGGAGGGGGCATGACTAATTTGGAAACAAACCTTTAACGGAATATGCCAAATGCAGCCAGGATCAGGCTGATCACGACGGCAGCCAGGATAAAGATGAGGATCACCACCATAACTTTCAAAAACCCATTGAGTACCTTGGTGCCGATGTCGAGATGTTCTTCCATCAGATAGTGTTTTCAAACAAGATACGGAATCTTTGCAAATATTTCATTGGGTCCCGTTGTAATTCCACATTATTCGAAGAAGGTACCTGGCCCGCGCATAAATCGTTGTGGGAAACGTACTTAATTTCCTACTCCTGGCGGGCAGGGCTGAGCAATTTGCTCAATTCCTCGAGGGAGATGTTCTTGGTTTCCGGCATAATGAACCACACAAACAGCAATTGCAGAACCATCATAAAAGCGAAGAAGGTGAATACTATCCCGGGACCAACCGTGGTGAACAGTATGGGGACCAGGGAGGGCACCACAGCCGCAAGCACCCAATGAACCGAACATCCGAAGCTCTGGCCGTATCCCCGGAGGTGGTTGGGAAAAATCTCGGAGATAAACACCCATATCACCGTACCCTGGCCAACCGCATGGGAGGCGATAAAAAGGAAAAGGAAAAGGGCGACCGAGATGCCTTCCCATTGCAGGAAGAAGGCGGCAGCCACCAGGGAGAGGGAAATAATATACCCCACCGAACCGATATACATCAGTTGTTTTCGGCCGAGCCGGTCTATCAGGAAGATCCCCAACAGGGTAAACAACATATTGGTAATGCCTATCCCGATGCTGCTCAGAAGGGCTGTACTGGTTCCCAAACCTGCCTCTTCCAGGATTCTCGGCGCATAATACAGGAAGGCGTTGATCCCGGACAACTGGTTGAAAAAGGCGATCAGAAAAGCCAGGATGAGGGGGAAGCGGTATTTTTTCATAAAGATGTTTTCGTGGGAAAGCGCGCGATCTCCATCGGCATTTATTTCCAGAATCATTTTTTCAATGTCCGCCCTGGGGTTCAGGTTTTGTAACACCTTTTTGGCCTCCTCAATTCGCGATTTTGAGAGCAGCCACCTCGGGCTTTTCGGAATACTGAAAGTCATAAGGGTATACAGGAAGGCGGGGAACGCTTCAACCCCCATCATCCAGCGCCAGGCATTGTCGCCTATCCCACTCAGGAGGTAGTTAGAAAAGAAGGCGATCAGGATCCCGAATACTATATTGAACTGGTACATCCCAACCAATTTTCCCCTGTCTTTGGCCGGGGCGATTTCAGAGATATAGGATGGAGCGGCAACCGTGGACGCGCCCACCCCGAGGCCGCCGATAAACCGGAAAACCGCAAAAGTAATAGGGTCTCCGGCCAGGGCGGAGCCCAAAGCAGAAACAGTGTAAAATACCCCGATCCAGATCAGGGTTTTTTTACGGCCCCATCGATTGGTGGGAATTCCACCGAGGATGGCTCCCACAACGGTACCCCAGAGGGCAATGCCCACCACCACGACCCCGTGGAAGACATCGGATGAATGCCAAAGGGCCTGCAACTGCTGATCGGCACCTGAGATCACCACGGTATCAAATCCGAATAAAAATCCGGCAAGGGCTGCAATAAGGGAAATTCTGAGGATCCTGGTTTCCATGAGATTTGGTTGGTATGGGTTGGTAGCTCTGTAAAGCTAACAAAAAAACTGAATGTGGGAAGGGAAAAGGCTTTCAGGCCATTCTGGGCAGGAGGGTATCCTCGTCGGCAGGGATCGGATGGTCCGGGGCCCCTTGCCCGGGATCTTTTTGATCGGGGGCCGGCACCGTATCCGGATATACGCCTTCCCTATGCCGCGTGGGCACCATGAGCTGTTGGTGGGACGGGTCGGGCTCGTCACGGCTTCCGGATGCTTCCCGGCATTGGAGGAGGCATAACGCCATAACTGCGAACCCCAGGTGTTTCCATCGGGCTGATGTTGTCATCAAAATCATACGCTATAATAACCTACGGATATACTGCATAATTTGGATGCTGGCCCCCCGCTGTTCCCGTACATAAGATGCATTGATATGCCCTGTTTTCTTTCGGAATCCGGGTTCAGAAACCAGCCGGTCCAATTCGTATTTCAGACTTGCGGCATCGGTCACCACCAGCAGCCCGCCTAGGGCCACCAGGTCTGCTGCTTCGCGAAATTTGTGATAGTGCGGACCAATGAGCACAGGTATTCCAAAGACGGCCGGTTCCAGGGTATTGTGCAGGCCTGTTGCGAACCCGCCGCCCACATAGGCGATATCCGCATAGCTGTATATTTTGGTCAGCAGCCCGATGGTGTCGACGATGAGCACCTCGGCATCGCCAAGCCCGTATCCTGCGATCTCCGAATACAACAGGGCTTTTTTGTCTATGGAATCTTTCAGGCGTTCAATATGATCGCGATGGATGTCATGAGGCACCAGGACAGCTTTCAGCCCGGGCTGCGATTGATTGATATAAGCCAGCAGCAGGGCCTCGTCTTCTGGCCATGTGCTCCCGCAAACCAGGCACAGACCTTTTCCCCTGAAAGTTTCCATAAATGGAAGGGAATTATCCCGGTCCAGTATTTCAGACACCCGGTCGAACCGCGTATCCCCGCTCACCATTGCCGAGCCAATCCCCGCTGATTCAAGCAGGTCCAGGGATTTCTGGTCCTGTACAAAAATATGGGTGGGCAGGCGGAGGGATTTCCTCATAAATCCGCCATACCATTTAAAAAAGACCTGATCCTTTTTGAAGATTGCCGAAACAAGGAGGATGGGCACACCCCGCTGCTTCAATTCCCGAAAGTAATTTGGCCAGATCTCGTATTTTACAAAGAGGGCCAGGCTGGGCGATACCGTATCGAGGAAGGTGCGCACCCTTTTACGGGTATCCATGGGCAGGTAGCTGACTATATCGGCTATCCCGCTATCTTTCTTTACTTCATAGCCGGAAGGGGAAAAAAAGGTAACCAGGAGTTTATGGGAAGGATAAGCCTGCTTCAACTGCCGGATGACCGGCAGCCCCTGTTCATATTCGCCCAGGGAAGCCGTGTGGATCCAGATAACCTGATCTCCGGGAGCTATGGCATTGGCCAGGCGGGGGATTAGCTGTTTCCTCCCCTCCACGAATAGCCGGATCTTGGGATTGAATCGCGCCAGAAAACCAAGGAAGAAGTATGTGAGCCGGAGGGCCAGGTTGTAGAACCAATACACGCATCGCAAGTTTACGCTAAAATACGGTTCTTTCCTCAAAATCATTGGCGGCCCTTCCTTTATTTTGTATTATTGTGGCTCCAAAAGTACCCCATGCGAAAGATACAAATGGTAGACCTTGTGGGCCAGTTTCAGGGCATCCGGGAGGAGGTGGACGCCTCCATCGCCCAGATCCTGGAAACGGCTTCCTTTATCAATGGGCCCCAGGTCCACGCCTTCCAGTCTGCCCTGGAAAATTACCTCGGCGTCAGGCACGTGATCCCATGTGCCAACGGCACGGACGCTTTGCAGATCGCCATGATGGGACTTGGGCTGGAGCCCGGGGATGAAGTGATCACGGCCGATTTCACTTTCGCTGCCACTGTAGAGGTCATTGCCCTTCTGCGACTGACCCCTGTTTTGGTGGATGTGGAGCCGGATACGTTCAATATAAACCCTGAAGCGGTAGAAAAGGCGATCACCCCCAGGACGAAAGCCATTGTCCCCGTACACCTCTTCGGGCAATGCGCCGACATGGATGCCATCATGGATATTGCGGAACGACATGGGTTGCTGGTGATTGAAGACAATGCCCAGGCCATCGGGGCGGACTATCTCGACAGGCAGGGGAAAAAGCGTAAAGCCGGTACCATCGGGCATATCGGGGCCACCTCATTTTTCCCTTCCAAAAACCTGGGGTGTTACGGGGACGGAGGCGCCCTTTTTACCAATGATGACGCCCTGGCCCATACTATTCGCGGTATTGTCAATCACGGGATGTACGAGCGATACCATCACGACGTGGTAGGTGTGAATTCCCGGCTGGATTCCATACAGGCGGCTGTCCTCAACGCCAAACTCCCGCACCTCGATAGTTATTGCGAAAGCAGGCGGCAGGCCGCCCGGAAATATTCCAGGGCCCTTGGCGGGGAACAGCAACTGCTACTCCCCGCTACGGTCCGAGACTGCGACGGGATTTGTGACAGCTGCGACTGCCATGTATTCCACCAGTATACGCTTAGGGTTACCAACGGCAGGCGCGACGCGCTTGCAGCGCATCTCTCACAACTCGCGATCCCATTTGGCATCTATTATCCCATCCCATTGCACCGCCAAAAGGCATACCGGGATGCCCGTTATGATGAAAAGGATTTTCCCATCACAAACCAACTGGTGGAAGAAGTGATATCCCTCCCGATGCACACCGAATTGGAAGACGATCAGATTGCCTATATTTCGGGAGTTATCAAAGATTTCCTCCATGACTGATCCCACAAAAATTCTAGTTACCGGCGGCCTGGGCTTTATCGGGTCGCATACCGTGGTGGAGCTGCAGCAGGCCGGATATGAAGCCATAATCGTTGATGATTGTTCCAATGCCTCGGAGGAGGTGCTCGATGGCATTACTGCCATCACCGGGCAGAAACCGGGCTTCGAAAAGCTCGATCTCAGGGAGAAGGCGTCCGTGGCAGATTTTTTCAAAAGACATCCGGGGATCAGGGGGATCATCCACTTTGCCGCTTCCAAAGCCGTAGGAGAAAGCGTCCGCGAACCCCTGCTGTATTACGAAAATAACCTGGGGAGCCTGGTCTATTTGCTCCAGCATCTGACCATGCGGGAGCCGGCGCATTTTATCTTCAGTTCGTCCTGCACCGTTTATGGCCAGGCAGACCAATTACCTATCACTGAAGAGGCCCCCGTAAAGCCGGCGGAATCGCCCTATGGAAATACCAAGCAGATCGGGGAGGAGATCATCCGGGATACCTGCCGGATCAAGCCCGGACTCAAGGCTATTTCTCTGCGCTATTTCAACCCGATCGGGGCGCATCCCAGTACGCTAATAGGGGAACTCCCCATAGGAGTACCCCAGAACCTGGTACCCTATATCACCCAGACAGCGATAGGGCTGCGGAAAGAACTCTCCGTTTTCGGGGACGACTACCCCACGCCGGATGGGACCTGCATTCGAGATTATATCCACGTGGTTGATCTGGCTAAAGCCCATGTCGTGGCCCTTCAAAGGTTGATCGACGGGGGAAATAAAGACAACTACGAAGTTTTCAATGTTGGGACCGGGAAAGGAAGTTCGGTCCTGGAGGTGATCAGAAGTTTTGAAAAAGTTTCGGGGAAGAAACTCAATTACAAGATAGTGGACCGTCGTCCCGGGGATGTCGTACAGGCCTTTGCCGATACCGCCAAGGCGAACAGGGAGCTGGGCTGGAAGGCCCGGTTCAGTCTGGACGAAGCCATGAAATCGGCCTGGGATTGGGAACGTTCCATCAGAGGCAAATCCTAACAACCCCTTTTCGCATGAAATCAATACTTGCCATTTTCCTATTTCTGTCCCTAACCCTGGTCTCTGCCCAGGATATCTACCTGCAGTGTGGCACCCTGATCGACCCGGCTGCCGGGACCAGCGTAAAAGAGCGGACCATCGTCATTTCGAATGATACCATCAAATCCGTGCAGCAAGGGTATGTCACAGGCGGGGCCGAAGACCGGGTCATCGACCTGAAACAACTTACCGTCCTGCCGGGCTTTATCGATATGCATGTGCACCTGGAAGGGGAGTCCGACCCCAGGACTTACCTAAAACGATTTACCCAGAATGAGGCGGATATAGCCTTCGAATCGGTAGGCTATGCAAAGAAGACGCTGATGGCCGGATTCACAACCGTTCGGGATGTGGGAGGTACCGGGGTCAATATCGCGTTGCGCAACGCGATCAATAAGGGGTTGGTCCCAGGCCCAAGGATCTTTACGGCTGGCAAGGCACTGGCGAGCACCGGGGGCCATGCCGATCCCACGAACGGATGGAAGCATGAGCTTATGGGCGACCCGGGCCCGAAAGAAGGCGTGGTCAATAGCGTGGAGGATGCCCGTAAGGCCGTCCGGCAACAATATAAAAATGGGGCCGACCTCATCAAGATCACGGCGACAGGCGGGGTACTAAGTGTTGCCAAAAGCGGCCAGAACCCGCAGTTCACCCTGGAGGAAATTAAGGCCATTACCAGTATCGCGAAGGATTATGGCTTCCACGTCGCCGCCCATGCCCATGGAGACGAGGGGGTACGACGTGCGGTCCTGGGAGGGGTGACTACTATAGAACACGGAACCCTGATGAGTGAGGAGACCATGGAACTCATGAAAGAGCACCATACCTATCTGGTGCCAACGATAACCGCCGGGGAAGAGGTGAGCGCCAACGCCAAAATTGACGGGTATTTCCCGCCGGTTGTGGCCAGCAAAGCCCTGGAAATTGGCCCGATCAGCAAAAGGAACTTTTATAAGGCTTACCGGCATGGGGTCCCCATTGCCTTCGGAACCGATGCCGGGGTCTTCAGGCACGGGGAAAACGCCAGGGAATTTGTGTATATGTCCGAAGCGGGGATGCCGGTAATGGAGATCCTGAAAGCAGCCACTGTAACCAACGCATCGATACTGGGTATGGCGGATTCACTGGGGCAACTGAAACCAGGTTTCCTGGCAGATATCGTGGCCGTAAGGGACAACCCGCTGGAACAGGTGGCAACCCTCCGCAATGTGGTCTTTGTGATGAAGGACGGGACGGTATATAAATCGGAATAAACCGTACCACCTATTCCATCGTACGTATTGACATATGGCATTCGAACGGAACACATCCCTGGAAATTCTGCAGCAGGCTGAGGCCCATGGCCTGTATGCATTGCTTGTAAATCAATTGAGGAAGGATTTTGAACGCGCCAATGTGCCTGTAGGTTTTACAGACACCCATACCCCTGAGGAACTGGCGTCCCTCCTCCATGAAAAAGTGTATCAATTGTTGATGGAGCGGTTTCAGGATTACCTGAATGTACTCTACACCATCGACATCCCAGAAAGTTCCTTCAGGCAACTCCCGATTACGGACGCCGTAGAAGTTGCCGGGGAGGTGGGTCTTATGATGCTGCAGCGGGAGTGGCAGAAGGTGCTGTTGAAACGGCAATACCGTTCGTAGGGACTCGCCATGCTTCAGAAATAAAAGCGCACAAAAGGCATCCAGGGGTCCGTATAAATACTCTTTTCCTTGTCGTACAACAGGTCGTACCGTATCCCGACGGTGACCGGGCCATTGGAATAGCCGATGCCGGTAAACAGGGATGGAAGCCAATAATTATCCACAGCGTCGGGCAGGCCATCCCCGTAATCCCTGTGAACCCGGAGTTCTTCAAATTCTGCGGAGAGTTGCAGGGCGGGAATGGGATTGAAAAGGGTTAGCAGGCTTCCTCCGTAGGCGGTAAATTTCAAATCCCCGAACCGGGCATAATTGAAGCTGGCGCCTAATCCAGTGGCGAAATACGGATTAACCTGGTAAATGGCGCTGGGGGCAATCTGGGCATTAAAACTGTCGGACCCAAAACCGAGTCCCACACCGCCGCCATAGTGCACCTGACTCCAGAAATCAGAGGGGGCGGATGTACGCTGAGCCGCCACAGAAAGGCAGGCCAGAAGAAGGATAAAGCTTGAAGCGGCTTTTGGGAAAAGGCGGATATCAGGATTTTTCACAAGGGCACAGAATTATGTAGAATCACTTGGGAGATAAACCCATAAACTATGAAAATGTTGTATTTTTGATAAAATATTCAAGAGATAACCGGATCGACATTCATGGATAAATATTCCTTTTTGAATACGGCACACACTTCCTTTTTTGCCGAATTATACGATAAATACCTGACCCATCCTGACAGTGTTGAACCCAGTTGGCGGGCTTTCTTTCAGGGCTTCGACTTTGGCATGGAAAGCGCACTGGACGAACTGGGGATCGATTCGGCCAAAGGGACCGTTATTACCGGGAACGGCCAGGAAGTGGCCATGCCGGATTCCCTGCAAAAGGAATTCCAGGTGGTACGGCTTATCGATGGATACCGCAGCAGGGGCCACCTGTTTACGAAAACCAATCCGGTGAGGGAACGAAGGCAATATTCGCCTACCCTGGATATCGAGAATTTCGGACTGTCTGAGCAAGACCTGGACACAGTTTTCACTGCCGGTGAAATCATCGGGATTGGCAAGAATACCCTGCGGGAAATAATCGATCACCTGAAGCATATCTATTGCGACGCCATAGGGGTGGAGTACATGTACATCCGAAGCCCCGAGAGGGTAAAGTGGATACAGGAGCAACTCAACATCAACGACAACCATCCCGATTTCAGCCAGGCCCGTAAAAAACATATCCTCAAAAAACTGAACCAGGCCGTATCCTTTGAGGCCTTCCTCCACACCAAATATGTGGGGCAGAAACGCTTTTCACTCGAGGGGAACGAGTCGCTGATCCCTGCGCTGGATGCCATAGTTGAACGTGCAGCGGAACTCGGCGTGGAACAGTTTGTAATGGGGATGGCCCACAGGGGCCGGCTGAATGTACTTACCAACATTTTCGGGAAGTCACCCAAAGATATTTTCAGCGAATTTGAAGGGAAGGACTATGAACAGGAGATTTTTGACGGGGACGTGAAATATCACCTGGGGTGGACGTCTGCCCGAACCTCGGACAACGGCCATAAGATCAACATGAATATCGCGCCCAACCCCTCACACCTGGAAACCGTCGGTGCCGTAGTCGAAGGGATTACCAGGGCCAAACAGGAAGAGCACTGCCCGGACGACTTTTCCAAGGTGTTGCCGATTATCGTCCACGGGGATGCGGCCATTGCCGGTCAGGGGGTCGTATACGAAGTGGTGCAGATGGCCAACCTGGACGGGTACAAAACCAACGGGACAATCCATATGGTGGTAAACAACCAGATAGGGTTCACCACCAATTACCTGGACGCCCGTTCCTCTACTTATTGTACGGATGTGGGCAAGGTAACGCTTTGCCCGGTTCTGCATATCAATGCTGATGACGTGGAATCCGTGGTCCACGCAGCCCTCCTGGCGCTAGAATACCGCATGCGGTTTAAGAGGGATGTCTTTCTGGACCTGCTGGGCTACAGGAAATACGGCCATAACGAAGGCGATGAACCCCGATTTACCCAGCCCAAATTGTACAAGGCCATCGCGAAACACCGGAACCCCCGGGATATCTATGCCGAAAAGCTGATCGAGGAAGGAGTGATCGATGATTCCTATGTGGGCGGCCTGGAGGAAGATTACAAAAAAAGCCTGGAAGAGGACCTGGAAGTTTCCAAGAAAGAAGATAAAACAGAGATTACGCCCTTTATGGCCGACGAATGGAGTGGTTTTGAAAACGTGAGGGAATGGGAGATGCTGGATCCTGTGGATACCCGTTACGACCTGGAGAAACTCCGCAAGATTGCCCAGGTGATCACGGAACTCCCCAAAGGGAAAAAATTCCTTCGGAAGATAGAAAAACTGATAGGGGAGCGGAAGAAAATGTTTTTTGAGACTGACCGGCTCGACTGGGCCATGGGCGAACTCCTGGCATACGGCACCCTGCTGGAACAGGGATTCGGGGTGCGTATTTCCGGGCAGGATGTGGAACGCGGTACTTTTTCTCACAGGCATGCCGTCCTGAAGTCGGAAGAAAGCGAGGAAGAGGTTATGTTGCTGAATCATATCTCAAAAGACCAGGGCCGGTTTCAGATCTACAACTCCCTGTTGTCTGAATACGGAGTGGTCGGATTTGATTACGGGTACGCCATGGCAAGTCCGCATACCCTTACCATATGGGAAGCGCAGTTCGGCGATTTCAGCAATGGGGCGCAGATCATGATAGACCAGTACATTTCCGCAGCGGAAGACAAATGGAAGCTCCAGAACGGGCTGGTTTTGTTCCTGCCACATGGGTATGAATTCCAGGGGGCCGAACATTCCTCTGCCCGCATGGAACGCTACCTCCAGCTTTGTGCGAGGGATAATATGTATGTGGCAGATTGTACCACCCCCGCCAATTTGTTCCACCTGCTCCGAAGGCAGATGTTGGTGAACTTCAGGAAACCGCTCATCGTCTTCACCCCCAAAAGCCTGTTGCGGCACCCTAAAGCGGTGTCTACCGTGGATGAATTGGTAAACGGCACCTTCCAGGAAGTCATTGACGATGGTTCCGCAGATGTGAAAAAGATCAGGACTTTGGTGTTTTGTACCGGCAAATTTTATTACGACCTGCTGGCCGAAAAAGAAGACAAACAGAGGGAAGACGTCGCTTTGGTTCGTGTTGAACAGCTATTCCCCCTGCCTTCCGACAGGATCCTGGAGATTATGGATAAATACAAGCAAGCGAAGGATGTGGTCTGGGCCCAGGAAGAACCGAGGAACATGGGAGCGTACAGCCATTTGCTCATGCATTTCGAAGGGGTGCAACGCTTTACCCGAATCGCATCCAGGCGCATTTATGCTTCTCCCGCAGCGGGAAGTGCAGTCCGCTCTAAAATGCGGCATCAACAGGTCATTGATTATGTTTTTGATAAAAACAAAGACAATTCCACCAAAAAGAAATCGAGAAAATCCGAACAACAAAATTCAAACGCATGATTCTAGAAATGAAGATTCCCTCCCCAGGGGAATCCATCACCGAGGTTGAGATTGCCGAATGGCTGGTGAATGACGGGGATTACGTTGAGAAAGACCAGGCCATTGCCGAAGTTGATTCGGATAAGGCAACCCTTGAATTACCGGCCGAAGAAAGTGGCACCATCACCCTGAAAGCCGAAGTGGGCGATGCCGTTGCCGTTGGAGAGGTGGTTTGCCTGATCGACACCAGTGCCAAAAAACCAGATGGCGGCAGCACAGGTGATAAAGCTGCCTCAAAGGAAGATGAAAAGGCTTCCGGCGATAAAAAACCGGAAGAAAAGAAGGAATCAAAGGCCTCGTCCGACAGTAATAAAAAGGCCGCCCAGCCAGCGGAAGCCAAAGAAAGTTACGCTTCAGGCGTCCCTTCCCCGGCGGCGCGAAAGATCCTCGATGAAAAGGGGATTGCGGCTTCTGGAGTTAAAGGAAGTGGGAAAGACGGCAGGATCACCAAGGAGGATGCCCTGCAAGCTGTCCCTTCCATGGGAAGTCCCACAGGGGGAAACCGGGGGGAGACCCGGACCAAACTCTCCATGCTCCGGCGCAAGGTGGCGGAGCGCCTGGTAGCCGCCAAGAATGAAACGGCCATGCTGACAACCTTCAACGAAGTGGATATGTCGGCTATTTTTGAAATCCGCGAGGAATATAAGGAAAGGTTCAAGGAAAAGCATGGGGTTAGCCTTGGGTTTATGTCGTTCTTTACCAAAGCGGTGATCCGGGCCCTGAAAGAATTCCCGGCTGTGAATTCCATGATAGACGGGAAGGAGATGGTCACCTATGAATTCTATGATATCAGTATTGCCGTGTCTGGTCCGAAAGGGCTGATGGTGCCAGTCATCCGGAATGCCGAGAACCTTACGTTCAGGGGGATTGAGTCCGAGGTGAAACGGCTGGCGATCCGCGCCCGGGAAGGACAGATCACCGTAGACGAGATGACCGGGGGAACATTTACCATTTCCAACGGAGGTGTTTTCGGATCCATGTTGTCCACCCCGATTATCAACCCGCCCCAAAGCGGAATCCTGGGAATGCACAATATAGTGGAGCGACCTATAGTGAGGGATGGCGCCATAGCCATAGCCCCTGTTATGTACCTGGCCCTTTCCTATGACCACCGGATCATCGATGGCAGGGAATCCGTAAGTTTCCTGGTGGCAGTAAAAGAAGCCCTGGAAGACCCCAGGGAAATCCTCATGGAAGGGAACATAGAGCGGGCGCTGGAGTTATAGCGGCATTGAGATGAATATTTTCTGCAGGTAGCCGGAGTTCGGATGAAGGCAGGCTACTGGTTGCGGTCGTGAAAGCTTAATCGGCAGGGCGAGGGGCTTCAGTATCCATGGATTGGCGTCATAGACCTGGTCAGTATAGGCTTTATGCGGGGGCCACCACCTCCTCCCCGAATTCAAGATAGGTTGACGGACTGTAATGATCAAGCAGCGAAAAACCCAGTTAGCGCTATATGGTGCTATTGACGCCAATTATGCATGCCAGGTCGGACAGATTATAAAAGAATCGGGCCCAACGCTTCTGAAATGGAATCTTTTTTATGATGTCGGTTTTCCCGGGGGCCACCACCTCCTCCCCAAATTCAAGATAGGCTGACGCACGGCATTAATCAAGCAGGGACATGCTAATTAGGGAGAAAGCAGCCAGGTTGCTTCAACTCTCCTCAGGCTATGCACAGAAGATATGGGGTAACTTCCGGTTTCCCCTACCCGCTTTATAGCGCCAAAACTAAAATCCATAGACGGTCAGGCAGGGAACTCCCTACTTCTTAAGATACAGAGCAGGCGTTGTATAATCGATGACCGCCCGGGCCCTGTGAAGCAGGTCTGCCCCGATGATCCCATCTACAGCCAGGGCTTCGTGAAGGGTTAAGGCCTGGTTCACATGGCTAAGGTCTATTAACACTACCTGTTGTCTTGTTTTCTCCCAGCTGCCCATGCCGATCTTGTTGTTATACGACACCAGAGTGGCCATCCCTGTAGCCCCGGCACCTGCAGCCTTTATTTCCGACGCCTCGGATATGAGGTTGAAAAACGCCCCCTTGTCAATACCCACACAAGTGTTGGAGGCTCCGGTGTCCAGGATAAACCGACCCGGGATGCCGTTAATACTCGCCATTAATTCCAGGTGGTTGGTCGCTGAAAGCGTCAGGGGGATGCGGTGGTAGTTTTTTGTCCTCAAAAATTTTTTGAGACCGGCCATCGGCACTTTTTTATGACAAAGATAGCCCTATTTTTGTCACATGATACTGACCGACACCCATACCCACTTATATGCGGAGGAATTTGACCGAGACCGCGACCAGGTCATGCAGCGTGCGATGGAGACAGGGGTGGCGCGCTTTTTTGTCCCGGCTATTGATTCGTCTTATTCCCAGGCCATGCTGAAGCTCGCAGACGCCTATCCCGGGAAGGTGTACCTGATGGCCGGCCTGCACCCCACCCATGTGAAGGAAAATTTCCAGGAGGAGCTCAGCTTTGTGGAAAGGCAATTGGAAGCACACACTTTTTATGCAATAGGGGAGATCGGGATAGACCTGTATTGGGATCGTTCTTTTCTGGCACAACAGGAGATAGCATTCCGGCATCAGATCCGCCTGGCGAAAAAACACGGACTCCCCATAGTGATCCACTGCCGTGAGTCTTTTGACGAGATCTTCGCGGTCCTGGAGGACGAAAAGGGCCCTGACCTAAAAGGTATCTTCCATTGCTTCACAGGTTCCCTGGAACAGGCGCATACCGCTATTAACTACGGGATGAAACTGGGGATCGGCGGGGTGCTTACCTTTAAAAATGGCAGGATCGACACTTTTATGGACCAGATTGAGCTACGGCATTTGGTGCTTGAAACGGACGCACCCTACCTCGCCCCTGTACCTTACAGGGGTAAGCGGAACGAGAGCGCCTACCTGGTGGAAATTGCCAGGCGGTTAGCGGCCCTACACCAAAAAAGCCTGGACGAAATCGCGGCGATTACCACACAAAATTCAAAGGAAGTATTTGGCATCTGAAAGCGGACGGAAAGATTTTATACCTTGTGCAGACCGGCAGAAGGGGTTGTCAAAGTGCGTCGGAGAGGAGCGAACAGGAAACCTATGAGCAAGAATGCCATTAAAATTTTACTGATCTATACAGGCGGTACCATCGGGATGCAGAAAGATCACCGGTCGGCAGCCCTGAAACCGTTCGACTTCAGCCAACTGGTCAATAACATCCCCGAACTCAACCAATTGGATTGTGCCATAGACAGCCGCTCTTTCCCCAGGCCCTTGGATTCCTCCAATATGAACCCGATGCATTGGGCAGATATGGCGGAGATGATCGAATCGGCTTATGACAGCTACGACGGTTTTGTGGTTTTACACGGCAGTGACACCATGAGCTACACGGCCTCTGCCCTGAGCTATATGCTGGAAAACCTTCAAAAGCCGATTGTTTTTACAGGCTCTCAGCTGCCTATAGGTGACCTGCGGACTGATGCCAAGGAAAACCTCATTACGGCGATACAGTTTGCTTCCCTGCGTTCCAATGGCCTCCCCGTGATCCGGGAAGTGGGCCTGTATTTTGAGAACCAGCTCTACAGGGCCAACCGCACCACAAAAATCAACGCTGAACAGTTCGAGGCTTTTTCATCCCCTAATTTCCCGCCCCTGGCAATTTCCGGGGTGCACCTCACGGTAAATAGCGAGTACCTGTTCCGGCCCGAAACCAGGCGCAAATTTACGGTACATAAGGAAATGGATACCCATGTGGCCATCCTCAAGCTATTTCCGGGGATCAGGCGGGAAGTGCTGAATGGCGTGCTGTGCATCCCAGGTCTCAGAGGCCTCGTTCTGGAGACTTACGGGGCAGGGAATGCGCCTACGGAAGCCTGGCTGCTCGAAGACCTGGGGGAAGCTATCGGCCGCGGCCTGCATGTGGTGAATGTAAGTCAGTGCAGGGGAGGCAGCGTCATCATGGGCAGGTACGAAACCAGTGAAGCCCTGCGCAGGATACAGTTGATCAACGGGAAGGACATTACTACCGAAGCGGCGATCACCAAATTGATGTATATGCTCGGGAGCCAGGTTTCCCCCAAGGCATTTAAAACCATATTTGAAAGCTCCCTGAGAGGGGAGATGACCTAAAAAATTTAATCTACAAATTTCATTAAATAATAATTTTTTTGTTTCTTGATCCCCCTGTAAATAGGTATAGAGAGGTGGCCGAGTGGTCGAAGGCGCACGCCTGGAAAGTGTGTATACACCAAAAGTGTATCGAGGGTTCGAATCCCTTCCTCTCTGCTCAAAAGGGATATAAACGCCTATAGGCGTGATCCTTAAAAAAGAAAGCGTTGTCAAAAGCTCGCTTTTGTAAAACGCGCTTTTTTAAGGATAAAGGCTGGCGCAGCCAGGCTTTATATCCTATGCTTGTCCGGCACCAATAAGAGGGAATGGGATCAGCGCAGCTAATCCCTGGACCACGGAGGTCCGGGTTGAAATCGGATAAAGGCTGGCGCAGCCAGGCTTTATATCCTATGCTTGTCCGGCACCAATAAGAAGGAATGGGATCAGCGCAGCTAATCCCTGGACCACGGAGGTCCGGGTTGAAATCGGATAAAGGCTGGCACAGCCAGGCTTTATATCCTATGCTTGTCCGGCACCAATAAGCGGGAACGGGATCAGCGCAGCTAATCCTGATCTCCGGAATTTAAAAAGTTAAGTAAAGAAGGGCGGTTACAGCCCGGATCAGGTACCCTGGGTTTGGTTGGCCCCGAAACAGTATTTCGGGTGAATCCAGCGCTTTTCAAATCGGGTACTGGTCTTAGGATGCCTGGGTGCATTAGCGCTCAAACAGCTCCTGAATTGTGCGATTAAACGGGCATCTAAGGCGAAAGTTTTAATTTTTTAATTGTAATTTTTTGTTATCTTTAACCCTATTAACTAACTAATTTTAAGTTTGAACGAAATGAAAAAATTATTCTCGATCCTGGCCTTGGCTGGGCTATTTGTCTTCAGTACAAATACAGTAAGTGCGAAAGCGAATGTTCTAGTTTCGAATTTTTCTTCAACTGTTGCCGCCGCTACGGTAATGCTCCAGGATGATGCAGCTGCTGCCGATGCCGACACGGGGAAAGGATTTACCCAGATTCTCAAAGAACAATTCATCCAGGGGGGTGCCGGCTTCATGGGGATTATTCTTCTATGCCTCATATTGGGATTGGCAGTGGCGATCGAAAGGATCATCTATCTGAACCTTGCCAGCACCAATACCACTAAACTCAAGCAAAAAGTAGAAGATGCCCTTGCATCCGGAGGGATAGAAGCGGCCAAGGAAGTTTGCCGAAACACCAAAGGGCCCGTGGCTTCCATTTATTACCAGGGTCTTGACAGGGCCGATGAAAGCGTCGAATCTGCTGAAAAGGCTGTTGTTGCTTACGGCGGGGTCCAAATGGGATTACTCGAGAAAAACGTATCATGGATTTCCCTCTTTATAGCCACAGCGCCCATGCTTGGATTCATGGGTACGGTAATCGGGATGATCCAGGCCTTCCAGAAGATCAGCGCCGTAGGGAACCTTAGTGCCTCGCTGATAGCAGGCGATATCCAGGTAGCACTGCTTACAACGGTATTCGGTCTGATCGTGGCGATCATTCTGCAGGTTTTCTTCAACTACATCATCGCCAAGATCGACAGCATCGTGAACGATATGGAAGATTCGTCCATCGTTTTGATCGACATGTTGGTAGACCATAAGAAATGATACGCACCCCCTAATAAAAGTGATATGTATAAAATTGTAAAAATAGTTTTGATCGTCCTTGGGCTAATCGGAGTCATCCTTTGGGTCCAATTGCCTAGCGGGGATGCGCCGGCAGCCGAAGCCATTCAGAGCGGGGCTTTGAATATGATGTTCATTATCACCTTTGTCCTGATGGCCATCGCCATACTTTTCAGCCTGGTATTCTCCCTTGTCCATATGTTTTCCAGGCCGAGCAGCCTGAAGAAAACACTTTTTGTCATAGTAGGCTTTCTTATCGTACTGGGGCTTTCCTATGCCCTGGCTACCGGGACTGATGTCAACATTGATGAAATGGCCCGCAGGGGTATTTCAACCTCGGAAGCAGTGATAAGGAGAATCGGAATGGGACTTAATATGTTCTTCATTCTCCTCATTTTGGCGATTGCATCGTTGATTTGGGGCGGGGTGCGTAAAATGACAAATTAATTTAAAATAATATTATGGCTAGAAGATCAGCACCGGAAGTAAATGCAGGGTCTATGGCGGATATCGCCTTCCTATTACTAATCTTTTTCCTGGTGACTACTACCATTGAAACGGATGCGGGACTAGACCGAATGCTGCCCCCTATTGAACCACCCGATGAGGATGTTGTGATCAAACAGAAAAACATCTTTACCGTGAATATCAACAAGAACGGACAGCTGCTGGTGGAAGAAGAATTAATGGACCTGAAGAAGCTCAGGCAAGCGGCTGTTGACTTTTTAGACAACGGAGGCGCCCCGCAAGGTACCCCTGAGTATTGCAGCTACTGCAAAGGTAAAAGAAACCCTGATTCGTCAGATAACCCTCTGAAGGCCATTATTTCATTGAAAAATGACCGGGAAACCAAATACGGCACGTACATTACTGTTCAGAACGAACTGGTAGGGGCCTATAACGATCTTAGGAACCGGGAAGCCCAGCGACTTTACGGCAGGGATTTTACGGAAATGGAAGCTGAGTATCTCAATCCTGAAACACCTTCCAAGATCCGCGATGATCTGAAGGATAAAGTTCAGAAGATTCAGGATCTCTTCCCACAAAAACTGTCGGAAGCGGAAACATCGACCAATAACTAGCGAAGCAGATTAAGGATTATGGCAAAATTTAACAAAAAGAAAGGCAGCGATGTCCCAGCTGTGTCAACGGCTTCATTACCGGATATCATATTTATACTTTTGTTCTTTTTCATGACGGTTACCACCATGAAAGACAATACACTTATGGTGGAGAATACCTTGCCTAATGCCAGTGAGGTTAAAAAGCTGGAAAAAAAGGATCGGGTAATATATATCTACGTGGGGAAACCTTCACGTGAATATCAAAAAGTATTCGGGACCGAACCAAAAATTCAACTGAATGACAAGTTTGCCAGCGTGTCAGAAGTGGGGGATTACATCCTGGAAGAACGGGCCAAAAAGCCCCAGGAACTACAGAATGTACTTACCACGGCCCTGAAGGTGGATAAAGATGCAAACATGGGATTGATTTCCGATATCAAACAGGAGTTGCGGAAGGTGAATGCCCTGAAGGTGAACTATACCACCTACGAAGGGGACGCATTCAGAAACCTGCAGTAACCCTGCTGTTCAAACTTAATTAGAAGGCGCTTCAGATTTCCATTTGAAGCGCTTTTATTTTTACCTTTATCCACCATGAAATGCGTCCTCCTTTTCCTGATGCTATCGGTTACAAGCCTGCTTGCCGCCCAGGAGATTTTCCGATAGTACCCGGGGAGTGGATACGAAGTACCTGGAGGATCAATTCTATGTCGGCCTCACCTATAACTTTATCCTGAACAAACCGGAAGGCGTTACCCAAAGGAACCTTTCCTATGGCCTGATGGCCGGATTTATAAAGGATATCCCCATCAACCTTCGACGCAATGTCGCCATTGGGATCGGCCTGGGATACGCTGTCAATTCATACTATTCCAACCTGAGGACAATGGAAACTGCATCGGGATACACCTACCAGTACCTGGATGGCAGCGTTTCCTACAAACGCAACAAGATAGAAACCCACCTCATTGAAATGCCCCTGGAATTCCGGTGGCGGAATTCAACTGCCACCGATTTTAAATTCTGGAGGCTGTACGCCGGGTTGAAGCTGGGCTACATCGTGGGGAGCCGCTCCAAGTTCGTCACTTCCAGCTATAAGGATTCCTTTTTCAACACGGATACCCGCAATTTCCGCTATGGGCTGATGCTTAACTTTGGCTACAACACCTTCAATATCCACGCCTACTACGCCCTGAACTCCCTGTTTGAGGATGGGACCTTCGGCCCTGATAGCGGGCAGATTGAATTTAAACCCCTGAGGATAGGCCTGATATTCTATATCCTATAGCCAGAATTGCAGGGTGAGGAGCTGTGCCAGGAACCCGATGATAAGCCCGATCAGTACCTGTGCCCGCCCCCGGGCCCTGAGATAGAGCCGGGAAGTGGCCGTAAGGCCTGTGAATAGGGTAACCAGGCTAAGTGCGAGGGTGATGTTGGTCTCAAAGTGGATGCTTAATGCAATCAGGAACATAAGCAGGCTGCCCAGCCCCACCATATGGAGGCTGCAATTCACCCGCAAAACAAGGGCCAGCAAAGTGGCACCGGTGGCTGTTATCAGGCCGCCGAAAAAGTAATATAATTCCGGGGTATAGCTATTGGGGATCACCTTTACTAATACCATAACCAGCAGTCCGAGATAGATGAGCAGCGCATATAGCCGCTCTTCTCTGCCCGGCAGGAAAACGGTGCGTGCCAACCCCAGGTTTCGGAGGATCAGGAAGCTGATAATGGGGATAATGACCGTTAGGATGAACACCGGCAGGATGTTCCCGCTCTGCACCTCCAAAGGGGTGTATTTTGGGGTTATCAAAAAATAGCAGAGGGTGCCCGCAAACGGAATGAAAACCGGATGAAAGAGATACGAAATGAAAGCCAGGAACTTCCGCATCAGATTTCTTTTCTGAGCCGGGCCACCGGCAGGTTGAGCTGCTCCCGGTACTTGGCCACGGTCCGGCGTGCGATGGGATATCCCTTGTCTTTCAGGATTTTCGCTAATTTGTCATCGGTCAGCGGTTTTTTCTTGTTTTCTTCCCCAATCACCGTTTCGAGAATCTTTTTGATCTCTTTGGTGGATACGTCCTCGCCTTGCTCGTTTTTCATCGACTCGGAAAAGTAGTCCTTGATCAGCCGCGTCCCGTAAGGGGTGTCTACATATTTGCTATTGGCCACCCTGGATACGGTGGAGACATCCATATCGATTTGGTCGGCAATATCTTTCAGGATCATGGGCCGCAATTTCCGTTCATCTCCGGTAAGGAAATATTCGTGCTGGTACTGCATGATCGCATTCATGGTAACATAGAGGGTTTGCTGCCTTTGTCTGATCGCATCTATAAACCACTTTGCGGCGTCCAGTTTTTGTTTGATGAAGAGCACGGCATCCTTCTGGGATTGGGTACGGTCCTTGGAGTTTTTATAACCCGCCAGCATATTACTGTATTCCCTGGATACATGTAGTTCGGGGGCGTTCCTGCCGTTCAGGCTCAGTTCGAGTTCCCCGTCCACGATCCGTATCGCAAAGTCGGGGACCACATGTTCCACCATGCGGGTATTTCCCGAAAAAGACCCGCCCGGCTTGGGGTTTAATTTTTCTATTTCCGCAATGGCATCCCTGAGCTGTTCCTCGGAGATGTTGTGTTTTTGTATGAGTTGTTTGTAATGTTTTTTGGAGAAGTGTTCGAAGGATTTTTCCAAAATGGTTATGGCCAGTTCTACTGCTGGTGTTGGCTCCTTCCTCTTTAACTGGAGCACCAGGCACTCCTCCAGGGAACGCGCCCCAACTCCGGGCGGGTCCAGGTCCTGTACAATGTTCAGCACCTTTCTGATCACCTCCTCTTCCACATAGATATTTTGTGTGAAGGCCAGGTCGTCCATAATATCGGACAACGGCCGCCTGATATAGCCGCTTTCGTCCACGCTGCCTACCAGAAATTCGGCGATGGCCCATTCCTGGTCGTCCAGGTATACGGTATTTAGCTGGTTAATCAGGTACTGGTTAAACGAGATCCCGGCAGCATAAGGGATATTTTTCTCGTCGTCGTCCGGGCTGTAGTTGTTCGCCTGCGTACGGTAGTCGGGCACTTCGTCATCGCTGAGATACTCATCTATATTGATGTCCTCTGCCGAAACGGTTTCATGGTCATCGTCATCTTCATAGGGTTCCCCAAAATCATCCTCCTCCAATGCCTCGCCTTCTTCCTTCCCGCTTTCAAGTGCCGGGTTTTCTTCCAGCTCCTGCTTTAAACGCTGTTCAAAAGCCTGGGTGGGCAGCTGGATCAGCTTCATCAGTTGGATCTGCTGAGGCGAGAGCTTCTGGGAGAGTTTGAATTGAAGGTGCTGTTTTAACATCGATTATGGGTGCTGTACTTCTTATAAAGTTAGGGAAATCCCTTTAAAATTCAGCATTCTGGGGAGTCCTCGGGAACGGGATCACATCGCGGATATTCCCCATTCCCGTGGTAAATTGCACCAGGCGTTCGAAACCTAAGCCAAAACCGCTGTGAACGGCAGTACCAAATTTTCGCAATTCCAGGTACCACCATAATTCCTCTTCCTCAATCCCAAGGGCTTTCATTTTATCCTGCAGCACGCTAAGCCTTTCCTCCCGCTGGGATCCCCCTACGATTTCCCCTATCCCGGGGAATAGGATATCCATGGCCCGTACCGTCTTGCCATCATCGTTCAGCCGCATATAGAAGGCCTTGATTTTGGCCGGATAGTCAAATAGGATTACCGGGCACTGGAAGTGTTTTTCCACCAGATAACGTTCGTGCTCACTTTGCAGATCTGTTCCCCATTCATTTATGAGGTAATGGAACTTTTTCTTTTTGTTGGGTTTGCTGTTTCTGAGGATGTCGATCGCCTCGGTATAGGTAACCCTCCTGAATTGGTTCTCTACGATAAATTGAAGCTTTTTCCTCAGGGGCTTTTCGCTTCGCTCCGACTGTGGTTTGCCGGCTTCCTCTTCAAGGAGTCGTTTTTCCAGGAATTCCAGGTCGTCGCCACAATGTTCCAGCACGTAGGCCAGAACTTGTTTAATAAAATCCTCCGCCAGATCCATATTTGCGTCCAGGTCGTAAAAGGCCATCTCGGGCTCGATCATCCAGAATTCGGCCAGATGCCGGGACGTATTTGAATTTTCAGCCCGGAAGGTGGGCCCGAAAGTATACACCTTCCCAAGGCCCATCGCAAAGGCCTCGGCTTCCAGTTGCCCGGAGACAGTGAGGTTGGTCTCCTTGCCAAAAAAATCTTTTGAGAAATCCACATCACCCTGTTCCGTAAGGGGTGGATCTTTCGCATCCAGGGTAGAGACGCGGAACATTTCACCTGCCCCTTCGGCATCGGAGCCGGTTATGATAGGCGCGTGCATATAGTAAAATCCCTGTTCCCGGAAATAATGATGGATGGCATAGGCCAGGGCGGAACGAACCCTCATCACCGCTGCGAAAGTATTTGTGCGAACCCTGAGGTGCGCCTTTTCCCGCAGAAATTCGAGCGAATGCTTCTTGGGCTGTATAGGGTACGATTCCGGATCGGCCGTACCGTGTACCATTAACTGATGCACCTGTATTTCCACCTTTTGCCCTTTTCCCTGGCTCTCCACCAGGGTTCCGCCTACTTTCAGGGCGGCTCCCGTGGCTATCTGTTTGAGGAGGGATTCGTCCAATTCCTCAAAATCTACCACACATTGGATATTTTCTATAGTGGAGCCGTCATTGAGGGCTATAAAACGGTTGCTTCTGAAGGTTTTGACCCAGCCATTCACTTCAACTTCCTGAGACAAGGGGGCCGATGACAAAAGGGATTTAATACTGTAAGGGATCATGTTCAATCACTGCTTCAATTTAAACAGCAAAGATACGCGTTTGCATAAACTACAAGCCTAGATTGGCCCATAAATATGGGAATTCCGGAATGAAGCAATGCCTCCTTTGATCCCTCAGGGGGCATCTTCCTCTTCACTTGCGAGGATATCTATTTGCGGCTCTTTCATAACGGCTTTGTTCGCAATGCTGCGTTCCAGAGTCAGCAGCAGGGAAGGGAGCAGCAGCAGGTTGGCCAGCATGGCAAACAACAGGGTAACGGATACCAGGGCCCCAAGGGCTACCGTACCCCCGAAACTTGAGATGATAAAGACCGAGAACCCAAAAAATAGTACGATGGAAGTATAAAACATGCTAACGCCTGTTTCCTTGAGGGCCGCATAAACAGATTTCTGGATGTGCCAGCGGTTTGCCGTCAATTCCTGCCGGTATTTGGCCAGGAAGTGGATCGTATCGTCCACGGATATCCCGAAGGCCACACTGAAAACCAGGATGGTAGAGGGTTTAATGGGTACCCCTACGAATCCCATGACCCCTGCCGTAATGACAAGCGGCAGCAGATTCGGGATCAGGGAGATAAGGATCATCCGGAAAGATCGGAAAAGGTAGGCCATGAACATGGCGATCAGGGCAATGGCCAGGGCGAGCGAAAGGACCAGGTTTTTAACGAGGTACTTGGTTCCTTTCAGGAAAAGAAGGGCTTTCCCGGTCATATACACGGAGTACCGGTCGGCAGGGAAAATTTTGGCAATATTCTCAGACAGCCTGCTCTCGATCCGTTCCATTTGATCGGTGTCCAGACTTTTCATATAAGTGGTGATGCGGGCTACCTGGCCGGTGCTGTCCACAAAATTCTTTAACAGGGAAGCATCTCCTTTAGACCTTCGGGCCATATCCATGATAAAGGTGTTCTCCTGGGAAGTCGGGAGCTGGTAGTATTTTGGAAGCCCATTGTAAAATGCCTGCTTTGAGTATTTTACCACATTCACTATTGACAGCGGCCTGGACAGGCCCGGGATGTCGTTTATTACGTCTCCCAATTCGTCCATCCTCCGGAGGGTGGCCGGTTTAAGGACCCCTTTCTTTTGCTCGGTATCCACGATGATCTCCAGGGGCATGACCCCGTCGAATTCATCTTCAAAGAACATGATATCCTTAAAGAATTCCGCTTTTTTGGGCATGTCTTCTATCGGATTGCCCGATAGCTTGATCTGGTAAATCCCGATGACCCCCACCACCAGGAGTGCTACAGACACCCCATAAACACTGATCCTTCGATCCCTTACAATATGCGCCATCCAGCTGACGAAGGTGTCGATCCATTGCTTGTTCAGGTGTTTCAGGTGCTTGGTTTTAGGGAGCGACATGAAGCTGTAAATGATCGGGATGATCAGGAGTGACAACACGAAGATGCAGAGGATGTTGATGGAGGCCACAATCCCGAATTCCGTCAGCAATTTACTGTCTGTAATGATGAAGGTGGCGAAACCGGAAGCCGTGGTCACATTGGTCATCAAGGTGGCGTTCCCCACCCTGGAAATCACCCGCTGCAGGGAAAGCGCCTGATTGCCGTGTTTCTTTACCTCCTGCTGGTACTTATTGATCAGGAAGATACAATTGGGGATCCCTATCACAATAATAAGGGGTGGGATCAGGGCCGTCAACACCGTGATCTCGTACCGGAGCAGTCCCAGGAAACCGAATGCCCACATAACCCCGATTACCACCACGCAAATAGATATGAAAGTTGCCCGGACGCTTCGGAAAAAGAAGTAAAAGATCAGGGAAGTCACTGCCAGCGCCGCAAAAATGAACAGCCCGATCTCGTCTATGATGTTTTGGGAGTTCAGGGTACGGATATAGGGCATCCCCGAAACGTGCATCTTCAGGCCGGTATCCTCCTGGAATCCGTTTACCAGGTGGGAGAGGTCGTTCAGGATAAAGTCTTTCCGAACCGGGGTATTGATGATGTCCTTGTCCAGGTATACGACCGTACGCAGGGTCTTGGTCTTTTTATTGTACAGCAGCTTGTCATAAAAGGGCAGGTCGTTAAAAAGGTGCTGCATAAGGCTGTCGATCTCCTCCCGGCTGTCTGGCGGGGTTTTCATAAACGGCCGTAACACGAACTCCTGCTTTTCGCGATCCCGAACGAGTTCCTGCAGGTTTTGCGTTGAAATGACAAAATCCACTTCCGGGAAGGCCGCCAGTTGTTTGGAAAGCGTATTCCACCGCTTAAAATTATCGGGCTTGTACAGGGAACTGTCCGCGACCGCAAGGACAATGGCATTGCCTTCTTCCCCGAATTTTTTCAGGAAGTCCTGGTATTCCAGGTTTACGGGATGATCGTCTGGCAACAGGTTGGCTTCGGAGTTGGAGAAGCGCATATTTTGCCATTGGAATGCAAGGAAGACGGTAATGGCGGTAATGATCAACAGGATCAGGATTCTGTTTCTCAGGATGATGCGGGCCGTTTTGGCCCAAAAGCCATTCGTTAGTTTCCTTACCATGCTACAGGCAGTAGATCTCCTTGTTTCATCGGGCAGTCTTCAAAGGTGGCAGGGGGGAAGGGGAATCGATTCCCGGACCCGTTTAATAATTGCCGAGTTGCAATGGGGGCAAAGGTAAAGAATGCACGGCAGTGTTCCTAACTGCCGGACCAATTATCCTCTTGGGCATTAAAATGCATACGGTACCCCGGCGTGCTGTAAAATTCCGTATTTTGGGTCGGAAACCAGTACCCATCCCTTGGAAAGAAGAAATTTTATCGGTGGCCTTACCCTGGCCGCCTTCAGCTCGGCCCTTGGCGCCAGGATCGTTTATGGGAAACTAATGCCTGCAGGCTATTTGCCAGTGGGATTGCAGGATCCGGACCCCTACACCATGTTCGGCAAGGACAGCGGAATGGTAGTCCTGAACGACAGGCCCTGGAATATGGAAGCCAGGGCACATCTCCTGGATGATAAGGTCACACCAAACAAATTCATGTTCATCAGGAACAATGGGCTGCTGCCGGAAGGGATAGACCCGGCGGCCTGGACACTGGAAGTGTCCGGTGAATCGGCGCTCAGGCCGGGACGTTTTACCCTGGGGGAATTAAAAAAGCGTTTCCCTGCCTACACCTACCAGCTTACCCTGGAATGCGCGGGCAACGGTCGCAGCGAGTTCGACCCGCCGGCGTCGGGCAACCAGTGGACCATAGGCGCGGTATCCTGTGCTTATTGGACCGGCGCCCGCTTAAAAGATGTTCTGGAGGAAATAGGCATAAAGGACAATGCAGTGTATATCGGGTATCATGGGGCCGACATCCATCTGAGCCGGGATCCTGCCAAAGAGCCGATTTCCCGAGGGATCCCCATGCATAAGGCCCTGCAGGACGAAACCCTGCTGGCCTATGCGATGAATGGGCAGGACATCCCTCTCGCCCACGGCCACCCACTGCGCCTGGTGGCTGGCGGTTGGCCGGCATCCGCTTCCGGGAAATGGCTCAGGGCTATCAGCATCCGGGACCGTGTCCACGACGGCGAAAAAATGGGAGGCAGCTCGTATCGGGTTCCCTGTGAACCAGTTGCACCCGGCACGGAAGTTCCCGATGAAAACATGTGCATCATAGAATCCATGCCGGTAAAATCACTGCTTACCTATCCCCGTACCGGGGCGGTGATCAAAAATGGGCAGCGCCTGGAAATTCGCGGGCATGCCTGGGCAGGTGAGAAGGAAGTGTCCAGGGTGGATTATTCAATAGATTTCGGGGCGAGCTGGAAAAGGTGCTCCCTTGGGCAACCTGTAAACCGCCTCGCCTGGCAGCATTTTTCGGCACGGGTTGAATTTCCCGGACAGGGGTATTACGAGGTTTGGGCCCGGGCCACCGATACGGACGGGCTGGCCCAGCCTATGGTGCTGCCTGGCTGGAACCCCAAAGGCTACCTGAACAACGCCTGCCACCGGATTGCCATAAAGGTTAGTTGACATGGATAAAAACCGAACTTATGGCAAGCGCGCAAGGGGCCTTTACCGTGCCTTAATTGTTCTTTGTGCCCTGGCCCTGGGAATTGCGGGAGTCGTTTTTTATCTGAATACTGAAGGGGAAGGAGGTGGTTCCGCCACCCAAAATGGAGACGCCGGACCGGCGACTGTTGGGATAGACCCGGACTCCATTGCAAACGGCATACATGTGCAAACGGGCCTGTTGGTGGCCGATGGATACCAGGATGTCGTTGAGAATTGCACCCAATGCCATTCGGCCAGCCTGGTCATTCAGAACCGGATGGATGCCAAAGGGTGGGAGGCCACCATCCGATGGATGCAGTCTACCCAAAACCTGTGGGCCCTGGGGGATAAAAAAGATCGGATTATCAACTACCTGGTAACCAATTACCCCGTGGAAAAGAAAGGAAGGCGTGCCCCTTTAAAGGACATCGAATGGTACCACTTAAATCCTTAAGCTACATGGCAGGGGAAGGTAGATCCCGTCCTATACCTTCATGATTTCAGCCTCCTTGCGTTCAAGCAAGCTATCCACCTTCTTGATATGGGAATCGGTCAGGTCCTGGACATCCACCTGTGCGTTTTTAAGCATGTCTTCGGAAATGTCCAATTCCCTGAGCTCTTTATTGGCGTCCTGGCGGGCATTGCGGATACTCACCTTGGCATCTTCCGCCTCAGATTTAGCCTGTTTAACCAATTGTACCCGCCTCTCCTCGGTAAGGGGGGGCACGTTGATGATGATCAACTCCCCGTTATTCATAGGATTGAAACCCAGGTTGGCGTTCATGATAGCCGTTTCGATTTCAGAAAGCAGGCTCTTTTCCCAGGGCTGCACGGAGATGGTACGCCCGTCCGGGGTGTTGATATTGGAAACTTGCGATAAAGGGGTCTGGTTTCCGTAATATTCGACCATAACACCTGAGAGCATGGCCGGATTGGCTTTGCCGGCGCGGATCTTTACAAATTCGCTTTCCAGGTGTGACAGGGCCAGGACCATGCTTTCTTTGGTCGCGTCTAAAATAAATTTTACTTCCTCGTTCATATGTATAAGGTATAAAAACTGATTTTCTTAGGAAAGCTCCAATCCCATCAGCATTTGTTCACATATTCACAACCGTCCCTATATTTTCCCCGGAAACGATTTTTAGCAGGTTTCCCCTTTTGTTGATGTCGAAAACCACGATAGGCAGCTTATTTTCCTGGCTCAGGGTAAAAGCTGTTGTATCCATGACTTTCAGCCCTTTGGTAAGGACGTCCTTGAAGGTGATGGAATCGAACTTGGTGGCCGTTTTATCCTTCTCGGGATCGCTGGTATAGATCCCGTCTACCCGGGTACCCTTCAGGATCACATCGGCTTCCACTTCGATAGCCCTGAGTACCGCCGCGGAATCAGTGGTAAAGTAGGGGTTTCCGGTACCGCCACCAAAGATCACCACCCGGCCTTTCTCCAGGTGCCTCATAGCCCGCCTGCGAATAAAAGGCTCTGCCACTTCGTTGATCTTGATGGCCGATTGGAGCCGGGTTTCCAGCCCCGCTTCTTCCAGTGCAGCCTGTAACGCCAGGCCATTAATAACTGTGGCCAGCATACCCATATGGTCCCCCTGTACGCGGTCCATGCCATTGCTTGCCCCTGAAAGACCCCGGTAAATGTTACCGCCACCGATCACAATGGCAACTTCCACCCCCTTATTAACTACTTCCTTGATCTCCCCGGCATATTCAGACAGCCTCTTGGAATCGATGCCGTACTGTTTATCGCCCATCAGGGCTTCCCCGCTCAGCTTTAGAAGAATTCGTTTGTATAGCATGCCACAGTCCAGTTAACTCGGCACAAAAATAGTCAAAATAATTTATGGCAGATAGAAGCATCTGCTTATAAAGCGCTTCCTAATATTTTGTCAACAATACCGTAAAAGCAGAATAATTTTAATAACCTTGCTTCGTTTTATCCAGCAATACGTTATGTTATATTGTCGTACCTCGTTCAGTTTCAGGTCTTCCTGGGCGAGCTGCTTGAGCTTCTCGCGGATGTTGTCGCTCCGGGTCTCCATCAGCTCGCTGCCCCGGATGAAGTGGCACTGGTAGTCGTCGCCGGACCTGCAGCCCACCAGCAGGATGCCGTCGAAGCCGCGCGGACAGGGCGTCGGCGATCCAGACCGCGTTGACCGAGCCCAGGCAGCGGACCGGGATGAAGCGGATGCACGCGCTGTGCCGGATGCGCTTGAGGCCCGGCGGTATCCAGCGCCGGGTAGGCGTCGTTCTCGCACAACAGCCCCAGCAGGCGGGGCTTCTCCTCGAACTCGTCGGGGATGTCCACCGCCTTGATCATCGACGACGACGATGTCGACCGAGTAGTCCTTGAACGAGATGATCCGCTCGGGGCACGCGCCCATGCAGATGCCGCAGCGGCGGCAGCGCGTGGGGTTGGGCTGGGGCGTGCCCTTCACGTCCTCGTTCAGCGTGCCGAAGGGACACTCCTCGGTGCAGCGCTTGCACTGGGTGCAGCGCTGCAGGGCGAAGTCCGGGTACGACATGTCGCCCCAGCGCGGATGCACCGCCTCGCCCGCGGCTGGCCAGCCGCACGCTCTGGATGGCCTTGAGGGCGGCGCCCGCGCCGTCCTCCCGGCGGGCGTCGCGTCCTCGGGGCGCGCACGCGCGCCGGCGGCATAGATGCCGGTGCGGCGCGACTCGTAGGGGAAGCAGATGAAGTGCGAGTCGGGGAAGTCGTACTTGAGCGCCGGCAGGTCCGGCCCCTGGCGGTAGTCCAGGTTCAGGATCGCCGTGCCCTCGAGGTGCGCCGAGCTTCTCGACGGTCTCCTTGGCCGCCTCGAGCTGGGCGCCGGCCTCGCCCTTGGCCACCACCGCCTTGGCGTCGGTGTAGCGCCGGATGGCCTCGCCGTCGGCCGCCGCCGGCACCATGCCGGTGGCCAGCACCACGAGGTCGGCCTCCAGCTGGATGTGCTCACCCAGCAGGGTGTTGTCCGCCTTCACCACGCAGGTCGTCGTCCCGTCCTCGTCGACGCGCGGCGACCTCGCGCCTTGGTGAAGAAGATGCCCGGGTCCTCCTGGGCCCTGCGGTAGAAGTCCTCGTACTGGCCCGGCGTGCGGATGTCCTTGTACAGGACGTAGGCCTCGCACTCGGGGTCGAGCTCGCGCAGCAGGAGCGCCTGCTTGATGCTCACGCGGCAGCAGACCGCCGAGCAGTAGGGCAGGTGCTCCTTGTCCCGGGAGCCGGCGCACTGGATGAAGGCGATGCGCCGGGCCGGCTTGCCGTCGCTGGGACGGGCGATGCGCGCCGGACGCGAGCAGCTCCTCCATCTGCACGTTGGTGATGACGTTCGGGCAGCGGCCGTAGCCCAGGTGGCCGAGGCGGGAGGCGTCGTAGGGCTTCCAGCCCGTGGCCTGGACGATCGCGCCCACGCGGACGCGACGTCGGTCGATCCCCGTTCGTGCGCAGCGTCACCTCGAACTGGCCGGGCTGACCCGGAGATGCGCTCGATGGTGGTGCCCGGTGTGGACCGTGATGCGCTCGTTCCGCGTCACCTCGGCGACCTGCGCGTCGCACGTCCGAGGGCTGCGGGTCGCGGTAGGGCGGCTCGTGGGGGATCTGGCGGCTGAAGCGGCCCATCCAGCCGCCCAGCTCCTCGCGCCTTCTCGACCAGGACCACGTCGTGGCCGGCGCCGGCGGCGTCCAGCGCGGCGCTCATGCCCGGTCACGCCGCCGCCCACGACCAGGAGGGTCTCGTCGATCTCCTCCTGGAAGGGCTCGGGAAGCTCGGCCTTCTGCGCCGCGGACGATGCCCATGCGCAGGTAGTCCTCGGCCATCATCTGGGTGTCTTCGTCGTTGGGCTCGTGGCTCCACACCACCTGCTCGCGCAGGTTCACCCGCTCGGTCCGGCACCCGTCGAAGGTGAAGGCGTCGGCCATGAACCGGGGCGAGCACGCCGCGATCACCGGGCGCGTTCACACCGTCGAGGACGTCCTGGCGGATGAGCTCGCGACCCTCGGCGCCGCAGAGGCAGTCGTGGCTCGCGGCAGAGCTCGACGCCGAATTCGTCCGTCGCGACGGTCCGAGAGCGCGTCGACGTCCAGCGAGGCTCCGATGTCGCAGCCCTTGCACACGTAGACGGCTACGTTCTTGCTCCACGGCGCTACTCCGCGCAGAACTGGAGGGCGTTCATCACGGCGCCGGTGGCGTCGCGCACGCAGGTGGCGACGTCGGTCGGGCGCGCGGCGCACCCGGCCACGAACAGCCCGTCCGAGGGCTGTTCCCGGGTCAGGAAGCCGTGCTCGTCGGTCTTGAGGCCCCCGTCCACGTGGATGCCGCTCGTGTCCGACGGGACGATGCCGGTGGCCAGGACGACCAGGTCGACGGCTCTGGCTCACGCCTGGTGCCCGAAAGCACGTCCTCGGCCTCCACCACCAGGCGTGCCGGTCCGTCGTCCGGCGTCGACGCGGGCCACCTTGCCCTTGACCAGGTGGAGCTTCTCGTCCTCCTGGCTCGCCTGGTAGAAGTCCTCCAGGCGGCCCGGGGCGCGGATGTCGATGTAGAAGACGTAGATCTCGGCTTCGGGGTACTGCTCCCGGACGTAGCGCGCCTGCTTGAGCGATCCCAGGCAGCAGACGCCCGAGCAGTGCTCCAGGTAGTTCTGGTCGCGGGAGCCGGCGCACTGCACGAAGGCCACCGAGCTTCGGGGGCTCGCCGTCCGACGGCCGGAGGATCTGCCCGCCCGTCGGCCCGTCGGGCGCCGCCAGGCGCTCCATCATGACGTTGGTGATGACGTCGGGATGGGTGCCGAAGCCCAGCCCCTCGATCTTCGAGGCGTCGTAGGGATCCCAGCCCGTCGCCACGATGACCGCCTGGGCCTCGACCTCGAGGGTCTCGGGCTCCATGTCCAGGTCGATGGCGTCGTAGGGGCAGGCCTGGACGCAGCGGCCGCACTCGGTGCCCGGGCACGACGGCGTCGTCGATCGCGAAGCGCATGGGGAAGGCCGCCTCGTGGGGGAGGTAGACGGCCTTGGTGCGTGCCCATGCCGAGGTTGAACGCGTCGGCGCGCTCGACCGGGCAGACATCCACGCACGCACCGCACAGCGTGCACTTCTCGTTGACGTAGCGAGGGTGCTGGCCGGATCTTGACGTGGTAGTGCCCGGCGCCACCGTCGATCTGCTCCACCTCGGCGAGGGTGAGGCACCGGATCCAGGGGCTCGTGCGCACCCGGCGCAGGTTGATCTCCAGGCCGCACTGGGGGGGCACAGCTTGGGGAAGTACTGGTGCGGCCGCGAGCCACACGACCGCCCAGGGAGGCGCTCTTCTCGACCAGCACGACCTCGCATCCCGCCTCGGAGGCCTCGAGGGCCGCCGTGATGCCGCTGATGCCGCCGCCGATCACGACGATGGTGTCACGCTTCGCAGCGGTGGTCATGGGGCCTCCGGATCTCCGGTCGCGGCCACCGCCGCGGCGTAGAGCTCCTG
>CAVRHQ010000008.1:0-107663 GCA_963721045.1 uncultured Flavobacteriaceae bacterium
AAAGCCTGTTGTAATACATATCCCCGTCCTGGAAAACTACGCTGCCACAAATAGCGGCATCCCTTTTCCCCGCCAGTTCCTTCATCCACGCCAGGGTCTGGGGGCCTTCGGTTATTTTGATATTGGATGGATGCATGGTAAACCCCGTACTAAACATTTCCGGAAGGCAAATAAGATCGGTCGATTCCGCCACAGCGGCTATTTTCCCTGCAAGCAATTTCCTGTTAGCTTCCGGATCCTCCCAGGATAAAGAAGATTGTACAAGTGCGATTTCGAGTTCTGTAGCCATGAATGTATTATTTTTCCAGCAGGTTAACCAGGCTGTGAAGTCCCTGCATTCGGGCATGATCTACCGCGGTATGTCCGCGGGCATCGCGGGCACTGGTATCGGCCCCTTCGGAGATCAGCAATTTGGCAATTTCTTCCCTTTTGAAGGTAATGGCAAAAATCAGGCAGGAAGCCCCCATGACATTACGGGTATTGATATCCGCCCCCGCCCGGATCAACTTGCGGGCCACCTCGTCATATCCCTTGAAACAGGCCCCCATCAGGGCAGTACTTCCAGATCCGTCTTTGGCATTAACATCCGCTCCTTTTTTGAGCAGGGCATCAACAATATCTCCCTGGTTATAATAGGCAGCCAGGATCAGCGGGGTAGACCCCCGTGAATCCTGCACCCGTACCAGTTCGGGATGCCGATCCAGAAGGCGTTCCACAGCAGATAGCTCTCCCTTCCGGATATGATCAAAGAAATTATCCATGGGCACTAAATTACGAAATTAATGCCGCACATCCCCTCTCATTCACCAGGTGGATTGGGAGGCAGAATTGCCGGCACAATTGCCATCCCAATAGCCCTCCGATAAATCCTGACCGCAATCCTTGCCTTCTGAAAAAGTGCGTATATAGCCTTCCCATCGGGTCCTCAGCGAATGCCGGGACTAAAATCCTGTGGCGCATTCTGAGGGGCAAGGACAGTTCCGGAGAACCCGGAATCATTATATATATCCCATTCATTAAAGTCAAACTGCGGGTTCCCTGCGGTAACGGAAGCCTTCCTCACAGCCCGGCCGTCTTCAAATTCATGGTTGGTGCCTGATCCATCTTCCCCGACGATCCCAAAAACATCCACCACCTCACCGAAAGGATCTACCAATACGAGATTATCATCCCCATTGGAATCTGCCGGGCCGTTCGTGCCCCCCTCCAGGTCTGGAGCAAAGCCGTAAACCGCTTCAAATACCCCTGCATCGGCCGCAATGACCAGGGTGCCGTTTGCTTCGATCTGCCATCCGCTCAGGTCCAGCGAAGAACTTACCTCCGTATTCGAATTGGTATATCGCAACAGCCTCCACCCGGATAGTGCAAGGGCCTCTTTCCCCGCATTGAACAGTTCCACGAACCTGGCGTCTGCCTCATTGTCCGGGTCGGCCAATTCGGAAATTAGGACCAGGTCGCTGGCCCGCCCTCCGGCATCAGAACCGCAGCGAGTGCCTGAAAAATCGATATCCGAAAGGTTCCTGACCTGCAATTGATAATGGCTTCCATCCTTGAGTAAAACGCCGGTGATCGTGCCTCGTCCATCCGGCAGAGTCTCCGCATAAAAATCGGAATACCCACTGTTCAGGAGCTCAATGGTATTTCCCGAACAATCCTGTAACAACCTGACCCCATCTTCTCCCCTTGGCGCAAATGGCAGCCCACGGCTTGCCTCAGCTATTTCCACATCAACAATTTGAACCAGGGTGTTCAGCAGGGAATCCCCGAGGTCCTGAAGCTGTACCGGGGTCGGTTTCAGGGCCACATTTAAAGCACAGCCCGAAAAAAGGTGATCGGCTACTGCCGCCGCAGGCAACCGTCCCACGCTCTTCTGGCCAAAGGCAGAGAATACGCCTCCCAACTTATAGCTACCGTTACTTGCTCCCAGGTAAAGCCCCTTTAGGTTTAGGATTATGTGGCTGCCGGCGGGATAAAGAAGATGGGCGTCTCGAAGATCTATTTCCAGCTGAAACCCAGGTCCGCCAGCCTCCGGTTTATCCTGAAAATAAAGGCTCCCGAAAAAATTCCCTGCCTCATCGGAAGAGATCACCACCCCATCAATCACCAGATCTTCCTGTATGTTTATGGTCTCCCCCTTATAAAGTGCCCGTACATCAGCGAAACTTGTATTAACTTCTTCCCCGGACCAGCAATCCAGTTCTGGCGTGCGATACTCCCCATCCGGGACACAGGCAACCCCCAAAACCAGGAGAACCCAATGCCCAACCGGGCACCACTTCCAGGATCTTTATGGTTTTCATTTGTTTGTAACTTTTAAAAATGCTAGCCATTTAAAAACTTAAGGACAGGTTCAAAAAAAAGGTCCGTCCATAACTATACCAGTATTTCGGGCCAAAAGAAGGGGACCCGCTGAGATGGTCCTCTATCCATTGCCCGAAGTTGCCATTCCGGCTCTGTTCATATCCTCCGGTTTTTGCCACGGAATCGAAGAGGTTGGAAACGCTGGCAAATACACTGAGATATTTACCGCCCTTCAACCAGGATTTCCCAGCGGTAAGGTCCAGGAAATAAACGTTTCCCAGGGACTCACGACGAAGGATTGGCCCCAGATTTTCAGGGGTGGCTTCGGCGAATGGCGTCCCCGTTTCAGGATCCAACAAAAAGCTCCGGGTATATTTCAACATAGAGGGACTCAGATAGTTGCCTCCAAGATAATTGGCGGTAATCCCCAGCCACCAATAGCCCGGATCCCTGTATTCCAGGCCAAGGGCTAAGGCCTTTTGCGGTCCGGTGGCAAGAGGGGTGTCCTTAAGAGTGGCATGGCCGAGCCCGACGTTTCCCAGGTTATTGATTTGCTCTTCTTCCGGACCGGCCGTATCAAAATTTATGGTCACCTCCGGATCACTGGCATAGAGAAACTTACCCAGGGAGCCTGCGACAGATCCTTTCAGGCTGGTGGTGAAATCATATTCAAACCCTAATTCAAGGCCCATATATAAACGATCGATCCCGGTGCTCACTTCCTGTACAAAGTCTGAACCCAGGCCGGCATCGACAAAGAAGAAATGGATATCCGTCATATCCATGATCCTGGTGTAGAAGGTACTGATGCGGCCCAGGAGATCCGGGAGCCGTGCTTCATAATTAAGCTCCAGGCTCATAAAGCGTTCTTTTGCCAAATCAGGCACCAATTCCCCGCTTTCCCTGGGGTTCACATAGCTGTATTTGAGCAGGGGCGGGCGGTTCCCCACCGCTCCATTGAGGCTCCACCAGTGTCGACCGCCGCGATGATACAATACCCCTCCTTTAAATGAAGCCGCCGGAAAGGATTTTTCATTCCCCCTTCCAAGGGAGGCCGTCGGGTAACGTTCATTGAGGAAATACCCGGTCCGTCTGTACCCCGTATTGCGGAAGGCCCCGGCTGCAAAAGCTTCCCAGTTGCGGCCCGAGCAGGCGAGTTGCAGGAAGGCCTGTGTCTCTTCGGCCCCAAGCCCATATGAATAGCCAAAGGTATCGCCAGAATATTTTCTCAATCCTCCTTTCAAATCGTTCCTGGTAGCCGAAAAAGGGTCAATGTCTTCATGGTAATTGGCCCCCAGCAGGTCGGCAATGCGCGAGAAATTGTCCGATTCCAGGCGTCGGTACGCCAACCCGGCGCACATATTCAGGGTGCCGGTCAGTGAAAAATTAGCCAGGGACCGTGCCTGCAGGAGACGGTTGGCAGTTACATCTTCATACAGCAGGTAGGCCGCCTTCCCATTGGTATTGGCCCGGTACATTGCCTCCCAGTTTAGTTGGGGGCTTTCCAACAGCGATTTCCTGGCAATGCCGGCATTCAGGAAGTTGGCCCCGCCCGGGTTGTTGATCGCATAACTGGGTAGATAACGGTAATAGACAGGATCCGGGTTGGGCGCATTGTAGTACCCCAGGCGGCTTTGACTTTGCTCCCCGAATTGGTACATAATCCCCAGCTGAAGTAACGACCGGCTTCCCTTGTAGCGGTAATTCGCCTGAAGGATCGGTTGCCGGGTAAGAACGATACGAGAATTCCTCTGCCCTCCTTCCTGATAGCCCCAGTAAGGATTATAGGAAGTCCCCAACAAGGACGCAACTTCTTCTGTGATGGGCGCAGATTTCCCACGACGGCCCGAGGCCAGCAGTGCTGTCAGAGAAAGGCTGCTATGGCTGTCTGGCTCAAATTCGACAGACGCAAAGCCCGACCAGGCGTCGTACAGGGTTCCGGGAACAAAGCCTTCCCTGGCCCATCGTCTGCAGGCGGAAAGCGCAAATTGCCATTTGCTGTCCTGAAAGCCGGATACATAAGTAGCCATCCCCCGTCCTCGGTAGGTACGGTTGGTAAGGGAGCCCGTGACCCGGTACCCGGGTCGAAGCCCCGAGGGGCGGGTATCAATCAGTAAATTTCCCAGCAAGCCTCCAAATCCCGTATCTGAAGCCCGGAGCCCAAAGTTGATCTCCTGGTTTCTCAACACATCGTTCAGGCCACCCCAGAGGTTCCAGTGGGGCCGGCCATCAAACAAACTGTTCATGGAAAGCCCGTTGAGTAAAACCTCTGTGTTGCCGCTGTCATAGCCCCTGATGCGGAAGAAAGCCTGGCTAAAGTCGAAGGCTGCCCGGTTCAGGAAGACATCCCGACTGGCATGCAAGAGGCTGTATGCCGCATCCGGGCCGGCTTCATCATCCAACTCCCCCTCAGACAAGGTGATAACCGGCGCCGAAGCGTCAGAAGTGAGGTCGGGTTCCAGATAGACCATGCCGAGCTCCAGGGGCAGGTCGCCAGTGACTATAACCAGCCTTTTTCCGTTGTAGCCTAACTTTTCCACAGACAAAATGTAGCTGCCGGCAGGCACACCGGTGAACTCGAAGGAACCCGCATCTCCCGGTTTCCACAACCCATTCCCCCTCCCCCAGGGAGACTATGGCCCCGGATAAGGCCTCTCCGCTGCGCCCGTCCACTACCTTCCCCCCCAGGGAAGTCTCCTGTGAATACAGAAAAGCAGCTGTAATGAGGAATAGCAAAAAAATAACCCTTTGCATGGTTTAGGTTTTGGATTCCGAAAGTAGGAGGGCAGGCTGCAGGCTCCTTGCACCAAGTGGCACTAGCTTCAGGCCATGAAATTTTACAGGTTATCCCCATTTGCCATTTCCTGGATGCTGACAATCCTCCCCGGGCCGTATACCCTGGCCCAGGATATGCATACCTATCGCATTCGGAAACTGGCGTTTTATAACCTGGAAAATTTATTCGATACGGTTGACGACAGCCTGATTTTCGATGACGATCGCACCCCTGAGGGAAGGTACCGATGGACAGTGGAACGGTACCGGGCGAAAATAGCGCATTTAAGTGCTGTACTGGCAGAGATAGGAAGCACGGTTAGCCCATATTCCCCCGATCTGATCGGGCTGTGTGAAGTGGAGAACCGCAAGGTGCTGGACGACCTGGTACGACATCCGAACCTGAGGGACAATAACTACGGCATTATCCACTACGATTCGCCTGACGAGCGTGGAATTGATGTGGCCTTGCTATACAAACGGACGGCCTTTACCCCGCTAACCTCAAACAGCCATCGCCTGTTGCTGTACGACCGGGACGGGAAAAGGGATTATACCCGGGACGTCCTGGTAGTCAGTGGTCTGCTGGATGGGGAAGAACTGCACCTGCTTGTGAACCACTGGCCATCCAGAAGCGGCGGACAGGCCAGGAGCAACCCCTACCGGAGGGCCGCTGCTGAACTCAACCGCCATATCCTGGATTCACTGCTCACTGAGAATCCTCACCCGGCTGTGGTGCTCATGGGGGATCTCAATGACAACCCTACGGACGAAAGCCTCAAAAAGGTGTTGGGGGCAAAAGGAAATATATTTTCCCTGGCTGAAGGGGAATGGTATAATCCGATGGAGGGGTTATATAGAAAAGGCTCCGGAACACTCGCCTACAGGGACAAATGGAGTTTGTTCGACCAAATCCTGCTAAGCCCGTCTTTTATAAAACCGGCTGAAGGGAATTACCGGTTCTGGCGGGTTGGCATACACCACCCCCCGCAGTTGAGTACAGGTCATGGGCGCTTCAGGGGGTATCCCCTGCGCACCTATTCAGGAGGGCGATATTCGGGAGGATACAGCGATCACCTCCCGGTTTTCATCTGCCTGATCAGGGAAGCCGGAACGCCTCTATTGGGGCATCACTAGGCGGATGTTGCGCCACCTCACCTTGATGCCGCCTCCCTCGTGGATTTGCAGGGCGATAGAGCCTTCGCCCGCGCCGATTTTCTCATCCTTCAGGTGGACCATCTCCGTGCCGTTGAGCCAGGAGGTAACCTCATCGCCCACAACCCTGATTTTCATGGTGTTCCATTCGCCGAATTTGAGCGCCTGGTCCTTTTCTTCATCCGGCTGTATAAGCCAACCCCTTCCATAGGATTCATAGATGCCACCGGTGTGATGCCCTGGGGGGGCTATCTCCACTTGCCAGCCGGTGATTTTTGTGCCTTCAACGGTCGACCTTATAAATACGCCACTGTTCCCGTCGGCTTCCTGCTGAAACTCCAGGGTAAGTTCGAAATCCTTGTAATGTTTATCTGTGGCAAGGTAGCCGTACCCTTCGTCCGGTCCGCTTTCACAGATCAGGATCCCGTCTTCCACGTACCATTTTTCGGTGCCGTAGACGGTCCAGCCCGTCAGGTCTTTCCCGTTGAAAAGATCGATCTCCTGGGCGGCGAGGCCATAGGATGTCAGCATAGCTGCAAGCGTAAGTATAACAAGGTATTTTTTCATTGGATTAAGGATTAGTTACAAATTAAGAAAACCATTGCCCCCATGGGATACGCAACAGGATCAACAGCAGGCCCAGGCCGTAGAAAATGGCTATGGTTCTGAATTTTTTGCGGGCCTCCATCACCTTCTTATGTCGGGACCAACCGATAGTTATCAACGCGATGGCCAGGATATTGGTAAGGGGATGTTCCAGGGCGAGTAAGCGCGCCGCCGAATTTAATTGCCCAATCCCTTCCGTGAGGAGTGCATTGAGCCCGTTGGGGGAAATGAAATAAAGCAGCAACCCGAGCAGCAATTGCAAATGCGCCAGGATCAGCGCAAAGAGGCTGATCCTGAAATCCTTCTCCAGCGTAAAAAGCTTATCCCCGGTAAACCCGAGAATGGCGTTTACCACGGCAATGATCAGGACTACCAGTACCACATAGGCAAGGTATGAATGCGCAGAGTGAAGGATTTCCATAAGGTTGTTTTTCAGGTTGAGCTCCTAAAGATACTTTTTTTTAGCCAAAAAAAACCCCGGCGTGGCGGCCGGGGTTTGAAGATGATTCCAATCTGCATCGATCAGAAATTATACCGGGCACTTATATTAAAGGTCCGGCCTATTCCCAGGTAATAACCAAAGGAATCTTTCTGACTGATATAATCCGCGTTGAACAGGTTGTAGACATTCCCCCTCAGTTCCAGTTCGTTGGAACCGAAATTGAATTTATAGGTAGCCCCGGCATCCACGAGGGTATAGGCGGGCAGCCTTTCAGACTGGAAAACCATCCCTGTTTGGGAAGCGTCTATCACATCCTGGGTGTCCACAAATCCATATAATTCGGTATAAATATTAATGTCCGCGTCGAAACTGAATCCCTCCCAGAGGTCAATCACGGTTCCGGCACCGGTGGAAGCCTGGGGTGCCTGGCCAATCTTGGTCCCTGTAAGATCTACCGTACCCCGTGCTATCAGTTCTCCGGTTTGGTCGTCCTCAGTAATAAAAGGAGTGGTTCCGTCGTATTCCCAGTTGTTCACGGTTCCATGCCACTTCAACAGGAAGATGTTGCTGGGCCGGTAGCGAACGTCCACCTCGATCCCCTTGTGTAACTGGGCGATATCCGTGTAACGGGTGCGTACATCGGTTTCGGTCCCGTTCACATCCTGGACGCCAAAATCCTGCAGGAATCGATTGGCCCATTTCGTATAATACAGGTTGACATTTACCCGGAAATTACTGTTGTTGTATCGGTAGCCTCCTTCCAGTCCGGTGATTTCTTCATTGTCAACTTCCGGGTCGACCACTTCGTTGGAATACCGGATGTTGGCAAAAATGTTATCGAGATAGGCCTGTCTTGAATACTGGCCTGCATTAAAAAAGATGGTGTTTTGGGAATCAAATGAATACCCGACGCCTCCTTTGATATTCCAGCCAATTCTGTTGAGCTTGTCCGACTTGCCTTCCCCATCTCCGAATCCGCTCAGGCGGCCTTCGCGCTGGTAGTCCTGATTGGAAAGGGCGCCCTGGAAGAAGGCGGAAAACTTGTCCGTCGCATACTCTACCTGCCCAAAAATACCCTGGTAGTTGATGTTTTCAGAATAATCATAGTCATAACGCTGGTCCGGATCGGCAAAGTCTGTAAGGGATTTCCAGGGATCTGCCTCGAAGGTCTCTGAGATCACATAGTCACTGGGCCGGTCGGTACGGAAATTATCCTGATATCCATCGAGGCCGAAGAGGTCAACTAACTGACGGAAGTGGTCCCCGTGATAAAACCGAAAATCGGCCCCAATATTCATTGACCATTCGTCAGTAGGATTGTATTCGAAGTTGGTCAGGGCCCCGTACCAGTTGTGGTTGTTAACCGACGACCTCAGGATTCCGGCAGTGCCGAAAGTCCCCAGGCCATTTGGGTTCATGGCAATGTTGTTGGCCACGATCGCGTCAAAATCTACCTGCCCGTCCTCACGGTAAAAGTTGGTTTGCGCTCCCAGTGGGCCGGTACCGCCCCCACGCCCCCAGGAAGCATACAGAACCGTGGAAAGGGCAGAGACGTCGCTGATCGTCCAATCCCAGTTCAGGTTTGCCACCGGTTTGTGGTAGTAATTCCTTCTCCAGCTAATTTGTTCTCCATTCAGGAAGCCCGCGTTCGGGTTGTATTTTTCCCCGAATTCATCATATTCTTCCAGGCTTTTGGAGAAGTTCTGCCCATGAAACTGGGGCGCTCCCGTGATCAGGAAGTTGAGCATATGATCGTCACTGGGTTTAAAGCCCACACCAAAGAAATAATTCTGCCCCTGACCGAATGTGCCTCCGGAATATTTTCGGTGCGCCTGCCAGTGATCAAGTAAAATAGAAAAGGCCCACTTATTTTCAAGGCCGGAATCATAACTGACCGTAGTCTTAAAATAGCTGTCATTACCGGCCAGGAACCTCACAAATCCCCCTTCATTGCGTTCGGCAGCCTTTGAAACGATGTTGATGGTTCCCCCTACCGAGGAGATGGCAAGCTTGGAAGATCCTAATCCCCTTTGTACCTGTACCGCATTGGCCACGTCGGCCATCCCGGACCAGTTCGACCAGTAAACAAGGCCGTCTTCCACCGCATTGATGGGCTGCCCGTTCAGGAGAACGGCGGTATTGCTCTGTTGGAATCCACGAAGGAAAATCTGGGAATCACCAAATCCACCCGCCTGGTTAGAAACATAGACATTCGGTGTGTTTTTCATGACTTCGGTGAATTCGACATTCCCAATGCCCTTGGTCTGGATTTCAGCCGCCGGAATACTGGAAACAGCAATGGGGGTCTGCCGGTCCCTGGCCAGGTCAATAATACCCGACCCGACCACCACGACGCCTTCCAATTCTTCGGCGTCTGGCTGAAGGATAATTTCGCCCAAATTAGTAGACCCGGTAAAATTGAATTGTTGGGGTATAAATCCCAGATAGGAAACTATCAGAGTCCCCGATTCATTGGGGACTTCCAGGGTAAAATTTCCGTCAAAATCTGCAGAAGCACCGAGATTCGTGCCTTTTAGAAGAACATTGGCTCCGGGTAAAGGCCCTCCGGCTTCTCCGTCACGTACGGTCCCGCTGAGGGTTACCTGTGCAAATGCGCCCGCTGTCAGGAGAAAGGATGCGACCGCGAAGTAGATCTTTTTCATGTCCATGTGTTTTAGTGTTACTAAGAGTTAAGCTTTGCAAAAATGCCTCATTTTACACTGCTTTGCATTACCTCAGTGTTAAATTAGCACAAGGCAAATTAACATAAAATTAGCAATTGAAAAAGTAATAAATAGCTGTAAATGAACCGCTTCCCAAAGAAATTGGAATGTGGGGGATTATCTCTTAAAATATTGAAGTAATTGCAAGGTAGAGCTGTCGTGATTGGAGATTTCGGAACGCGCAGATCCTTCAAGATGGCCGTAGCCAATTGTTTACCCAGTTCCACGCCCCACTGGTCAAAACTATAGATATTCCAGATCACTCCCTGTACAAAAATCTTATGTTCGTACATGGCGATGAGGGCCCCGAGGCTCTCCGGGCTGAGTTGGTCTATTAAGATGCTGGTGGTAGGCTTGTTCCCTTCAAAGATCTTGTATGGCAACAGAGCTTCCACAGCGTCGTCTTCCATGCCACCGCTTCTCAATTCGCCGCGCACTTCCTCCGCGGTCTTGCCATTCATCAGGGCTTCTGTCTGGGCAAAGTAATTGGCCATCAACTTCAGATGATGTTCCCGGTCTCCATGAAGCGATCGTTTGAAGCCGATAAAATCAGCGGGGATCAACTTGGTGCCCTGGTGGATCAGCTGGAAGAAAGCGTGCTGGGCATTTGTCCCCGGTTCGCCCCAGATGATGGGCCCCGTCTGGTAGGCAACCCGTTCCCCGTTTCGGTCCACGCTTTTGCCGTTGCTTTCCATAATTCCCTGCTGCAGGTAGGCAGATAACCGGTGAAGGTACTGGCAGTACGGAATGATGGCCTCTGTCTCGGCCCCGTAGAAATTATTATACCAGATGCCGATCAGCCCCAGCATTACCGGGATGTTATTTTCGAATTCCGTTTCCCTGAAATGCAGGTCCATGGCGTGGGCGCCCCTGAGGAGGGCCTCAAAATGGTCGTACCCCACTGCCAGGGCAATGGAAAGCCCCACGGCGCTCCAAAGCGAGAATCGACCCCCTACCCAATCCCACATGGGGAACACATGTTCGTCCGCAATCCCGAATTCGGCAATTTTTTCGGTATTCGTGGAAACCGCTGCGAAATGAAGGGCTATGTCTTTTTGAGAAGCGTATTTAAGGAACCACTCTTTAAGGGTGGTGGCGTTGCTCAGGGTTTCCTGGGTGGTAAAGGTTTTGGAAACGACCACAAAGAGGGTCGTCTCTGGGTCCAGTACCCGGATCACCTCATGTACGTGGTCTCCGTCCACATTGCTTACAAAATGCATCTGAAGATGGTTCCCATAAAATCTGAGGGCCTCGGTAACCATGGCCGGGCCAAGGTCTGAGCCGCCGATGCCTATATTGACAACATCCGTAAATGCCTTCCCGGTGTATCCCCGCTTCTCCCCCTGGATCACGGCTTCGGAAAAGCTCCTCATCTGTTCTTTAACCTGGAATATTTCGGGGACCACGTTCTCACCATCTACCAGGATGGTGTCAGATTTATTAGCCCGCAGGGCAGTATGCAGCACGGCCCTTCCTTCGGTGCGGTTGATGGCATCTCCCTTGAAATACTGGTCGATTGCCTTTTCCAGGCCTGTTTCACGGGCCAGTTGCAGCAAGAGGTCCCGGGTGCCGCGGGTAATGCGATTTTTGGAGTAGTCGACCAGGAAATTTTCCCATTTCATGGTAAATGCCCCGGCCCGGTCCGGGTCGGCCCTGAAGAGGTCTTTCAGATGGTCGTCTTTCGTTTCCCTGTAGTGTTCCCGGAGTGCTTTCCAGGCTTTAGTTGATGTCGGGTTGATCGTTGGCAGTGGCATTCTCGTCATTAAGCGTTAGCAACTCTTCTTCTGGAACCTGCTGGAACTGGATACAATCCAATTGTGTCCTGAGCGGATCGATGTAGGTGTAGTAATCGGGCCTCAGGGCTTCGGCCAGCGGTTCTGCAGCCGGGAGTTCCTCGCGCAGCGGGTCTACTTGCCGCCCGTTCTTCCAAAAACGGTAGCAGACATGCGGGCCTCCGGTATTCCCGGTCATCCCGACCCATCCGATCACATCGCCCTGCCGCACGAACTGCCCGCGTTTGACGTTCTGTGCCTTCATGTGGAGGTATTGGGTGGTGTAGGTGCTGTTGTGGCGTATCTTGACATATTTGCCGTTGCCTCCCCTCCTGGTGGATTCTATCACAGTGCCATCGGCAGTCGCCATAATCGGGGTCCCGATGGGAGCCGCATAGTCGGTCCCTTTATGGGGGCGGACCTTATACCCGTAATAGCGGATCCTCCGGTGCAGGTTGTACCTGGAGGAAATGCGGCTGAACTTAACAGGGGCCCTAAGAAAGGTTCGGCGCAGGTTGTTCGCCTCCTCGTCGTAATAGTCAACCACATTTTTTAAGGAATCCGATTCGTAGGCAAAGGCGTAAAACGGGGTCCCGTCGTGCTCAAAGTACGCTGCTTCAATCGGGCCAGCCCCCGCATAAATGCTATCATTGATATACTTTTCCTTGTAGATCACCTTAAATTTATCCCCTTTCTGCAGGCGGAAAAAATCGATGGTCCAGGCGTATATTTCAGACAGGTTGTTCGTAATGTTGTAATCGATCCCCTGGTCGAGGATGGCCTCTGACAGGGATGTGTTTATAACCCCGGATGCCTCCCGAACCACTTCGCGTACCTTCTGGCGGCCTTTGTATACCAGGACGCTGTCCCGGAAGTCCACCACAGTATAATTTATGGGGTCGTTAAGATAGACGAATACCTCGGCGGCCTGTGCCGTGTCTTTTGATTTGAGCAGGAGGTAAGGCCGGCCGGCACGGATCCTACGGGCATCGAATACCTCTTTGTACTTTTCGCCGACACGGTAGATCTTCGGATAATCCACTTTGTTTTGAGTCATAAGCTCCCCAAAGCTTTCGCCGTTGTGGATCGTATCCTGCACCACGATAAAATCATCCAGGTTAAAGCCAAATTTCTCGGTTGGTTCAGTGGGCGCGGCTTCGAGGGCGAGTGTTTCACCCTGTGTATCTTCAACTTTGGTTTCTCCCTGTTTGCAGGAAGTGATACATGCCACTAAAAAGACAAGGCCCCAATACTTATTCATTCCTGATTTTTGATTTTATCCGGGTTAAATATATGGTCTACCCATTGTTTTCCCCAATTTTTTAACTCTTGATTCGTAAATAGTTCCGGAAAAAACACCACCTTCTGGAACCCTGGCGGCAAATACTCCTTCCAGTTGGTTCCCCCGGTGGCCTCTATACTGCTGTTCTCCCGGCTGAGATAGCGCTGGGCGGAACCCATATGAACAAGCCTCCAGTTGATATTGGCATTGATGTCCATATCCCTTAACGCCTTGATCAGCGCTTTATTATGGCGACCTGTTTCGGATAACTGCAGGTATTTATCGTAAATCGTATGTCCTTTCACCTCTTTGGCGATCCGGATGAACCTCGGGGTATATCGGTATTCGAACTGTTTCAGGGTGAGGGTCTTTTCTCCCGTATGAAGGTCTGTGGCCCCTTTTTCCAGTACATATGTTCGTAAACAACTTCTACCGGGTCCGCCCCGGAAAATTCGTCCCGCTCAGAATGGTGTACCAGCAGGTGCAGGGGGGTAGCATAAATTTCGATCATCCGGTATTGTGCAGACTGGAATCCGCTGGATGGGAGGAGGGCCATGCGGTACTTAAGGAACTGATCGCGCTCCATTCCCCGGACCATAATGCTGAAAGAGGAGATCAGCGCTTTGTAATAACTGTTGATCCGATTGATCTTTTCAGTAAAGAAATCCAGGGCCTGGGACTTGTCGTCTACAATCTGCTTCTGCTCATGCAGGATCAGTTTGAAATATAATTCGGTGATCTGGTGGTACATGATGAAGATCTCCTCATCGGGGAAATGGGTCCTCGGAACCTGCAGGCTCAGGAGGGTATCCAGGTGGATATAATCCCAGTAGGTGAGGTATCGCTGGTGGAGCAGCCCGTCGAGGTAGGAGCTTAAATCCTGGCCCGAATCCCTGTATTTCTCTTCGAGTTTCGCCAGTTGCGATTCAATGCGCTCCTTATCTTTCATCGGTTGTTTAGTCCATTATAATCCTGAACTGGTTCTTAAGGCCATTGTATCCGTCCAGATCGGCCTTCAAAGACCCCACACTGAGGTCGGCCTTGATGCGGATGGGGATCCGGTTCAGGTCGTTGGATACCCATAGGGAGAGGCTTTCCTTCTCGTGGAATACGCGGCCCGACTGCACATATGGGCCGGAATTTCAGACATTCAACCTTCCCGAATTTTGTCTTTAATACTTCCTTCCCCAAAAATTTCAGCCGAAATGGGAAAATCCCGTCGTCATCATAGAGCATCTGTAATTCTATGGACTTGCCCACGACCAGCTTTTCAGGGTCGTAATGGTTCCTCAGGTAATAGAAGGCGGAAATCAGATCCTGGATTTCCTCATCCAGTGTAAAATTAAACTTTTTCTTGTTCTTTTTATCGTTCAGTACCGCCACATCCCGGTCGTGGTCAAAATCGATCTCAATATCCTTGGTATAGCCCCCTTCATCTATCTTGCGGATAAATTTATACGGCCGGCCGTCTACTTTGTCGAAATAACTTTCATAGGTGTCATCTACTTTGAAAAATATGCTGGCGAATCCCGTGGTCTTGCCCTTTCCAATCACGTGGTATACCGGTTTGTTGCTAACGGTATCGGACTTCACATGCAGGGTGGCATAACTGGCGTTCAGGATGCCGTAATGCAGGCGGAATTTCAGCCACTCGCCTTCCTGAAACGCCTGGTTTTCATAAGTAGGAGCCTCCGTTCTGGGCCCAAAGGGACATCCCCAGCAGCATCATAAAAGTGAGCAGGCGGAATCTCATATGAAAAATTTGATCCAAAAGTACTAAAACAGCCATAACAGGTCATCTATTTACCATTATTTAAACAAATAATATTCCAAAGTATTGTCCTGGCCCATTCCGGTGGCATGCAACTGGCGGATGCCCGAATAAAAAAAGCCCCGACGGGTGTCGGGGCTTTTCCTAAATAACCAACCAAACTTTAAATTATGAAAAACCAATACTTAAAGTAATAAGGGAACCACCCCTTATGTGACACAAATGTACTACAAGAAATAAGTTATGGAAATGCTTTTAACGTACTTTAACTACTGTCTTAACATTACTTTAGCAGCAAGGGGCGGGGCGGACCCTGTCTAAAGGGTTCCCCTGTTTGCCTGTTCCCGTTCGATCGCTTCAAAAAGCGCCTTGAAATTTCCCTTCCCGAAAGACCGGGCGCCTTTGCGCTGAATGATCTCAATAAAGAGGGTGGGGCGGTCCAGGATCGGTTTGGTAAAAATCTGCAGCAGGTATCCCTCTTCGTCCCGGTCTACCAGGATCCCAAGCTCCTTGAGGGGCTCCAGGCTCTCGTCTATTTCACCTACCCGTTCCAGCAGGTCTTCGTAATAGGAGGCTGGCACTTTCAGGAATTCCACACCCCGGTTTTTGAGGGCTGTAACGGTCTCTATGATGTTATCGGTGGCAAGGGCCATATGCTGTACCCCGGCCCCGTTGTAAAAATCTATGTATTCCTCTATCTGCGATTTCTTCCTGCCTTCTGCCGGTTCGTTGATGGGAAATTTGATGCGCCCGTTGCCGTTGCTCATAACCTTGCTCATAAGGGCGGTATACTCAGTGGAAATGTCCTTGTCATCGAAGGAAACCAACTGGGCAAACCCCATCACTTTCGCATAAAAGCTGCACCATTTATTCATTTCATTCCAACCGACATTTCCCACCATATGGTCTATGTATTTGAGACCGAGGGGGGCGGGCTGGTAAAAGGGCTTCCAGGGGCGGTAGCCCGGCATGAATACCCCTTTGTACTTCCCTCTTTCCACAAAGGTGTGCACGGTTTCCCCATAAGTATGTATCCCCGAGAGGACTACCTGTCCCTGGTCATCGGAAAGTGTTTTGGGCTCAAAGTAGCTTTCGGCGCCGCGCGAGGTGGTTTCCCGATAGCTTTTGACGGCATCGTCAACCCATAGGGCGATGACCTTCACCCCGTCTCCGTGTTTCTCAATATGCCGGTTGATCTCGCCGCCCGGCTGGAGGGGGGATGTGAGTACCAGCCGTATCTTGTCTTGCTGCAATACATAGGAGACCCGGTCCTTTAGGCCAGTCTCCAGGCCGGAGTAAGCCAGGGGCTGGAACCCCCATGCGGCCATATAATAATAAGCCGCCTGTTTGGCATTGCCTACGTATAATTCCACATAATCCGTTCCCAGGAGGGGAAGGAAATCTTCTGCCTTCGGATTTTCCTTGGGCAGCTTTAAAGAAGTTTTATCTGTTGTTGCCATGATGTGCTGAGTGAATTGAATGAGAAATAGTTGCTATTGGATATATGTATCCATTCAGGTTCCGGAGAACCTACCACATGGCCCTGAGATGGGCGGTAATATCAATTCGCAGGTCGTGCATGCTAAATGGCATTCCCTGCAAATATCGTAAAAACAAGCGAATTTTCTGTTGGTTGCCGCCAGAAAGATCAGCCCGGGAAGATGCCCCGCGCAGCCACTTAGAACCAGTAGCCTATACTGAAAAAGAAGTGCGAATCGCTGATCTCAGGCGTCCAGGTATAAAAAACCTGGAGCGGGCCAAAGAATGATTCCCATCCATAGCCGAGGCCATAGCCCGTAAAATCGGGCGCCGTAAACCATTCACCCGTGCGGAAGAGGTCATCCTCCACGTTCGCGATATTGCCTGCCAGCATCAGGTGGTTTTTGGGCAGGAATTCATAGTCGAGCCTGGCGTATCCCTTTACAAAACTGTTCCCGGGAAGGCTTAGGTAATCATAGCCGAGAAAGGGGAGGAAGTTGTTGATGGTATGGGACCCATAGCCCCCCAGGACGAAGTCAAGGGCCGACACGTTGGACGTGCCCAGCTTAAATCCCCCGGAGGCCTCCAGGTTCATGGAAAGGTTTGGAAATAAGGGGAATGCGGCCCCCATCCGGGCTTTGGCGATAGAGAATTCCTTAAAGTTATCATTGTAGTCCGAAGAAAACATATAGAAGTGGAAATCCCCGTCAAAGTAGAGCCCCTTCGAAGGAAAATAGGAATCGTCATAGGTGTCCAGGGTCAGCAATCCGAAGGAACTGAAATAATTGCTTTTTTCAAAAATAGTGCGGGTATTGGGCGATAGCCCTTGTGGAGCCAATGCATTTCCCTGTGCCTCATTCAGGGTCAGGGTGCTGTATTTAAGGAATTTATGTTCCAGGCCAATGCTGAATGCGAATTCCTCCTTCAAAACGGTTTGCAGGTAGAGCTGGTTGGTAAAATCGGTGACTTCCAGGTTGATGTTGTTGACGTTGCCGCCGTCCGGGACATCGAAATTGGAACGGATCACCCCGTAGTTGATCTCCCGGTCGAATTCATTAAAGCGGGAATTCAGTCCGAAACTCCAGTACGACCCCTTGTCCACGTAATACTGCAGGTTATACCGCACATTGTCTCCCACGATCAGGTCAAAGGACGCCACATCGTCATTGAGAAGAAATTTTTTACGCGTCAGGTTGATCAGGGCCGCGCTTTTGTATAAGTCATCGTAATGTGCTCCCAGCCTGATGAAAGTCTTGTTCGGGTTTTCCTCCAGGTTGATGGTGAGGTCGTCCCCCACCCCATTGGAGAGTAGTTTGTAACGGATCGTTTTGAAGTTCCCCGTCGCCGCCAGATTGCTGATGCCTTGCTGCAACTTGTTGAACCGGGTGGGTTCAGACAGGCTGAAGCGCAGCTTCCCCTTCACGTAGCCCCGGGTATAACTGTTGTTTCCCTTAAGAATCAGCCGGTTTACAAACAGGGTATCGGGGAGGTTGATGGGGGGCCTTTTTTGCGGGGCTTCCTTCTGCCTGGCTGCCAGGGCGGTGAGGGCATCCAATTGTTTCAGGGCCGCCTCCTGTCCCCTGTCTATGATAGTTTCCTTCAGGTTAAAATCGATCACCGAGATCTTCTGGACATCCGGTTTAATATATATATCAGTGCGTTCAGCCTTCTCCTTCATTGCCCCCACGGTACGGTAGTTATTGATCTGCAGGAGGATCTCTGTAGCGGAAAGGAGGGATTCCCTGTTGCGAAGCCCATGTTGCACATCTACGCCTATGATTACATCCGCCCCCATTTTCCGGACCTCATCCACTGGGTAATTGTTTAAAACCCCGCCGTCTATAAGCAACTGTCCGTCTAATTCGGCCGGTTCAAAAAGGGAGGGGAAGGTACCGCTTGCCATAATGGCCTCAGGCAGGTAGCCGTGGTCGAGCAATACCTCTTTCCCTGTTTCCACATCGGTGGCCATGCAGAAAAACGGGATGGGGAGTTTGCTGAAATCGTGGATGTCCTTTACATGGTACAGATATCGGACCAATTCATTATAAATGTTCTGCCCGCTTGATATGGCGGGGGGAAAGGTTATTTTAAACTTATCAAAAGGCAGGGTCAGGGCGTAGCGTTCGGAATCGTCCTTTTCGTAGAAGGTTTTGGCATCCCTCGGGAGGTTATCCTGAATTAGGTCGGTAAAGTCGGTTTCCCTGAAAATCGAATCCAGGGCTGCGGCGCTATAGCCCGAGGCATAGAGCGCACCAATGATGGCCCCCATGCTGGTGCCGCCGATATAGTCAATCTTGATCCCGGCTTCCTCTATCACTTTGAGGGCGCCTATATGGGCCAGGCCTTTGGCCCCGCCTCCACTGAGAACCAGCCCTACCTTCAAAGGCCTGTCCGGAACAGCTTCCTGGCCCAAAGCCATTCCGGCCAGGAAGATCAGGCAAAGGGTCATGAGGATTGTTCGCATAAGGTATCCGATTGCATTAATGGTAACGTTCAAATATTTTCTTTGCCCTGGACCTGCCCACGGTGCGGGTAAGTTCTTCCAGGGTAGCTTCTTTTACTCGCTTGACCGATTTAAAATTCTTAAGCAATTCCCGGGCCGTTCCCGCACCGATTCCTTCGATGTTTTCCAGTTCCGTGGCTATGGCCGTCTTGCTCCTTCTGTTTCTGTGGAAACTGATCCCGAATCGGTGCGCCTCGTTCCTCGCTGCCTGTATCACTTTCAGGCTTTCCGATCGCTTGTCCAGGTAAAGTGGGACCGGATCGTCGGGAAAATAGATCTCCTCCAATCGTTTTGCAATGCCGATGATGGCAATTTTTCCACGGAGCCCCAGTTGTTCCAGGCTTTTGAGGGCGGCAGACAACTGGCCTTTCCCCCCGTCGATGACGACAAGCTGCGGCAGGGGCTTCTCTTCCTCAAGCAGGCGTTTGTAGCGGCGGTAAACCACTTCCTCCATAGAGGCAAAATCATCCGGCCCGCTTACGGTTTTGATATGGTAATGCCGGTATTCCTTTTTGGCGGGTTTCCCGTTGTGGAATACGACACAGGCAGCTACCGGGTTGCTCCCCTGGATGTTTGAGTTGTCAAAACATTCGAGGTGCCTGGGTTCCTCCGGCAGTCGCAGGTCTTTCTGCATCTGGGCCATGATCCGGTTCGCATGCCGGTCCGGATCGGTAATCCTGATCTGCTTGAACCGGTCCTGCCTGAAGAATCGGGCATTGCGTTCAGACAAATCCAGCAGTTTCTTCTTATCGCCCAGTTTCGGTACGCTTACCCTGAGATCCGGCCCCAGTTCCAGCTCAAAGGGCAGGTAAAGTTGCCTGGACTGCGAATGGAAACGTTCCCGTATCTCCAGGACAGCCAGGGCGAGCAAATCCTCGTCTGATTCCTGTAGTTTTTTTTTAATTTCCATGGTATGCGAACGGATGATCGCCCCATGGGAGACCTGCAGGAAGTTGACATAGGCATAAGCCTCGTCCGAGATGATGGAGAAAACATCCACGTTGTTAATTTTAGGGTTGACAATGGTGGACTTGGCCTGATAGTTTTCCAGTACCTCAATCTTTTCCTTCATCTGCTGCGCTTCCTCAAATTGCGTTGCCCCTGCCAGGGATTTCATCCGATGCCGGAAGTAATGAAGTGACGACTTGAAATTGCCTTTTATGATCTCCCGGATGTCATCCACCTGCTGCCGATAATCCGCTTCCTCCTGCAGCCCTTCACAGGGGCCCATGCAATTGCCCAGGTGGTATTCCAGGCAGCGTTTGTATTTTCCTGCTGCAATGTTCTCTTCTGAAAGGTCATAATTACAGGTGCGCAGCGGATAGACCGAACGGATCAGGTCGAGCAGGGTTTTCACCGTTTTCATGCTCGTGTAGGGGCCGTAGTATTCGGAACCGTCCCGGATAAGATTGCGCGTGGGGAAGATCCTGGGAAAGCGTTCCTTTTTGATACAGATCCATGGATAGGACTTATCGTCTTTCAGGAGGACATTATAACGGGGCTTATATTTCTTGATCAGGTTGTTCTCCAGCAGCAGGGCATCCGATTCTGTGGGGACCACAATATGGCGGACGTCCCGGATCTTTTTGACCATCACGCGCGTCTTGCCATAGGCCGGGCTTTTATTGAAATAGGATGCCACACGTTTTTTGAGGTTCTTCGCTTTTCCGACGTAGAGGATAGTGCCTTCCTTGTCGTAAAACTGATATACCCCGGGGCTATCCGGCAGGGTGCTCACTTGTATTTCTGGAGACAAATCGGGCATGGGAACCACAGCATTTTACAACAAAGATAAAGACTAAGTTCATACCAACCGCTGAGAGGAGGACCGGTTCCCAAACCTAAGCCCGACAGGCTGGTTCCTGGAATATTCCCGGATCTGCGATTACCTCAGTGGCCGTGGGAGCAATTCCGGTGTGGAATGATCTGTGCAGTGACTTCCTAACCCACTCCTCCTCAGGTTTGTAGGACCATTCCGGCGTGTCAGATAATACACATGAGGTCAGTAAAACGTTAAATTTCTTATAAAAACGTTCATTTTGTCGACAAAATCGTGCGCTTTATGGGATATAATCAATTTTTTCCTTATAATTACTTCGTCTAAACTTAACAAAACACATGGAGAATTATTTAATAACCCTGGGCATGTATCTCATCCTGATGCTGTTCTTTAAAATCTATTTCGCCGTTGCGGCAAAAGATTAGTTTGACATTCCTTCCACCCCACATCTTACGACTCATCTCCATCCATGTTGAAAGAAGAGCTGAGGCTCCATTATTCGAAATTACGACGAGGACTTTCCCATCAGGCCATTGACAAGGCCAGCCTGGCGATTGCCAATCAACTCCTCAAATTACCCATCTGGTCCCTGGCCAATTACCATATATTTTTACAGATCCCCCACAAGAAGGAGGTAAATACCCAGACCTATCCTGAGCATCCTTTCCGGCAGGGACAAGAACATCGTGGTCCCCAGGATTGCGGATGGAAACCATTTCAACAACATCCTGCTGACAGACCAAACCAGGCTGGCCCCTAACCGCTGGGGGATCCCTGAACCGGTAGACGGGATAGAGGTGGCGCCGGATAAGATCGACCTGGTTTTTTTACCGCTCCTGGCTTTTGACCGAAAGGGCCACCGGGTAGGCTATGGCAAGGGTTTCTACGATACGTTCCTGGGCAACTGCCGGGAACAGGTGGTAAAGGTCGGTTTATCTCTCTTCGAAGCAGAGGAAAAAATTGAGGATACCCATGAGAGGGATATTGCCATGGATTATTGTGCAACCCCCGAAACGGTGTACCGATTCTAGGAATCGTTCTTCCCGAAAGCCTTCCTGTTGAATACGATCAGGATACCTACCCCGGTACTGATCGCTGTATCGGCAATATTGAATACCGGCTCAAAGAAACGGAAAGGGTGCCCGCCCAGATACGGGATCCAATCGGGCAGGGTAGTATCAATTATGGGAAAATAGAGCATGTCCACAACCCTTCCGAAGAACAGGCGGCCATAGGGTTGATCGGGGAAGAGAGTTGCCACCTGGTTCTGGCTCCCGTCGAAGAGCAGCCCGTAAAATACCGAATCTAGAATATTCCCCAGTGCCCCTGCGAAGATGAGCGAAACGGCGATAATAAGGGTGGTCGATGCTTTTTTCCTGACGATCTCATACAGCCAGTACCCGATGCCCATGATGGCCAGCAGGCGAAAGACGGTCAGGATCAATTTCCCGGTAGTTTCGGTTACCGGAAGCAGGTCACTGAGTTTGGTGCCCCAGGCGGCCCCTTCGTTTTCAATAAACAGGATCCGGAACCAGGAAAAGACCTCTATCGACTCCCCCAGGACAAAATGTGTTTTGATATATATCTTCGTCAACTGGTCAACCAGCAAGATCAGCCCAATCAGGAGGAGAGACCTCTTCAAGTTCATCTTCAAAAAATTAATGGGGCAAAAATAGGGATTATTCCATTCTAATCAGGTGGATATCTCCGGAGATTGTAGAAAGCGTGAATCGAGGTGTCCCGGGCGGGATTTTATTTGGACTAACCTCGCCGTACCGGCTTTCGGCCCGGACGTTGGCAGCGGCACTCTCCACGTAGATGTCTGCCTCCCGGGTGGCGACCTCCGTTGCCTGCCCCACCCCTGAAAGAAAACAGGAGCCCGCTTCCAGAAAAATAGTAAGGTTTTCGTATTGCCCCTTAGCAGTCAGGGCCGCCGAACCGGCATAAACCTGCACCCTTCGAAATTCGGGCACAGATACCCTTAGCGCAATGGATACCACTTTATGGGCCCCCAATTTGTCATCGGGTAGGTCGAAGAGCGGGGTTACCCCGGCCGTAACGATCGTCGTACTCCCTTCCGTCCCCAGCTCGCAGGAGGATTTTTTCTCCGTATTCGCCATCCAGGGTCGCCTCGGCCTCCAGATCGCCTCCGGGCCGGGTTTGCAGCTCAACCCTGTAACACTCGCCAGCTTCAATTCGCAAGAGCTGATCCGGGGGCAATGTCTGCGCCTTGCGCACTACTTTTTGGGCGGCAGCCGTAAGGACCCAAAGAAGATAAGCCAGCAAGAGCAGCTGTTTCATAAAGGGGTGGTGTAAAAAACGCTCCGGGGAGGGGAGCGTTTGTAAAGTTCTATTTCTGCATGTTCTTGGCCTCGATGCTTAGAGTGGCATGGGGAACCAGTTTGAGTCGTTCCTTGTTTATGAGTTTACCCGTGACCCGGCAAATGCCGTATGTCTTGTTCTCGATCCGCAGCAAGGCGTTCTTAAGGTCCCTGATAAACTTTTCCTGGCGTATGGCCAGCTGGGTATTGGCTTCCTTGCTCATCGTTTCCGAGCCTTCCTCAAAGGCCTTAAAGGTGGGAGAGGTGTCGTCCGTACCATTATTTCCATCGTTCATATACGAACTTTTCAAAAGTTCCAGATGGCTCTTGGCCTTTTGAATTTTTTCTTCGATCAGTACCCGGAACTCTTCCAGTTCCTTATCGCTGTATCTTACTTTTACATCCTGTCCCATATTGTTAATGTTTTTGGATAAACAATTTCGTGTTGATATCATCAAAGGCAATCTCCGTACCGTTTTCCAGGCTTTCCTCGAAATTCAGATCTGCTGCCAGGGTTTCGGTCTTGATATAGTTCATGTTGCTCGCAACCGCCTTCTCCACCAAACCGTTTTTGAGAATCTTAATATCGATCTTGTCGGTGACCTCATAGCCGGATTCTTTCCTCAGGTTTTGTATCCGGTTTACCAGTTCCCTCGCAATTCCTTCTTTTCGAAGTCCTTCGTCGATAGCGACGTCGAGGGCAACAGTTAACGAACCTGAGCTGGCTACCAGCCATCCCGCAATATCCTGAGAAGAAATTTCCACTTCTTCTAACTGTAAGTTAATACTTTTATTTTCTATGTCAAGCATTATTTCGCCCTCCTGTTCAATTTTCCGGATATCGCCCTGGCCCAAAAGGGCTACGGCCTGCGCGATTTTTTTCATGTTTTTTCCATGGCGGGGACCAAGGACTTTGTAGTTGGGCTTGATCTTTTTGACCAGTATCCCTGAAGTGTCGTCAACCAGTTGGATCTCCTTTACATTCACCTCGGATTTGATCAGCTCGGACACGGCTTCAATCTCTTTTCGCTCATCCTGATCCAGGACCGGGATCATGATCTTCCGCAAGGGCTGTCGCACCTTGATTTTTTCTTTCTGACGGATAGAGAGGGCCAGAGAGGAAATGCTTTGGGCCTTCTGCATCTTATGCTCCAGGGCCTTGTTGACGATTTCGGGGCGGTACGCAGGAAAATCCGATAGGTGCACGCTTTCCGAACTTTCTTCTGCCGTGGCGTCCATTAAGTCGCGGTAGAGCCTTTCCATATAGAAAGGGGCAACCGGGGCAGACAGGCGGGCAACGGTTTGGAGGCAGGTGAACAAGGTCTGGTAGGCCGAGATCTTATCCTGCTGGTAATCGCCTTTCCAGAATCGCCGCCGGCTGAGCCGCACATACCAATTACTCAGGTTTTCCTGAACAAAGTCTGAAATGGCCCGGGCGGCCCGGGTAGGTTCGTACGCCGCATACGCTTCGTCCACCAGGCGGATCAGGCTATGCAGTTCCGAAAGGATCCACTGGTCCAGTTCGGGGCGTTCCCCAAGGGAAACTTCCGCCTCCTTATACTTAAAGCGGTCTATATTGGCGTAGAGCGCAAAAAAAGAATAGGTGTTATAGAGGGTGCCAAAAAACTTTCGCTTCACTTCCACGACCCCCTCCAGGTCAAACTTCAGGTTGTCCCAGGGGTTGGCATTGGAGATCATGTACCATCGGGTGGCGTCGGCGCCATGGGCTGCCATGGTCTCAAATGGATCGACGGCATTTCCCAGGCGTTTCGACATTTTCTTCCCCTCCTTATCCAGCACCAGTCCGTTAGAGACCACATTTTCATACGCGATGGAATCAAACACCATCCCTGCAATAGCGTGCAGGGTGTAGAACCACCCGCGGGTCTGGTCTACGCCTTCGGCGATAAAATCGGCCGGGAAGGTTTTTCCCTGGTCAATCAGGTCGCGGTTCTCAAAGGGGTAGTGCCATTGCGCATAGGGCATGGACCCGCTGTCGAACCAAACATCGATCAGGTCGGGTTCCCGGTACATGGCCTTACCGGATGGCGAGACGAGGACGATGCGATCCACTATGTCCTTGTGGAGGTCGATCCTCTCATAGTTCGCGTCGCTCATATCCCCCATAACAAAATCAGAGAAAATGTCCTCTTCAAGCAAGCCGGCTGCCACCGCCCTGCCCATGGCTTCTTTGAGTTCTGCCACAGAGCCTATGATACATTCTTCCTGTCCGTCTTCCGTCCTCCAGATAGGCAGGGGGATGCCCCAGTAGCGGGAACGGGAAAGGTTCCAGTCGTTAGCATTTGCCAGCCAATTCCCAAACCTTCCCTCACCGGTGGCTTTGGGTTTCCAGTTTATTTGCTGGTTGAGTTCATACAGCCTGTCCCTGACCTCGGTAACACGGATAAACCAGGAGTCCAGCGGATAGTACAGGATGGGTTTGTCTGTGCGCCAGCAGTTGGGATAAGTGTGCAGGTATTTTTCCACTTTAAAGGCCCGGTTCTCCTCTTTCAGTTTAATGGCGATTTCCACGTCTACCGATTTTTCCGGGGCCTCTCCATCTTCATAATACTCGTTCTTCACATATTTCCCGGCCCATTCCCGCAATTCCGGCCGGAACCTCCCCTGCAGGTCTACCAGGGGCACCGGGTTGCCGTTCTCGTCGAGTACCAGCATAGGTGGCACAGGGGGGTCTGCCTTTTGGGCCGCCAGCATATCATCCGCGCCAAAGGTCGGGGCCGTATGTACGATCCCGGTTCCGTCTTCTGTAGTCACGAAGTCTGCGGCAATGACCCGGAATGCATCTTCCACATGCTGATAGGGTTTGGCATAGGGGATAAGTTGTTCATACCGGATTCCCACCAACTGCTTCCCGGTATAGGAATCGAGTACGCGGTAGGGTATCTTTTTATTTTCCGGGGAATAGGACTCGAGTTCCTCTGTCGTATCGACCTGCACAAATTTACCAGAGAACTGGGCTTTCAGGGTGCTTTTGGCAAGGATGACCTGGATGGGCTTAAAAGTATATTGATTGTAGGTGCTTACCCGGACGTATTCGATCTTTGGGCCAACCGTAAGGGCCGTATTGGAGGGGAGGGTCCAGGGTGTGGTGGTCCATGCCAGGAAATAGAGGTCGTCTCCCCCCAATGCCTTTGCCATCTCCGAGGGAAGTGATTCCGGAATTACCCGGAATTGGGCCGTAACGGTGGTGTCGGATACTTCCTGGTAGGTACCCGGTTGGTTTAGCTCATGTGTACTGAGCCCTGTCCCTGCCTTGGGCGAATAGGGTTGAATCGTATAGCCTTTATAGAGCAGCCCCTTGTCGTAGATCTGTTTGAGCAGCCACCATACGGTTTCCATGTATTTCGGCTTATAGGTAATGTAAGGGTCGTCCATGTCCACCCAGTAGCCTACCTGTTCCGTCAGGTTTTTCCAGGCATCGGTATAGCGCATCACCGCCTTTTTACACGCGGCGTTGAATTCCTCAACAGAGATTTTATTTCCGATGTCTTCCTTGGTGATCCCCAGTTCCTTCTCCACCCCGATTTCCACCGGGAGGCCATGGGTATCCCACCCGGCCTTCCTGTGTACCTGGTACCCTTTCATGGTCCTGTACCTTGGGAAGATATCCTTGATGGTCCGCCCCATTACATGATGGATCCCGGGCATCCCGTTAGCCGAAGGCGGGCCTTCATAGAACACATAGGTTTCCTTCCCTTCCCTGCTTGAAATACTCTTTTCAAAGATCTGGCGTTCCTTCCAGAAATTGAGAATATCATTGGCAACGGCGGGAAGGTCCAGGTTCTTATATTCTGCAAATTTGCTCATTGTGCTTCCAGGGCCCTGATTAGAGTCCGCAAAATTAGTGATTTTTATCAAATGTTTCTGTGGTAACGGCCAAAATAGCCCGGGATGCAGGCCTTGACTTTTATCGGGTTCCCCCGGTCACAGCCGGACTGTAATCCATCCTTACACCATTTTCGTAGATAATAAAAGGATGCGAACCTCTAAAACCTGACAATATGAAAAAGGTGATACTCATTTTGGCTATGCTGCTGGGATTGACTTTTGTTTCCTGCGACGGCTGTTCCGGGGATACCAAAGAGGCCGGGGATCAGGCAGGGGAAGCCATGGATGAAGTGCGCTCTGATCTGAAAAAAGTAGGGGAAGGCGCTGTTCAGACTGCCAAAAAGGTCGGGGAAGACATGAAACAGGCCGGGGAACAGGTTATGGACAGCCTCGAGAAGGCAGGAAAGGAAACCGGTGAAAACGTCCGGAAAGTCTTTAAAGACAGCACTCCCGAAAAGCCCTGAGTCTTTTTAAATTGCCATGTCCCATCAATTGAAGACCTCGGTCAGGACATCCAGGGAACGGGGTTTCCTAAACCCCTGCAGGTGAATGGCGTAATACTGGAGCAAGGATAGCAGGAGGGTGTTCCGCCCCTTTTGCCCCAGCCGGATCCCTTCCAGGCCATCAAAATCCATTTCCAGGAAACTCCTGAAATAGTTCCAGGTCTTTCCCGGACAGGGAGGGGCTCAGTGGCTGTGATTCGGAAAACTGACCTTCCACCAGGTCAAAATAGGGATGGTGGAGGGCTTCGTAATCCGGGTAAAATCCAAGAAACTTGCTGAGCCGCAATAAAAAAAGGATGTGGAAATTGGCTACCTGTTCATGGGTATCCAGCCACTGGAAGGCGGATTCCAGGTAATTGTAGAGGCTTTGGTTCTGCTCTTCTTCGCGGATACTGGAGGAAAGTATTTCCGACAGGAAAATGCAGATGGCCCTTTTGGTACCATGGGTATGCAGGTTTTTATACGGATAGCTGATCCGCACCTCCCTAAGATGTTCCAGGCTGCCTTTGTTCCGGTGGTTCGCAACCAGTTCCAACTGCGTTAGCGGCTGGAAATAGGCCGCTTTGAACCGCCCCTTCCTGGAGGCCAGTACCCCCTTCAGCAAATAGCTCTTAAGCCCGTCTGAAGCCGTGAAATGCCTTCACAATCAAACTGGTATCCCCATATTTCAGGGATGATATAACGATGGCCCTCGTTTTGGTCTGCATGCCGCCAGGTGGTGTTTGCCAAAGGTAAGTAAATAGTAGGTGAACCCTCCGTCCCCGACGCACGTGGCGATCTGTTTGGGCAAGGGACAAAATAAGATGGAATGGCGATAGAAAAACGTTGTCGAAAACCCCGCCACCGACGGGCGGGATAAAGCAATGTGATTCCGGGTCTCTGCACTCCCTCGGAATGCCACCACCTTAAAGTTGGTAGTCGCTTATTATAATTAAGGGGTCCTCAGATCACCCCTTGTGCCAGCATGGCATCCGCAACCTTCACAAAGCCCGCGATATTGGCCCCGCGGACGTAGTTGCAGTAGCCGTTGTCTTCCAGCCCATATTCGATGCAGGAATCGTGGATGTCTTTCATGATCGCTTTCAGGCGGTCGTCTACCTCCTCGCGGGTCCAGCTGATCCGGAGGGAGTTCTGTGACATCTCAAGGCCCGAGGTAGCCACCCCGCCCGCATTGGAAGCCTTTCCGGGAGCAAATAGGATCTTTGCATTGTGGAAGGCGTGGATCGCTTCTGGTGTGGATGGCATGTTCGCCCCTTCTGCCACACAGATACAGCCGTTTTTTATCAAGGTGTTGGCGTCTTCCCCGTCCAGTTCATTCTGCGTGGCGCAGGGCAGGGCGATCTGGCATTTTACATGCCAGGGTGTTTTTCCTTTGTGGTACTCGGCCCTGGGAAATTTCTTGACGTATTCGGAAATCCTTCCGCGCCTGTTGTTTTTCAGGTCCATAACATAGGCGAGCTTAGAAGCATCGATTCCATCCGGATCGTAGACAAAGCCTCCGGAATCCGACATGGTAAGTACTCGCCCCCCCAGTTGCAGTACCTTCTCGGCCGCAAATTGTGCCACATTCCCGGAACCTGAGACCACGACATCCTTGCCTTCAATATCCTCTTTCCTTGTTTTAAGCATGTTCTGGGCGAAATAAACCGTTCCGTAGCCCGTTGCTTCGGGCCGGATCTTGGAGCCTCCCCAGGAAAGGCCTTTCCCGGTAAGCACCCCGGTAAATTCATTCCTGATTTTCTTGTACATCCCAAAAAGGAAACCGATCTCGCGGGCACCAACTCCAATATCCCCGGCCGGAACATCGGTATTCGGTCCGATATGCCGGCATAACTCGGTCATAAAAGCATGGCAGAAACGCATGACCTCATCGTCTGATTTCCCCTTGGGGTCAAAATCCGATCCCCCCTTCCCCCCTCCCATAGGGAAGGGTGGTGAGGCTGTTCTTGAATACCTGTTCAAAAGCCAGGAATTTAAGGATACTGGCGTTGACCGTCGGATGGAAGCGCAGCCCCCCCTTATACGGGCCTATCGCCGAATTCATCTGAATTCGATAACCGCGGTTCACGTGAATTTCCCCATCGTCATCTACCCAGGCGACCCGAAAAGAAATCAGCCGTTCTGGCTCCACCATGCGAAGCAGGATGTTCTTGCCGTTGTAAATTTCATGTTGTGCAATGTAAGGGATCACCGTTTCCGCTACCTCCTGCACGGCCTGTATGAATTCCGGTTCGTGTCCGTTGCGGGCGGTAACCTCCTCCATAAAGGTCTTGATCTTTTTTTCCATATTTTCCATAAAACGCCGGGATTTCGTGGTATTTGCGCCTTCTTTGTCCGGCATTTTGGAACGAATGCCGGGTATGTCAGCGTGTAAAAAATTTAAGGATTATTAATATATGCGCAAAAATATATTATTTCTATAATTTTTTACTGTTTATTTTTAATATTTCATAATTGGAAAGGGTGGTTATGAACCGATGGCCTGTTCCAGATCGGCAATGAGGTCGGCTGCATCTTCGATGCCTACGCTTAGTCGGATCAGGCCGTCGACCACGCCATTTTTTTCACGTTCTTCTTTGGGGATGCTGGCATGGGTCATGCTTGCAGGGTGGCCTGCCAGGCTTTCTACTCCCCCCAGGGATTCCGCCAGGGTAAACACGCGCAATTTTTCAACGATCGCCACGGCCTCCCTGAACCCTCCACCTTTAGGTACAAAGGAGATCATCCCGCCGAAATCGTGCATTTGTTCGCGCGCGATCCGGTGATTCGGGTGGTCTTCAAACCCGGGCCAGTAAACCTTTTCTATTTTGGGATGCGCCTTCAGGAAACGGGCTACTTCCCGCCCGTTCTCGCAATGCCGCTGGATCCGGACATGCAGGGTTTTGATCCCCCTGAGGGTCAGGAAACTGTCCATAGGTCCGCACACCGCCCCGCTGGCATTCTGGATAAAGTAAAGTCGGTCTGCCAATTCCGGGTCCTTCACTATCAGGGCGCCCACCACTACATCGCTGTGGCCCCCCAGGTATTTGGTGGCGGAGTGCATCACTATGTCTGCCCCGAGGTCCAGGGGCCGCTGGAGATAAGGGGTGGCAAAGGTATTGTCCACCGCCAGGATTAGCCCATGTTTTTTAGCCAGGGCGGCCATGGCCCGGATATCGATGATGTTCATCATGGGGTTGGTAGGGGTTTCCACCCAGATCAACCTTGTTTTGTCGGTGATATGTCGTTCTACAACGGCCGCATCCTGCATCCCCAGGAAGTGAAATCCCAGGCCGTATTTGCTGTATATCCGGGTAAAAAGTCGGTAGCTCCCCCCGTAGAGGTCGTTGGTGGATAGTATTTCGTCCCCCGGTTCGAGGAGTTTCAAAACCGCATCCATAGCCGCCAGGCCACTGGCAAATGCGAGTCCGAAATCACCGTTCTCAATGCTGGCCAGGGCATTTTCCAGGGCCTTGCGCGTGGGGTTGCCACTACGGGAGTATTCGTACCCCAGATGCCCGCCCGGCGTGCGCTGGGCATAGGTGGAGGTTTGATAGATAGGGGGCATTACGGCCCCGTAAGCCTTATCGGGTTCCTGCCCCCCGTGGATGGTTTTTGTATTGAACCGGAACGATTTTTTGTCCATGCCGTATAATTAACCCTACAAAGGTACCGTTATCTTTCTGAGTAAGCAATCTAATTGAAACCACCATCCCGTGAATCATAATCGAATTTCGGCCGCACCTCTATTCGCCATCTGCCTGCTCCTGTTCTGTATGGCGTGCGGGCGTGATAAAACCCTGCAATTTAAAACCTTAACGCTGGCGGGGGATTCCTGTGGCGATTGTCCCCAGGTAAATATCACCCTTCCCCAGGCCAGGGGCAAAACCCGGATCGCGGAAGCGATCAACACGGCCCTCAGGGAAGAAGTTATCTCCATGCTGACATTCGAAGATTCCCTCGAGGTGACTACCCTGGACCAGGCGGTTACTTCCTTCCGTAAAGGTTATGAGCATATCAGGAAGCTGTACCCGGATGAAACCCCTGGCTGGAAAGCGGAGCTTTTTGCCGAAATTTCATATGAAGACGAGCACTGGGTAAGCATTAAGCTCAGCGCATACACTTTTACGGGCGGCGCGCATGGCTACGGGTCCGTACGCTATCTGAACTTCGATAAACAAAAGGGCAGCGAAGTGGAGTCCTGGGAACTCTTCCGGAATCAAAAAGAGTTCCAGAAATTTGCCGAAACCCGTTTCAGGCAACAGGAACAGATCCCTGCCAACCAACCCATCAACAGCACAGGATTCATGTTCGAAGATGACCGGTTCACCCTACCCGAAAATATTGGCCTTACAGCCGAAGGGATCAAGTTGTACTACAACCAGTATGAAGTGGCATCCTACGCGGACGGGCCTATAGAACTTACCCTTCCTTTTGGAGAAGTACGCCGCTTCCTGAATTATCCGGCCAAATCCTGACCCTGGCGTTAAGCCATCACCTTTTTCAGGGACATGATAACCCCCAGGTGCAATCCTTCATGGAAGGTGTTGAAAGCCAGGGCATCTTCAAAACTCCGCAGAGTAACCCCTACCGAGGTGGTGTATTCCCTGAACTCCTTAAACCGCCCCCTGGCATGGTCTTCCACTGCCTTATCCAGTGTGGTAAGCAGGAATTCCTCCAATTCACTGATCTCTTCCTCAGAGGGCACTCCCTGCGGGTAGGTTCCCTTCCGATAGCGCGACACCAGGGAATCCGGTATGCCCATTGGCAAGCCGCTGAGGTTGTAAAGCAATAATTCCTGGGTCACTACCACATGCGCCAGGTTCCACCAGATGTTGTTGTTGTATCCCTGTGGAATGCGGGTCAGCTGTTCCCTTGGGGTTTGCCTGAGGATCTGCAACAAGACCTTCCGGTTTTTCTGAAGAGTATTGAAAAGTGCTTCCAATGGTCATGGGTTAATTTAGAGGTGCCAAAATAAACAGATTTCCAAAAATAGCACAATTCCCGGTTCCTGGTTTGCTGAAGATGCCCTAGTTTTGCCCCTGGATTCCCTTTACCAGCCTTAGGGCAAACAGGTTAGCCTATGAAGAAAATTTTTCATTTGGGAAGCTGCAGCACCTGCCAGCGTATCCTTAAAGAACTGGACCCTCCGGGGGATTATGAACTCCGCGATATCGGACAGCAGTCCCTGACCGTGGAGGAGTTGAATGACCTGAAGGAACGCGCGGGCTCCTGTGAGGCACTCTTCAGCCGGCGGGCGCGCCTGTACCGGGAACGCGGATTACAGGATAAGACCCTGCAGGAAGCAGACTATAAAACCCTGCTCCTGGATCATTATACCTTCCTGAAACGCCCGGTTATCGTTTCGGGGGAAGCCATCTTTATTGGCAACAGCCCTAAAACCGTGGCCGCGGCCAAAGAAAAAATGGGATCTTGAATCGCCGCGCACTGGCCATATTGGCGGCCCTGGCCGCTACTACCATCTATGGCCTCAACCATACGATCGCCAAAGGGGTAATGCCTACTTATATCCGCCCTTTCGGATTCATCATGCTCCGGTTATTTGGGGCAACCCTATTGTTCTGGATTATTTCATTTTTTGCCCCGAAAGAGCGCATTGAACGAAAGGACTGGGGACGAGTCGTCCTCTGTTCCTTTTTCGGGATGGCCGTCAATATGCTCGCTTTCTTCAAAGGCCTGGAACTTTCCACCCCCATCAACAGCAGTGTGCTGGTTACGACCACCCCCATTATGGTGGTGATGCTCTCAGCCCTGCTGATCAGGGAAAAAATCCACCTGTACCGGGCCATTGGGATCGCAATAGGGCTGCTCGGCGCCGTATTTTTGGTGGTTTATGGGCAGGCGTTTCACCAGAATGCTCCGAACATCCCCCTGGGGAACACCCTTTTCCTTATTAATTCCCTCTTTTTCGGCCTGTACCTGATCACGGTAAAAAAACTACTTGAAAAATACCACCCCTTCACCCTGATGAAATGGCTTTTCCTGATCGGGATTGTGATCAACCTCCCGGTGGCGCTGCCTCAATTCCTGGAGGTATCCTGGGGCAGCCTCCCTTTTGAAGCCATTTGGAAAATGGGCTTTGTCGTCATTGGAACCACTTTCCTTACCTACCTGTTCAATGTCTTTGCCCTTACTGAGCTAAAGGCTTCCACCGTTAGCGCCTTTATATACCTGCAACCCCTTATCGGGATCCTCTTTGCCGTGCTTACGGGAAAAGACCAGTTGTCACTGCCCAAGGTCGTGGCGGCAAGCCTGGTGCTGCTGGGGGTATATTTGGTAAGTAAAAGGCCTATACCAGGTTCTTAGGGTGTTTCGCAAACCTGCGCGTATCCTCTTTGGTGAGTACCCTGAAGCCTGGCGGGCGGTCCACCGTATCAAATAGTTTGAGGAGTTCCGGAGGCAGCCCCGTCAATTTCCGGGTGGAAAGATCAATCCAGGCCCCCAGCATTTCCCCATGGGCCATGTGAGTGCCGGCGGGATCATAAAAATCGTGGTGGAATTCAAAAAACCGGCCGTCCTCTGCCAGGCCCATCATCTCAAGGGAAACCCTCACGGGGGTACCAGGCAGGATTTCCCTGAAATAGTAAATATGTTCATAAAAGACCACGGGGCCCAGCTGATATTTCACCAGGTTTGAAAGAGGCATTCCGATTTTCTCAAAGAAACCCAGCCTGGTATGGCCCATGTAATCAACATAGGCCGTATTGCCCAGATGGCGGTTGGCATCCAGGTCGCTCCAGCGGATTTCAAATTCTTTCATGTACATGGGTCGACAGTTTATTATGCGTGCATACTATTTGTAAAAATACCACAGATTTGGAAACAAGGGAAAACCCGGCGCGAAATTTTATTCCTATTTTAGTCTCCCAATACAAACCCTATGGCCAAGCCCCCTGCATTCATTAGCGAACTTTCCCTTCCCGCCCTGGCAGCTCCCATGTTCCTTATAAGCGGACCCAAAATAGTGATTGAATGCTGTAAGAATGGGATTGCCGGCTGTTTCCCGGCCCTCAACCAGCGAAGCAGCGAGGGCTTCGAACAATGGTTGATCGAGATCAGGGAGGCATTGGACGCCTGGCAGGTACAAACAGGTAAGAAGGCGGCCCCTTTCGGGGTCAACCTCATCGTGCACCCGACAAACCCCAGGTTGGAAGATGACCTGAAGCTCTGTATCAAGCACAGGGTTCCCCTGGTTATCACCTCCCTGGGGGCGGTATCGGAACTGGTGAATGCAGTGCATGGGTATGGGGGGCTGGTTTTCCACGATGTGATAAAAAAACGACATGCCGAAAAAGCTGCCGCCGCGGGGGTAGACGGCCTGATCCTGGTCTGTGCCGGGGCGGGCGGACATGCCGGGACCCTGAACCCCATGGCCTTTGTGGCCGAAATCAGGGAATTTTTTGATAAGGTAATCCTGCTTGCCGGCTGCATCAGCACCGGCCGGGATATCGCATCTGCCTTGCAGATGGGGGCCGACCTGGCCTACATGGGCACCCGGTTCATCAATACAGAAGAAAGCCTGGCCCCTGATGCCTACCGCTCTATGATCGCCGATGCCCAGGCTGACGATGTGGTATATACCGCAGCCATTTCCGGGGTGCATGCCAATTTCCTGGGGCCCAGCCTTAAAGCGGCAGGCCTTAAGGAAGAAGACCTCAGGCGCGAACGGAAGATCGATTTCGGGAAGGAGCTAGACACAGAAGCCAAAGCCTGGAAAACCATCTGGTCTGCCGGGCAGGGGGTCTCCGCCATACGGGATACGCTCCCGGTGGCTTCCCTTGTCGCCCGGCTGAAAGAGGAGTTCAGGGAAGCGCTCGAAGCGCAACACAAGTTGCTGGACACCTACCCGAAATAGCCCGAACCACCGATGCCCTTAAGCCCATCCGAATTTAACCCCCCACTTATTTTCCGGAACAACCACCTGGCGACAATATACTCGGGTTTGTTCAGGAAAGTACCGGATATCCCCTATCAGCGGGAGCGGATCACCCTCCCGGACGGCGACTTCCTGGATCTTGACTGGAGCTATGCTGAGGCCGCCAACTCCCGGGTGGTGATCCTTCTCCACGGCCTGGAAGGCGATGCCCGTCGACCTTATATGGCAGGGAGCGCCCTAATGTTGAACGCCCACGGCTTCGATGCCTGTTCTGTAAACCTTCGCGGGTGCAGCGGGGAGCCCAACCGCCTGTTCCGATCGTACCATTCCGGGGCTACGGAGGATTTGGATGCCGTTGTTTCCCATGTCGCCGAAAGATCAGGATACAGGGATATCTTCCTGCTTGGGTTCAGCCTGGGGGGGAACCTCTGCCTGAAATACCTCGGTGAGGGCCGGGATGTGCCCGGGGAAATAAAGGCTGCCGTCGCCATTTCCGTTCCGTGCGACCTGTACAGCTCGCTCCGGGCCTTGATGTCGCCGGCGAATTTCCTCTATGCCAACCGTTTCAAAAGGCACCTGCTGGCGAAACTGAGGATCAAGCAAAAATTATTCCCGAGTCAAATCTCGGAGAAGGAAATTCGGAAGGTACACACCCTGAAGGACTTTGACGATGTATATACCAGCAAGGCACATGGTTTTGACGATGCTATGGATTACTACCGCAAATGCAGCTGCCGGCAATTCCTGCCCGGGATCCGGATCCCCACCTTACTGATCAATGCCCGTAATGATTCCTTCCTCGGGCCTGAATGTTACCCGGTATCCGAAGCGGAATCTCATCCTTACCTCCACCTGGAAATCCCCACTTATGGGGGGCATGTTGGTTTCTTCGGCATGAAAAACCAATACTATACAGAAAAAAGGACCATAAAATTCCTGCAAGCGTCCACATAAGTCGGTCGATTTCTTATATTAGTGCCACAAAACAAACGTCAACAATGAAAAAAATATTCATGCTGCTGACATTAGGGGCCCTGATCGTTAGCTGTGGTGGCAAAGAAAAGAAAGAAGAAAGCTCGGACGACGGCTTTAAGATGAACCGCACCAAGGAAGAAGCAAAACCCGAGGCCTCGGCTTCCGGAGGGGTTCCGGTAGATATGAATGACAAAGGCGTGGGCCCTGTAACCAGTGTGGATTTCCCCGATGAAATAGACCAGGAACTCGCCGCCAAGGGTGAAGAGACCTTTAAAACCATTTGTACCGCTTGCCATATGGCGGAACAACGTATGATAGGCCCGGCACTCAAAGGGGTTTTTGAACGACGCAGCCCCGAATGGGTAATGAACATGATCATGAACCCGGATGTGATGTTGAAGGAAGACCCAATCGCCCAGGCACTTCAGAAAGAATACAACAACGCCATCATGCTTAACCAAAACCTGAGCCAGGAACAGGCAAGGGCCGTGGCAGAGTATCTGAGGACACTATAATACACTTACCAGGCGACGTTCATCCCTGCGTTTGTTATGGAGGCAACTCCCCGGCAAACGCTTTTTTTATTTACGGCATAACCATTACCCATAAATCATGACCATTCGGGCCCTGCAAACAGAGGATCTGAGCCCCAGCCTGCAACAACAGGCGAGTTCCCTTTTTTGGCAGCTAAACAGCCAGCTCGACCCCTTCCCCCTGGCATCACTACTGGAAGCGGACAACCCTCCCGTCGTCCTGGCCTGCCTGGAGGGGGACGCCTTGTTGGGTATGGCCTGTATGGCAAATTACCGGGTGCTATCCGGGCATAAAGGATGGATTGAAGACCTTGTGGTGGACCAAAAGCATCGGGGCCGGGGGATCGGGCGCGAACTGGTTTCCAGCCTGCTGGCCATCGGACAGGAACAGGGGCTGTCCGAAATCCTTTTGTTTACAGGGGAGCACAGAATCCCGGCCATCGCCCTGTACGAAAGCCTGGGCTTTCATCGGAAAAACAGCCGGTTGTACAGCCTTAAACTCGCGGCAGGAGAGTAGCCGGGCCGGCCGCCTAAACCGTTGCCTCCTGAGTATGGGGGAAGTGTTTCTTTAATTTTACTTAATATTGATTGGCAATTAAATATCCATCTTAAAGTTTTATCCAATGGCACCATTCTACAGAATTACCGCAATCCTGACCATCGCCGCCCTCATTTTCATCTTTCCCGCGGCCTGGGGTCAGAACGGGAAGGAACGTCCCCCTATCATCGATGTACATGTACATGTAATGAAAATAAATCCCAACTTCGCTTCCGATATGTGTCCGTGGTTCCTTAAGAGTATGCCCGGCGGGGATCCCAACCAGCCCCCGCCTTCTTTTATGAATACCGATTGCGTCGCTCCGCTGAAGGCCGCCCATTCGGACCAGGAGTACCAGGATGAAGTACTTGCCGAAGCCAAAAGGCTTAATGTGACCATGGTGGCCAGCGGGGATGCTGCTCTCCTGCACAAATGGAAGCAGGCCGCCCCGGACCGGGTGATCCCTTCCCTGGGCCTCTTCAGTACCGATGGGGTGAGTGTGGAAGCGTTCCGGGATTCCCTGTCCTCGGATTTTTACCAGGTCATGGGGGAAATGGCCCCACAGTACCAGGGGATGTCGCCAAGCGATATGTCCCTGGACGCCTATTTTGCCGTGGCTGAGGAACTGAATATCCCCGTGGGGATCCATATGGGAACCGGAGGCAATGGAATGGCTAATATCACCTCCCCCAAATACCGGGCTTCCATGGGCAGGCCATTCCTGCTCGAAGACTTGCTGGCCCGTCATCCCAAACTCAAAATATGGGTCATGCATGCCGGCTACCCGATGATAGACGAAATGATTGCCCTTATGGGTGCAAATGCCTATGTCTATGTAGATATTGCAGGATTTATCTGGAGTTATCCCCAGGCAGAGGTCCATGCTTACATCAAACGGCTGGTGCAGGCCGGCTTTGAAAAACGCATCCTCTACGGTACCGATTTGATGCTTTGGCCCGGCTTGCTTAAAACATCTATTGGATTGATAGAAAATGCCGATTACCTCTCCGAAGGTCAAAAACGGGACATCCTGTTCAACAATGCCGTGCGATTCTTTAACCTGGATGAAAGCAAATTCAAATAACCAGGATGGAACTTTCCATCTTGTGGTTCACATTGTGGAGAACTGATTGCTTTCACTGAGGTTGCATACATGATAATTTAAAACAATGATGATGAAAGAGAGCAAAACACCCAGGGCGGTCCCGGGGACCCCCCTACCAAAAGAAGCAGCAGGAAGTCCGTAAGTCTACAAGAGACAAATAGCGTTGAACAGGAAATATTCAAGAGACCCGGAAGTGGCACGCATCCGGGACCTTGCGGTTGTACATGGAAAAAATCTTGCCGATCCTTTCCGCACGGAAGTAGTTCTAAATCCCAAATTGGAGGTGCCGTTGAAAGTAGGGGTACACCGCGCAGTGGGAGGAGATCATGATCATCCCAACCCGGGGGATATACTTTGCGCCGCCCTGGCATCCTGTTATGAAAGTACCCTGAGATTGATTGTAAACCGGTGAGGGATCGGGCTAAACAAAACAAGGGTTTCCGTTATCGCGGAGGTGGATGTGAGGGGAACGCCGGGGGCAGACCTCCGCGTACCGGTAGGCTTTCAGTCTATGCACTTGGACATTGAGGTGGGGGTGCAGGACAGTCCCGAAAAAATGGCTAAAACCCTGTTGCAGGCCACCAAGCACAGCTGTGTGGTGTATCAAACCCTGAAAAATGCCCTCCCAATAGGGGAATCCCTGCACATAAGCCGGGCGCATACGGCCTGAGGCTTTCCTGGGATAAACGCCACGAAAAAGTTTTGGCAGGCCGGGGAATAACATCCTCTTTGTTCCTACCTTTATACCATTATGGAACAGCCCTATATGCAAGCGGGAACCGAACAGTTCGAGACCCTGATCACCGGCCTGATGGAACGGGAATTCGGGTGTTGCGACAGCTTCCTGGAACCCCATGACATCCGCGGCCTCAGGGAAAATCTCCTGGGACTTTTTACCCGGGGGGCCATGCATCCCGCCGGGGTTGGTAAGAATTTCGACTACCGGAAAAATGCCGACATCCGGGGAGACGTTATCCACTGGATCACCCCTGAAACTGACAATACTTTCGAAAAAATCTTCCTGGAACGGGTTCGCCGGTTTATCCGTTATCTGAATGCGAGTTGCTATACAGGTATCGACGATTTTGAATTCCATTACGCCTATTACGATGCCGGCAGCTTTTACAAAAGGCACCTGGACCGTTTCCGGAGCGATAAGGGGCGTCAATTCTCATTCGTCCTCTATTTGAATGAGGGCTGGAAAAAAGAAGATAATGGCCTGCTCAGCCTTTACCTGCCTGAAGGAGAGGTGTCTATTGCCCCGGTGGAAAACAGGGTGGTTTTTTTCAGGAGTGACCGAACGGAGCACGAAGTATATCCTTCCGCCACCCGGCCCAGGCTGAGTATTGCCGGATGGTTAAAGAAGAGCCTGTGAAAGCGCATCGCGATTACCCCTTCCCCGGAGATGCCGGTCAGCACCGTAATTCCCTCCTGCTATGAGGCTGATTATCCGGGTCCTGAAATATGCTGCTCTCCTGGTTTTGGGGGCTGTATTGCTCATCTTTATCCTATTGGTTACCGAAGGCGGTGCCCTCCCCAAACCGGATGCACCCGATCCCGGGGAGGTACTCGCGGTGAAAACCTATGACCCGGAACGAGCCGGGGGGAAATTGGCATTCCTGATGAAATCCTACGGCCATCACAAAACCCTGGCCAAGGGATATGAATTGCAATGCCTGCTGGCTTTGTCGCACTATCCGGAATTAAAGGAAGTCCCCATCAGGTTCCTGATCCAGCCGGCAAGATTGCAACTATCTGCTCGGCCCGACCCCTGGACCCTCCTGCTACCCTGGGAAAACCGCACCTACCAGGTGATCATCAGCAACGACACCGGGCGGGAAAATGATCCCATCCTCTTCCCCAAAGTCCCGTTCAACGACCAGGTGGGCATCCTCGGCCATGAATTGGGGCACATACTTTATTACCTGGATAAGAAGGCCACCTTTTTCGTGGGCCTGGGCTTTGATTATACCTTCCGATTTGCCGAATTCGCGCCCGGGTTCGAGCGGGCAACAGACCGCAGGGCCATCGGGCATGGCTTAGGCTACCAACTATACGACTTTGCCTTTTTTGTACGCAAAGCCTTCGGGCAAAGCCTGGAGGAAATTCAGGCGGAACGCGGGGATTTGTACATGAGCCCGCCTGAGATTGCCGGGGAAATGGCTAAATTCGACTTTTATAAAACCCCGCTCAACCCCCCAGAAATTTATTTTGAAAAATAAACCCTTCCATCCATGAACCTGAGCGTTACCCTGATCGCCTCTTGTATATTCTTCCTGTCGGAAAGCTACCTAATCATGAAGAAGCGCTCCCGGCGGAAGCAAACCAAAACACAAAAAGACCAGCGCTCCCTGCTGCTCTTTTGGATTACCATCCCCTTCACCCTGTCCCTGGGTTTTGTCCTGGCATACCACGGATCCTGGTCCCCTTCCCAGCAAGGCATTGCCACCCTGGGATTGCTTATTTTCGCAGCAGGCATGGGCATCCGCTGGCTGGCCATCCTGCAACTGAAAAAGGAGTTTACGGTAGATGTGGCGATCGGTTCCGGGCATCAGCTGAAAACCGACGGGATCTATACCCGCCTCAGGCACCCAAGCTATCTGGGGCTATGGCTCTGCTGTACCGGCCTCTCCATCGCCATGAACAGCGCATACTCCTTCCTTGTAATCGCGATCCCGCTCTTGCTCGCCATCCATTATCGGATTCGGGTAGAAGAAGCCGTCTTGTCTGAAGAATTCGGAAAAACATTTGCTGATTATAAGAACAGGAGCGCCCGGATGTTCCCCGGGATTTATTGACCCGCGCTTGGTCGACAAGGCACCGGAAGCCCGATGGCAAAGGTTTTAAATTTGAGCTATCTTTATCCGCTAAATTATCTGACCATCAATATATGATCCCATGAGAAAACCGTTACTGCTCCTGTCTGTCTGCACCCTGTTCCTCAACTGCAAAGAACCCAAACCATCCGCAGACAATACAGACCCATACCTTTGGCTGGAAGAAATCGAAGGCGATCGATCCCTTAAATGGATTGAGGCACAGAACGAGGCCACCAATAAAGTGATCCGCAACCAGCCCGAATATGAACCCCTTTACGAGCGGTTCCTGGAAACCTTCAATGACGACGATAAAATAGCGTATCCAACAGTGGTCGGGGACCAGGTATATAACCTCTGGCAGGATGAAACCAATGAAAGGGGGATTTGGCGGCGCATGCCCATGGCCGATTTCATAGACAAAAAAAATTCCTGGGAAGTGGTCCTGGACCTGGATTCACTGTCGGCCAGGGAACAAAAGAAATGGGTCTTCAAGGGGGCGGAATGGCTTGCCCCCGGTTACCGCTACTGCCTCCTTACCTTATCTGACGGGGGGAAAGATGAGAGCGTAATCCGCGAATTCGATACGGCCACGGGCCACTTCGTGAACGGCGGCTTCGAAGTGCCGGAAACCAAAGGGGGTGCAGGGTGGATGGGTCCCGATACACTCCTGGTCTCTTCCGACTTCGGCTCGGGGTCCCTGACACCGTCGGGCTATCCCTACGTCATCAAAAAATGGCCGCGCAATACCGCTTTGGAATCTGCAGAGACCCTGTACTCAGCAGATTCAACGGTGGCAGGGGTTTGGCCGCTCACCTTCCATTCGGAAGGCAAACAGTATGTGTTTGTCAATACCTGGATCTCCGCTTTCCAGTCGGAATTACGATATTATAAGGACGGCCAACTCTTCCTGGTAGACTACCCCAGGGATGCCGAATATCATGGCTTCCATAATGGGCAGATCCTCCTGGCCCTGCAGTCTGATTGGCCCGTGAACGGCCAAAACTTCCGGGCAGGCAGCCTGGTGAGCCTCGACCTTAACAAAAACCTCAAAGGGAGAAAAAGATGTAAAGGTGATCTATGAACCCGACTCAAAATCCAGTTTTGTGTCCCTGAGCAGCAGCCGGGATTTTATTGTGGTCAATACCATGCAGAACGTTCAAAACAAATTGATCCGCTACCACCTGGAAGACGGCAATTGGAAAGGTGAAGGCATTGAAACACCCGACTTCGGGAGCATTTCCCTGATCAGTTCGGGAAACGACTCAAATCATTATTTTTTCCAGTACAGCAACCTGATCAGCCCAACCACGCTGATCCATGGCGGCCTGGCCGGGACCCAGCAGATAAAACAGCTGCAGCCTGTTTTTGACTCGGATAAACTGGTCATTGACCAATTTCAGGCAACGTCAAAAGATGGCACGGCTATTCCCTACTTTATCGTGCACAACCGGGATATGCCGCTAAACGGAAAGAATCCGACCTTGATCTATGCCTACGGCGGCTTCAATGTATCTTCCCAGCCGTATTACAGCTCAACCCGGGGCATCGGATGGCTGGAACGTGGAGGTGTTTACGTCCTGGCCAATATCCGCGGCGGAGGCGAATTCGGGCCTTCCTGGCATAAAGCGGCCATGAAGGAACATCGGCAGAATGCATATGACGATTTTTACGCGGTTACGGAAGACCTGATCGGGCGCAAAATCACCTCCCCGGAATACCTCGGGGCATTCGGTTGGAGCAACGGCGGCCTCCTGGCCGGAGTGGTCCTCACTCAACATCCGGAACTGTATAATGCCGTGGTGGTAGGGGCCCCCCTCCTGGATATGAAACGCTACTCCAAAATGCTGGCAGGCGCCAGTTGGATTGAGGAATACGGGGATCCGGACAACCCGGAGGACTGGGCGTACCTTAAGCAATACTCGCCATACCAGAATGTAAAGGAGGATGTGGATTATCCCGAGGCGCTCTTCGTCACCTCCATCAAAGACGATCGGGTACATCCGGGCCATGCCCGTAAAATGGCCGCCAAAATGATTGATATGGGCCACCCGGTACTGTATCACGAAACCATCGAAGGTGGCCATGGAGCAGCTTCTACCAACGATCAGCAGGCCGAAATGTGGGCGACGGTGTACACCTACCTCAACATGAAACTGAATAAGGCCTCTGCTGCCGAACCCCTGCCCTGAAAGCCGGACAGCACAATTTAACACGTCCATCCATATCCCCGGCCCCAACCCGAGCAGGACATTAGGTGACCGCCATAACATTTTCCGGGCAGGAATCCAGTTTGCATGCTGCCCGGATATAACCCGGCTCCGGGGGAATTCCCAGTGGCCGGAAGCAACCATCCCCACCTCTTTTGCATCTTATAAGAGAACAAAACGATACAGACATATGAGAAAATTGATCCCATACTTTTTCATTTTTGGCGTCCTTTCTTCGTGTATCGATAACGTAGACCATGTGGAGGATAAATACCCTCAGCAATGGCAATTGGTACGCATGAGCGGTGAGGACGGCCAAAGCTCAAAACATGGCGGAAGGCTGGAGTGGCAGGAATTTTACCTCCTGAACCCGGACGGGACTTTCCTGAAATCACGCCTCGACAACGGCACCAAGATCTCTGCCACCGGCGTGTTCTCGGTTCAGGAAACCCCGGATGAAACCACCCTGGTACTTACCTATGATGCCCCCAGTGAAATTATTGGTACCTGCACCTCCGATCTGCAGGAGACCCTTGTATTTCTCAGCAACAATTTCCTGATTGGTACCTGGGCAGCCTGTGACGGCCCTGGGCTGGAGTATTTCCGCGTGAAATAACCGCCGGTTGCATTTATATTTAGCGATCCCGGGTGATTTCCGATTCCGGATCAGGAGTGTTATCTTTCCGGGACCCATTACAATCCGCGATCCATGTCAAATCATGTGGCCCTGCTAAGGGGTATCAACGTTGGAGGGAACGCCCTGCCAATGGCAGCCCTCAGGAAACTATGTATAAAAGCCGGCTTTCAGAACGTCCAAACCTATATTCAGAGCGGCAACGTAGCTTTTGAAAGTGAAAAACCCGCATCGGTGATACAGGCCGAGCTGGAGGCGGCCCTGGAATCCCACCTCAAAAAACCCATCCCTGTGATCCTCAGGACACCGGAATCTCTGGCCGAAGTCCTGTTAAAAAACCCCTTCCCCGATGCGGTGCCATCAAAGGTGGGGGTACTGTTCCTCCCCGGGTCCGTGACTGAGGATATAATGGAAGGAATGGCCATCCCCGGCAGGGAGGAGGTGGTGGTGGCGGGGACAGAATTGTACATCCACTACCCCGACGGCATGGGCCGGTCCAGGCTGAAACTACCGAAAGCGGTGGCCGGGGGTACCATGCGCAATATCAATACCGTTGCCAAAATGGCTGAAAAGTTTGGTAAATAGGGCGTGCCCCATATTGGCATATGCAGATTCTGGGTGCGGGACATGCGAATACGTAACAAAAATGCGACACATTCGTCGGATAGGAAAGCACTAACATGACTGCCAACCGGAAAAAGGCCAGGCTTGCCGGTCTCCTGTATCTGCTCCTTGTGATTTTCGGGGTTATCAGCCTGCTGGTGATTCCTTCCAAACTTTATATCTGGGACAACCCGGCTGCTACTCTGGAGAGGATTCGCAGTCAGGAATTTCTATTTCGCCTCGGGATAGCGTGCGGCTTAATAACATTCCTGCTTTATCTGATACTCCCCCTGGTATTGTATTCCCTGTTAAGCCCCGTGAATAAACAGGCCGCTACCCTGATGGTCGCACTTGCGGTTGCCAGCGTCCCCATTACTTTTATGGATATGGGGCATTTGTTCTCCGTTCTGAGGCTGAGCAGTGGGGCCCCCTACCTGCAGGGTATTTCCCCCAAACATATTGGCGTGGAGGTTATGCAGCACCTGCATGCCTTCAACGACGGCAACCTGATCGCCCAGGTATTCTGGGGCCTTTGGCTTTTCCCTTTCGGTTTCCTGGTATACAAGTCGGGTTTTCTACCTAAAATCCTGGGGCTATTGCTGATGGCTGGTTCCATTGGCTATACCTTTGATTGTTTCGGTCGGATACTCTGGGACGTTTACCCGGATACCTTACTGGCCGGATATATCACGATCCCGGCCAGCATAGGCGAGATCAGCACCTGTTTGTGGTTATTGATCATGGGGGCCAAAAACAACCCTCTCCTGCCATGAAAGCCATCCGGTATTTTAATTATGGTTCCCCGGACGTCCTCGAGTTACGGGACGTCCCAAGGCCGGTTCCGGGAAAGAATGAAATCCTGATCCGCGTCTATGCCGCGGCGGTAAACCCCTACGACTGGCATTTTATGAGGGGCAGCCCTTACCTGATGAGGGCCATGAGCGGCCTGTTCCGCCCCAAAGTCCCGTCCCTCGGCATTGACCTGGCAGGGGAAGTGGCCGAGGTTGGGGAAGGAGTGAACCAATTTGGAGAAGGGGACCGTGTTTTTGGCGTTGTGTCTTCCGGCGCCTTTGCCGAGTATGCCCTTGTCCCGGTCGACCGTTGTGTTACGGCCATTCCTGATGCCCTGGGATACAAGGAAGCCGCAGCCTTTCCCGTGGCAGCCATTACCGCCCTGCAGGGCCTCCGGGCGGCGGGCGGATCCCTGTCCGGGCAGCAGGTACTTATCAATGGCGCTTCCGGGGGGGTAGGCACTTTTGCCGTACAGCTGGCGAAACACTTGGGCGCAATAGTTACTTCGGTTTGCAGCACCCGCAACCTGGAATTGGTGCGGGAATTGGGAGCCGCCACGACCATTGACTACACAAGGGAAGATTTCTGTGCGCAAGAACAACGGTTTGATCTGATTTTTGACCTGGTCGGGAACCGGTCCGTAAGGGATTCCCGACAGGCACTCGCCCACGACGGTCGCTGTGTGATTTGCGGTTTTTCATCCTTGCCGATGCTGATGCAGCATATGGCCCTGGGGCCATTGACCTCGATAGCCTCCTCCCGGAAAGTAAGGCTTATGCCAACCGCCCGTCCCAATACGGAAGACCTGGCCTTCCTCGCATCCCTGGCTGCCGGGGGCAGCCTGAAACCTGTCATTGACCGGACCTACCCCCTCGCCCAGGTTGCCGATGCGATCCGGTACCTTGAGAAAGGCCATGCAAGAGGAAAAATTGTTATCATTATCAACCGGTAACCAACCCAGACGTATATGAAAGCAATTTTACAGGACAGGTATGGCCCACCTTCGGTACTCAGACTGGCCGAAGTGCCAAAACCCTTCCCCAAAAAAAATGAACTACTGATCAAAGTACATGCCGCCGGTGTAAACCGTACAGATTGTGCCAACTTACGAGCCAAACCATTTATTATGAGGGTCGTAAACGGGATATTCCGGCCAGGAAAGAAGATTCCGGGTACGACCTTCGCGGGACAAATAGAATCGGTTGGGCACGAGGTAAGTGAGTACCGGTCTGAAGGAAGCTGTATTTGGCTTCAACGACAGCGGGCTGCAGTCAATGGCTGAATATTTGACCATCTCACCTGATGATGGCCATAGGGCGCATCCCTGAAAATTGTTCCTTTTTACAGGCAGCCGCCAGTATCGAGGGTGCCCATTACGCAATCAATTTCCTCAATAAGGTAAGCCTGACAGAGGGGCAAACCGTGCTCGTAAACGGGGCAACCGGTGCCATAGGTTCTGCCGCTGTTCAATTATTAACGCAGAAAGGGTTGGTGGTTACGGCAACTTGCAAAGCGAAAGACCAAACCCTGGTTCGAGAACTTGGCGCCGTTGCCACAATAGATTATGAAACCGAGGATTTTACAGCATGTGGACAGCAATTTGACTATGTATTTGATACGGTTGGAAAGAGTTCCTTTGGCAAATGCAGGCCACTGTTGAAACCCGGTGGGGCATATATTTCATCTGAACTGGGATGGATGGCTCAAAATCTTTTTTTCGCATTGGTCACCCCTTTCCTCGGCGGCAAGAAAGTGAAATTCCCTGTCCCCCTTAACCCGAAGGCAAGTGTACAGACAATCGGCGAATTAATGCGTCAGGGGAAATTTACCCCCGTCATAGACCGCACATACCCGTTAAGTGATACGGCATCGGCATTTGTCTACGTGGAAAGCGGTAAAAAACTTGGCAATGTGGTCCTGGAGATTGCTTCAGGGTAGGCGATTACCACTTTCCCGGCCGACCGGATTCAGAAAAAGATCCCGATAGCAATAGGTCGCCTTTTTTAAAAATCACAGGCTTCCGGCTATCTACTTCATGGGATTTGCTACTTTTATGAGCGGAATTCGCCTCCTGGCGATTTAATATTAAATGTGTGAAAAACGGCATTCTCATCCCTTCAGTAATCCTTGCGGTCGCAATTACCTTAGCAGGTTTTTTTATTGGCAATATGCATAAAAGGGGCAAAGTTTTTGAACGGCACGTAGAGGTAAAAGGGCTATCCGAACGGGAAGTGCCGGCAGACCTGGCCGTTTGGCCGATGGCCATTGCCCTTTCGGGAAACGACCTTCAAACCCTCGAACGCGACATCGAAGTTCAGAACAAGGAAGTTTACCAGTTTTTTATACAACAGGGCTTCGATGACTCGGAGATTACACGCGGCATCCTTAATATTACCGATACCTATGCCAACCAGTACGGTTCTCCCGGACAGCGGCCGGAGTACCGATACCAGGGCAATTCGGAATTTACGGTCCGCACCTCCGATATTGCCAAGTTGCAGAAGGCCCTGACCGCCTCCCCGGAATTACTCTCAAAAGGCGTCCTGCTGGGTTCCAAAAACAGTTGGCGCCCCATCGAATACCTCTTCACCGGCCTGAACGACCTCAAGCCAGCCATGATCGAGGAAGCTACCCGTAACGCCAGGGATGTAGCCGAGCGGTTCGCCCAGGATTCCCAGTCGGAAGTAGGTGACATCCTGGTCGCCAGGCAGGGGCTCTTCACCATTGAGGACAGGGACCAGAGCACCCCCCAGATAAAAACGGTGCGGGTGGTGTCTACCATAGATTTTCAATTGGTGGATTGACCAAGTTGGGGGCACGGGAATCACCACATCCCGACAGGCCCGGCATAAGCGGCCAGGCAAGCATAATTAAAAAACAAAAGTGGGCGCACCACCCGGCCAATGAACAATGATCAAAAAGCCATACGGACGGTCTGGTTCAGCATAGTAGCTAATATGGGGCTGGCCCTTATTAAAGGTGCTTCCGGAATATTCGGGAACTCCTATGCCCTGATTGCGGATGCTATAGAGTCTACTACAGATATCTTCTCTTCCCTTCTGATCTTGTTTGGCCTGAAATACGCCCGGAAACCGGCAGATGCCAACCATCCCTACGGACATGGGAAGATCGAACCCCTGATCACATTCCTCGTCGTGGCATTCCTGGTTACATCGGCCACAGTAATCGCCTATGAGAGTATAATCAATATCCAAACCCCACATAAACAGCCAGAAGCCTGGACCTTGCTCGTACTGGGAACCATAATCTTCTGGAAGGAGGTATCATACCGGCTGGTCTTGCGAAGAAGCGATGAAACACATAGCAGTCCCTGAAAGCAGATGCATGGCACCACCGCAGCGATGCGATCACCTCGGTTATGGCCTTTATCGGGATCAGTATTGCCCTCATTTTCGGGAAGGGATACGAAACCGCCGACGACTGGGCGGCCCTCCTGGCTTCCCTGTTTATTCTCTATAACAGTTACCAGATCTTCAGGCCGGCGCTGGGCGAAATTATGGACGAACACGTATATGACGATTTACAGGAAGAAATCCGTTCGGTGGCCGCAGATGTTGACGGGATCATGGATACTGAAAAATGTTTTATCCGCAAGGCAGGATTGCGGTACCATGTAGACCTGCACGCCATAGTGGACGGGACCATCTCCGTAAGGGAAGGGCACCATCTGGCACATTTGCTCAAAGACACCCTGCGTGCCAGGATTCGCAACCTCGGCCACGTACTCATTCATATAGAACCCTATGACCCCCAAAAGATTTCCGGGAGAAAACATCCAATTTGAAACCCGACGACTTTTCGCCAGGGAATGGGGGCTTGAGGACGCAGGCAACCTTTACCTTTTGAATTCGGATCCGAAAGTGATGGAATATACAGGCGACAGGCCGTTCGAGTCCGTTAGGGAGGCCACACGATTCCTGGAGAATTACCGGGACTATCAAAAATATGGTATGGGGAGATGGATCCTGAGCCGGAAAGAGGATGGCGCGTTTATCGGGTGGTGCGGTCTGAAAATGCATGCTGGCGAATGGACCGACCTGGGATTCAGGCTGTTGCGTGCCTATTGGGGGCGGGGATATGCTACCGAGGCCGGGCGGGCTGCCCTGGACCTTGGGTTTAATACCTTCGCGCTTCCTGAAATTATCGGCCGCGCGGCAGCCGCAAACCAGGCCTCCCTGCGCGTCCTGGAAAAACTGCAGATGAATTTTTGGAAAAGGGAGGCCTGCGAAGGGATTCCAGACGCCGTTTATTACCGGATCAGCAGGGAAGAGTACCGGAATCTTGCTGTTTTATAAGATTTTGATGTGCAAAAATTTCCCCCCTTCGGACTTTCCGGGAATGGACAGAAGTTTTAGCTTCGTCAAAAAATATCAAAGATGAAAACACGGCTCACATATCGCTCAATTATGATTGCCCTGGCAGCCTTCCTTATCTTCTATATCGGGACGGCCCAGGAAAAAAACTTTATAGACCAGCCTTACCTGGAAACCAATGTGAGGGTGGATACCCTGGTGGTTCCCGACCGGATTTACATGAATATCGAAATCAAGGAGGAAGACACCAAAGGCCGTACCTCGGTGGAAGTGCTTGAAAACCGGATGGCCTCGAAATTAAAGTCGCTGGGGATTAATTTGGACAAGCAGCTCAGCCTCTCCGACCTGGCCAGTAATTTCCGGGATTATTTCCTCAGGAAAACGGATGTGCAAAAGAGCAAATCCTATACCCTCCTGGTCTATGACGGCCTCACTGCCGGCCAGGTGATTAAGGAACTCGAAGGGATCGGCATCTCCAATATCCAGTTGCAGGGCACGGAATATTCCAGGCTCGATGCCCTAAAAATCACCTTAAGGCAAAAGGCTATCGCCAAAGCCAAAAAACAGGCCATGGCCATGTTGGAACCAATAGGACAAACCCTGGGCCGGGCGATTTACATTTCCGACCTGAGCACGGATTATTCCGGCTTGCAGGGCCGGGCTGCCGGGGTGCAGGTGCGCGGGTATGCTATGGAAAAAGAGGAACAACCGCTGGACGTGGCATTCGAAAAAATACAGGTGGAGGCCATGGTCAATATAAAATTCGCCATAGACTAAATAGGAAATTATCCGTTCAGTTTGTTGAATGCCAGGATTTTAAGCCCAGGAGCTTTTCACCAAGTTCGGTCAGTTTAGCGGTTTCATACCGGGTTTGCTCCCAGTTTCGGGGGTCGCCCGGAAAAGCATAGCCATCCGGGGCGATCCGTTCCTTCCACGATTGGATGCGCCATCGCCGCATGGCCAGGTCCCGCTCTTCGGCAGGCATCATGGAAATATACTGTGCGATGCGCACCTTGTCCCCGGATCGGTTTGGGCGGATCCCATGGGGTTGCAAGCTGTTAAAGATAAGCAGGTCCCCGGTTTCCATGGGTACTTTTACGATCTTGTCCTCCAGGCCGCTGATATCGGGCTGAAAATGATTCCGGTCATCGGGCTGAGTGGTTTTCCAGCTTTCATAATTGCGGTATAACCAGGGGATGCACTGGAATCCGCCCATCTCTTCATCTGTCTGATCGGCAAGGGCAAGTACCCCCTGCACGTTTTGGGGTTTGGTTTCCGGGTCGTAATCCCAGTGAATAAATCCCTTTTGTTCGAAGCCGGGCCGGATGGGGAAATTCAGGTTCGCCCGGTCTATGGTGACCCATAAGGCCTCCGTACCCCAGATATCCACAAAGGCATCATACACCTTCGGATACTGCCGGTTGTCCCAGAGGAGCTGATGGTTGTATACCTCAACCATCCCCGTCCCGGTAAGTTCCTTCATTTTCATTTCCGCCCTGGGCGGAGCGTACCAGGTTTCCGGATCATCCGGGTTTTTTTCATCAAATTCCCAGAGAAAATCCGCGGTTTTTCGCGCCTGGGATTTTGGTACGGCCTGTTTGATCACGACATAACCATTGTACTGCCAAAATTCCCAATCCTCCTCGCTCAAAACCCTCAAGGGGCGGCCATTGGAACGGTCGTTAAGCTTTTTTGTGCTGCTGGTGGCCGTGGATGGATTGCCCGGGATGTCTGTATGGCCCTTGTTGGCCATTTCTCCTTTTTTCATGGTATTCACAGTTCAGGGAATTTCCATAGATTGCATTAATTTACACTTTTCCCCCTTATGGATAAAATGACCATCGTGAAATATTTTCGCTTACCGCTACTCTCAATGATCCTTGGATGGGTTTCCCTGACTGCACAGGAGCCCCTGATCGGCGATGCATATATGCGGGCTGCCGTTTCTCTTGACGGGGAATGGAAAATTATCATCGACCCTTACGAAAACGGGTATTATGACTACCGGCATGAGGCGTTCGACTCCCGTGAACAGCCCTCCAGAAGTGCCTATTTTACAAACTCGAAACCAAACGGCAAATCAGATCTGATCGAATACGACTTTGACGCTTCCGAATCCCTGCAGGTTCCCGGGGACTGGAATTCACAAAAGGATAAACTGCTGTATTACGAAGGGACACTTTGGTATAAGAAATCGTTTGATTACCACAAGCAACAAGGGGGAAACCGGGTATTTGTATACTTTGGCGCAGTGAATTACGAGGCCGAAGTATACCTGAACGGCCATAAACTGGGCACACATATTGGCGGATTCACACCTTTTAACTTTGAGGTGACGGCCCTCCTGAAGGAAAAAGATAACTTCCTGATCCTGAAAGTCGACAACAAACGAAAACGCGAGGCCGTGCCCACCCTGAACACGGACTGGTGGAATTACGGCGGCATAACCCGGTCCGTGCAACTCATTGAAACCCCGGAAACCTTTATCCGGGATTTTACTCTTCAATTAACGCCCGGCAATGCCAAAGAAATGCAGGGGTCTGTAACCCTGGATGGCCCGGACAAAAGGGGGCGGCAACTTATGCTCCGAATTCCTGAATTGGCCCTCGAGGCGCCACTGAAAACCGATGAAGACGGAAAAGCAGCGATCAGGCTAAAGGTAAAAGGACTAAGCTACTGGAGCCCAAAGGACCCGCACCTGTACCAGGTACGAATTATCACCCCCGGGGATACGCTTACGGATAAAATAGGGTTCCGGACCATCGAAACCCGCGGAACCGATATCCTCCTCAATGGGAAGCCCATCTTCCTTAAGGGAATCAGTTTGCATGAAGAAAGCCCCCTAACTGGCGGGCGGGCAAATTCCAAGGCCGATGCGGAGTTGCTGCTGGGTTGGGTGAAGGAATTGAACGCCAACTTCGTCCGCCTTGCCCATTATCCGCATAACGAGCATATGGTGCGTACCGCAGACGAAATGGGAATCCTGGTTTGGGAAGAAAATCCGGTGTACTGGACGATCCAGTGGGAAAACCCGGATACTTTTGCCAATGCCCGCAAACAGCTTACCGAACTGATTACAAGAGATAAGAACAGGGCTTCCGTCATTATCTGGTCCATGGCCAATGAAACCCCGAACAGTACCCCGCGGCTCGAATTCCTGAATAAACTCGCGGCTCATGCCCGGGAAATGGACGGCAGCAGGTTGCTCAGTGCCGCTCTGGAACAGAGTAGCCTGGAAGGGGACGGAGGGACAGGACGATAGACGACCCTTTCGCGGCTACAGTCGATATCCTGAGTTTTAACGAATATATCGGCTGGTACGACGGGCTTCCTTCCAAAGCCCGGGAGATCCATTGGGAAATCCCGCAGCAAAAACCCGTCCTTATTTCGGAATTCGGTGCGGGGGCCAAATTCGGGTTCCACGCCGACCGACTTACCCGCTGGTCAGAAGAATACCAGAAATACCTTTATCAGGAGACCCTTCCCATGCTGGATGGCATAGCCCAACTCCGAGGGATGTCGCCCTGGCTGCTGATGGATTTCCGCTCCCCCAGACGGCCCTTGGCAGGTATACAGGATGGATATAACCGAAAAGGACTGATAGATGAAAAAGGACACAAGAAGAAGGCATTCTATGTCCTGCAGACAATACTATGCCCGAAAAAACAGGGAATAGCATGCCTATGGATCGGATCGTGAAGTATGGGCAATGGAGCGACAACCGGAAAGATTATTCGTGCACTCCGGGTTGAGCAGGCACTGCAAAATACTGCTTCTTAGCGGTAATATCCCTGAGGGTTTCCCTTCATTTTCCGCTATTTTTAAGGCTAAAGTATGGGACAATCCAAAAAACGTGGCAGTGGCCGTATTGGGAGGAGGAAGCTGGGCGACTGCTATCGCCAAGATGCTTCTGGAAAACCTGGAAGGTATTACATGGTATATGCGCAACTCGGAGGCCGATTGACTACATCCGCTCTCAGGGCCATAACCCAACTACCTGACCTCGGTTGAATTTCAGACTGAGCGGCTTTTCCTGACCGACTCCATTAATGAAGCCATCGAAAGGGCTGAAATCCTGATTTTTGCCATCCCCTCGGCATTCCTGGTCGAAGAGCTGAAAAAGATCCGGATGCCCCTGAAGGAAAAAATCATTTTTTCGGCAATCAAAGGGATGGTCCCGGAAACAGGGCTGATTGTCGGCGAGCATTTTCACGATACCTATGATATTCCATTCGAAAATATAGGTGTTATCACCGGGCCCTGCCATGCCGAGGAAGTCGCCCTGGAACGCCTGTCCTACCTGACTATAGCCTGTGCCGATACGGAAAAGGCGAAAAATATGGCCCAAATGTTGCAGAGCGATTATATCCGGACCAAGGTCACGAAAGATATCATAGGTACGGAATATGCCGCCATGCTCAAGAATATTTATGCTATAGCTGCAGGGATTGCACATGGACTGGGTTACGGGGACAATTTTCAGAGCGTGCTGATGAGCAATGCCATCCGGGAAATGAAACGATTTACGAAAAGGATCTATAAAATAGACAGGAACATCAATGATTCGGCTTATCTGGGTGACCTGCTGGTAACCGGCTATTCTATATTCAGCCGCAACGAATGTTCGGGAACATGCTTGGAAAAGGATATACCGTAAAAGCGCCATGATGGAAATGAAAATGGTGGCAGAGGGATATTATGCGGTGCGTGGGCGTACACGAATTAAAGGGGCGATTGAAGAAAAAGGTCAAAACGCCTATCATCGATGCCGTATACTCCATTTTATACGAAAGCCAGCCTCCCAAGAAGGTTTTTGCGAAACTAACTGATAAGCTGGATTAATTTAAGAATTGACATGAATAAAATTACTTCAGGTACAGCGAACGCCCAAAATACAGAAGGGAACCATAGAAAGCGAAGTCCCTTGAGGAATGCCTCCATGGGCTTCCTGCTCCTGGCCTTGCCGGGGGTCATTGCCTTGTTGCCTGTCGATCGGGAAGAAAAGCCCTTCGAGCGGTACGAGGAACATCTGGCCGGAAGCCGGGAGACCATTCCCATGGTGCCCATTCACGGGGGGAAATTTTACGATGGGCAGCGATCAGGGGCCGACAGGGGAAACGCCTGCCCATCAGGTACAGGTGGGCGACTTCTGGATGAGTACCACAGAAATTACCTGGGATCTGTACCTGCAATTTACCGAACAGCGCAATAACGAACTCAACAGCGATCATAGCGATGAGGTTTCTCTGGAGGTTGATGGCATTGCCTCGGCCACAACCCCGTATGTGGATATGAGCCATGGAATGGGCAAGAAAGGCTACCCGGTAATCAATGTTACCCAGCATGCCGCCCTTACCTTTTGCCAATGGCTCAGTGCAAAAACCGGGCGATTCTATCGCCTGCCCACAGAGGCGGAATGGGAGTATGCCTGCCGGGCCGGGAGTGCCGAACCCTATTCATTTGGTGCGGATAGTACCCAATTGGGAACCTATGCCTGGTACAAAGGGAATAGCGAAAACCACTACCACCCGGTTGGGCTGAAACAGCCGAATGCCTACGGCCTTTTTGACATGCACGGGAATGTCGCGGAATGGACCATGGACCAATTTGATCTGGACACCTATACCAAACGACAGGGAGGAATAACTGTGGATCCCTGGGTGGTTCCGGACCGATTATACCCCCGTAGCGTCCGGGGAGGCTCCTGGCAGGATGAAGCCAACCAGCTTCGTTCCGCTGCCCGGATGGGGTCGGACCCCCGGTGGAAACGCATCGATCCTCAGATCCCCAAAAGCCGGTGGTGGTTTACCAATGCCCCGCATGTGGGTTTTCGCATTGTACGGCCCAGGGTAACTCCTGCACCCGAAGAAATTTCAGCCTATTGGCTGCCAGCCATAAATGATTATTAAAACTTGTTAACCATGAAACCAAAAACAAACCCGACCCGCAGAACTTTTTGTAAAACCACTGCCCTTGCAGCCGGGGGCGTACTTGCCATGCCCCTGGATATAGCGGCATCTGCAAACGTCCTGGGAGACGACACCATTAAGATTGCCCTGGTTGGATGCGGCGGCCGGGGTACCGGAGCTGCAAGCCAGGCCCTGAGTACCAAGGAAAATGTGAAACTCGTGGCCATGGCCGATGTGTTTCGCGATCGCCTGGACGATTGCTATAACAACCTGGCAACCATGTTCGCCGGAAGTGATAAATTGATGCTTACCGAAGACGATAAACACGTGGGCTTTGATGCCTATAAGCACGCCATTGACAAGGCAGACGTGGTGCTGCTGACCACCACCCCCGGTTTCCGGCCCATCCACTTCGAATATGCCGTAAGCCAGAACAAGCACATTTTCATGGAAAAACCGGTGGCAACAGACGCCCCGGGAATCCGGAGCGTATTGGCCACCGCAGAAAAGGCTAAAGCCAAAGGCCTTAATGTGGTGGTAGGACTGCAAAGGCGCTATCAGGACAGTTACCTGGCCTGCCTGGATCAGATCCGCGATGGCAGAATGGGCCAGATCGTATCAGGACAGGTATATTGGAATAGTGCGGGGGTTTGGGTCCGGGAAAGGCAACCGCAGCAAACCGAAATGGAATATCAGATGCGAAACTGGTATTACTTCACCTGGTTGTGCGGCGACCATATTGTAGAGCAGCATATCCACAACATAGACGTGGCGAACTGGTTTATCGGGGAATATCCCGTACATGCGCAGGGTATGGGCGGACGGGAAGTGCGGACCGACAAGAAATTCGGACAGATTTTCGATCATCACTTCGTGGAATTCACCTATCCTTCCGGGGCAGTAATTGCCAGCCAGTGCAGGCATCAACCCGGCTGCGTTGACAATGTCACGGAAAGTTTCCAGGGCACCAAGGGCAAGGTCTACACCGATTCACAAAACAAAGCGATTATCAGCGGTTACGATGGGAAAGTGCTCTTTGACCACCCTGGAGCGGACGACCCAAACCCTTATCAGACCGAACACGACGTGCTTTTTGCTAATATCCGCGAGGGAAAGGTGACCAACAATGCCGAATATGGAGCCAAGACAACTATGACTGCTATCCTGGGAAGGATGGCTACCTATTCCGGACAACTGATCACTTTTGAAGAAGCCTTGCAACACGGCAGTAGCCTAATGCCAGATGCCTATAGCTGGGATGCCCCGCCCCCCGTATTGCCCGATACCGAAGGCAGGTATCCCGTAGCAGTTCCGGGGGAAACCCAGGTACTTTCTACCTAGAACCGCCTGGAGCCAGCGTGTATAGAAAATCAGGGGGCGCTACCGCTTAGCTAGCGCCCTCTCTCCAGGGAAAAATGGGAATGGCTGATGACCAGATCCTGTAATTGTTTTTCCCAGGAATTGGTCTGCGCATTATCTGCACCGGTTATCCGTTGAAATTCGGCGAGTACCGGTCTCATGTAGCGGGGGATGCTTTCAATGTCAAAGTACAGGCGTCCTGTACGGCGGACAAAAAAGTCCATGGGAGTCTGCACCATTTCGTGGTGGATGCAAAAATCCAGTTCTGCTTTGATCATACGCAAAGCCGGGTCCTTATCCTTCAGTGCCTGGTAAATTTCAAGAATGGATTCCACCTGTTTCCCGTAGGTGGTAACCAAAAACCAGGCGTCATAACCGGATAATCCGTCCGGGGAAATCCTGTTGTGTATCTGGGCAATGTACTTTTTAACCGCTTTGTAATCCTTGAACCCGTTCCCGCAGAGTGGGATATGCTCTGTTTGACATTCCGGTAGTTTTTGTTCCCCTGCTTCCTCCCATTTCCTGGCAATCCGGTTGACGACCCTTTCGGCCATTTTACGGTAACCTGTCAATTTTCCTCCGGCTATACTTAGGAGGCCGGTTTCTGAAGTAAATATCTCATCCTTCCTGGAGAGTTCCGAGGCCGATTTCCCTTCCTCATGGATCAATGGCCGCAGGCCTGCCCAGGATGACTGTATATCCTCCATCTCGAGCTCGATCTTCGGAAACATATTATTGACCGCTGAAATCAGGTAGATCGCATCGGCCATATCGGTGTTTACATGGTCTTTGTCCTGGCTGAAATTTGTGTCGGTAGTCCCCACATAGGTAATTTTCCCCCTGGGGATCGCAAATATCATCCGCCCGTCGGGCACATCGAAATAGACCGATTGCCTAACAGGGAGTTTCTCATGTGGAAAAACCAGATGTACCCCTTTGGTAAGATGGAGCCGTTTCCCCTTCCGGGAGTTGTTCAGGTTCCGGACTTCGTCCACCCAGGGTCCGGCGGCGTTGATAACATAACGCGAATGCATAATAAAAGGGGTCCCGGTAACCTTGTCCTTCACCCGTACCCCGCCTACCCTGCCTTCCTTGTATACGAAATCCACCACCTCTGCGTAATTGAGGGCACGGGCCCCGTACCGGAGGCTTGTTTTTATATTTTCAATGGTCAGCCGGGCATCATCAGTCCTGTATTCGGCGTAGTACCCGGCTCCTTTGAGGGTTTTTTTGGGAAGCAGGGGTTCCAGGGCCAGTGCCTGTTTCTTTTCCAGCATCTGCCTTTTATCTTCCTCCTCCACCTGAGCCAGGATGTCATACACTTTCAGGCCGATAGAGGTGAGCCATTTCCCATAGGAACCATTTTCTATAATTGGCAACAACATCTTTTCGGGGAGAACCAGGTGAGGGGCCAGCTGGTGTACGATCGCCCGCTCGGAACCAACTTCCTTTACGAGCCAGAAATCAAACTGCTTCAGATACCGCAGGCCGCCATGGATCAGTTTTGTGGATTTGCTGCTGGTGCCGGATGCAAAATCACCCTTTTCCAACAAGGCAACTTTAAGACCCCTGGAAGCCGCGTCCAGGGCAACTCCTGCCCCGGTAATTCCCCCTCCTATCACCACCAGGTCAAACCTTGTTTTTTTAAAGAATGCGATCTCCTTTGCGCGTGTCAGGCAGGAAAAAGGTATTGGCTTCATGCAGTTTGCGGCATTTATTCTTTAAGCCAGCCAGCGGCTAAGGTTCCACCTTCCGGGTGTTACCGTAGCCGAAGGCCGTATCCCTATTTTTTAAATTCATATTCGCGCTCCACCCGGCAGATACGCACTTTATACCAGCTGTACCAGGTATTCCTCCCTGCAGCCTGGGCCATCAGGTGGTCTGTATTGGCCTTCCAGTTGGCTATCGCTTCCAGGCTATCCCAATAACTGACACTGATCCCGAATCCATCCCGGGCGCTTTCAAAACCGAGGTAGCCCGGCTGTGTCCTGGCCAGTTCCTCCATTTTTACGGCCATTGCGGCATAGCCGAAATCCCCTTCTGTACGGGTATTCGAAAAGATAACGGCATAATATGGATTCCTGATTTCCATAGCTTTGTTGGTGTATATCTTCCCCCCGGGGGCATGGGCAATCCCCTCTTACTCAATGTACGCGATGTCCAGGAAATAATTTACGATGGCTTCCTTCATCAGCACAGATTGCTCCCCCGCCTTCAGGGGGGGAAGTTCCTCTTTCAGGGAGTAATGCGGCCACCCCTCATCATCTATGTAATCAAAACGATAGAACCCGTAAGGTACCAGCAGCCGGCAAATAGCGATGTGCATCAGGTTTATCTTCTCGTCTTTCTTGTAGGTCCGATGAAACTGCCCCAGTTCCTGCACCCCTACCAGGTATATGATGGCGTCCAGCTCCAGGCGGTCCCCATCCGAGAATTGATCGGATAGCCTGGTTACCAGCAGGTCCCAGCGTTCCTTTAATTTTGGATCTCCTACCATTTTTTATATCCCCTTGCCGCGTGCCGCACCCGAATTTACCACAGTTTGTTCCCTGATTCGCGTGTCCCCCCAAAGGTACAAATCTATATGCTATATTTGTGAAAATACCCGTATGGGCTTTTTGGATCTCATCTTAGGATTGCTGCTCCTCTGGGGGCTTTTCAGAGGCGTAAAAAACGGATTCCTGGTGGAACTGGCCTCGATAATTGCATTGATCGCAGGGCTATACGGGGCTTTCCATTTTTCCTATCTGGCCGCGGATTTCCTGCATGACCGCTGGCAATGGGATGAAAAATACATGAACCTGCTCGCATTTCTGATCACTTTCATCCTCATTGTTATCGCCGTGAATATTATTGGGAAGTTGCTTACCAAAATCGCCGATATTGTTATGCTGGGCCTTTTGAACAAATTGGCCGGAGGAATTTTTGGTGCCTTTAAAGTGGCTGTGATCCTCGGGGCCTTCCTGGTCTTTTTCGACCGGGTGAACACCCGTTTTGAATTCCTGGGGGAATCCGCAAAAAAGGACTCCGTTTTGTACGCCCCTTTGCGGGATATCGGAGCTTTTGTGTTTGGCAGGGTTTTCCGGGATCAGAAGACAAAAAAGAAGAGGAAGAAACCCCTTTGTTTACCGAGGTTTGGTTAGACCTGACTTACCCTGGTCCTAAAGGGCATTTTGGGCCAGTGAAGTGGCGTTTTATTGCCGAAACTCCCTTGGACATGAACGGGACGGAGAATGTATTTCGTCGAAAAAACCGGACATTTCATATGCCTTCGGCAAGAATTCTTTAATATTATCGACCTCAATTCGGAGCACCTATGCTCCGATATGGGTTCCCCACAACCGGCTTACCCTACATGCATTAAGAACACTGCATGTTTAGGCGCATTTATCTGTTAATTTTTATTTTGCTGGTCCTCACGACGGATTCGTGCAGCAAAGAAGCTGACGTTTCTTCTTATGTTGTAGCCAGGGCCCTGAGCAGCCCGGAAGTTGAACAGGAAGTAATGAGCCTGGTGAACGCACACCGGGTCGCTCTTGGCTTCGCGCCCCTGCAATACAGCGCCGTTGCCTATGAATACGCCAGTTCGCATACGGATTATATGATCGCCCGCGGAAGCCTGAACCACGACAACTTTGAAGACCAGGGCCTCCAGTATCAGTGAAAAGACCGGAGCAGACTTTGTGGCCGAGAACATTGCCAGGGATTATGCTACGGCCAGGGAAGCTTTTGACGGGTGGATGAACAGTGGCAGCCACCGGGCGACCATGGAAGGCGATTTTACCCATACGGCCGTCAGTGTTAAAAAAGACGCCAAAGGGCAATTGTATTACACACAACTCTTCTTCCGGAAAGCCCCATAAAGCCAATAAGATTTCGTATTTTTGAAGGTGCACCCGCACGAGTGCGGTGGCCCATGTATTTGCATCCGGTTATTCCGGCCTATCATTCCTCAGGCGATCGGATAACAGCAACCTCTAAAATTTGAACAAGCCATGCCTATCCAGCCTCCTTTCAATCTCCCTAAATGGATCGACGAGAATCGTAATAGCCTCAAACCGCCTGTGGGCAATAAAAACCTCTATAAAAATTCCGGCGATTACATCGTAATGGTAGTGGCGGGTCCGAATGCCAGAAAGGACTATCATTACAATGAAACCGAAGAGCTCTTCTACCAGCTTGAAGGCACTATTGAGGTGCACATTCAGGAAGATGGAAAGAAAAGAACAATGAAACTCAGGCCCAGGAGATATGTACCTGCATCCGGCGCGGGTACCACACAGCCCTGTGCGCCATGAAGGGTCTATTGGCCTGGTGGTGGAAAGGAAAAGGGCCGACCTGAATGCGCAGGATGGGCTTGCTCTGGTTTTGTGACAATTGCAACCATAAATTGTACGAAGCTTACTTTACCCTGGAGGATATAGAAAAGGATTTCCTGAAGCACTTTGAACATTTCTACAATTCCGAAAGCCTTAGGTCTTGCGATAACTGCGGTACGGTCATGGCAGCTGACCCACGGTTCGTGGCCCAGGACTAATGCCTGGCGGGAAGAGCTTTTAATACCGATTCCAAGATGTACCTCCTCCTTAAAATCCTTATCAGCCTGGTTATCTTGCTCCACCTTTACTTCCTATGGTTCGAGATGTTCGCATGGACTACCAGGGGAAAGAAGGTCTTTAAAAATTTCCCCCCGAACTCTTTGAACCCACACGCCCGATGGCTGCCAATCAGGGTCTGTACAACGGTTTTTTGGCTGCCGGCCTGGGATGGTCCCTTTTCCTTGGCGACGGGATGTGGGGCCACGAATCGCCGCTTTCTTTCTTTGTTGCGTTGTAATAGCCGGGGTTTTCGGGGCCCTCACGGCAGACCGTAAGATCTTCTTACATTCAGGGCCTGCCCGCTGTACTCGCGCTTATCCTGATCAACTTCTTGTAACCCGTCGCTTTAGATTAATGCCCGGAAGTTACCGGGCCGGACTAGGGAATATTTGTAGTTTTGCAAAAAAATATAACAATCTGAATTCAAAAAGTTTTATATATGTCAGTATCAACTGCCCGGGCGGGAATTCCTGAAGCCCTCGAACAACTGGGGATCCTTGCCATGAACGATGGCACCTCCACCGGATCCGATAGCTTTGCCTCCGGAACCATTATCCCATCCATCTCCCCTGTAGACGGGGAACTGATCGCAGAAGTCCGGGGCAGTAGCCGGGACGATTACGAACGTGCCCTCAGGGCGGCCTCGAAGGCATTCGTGGTTTGGAGGAGTATGCCGGCCCCCCAGCGCGGGGACATTGTCCGCCAATTCGGGGATAAACTGAGGATGCTGAAGGAACCCCTGGGGAAACTGGTATCCTACGAAATGGGAAAATCCTATCAGGAAGGCCTGGGGGAGGTCCAGGAAATGATCGACATCTGTGATTTTGCCGTGGGGCTTTCCCGCCAGCTGCATGGGCTTACGATGCATTCCGAGCGGCCGGGCCACCGGATGTATGAGCAATACCATCCCCTTGGGATAGTGGGTATAATCTCAGCGTTTAATTTTCCGGTTGCCGTATGGGCCTGGAATACTGCGCTGGCATGGGTTTGCGGTGATGTCACCGTTTGGAAGCCTTCGGAAAAAACCCCCTTGTGCGGGGTGGCCTGCCAGCGGATCGCCGCCGAAGTATTCCGGGCGAATGCCCTGCCGGAAGGGATTTCCTGCCTGATCAACGGAGATTACAAGGTGGGGGAATACCTGACGCATGATAAACGGGTAGCCCTGGTTTCCGCCACGGGTTCTATCCGGATGGGAAAAATAGTGGCACAGGCAGTGGCCGCCAGGCTTGGGAAATCCCTATTGGAACTGGGAGGAAACAATGCGATCATCGTGACCCCGGATGCCGATATCAAAATGACGGTTATCGGGGCGGTATTCGGCGCCGTGGGTACCGCAGGGCAACGTTGTACTTCTACCAGGCGCCTCATCATACACGAATCTGTCTACGACACTGTTAAAAAGGCCCTTGCGGAAGCATATGGCCAGTTGCGGATCGGAAATCCACTGGATGAAACCAATCATGTAGGGCCCCTTATCGATACGGATGCCGTTGCCCGTTATAAGGCTGCCCTCAAAAAAATAAAGGATGAAGGCGGTACATTCCTGATTGAGGGAGGCGTATTTGACGGGGCTGGATATGAGAGCGGCTGCTACGTAAAACCCGCCATTGCCGAGGCCCAACCAGACTATGAAATCGTGCAGGAAGAAACCTTCGCCCCCATTCTTTATCTTTTGAAATACCAGGGTCCGCTTGAAAATGCCATCGCCATCCAAAACGGGGTGGTCCAGGGCCTTTCCTCGGCTATCATGACCAACAACCTCCGGGAGGCCGAGACCTTTCTTTCTGCAAGCGGGAGTGATTGCGGGATAGCGAATGTCAACATCGGAACTTCAGGTGCCGAAATCGGTGGGGCATTCGGAGGGGAGAAAGAAACCGGAGGGGGGCGTGAATCCGGTTCTGATGCCTGGAAGCTGTATATGAGGAGGCAAACGAACACCATCAACTACACTACCGAATTACCCCTGGCCCAGGGAATCCGTTTTGAGCTGTAAAAAACCGCTTCCCCAGGGTCTTGGCACCCCCGGGGAAGCGGCATATCTAAACTAACTCAAACTTAAAGGTAAGGCCTTATCCAGCAGGCTTCAGGGATTTTCAGAAGTCCCGTTAAACGCGCCTTTATGGGTTTCACCGGTATTCCAGCTGCCGCTCAGCAAAGTCTGCAATCCCAAAATTAGGACCATGCAACAGAATTGAAAAAATCCTTTGATATGTCTTTTCACGCCTAAAGTGTTCTCTTTCAATTGCCTTTTAAAGATACAAAATCCAAACCCGATTGTAAAGCTAATTTTTGCCGCCTGCGAACTTTCCTGTATACTTTCCCACCAATCCTGTATAGCCGGGTGATCCCTCCCACAAAAAGAACCCGCTACCGGCGGACAACTAACGGTAACGGGATTTAAAACAAACCAAACTAACTAATAGAAAGTAAAAGGAAAAAGCATTGCCCTGCCGTCAACCGGTATGTTGCCCGGGAAGAATAGGGCTGGAATGATTTTCCAGGTACTAAGATGGCTATTCTCCCTGCAATTATCCAGCAGAATTATACCGATGGGGTAAAATAGTGTATAAGCGGAATGGATAGGCCTATAAGCGGAGACAAAATATATTCCGGGGTGTCTCCTTCAGGAGTTGATTCATGTTCTGAACAGTGCCATATTGGAAAATTTACTACCTTGTATAAGGCATTTGCCTAACCATGTGAAACATGATAAAGCCAACCAACCACGCAAATTTCCGCCTGCTTCCCCGCATTCGGGTCCCCGGCATGGATTTGGGGGGGAGAGGGAATTCCCGGACCCCGGTTTATGTTCCCCAACTTCGTTTGGCCGCATGGTTCTTTCCAAAAACATAACATATGGAACTCGCTACTATCTATTTCTGGAGTTGGATCATCCCGCTTCTATCGTGTATTGCCGGTGCCCTCCTGGGATACTGGTTCGGGCTAAGGAAAGACCGTGCCGGGGTGGAGCCAGACGAATTGGAAGCCCTTCAGGAAAAGCAAACCCAGTTAGAAATTGAATTGGCCCAATGCCGGGAAAATGTTGCAGGCCCGGAGGCCCCTGCCGGGAAAAAGGCCTTTCTTTTTGATCCCAAAGCAGCTAAAGCGGCATTCGGGCGTCGAATCAAACAGGACGACCTGAAGCTGGTGGAAGGGATTGGCCCCAAAATCGAAGGCCTATTCCATAATTTTGATATCAAAACCTGGAAAACATTATCTGAAACACCGGTTGCAAAATGCCGGGAAGTCCTCGATTCCGGGGGTGACCGGTTTCACGTACACGATCCTGCTTCCTGGCCTATGCAGGCCCGTATGGCCTTTGAGGGAAAATGGAGGGCACTGGCGCGATGGCAGGATGAACATAAGCACGGGAAACTTTAGAAGCTATCTACAACATCCCATTGGCCGTTACCCACTTAAAGCGGTAGTGGTCTTTAGGGAGGGCCATGCGTTCCGCGATGCGCTCGAGCCTGGCGGGCAGCTTCATAAGGTAATCCCTGGCTTTCTCGCCTTCGTCTGAAAGGCCCCGGACCTGGTCTATTTTCCAGTTTTCATTGAGTTTTGACAAGATATCAATATAATCCCTGGAGGTGTAAACGCCCAGGCGTTGCGCGCAGTTTGCGAAGTTCTCGAAAGTCTTGCCCATACTGCCGCCCGATTCCCTGAGCAGGTGGGCCGGCATTACGATCTTCCTTTTCATCATATCGGCAAAGGCAAGAATTAAACCATCCGGGTCCTGCTCGAGGATCAGCCTCACAAACTCCCGGTATGCCAGGTGGTGCCGCATCTCATCGCCCGCTATGATATTGCACATCTTGCCAAGCAGTGCGTTGCCTTGTTTCTTGGCCATCTGGCCTACCCTCTTGTGCGATATATTGGTCGCCAATTCCTGGAAGGTGGTGTAGACAAAATTTTTGTAAGGATCCCGGTCGGTCCCAATGTCAAACCCATCGTTCAACAGGTACTGGGTGGACACCTCCACTTCCCGCATATTCACTCGGCCAGACAGGTAGAGGTATTTATTTAGCACATCGCCATGGCGGTTTTCCTCTGCTGTCCAGGCCCGTACCCATTTAGACCAGGCGTTGGGTTCGGCGCCTTGCTGGCTGATGCCTTCCACGTCCATGAGCCAGGATTCGTAAGTGGGAAGGGCCTCCTCCGTAATGGTATCGCCCACCAGGGTCACCCAGAGATCATAGCCCAGTTCCCTGGATTCTTCGCGCAGTTGCTCTACGGCATCCAGAAATCCATCATCGCGCGAATCGGGAAGAAAATCGGACGGTTGCCATATTTCATCGATGGGGATCAGGAAGGAACCCATAGAATCTTCTACATGGTGCTCTATGGCCTGCATAACCTCCAATCGTATATTTTTATCGGACATGAATGATTTTTTTCAAAGTTCGTCAATAATATCGTTAAAAAATCTCAATTACTTTAACAAATTTCAATTACGGCCGGCTTCCCCGGGATATAAGGTATGTACCGGATCGCTCTGCCAAACTTCCTTGGTATCGATATCCATTGCCGTCAGGGGACCCCGGAAGGCAGCCCCGGTATCCATGTTCCATACATTGGCGGCCCGTACCGGTGTGGTCTGCCCAATTCGGGTGACCGGGGTATGCCCTATGTAGATTTCCCTGTAGTGGGTAAGCCGCTGGGGAAAGTTTGGGTCCGTTTCCGCAAGCTCCGGATTCAGGGAGAGCGCCAACTCCCATAACGTTCGATCCCAGTAAAAGGAAGTATCCAGATATTCGTATTCAACTCCCTTCATATTTGTAAATCCGGCATGCAGGAATAGCCTGTCCTCCTGGTCCAGATAGTAGTTCTCGAGGCTCTCATAGAATTCCATATGAACCGGTCGGATCTCCTTGCACCACCGCTTGTAAGAACGTATCGTGGCCAGCCCCCCATGTTGAAACCACATGGGGTTGTCCCTGCCATCCCGAAGCCAGTCGTCGCACAGGGCGTCGTGGTTACCGCGCAGCAGGACACAGGGATGCCTCCTTTTAAAATCGATTAGAAAATTAACCGTTTCCACGGCTTCGCTCCAGCCATCCACATAATCCCCGAGGAATATAATCCGGTCATCCGGACTAACGCCGGCGCGGTCCAGCAGTTGCTCCAGGGCCCGGAGGCCCCCGTGAATGTCACCGATTACCAATGTCCTCATGCTACAAAAGTCGGAATTAGAGTTTGGAATCCCATACCCGGGCCTGCTATTTGATTCCCCGGCCTCCCCTCCACGGCGTTGGAAAGGGTGCGGGCTGCATTGCATTGCACAATTCCGAATAATTTTTTGGAGGCACATGGGATTCTGGTTACATTGGCTATTCCAAGCATTTCCCTCATTATGAAAACCGTTTATTGCATAGGCGAGGCCCTGATTGACTTCGTAGGTGAAAAACAGGGTAGCGACCTCAGCAAGGCCAGGGAATTTAACAGAAAAGCCGGGGGGGCGCCCGCAAACGTAGCCTGTGCAATTGCGAGGCTCGGGGGCAGCAGCAGTTTTATCGGGAGCGTGGGGGACGACCCTTTCGGGAAATACCTGCTGAATACCCTGCAGGCCTGCGGGGTGGATATCCGATATGCGCAACAGTCCGACATTTTTACCACCCTCGCCTTTGTTTCCCTGGCCGAGGATGGAGAGCGCGATTTTATATTCAGTCGCGGGGCAGACCGTGAATTGACCTATGATCCAGAGGTGAAAAAATTATTTGGGGGTAACATCACTCCACTTCGGGGCGGCTACGGCGCTGATGGGCGGGCCTTTGGAGAAGGCCTACCACCAATATTTATCTGATGCCTCCAAGCGGGAGCTTTTATTTGCTTTGATCCGAATTTCCGACATGACCTCTGGAAGAATCAGGAACAGGAATTCATTCAGAAATGCCAGCCTTTCCTAAAAAAAGCACACCTGTGCAAATTCAGCCTGGAGGAAGCCAGGATCCTTTCCGGCAAGGTAGACCTTCAAGCAGCCTGCGGGCCCTGCACGAAGATGGCCCTCGCATTATCACCGATAACCCTGGGATCCGAAGGCACATGCTCAGCGGCCCCCATGGCAGGAAAACCATTCCCAGCATTAAAATAACCCCGTTGATACCACCGGGGCCGGAGACGCCTTTATCGGTTGTTTGCTGTACCAGCTTGCCGGATGGCGATCCGGACAACTATTCTGAAAAGGACGGCCCACTGGTGCGATGATCGCCCTGGCTAACCGGGCCGGTGCCATTACCGCCACTAAGTACGGCGCAATAGAATCCTTGCCAGACCTGGAACAATTACAGACATTCATATGAACCAGGCTGCCCTACAAAGACTACTTTTTTCGGGCAGCTTTCCGATAATAAGGCAGCAGACCCCGGCGCCGTTCCGGAAGGCGGCTGACCGCCAACCTAGGCTTGATACAGTACCTTTTCTTTTCACTGTATCCCCAAAAACAATACGCCCCGGCCTTCACAAAAGCTTATGGGCCTGCTTTCCAAACTTTTTGAAATCCGCCCCACAGAATTAAAGAGCCAGGACCAGCAGAGGTTAGCAGGGGGGAACTGGTACCAGTCCGAAAACTCGTTGGGATGCAACTGTATGTGGATCACTTCAGCGGAACCTGAAAGGCCTTCTGGACAAACTCCCTTATTTCGAGAAACTGGGCGTTACCTTCTTACATCTCATGCCCCTTACCACCCGTCCTGAGGGGGAGAATGACGGCGGGTATGCCGTGAATAGCTATACCGATATCGACCCCCGGTTTGGCTGCCGGGAAGATTTGCTGGCCCTTACAAGGCCATGCGGGGCCGCGGGATGTTCCTGATGCTCGACTTCGTGGTCAATCACACCTCAAACGAGTATCCCTGGGCGCTAAAGGCCGCGCAGGGGGACCCTGAATACCAGGCGTATTACTATACCTATCCGGACCGGGAAATGCCCGACGCCTTTGAGCGGACCATGCCGGAAATCTTCCCTCAGAGCGCCCCCGGGAATTTCAGCTGGCATCCGGAGAATGGGCCGCTGGGTGATGACCGTGTTCAATAGTTTTCAGTGGGATCTCAATTATACGAATCCGAAGGTCTTTATGGCCATGCTGACCAACCTGGTGGAAAAGGCGAACTTCGGGGTTGATATTCTGCGGTTTGACGCCCTGGCATTCCTCTGGAAAAAACTGGGGACGAATTCCCAGAACCTGCCGGAAGCCCACCGCCTGATAGCTCTGTTCCGGCTTTGCCTGCAGGTGGTAGCCCCCGGGGTGGTGCTCCTGGCTGAAGCCATCGTGGCCCCTCGAGACATCCTTCGGTATTTCGGGGAAGGGATCCTGGAAGGGAACGAATGTGAAATCGCTTACAATGCATCCCTCATGGCCCTGCTCTGGAATTCCATAGCTACGGGAAAAACCGGACTCCTGTGCGACTAGCCTGAAAAACATGTCCCCGAAACCGGACCCCTGTACCTGGATCAACTATATCCGCTGCCATGACGACATTGGCCTGGGATATGATGACGACCTGATCCGGAGCATGGGCTGGGATCCGCTTACACCACAGACGTTTTCTCCTCGACTACTTCGGGCAGCGACTGGCCTGGTCGCCTGCCCGGGGCCAGATTTTTATGTATAACCCCCGATCAGGTGACGGGCGCATCACGGGCAGTGCAGCTTCGCTCCTGGGCCTGGAAACAGCCCTGGAGACCGGGGATCCCGAACGAATCAGAACCTCCATCGATAAAATCATCCTCCTGCATGCCATCATTTTATCCATAGGCGGCATTCCCCTGATCTACGCAGGGGACGAGATTGCCACCCTGAACGATTATTCCTATCTGGGCGATCCGTTAAAAGGCAGGACAGCCGGTGGGCAAACCGGCCGAAGCAAAATTGGGACTCGGTGTCCCAGGTTGATGCTGGGAATTCCCCGGCTTCGGAAGTTTTCACGCGCTTGAGGCACCTGATCGCCTTGCGGAAAAAATTTCCGGTCCTGGCAGATCAAAATAACCTGCAGCTACACGATACCGGCAACCCCCATATCCTGGCCTATGAACGAACCGACACCGGGGGCGAGGGGATTCTGATGCTCAGTAATTTTAACCAACAAGAGCATGTAGTGGATACCGGGTTAGTGGCCAGGCTGGGTTATATGAAAGGGAACAAAATAACCGATCTGATCGGCGGGAACGAAATTAAACGCAGCAGCGGGCTCCTGCCATTACACCCCTACCAGACCCTGTGGTTATCCAGGGGTTAACTGTATTTCACTTTGCGGATAATCCTGAGCGATTCCTTCAGGGATTGATAGATGTCGTCGTCGTAATCTTTCAGCAGGGCCCGGGAGGCTTCCATCTGCTCCCTGGCTTCCTCAAAGCCGTTCAGATAACAGATCAGGTGGGTTGCCGGCAAGTGCTTCATGTCTTTTTTTTCTGAGGGGCGGAAAGGGATTCCTTTCTTGAGCTTGTCGAGCAGGGTATTGTTCGTGTTGAAAATATGATGGAGGGTTTTCCTGTCAAAGGACGGCGGGTCAAAGATGAGGTCGCTCTTGATCTGGTAGGTGCCGTTTTCGTGGAACAGGATGTTCACTTTTTCCATCGGATAGTACTTCAGCTCCCCCAGTCCCAGGTGCACATATTCTACAATCCCGAAGGAATCATCGCCATAGCTGATGGAAATTTCGTCCAGGGCCGAATAAAATAATTTAACCTGTTCGTTTATAAGTTCGATATCCACCCGGGAATAATAGACGTCCCCCTTCACTTTCTTCTGGTTTCCCGCCCAGCAAACCACGAATTGTTCCTTAAACACCTTGTAGCTGCTCGGGAGGTCCTTGTGGCGGTTATTCATAAAGTCGATCACCCCGTCCAGGGTGAGTTCGATATTGTTACGGGCGTGCTGTTCAATGGTCGCCACGGTGGCGGAGTTAATATCTTTCAGCCGGATGTCATAGGCCTTGGGGAGGCTGATGCTCCCTTCCCTGAAAAAAACGGCCCCCCCGTAATACTTCCAGATGTTCTTCTTCAGGGAACAAATTTTCCCATTGGATCGGATGGTCACCAACCCCACCACTTTTCCCTCGGGCAGGTGCGGAAACGGGATATTTTCATAGGAGATCAGGGGCGGATTATCCAGGTAGGCATTTACGAGGTTTTGGATCTTGCTGTCGTCAAAGAAATCGACTCCCACGATCTTGTTGTCTTCATCCTCCACCCCTACAACGATAAAGGAATTATTTTTGGGATTGCTGTTGGCCAGGGCGCATACGTGCTTCAAAAACTTGGCTTTCCCCTCGCGTTCGCCTATACTGATAAACCGTTTCTTGTCATAAAAACTATTTTCGTCGTTATGGGCAAGAAGGTTTTTAACCAGGAGGCGTTTGTTGATCATAGTTGCTTGTTCACTATTGTACTGCTCGCCTGGTCGGTTGCCATCACAACCAGGTCGGCAATATTTACATGGGGCGGCCGGCTGACCACAAAATAGATGATCTCGGCCACGTCTTCAGGCAGCAGGGGCTGGAATCCCTCATAGACTTTCGCGGCTTTCTCCGTATCGCCTTTAAAACGCACCTCGCTGAATTCGGTTTCCACCATTCCCGGGTTCACGGCCCCCACCCGAATCCCATAGGCATTCAGATCTATCCGCATACCCTGGTTGATCGCGTCCACAGCGTGTTTGCTGGCGCAATATACGTTCCCCCGGGGGTATACTTCCTTTCCCGCGGTGGAACCGATATGAATGATATGCCCCGATTTTCGAGCAACCATTTGTGGCAATACCGCTTTGGTCACATAGAGCAATCCCTTCACATTGATATCCAGCATGGCATCCCAGTCGTCCGTATTTCCCCGTTCGATGGGGTCCAGCCCGTGGGCATTCCCGGCATTGTTGATCAAAATGTCGATGGTGGAAAAAGGATCCGGGAGAGACCCTATGGCCCCGAAAACGGCATCCCGGTCCCGGACGTCGAAACGAAGCATATAGACCTCGGTCTTCTCCGAAATTTCCTTTTGCAGTTCCTCCAGGCGTTCTTTCCGTCGGCCGCAGATGACCAGGCGAAGACCTTGCTGGGCAAAATACCGGGCTGTGGCCCGGCCGATCCCGCTGCTGGCTCCTGTAATCAATGCTGTTTTTTTCATGGGTCGGGTTTTCAGGGAACTTTGTGGCCTTGTGCCGCCGTGAGCAGCTCAAACCAGTCTTCAAGTTCCAGTTCAATATGCGTTGCTTTTACGGCCTCTTCCAGGCGGGCCTTATCCGTGCTGCCCAGTACCGGGAATACCCTGGCCGGATGTTTCAGTAGCCAGGCCAGTAGCAGTTGCATGTCACTGGCCTGGTATTTATCCCTGAACACAGACATAACCCCTCGGATACGATCACTTTTTTCATCCTGTTCTTTAAAATAGGTTCCCAGGGGGCTCCAGGCCATAGCGAGCCTGCCGTGTATTAGACAGTCGTCCAGGGTGCCGTCGGATAGGGCGCTGTCTAGCTGTAAGGGAGATCTCTACCTGATTCCCTTCAACGGGTATTGCCGATTCTATAAGCGCCACTTGGGAGGGGGTAAAGTTGGAGAGCCCGAAATGCCTGATCTTCCCGGAATTACGTAAATGGGCCACAGCTTTTGCGATTTCTTCCGGGTTCATAAGCGGGCTGGGGCGGTGGAGCAGGAAGAGGTCCAGGTAGTCTGTTTTTAAATTCGTCAGGGACTGTTCTGCCGACCAAATAATGTATTCGGTGCTGTAATCATAGTGCTTTACCTTATTTTCCCTGGCATCGCATACATATTGTATCCCGCATTTACTGATAAGTCGAATCTGTTCCCGGGCGATCCTGCTATGTGCCAGGGCCTCCCCGAAGCCTGCTTCGTTGGTGTACCCTCCATAAATATCCGCGTGATCAAAGGTGTTGATCCCCACCTCGAGGCAATGGCGCATCAGGGAAGCCATTTCATCCCGCGAAAATCTCTTCCCCCAGCTGCCCCAGGTCATGGTCCCGGCAATTATACGCGAAAATTGAGTGAGCAGGGTATTTGATGATGGTTTCATTTCGTATCAGGTGTCAATGGTTTTAGTGTCAATTTCTGAACGGGTGTTCGGATTTACCAATCAGGCATTTTTTGCGAATACAGGACGGAAATGAGTTTCTTTCCGATCTATCTGAAGGTTTGGGTGCCTGGGTGAAAATATGAAATATAATCCCTTAAATCCTTCATAAAACTTGGGCCTTTCCGGATTTTTTAACCAATCATTAACAGCCATTAAATAAATTAATTTTGAATTTCGCCATAACAAGAAACCAACCTATTGAAACACAATTACTAATAGAAATTTATGGAAGAAAATACGGCCGTTGATATTAGCGCGGTGAATGAGAAAATTGCCCAGGAAAGCGCTTTTATCGATCTACTAATGCTGGAGATGAACAAGGCCATCGTGGGCCAGAAACACATGGTGGAACGCTTGCTCATAGGGCTGCTGGGACGAGGGCATATCTTGCTGGAGGGTGTCCCGGGGCTTGCTAAAACCCTTGCGATCACCACCCTTGCCAAAGCGATGAAAGGCAGCTTCAGCAGGATACAATTTACACCGGACCTGCTGCCTGCCGACGTGATCGGGACCCTGATCTACAATATGAAGGTGAACGATTTTTCAATTAAAAAAGGGCCCATCTTCGCCAACTTTGTCCTCGCCGACGAAATCAACCGGGCTCCCGCCAAAGTGCAGTCGGCCCTTCTTGAAGCCATGCAGGAACGGCAGGTGACCATAGGGGATGAAACTTTCCCGTTGGCAACCTCCCTTCCTCGTCCTGGCCACTCAAAACCCCGTGGAACAGGAAGGTACCTATCCCCTGCCTGAAGCCCAGATAGACCGGTTTATGCTCAAAACGGTGATCGACTATCCCAAAATGAACGAGGAGCAACTGATCATTCGCCAAAACCTACTCGGGGTCCTGGAGCAGGTAAAGCCCGTTGTGAGCCTCAAACAAGTGCTAAGTGCACAGGATGCGGTCCGCGAGGTTTATATGGATGAAAAGATCGAAAAGTATATCCTCGACCTGGTATTTGCCACCCGTTATCCTGAGAAATACGACCTGGATCAGCTTGAAACCGCTGATCAGCTTCGGGGCTTCCCCGAGGGGCAGTATCAATATGGCGCATGCTGCCAAGTGCTATGCCTTTATAAAACGCCGGGGGTACGTTGTTCCCGAGGATGTACGGGCGGTGGTGCACGATGTATTGCGCCACAGGATCGGTATTACCTATGAGGCCGAGGCAGAAAACATTACTTCCGAAGAAATAATCAACCGGATCGTCAACGAGATTGAAGTTCCCTAGAACTTCAGCTGGTGGTGGTTGCAGGTCCAAAGATACACTTTGGGCACGAACGTTTACCCCTGAACCCGGATGGATACCAAGGAATTACTTAAGAAAGTACGCAAGATTGAAATAAAGACGCGTCGTCTTTCCGACCATATTTTCGGAGGGGAGTACCATTCTACCTTCAAAGGGAGAGGGATGACCTTCAGCGAGGTGCGCCAGTATCATGTTCGGAGACGATGTGCGCACCATAGACTGGAACGTCACCGCCCGTTACAACGAACCATTTGTAAAGGTTTTCGAGGAGGAACGGGAACTCACCATGATGTTGCTGGCCGATATCAGCGGCTCGGCCCTTTTTGGGACGGAAAACCAGTTCAAGAAGGAGATCATTACCGAGATTTCAGCCACCCTTGCCTTTTCGGCCATGCAGAATAACGACAAGGTGGGCCTGATCCTCTTTTCAGATAAGGTAGAGCTATTTATCCCACCAAAAAAAGGCAAAAGCCACATCCTGCAGGATCATCCGTGAATTGCTCGAATTTACTCCGGAAAGCAAGGAAACCGATATTGCGGGGGCCCTGAAGTTCCTCACCAATGTGATGAAAAAGAAGGCCATTGTCTTTGTGTTGTCCGATTTTATGGCGGACGACTACCAGCACACCCTGAAAATCACAGGGAACAAGCACGATGTTACCGGGATACGGGTTTATGATGAGCGGGAAGAGCATATTCCCAATCTGGGGGTCGTGCAAATGATGGACGCAGAAAGCGGGGCCCTGCAATTGGTGAACACCCAATCCCGGAAGGGTGCGCGACGGTTACGCGAAGTATTATCAGGAGACGGGTACGGTATTTCAGCGAAAGTTTTACCAAATCGGGTTGCGGCACCCTGAATTGCCGGGTAGACGAAAGCTATGTCAAAAAGTTATTGGGCTATTTTAAGCAAAGGGGGTAACCAATGAAAAATCAGAAAATGCATTCTAAAATCGCCAGTATCCTGAAAATGCCCGTGGCCTTGACTACCATGCTGATGCTTTATGGCATCCCCCTCCTCGGGCAGGAACTTCCCAGGGTGTCTTCTGAAATTGACACGAATGCCATTAAAATCGGCGAACAAATTAAGTTTAAAGTGAAGGTGGAAGCCGATACGGCCGCTACCGTTATCTTTCCTGAAGGGCAAACCTTCTCCCCCCTGGAAACGGTGGAAGCGTACGTGACAGATACCACCCGTAACAAGGACCGGATGACTCTCCAGAAAACATACGCCCTTACCCAATTCGACTCGGGGAATTACCTGTTGCCCACCCAGAGGATCGAGATCGACGGGAAAGGGTATTTTACAGACTCCCTGCAAGTCCGGGTGGCAACGGTGCCTGTAGATACACTTACCCAGAAAATGTACGACATCAAACCCCTGATGGGCGTTGAAAAAAGCAATGCCGGAACCTGGAAACTCATTTTATATATCCTTGCCGGGCTCCTGTTGGCAGGGGGGTTATTCTATTGGTTCGTACTGAGGAAAAAGCCGCTTACGGAGGAGGAAAAAGTAGCCCTGCTGCCACCCTATGACCGGGCCCTGATTGAATTAAAACGCCTGGAACATTCGAAATACCTCATCCAGGATGAGTTCAAACAGTATTATACGGAACTCACGGGCATCGTCCGCTCTTACCTGGAGGAGGATGTGCATGTCACGGCCCTGGAAAGCACCACCTCACAGCTTATCGACAAGCTGCAACTCCTGAAGGACGCGGGAGAACTTAAACTGGACGACCAGAGCATTTTTCAGTTCAGGAAGATTTTGGAAACGGCCGACCTGGTGAAATTCGCCAAGTCTAAACCGGCCACGGCGGCTGCCGAGCAAGACCGCAAGGCGGTGGAGCAGCTGGTTACCCAAACCCACGAGGCCCTTCCCCAACCCACGGAAGAGGAATTGGAGCAACAGGAGGAGTATCAGGAAATGGTGCAGCACCGCCGTAAGAAACGAAAATATGTTATCGTAGCTGCCGCTGTGCTGGGGTTACTCCTCCTGGGCGGGGGACTCGCCGTTTCGTATTTTGGGTTCGGCTATGTGCGGGACAGCCTTCTGGGCCATCCGAGCAAGTCACTCCTGGAGGGGGAATGGGTGAACAGCAGTTACGGATACCCCCCTATCAACCTGCAAACGCCGGAAGTCCTCCTGAGGGATTCGGCGGACGCCAAAGCGGCTGCCGGGGAAGGGGCCAGGGAAATCCAGGATTTCAGCTATTCCAGTCCCAACAATTGGTTTGTGGTTGGGGCGACTTCCATGACGATTGACCCGCAAAAAGATCCGGACTACGATGCGGCAATAGACGCGGTACTTAAGGAGTTTGAGAAAAAAGGGGCGAAAAACCTTATTACGAAACAGGAACAATACACCACCATGACCGGGGTAACCGGGATGAAGGTGTATGGGAGCGGGACATTTTTTAAAGAAGGCTCCAAGACCCCTCAAAAAGGAAGGTATGCCATCTACCTTTTTGGCGGGAAGGGCTTCGAGCAAAGGGTGGTGCTCTCCTGGCTGGAAAACGATCCGTACGCCAATGAGATGGTGGAGCGGATAGCCAATTCTATAGACGTTAAAACACAGGTATAAATGCTGGAAAATATCGAATTTGCAAATCCCGGGTTCTTCTGGCTGTTGTTGCTGCTGCCGCTGGCGCTGGTCTGGTATATGCTGAAGCATAAACAGGCCACCCCGTCCCTGAGGATTTCCAGTACCCGGGGTTTTGCGGGTGATTCCCTGCTTCCACGCCTGAAACCATTGTTATTTGCGATGCGGCTCCTGGCGCTGGCCGCCATTATCGTGGCCATGGCACGTCCCCAAACAGAGGACATATCCACGCATACCAAAACCACCAAGGGGATTGATATCGTCATGGCAATAGATGTTTCTTCCAGTATGCTGGCCCGCGACCTGAAACCGAACCGTTTGGCCGCCCTGAAAGAGGTGGCCGCCCAGTTTATTCAGGAAAGGCCTAATGACCGGATTGGCCTGGTCGCTTACGCGGGGGAAAGCTATACCAAAACCCCAATTACCAGCGATAAGTCTATCGTATTAAATGCTTTGCGGGAGATTACATACGGGCAACTCAACGACGGGACAGCTATTGGGATGGGCCTGGCAACCGCTGTTAACCGTTTAAAGGAAAGCAAGGCGGTAAGCAAGGTGATTATCCTACTTACAGACGGGGTAAATAATTCCGGGTTTATTGAGCCGAGGACGGCCGCCGACCTGGCCGTGGAATTCGGCATAAAAACCTACACCATCGGGCTGGGGACCAACGGGAATGCCCTTTCGCCCATTGCCTATAACCCGGATGGATCGTTCCGGTACGGAATGAGGCAGGTGGAGATTGACGAGCCCTTGCTCAAGGATATTGCCAGGGTCACCGGGGGACAATATTTCAGGGCCACGGACAACGCCAAACTGGAGGCGATATACGAGGAGATCAACAAACTGGAAAAAACCGAGATCGAAGAATTCAAATACTACCGCTACGAGGAAAAATTCAGGGCCTGGGTTTTGCTGGCAGGGGGGTTATTGCTAATGGAATGGTTATTGCGCCAAACCTTATACAGAAGTTTTATCTAGATTTAATGGGTGGGAAACCAGAAACCGAATGAGTAGAAAGTGATTCAGTTAGACGAGAAAATATATTTTTACCTGTTGTTCATCATTCCGATCATGGTGGTCCTTTATATCGGCCAGCAGATCTGGAAAAAGAAGGTGCAGAAACGCTTTTCAGAACCGCAGCTGCTGAAGAGGCTGGCCCCGAACATCTCCAACTTTAAGGCAGGGCTTAAATTTCTCGTCCTCCTGGCCGGTTTATCCTTTTTGATCCTGGGCCTGGTGAACCCCAAAATTGGCACGAAATTGGAAACCGTTAAGCGGGAAGGGGTAGACATTGTGTTTGCTGTGGACGTATCCAAGAGTATGCTCGCCGAAGATATAGCCCCCAACCGGCTGGAAAAAGCCAAACGCCTGGTTTCGGAAATCATCAACTCCCTGGGAAGCGATCGGATCGGGATTATCGCTTACGCCGGGCAGGCCTATCCACAATTACCCATTACCACAGACTACGGGGCCGCCAAGATGTTCCTCCAGAGTATGAATACCGATATGCTCTCTTCCCAGGGCACCGCAATAGGGGACGCCATTGACCTGGCATCCACTTATTTTAATGACGAGGACCAGACGAACCGGGTGTTGTTTATCGTTTCAGACGGGGAAGACCATTCCGAAAGCTCCGTTTCAGATGCTGTGGAGAAAGCCGTGGACGAAGGGATCCGGATCTATACCATCGGTGTGGGTACAGAGAAGGGCGGGCCAATCCCAATAAAGCGGAACGGGGTGGTGGAACGCCTGAAAAAAGACGAAGCAGGGGAGGTGGTTATTACCCGTCTCGACGAGCCCATGCTGGAAGAGATTGCCGATGACGGGAACGGGGAATACATCAACGGGGCGAACACCGAAGAAGCCATCGCCTATATCAAGGACCGGTTGAACCAGATGGACAAGAAGGAATTCGAGGCGAAGCAATTTGCAGAATTCAAAGACCAGTTCCAATGGTTTCTCGGGATCGGGCTATTCCTGCTTTTCCTCGATATCTTCCTGCTGGAACGCAAAACTCAATGGCTGAAACGCCTGAATCTGTTTAACGAAAATGAAAATGAAAGTGTCGCGGAATAAGATCGTATTGCTAACCCTGTGGATGGGGGGCATACCCTTTGCCATAAGGGCCCAGACAACGGATACCCAGGTGGCCGAAAAGGCCTTACAGGAGTCAAAGGAGATCACCTGGGAGGCCAATAAGGACCTGGAACAGGACCAGTTCGTCAGCGCAGAAGGCAAATACCGGAAGGCCATCTCCAAAAGCAGTGAAAATGCCGTGGCGCCCTACAACCTCGGCAATGCCCTGTATGAGAACGAAAGCTACAGTGAAGCTTTTGGCAGGTTTAAACAAGCCGGAGAAACCGCCACGGACAAGGCCGCGAAACACCAGGCTTACCACAATATGGGCAACGTCTTTATGAAAAACAAGGAATATGAAAAGGCCGTGGACACTTATAAAGAATCGCTCCGAAACGATCCGACCGACGAGGAAACCCGTTATAACCTTGCCCTGGCCAAAGAGATGTTGAAAAAACAGCAGAACGAACAAAAGAATAACGACGACAAGGACAAAAAAGACCAGAAAGACCAAAAAGAGCAGAGCAAGGACCAGAACAAGGACAAAGACGACCAGAACAAGCAGCAACAGAACAAGGACCAGAAGAAAGACCAGGGTGACCAGGGTGATAAGGGCGACCAGGGCGATCAGCAGAAGGAAGAAAACAAAAAAGGCGACGGGCAGGAAAAACAGGAAAAACAAAAGCAGCCGCAACCCGGGGACCAAAAGGACCAGCAGCAGGCACCCCGCCCCAACCAGCTGTCGCCACAACAAATTCAGAACCTGCTGGAGGCTATGCAGAATGAGGAACGCAAAGTCCAGGAAAAACTCGACGCCCAAAAAGTGAAAGGGGTTCCGGTTAAAAACAAGAAAGATTGGTGAAACAAGCATTGTTCACATACCTGTTTGCAGCGGTGACCTGCTTGCTCCCGATTATCGGGTGCTATGCACAGGATAAGGATGCCGTAACCTTTGAGGTGAACCTCAGCAAGGACAAGCTCGGCGTCAACGAACGCCTGCGGGTAGACTTCACCATGAACAAGGATGGGGATAATTTTAGCCCTCCGGATTTTGAAGGCTTCCGCGTGGTCATGGGGCCGTCCCAGTCTATCAGCTCTTCCTGGATCAACGGAGTGCGAAGCTATTCGAAAACCTATTCCTATACCCTGGCTCCCACCGCCAGGGGAAATTTCACCATAGACCAGGCAACCATTGTGATTGACGGGCAAACCTATAAATCCCTCCCTAAAAAAGTGGAGGTGACCGCCGCCGTTGATAAGCCCAACGACGAAATGACCGTCGACGATGTGGCGGACGAAAGCCTGCACCTGGTCGCTGAGGTATCCAAGACCGACCCCTACCTGAACGAGGCCGTAAGTGTGGTGTACAAACTGTTTGTCAGCCCGTCCGTCACGGTTTCTAATTTCAGGCCGCTGGACAATCCCACCTATAATAATTTCTGGAGCCAGGACATGCCGGTAACCCGTTACGACGTGCAAAACGGGACCTATGATGGCAAAAGTTACCGCTATGTTGTACTTAAAAGGGTCGTCCTCTATCCCCAAAAAAGCGGGGAACTGGAAATTGAGCCACTTTCGCTGGATGTTACGGTGGAAGTCCCCACCAATAAACGGGACTTCTTCGGCGGGCGTGTCTATTCCCAGGCAAACAAGACCGTTTCAGCCGGCCGCAGGACCATCAAGGTGAAGCCCTTGCCGGAGGAAGGGAAACCTGCGAATTTCGGAGGGGCCGTTGGCGACTTTGATTTTTCTGTTCGGACCACCAAGACCGACCTGAATGCCTCAGAATCCCTGCAGGCCCTGGTAGAAGTAAAAGGCAAAGGGAATCTGAAATTATTCCAGTTGCCCGAGCCAAGCCTTCCCGGATCCCTGGAAGTATATGAGCCCGAATTTGAGGAAAACGTGCATACCACCCTCTCGGGGATGCAGGGAAAAGTGAGCAACAGCTACACAATAGTCCCATCATACAAAGGGAAGTACCCTATCCCCCCTATTTCGTTCAGCTATTTCGACCCGGATAAAGGAACTTACAACACCCTCACGTCAGACGAGATCATGATCAACGTGCTGGAAGGGCCAACAGCCGGAGCCACAGCGGGGAATCCCAGCCCTGTCCGCACCGAAAAACAATCCGTGGTTACAGCGGGAAGCCAGTTCCATTTTATCAAACTTCAACCCAACCTTATCCCAAAAGGAAGCCTGCGGTTTTTTGCTACCAAAGAATTCTACCTGTGGTTGCTCACGCCCCTCCTGCTCATCCCGTTTGCCATCCTTTTTGGCAAAAAACGGGAAGCCATAGCCCGCGATGTGGCAGGGAATAAAATTAAGAGGGCCAACAAGCTGGCCCGGAAGTACCTCTCAAAAGCCAAGCGGGAACTCGGGAACAAGGAAGCTTTCTACATTGCCCTCGAAAAAGCCCTGCATAACTATCTCAAGGCGAAACTGAAAATTGAGACTTCCGAATTCAGCAAGGATAAAATTGCTTCCCTGCTGACCGAGCGCCAGGTGGACGACGCAACCTCCGAAGGCTTTATCGGGCTCCTCTCCAATTGCGAGATGGCACGTTACAGCCCGTTTTCAAATGTGCAGATGCAGCAGGATTACAATAAGGCAAGCGAGGTGATTTCATCAATGGACAAACAACTTTAGGTATGAAAAAATGGATGAGCGGTATCCTGTGTTTCCTGGCCTGGTCCCTACTAGCCCAGAACAAAGTCCTGTTTGACAGTGCCACAGCCGACTACAACCAGGGAAATTACAATGCCGCCGTGGAAAAATATCAGAAGATCCTCGAAAGCGGAATGCATTCGGCTGAATTATATTACAACCTCGGCAATAGCTATTACAAACTAAACCAGATCGCGCCCAGCATATACTACTATGAGAAAGGGTTGCTGCTGGCTCCCAACGATCCTGAAATCAAAAACAACCTGGCCTTCGCCAGGAACATGACCCTGGATGACATAGAGCCCCTCCCCAAAACCACCCTCTCCCGGATAACCGCGCAGTTTACGGGCCTGATGACCTTTGATCAGTGGGCCTACCTGGCAGTAGGCTGTATGATCCTCTTCGTGCTGTTGTACATTGCCTATTACTTCCTCCGGTATGCCTCCCATAAACGCCTCGCATTTGTTCTAAGCATGGTGTGCCTCGTCCTCTCCCTGGCCGCCGTGATGATTTCCTATATCCAATATGAGCGTTATGAGGCAGATCAACCCGCTATTATCTTCGCCGGGGAAGCCGCGGTAAAATCCGAGCCCAACACGAGAAGCCAGGATGCCTTCAAATTGCACGAAGGTACCAAGGTTGAGGTGCTTGAAACATTGAACGACTGGAAAAAGATCGAACTGGCTGACGGTTCAACCGGCTGGATCCCTCAAAAGGACCTGAAGATGCTCAAGGACTTTTAATCCTTCATTACTAGGTTATTTGCGTATTCCTGTTATTTTTGCCAGGCAAGGTACCGGCATGAAAACAACAATTGCTTTAGGGCTCTTACTGATCTGGGGATTCATCCTTATCGCTCCTGCGGTGCTCACCGTGGCAGATAAATATGGTACTTCCCTGGTTTTAACCCTGGGAGAAGAGGAGCAGACCAAGGGGTCTGCCTGGGATGCCGATACCAAATGCCTGAAGGAACCCCTACATTTCAATTTCAGCCTGTTTCAGGTAAAAAGGGCAAATCCCCTGGGTTACTACCGGATCTTAGTATCCGATCCCCTATCGGAAATCATCTTACCTCCCCCCAAATTCAAGGCATAAGCATGGCATGGGCCCGGATTTATATCTGGCAGGCCATTGGACTACCCTACCTTTTTCATATTTTGGAAGTGGCGTTGAAGCATCTGTTGGATGACAGGCGTGCTGATTTCCCCTGCCACTGCCTTTAGGCTAAAACTTAAAATAACATATCATGGATTTAAAATATGTTTTCGAAAATAATGCCAAATGGATCAACAAGAAACTAGGTGAAGAAGCCGATTTCTTTGATAAACTTGGCCGGGGACAAAACCCCGAACTTCTTTATATAGGTTGTTCAGACAGCCGCGTAACGGCCGAAGACCTAATGGGACTGGGCCCTGGCGACGTATTTGTTCACCGGAATATCGCCAACATGGTGATCAGCATAGACCTCAACGTGATGTCGGTTGTAAATTATGCCGTGGAACACCTAAAAGTCAGTCACGTGGTGGTTTGCGGGCACTACGCCTGCGGCGGGGTCAAAGCAGCTATGCAGTCGGCCGACCTGGGGATCCTCAACCCCTGGCTTCGCAATATCAGGGACGTATACCGGTTGCACCGGGAGGAACTCCGTGCCATTACCGACGAGGAAAAACAATACGACCGTCTGGTGGAACTCAATGTTCAGGAACAATGCGTGAACCTGATCAAAACAGCCGCCGTTCAGAAGGCCTACCGCGATCGCGGTCTCGAGGTACACGGTTGGGTATTTGATGTGCACAGCGGGAAGCTTATCGACCTTAAAATCGATTTCGAGGGCATCCTTAAAAACATCATGGAAATATACCACCTGGACTAAGGGCACGCCCTTTCAATTGTCCACCCCCATGGGCAAAACATTAGAACAACTAAATTCAAGAAATTATGAAAACCCTTTTTAAACATATAAGGGGCGACCTCTTTGGCGGTATCACTGCCGGGATTGTGGCTTTGCCCCTGGCCCTCGCCTTTGGAGTAAGTTCCGGCCTGGGCCCGAGTGCCGGGCTCTACGGGGCTATATTTATCGGCTTTTTTGCCGCCCTTTTCGGGGGGACCAGCACCCAGATCTCAGGGCCCACAGCCCCCATGACTGCGGTAAGCATGGTGATCATTGCAGGGATAGTCGCTTTGTACGAGGGCAACGTCGAAAAGGCGCTGCCGGCCATCCTTACCGTTTTCCTCCTTGCCGGCATCATGCAGGTGGGTCTTGGCCTTCTGGGCCTTGGAAAGTATATCAAGTATATCCCCTATCCGGTGGTTTCAGGATTTATGACCGCCATAGGCGTGATCATCCTGATTACCCAGATACTCCCCGCCCTGGGGTATTATCCCAGGGAAGACATGGAATTCGTGGATCAATTCAAACCGGAGGCCGAAGCGGTCATCCTGGAGAACATCCTCAAGGAAGAAGCCGGGGAAGGTGTCCTGGTGCTGGAAGATTTCAAGGAAACGATTTCAAGGGCCGGCGAAACAACGGATGCAGCCATCCTGAAGGAAGCCAGGACCCTGGCGGCTTCTGAGGCCTCCGGGGTATTGGGAGCCCTCAAAGTACTGCCCAGGGCTTTGCAAAACATCAATTGGATGGAACTAATCCTGGCATTGGCGACCATCATTATAATTTATGGCTTCAAGCGGATTACCACCTTCATCCCCAGCACCCTGGTGGCGCTGGTGGTGGTTTCGGGAGTGGCCTATGCCTGGGGATTGGATTACCGGCCTATAGAGCAGATCCCGGAAGGGTTGCCCATCCCGCGGCTGGAAATATTCACCGAATTCAATCCGGGACGGATCGCCCCTTACATTTTTACGGCACTGACCCTGGCTTTGCTGGGGGCCATTGATTCCCTGCTCACCTCGGTGGTGGCCGACAACATGACCAAGACCAGGCACCAACCAAACAAGGAGTTAGTCGGACAGGGGATAGGCAATAGTATAGCGGCCGTATTCGGGGGTATTCCCGGGGCAGGTGCCACTATCCGCACCGTGGTCAATATCAAATCGGGGGGCAAGACCCGGCTATCCGGGATGATCGCAGGCCTGCTCTTACTGCTCATCCTCCTGGCTATGGGGCCCGTAGCTTCCCAGATACCGGCAGCCGTGCTGGCGGGGATCCTGGTAACCGTCGGAATCGGCGTCATGGACTATAAAGGCCTGAAAGCCATTCCGGCCATGCCCAGGGATATGAAGCTGGGGCCCGTCAGCCTGAGTTCCGAAGTGATCGTCATGCTGGTGGTCCTGGTCCTTTCATCAGTATGGAACCTGGTATATGCCGTGGGGGTGGGGTTAGTGATCGCCTCCCTGATGTTTATGAAAAAGATGGGCGATCTCACGGCCGAACGTTCCGATGTAAAACCATTGCTCAAAGAAAAGGAATGGGCAGACGAAAGAGATTTCCCGGCCCGCCTGAAGGAGGCCGTGTTTATCAAACACATCAAAGGGCCATTGTTTTTTGGCTCTACCAGCGATTTTCAGCAACTCGCCCGGCAAATACCGGACAGCGCTTCTGCAGTGATCATCCGTATGGGCAGGATGCAATATATTGACCAATCGGGCCTGTATGCCCTGGAAGATGTGCTTGTAGACCTGAAAAAATCGGGTAGCAGAAAGGTATTGTTGGTGAATGTGCTGCCCCAGCCGAGGTATATGATGGAGCGTATAGATATCATCCCCGACCTGATCCCGGAGGAGCATATCTTCACATCCTTCAAATCCTGCACGGAATGGGTAAGGGACCACGTCACCGTACCCGCCCGGGGAGACCTGGCCTCCGAAACGATAGAATAGTCCGGGTATGGCTGCAGTCAGTTCAGTAAAAATTGCCTACTGAATGCCAAATGTTTTAAATTTGCCTTTCGGCGCGTCCGAATGAAGCGCGCCGAATGGTGATTTAATTCCTCATCCAACGCTGTACCCATGAAAGAAGAAATCAAAGGCCATCTTGAAAAGATTGCGTCATTCACTGCCGAGAATGCCGAAGCGGTGGAAGCTTTTCGGATTGAATACCTTGGGAAAAAAGGGTGGGTGAACAAATTCTTCGATGAATTCAAAGGGGTTGCCCCAAAGGATAAGAAAACCCTGGGGCTTGCCATTAATGAACTGAAGACGGCCGCCACCCAGAAAGTACAGGCCCTGAAAGACAGTCTGGAAGCCCGGGCGGTCCAGAAAAAGGTTTACGGAGACCTGACCAGGCCCTCCGAACCCCTTGAACTGGGTGCCCGTCATCCGGTTTCTATTGTAAAAAACCAAATCGTTGAAATCTTTTCCCGGATCGGGTTCAATGTGTCGGAGGGTCCCGAAATTGAGGATGACTGGCATAATTTTACTGCGCTGAATTTACCGGAACACCACCCGGCCCGCGATATGCAGGATACCTTCTATATACAGACCAACCCGGATATTCTGTTGCGAACGCATAGTTCCTCGGTACAGGTGCGGTATATGGAGCAGCACCAACCCCCCATCCGCACCATTTCCCCCGGAAGGGTGTACAGGAACGAAGCCATTTCGGCCCGTTCCCATTGTTTCTTCCACCAGGTGGAGGGGTTGTATATAGACAAGGGGGTTTCCTTCGCCGACCTGAAACAGACGCTTCAGTTTTTTACCACGGCTTTGTTTGATAAGTCCAAGATACGCCTGCGTCCCTCTTACTTCCCGTTTACTGAGCCCAGTGCCGAACTCGATGTATACTGGGGCCTGGAAAGCGAAACGGACTACCGTATGACCAAGGGTACCGGCTGGCTGGAGATCATGGGATGCGGGATGGTAGACCCAAACGTCCTGGCCAATTGCAATATAGACCCCAAAAAATATTCAGGTTTTGCCTTTGGGATGGGGATAGACCGGATCGCCCTGTTGCTTCATCAAATTTCGGATATCCGGCTGCTTAGCGAAAACGACGTTCGCTTCCTGGAGCAATTCAAAAGTGCCCTTTGAAGGTGGTTTTGACGGCCGCAGGACGACCTGCTTAGAAGCCCGTGCCGCGCCAGCCCCTCCCAATCCATTGTATAATAGGGAAATGGCTGTATTTTCCGCCGAATTAACATCCGGGGGGCAGAAATTCGTTCAACAGGCTTTTTTGCCACCTCTCTGGGCCTTACTTTTGTAAGGCTCCATCAGGCCCGTAAAATTGCACCCGGGGCATGTATTAATCGTTAAAGCAGTTATGATCCCAAAAATCAATTTCATCATTCTTATAATAAGTGTTAGCAGGAAATTCCTGCTCCCGGTCTGGTGTATCCTCCTTTTGGCCAACTGCAAGAATTCGGGTGCCAATCAACAGAATAGCGGGCCCGCAACCTATCCTACCGTTGCAGTAGACCGCAGGACGGTGGAGGAAATCGTGAACTACCCCGCAAAGATCGAAGGAAGTGTGAACAGCCAGGTCCGCGCCAAGGTGTCTGGCTACATACGACAGGTCCTGGTAGATGAGGGGGAGATGGTAAAAAAAGGGCAACCCCTGTTTCGCCTCGAAACACAGAGCCTAAACCAGGATGCAGAAGCCGCAAAAGCCCGGATCCGGGTGGCCCAGGTGGAAGTTGAGAAACTGGAGCCGCTGGTCGCACAGGATATCATCAGCCAGGTACAGCTGGAAACCGCCCGGGCCAATCTGGAACAGGCGAAAAGCACCTATGAGGGTATCATGGCCAATATCGGTTACGCCAGCATTAGCAGCCCGGTAGACGGGGTGGTAGGCACCATCCCGTACCGCAGCGGTAACCTCGTGAGCGCCCAGGATGCCACGCCCCTTACCACCGTTTCGAGTATCGACAAGGTATACGCCTTTTTCTCCATGAATGAAAAAGACTTTATCGCCTTTATCAGGGAACACAAACCGGAACGCCTGAATGCCATGGCCGGCACCCTCCTGCCCGTTTCCCTCCAACTCGCCGACGGATCCATTTATGAACACGAGGGGACTATCGAAACCATAAGCGGTTCCATAGATCCCAAGGCAGGGACAGTGCGTTTCCGGGCGACTTTCCCAAACCCTGAAGGGCTGTTGAGAAACGGCAGCAGTGGTACCATCCGGCTTACCCGGAAATTAGAAGATGTGCTGGTGGTCCCGGCCCTCTCTACCTTTGAACAGCAGGGTACCACCTTTGTATATCAGGTCATTAACGATTCCCTGAAAGCCAAAAAGATCGATGTGGAGGCCGAAACCGAAGGCCTTACCGTACTGCGGGGCCTGGAAGAAGGAGACCAGATCCTGGCCAAAGGGGCGGGAAAGGTGCGGCCGGGCCTCCGGATCAATCCCCAGCCGACCACTATCGACAGTATTGTTCAATCCTTCGATCCGGTTTTTAAATAATATGACGCTAAAGGTATTTATTGAAAGGCCGGTCCTGTCAACGGTGATCTCTATTATCATCGTGCTGCTGGGCGTATTGGGTCTGGCAACCCTCCCGGTTACCCAGTACCCCGATATCGCCCCTCCCACGGTACAGGTATCCGCGTTCTACCCCGGGGCGAATGCCGAGACCATCCTGGAAAGCGTCATCGTCCCCATTGAGGAACAGATCAACGGGGTGGAAGGGATGACCTATATTACTTCTTCGGCCAGTAACAATGGTAGTGCCAGCATCAGCGTTTTTTTCGAACAGGGGGTCAATCCGGATATCGCCGCGGTTAACGTACAGAACCGGGTCGCCAGGGCGAATTCCCTGTTGCCGGCAGAAGTCATCCGTTCCGGGGTAATTACCCAAAAGCAGCAGAGTTCGGCACTGATGTATGTTGCCATGTATTCAACCAACCCGGATTACAATGATACTTATGTACAAAATTATCTGAATATCAATGTCAAACCCGAGATCGAAAGGATCAAGGGGGTGGGGGCCGTCAACGTTTTTGGGGCGAAGGATTACGCCATGCGTATCTGGATTGATCCGGACAAGCTGGCAGCCTATGGCCTTAATACAACAGACGTCGTGAGTGCGATCGGGGAGCAAAGCCAGGAAGCGGCGGCAGGGTCCCTCGGGCAAAATTCAGGGCGCTCATTCGAATACGTCATCAAATACAAAGGGCGCTATAAAACCGCTGCCGAGTACGAGGATATTATAATCAAAGCCCTGGATAACGGGCAGTTCCTGAAGCTCAAGGATGTGGCCACCGTAGAGCTGGACGCTTTCTCCTATGATGCCCTCTCCCGGTCCCAGGGCAACCCGGGTGTAAACTTCGGCGTATTCCAGACCCCGGGTTCGAATGCCCAGGAGATCATTCAAAAGCTTTACAAGGAACTGGACCGGCTTGGAGGCTCAATTCCCGGAGGGGATACATTACCTCATTAATTACGATACCAACAAGTTCCTTACGGCTTCCATGAATAAGGTACGGTCTACGCTTATCGAAGCCTTCCTGCTGGTGTTCCTCGTGGTTTTTATCTTCCTTCAGGACCTTAAATCGACGCTCATACCTGCCATAGCGGTACCCGTTTCTATAATCGGGACGTTCTTTTTCATGGGATTGTTCGGCTTCTCGATCAACCTGCTTACCCTCTTTGCACTGGTACTGGCCATCGGGATCGTAGTAGACGATGCCATTGTCGTCACCGAGGCCGTGCATGCCAAACTGGAAGAAGGATATACCTCGGCGCGATCCGCAACGGTTTCGGCCATGAGTGAGATAAGCGGGGCTATCATTTCCATAACCCTGGTCATGTCGGCCGTATTTATTCCCATCACATTTATCCAGGGGCCCTCCGGGGTATTTTACAAACAATTCGGCCTTACGCTGATAGTCGCCATCCTGATCTCCGCCCTGAACGCCTTAACGCTGAGCCCGGCACTCTGTGCAGTCTTCCTCAAGCCCACCGGGAGCAAGGGCAAAAAGCGCCCCTTACTGCAACGGTTTCTACGGGGCCTTTAACGCCGCATTTACCGCTACTTCCCAAAAATATATCGGGTCACTCAGGTATCTCGTTAGGCACCGTTGGATCACGGTGCTGATCCTTTTGGTGGCCATAGCCGCTACTTTCTGGGCAAACCGCACCACCCCGTCCGGCTTCGTCCCCAGCGAAGACCGGGGGGTGATCTTCGTAAATATCGAACTGCCCAGGGGCGCTTCCCTGGACCGGACCTTCGCCTTTACCCAAAAACTGTTTGAAATTACCCGTACGATCAAGGGGGTACGAACCTCATCATTTATCAGCGGGAGAAACTTTTTCTCCGGTGCAGGAAGTTCCTATGCGCTGGGCTTCCTAAACCTGGAAGATTGGGAAGACCGGGATTCGGAAAACGCATCCCTGAATGGGATCATCGCCCAGCTGAACGCGAAAACCGCAGGGCTGGCGGATGCCACCGTCCAGTTCTTCACCCCACCCAGCATCCCGGGGTTTGGGCGGGTGGAAGGGTTTGAAATGCAGCTTCTGGACCGGTCCTCGGGCGACCTGAAGGACCTCGACGAAGTGGCGAATAATTTTGTGGGGGCGCTCATGCAGCATCCGGAAGTAGTCGTTTCGCCTCCAATTCCTTCAGTACCAATTTCCCACAATTGCAAATGGATATCAATATCCCGAAAGCCAAGGAAGCCGGGGTGCCCTATAAGCAGCATCCTAAGCACCTTGCAAGGCTATATCGGGGGATTCTATGCGGCCGATTTCAGCCGGTTCGGCAAACAGTACCGCGTTTTTGTACAGGCCAAACCGGAAGACCGGGACAACCAGGCCAGCCTGGACCGTATGCTGGTCCGTAATTCCCAGGGGGAAATGGCCCCGGTTTCCGAATTTGTGACCCTCACCCGGGTGTACGGTCCGCAAACCGTGAACCGGTTCAACCTCTTCAACGCCGTGACCGTGAATGGGGCGGCGGCCCCGGGCTATAGCAGCGGGGATGCCATCCGGGTGGTGAATGAGGAAGCCAGGAAACAACTGCCTTCCAATTACGAAGTGGCGTTTTCGGGGATCACACGTGAAGAAATTGCCTCTTCCGGCCAGGCGGGGATCATTTTCATGCTCAGCATCGTCTTTGTATATTTTTTCCTGGCCGCCCAGTACGAAAGTTATATCCTGCCCTTTGCGGTGCTCCTCTCCCTGCCGATGGGGGTAGCGGGAGCTTTCCTGTCGACCAAGTTCGCAGGCCAGCAGAACAACATCTATTTCCAGATCGCACTGATCATGTTAATCGGCCTCCTGGCCAAGAATGCCATCCTGATCGTCGAATTCGCGGTGCAGCGAAGGCGGCAGGGGTTGTCACTCACAGAAGCAGCCATTCAGGGTGCCAGGGCCAGGCTCCGTCCCATCCTGATGACTTCCTTTGCTTTTATCCTGGGCCTGATGCCCCTGGTACTCGCCAAGGGGGTTGGGGCTGCGGGCAATAATGCCATAGGTACGGGAGCAGCAGGAGGCATGCTGATCGGAACGGTATTCGGGCTTTTTGTCATCCCCATCCTGTTCATCGCCTTCCAGTGGTTACAGGAACGCATTACCGGAAGGCCGGAGCTCGATTCCGAAACCCACCGAAAAGGCCGACGAATGAAAAAAGCAGCTACATCCTCTTTTTTGATTGCCTGCATGGCCTGCCTGCTTCTGCAGTCCTGTTTTGTAGCCAGGAAATATGAACGGCCCGGGCTGGAGGATATGGATCAGCTCTATAGGACAGACCAGCTTCCCACAGACAGCACTTCGGCCGCCACAATCCCCTGGGAGGATTATTTTAAAGATCCCATCCTCCGTGAATATATCGAAGAAGGCCTTGAAAATAACCTCGACATCCGGATCGCACTGCAACACCTGATTGCAGCCGAAGCCTATATGAAACAGGGGAAAGTGGGATATTTCCCCAGTCTGCAGGGAAAGGCTTCGCTCACCCATCAGGAATTGGCGGGAAACAGCCAGTTCGGGTCATTTTTTAACGGCGCCATAGAACAATATGAACTCTCTGCCAGTTTTTCCTGGGAGGCCGATATCTGGGGGAAAATCAGAAGCAACCGCAGGGCCAGCCTGGCTGCATACCTTCAACAGGTGGCCACCCACAAAGCGGTTAAAACCCAGCTGGTATCACAGATTGCCGGCAATTACTACCAGCTTCTGGCCCTGGATGCCCAATATGCCATAACCGAACAAACCATTGAGAACAGAAAAGCCAGCCTGGAAACCATAAAAGCATTGAAAGAGGCCGGCAATGTCACACAGGTAGCCGTAGACCAGACAGCAGCCCAGCTATACAATTCCCAGGGATTGCTGGTAGATTTGGAAGAACGTATCTTCAGGACGGAGAATACCCTCAGTTACCTGTTGGGCCAGCCCGGACAGGAAATCGCGAGGGGCTCACTGCAGGAACAGGAACCCCTGGTACTCCCGGAACCGGGTGTCCCGGCCGCCCTGCTTCGAAACCGCCCGGATGTCATGGCTTCGGAATACGGCCTGATCAACGCCTTTGAACTTACAAATGTCGCCCGGAGTAATTTCTATCCGTCGTTCTCGATCACGGGAACCGGGGGGCTCCAAAGTCTGGAATTCAAAAATTGGTTCGATTCAGGTTCCTTGTTTGCCAACCTGGTGGCAAGCCTCACCCAGCCGATCTTCAACCGAAGGCAGGTGCGAACTCAGTACGAAGTAGCCAGAGCCACCCAGGAAGAAAGCCTGATCAACTTCAGGAAAACCCTGCTGCTGGCAGGGCAGGAGGTATCCAACGCCTTGTATACCTTTCAGGCCGAATCCCGTAAATACGGGTTCAGGGAACAGGAAGTTCAGGTGCTGCAACGTGCGGAAATCCATTCGGAAGCCCTGTTAAAAAATGGCTTTGGCACCTATCTCGACCTTCTTACCGCAAGGCAGAATGCCTTGAACGCCGAGCTGAATGCCATCGACAGCAGGCTACAACAAATGCAGGCCAACATAACCCTCTACAGGGCCCTTGGCGGGGGATGGCAATAAGTTGGCAAAATCTAGCGAAGCGGGTACCCTTTGGCGGCCCACCACGGGTGCACTTCAATTTGCAGGCGACCTGATTGTACCATGGGATCCAAATGTGCCAGGCTATCTGCCATGGCCAGGGTGGGTGTGTTGTATATAGTTATCCCCCTGATCTCCCCATCATCGCCAAACGGACCCGAGATATCGGCATGGCCCTCCGTGTACATCCTGCTCAAATGGGCCAGGTGCAAGGCCTGCAAACTATCTCGTTCCGCTTCTGTAGCAGAGTGTGTAGTACCGCGCTTCAGAAAAACAATAAAATATTGTTGCATAAGGATGGTATCCTGGCTGGACTCGTCCACGTATTCAAAGGTTTTATATCCCTTCTGTTCAAGATCCTCGCGAACGCTTCGTACGGAGGTCGCATCAGGCGCTTCCGGGCTGTGGTTAATATCCGATCTTTTCAGGTCTGGGCCATTCTGCCCACAGGCCGTAAAAAGCAGAAATGTCAGGCTATACGCCTTAAGCCAGCTTAATGTTTCCATGTCGAATACGGTTTTAGTGCCAGTTGTGAATTATAGTATTTCTTTTCCCCGGTTACTTCCCTCCCCAGCCACTCCGGGGTGGTCACCGGGTCATCTTCGTGCTGCAGTTCCAGTTCCGCCACCCGCAATCCCTCGTTGGCTCCCAGAAATTCATCCACTTCAAATACATGCTGTCCTTCAGGCACCTGGTAGCGCAATTTCTCCATAGGTGGTTGTTCGCAAAGTTTGAGCAGGGCCTGCCCGTCCTCCAGCGGGATCTGATGCTCCCATTCAAAACGCGACCGGCCATTCGGACTGGATTTGCCTTTAACGGTTATGTAAGCCGCCTCGCCCATGATGCGGATCCTGACCGTACGTTCCGGGTCAGTATTCAGAAACCCCTGCAGTACAAGGGTTTTTGAGCTTGCCTTATTTTTGAATGCATCGGAAAGCACCAAAAATTTACGCTCTATCTCCTGCATCTAGTACGTATATTTACCCCCCAGGTATCGTATGGTATCGGAGGGAATAACCGTTTTATCATAGGGGTTGTTGGCCAGCCAAATCATACATCGGGCGATGCTGCCGGGATCTATGGACCGGAACTTATCAAGCGGGCCTACCAGCACAAGGTCCAGTACTTTCATAAACTGCCCCGCCACCTGTTCGGTCAGCCGTTTCTCCTGGCGCTTCCCTGCAATCAGGGATGGCCTCAGAAAAAAAGTCCTGGGTACCCCCTGCTGCCGCACGTCCTTCTCCATCTGGCCTTTGGTACGGTTATAGAAGATCCTGCTTTCCGGATTGGCTCCCATGGATGAGATCACGAGAATGGATTCGATCCCGTTTTCCACCGCCAGCGCCGCGGCCTCCACCGGAATCCCATGGTCGATTTCCCGATATCCCTCCTTTTCGGGCGTTTTAGACCGGGTCGTCCCAATACAGCAGAAGACCTCATCGCCCTGAAAATCCTTTTTGAATCTGGACAGGTTCAACAAATCTCCAAGGAATTCTTCCATCTTCGGATGTTCAAATTCAACGGAAGACCTGGAGAACAGTTTAATTTTCTTATAACGCGGATCATTCAGGAGCAACTCAAGCAAGATGCTTCCGGTAAGGCCGGTAGCCCCTAAAATGATGGCTGTTTTTCCCTTTTCATTCATCGAACTAAAGATAAGACTTAAATTTGTTTATGGCGAATGATTTCCCGGTCAGGAAAATAATCCATATAGATATGGATGCCTTCTACGCATCAGTGGAACAACTGGATAAGCCCGAATTAAAGGGCAAAGCTGTGGCAGTTGGGGGAGGTGGCAAAAGGGGGGTGGTGGCCGCTGCGAGCTACGAGGCACGAAAATTTGGGGTGCGCTCCGCCATGAGCGGATCACTGGCCAGGAAAAATTGTCCCGGTCTCATTTTTGTCAAACCACGTTTCGAGCGGTACCGGCAGATCTCGGAACAAATCCGGGCAATATTCCATGAATATACAGACCTGGTGGAACCCCTTTCCCTGGATGAAGCCTATCTGGATGTAACCGAAAACAAAAAGGGCTTCCCGTCTGCCACCCTGCTAGCCCGGGAGATCCGCCATCGTATTGCCACCGAATTGGGGTTGACGGCATCCGCCGGTATCTCCGTCAATAAATTCCTTGCCAAGGTCGCCAGTGATTACAATAAACCGAACGGACAAAAAACCGTGCCCCCGGAGGAGGTGATTTCCTTTCTGGAATCACTGGAAATCCGAAAGTTTTATGGCGTTGGTAAGGTAACCGCCGAAAAGATGTACCAACTCGGGATCTTTACGGGACAAGACCTCAAAGCGCATACAGCCGACTTTCTGGAAGCGCATTTCGGCAAGAGCGGGCTCCATTATTACCAGGTGGTGCGAGGGATACACACCAGTGCTGTAAAAGCCCACCGTATCCCAAAATCTGTAGGTGCCGAGCGAACCTTCAACGAAAACCTAAGCAGTGAGATCTTCATGCTGGAGCGCCTGGACCATATCGCTGAGGAGCTCGAGAAAAGGCTGGCGAAAAGTGGTATAGCTGGGAAAACCGTAACCCTGAAGATCAAGTACAGTGATTTCAGGCTGCAGACCCGCAGCAAAACGCTCCCGGCCTTTATTTCAGACAAGGCAGGGATCCTGGAAATGGCAAAGGAACTCCTGTACCAGGAAGGGCTTGACAATTCGGTGCGCTTGCTGGGCATCTCCCTTACAAACCTCAATACCGAAGCTCCGGAAACGGATTCCGGGGCCATTTCCGTACAACTGAAATTTGAATTTTAGAAAGGGGGTTGACTATAGGGCTGAAATACTCATTCCCCCGTCTACCACTATATTCTGCCCTGTGATATAAGAAGATTTATCCATGGCCAGGAAAGCTATTACAGCGGCCACTTCTCCGGCCTGTGCGACCCTTTTCAAGGGGGTGGCCCGGAGGATATTGCCCATTAGCTCCTCCTGCCCCAGCAGGCCCGAAGTAAGCGGGGTGACCGTAAACCAGGGCGAAACGGCATTCACCCGTATCCCGGCGTCTGCCCATTCCACCGCGAGGTTCCGCGTCTGTTGCAACAGGCCCGCTTTGGACATGCCGTAGGGGGATCCGGTCCTGACATCTAATTGCGCCGCCACCGATGAAACATTTACCACAGCGGGTTTCTCTCCTTTTGAAAGCAGTTCGTAACATGCACGGCTCAATTCAAACGGGCCGATCAAATTGATTTTCAACACTTTCAAATATTCCTCCTCCCCGTAATCCAGGGCTCGTTTCCGGATGTTGATCCCCGCATTGTTCACCAGGATATCGAGCCGCCCATATTGCCTCGATATGAGTGATACCAGTTCTTTCCTGTCGGCGGCACTTGTAACGTCGCTTACCACCCCCTTGACTATGCGCCCTTTTCCACTGAATTGCTTTTCCACGGTTTGGACCTCTTCGGCCTGCCTGGCCGTAAAAATAACTCGCGCTCCCAGGCTGAGGAATTCCTCTACAGTGGCTTGCCCGATGCCCTTACTCCCACCGGTAACCAGCGCGATCTTTTCCTTTAAATTCCAATGGCTCATCTTATTGTGCTTTTGGTAGCCCGCGCCGGTGGCATTGGGTTAAATCTCGGTCACCCTGAGGGTGTTCACCATCCCCTTGTCCTTGATAGGCATGGCTGCCAGGCTGATCAGCATATCACCCGATTCCAGGAAGCCCTTATCACAGGCAATTTGGTTCACATCTTCAATAGTTTCATCCGTGGATACGAATTTGTCGTAAAAAAAAGCCTTTACCCCCCAGAGGAGGTTGAGCTGGGTGAGGATCCGTTTGTTGGAGGTAAATACCAGGATGTGGGCACTGGGCCTCCAGGCGGAGATCTGAAAAGCCGTATACCCGCTGTTGGTGAGGGTGGATATGGCTTTGGCCTTGATTTCGTTGGCCATTATGGCCGCATGGTAACAAACCGATTTGGTGATGTACCGTTTGGTGCGGATATGGGGTGGATCGTGTGGCACCTGGATCAATTCGGAATTTTCGACGCTTTGCAGGATGCTGCTCATCTTCTGGATTACCTGCACCGGATAATTTCCCACCGAAGTCTCCCCGGATAGCATCACTGCATCGGCACCATCCATAACGGAATTGGCCACGTCATTCACTTCGGCGCGGGTGGGCGTCAGGCTGGTGATCATGGTTTCCATCATCTGGGTCGCAATGATAACCGGGATCCTGGCTTTTTTGGCGCGGAGTACCAATTTCTTCTGGATGAGCGGGACTTCCTGGGCGGGGACTTCTACCCCGAGGTCTCCCCGGGCTACCATTAAGCCATCGCAGTAAGCTACGATCTTGTCTATATTCTGTACGGCTTCCGGCTTCTCAATCTTGGCAATGATAGGGATCTTGTGTTCAGAATGTTCCTTGATCAGGTTTTGAAGGTCGATTAGATCCTGGCTGAAGCGGACAAAAGAAAGGGCAATCCAATCTACTTCCTGGGAAACGGCAAAGATTGCGTCTTTTATATCCTTTTCGGTGAGAGCCGGCAGGGAGATGTTGGTATTGGGCAGGTTAACGCCTTTTTTCGATTTCAGGGGGCCGCCCTGTACCACTTTGGCCTTTACTTCATCCTTTTTGTTGGTGGCCACCACTTCAAAGATGAGCTTCCCGTCATCGAGCAGGATGCGCTCCCCGGGATTCACATCCTTGGGAAATTCGGCGTAGTTCATATACACCCGTTCGGCTGTTCCCTCGAAAGGCTTCCCGGTAACAAAGGTAATCTCATCTCCGGGCGATACCACTACTTCCCCTGCCATCACCCCTACTCGAAGTTTGGGGCCCTGGAGGTCGGCCAGGATAGTGGTATACATGCCCAGTTCCTGGTTGAGTTCCCGGATCATCTCAATTCGACGGCTTACGTCTTTGTAGTCGGCATGTGAAAAATTGATTCTAAAGACATCGACGCCTGCTTCGATCATTTCCTTCAGCACTTCCTTTTTGCTGGTGGCTGGCCCCAGAGTGGCGACGATTTTGGTCTTTTTCTTAGTTGGCATGTTCATTAAAAAATTAAGTATTTCCTGGATTTCAGTTTCTCGGGATCTATGCCATAGGCGGCGATTAAATTGGGGATCCCACCAAGTTCTTTTATGAGCTCGACTTCATTTGCCCAGCCTGTTCCCCCTCGATTTTCATGAAAAAATCAACATCCCGGAATTCCGGAATCAGGTGGTAGGTGGTAAAGGAAGGTTCATTTATAAACAGGCTAAGGCTTCCCTTTTCTCTTGCTTCCGGCTAATGTTGGAGATCAGCGTCCAGTACCTGTCATAGACCGTTTCCTTCCATTCGAAAATGGGAAAGGAAATGCCGCTTATCGATGTCGAGGTCTGTCCGCAACCTCCGAAATTGTGTTTTTAAATACCGGTTCAGCGCGTAGACAAGGGCATAATCTTCCAGGCTGCAATGAATGGCGATCAAGGAAAACGATTCCTCATAAAAGTCATCCAGGATCCTGTGCGTAGTTGCCATACGGAAACCAAAAACGTAAAGATATAACTATTAAGGCAACCAGCCTAAGTTCTGTGGTGCTTGAAGGGTCAAATGCCCAGTTTCAAATTGTGAAGCCATCCCGGGACAGGCCTCGTAGGTTTTGGCGATCTTATCCTGCAAGGCGAAAAAGGCTCTTTTGGAGGCCTTTTCCTCCGCCTTTTTCTTCGACGTAGCCCTCGCTTTGGCCATTACCTTGTCGTCAATGCTCAGTTTTACCGCAAAATGCTTCACCGGGTCATTCCCGCTGTCTTCATACACATTGTAGTGAAAATCCTTCTTCTGTTTCTGGCACCATTCGATTAGCAGGCTTTTATAGCTTATAACTTTTCCCTCCAACTGCTCAATATCCACATATGGCACTATTACCCTTTCTTTGATGAATTTTTCGCAATAATTATAGCCCCTGTCCAGGTAAATGGCTCCTATAAGCGCTTCAAAAACATTGCCGTGGATATTATCGCCAAAATGGTCTTTGGGGATTTTACTTTCCACATACTGGATCAGTTTCAGGTCTTTCCCCAGTTCATTCAGGTGCTTTCGGCTAACGATTTTCGACCTCATTTTGGTCAGATAGCCTTCATCGCCTGCCGGAACTTCCTTGTAGAGGTGTCTGGAAATGATGGTGCCAAGCATGGAATCGCCGAGAAATTCCAGACCGCTCGTAGTTCATAGGATTGCCATGTTTGTCTTTCAGGTTGGCAGACCTGTGGAGAAAAGCTGTTTTGTAGATATTGGAGTTTTTTGGGTTTGAACCCCAGGATCCCGGTTATTCCCAAAAAAAAATCCCCATCCTCTTTCGAATGGGAATTAAATATATTGCCTGGGAACGTCATGACGTTTGTTCAACTAATTTTTTTAAAGAGGATGCAGGCATTATGACCGCCAAATCCAAAGGTATTGCTCATAGCCACCTTTACCTCTCTTTTCTGAGCCTTATTCAGGGTGAGGTTTAACTTGGGGTCTATATTTTCGTCCACCACCCGGTGATTAATTGTGGGAGGCACCAGGCTGTATTTCATAGCCAGGATGGAAGCAATCGCCTCAATGGCTCCCGCGGCTCCCAGCAAATGGCCGGTCATGGATTTCGTGGAATTGATATTGATTTCATGGCGCATGTTCCCCGAACACCTGTGAAATGGCCTTCAGTTCGGCAACATCACCCAATGGGTGTGGACGTGCCATGCGTATTGATGGCGTCTACTTCTTCCGGAGATACCCCGGCATCTTTCAGGCAATTCTCCATAACCCGTACCACGCCTATCCCATCGGGATGTGGGGCTGTCATATGGTAGGCATCACTGGAAAGGCCTCCACCGGCCAGCTTCGGCGTAAATCTTGGCCCCTCTGGCTTTAGCGTGTTCATATTCTTCCAGGATCAGTGCTCCCGGCTCCTTCTCCAAGCACAAATCCGTCCCTTGTGGCATCGAAAGGCCTGGAAGCGGTTCCGGGACTATCGTTACGGGTAGAAAGGGCATGCATGGCGTTAAATCCACCCATCCCGGCAATGGTCACCGCCGCTTCGCTTCCGCCTGTTACCACCACATCACATTGTCCCAAGGCGGATGTAGTTCAGCGCGTCTATCATCGCATTGGCGGAAGAGGCACAGGCTGAAACCGTGGTATAATTAGGGCCCATAAAACCATGTTTGATGGAGATATTGCCCGGGGCGATATCCGCGATCATCTTGGGGATAAAGAAGGGGTTAAATCTCGGGGTGCCATCTCCGGCTGCATAATTCAGCACCTCCGTCTGGAAGGTCTCCAGGCCGCCGATCCCGGCTCCCCAGATGACCCCTACACGAAATTTATCGACCGTATTCAGGTCGATCCCAGAATCGGCGATGGCCTCATCTGAAGATACCAGCGCATATTGGGCAAACCGGTCGAGTTTCCTGGCTTCTTTTCGGTCAAAATAATCTTCCGGGTTATAGTTCTTAAGTTCGCAGGCAAATTTGGTCTTGAACTTTTCGGTGTCATAATAGGTAATCGGTGCGGATCCGCTCTTACCGCTTTTCAGACCCTCCCAGTATTCCTCCAGGTTGTTCCCGATAGGGGTAAGTGCCCCCATACCCGTTACTACAACTCGTTTTAACTGCATTGAACCAATTTTATTAAATTGTGCCCTTGGTTAGTGAAAATTAAAAAAAATTATCCATGCAGCATGACTACCGCATGGATAAATTATGAGATCTATTATACCATATATTTATTTGGCCTCCTCTATATAACTAATGGCCTGGCCTACGGTTGCAATATTTTCTGCCTGATCGTCAGGGATCTGTATATCAAATTCTTTTTCAAATTCCATAATCAACTCCACGGTGTCCAGGGAATCGGCACCGAGGTCATTGGTAAAGCTAGCTTCGGCTACAACTTCATTCTCATCTACCCCCAATTTATCTACAATGATTGCCTTTACTCTTGATGCAATGTCTGACATAATTTATTGGTTTTAAAATTTAAATCGATGGCAAAAATAGCAAACTTTGACTTAATAAGATGCCCTGTCCAAAAATGTGATGTAATTTAATAAATTTATACTCAAGACTTCTAATTTGGCTCAAAAAATAATTTGACCTGATTACCAGCCTTATTCAATGAAACAAATTGTCCTTTTTGCTTCCGGCTCCGGCTCGAATGTCGAGAATATCGCCACGTATTTTGAAGGCCATCCCAGGATAGCAGTCAGCGCGGTTTTTACCAACAACAAAAGGGCCAGGGTACTGGAACGATGTGAAAAGCTCGGGTTGAACGCCTTCTATTTCAACCGGCAGAGCCTTTTATCATTCCGAAGGGGTGATGGGTGCACTGAAAGCCCTTAAACCAGACCTGATCGTTCTGGCCGGGTTTATGTGGATAATCCCCAAGTCCCTGGTAGAAGCCTTTCCCAAACAGGATCATCAACATCCACCCGGCACTCCTGCCCAGGTATGGGGGCAAGGGGATGTACGGGATGCATGTGCACGAGGCGGTACGCGCGAGCGGTGACCTCGAATCGGGCATCACAATCCACTTCGTGAACGAACGATATGATGAAGGGGCGATTATCAGGCAGGAGCGGGTGGTGATCCACCCGGAAGAAACCGCCGAAGAAATAGCGGAAAAAGTGCACCAAGCTGGAATATGAGGTATTATCCCAAAGTAATCGAACAACTCCTGGAACAACAATGAACAAGAAAAAAAGTTCGAAATTTTATACGGTATGGAAGGGGAAAAACCCAGGTGTTTACCATCGTGGGAGGCCTGCAGGGAACAGATAACGGGGTAAAGGGGGCCCAGTACAAATCGTTTTCCACCCGGAAGAAGCGGAAGAAGCCTTCAATAGCAATTATGCCGCCTATAAAGGAAGGGGAAGAAAGAGGCTTCCCTGTCCAGCCGGGGAACGCCTGAAATCGGGGATCCGGATTACCATTCCATCGCTGTTGATGCCGCTTCCCGGCGGCAACCCGGGAAAGATGGAATACCGGGGGGTGGACACCCGTACAGGCAGGCAACTTTTCAGCCAGGGCCCTTCCGGGAAGGCACAAACAATATCGGTGAATTCCTCGCCATTGTTCACGGATTGCGTTTTTCAAGGAGCGAAAAAGCGACCGCCTGCTTTATACTGATTCTAGGATTGCCATGGGCTGGGTCCGGAAAAAGAAATGCCAGACCAAATTGGCCCCTTCGGCCGCAAACCGGTGCCCTTTTCGACCTGATCCGAAGGGCCGAGGACTGGCTGGCCAAGAACTCGTATTCCACGCCTGTCGTCAAATGGGAGACCCGTGCATGGGGAGAAATCCCCGCCGATTTCGGAAGAAAATAATCGGCTGCGTTTTTAGTTTGGGTTTTACCGCTGCCCGACCCGTCTAAAACCGTATATTTGCACCAAATTTTTATTCGGGATGGGTAAACTTCTTATTGTTGGCACTGTGGCCTTCGATGCCATTGAAACCCCTTTCGGCAAAACAGACAAAATTCTCGGCGGCGCAGCCACATACATCGGCCTCGCAGCTTCTCAATTCCATATAGATTCGTGCCATCGTATCGATCGTCGGGGACGATTTTCCCGGCTAAGTACCTCGATCTTTTTGAATCCAGGAAGATCGACATTTCCGGCATCGAAGTCGTCAAAGGCGGGAAAACTTTTTATTGGAAAGGGAAATACAGGAACGATTTAAATACCCGTGACACGCTGGTGACCGAATTGAATGTCCTCGAAAATTTCCAACCTGCAGTTCCCGGCAGGCATACAGGGACGCAGATGTGGTAATGCTCGGAAACCTCCACCCGGCTACTCAATTGAGTGTCATTCGGCAAATGGAAAAACGCCCCCAATTCCTGGTCCTCGATACCATGAATTACTGGATGAATAACACCCTGGACGAATTGAAGCAGGTAATTGGCGAAAGTAGACGTAATTACCATCAATGATGAGGAAGCCCGGCAACTTACCGGTGAATATTCCCTGGTAAAGGCTGCGGCCGCTCATTCAGGAAATGGGACCGGATTATGTAGTGATCAAAAAAGGGGAGCACGGGGCATTGCTGTTTCATAAACAGGAAGTTTTTTTCGCACCCGCCCTGCCCCTGGAAGAAGTCTTTGACCCCACCGGGGCCGGCGATACATTCGCAGGGGGATTTGCGGGGTATCTCGCGGCTTCGGGTGCACCCACTTACAACCATATTAAGAGTGCGGTGATCCATGGTTCGAACCTGGCCTCCTTCTGTGTGGAAAGGTTTGGCCCTGAACGGATGACCAGCCTGAAGAGCAGCGAGGTGGAATCCAGGCTGTATCAATTTAAAGAGCTTACACAATTTGACATTGAATTACAATAACGCCCTGTCTTTACGGGGCTTTTTTAATTAGTTGGCAATATGAGCGATGCGATTAAGCACGAATGCGGCATTTCCCTGATCCGCCTGCTGAAACCCCTGGAATACTATAAGGAGAAATACGGGTCGGCCTTTTATGGGGTGAACAAAATGTACCTGATGATGGAGAAGCAGCACAACCGCGGGCAGGACGGTGCCGGCTTTGCCAGTATTAAATTGGATATGGCACCCGGGGAGCGGTATATGAGCAGGGTGCGATCGGTTCAGTCGCAACCTATACAGGATATTTTCGACCAGATCAATCACCGGATCAATACCACCCTGAAGGAATTCCCGGAGGAAAGGGACAACGTGGCCTTTCAGAAAAAAAACATCCCCTACATAGGGGAAGTCTTGCTGGGACATGTCCGGTACGGCACTTTCGGGAAGAACAGCATAGAAAGCGTACATCCTTTTCTGAGGCAAAACAACTGGATGCACCGCAACCTGATCGTTGCCGGAAACTTCAACATGACGAATGTGGGGGAACTATTCGACAACCTGGTTCAACTGGGGCAACACCCGAAAGAGATGGCCGATACGATTACGGTAATGGAAAAAATCGGGCATTTCCTGGATGATGCGGTGGCCAAGATTTACAAGGATATCAAGAAAGAAGGCTTCTCGAAGATGGAGGCATCTCCCCTGATTGCGAAACGGCTTAAAATAGGAAAGATCCTGAGGAAGGCATCAAAAAACTGGGATGGGGGATATGCCATGGTGGGATTGCTTGGCCATGGCGATGCCTTTGTGCTGAGGGACCCTGGGGTATCCGCCCTGCCTATATTTACCAGGATGAGGAGGTCGTGGTGGTGGCTTCCGAACGGCCGGCCATCCAAACGGTATTCAATGTGCCGTACGAATCGGTAAAGGAGCTGGAACCCGGCCATGCCATAATCGTTAAGAAAGATGGCTCCGTTAGGCTGGAAATGATCCGCCAGCCCGGGGAAAGGAAAGCCTGTTCCTTTGAGCGCATCTACTTTTCACAGGGGCAACGACAAAGAGATCTATGAGGAAAGGAAGGAACTGGGAAGGCTGCTCTTCCCCCAGATCCTCAAGGCCATCGGCTCGGATATGAAGAATACGGTATTTTCCTATATTCCGAACACGGCGGAAACTTCCTTTTTGGGGATGGTGAAGGAGGCCCAAAATTACCTCAACAAAAAAAAGGAAGAACAGATCCTGGCAATCGGTTCCGGGATAACCAGCGAAGAGTTGCATGGCATCCTGGAAATCAGGCCCAGGATCGAAAAAGTGGCTATCAAGGATGCCAAGCTGAGGACATTTATAACCCAGGACAGCAGCAGGGACGACCTGGTAGCCCATGTCTATGACATCTCATACGGCTCGGTCACCTCAAGTGATAACCTGGTAATCATCGACGACAGCATTGTGCGGGGAACAACCCTGAAAAAAAGTATTTTGAGGATTCTGGACAGGCTTTCCCCACGCAAGATTATTGTGGTCTCTTCCGCCCCCCAGATCCGGTATCCGGACTGTTACGGCATCGATATGGCCAAACTGGAGGATTTCATCGCCTTCCGCGCTGCCCTGGACTTACACCGGGAGGCCGATACCATGTGCATCGTGGACGACATCTACAAAAAATGCATGAGCCAGCAAGAGACCCGGAGATTCCGAAGTCATAAATTACGTCAAGGAATTCTATGCGCCTTTTACCGCAGAGCAACTCTCCCAGAAGATAGGCGAACTCTTAAGTCCGGAGGACATCCGGGCCGAGGTTCAGATCATTTACCAGTCTATCACCAACCTGCACCAGGCCTGTCCGAAAAACCTCGGCGACTGGTATTTTACAGGTAACTATCCCACCCCTGGTGGAAACCGCGTGGTGAATACCGCATTTATCAACTATTACGAGGGCAAAAATCAACAGGCGCCTATTAACCAAAAGCTTCGATGAAATACCATAAAAAGTGTATTTCATCGACAAATTATGCATTTTAACGGGTTTATGGCCTAATCGGAGGATTCCCATTTACATTAGAGTTTGCCATAGCATAAGTAGGTTAAGTTCATGGTAAGATTTGGGGCAAAAAAGGTGGAGTCTTCTCCACCTTTTTTATTTGGCCCCAGCCCCAAGACCTATCGCAGAGACCTTAAAAATCAGGAGAACCGCCTGATTGATCTTGTGGTATTTTCTTACTTATTTTGGTGGCCCGCCACAGCCCATGAAGGCCTTTCCCGCCAGAGCAAATCACCAAATGCATTTCAACCGAAATTCCATACGTTCATCCAAAACCTTTCCCCCGTCTGAAGCTTTGCCTTACATTTGGAGGACCATAGCATAAGTAGGTTAAGTTCATGGTAAGATTTGGGGAAAAAGGCAGGGGTTACACCCTGCCTTTTTTATTGCTGACTATCAGAATCTTATCAAAATTTCCATCGTGTTTTTTCCCGACTGGCCATCATAGAAAGTGCCTTAAAGCATAAAATTTCCTAAAATTCCTTTGTTATTTCCCACAATACCAGTAATTTAGTCCTGCCATAGCATAAGTAGGTTAAGTTTATGGTAAGATTTGGGACGAAAAGGGTGGAGGCTTCTCCGCCCTTTTCTATTTTATGAAGTCCCATAAAATAAATACCTCCGGGCTTTCCCCCGGAGGTATTTTTTCAAATCGGAAACTGGTTAACCTCTTATTTGTTGGCCTTGTAAAATTCCCCCACTTTATCCCAGTTAATGATATTGAAGAAGGCATTGATATATTCCGGCCTTCTGTTCTGGTAGTGCAGATAATAGGCGTGTTCCCAAACATCGAGCCCCAGGATCGGCTGCCCGCCACATCCGGTATCCGGCATGATAGGGTTGTCCTGGTTAGGGGTGGAGCATATCTCCAGCCGCCCACCTTTATGGACACAGAGCCAGGCCCAGCCCGATCCAAATCGCGATCCGGCGGCCGCAGAAAATTTATCCTTAAACCCATCATAGGAACCAAAGGCGTCATTGATGGCATCCCCAAGGGCACCCCCGGATTTCCGCCACCATCAGGGGACATGATCACCCAGAATAATTTAGTGGTTGTAGTATCCCCCGCCGTTATTGCGCACGGCAGCATTCGACATATCCAGGTTTTTGAGGATATCCTCTATCGACTTATCCGCTAATTTGGTGCCGTCTGATGGCATCGTTCAGTTTTGTGGTGTAGCCGTTATGGTGCTTTGTATGATGTATCTCCATGGTCCTGGCGTCTATATAGGGCTCCAGGGCGTCATAGGCATAAGGTAATCTCGGTAATTCAAAAGCCATTTTTATAGTGTTTAAAGGTTCGTAATGTATGTTGACCAAATCTAAGGATTTTAACAAACATATAGGCCTAATTATTTGTTAAGAACAGGTCAAGAATCCTTATTTTGCAACCAAAAACAGGTGCAGTCGAGCCCATATACCATCTACAGTGCATCGGCCGGTTCCGGCAAGACTTCCACCCTGGTGAAAGAGTACCTGAAACTCGTACTGGATTCGGCATCCCCCGGCAAATTCCGCCAGATCCTGGCCATCACCTTCACGAACAAGGCTGTCAATGAAATGAAAAGCCGGATCCTGGAGAGCCTCCATGATTTCAGCCAAACCGAAACCCTTGATAGCGGTTCGCATTTGTTCAGGGACCTTTGCAACGAACTGGGGTGCAGCCCTGAGGAGTTGCGAGATCATTCCGAGGCCCTTCTAAAGCAACTGCTGCACAACTACGCCTTCTTCGACGTTTCAACCATCGATAAATTCACCCACCGGCTTATCCGCACCTTTGCCAGGGACCTGAAACTCCCACAGAATTTTGAAGTAGTTCTGGATACGGATCTGCTGCTGGAAGAAGCAGTTGGCAGATTGCTTGGTAAGGCTGGTGAAGATAAGGAGCTCACCGAGGTACTCATCGCATTTGCGCTTGAAAAGATCGATGATGACCGGAGCTGGGACATAGGGTACGACCTGTTCGCGATTGGGAAACTGCTGTTTAATGAAAACCAGCTGGAACATATCAGCCAGCTGCAGGACAAAGACCTCCGGGCCTTCCAGAAATTAAAGAAACATCTTCGGGCCGGAATAGCGCAGGCCGAAGACGGCATGCGCCATCTTGCCAGGGACATCCTGGATTCCATGGCAGCCAACAACCTGGAACGATCCGATTTCAGCGGGGGCTATTTTCCAGATTTCATGACTGATACACAGTTGGGCGAATTTCAGAAGCTCAATTTCGACGCCCGCTGGAAACAAAACTTTGACGAGGCCCCGCCCTATAACAAATCTTGTCCCGAACCGGTGAGGTCCGCATCGAAGCCCTGCTTCCCGGCTGGAGGGCTTCTTCCGGAAAATACGCCAGCAATTTCAACAGTGGTCCCTCCTGCAGAATGCCTATAAAAACCTGCCGTCCCGCTCACTATCCTCAATGCCATAAACAGGGAATTGGACAGCCTGGAAAAAGAGCGGGACCAGCTGCCTATTTCCTCCTTTAACCGGCTGATATCCGAAGAAATAAAAGATCAACCCCGCGCCCTTCATCTATGAAAGGCTGGGAGAGAAATACCGGCATTATTTTATAGATGAATTCCAGGATACTTCACGGTTGCAGTGGCGCAATCTCATCCCCCTGATTGCCAATGCCCTTGAAAGCTCGGACACCCAGGGGAAGCGGGGTACGCTGCTGCTGGTCGGGGATGCCAAACAGGCTATCTACCGCTGGAGGGGCGGTAGGGCAGAACAATTCCTGAATCGACCAGCGCGATCTACGACGTCAGCCTCGAGCTCAACCTGACGCTCGACCTGATCTCGAGCACGCCGGTCGCCTACGGCCCCACGGTCGCGCAGGCCAGCGGGCCGCAGTCCCTGATCGTCCCGCTGCTCGACGCCAACCACGCGATCTACGCGCCAGGCATCTTCCCCGACCAGCAGCTGACCGTCCCGTTGCTCGACGGCGGCGCGACGCTGGTTGACCCAGCCCGTGAGCAGCGGCGCGAGCAGGATCGCGAGCATGAGCTCGGTGAACTGCGCGGCGATTCCTGCGCAATTGATCATCGGACGAGGAACAGCAGCACGAGGAGCGTGACGAAGCTGTACATCAGGTAGACGGAGATGCGCCCGCGCTGCAGTACGGTGACCAGTGCGGTCAGCTTCTCGACGCCGCGCGCGAGCGGAA
>CAVRHQ010000009.1:0-82673 GCA_963721045.1 uncultured Flavobacteriaceae bacterium
CGGCCCAGGAAACCAAGAATGATCCGGTAAAATTCAGGGATGGCATTGATGAAACCATACAGTTCCAACTCGGTTTTCCCGGGGGCGCCGTGGCATCACTGCTTCTCTACCTATTCCATGAATAACCTGGATCGTTTTTTCCTGGATGGCACGGAAGGGTTTGCGGAAATGCAGCCGTCAACCGGCTATGGCCCATCCAGGGCCGTACTCACCGGGGGCCGCTGAATCATCCGCATATAGCTCACCAGGCCCTCCAAATGGATGCCATGGCCGGGATCATCCTGAATGGAGAGGAAGCAATAGTACCTGTGGACGGGGAAGAAGGGGTGAAGGACCTGGCCATAATCGACGCCATATACCAGGCCGTACGAACCGGGCAAAAGGTAATGCTGTGAAAAAATAGCTGTTATTCTAAATCCTTTGGAATCCGGCTGAATGCCTCTTCAGAATTAAATCAACTATTAACCAGACCAATCATGAAAAATCTATTGAAGGAACTGATAGCCAATCACAAGAAAGAGGATGCCTTTTTGAAAGCCTCCCTTCAGAAAGAATTGGAATCGCCTGCAACAGGGGAAGCCCGCAGGAATTTTTTAAAGAAAACCGCGATGGGCGGGATCGCCTTATCCGGGTTTATGGGTTATTCTTTTGAAGATACCGTGGCGGCAACTACCTCAAAGGTGAAGCGGGTTTCAGCCCCTTCCGAACTTAAGATTACCGATATGCGCTATGCGCTGACCGGCGTCATGGGGGGGACCGCCATCATCCGTATTGATACGAACCAGGGGATCCACGGCCTTGGGGAAGTGCGGGATGCTTCCGATGTGCGATACGCCCTGATGTTAAAAAGCAGGATCCTGGGGGAGAACCCCTGCAATGTGGAGAAGATCTTCAAGAGTATCAAACAGTTCGGGGGACCTGCCCGGCAGGCGGGTGGGGTATGTGCCGTGGAAATGGCCCTTTGGGACCTTTGCGGAAAGGCCTACGACGTGCCGGCCTGGCAGCTGCTCGGGGGGCGCTACCGGGACCGGATCCGCCTGTATGCAGATACGCCGGAAGCCTCTTCCCCGGAGGAACAGCAACGCCTGATCAATTACCGGGTACAGGACCAGGGGATATACCTGGTTGAAAATGGATGTATCCATTTCCGAACTGCAGGATATCCCCGGGGCACTGGTAAATGCCCATTTCTGGGAAGATTCCAATGGAAGGTTGAATCAGTGGGGGGATCAGCGCAACTACATGTCCTATGGCAATACCAGGCATCCGTTCACCCAGATCCAGATCACCGACAAAGGCCTTGAACATCTGCAAAAGATTGTCGAGGATGTTAGGAACATGGTCGGATATGAGATCCCGTTATCAACAGACCATTACGGACATTTTGATCTCAACAATAACATCCGTATGGCCAGGGCGCTCGAAAAATACCGTCTGGCCTGGTTCGAGGACATGGTTCCATGGCAGTATACCGAGGAATGGAAAACCATTACGGATGCGATTGAAACTCCCACCATCACCGGGGAGGATATCAACTATCTGGAAAATTTCAAACCGCTGATAGAAAACAGGGCAGTGGACCTGATCCATCCGGACCTCGCCACCTCCGGCGGCCTGTTGGAAACCAAGCGCATTGGCGATTATGCTGAGGAATATGGCATCGCCATGGCCATGCACCAGGCTGGTACACCCGTATCTTTTATGGCTAACGTGCATTGCGCGGCGGCCACACAAAACTTCCTGGCCCTGGAGCACCATTCGGTAGACCTTCCCTGGTGGGAGGACCTGGTGACCATGACAGACGGGGGTAAAATAATTGAAAAAGGGTTTTCAAGAGTGCCTCTGACATCCCCCGGGCTTGGGATAAAGCTGAATGAAGACGTCATTAAAGAACACCTGGACCCCCGGGATAAAAGCTTTTTCAAACCGACTCCGGAATGGAATGAACTGAGGTCGCACGACCGGACCTACAGTTGATCCTCTTCTTCCGGCATAGGGTATCCAACCCCTGAATCCATGAAAGCGAACAGAAGGACATTTATCAGGCAGGGCAGTGCCCTGGCAGCTACCGTGACATTGGGGCGCCTCCCCATTGCAGGACTCCAATCCCGGCCATTACAAAAGCCAGTGGCCAATGAACTGGCGCGGGACGCCGGGATGCAATTGAGTAACGCCTATTTTTGGGGCATGGAAGCCCATGAACATTTGATCGCACTTGCGAAACAGATGGGAGTGTATGGAGCCATAGCCGGGATAGACCGGCAACTTTTTGCAGATGCTTCCCTGCAGCCCTGGGAATATCCGGCCATCCGAAACGTAGTGGATGCCTGGAAAGATGCCGGCCTTACCTACAACGTTGTGGAAGGCCCGCCGGCCCTGGGTCCTATGACCAAACTGGGCCTGGAGGGGCGGGAGGAGGAAATTGACCACTTTATTACATTTATGAGGAACCTGAAACGAGCGGGCGTTGATTGTATTTGCTATAACTGGATGCCGGTGGTCAGCTGGGTGCGCACTTCCTTAGACCGGCCCGGTAGGGGTGGTGCCCTGATGACGGCATTCAATTACGAGGAAATAAAAAACAAGCCGTTTACTGAATACGGGGAATTCCGGGAGGAGCAACTTTGGGACAGCCTCGAATATTTCCTGAAAGCCGTTGTGCCGGAAGCTGAAGCCCTGGAGATGAAACTGGCCCTCCATCCGGATGACCCACAGGTACCCCGTATCCAGGGGATACCGAGGATTATGACCACCGTGGAAAATTTTGATCGCATGCTGAATTTAGTCCCCAGTGATTATAATGGAGTAACCATGTGCCAGGGTAATTTTTCCCTGATGGGGGCAGACATCCCTGCTTTGATCCGCAGGTGGGGCCCGTCCGGGAAAATACATTTTGTACATTTCAGGAATATCCGGGAATTAAGCGGGCAACTGCCGAGTACCCATTTCACAGAAACCTTTCATGACGAAGGGGACATCGACATGTACGAGGCCATGAAGGCCTATTATGACATAGGGTTCCGGGGTGCTGTCCGGGCTGATCACGTGCCCACCATGGCCGGGGAAGCAAACACCCGCCCCGGTTATATGACCCTGGGCAACCTGTATGCCCTGGGTTACATCCGGGGCCTGGCGGAAGCTGTGAGCAAGGAGCGCGGAGCCGTATAGAAAACCAGAAATAATAGGGTCGAAATGAATAAGGACCCTCAATAGAATGTGTATGAAAAAATATATCTTGAGTATCCTGATCCTGACCCTGTGCGGGCAGGTCGCACCGGCCCAGCGAATTGGTTCAACCCCCGAATATGTGAAAACCCTTACTTCGGGATGGCAGGGGGATCGCTTTGATGACGGACGCCCTAAGGTCCCGGACCTGGTCCTGGAACGCCTTAAGAAGGCCACCCTGGAGCAAATCTGGGGTTACCTGTACCAACGGGGCTATCACAACCAGGTAGCCAAGGACTGGATTTTGCTGAAACCCGGGAAAACCATGAGCGGGCGCGTAGTCACGGCCCAGTTTATGCCTGCCAGGCCAGACCTGGACAGTATCGTAAGGGCACAGGGCAAAGCAGAAGGCCGTTCCCAGCATGGCGGGATCAATATATGGCCGATAGACATCCTGCGCGAAGGCGATGTGTATGTGGCAGACGGGTATGGCAAAATTAAGGATGGCACCCTGATTGGTTCTAGTCTGGGGAATGCCATTTATGGCAAAACAGGGAAGGGCGTCGTTTTTTACGGATCGGTCCGCGACATGCAGGAATTGAAGGAGACCGAGGGGTTCAACGCCTGGATCAAAGGCCATGATCCATCCTATATTAAGGATATGACGCCTACCTCCATCAACGCCCCCATCCGTATTGGGGAGGCTACCGTATTTCCGGGCGACGTGGTGTTTGCCAACGATTATGGGGTGGCCTTCATCCCTGCTTCCCTCGTTCAGGGCCTCGTCTCGGCATCCGAACTCACGGCACTCAGGGACGAATTTGAACGGTATATGCTGCAGAAAGGGACCTACCCAAGCGGCGAAATCCACGGAGACTGGTCGGATAAGATAAAAGATGAATACAGGGCCTGGTTTGACCAGTACCCCGGCGAACTGACAGTAACAAAAGAGGATATTGAGAAATACCTCTCACGAATGGACAAGGAATAATGAGTGAGAGGGCTCCCTTTGGCCAACAAAACAAAATAGGTTAATATGGAAATTAAGAAAATAGGTCTGTTACAATTGCTGTGCTTATGCTTTTTTACGCCGGCATTGTTTGCACAGACCATTCCGAAAGAGGAATTAATTTTCCTGACTTCCCGATGGCAGGGGGAGCGTTTTGAGGATGGCCGTCCCAAAATCCCGGATGAACTTCTGGAACGGGCAGCCAACATAGGATTGGATGACGCGTGGACCGTACTGAAAAATGAGGGGTATACCAATCAGTTCGAAGGTGGCTGGGTCCGCGTGCATGATGAGGTCCCCGTGGTTGGCAGGGCCCTTACAGCACTGTATATGCCCAGCCGGCCGGATGTGGAAGAATTGATCAAAGCCCGCGGGAACAAGTCCGGACGCAAGGGGAATACAAATTCCTGGCCGATAGAGGTGCTTCAAAAAGGAGATGTGTATGTTGCCGATGGCTTCGGGAAAATCGATGCGGGGACCCTGATGGGGGCTACCCTGGCCACCTCCATCTTCAGCAAGTCTGGTACCGGGGTGGTTTTTAATGGATCTGCCCGCGACCTGGAGGCGGTCAGCCAGATTGAAGGGTTTAACGCATTCGTTCGAGACTTTCATCCTTCTTTCCTTGAAGAAATGGTGCTGATGGGGCTGAACACCCCTATCCGGATCGGAAAGGCCATTGTCCTGCCCGGGGACCTGGTGATCGCAAAAAAGGAAGGGGTGTTGTTTGTACCAGCCCATTTGGCGGAACTGGTGGTCAGTACCGCGGAATTTGTAAGCAGGAAGGACCAGTTTGGCTTTGAGATGGTCAGGTCCGGGAAATATTCCACGGGGGAAATCGACAGCCGATGGACCGACCCTATCAAAAGGGATTTCCTGGACTGGTTGAAAATGCATCCCGAACTTGGGACCATGTCCAGCGAACAGTTGGATAAAATCCTCAGCAGCCGAACCTGGTAGGGCAGCAAGCAGCCAGACGAAAGCTAATAATGAAGTTTAACCAAACAATATCATAAAATAAGGATTGATATTCGGAAAAAGGAAGGTAGCCTTCCGGGTCTCATAGAAATCAAAACCAAATTACTTTGAAGAAAATAAACCTCTTTTCGGCATCTCTGGCATTAGGGGCTGTCTTGTTTATATGGGTGGTCATCAATATATCAACCGGCAGCCTGGAGCAATCCGGGCCACTGATCATCGCATTTTTTGCGGCTCTGGCCCTGGGCTTTAGCGGAATCAAGTCCCTGAACAACTATGTATTTACCGCTATGATCTTCGCCGGGGTGACCCTGGCCCTATACTATCCACAATACTTTATACAGGTGGGCGGATTTAAGCTTACTGCCCTGATCATCCCCCTGATACAGGTCATTATGTTCGGAATGGGGACCGCGATGAGCATCGGCGATTTCGCAAGTATATTCAAGTCGCCAAAGGGCGTGTTGGTAGGGGTTTCGGCTCAACTGGCCATCATGCCCATAATGGGGTATTTGTTGGCAAAATGGAGCAGTTTCCCTCCGGAAATTGCCGCAGGGATTGTATTGATCGGCTGTTCGCCCAGTGGGGTGGCCTCCAATGTAATGGCATACCTTGCCAAGGCAAATTTAGCCCTTTCGATTACCATTACTTCTATTGCCACCTTGCTCGCTCCTTTTGTGACCCCCTTGCTGATGAAATACCTTGCGGGAGAATATATTGAAATAGACGTCCTGGCCATGATGTGGAGCATCACAAAGATGATCCTGTTACCCATTGGGGCCGGGCTGCTATTCAACCGCGCATTTGGGAATAAAACGAAATGGCTGGACCGGGCTATGCCCATGCTTTCCATGCTTGCAATTGGGATCATCATAACCATCATCACCGCTGCGGGCAGAGACAGCCTGCTGGATATTGGCGGGCTGTTGATGTTCCTCGTTTTTATCCACAATGTATTTGGTTATTTTCTGGGCTACTGGTACGCCAGATTGATGCGGCTCAACGAGCAGGATGCCCGGACCATTGCGCTGGAAGTGGGGATGCAAAACGGGGGCCTGGCATCGGGGATTGCCAATTCCCTGGGGAAAATTGCCACGATGGGGCTGGCGCCTGCCGTATTCGGTCCGCTCATGAACATTACAGGTTCTATCCTGGCATCGTACTGGCACAAAAGGATTCCCAGGGGATACGATCGCTTGCCGGTCGAAAATCCCGCAGCGCCATAGAATAATCATTAACTTTTTAAAAATACACTATTAGAAAGATGAAGAAAGTCGTCACTTTTGGAGAGATTATGTTGCGCCTGGCCCCTCCCGGTTTCCTGCGTTTTTCCCAGGCAGACCGGTTTGAGGTCATGTATGGGGGCGGGGAGTCTAACGTGGCCGTCTCCCTGGCCAACTACGGGGTCCCTGTTGATTTTGTTACCCGCTTACCCGACAATGATATCGGGCACTGCGCCCTTATGGAAATGCGTAAAAGGGGGGTGGGGACCAACCAGATTATTTTCGGCGGAGAACGTCTGGGGATCTATTTCCTGGAGACCGGGGCGGTAAGCCGTGGAAGCAAAGTGATCTATGACCGGGCACACTCGTCCATGGCTGCCATCAAGGCAGGGATGATTAATTGGAAAGAAGTTTTCCGGGGGGGCCAGTGGTTCCATTGGACAGGCATTACCCCGGCCATTTCCCAGGGGGCTGCCGATGCCTGTCTGGAAGCGGTAAAAATCGCACGCGATATGGGGCTGACGGTCTCCACCGACCTGAATTACAGGGCCAAGCTTTGGAAGTATGGGGTAAAGCCGGAGGCCATAATGACCGACCTTGTTTCCCATTGCGATATCATCCTTGGGAACGAGGAAGATGCCGAAAAGCATTTTGGCATCAAACCTGAAGGGTTAGACATCACTACTCAGGGCGATCAGGTGAAAGCGGAAGCCTTTCTGTCAGTCTGCCAGCAGATGATGAAAAAGTTCCCCCGTGCCAGAAAAGTGATCACCACCCTGAGGGGTTCTATCTCGGCTTCCCACAATACCTGGGCGGGGGTGCTCTATGACGGGAAGACCTTATACCAGTCGCCTGAATATCAGATCACCCATATCGTGGATCGCGTAGGAGGGGGTGATTCCTTTATGGGCGGACTTATCTACGGGTTGCTTACACATCCAGGTGACGACCAGTATGCCCTGGATTTTGCCGTGGCTGCCTCCTGCCTGAAACATACCATCATGGGAGATGCCAACCTGGTAAGCGTGGATGAGGTCACCAAGCTTATGGAAGGGGATGCCTCCGGCAGGGTTTCCCGCTAAGGAGAATAGTAAATATGCCCGGGAATCCCGAATTTTTTTGGCCTCGTATTTCTTGTTACTTTTATTGAATGGGTTCCCCTCCGGGAACCGAATAATTAAACCACCAAATTATGGACAGACGAAAATTCGTATATGCCTCCATGGCCGCGGGAACCCTGCCCTTTGTGGCAAAAGCCTCGAATATCGGGCAAGCTCCCGAAGAAAAAGCGTTATACGAGATCAGGACCTATGAAATTAAATTCCACTCCGACCGGAATAAATTGGAAAATTACCTTTGGAAAACCCTGGAACCTGCCCTGAGGAAGGCGGGGGTCACCCATTTTATGTTGCTGGGGGAAATAGGCATGACCGATCCGGCGAAACTACGTGTTCTGATCAGTTATCCTACTGCCGGGGTCTATGTCAGTTGTCAGAAGCTCAATGCCGATCCGGCATTCCTGGAAATGGCAACCGAATACAATAGCCTGCCGCCGCAGGAAGCGCTGTATAACCGCTTTGGTTCCTCTTTGTTGCTGGCCTTTGACGGATGGCCGTCCATGAAGGACCCCGTTGAAAATGCCGGCCTCTTTGAACTCCGGACCTACGAAGGCTATAGCGAAGATGCCGTGAGGCGGAAAATAAAAATGTTCAATGAAGGCGAGATCGGCATATTCCTGGATTCAGGTTTTCACCCTGTTTTTTTCGGGGAAATGATCGCCGGGCCCTACAGGCCATGCCTTACCTATATGCTCAGCTTCAAGGACATGGAACAACGGGACGCCCTTTGGGCACGCTTTGTAGCGAACCCGGACTGGAAGGAAATCAGTTCCAAGGAGGAATACGCCGATACGGTATCCAATATCAGGCGGGTTTTCCTGACGCCGATTTCCAGAACCTGAGTCCGGAAACCCTGATGAGGGAATAAAACCTGCCCGATGACAAGCAACCGTAAACCAATTGCTTTAAAAATCAAATTCATAACGAACGGGAATTTATTTTAGAGTCTTACATTTAAACAAATTGTGACCAATGAAAAAATTACTTCAAAAAAATAGTCTGACCATTGCGGTCCTTTGCCTGACGCTGCTCGCCGGCGCACTCACCTTTTCCTGTAAGGGAGAAGCATCCGGTAAGGAGCGGAAAGCAGGGATTGTTCTGAGTCCCGATAATGAAGGGATAAAGGTCCCGGATGGGTTTCACGTCATCGAGGTGGCCAATTCCCTGGGCAGCCCCCGGCATATAGCAGTAAATTCAAACGGGGGAATTTATGTTAAACTCAAAGAACCTGTTGATGGAAAAGGAATACTCTACCTCAAAGACACCGATGGGGATGGAGCCGCCGACACCAGCAAAGGTTTCGGGGATTACGGTGGCACCGGAATTTATCTGACAGACCACTATTTGTATGCATCCTCTAACGAGGACGTCTTCCGTTATGCTTTGGATGAAAACCAGGAAGTACCTGCAAATGCTTCCCCGGATACCCTGGTGTATGGCCTGATCGACCGGAGGACACACAATTCCAAATCCATCACCCTCGATGGGAAGGGAAACCTGTATGTAAACATTGGGGCCTATTCCAATGCCTGCCAGAAAGAAGACCGGACCCTGGGGTCCCCGGGACTCATGCCTTGTCCCATCCTGGATTCGGCTGGTGGAATCTGGCAATTCAAGACGGATAAATTCCATCAAACCTACGGAGATGGCGTCCGTTACGCCACCGGATTGCGCAATGTGGTAGGCCTGGATTGGAACCAGCAGGCAAATGCGCTGTTCGTGGCCCAGCACGGTAGGGATCAATTGCATACGCTTTACCCGGACTATTTTGACCAGCAAGCTTCGGCCAGCCTGCCGGCGGAAACGCTTTACCGGATAGAAGAAGGGGATGATGCAGGATGGCCCTATATCTATTACGACCAAATACAGCATAAAAAGATACTCGCCCCCGAGTATGGAGGTGACGGTAAGAAAACAGGAGGCGAAGACGCCATAGATCCGGCGGTGGCTTTTCCTGGCCACATGGCACCCAATGCCCTCTTGTTTTATACCGGCAACATGTTTCCTGAACGGTATAAGAATGGCGCCTTTATAGCATTCCATGGCTCCTGGAACAGGGCACCGGAACCGCAAAAGGGATATTTTGTCGTCTTCATTCCATTCGAAAATGGGGCTCCGAGTGGTGACTGGGAGGTATTTGCCGATGGATTTTCAGGAAAAGATACCGTTCATTCACCCGATGAGGCGGAACACAGGCCCACCGGGCTGGCCCAGGGGCCGGACGGGTCCCTCTACGTATCCGATGATGCCGGGGGAAGCCTCTTCCGCATCCTCTATGATGTTAAGGATGGCGAATGAGAACATTAAGCTTAGGGCACACCGGCCTGCTGCTGATACTGTTGTTGCCGGCACTTTACTGGGGTTGTCGCCCATCCGCTAAATCATCCCCGGATAAGGAATCCGGGGAAAATCCGGTGGCGGCTTCAACTTCCGTACCTGAGACGGAAACCGCAGAGATTCCGCATTTCGCCGAAGGGAAAGCCCTGTACACAAGCTATTGCCTGGTTTGCCATCAGGCCACCGGTGGTGGGGTTGGGGGATTGAACCCACCTTTAAAAAATACGGAATTCGTCCTGGGGGAAAAGGAGCGCCTTATCCGGATTATCCTCCATGGGTCCAATACTGGGCTGCTGGTAAACGGAAAGACCTACTCCAACAGCATGCCAGCCTTCTCCCAGCTCAGCGATGAGGAAGTTGCTTATGTGGCTACCTATGTCCGCAATAGTTTTGGCAACAAGGCGGAGGCCATTTTCCCGGCGGAAGTTGAGGAAATCAGGAATCTGAAATAAATGGGACCCCGGGCCAGTCCGGTGGATGGAACGTTTGAAAAAATAATGCATATGGACTACAGAGCACTTGGAGAAACCGATTTGAAAGTTTCCGTGATTACATTTGGCGCATGGGCTGCAGGGGGATGGATGTGGGGTGGCAATGACCGCCGGGATGCCGTTGACGCCATCCGGAGTGCATGGGACAGAGGCGTGACATCCATTGATACGGCTCCGATTTACGGACAGGGCGCCAGTGAGGAAATAGTAGGTGAAGCCATCCGGGATTTGCCGCGGGACCAGATTCAGCTCCTGACAAAATTCGGGATGCGCTGGGACCTGGCAAAAGGCGATTTTGCCTTTCACAGCAAGAACAACCAGGGCCGGGAGATAGATATATATCGGTATGCAGGGCGGGAAAGCATCAAACAGGAGATCGATGATTCCCTAAAACGGCTCGGAACTGATTATATAGACCTTTACCAGATCCACTGGCCCGATTCAACTACCCCTATTCAGGAGACTTTCGAGACCGTCGCTGAAATTATAAAGGCCGGCAAGGTACGCTATGCAGGGGTTTGCAATTATGATGCTTCCCAGATGGAGGAGGCTGAAAAGTACGTCCAACTTGTTTCCAACCAGGTGCCCTATAGCATGGTGAACCGGGGGATAGAGATTAGAAACAATCCCGTATTGTATCAAAAACAAGAAATCAATCCTGGCATACAGCCCGCTCGAAAGAGGATTGCTGACCGGCAAAATGAATCCCGGCCAGGAATTCGCAGAAGGGGACCACCGATCCAGCAACCCTTATTTCACGGATGAAAGCATCACAAAAACAAATTCCTTCCTGAACAAAATCCGGCCAGTTGCCAGAGAAAAAGGGGTTACCCTGGCCCAACTGGTCTTGGCCTGGACTATTGTGCAGCCCGGGGATCACCATCGCACTCGCCGGGGCGAGGAATGCGGAACAATCCGTCCAAAACGCGGAGGCATCCGGGCTGGAGCTAACTCTGATGAACTGGAGTTATCAACAGGGAATTGGGCCGGATGGCTAAAGATTATCCCGGGTGGAACTGTCGGTTTATCACGACTGGGAAGGCATTTTAGGATTCCCGGTATTTGCCGGTAATTTCTGCTAATTTTGATGCGAAAGACAATCGGAACGCCTTCTGATTCCAGTTTGCTGGAAAATTCACTGATGAAATTCAATTGTTTTTTTTCCGTTCGGCTGTATTACTTTTTAACCCCATCCGCAAATTGATGCAACAGTTTTTTCGCGTCCGGGCCGGCTACTTCTTCGAACTCCCCGTGCACCATTACGGATCGCCAATTATTGACTGAATCGATCTCATCGACGCAAAGGGAAACCTGTCGGGTTTTTACGCATGGCCCGTGAATCTTGTGCCCTTCTGAAGAATAACTGATGATACGGTGCCTTTGACCCATCGTAATAATAGGTAATAGGCAGGATATACGGGCTTGTCTGCTCGATAAAAGCCAGATGCCCCACGTAGTTGTTGCTCAACAATTCCGTTTGTCGTTTATCGTCTAATTCTTTTGATCATCTGCCTGGATAAAATCTTTTTGGTTACACCGGGCCTATTTTCCCTGATACCGGTATCCCGGTTACAGGAAGCGGCTCTTATTGTAAAGGTACCAATTCTCATAAAATATTCTGGATAGGATTGGGAATATAAGATGGGTGGTCACGGGGTCCGAATGACATCGGTCAGCTATCCTGATTCATAAATTTTAACAACGTAAAAATTCGGGACTGGCTACAAATTCAGGACAAAATTATATGAATTGTATGATTTTTTATTATTTCTCCGACAAACTATGAACATTCCAACTATCTTTCTGGTAAATCTCCTGATGCTGGGCGATTTCGGACTTGGTTCCGGGAGGAATTTCCTGCAACAAAAGGACTTTTTTATGATTCACGAGATTACCCGAGAAAAATTAAGCGAGCTCAAAGAATTGCTGATTCAATTGTCCAATGACCAAATTGCGGCGCCCATCGAGGCCCTCCATGGATCAACCGTCGGCATGCATATGAGGCATATCCTGGAGTTTTATCAATGCCTGTTTCGAATCCCTGCAGGATGGGAATTTGAATTACGACCTGCGGCAACGGGACCGGAAAATGGAGATCAGTACAGAACATTGCCTGGCCCGTATAGCCTGGCTTCTGGGCGAATTGGACGGTAGCAGGGAAGACCTTCCGCTGGAATTGTCCGCGGATTATTCATTAAAGCAGGAAGGGAAACAGCTGTGTCTGCCTACAACCTATTATCGCGAATTGCTTTACAATGTGGAACACTGCGTACACCATTTGGCCATAATCAAGATCGGGCTAACCGCCCTGGCCCCATCCCTTAGACTGAATGAAAAATTGGGAGTAGCGGCATCCACTCTAAGAAATAAGAATCTATGTGCACAGTGAGTTATTTTCCCCTGGAAGGAGGGTACGTACTTACATCGAACCGGGATGAAGATCCGGGCAGGGGTACCCTTGACCCGGAGATACAAATACTCCCGGGAGGGGTAAGGGTTCTTGCGCCCCGGGACATGGAAAAAGGCGGCACATGGATTGCCCTGGATGAAACAGGTCGTGCCGTTTGTCTTATCAATGGCGCCTTTGGCAGGCACGAACGAACACCACCTTATCGCAAAAGCCGTGGTTTGCTGGCCTTTGAAGCAATGGAAGCCAGCGATTTCGAGCTCTTTTCAGGGCAGACAAACCTGCGCGGTATCGAACCGTTTACCTTGCTCATGGTCGCTCCCGGTCGAATATTAAAGCTCGTTTGGGATGGGAACCGAAAGAATTACTGGAAAATCCCGGCCGGTAGTCCGGCACTGTGGTCTTCACCCACCCTTTATACCGGGTATCAGCACGCGATGAAAGAGCGCTATTTGAAGAATGCAATGCTTAAGGAAGAGATCACCCCCAAAAAGATCCTGCAGCTTCACGGGGAAGGATCAGACACCCCGTTTATCCTCAAAGGAAAGCAGGTTTGTACAGTGAGCATCACACAGTTGGTTTGTTCAGGGAGGGAAGTCTCCATGCAATATTTTAACAAGGTAAAGGACGATGATAAGGTTACCCGCATTCATCTGGCTGCTGTTTAGCAGCCTGCAAATATGGGCACAACAATCCCAGGTTAATTCTGAAGCAGGGCTGGCCCTGGAGGGTTATGATCCGGTTAGTTACTTTCAGGAGGGGCCGGTGGAAGGCAATCCGGAAATTACCGCTGAATATGGGAAGGTGGACTACCGCTTTGCAAGCAGGGAAAACCGGGAAGCCTTTGTAAGAGACCCCGGAAGGTATCTCCCGCAATATGGAGGCTGGTGCGCTTATGCCATGGGACTGGATGGCCAACGCGTGGAGGTAGATCCCGAGACCTACAAGATTAAGGATGGCAGGCTCTACCTGTTTTACAATGCGTTTCTCAACAATACCCTTAAAAAGTGGAATGCCAGGGAAGGGGAATTGCTCCCCATGGCCAACAAAAACTGGAACAGTCAAATAAAACATTCGCAAAATGAGTGATAGATCCGCTTATTACCTGGAACGAGTAGCTGCTATCATTGCGGCCCTGATCCTGATACAGACCCTTTATTTCAAATTTACCGCCCACCCGGATAGCGTTTACATTTTTACCAAAATTGGGGGCGAACCTTACCTTAGAATAGGCTCGGGAATAGCAGAATTGCTTATTGGCCTGCTGTTACTTTTCCCCAAAACTTCCCACTTAGGGGCCCTGTTTGGGGTATTGCTGATGCTCGGCGCCATTGGGCAGCATCTGTTTGTGCTGGGCATCAATGTCAACAATGACGGGGGTGTCCTTTTCGCACTGGCACTGACCACTTTCCTCTGCTGTTCCCTAATCCTGGTACTTAAACGGAAGAAATTACAGGCTATCTACAGAAAAGGTCAGTGAACCATGGGATCCCTGAAGCAGAAAACCTGGGTTATCCGGCTATTGCATAGGGAATACTGGCCTGGCTGGATCTACTATATCCCGGTTTGGATACAACATTTCTGGCTTTCGGCCCGCGTGAAAAATGTGTTTTTTTTCCTGGCGACGAACCCAGCCATTGAAGGGTTTATCCTTAGCGATTCCAAATATCGCACCATGCAACTGATCCCGGATAGGTACCGACCCGGATCCATTCTGCTTCTTCCCGGCATGTCTGTGGAAGGTGTACTGAAGGTCATGGACGAACTTCACATTACTTTCCCCGTCATTGTAAAGCCCGATATCGGATTCAGGGGAATTAAGGTTCGGAAAGTGGCCCATGGGGCGGAACTTGCTCTGGTCCTCAACAACCAGAAAATCCCGTTTCTGCTGCAGGAGTATTGTTCCCATCCGCTGGAACTTGGAATTTTCTACTATCGCTACCCCGGGTCCCCTAAAGGCTGTATCCCTTCTATAACCATCAAAGAATTCCTGACGGTTGAGGGTACAGGTTCCCATACACTTGAAGAGCTGGTTTCCAGGAATCCCAGGGCGCTTTTACAGGCTGGCACGGTCCGCGAGCGATTTCCGGATCGATGGGATCAGATCCTTCCCGAAGGAAAGGTCCTGGAACTGGAGCCCATTGGGAATCATAACCGCGGTACCCGGTTTATTGATGGCAGCCATAAAGCGGATGCCGTCCTTCGAGCCGTGTTTGATACGTTAAGTCACGAAATGGAGGGATTTTATTTCGGCAGGTTCGATATCCGGACCCCTTCCTGGGAGGCTTTAAAGGAGCGAAGGGAGTTTGCGGTTCTGGAAATGAACGGAGTAGGGGGCGAACCTACCCATATTTACGATCCGGCCCATTCGCTTTTTAAGGCGTGGAAAGACTTGTGCTCCAGTTGGCGAGTGGCTGCGAAGATTGCGGAAAAGAATATAGGGAACGGTACTATGCGTCCTACCTACACAAAGGCCCGAACATTATGGCGGTCTTATGTGGCTTATAAGAGCGATCTCCTGGGGTAAGGGGCATTACCTTCTTTAGGTACGGGCCTGGGCGAATCTTGGGGTAATGGCCCGCAGCCCGTAGCGCAACCTTCCGCGGAACCCCATTTTTACGATATGGTTGTAGGTGCTCACGGGTAATTTTAGAATAATCTCATGGGCCAGTTTAACTTTTTTCCCAGGGCCGCGAAGCCTAAACTGGGTAGCCTGGGTGGGCCCGTACATAAGGTGCAACCAAAGCCTTGGGTGGAAAAAGAAATATTTGGTGAGCGGCGGGTAACAGCCCAGCATGCGTGCCATCCCATTCATGTAGCGGTGGTAGTCCACCAAACTCCTTATCCGCTCGGCATTCTCTTCAAATTGTTCCCGATACGCTTTAAAATCTTCTTCAATACTGGCCAGAAGCTCCGCTTTTTCGGGTAGTTTCATTTTACCACTGATAATCAGCGCATTATAACGGGCTTGCATTTCCATAATGGGAAACTGGCTGCCAAAGCCCGGGCGTGCCCACCCAATCCAGCAGACACTGTCTCCATAATCCGGGTGGTACATATGCTTGAACATCTGGCGCGGATCGCATTCCTGCATGGATTCGGGCATAAAGGCCACCTGGTTTACGTAGCCTGTACAAAAGACTATGGCATCGAGGTTTTCCAGGGTCTCGCCACAGGCGGTTTGCAGCTTCCTGCCACCGTCTTCCACCCCGGTGATAGCGCCCACCACCTTACAGCCATGGTGCGCTATGGCCTTGGGCAGGGCCAGGGTCTTGGTTCCATAGATTCCCCAAATACCCCTTTCTGCCTTGATTCTTTCATTAAGAACGGCCAGGGCGTCGAAAACGGGGTCTTTACGGGCCCGTTCAAGTTGCAGCACAAAAGGGCTAAGGATCTTGCCATAGTCCCTCGGAAGGTCCCAGATCCCGCGGTGAGTGGATACATCAGCGGCATGTCCGCCTCGCCGCCGGGGTACTATCCAACCTGAAGATTCACGGAGACTTACCCAAGACTGGCTGGCAACCTGGGCAATTTCATAGGCCACATCAGACCCCGATTCTCCGCCACCAACTACCAGAACCCGTTTTCCCTTGAAAGAGGCGGCATTTTTGTAATCGCGCGAATGGCTGAAAGAGACGGCAGTTAACTTATTGCTCCACTCCGGATACCGGGGGATGTTATTATTACCAATAGCCAGGATGAGGTGTTCGCAAGGGAAAGTTTCCCCCGATGTCAGGCAGACCTCCCAAACGCCATCGCCAGTTTCCCGGACCGTTTTAACTTCCGCATGGAAACGGATGTGCTCCAGGACACCATAATGCCGGGCATAGGCTGTCCAATAATCCACGGCCTCCTTCTTGGTCCAGAAATGATGGTCGTTTCCGTCTCCGACCCAATAATCCGAGAACATACTGAAGGTTACCGAAGAGGTGAGAATGAGGTTGTCATACCCCCTCGAGAAAATCCCGCCAATTTCCCCTCCCTGTTCCAGGCAAATTACTGATTCCACACCCTGTTCCAGTAGCTCTTTCACGGCAACGATGCCACCCGGGCCTGCACCAATTACGATACAACGTTTCTTTTTCATGGGTTTGGAAGTATGGACCGAAAGGCCTGCAAATTTGCACAGGGAACGGATATCAGGGGTCAGGGTATCCAGCCTGGACGCTTTGGAATCAAAATGTTCCCTCAGTTCCGGGGGTATGATCTCCAGAATCAAGGCATATTGATCTGCAATTCCATCCGTATTGGAAGGTTTCACTTCAATGCGGGAACACAACGCGAGCGCGATCTCCCCCTGCGTTGAAAATTCCTTTTTGAGCCAGGATGGCAATACCACTTCAAAAGACCCCAGGTATTCCTTTCTGAAATCCAATTTTGATTGCCGCAGCGTTTCCCCGAGCAGGCCGCCTTTGATGATCTCGGCATGTGCCAATTTCAAGCCTGGATCCGTGATGGCTCCGAATTTTGCCAGGCCCAGTGTCCTGGACTTACCGGTTGAATCCCTGAGATGTACTTTTCTGTATTCACCTTCCTGGCTGACAATTTCGCCATGTATCGGACCTACAATTTCTTCAAGCCGGCTGCTATGCAAACGTATGTTATTCATACCTGTTTAAGGTAGTGCCCTTCTCCCGGATATTGTAAAAACACCTTTCAGGGGATTGAAGGAGCCCGTCTATTCTGCATCTAAAGTACACAAAATTGTAATTTTCCCTGTGGTATTTTTGAGGGTAGCCATGGAATTGAGCAAAACGTAAGATTATTCCTTAGAACATGGGTAAAATGCCATTCATAGTAGGTATTGGAAAAGGTCCTGACCGCCTGAGCAGGTTTTCGGTGGAATCCGATTGCCTAAGCGATCATTATTGTATTTTTAGAACCTTGAAAGCATCCTGGCTTAAAGGGATGCAGTTGTAATTAGCAGATTTATCAGAAGCCATGCAGAAATTTACAGATTCGGAAATTTTCGCTGTCATTGAGAAAACAGCCCTGATCCCTGTTTTCAACCACAACAACCCCGAGGTGAGCAAACAAGTGCTGGATGCCTGCTATGCCGCAGGCTTACGCCTCTTTGAGTTCACGAACAGGGGGGCCAACGCCTTTGAAGTCTTCAAGGACCTTTCGGAACATGCCCGGCAGTACGGGGACCTGGTGTTGGGAGCAGGGACCATTTTCACCAGGGCAGATGCCATCAAGTTCCATGATTTTGGGGCCCGGTTTGTAGTTTCCCCAGCCCTCGTGCCGGAAATGGCGGCCATAAACCACATCGATGAATTGATGTGGGTGCCCGGATGCGGAACTGTTTCTGAGGTATATCAGGCGCACCGCATGGGGGCTAAACTCGTAAAGGTATTTCCAGGAAACGTCCTGGGCCCGGATTTTGTGAAATCGGTAAAGGATGTATTGCCAGCTGTTCCACTGATGCCCACCGGGGGCGTGAGCCCGACCCGGGAAAACCTCTTGGCCTGGTTTGGCGCCGGGGTAACCTGCGTGGGGATGGGATCGCAATTGGTTCCAAAAGACCTCCTGGCGGCCGGGGATTACGAGGCTTTAAAAACACATATCCAAAAAACGGTTTCCCTGGTGCAGGCGGTAAGAAAATCTTAGTATTAGAATGCAATGGAAACAAAGTACCTACAAATAGATCCCAGGGATACCCTGGTAGTGGCCTTGCAGGACCTGCCAGGCGGAAGCAGAATCCAATTGCAGGATAAGGAATTGGTGTTGACTGAAGCGGTTGCGGCCAAGCACAAATTCACCACCCGGGATTTCAATACGGGGGATGCCATCACAATGTACGGCGTGTGCGTGGGTAAGGCGAAAATGCCCATCCCAAAAGGAGCCGCTATCCATACCGGGAATGTGATACATGCCGTATCCGATTATAAGAATCACAGCCCTGGACATAGGTGGAAGGCCCCGCCGGTAAAACTTTTCAAAGACCGCACGTTTAATGGATATCACCGGTCTGATGGCAGTGTGGGCACCGAGAATAACTGGCTGGTAATCCCATTGGTTTTCTGTGAAATCAGGAATTTGGAACTTTTGGAAGAGGCCCTTGCGAAACCATTGGGCTATGGGTCTGGCAAAGAATTTATCGTTGACACCGATTCCCTTATTACACGGTACCGCGAAGGGGCCAGCCCGGAAGACCTGTTCAGGACACCGGTGATAAAAAGCCGCGAGGAAATGGTGGCCAAGAGGGTATTCCCGCAGATTGACGGGATTAAGTTCCTGAGGCATGACGGGGGATGTGGAGGTACACCTGCCGATTCGGAAACTCTTTGCAGGTTGCTGGCTGGCTATATCACCCATCCCAATGTGGGCGGGGCCACCATATTGAGCCTCGGGTGCCAGCATGCCCAGATTTCCATGCTGCAGGAGGCCATACGCCGGTTGGATCCTGATTTTTCAAAACCTGTTTACTACCTCGATCAGCAAAAAAGCGGCACAGAAAAGGATTTTATTGACGAAGCGATAAAAAGGACTTTTGAGGGGCTGATGCAGGCCAATCAGATAAAAAGGACGCCTGCCCCGCTTAGTAAACTGGTACTGGGCCTCGAATGCGGGGGGTCCGACGGTTTCTCCGGGATATCGGCCAACCCGGCCCTGGGGTACACTTCCGATTTGTTGGTAGCCCTGGGCGGCAGCGCTGTATTGTCCGAATTTCCGGAGCTCAACGGGGTTGAACAGGAATTGATCTCGCGCTGCACCACCAAAAGGACTGCGGAGAAATTCATGCTCCTCATGGAACGCTATTCGCTGGCTGCGGCCAGGGTGGGATCGGGCTTTGAGAACAACCCGTCTCCCGGCAATATCCGGGACGGGCTGATCACCGATGCCATGAAATCAGCCGGGGCAGCCAAAAAAGGCGGCACTTCTCCTGTGGTGGATGTTCTGGATTATACCGAGCAGGTGACCCTCCCCGGACTGAGCCTGCTGTGCACCCCCGGAAATGACGTGGAAAGTACTACAGGCCTGGCCGGCTCGGGTTGTAACCTTATCGTTTTCACCACCGGGTTGGGGACCCCGACCGGAAACCCGGTTGCCCCGGTCATCAAAGTGGCCTCGAACAGCCTGATGGCGGGGCGCATGAAGGATATTATCGACCTGGACGCCGGCAGTATAATCAGGGGCGAAAAGACTCCGGAAGAAGTGGGTGAAGAATTACTGGATCTCATCATTCGGGTAGCGGGAGGAGAAACCGCCTGCAAGGCTCGGTTAAAGGGACAAAACGACTTTATTCCCTGGAAACGCGGCATTTCACTTTGAAAATGGAGAAATTACTTCGCTCATCCATAGACGATCCCCCGAAATATCCGTTAAGGATACTGCAGTTCGGCGGTGGGAATTTCCTGCGGGCTTTCCTCGGGTGGATCGTTGAAATTCTAAATGAAGAAACCGAATGGAAAGGCAGTATTGCCCTTGTCAAGCCCACCTCTTTTGGAAGCTATGAGATCCTGAAGGCCCAGCAGGGATTGTACCATGTTCAGCTTCAGGGAATCCGCGAGGGGGTCCCGGCATCTGAAGTCAAAAGGATCCATTGTGTACGCGAAGTCCTTAATCCGTATACAGATTGGGAGGGATTCCTGGATTTGGCAGGTATGGATACTATCCGTTATATCGTTTCGAATACCACGGAAGCGGGTATCTTTTTTGATCCGGATAGTGGCCCGGATGATAGGCCACCTCTGTCGTTTCCCGCAAAGTTGACGTGCTGGTTATACAGGAGATACCAACATTTTAAAGGGGATCCTGCAATGGGATGTACCATCCTGCCATGTGAGCTGATCGAAGCCAATGGTAGCCAGCTCCGGGACATAATCCTGAAGCATGCATCGGCCTGGAACCTGGAGCCGCAGTTCCGGGATTGGGTAAAGGAAGCCAATATTTTTTGCAATACCCTGGTCGACCGCATTGTTTCCGGTTTCCCCGAAGCCCTGGCTGAAGAGGTCTGGGAGGAAACGGGATATGAAGATCCCATGCTGGTAAGCGCCGAATATTACCATAGCTGGGTGATAGAGGGAGGGGAGGCGATGGCCGCCTGCTTCCCAACCACGACCACCCCGGTGAACGTAAAATTTGTTCCCGATCTCCGCCCATATCGCGAGTTGAAGGTACGCATCCTCAATGGCACGCATACCCTTATGGTCGCCCTGGGTTTACTGGCGGGGGTCCGTTATGTCCATGAGTGTATGGAGGACCCGGTCATCTCCCAGTTCCTGGAAGAAATGATCAAAAATGAAATCGGACCTGTACTGGATATGCCCCGACAGGAGGTGGAGGCCTTCGCCGATGCGGTGATTACCCGCTTTCGCAACCCTTTCCTGTGCCATGAATTGGTGAGTATTTCCCTGAATTCGACTGCAAAATTCAAAACCCGTGTGCTTCCGCTCCTCCAGGCATATCAACATACGGCAAAACCCACCCCGCAACGCATCTTGTTGGCGTTTGCCGCCTTCATCTATTGTTTCAGCGGACGGGGGGACAGCCAGGGGATAGTACTCAAGGAGAATCCGGAGACATATGACCATTTCAGGGACATTTGGAAAGACTATCAACCGACACCCGCGGACGCCCTGGAAGTGGTAAACAGGGTGTTGGAATACCCGGAACTCAAACAGGGCCAAGGCCCGCTGCTGCAGGGGTTCAGGAAACCCATCGCCGCCTATCTGGCAGGAATCGAACAAGCCGGTGTGCGGGAAGGCATGCGTGCCCTGACCACCATTTGATCCGGCCTGAACTAAAGGCAGTTCCATTTGGATAATGCGTCCTATTTGGATACCTTTCCCTGGCGGATTTGCCGGCTCAGGAACGGCGGAACCCGACTCAAATCAATCCAATGAGAAAATTCCGGTTATTGATTCCCTTGTTTGGCATTGTGATGCAGGGTTGTGCCGGACAATCCAGGGTAGTTGCAGCTTCGGAAGAAACTGTAACCCGTGAGACCCTGGCGTACTACCTGTACTTTCCAAAAGATTACGAATCCCACCCCGATGAGCAATTTCCCCTACTATTATTCCTGCACGGGGGAGGCGAAGCTGGTGGCGACCTGCAAATGTTGAAATCGAACGGGCCCCCGAAAATGATTGCCGAAGGAAAGGAATTTCCCTTTCTGATATTGGCGCCCCAGAATCCGCATGCCCGTCAGTGGTGGAACACCCGGGCCGTAAAGCAATTGCTGGATACTATTGTTCAAAACAACCGGGTAGACCGAAGGAGGATCTACCTTACAGGACTAAGCAGAGGAGGTGGTGCTGCCTGGGAAATGGCCGTGCAATACCCGGATACCTTTGCCGCCCTGGCCGTGGTTTGTGGGATGGCGCCGGTGCCCTATGCTTCCTGGATTAACAAGGACATGGCCATTTGGGTATTCCATGGAACTGAAGATGCTTCAATTCCGTTTTCGGAATCGGAAGAAATGGTTGCAAGGCTGAAGAGCATGGGTTATAACGTCAGGTTCACGCCCTATCCGGGAGTAGGCCATAATGCCTGGGTACGTGCCTATGCGGAGGATGGGCTTTACGACTGGTTTATGCAACAGAAATTGGGCACCGATTAAACCCTGATCCTCAATGCCTGGAGCACCATATCAGAAACTTAAGGTCCTGGTTAAATCGCCTTTGGTGTTGTAAAACCGTGCCTCCCGTATTTCGCTGCCTATATTCACATACCGGCTGGATTGTGAATGGAAGCTGCTGCCCCAATAGAATTCCTCCAAACGGAAGGTGGTATCGTCCAGATAAAGCCGGCATTTGACTTCGTCGTTCTGCAGGGGCACATGTTTCATTTCCGGTTCGTGGCTCTTTTCAAAAACCCTGAGGCTGTCCTTGTTTTGTGAAGCTATGATCAGCGACTTTTCCTGACCCAATTGCAGGGTAACCAGGCTTTTGGCATCGCCGGGTACAAAAAACTCACTTTCTTCCAGCGGTAGAGGACTGAATTCCCCATTTCCTTTGTTTTGTAAGACCAGGCCCATCAGGGCATCTGCGGGGCCCTCCTGTACTTCCATCCCGAAATCGTTGCCCACCAGCAGCAAATCCAGCAGTCCGTCCCCGTTCAGATCCTTTGGGAGGATACCGTATACGGGGGCCATTTGTGCGAGTGGGGGAAGGGGGTGCATCCTGAAGTGCCCATTCCCCAGGTTTTCCACCCAGGAGGTATCCATATAGTTAAAGGTAAGGACCAGCGCGTCGTCCAGAAGGCCGTCCGGAAACATTTGCGGCAGGGTGGCTTCCCCGAAGGAGCCAAATGAATTAAAGCGTTTCCTGAAGCCAGAGAATTGTTTCACCACATCCTGCCAGGGATGGTACAGATACTCCTTTTTTACCCCCACACTGTCCCTGAGGTAGAAGGAGATCAAAGGATCCAGCATCCCGTTGTTATCCAGGTCTTTGGCATAGATCCGTACGGGTTCCTCTTTGGACCCGCGGAAGTATATGTTCTTCCCGAAATTCCCGACCACATAGTCCATGTCCCCGTCGTTGTCGAGGTCGGCCGGGGCCAGGCTGTTCCACCACCCGTTATCGTCTGATATCCCGGAATCTTTTAGCTCTTCCAACTTCCCTTCCTTATTCTCAAAAATACGGAGGGGCATCCATTCCCCGGCCAGGATCAGGTCTGGCCAGGAATCCCCGTTGAAGTCTGTCCACAAAGCATCGCTGATGAGGCCGGGCGACTGCAGCGCTTCCGAAACTTCGGCCGTGGCATCCACAAACTTGAGTTGTCCCGCCGTACTCTCATTTCTAAGAATATATGAACGCTCGGCACTGGGATAGGCCATGGGTCGCACCCGGCTTCCCACGAAAAGATCCAGGTCACCGTCCAGGTCAAAGTCGGCTGCCTTCACGGTCGACGAGTTGATGCGGATATCAGGTAAGGCCGTGGGGCGAATTGTGAAGTTGCCCTTCCCGTCATTGACAAGCAACAGATCTGTATAATATTCATGTCCTTCCGGGTATTGTCCGCAACCCCGGGCAATATAGAGGTCCAGGTCCCCATCCCCATCTGCATCAAAAAGCAGGATTCCGGCATCTTCTTCCTCCAGTTTTTCATTTTGTTTGTAGGAGGCATCCTGCCGCACAAACTTGCCATCTGGGTGCTGGAGAAACCAGGTTTCCTTGAAATTCCTGCTGCCCCCAAGCAGCATATCGTCCAGTCCGTCCCCATTGGCATCCCCAATGGCAATTGCAGGCCCGTATTGTGAAAATTTATGGGGGAGGGTTCGCTGAAAATTAAAATCGATAAAGTCCAGGTCCTCGTTTTTGTATTCAAGCCCGTATTTTTTCGATACTTCTTTAAGCAGGGCGTGTTTTCCCGGGTTTTCAGATAGTGGCTTCGGTGAGACATTCGGGCGGTATGGGATTTCCAGGGTTTGTCCGGCAATAGTTTTTCCTAGTCTTTGCAGTTTTCCACCTGGCCATTGCACAATGATACTATCCACCGAGGGGGCTGGCCCCAGGCCAAAATGAAGGATGCTCTCGGGCTTCGAAAGGTAGCCGCGTCCGGAAAGCAGGGTTTGTTTTTGAACCGAACCGTCGAGGTAAAGGCTTACAATTGCGCCGATGGCCGCCGGGTTCTGTCCCGGCCCCTGGAGCCGGATCCTGAGGTAGTGCTCGTCTGGATACTGTTCGCTGGCATGGTTTTCCAGGATGAGGGCGGGATCGTTGATATTGTTGATCACCAGGTCTAGGTCTCCGTCCTGGTCGAGGTCCCCGTAGGCCGCCCCGTTGGAAAAGGTGCCGTAATTCAGCCCCCATGCGTCCGTTACGTCTTCAAATGTGAGGTCTCCATTATTTTTAAAAATAAAATTTGGGAGTTTGATCTGGGGGATGGCAGCAATGAGTTTTTCCTTGCTCAGCAGCCGGCTGGCCGTAGCCCGGAAATCTCCAAAATCCCGGTCAGTCACATCCCTGGGAAATCCGTTCGTGATGAGCAGGTCTTTCCAGCCGTCATTGTCATAATCGGCGAAGAGGGGCGCCCAGCTCCAATCAGTTTCCTGCACTCCGGCGTAGATACCCATTTCCCCAAAGATGGGCAATTTGGTTTCCGGGTTGGTGCCCATGTTCAGCTGTAGTGTATTCCGGGTATATTGCTGCTCGTATTCATATTTCCTGGTGAAGATTTCCTTCTGGTAACTGCTGCTCCCCTGGAACAATTTTTTGCGTTTGTTGTAATACGGCTGCATTTCCGTAGTGAATAGGTCGAGTTTCCCATCGTTATTGATATCTGCAAGGTCACTGCCCATGGAGGACAGGCTGAAGTGCTTAAAAATATCGCTTGCCCGGTTGGCAAATGTGCCATCCTGATTGTTGATGTAAATGAGATCATCACTCAGAAAGTCATTTCCGACATATATATCGGGCCAGCCGTCCATATTGAAATCATTTATAAGGGTACTGTGGCTATACCCGTGATACCGGATGCCAGCCTCATCTGATACGTTCTTGAAAACCGGGTGGTTAGCAATGCTGTCCCATTGATTGTTGTAGAGACGATCCCTGCTCCGTGAAGTGCCGTCGTCTGTCAGCGGGCTGTACTGGTTGGAATTGATACCCTCAATGCGATTCACACCGATGAACAAATCCAGGTCCCCGTCATTGTCATAGTCGAAAAATTGAGCATGCGAAGAATAGCTGGTATCCGCAATTCCGTAAACATCCGCCATTTCCTTGAATATGGGGATGCCGTCTTCATTATTTCCCTGGTTGACATAGAGGAGGTTCCTTCGTCGGCTTTCCTGCTTATAGTAGGTGTTACAGACGTAGATATCCAGTCTGCCGTCCAGGTTGAGGTCTACCAGGGAAACGCCTGAGGACCACAGCAGGGAATCGGGTTTAGCAACCCCGGCCGTGCCGGTGACATCGTCGAATTTTAAATGGCCTCTGTTGAGGAAGAGGGCGTTGTCTACCTGGTTGCCTGCCATGAAGATATCATCCAGGCCGTCCCCATCCAGGTCGCCGAGGGCCACGCCGGCCCCATTGTAGACGTATTCATTGTCCAGGATATTGATGGAATCGTTTTCGGTTATCTGGTTGTTGAATTGCAGTCCGGATTGAGAAGGGGGGATCGTGGTAAATAATGGCCCCCCGTCGCTTGAATCGTCGCTGCAGGCGCTTATCAGCAGGATTAGGCCGATAGCGGCAGGCACGAAGGATTTCGAATTCATACTTTCGCGTCATTTTCTTTCTGTTCACAAAGATGCGGGAAGCTGCGTTAAGAATCAAAAAAAGGCCGTATAAAACGGCCTTTTAATGAAGCTAATTCGCATGGATCAAATTAATACCCCGGATTCTGTGTCAGTACATCGGATCCCTGAATATCGATTTGCGTTTGTGGAATCGGGTAATATTCATTTTTACCTGACGTAAACGTGGCACCACCAAATGCAGTTACAAGGAATTGTGATTCGTAATTCAGATATGCATTCAATGTCTCAGCAGCAATTCCCCATCGAACCAGGTCGAAGAAACGGTGACCTTCGCCGGAAAGCTCCAGTTTACGCTCGAAACGCACAGCCTGGGTAGCTCCTTCTTTGGTAGCAAACACGCCACCAGGAGGGTATTCCGAGATTACGTAATTCGCAGCATTCTGGTTGGGATCGTCGTATTCTTTTACCCAGTAGTCAGGATTGGCGGCACGCGCACGAACCATGTTCACATAGGTTCTTGCCTGATCTAAGCTTCCTGCCTCGATCTCGGCTTCTGCTGCCATTAACAATACATCGGCAAAGCGGATGATGGTATAGTTCATGGTTGCATACCCCCTGGTCCAGGAACTACCGTCTGTAAAGGAGTTTTCCTGAGAGCGATAGTAAATGTACTTCTTGGGTGAGTAAGGCCCTGCATATGTCTGGTTACGAATCCAGGGTTTACCCGGGAATTCGATCCAGTCGAGGTAAGGGATACCCCTACGGCCTATTGACCAGTCGATCCTTGGATCAAGTGGCCCCGCATCTTCGGTAAATGATGCGTCCGCGTCCACGCCAAAGTCAGTTTTAATGGCGTTGGCAGGATCGTTATAAGAGCCGTCCAGTAAGGGCAGACCGCTGGATGTACGGAAGGAGTTCGCCAGCTCAAAACTTGGCTGGAAGAACCCGCAACAGTTACCCGGACCATCAGGTCCTGTGTTGTATGGATAATTCAATACATCAAAATCGTTTGAGTTTGCTGTACTACCGGTATTATTGGCTGATTCAACGTCCATGACCGCTTCGGCATGGTTGTCGTTTTCGGCGTTGTAGATCTGTTGGTAATCGTCCAGCAGGGCGTATTTCAGTCCGTTGGAAGTTACCCCGTTGGCGATCACATCGTCGAAGACGGTTTTGGCCTGGGCATACTTTTTCTCGTACAGATAGGCCTTTGCGAGATAGGCACCAGCTGCCCACTTATTCACACGTCCCGGACCGGTTTCGGCGGGCATATTATCATAAGCCCACTGGAAATCCGCTTCGATCTGTGGCCATACATCCGGAGTATTTTGGATGGATGGGATATCAGCAGCTAATACAGTTTCATCAAATACCGGAACGCTGTAAAAGTGCTTTTTCAGGTCGAAATAAAAATGTCCCCTTAAAGTACGTGCCTCTCCTTCAATCCGCTTGGCATCGGCCGCTGTAATATCGGTGGAAGCGGCGAGGGCGTTCAGTACCTTGTTGGCACGGCTGATCCCTTCATAACGAGCTCTCCAGATATTATTGATATCGCCATTCGTTGCGCTTATCTCGTATCGTTGCATCGGGTTGATTGAGGAGAAATCCCCTGGATCCGTCCCTTTATTTGCGTCCCCGCCCAAAATGGAGCCGGTTACCCAGTTATTAGGACCTTCCAACTGATCTCCAAAAACTCCGTTCAGCGCCGCATAGGTTGCGATCAGCAACGCTTCGATCCCATCTTTCGTGCTCACCGAAGCATCGGAAAGCGCACCCGTTGGCTGCACATCCAGAAATTCGTCGCTGCACGAAACGGACACCATCATCAGCGCCATCATGAAGACGGTTAATTTTCTTACTCTACTCATAGTTTTCATAGTTTAATTTTTGTTTTAAAGATATAAAAAATATATACATTATGATAGTGTTAATAGATTAAAGGCCTAGCTCCAAGCTAATTAGGTACTGAGGTGTAACCGGGAAGTTCCCTACATCTATACCGAAGTTGGTATCAGGTCCGGCAACTACCGGGTCCAGTCCGCTGTATTTGGTAATGGTCCACAAGTTGTTTGCGGAAATTCCAATTTTGAAGCGGCTCAATCCCCATTTGTCAAGGAGGTTAGGATCAAAACTATAAGTAAATGCCAAACGTTGCAGTCTCAGGAAAGACCCATCTTCCACATACCAGGAGTTCTCAGCTGCACTGGTGGAAAGGTTGGAGACACTCTCCCAGATAGGCGCGGCCGCGTTGTTCCCCAATTCCGGGGTCCAGGATTTCTTGGCATTGATACCCTTGGCCGAACCTTCGAAGGTTCCGAAGAAATCGGTAAACCATTTAGACTGGTTAAAGATCTCGTTCCCGACAGAAGCGTACCAGTAAGTCTCGAACTCAATGTTTTTGTATTTGAAGTTCAAGGTGGCCCCACCGGTGTAATCCGGAACCGCGCTTCCGAGGAAGGTACGGTCCTCCGGCGTAATGGCTCCATCTCCGTTGACGTCCGCATAGCGGAATCGGCCCAGGCCTTTTCCATCCTGGGGTGGAGAGCTGGCCACTTCGGCCTCACTGTTGAAGTAGCCGATGACCTTATATCCAAAGAATGAGGAGATAGGCCTTCCGACAGAGTTCCGGATCGGGCTGATGCCCCTGTAACCGGGACCACCGATAAAGTCGATTCCTGGAGCCAGGAACGTGATCTCGTTGTGCAGGAAGGAGTTGTTGAAGGTGAATTCAAAACTCAGGTCTTCCGTGAAGTTACCACGGGTGATGATCTGGAAGTCCACTCCATTGTTATCCATACTTGCTACGTTTACAGAAGGCGCAGCGGCATAGTTTCCGGTGACACCGGCCAATGGTACCTGGAAGAGCAGGTCTTCGGTGGTTTTCTTCCACCAGTCGAGCTGCACTTCAAAATGGTTGTCCAGGATGCTGGCATCAAAACCAATGTTGGTCGTGGTACTGGTCTCCCATTTCGCATCAGGGTTACCGATACGGCTTTGGGCGAAACCTTCATTGGCACCACTGTTCTGCCCGTCAATCGGATAGAAGGTGTTGCCTTTATCCGAGGCATAGAGTGAATATTGGTTGTTGGGGTCCACGTTGTTGGAGTTACCCATCTGACCCCATCCTCCGCGGATTTTAAGGTCTGAAAAGAAGTTCTGGTCCTGCATGAAGGGTTCAGCGATCACCCTCCAGGAGCCGGATACCGCCGGAAACGTTCCATACCTGGTATTGGAACCGAATCGGGAAGACCCGTCCCGCCTGAGCACGCCAGACACATAGTATTTCTCATCCCAGTTGTAATCAAGCTTCCCGAATATGGAATAGAAATTCACTCCTTTGAATTGTGAGCTGCTAACTACAGGGCTCTGTACAACGCTCAGGTTCTGGAAATCCAGGTCTGTGGAGAAGGGGTTGATACCACTTCCATTTATATTTCTGCCACGTCCTGTATTCAATGCTTCCAGGCCACCGAAAAGCTTTATTTTATGCTTTCCGAACAATTTTTCATAGGTAACCGAGTTGGTAAATACCCACTGGAAGGAATACCCGCTTCCTTCTCCAAAGTTATTACTGGCTTGAGGCTCGGAATCCCCCAAATATTTAAAATCATAGTTGACAAAGTGCCCATTGCTATAGGCTCCTCCAAGGGAACTGCGGATCAGCAATCCTTCGACAGGGGTAATATTGATATATGCATTCCCGAACCCGCCAATGGCATAAGTTTGGTCATGGCCTTCATTCTCTTTAAGGCGTCTTACCGGGTTCCGCGGGTTGTTGAAACCGGCTGCCCTTGTACTGGCGTAGCTCCCGAATTCGTCATAAACAGGTATAATAGTGGGCATCCTGTAAGCGGACAGCACTTCAGATTCATCATCGGCTACTTCCACACCTCCATTGCCCCCGAAAATGGCGCGGGCGGAACGATAGGTTGCCTGGAAATTTTCACCCATGGCCAGCCAGGGAGTAATATCCCATTCGGAGTTGAAGCGGGCGGCATATCGTTTAAAATTCTGAGATAAAATGATACCATCCTGCTCCTGTCCGCTGAAACCAAAGTAGAAACGACCGCGTTCCGTACCTCCGCTGATCCCCAGGGTTGCCCTGAAGATAGGGGCGGGGCGGGTGATTTCCTTATACCAGTTAGTCCCTTTCAGGTTTGGTTTGATAAGGAATACGTTGCCCGGGTCGGCCTCATAGTGCGCACGGATCTCGGCGAGGTTAATGTCGTCCTCAAAGACTCCGTTTTGCCCGTCTGCATGCAGGTAATCGGGAAAACGTGGATTGGGTCCGGGTCCGTACTGCGGATGGGTATACTGTACCGGGGTGCCGTTGGCAGCCGCGTTGTTCCGATAGGCGATAAAAGTATAATCAGCCATTTCCTGCGGATTAAGCATTTTTGGGGAACCGGCCACATTGGGGTCTGTAACCCCGCTGGATATGTTCAGGCTAACCTGGGTTTTTTTCTCCCGATCGCCTTGTTTGGTGGTATAAACCACAACCCCGTTGGCAGCCCTGGCTCCATAGATGGAAGCCGCGGCAGCATCTTTCAACACGGTGGTCGTCTCGATGTCATCCGGGTTCAGGAAATCGGTGTTGGTGGTTGGAACCCCATCCACTACATAGAGGGGGGCGTTCCCGCCAAGGGCGTTGAAACCGCGGATCCTGATCTGGCTGGTGGTACCCGGCTGGCCGTTGGTCAGTACGGTCACCCCTGCTACCCGTCCCTGGAGTTGTTGCTCCACGTTACCGGAAGGGATGGCGGCGAGTTCTTCGGCCTTAACAATGGAAACTGCTGCAGTTGTTTCCCGTTTTGTTTCAGTGGTATATCCGGTCACTACCACCTCTTCCAGTGCCTGAGAGTCCTCAGCCATGGTAATGTTGATAGTAGACCTGCCATCTATCCGGATGTTCTGGGTAACGAAACCGAGGTAACTGAAGACCAGGGTGGCGTCCCCGGGGGCCTCGATGGTGTAATTCCCATCGAAGTCAGTCTGTGTTCCTCTGGTGGTCCCCTGAACAATTACGTTTGCTCCGGGAAGCGGTGTTCCAAAGGAATCGATGACCTTTCCCGAAACCGTTACCTGAAAAATGGTATTGGCTGCTGCATCAGGGTTGTTTTCTGGATTGGCAAATACTGCTTGCGTACCAAAACAAATCAACATCGACAAAAACCCGAGTCCAAAAAACAGCCTTCCGGAGATTTTTGACGAATGATAATCATTTCTTTGATTCATAATCATTTGTTGTTTAGTTAGTTTTAATTAATTGAAATTCACGTATTTAAAAAACATTTGCACGAAAACGATTTCGGTCAAATGTTAAAGAAAAGGTAAAATTTTGATAATATTAGTAAAATTATGTGAATTAATTAGGGATGTCTTACATTATTTTATCAAATTTTACTCTTATAATTAAATGATGTCAATTTGTTATAAATGAAAAAGACCGCCCGTATTTGCTAGGTTTCCCAAATTTTAGCATGCGGAAATTCCCCTTTTGATACCCCTGGTTTTGTGGCGTGCTTGTATAACCCTTTCAGACCACCTTGCGGGAAGAGACTAACACGGGGAATAATTTTGTGGAATTTATACCTTAATTATTATATACTTTATTTTGGGATATATCCAGGTCCGGCACGACGGGAATTTTCCCACATTCGGAAATGGCCGTGCACGGCCCGACCCTACGGTCAGAAGGCACCCTCTCTCAAAGAGTTTCACCAATCGGCCCCGCTTATCGGGATTTCCCAACATTCCCTCCCATACATTGGCTGCAGTTAATTTATTTTGCTATCATTGTACTGCTATTATTTTGTCATATTCTGATCAAATAATGGCACATCAATGTCAGGCAGCTATATGGAGTTTTTAAAGAAGATCCACAGGGAGATCACCCCTATTTCCAATCAGGACAGTTTTTTGGTATTCGACCGGGTCAAGGATATATTTGACTACCCGGTTCATTTCCATCCCGAATACGAGATCAACTTTATTGAAGGCGGGAAGGGGCTGAGGCGTATTGTCGGCGACAGTATAGAGGCGGTAGGCGACCTGGAGCTGGTCCTGGTGGGCCCAAATCTCTTTCACGGCTGGGAACAGCACGAGTGCCCCCGAAGGGATATGCACGAAATCACGATCCAGTTCCACAGCGACCTGTTTGACCGCACCTTCCTGAACCGCAAGATCATGAAACCGATCAAGGACATGTTCGAACGGTCATCTCACGGGATCCTGTTCTCAGAAACCGATGTACTGGGTATCATCCCCAGAATCCGGAAGGTATCCAAGCTGGAGGGGATCGACTATTTCCTGGAGTTGTTCTCTATCCTTTACGACCTGGCCAATTCACGGAACCAACGCCTGCTGTCCACTACCACAATTTATATGGAGAGTTTTGAAAATAGTGACAAGCTGAAACTGCTCTATGAATTTGTGCAGGAAAACTACGCCTCCAAGATCACCCTGGACGAAGTTTCCAAACTCATGAACATGAGCAGCGTGTCGTTCAACCGCTTTATAAAAAAGCGAACCGGGAAGACCTTTGTGGAATATGTAAACGACGTCCGGATCGGTTATGCTTCCCGCTGGCTGATCGAAAAAGACCTGAGCATTTCAGAGATAGCCTTCCTCTGCGGGTTCAATAGCATTGCCAACTTCAATCGGGTGTTCAAAAAGAACAAAGGCCGTACCCCTACCAAATACCGCCAGGATTTTTCCGGGATCAAGCGTGTCCTTTGAAATCGGTTTCAATATTTTAAGAACCTCAATTACAGAGATATAAAAGTAAAAATTTCCTTCGCCTCCCATGAGTTGATCGGCCGCGAAGAGAAGGTAATCCTTTGGATGTCCTGATTCGGCGCCTGATACCCCATCGTGTAAGGCCTTTATAATTTCTACAATGCCGTGGGGATTACTTTTTTTTATCAAATGTTTTGCAAAAAACTTCAAACGGCTACGGCAAACCGACAATTCCTCCTGAAAAAGGGAGGAACTTTGTAAGAAACGCCTATCTTGTATTGGAAACTAAACACCAACTATGCAAATCAAGGAATCGCCCAAGACATACGATGCGATTGTCGTGGGTTCTGGTGCCGGAGGCGGCATGGCGACCAAGGTTCTGGCGGATGCCGGACTGAATGTAGCCGTGGTTGAAGCCGGCCCTTTTTTTGATCCGGCCGACCCGGATCAGATGACACAACTCAAATGGCCCTGGGAATCACCCCGCCGCGGGGCACCTACTGAACGCCCTTTTGGCGATTTTGACACGGCTTACGGCGGCTGGGAGATAGAAGGGGAGCCGTATACCCATAAAAACGGCACTAAATTCGACTGGTTCCGGTCGCGCATGCTGGGGGGCCGCACCAACCACTGGGGGCGGATTTCCCTTCGCTTCGGACCCAAGGATTTCAAACACAAAGATGTGGATGGCCTCGGTGAGAACTGGCCTATTGGGTATGAAGACGTGAAGCCCTACTATGATCGGGTAGACAAACTCATTGGAGTATTTGGCACGAATGAAGGGCTTCCAAACGACCCGGACGGGTTTTTCCTGCCTCCTCCCAAGCCCAGGCTCCACGAATTATTCTATATCAATGGCGCTAGGAAATCCAATATCCCGGTTTATCCCGCCCGCCTTTCCATGCTCACCAAACGGATCAACAACGAAAGGGGCGTGTGCTTCTATTGCTCCCAGTGTTCCCGGGCCTGTCAGGTCTACGCCGACTTCTCGGCAGAAAGCTGCCTGATCTTTCCGGCCCAAAAGAGCAGGGGACAGGTAGACCTCTATGTAAACAGCCAGGTACGGGAGGTGACCACCAATTCCGAGGGCAAGGCAACGGGCGTATCCTATATCAATAAGGAAGACCGTAAAGAATACCAGTTGAAGGGACGGGTAGTGATCCTCGCGGCTTCGGCCTGTAGTTCTGCCCGTATCTTGCTGAATTCCAAGAGCGCACAGCATCCCAATGGCCTGGGCAACAGCGGCAATGTGGTTGGGAAGTACCTGCACGACTCCACGGGAAGCAGCCGGGCCGGCTTTATCCCCGGCCTGATGAACCGGAAGATCTATAATGAAGATGGGGTGGGCGGCATGCATGTATACACACCCTGGTGGCTCGACAATAAGAACCTGGATTTTCCCCGAGGTTACCATATCGAGGTGTGGGGCGGAATGGGAATGCCCAATTACGGCTTCGGTTTTAACCCCAACGATTTTAATAAATTCTTTAACCTTCCTACCGGGGGCTACGGCGACAGCCTGAGAGCCGACGTGAAGAAATATTACGGCTCTGTCCTTGGTTTCGGCGGTAGGGGGGAACCCATTGCACTGGAAGACAATTATTGTGAGATCGATCCCACTACGGTCGATGAATTCGGTGTCCCTGTCCTGCGGTTCCACTACAACTGGTCCGACCATGAAAGGAAACAGGCCAAACACATGCAGGAAACTTTTGAGGAACTCATTCACAATATGGGCGGGGAACCTCTTGGTGCCACCCCTTCAAAAGAAGAGGATTACGGACTGGCTGCCCCTGGCAGGATAATCCACGAAGTAGGGACGACCCGAATGGGGGATGACCCGAAGACGTCTGTAGTAAATAAATTTCAGCAATTGCACGACGCGGATAACGTTTTCATTACCGATGCCGGGCCCTTTGTTTCCATGGCAGATAAAAACTGTACCTGGACGATCCTGGCCCTTTCCTGGCGGGCGTCCGATTATATTGTCGAGCAATTAAAACAACAAAATATATAAGCCATGGATAGACGAAATAGCATAAAATCCATGATCCTCGGCGGTATGGCCGGCGGACTTGCCTTACACGGTTGTAAACCGCAGGCGGAAGCCGGGGCTTCCCAGGAAGTTCCGGGATATTCCTATAAGTATGGAAGAACTCCTGAGGAAAAGGAACGGATCATGGAACTGGAATCGGAAGTGTTTTTCAGTGAACACGAAATGGAGACCATCCGGGTACTTTGTGCCCTGATCCTCCCGGCAAACGAGCATTTTGGCAGTGCCGTAGATGCCGGGGCGCCCGAATTCATTGAATTTATGGCGAAAGACATTCCCGAACTACAAACCGAGCTAAGGGGAGGGATGATGTGGCTCGACCACCAAAGCAACACCATGTTTGGCACGGAATTCAAGGCGGCGGCCGAGGCAGACCAGAAGAAACTGCTCGATACCATCGCCTTTTATGACAGCAGCATCCCCCTGGATCAGCAGGCGCTGGAAATCCAGTTCTTCTGCCTTATGCGCAACTTAACGGTCTGCGGGTATTTTACCTCCAAAATCGGGATAGAGGACCTGGGTTATAAAGGAAATACCCCAAACGTGTGGGACGGCGTGCCCCAGGAGGTTTTAGACCAACATGGGGTAGCCTATGATGAAGAATGGCTGGCCAAATGTGTCGACCAGAGTAAACGCAACGTGATCGCCGAATGGGATGAGGAAGGAAACCTCCTCACCTAGGGCTAAAAAAATGAAGAAATGAAAAAAATAAAGCTACCAAAACAGATTGCTGTTTGTATGTTCCTGGCCATCTTTTTGCAACCAGGCATTGGCCTGGCACAGGAAATCGGGCTCCAGTTGTACAGCCTTCGGAACCAGTTCAAAAAAGATGTGGAAGGGAGCCTGAAGCTCATCAGCGACTGGGGAATCACGGCCCTGGAAGGGGGTGGGACCTATGGGTTATCCCTTGAGGAATTCAAGGGATTGCTGGATAAATACAACCTGAAGGTCACCAGTGTGGGTGCCTCCTATGAAGACCTGGACAAGGGCCTGGACGGAATCATCAAAAACGCAAATGATTTCGGGGCCAAATATGTTATGTGCGCCTGGATTCCCCACCATGGGGATAGGTTTACCATAGAGGACGCCAAAAAGGCAGTCGACTTGTTCAATAAGGCAGGTAAACGCCTGAAGCAGGAGGGCCTGACCTTTGCCTACCACGCCCATGGATATGAGTTCCGGCCTTATATGGACGGGACCATCTTCGACTATATGGCCAAAAATGCAAAGGATTTCAATTTTGAAATGGACGTTTACTGGGTCCAGCACGGAGGGGTGGATCCGCTGAAGCTACTGAATACCTATCCCGACAAGTTCGTGCTTATGCACCTCAAGGATATGGAAAAAGGGGTAAAGCCCGACAATACGGGGCAGGAAGATGAGGATACCAATGTGGTACTGGGTACCGGGCAAATAGATATTGCCGGCCTGGTAAAACGGGCCGGGGAACTGGGGATGGAATATTTGTTCATCGAAGACGAATCTTCTCACGTGGTTGAACAGGTACCCCAGAGTCTGGAGTTCCTCAGGAACCTCTAAAGTTCATTTGAATGACACGGGCCTCGGCTTTTGGCTTATTGCTCATTTGCAGTGGAATATTCTGCGGGTGCAATCGGAAAATTGCCCAACACGACGGCACGTCACTTCCCAATATCGTGTGGCTGGTCGCCGAAGACCAATCCCCTGAGTTCTTTCCTATGTATGGTGACCATACGCTGCCATTGCCCCGCCTGGAGCAGCTGGCTGAAGATGGGGTGGTCTTTACCCGGGCCTATGCGCCCGTACCGGTATGTGCACCGACCAGGAGTTCAATTATCACCGGGATGTACCCCACCACCCTGGGAACCCATAACATGCGAACTTATACGGCCTGGTCTGAAGAAAATCAACCCGAAATCGGGATTCCCAGCTATTCTCCCATCCCTCCCCAGGGAGTTCGCATGTTTACGGAATATTTACGGATGGCAGGATATTATTGCACCAATAATGCCAAGGAAGATTATAACTTTAAGCCCAGTCCGGTTGCCTGGGACGAAAGCGGGAAAATGGCACATTGGAGGCACCGCCCGGACGGGCAGCCGTTTTTTGCGGTTTTTAATTTTGAGGTTTGCCATGAGTCGCAGGTCTGGCAACGGACAGGGGATTCCCTTTGGGTGGCCCCCGGGGAAGTTCCGGTACCCCCTTATTTTCCGGACAATGATACCATCCGGCACGACCTGGCCGTAAACTACAGCAACCTGGGGCGCCTGGATAGGCAGATAGGGGAAGTGATAGCACAATTGAAGGCCGATGGCTTGTATGAAAACAGTTATATCTTCTTTTACAGCGATCACGGCGGACCTTTCCCCAGACATAAACGCGCATTGTATGAAACGGGGGTGCGGGTTCCTATGATCATTAAATTCCCTCAAAATCGCAAAGCCGGGGAACGGGATAGCCGCCTGTTCAGTTTTATCGACCTGGCGCCTACGGTGCTCTCACTGGCAGGCATCATGCCGCCCCCTGTTATGCAGGGGAAAGCGCAGCTTGGGGAATTCAGGGATACGACCCCCCGCAAGTACCTGTTTTCAACTTCCGACCGTTTTGATGAGGTATACGACCGGTTGCGTGCGGTGCGTTCCGAACGCTTTAAATATATCCGCAACTTTAACCCGGAGATCAGCAATGCTCTCCCGGTACGTTATCGGGAGCAAATGGGGATGATGAGAAACATGCGTTCGTTATTTGAACAGGGGCAACTGGATTCGATTCAGAGCTTATGGTTCCGGACCCCAAAGCCGGAAGAAGAATTGTATGACCTGGAAAAGGATCCTTACGAACTGGATAACCTGGCGCGGGATCCGGCCCTGCACGACACGCTCCTTAAATTCAGGGAGGTACTGGACCGATGGATACGGGAAACTAAAGACCTGGGCCGCTATCCGGAAAAGGAACTCATCTCAGAGTGGTTGCCAAAGGGCACCCCGCCTAAACTGCCGGCTCCTGAGATGGTTGAAAAACAAGACTCCTTTACCTTGTTATGCGGGAAGCGCGATGCTACCTTGCTCTGGAAACAGCCGGGAGATAGCATCTGGCATTTTTATAACACCCCTTTGCCCAACACAAAATCTTTTCAGGCAAAAGCAATTCGCCTGGGGTACGAAGAAAGTCCCCTGCTCGAATATTCTGCAGGGAATTGATCCCCGGGGAAAGCCTGTTTCAATCCGCATGCCTGATCGCCAGCCCCACCATGGAATCGGCGGTGCCATAATACAGGAACCATTGCTCCTTAAAATATACCAGCCCTTCAACGAAAGTGGTCCCGGCCTCGTATTGGCCGGTAAGTTCGTGGGGCAAGTCCGGGCAAATGAACGGTTGATCCAGGCGGGCGATCATACGGGTTGGATCCTCTTTGTCAAACAGGACCTGCCCCCCGCAATAAGTACCTTCCGGGGTGCTGCTGCCGGCGCCCTGACCGCTCAGATTTTTTCCGTTGTACATCAACAAAATACCCTGTTCCGTATAAAGTGCCGGAGGTCCTGGTTCCACCAGGTGACTGTCGAATTCATGCGGACTGGGGCTGAACACCTGCAGCAGGTCCCCATTCTTATCCAGCAGTGGCTTCCAATGGATCCCGTCTGCAGACTGGGCAAGGTTCATATACAATTCACCCCAGTACATCAGGTATTGGCCATGTATTCTTTTGGCCAGGAGCCGCCCGTTTTTTAGTTCGGTCACTACGGCGCCCGATTTGCTCCATGAATCCAGGAAACGGCCCCCATAAGCCTCCTGGAACACGGGCCCCTGTTTAGACCAATGCCGAAGGTCCCTGGAGGTTGCGCAGGAAAGCCTTGCCTGTTTCCGGTTCCAGCTGGTATATAGCATGAGATAGGTTCCGTCTTCCCGCTCCACCACCCGGGGATCTTCCACCCCCCCGGGGTTGTCCCATTTGCTGAATTCATCGTCCGAAGGGTAAAGGACGGGTTGTGGTTCCCTGGTAAAATGAATGCCATCCAGGCTATAAGCCAGCCCGATTCGGGAGGTACGGCCCCCAAGTTCCGCGTCGGGGTCGTCTTCCGCCCGGAATAAAAGGAAAACCGTATCATTGCGAACCACCGCGGCCGGGTTGAAAACATCCGCCTTTTGCCATTGCACGCTATCTTTACGGACCGGGCAGAAAAAAACATAACTGCTGTCCGCTTTTAATATGGGATTTTCTACTGGCTTTTCAAATCCCAGCAGCCAGGGACTATCTGTCTGAGCAAATACCGGGATCGTCAGGAGGAGTCCGATGCAAAGAGCAAATCCTTTTTTCATTTCCATTTGTTATCCGTTAAAGGTATTATTTCCCGGGATGGTTTCAAAAGGGAATAACCTGAGTTTAAAAAGTTCTTTATAGGGAGATTCAGGGATTCTTTGGATTCGGGCACATGGCATTTTACCCGATTGGTCATTGCCCATTCGAACATGAGGGAAGAATTTCTATAAAAACAATAATTCACGATTTTAAGAAACGGATCTTATTGTCGATGTTTGTATTATGAAAGGCTTTGGAATCTTTTTGATGGCCTTGGCAATCTGGGCCTGCCGGGAGGTCCCCAAAAAGGCACGACCGGGGGAGGCAGAAACCGGACCTATGGAGGAAGCTGCCACAGAAATGCCGGAACAGTCCGCCGCTGAGGAAAAAAAGGTGAAATCATTGGACGGTTTGAAGGACACGGCATTTGTACGCCTGGCCGACTATAGTGATTCATTTTCCTACGATATGCGCTATGCCACCGACAATAATTTCCTCAAGGCAAAAGTATATGATTGTGCGGAGTGCTACACCCGGGTTAAAACAGCCAGGGCCCTGATCTCAGCGAACAGGGACTTCATGAAGAAAGGATACCGCATTAAGTTCTTTGATTGCTACCGCCCCCATGAAGTACAGTATAAAATGTGGGACCTGGTCCCGAACCCCCAGTATGTGGCAGACCCCCGGAAAGGGTCGATTCACAATAAGGGAGGCGCGGTAGACATTACCCTGGTTACCCTGGGGGGGAAGGAGGTGGATATGGGGACAGATTTCGATTATTTTGGTAAAAGGGCCTATCACGACAACCTGGATCTCCCCGAATCCATTCTCGAGCACCGCCGGCTACTTAAAGAGACCATGGAAGCCCATGGCTTCTGGTCTATCCGCACTGAGTGGTGGCATTATAACCTGAAAGCCGCTTCCAATGACCCTATAGCTAATTTTAAATGGGATTGTATCCCTTCATCCACTGACCATGAAGCTTCGTAACATCCTTTACCTGATCCTTATTATGACTTCCAAACCGGTTTTTTCGCAAGATACCATTATACCACTTTGGCCGGGGGCCATCCCCAATCGAATTGAAACGGATGAAAAGGAAATCCACGAACAAGATGACATCCTGCGCATCAGCTACGTACAAAGCCCTGAGATTGCGGTTTATCTGCCCAGTAAAGCCAACAGCACCGGGAAGGGGGTACTGATCTTCCCAGGGGGGGGCTATCATATCCTGGCCTATGACTGGGAAGGAACAGATATCGCCAAATGGCTAAATTCCAATGGGATAGCTGCATTTGTGGTGAAATATCGCCTGCCCGTTTCCAAATCCCTGGTACATCCCTCTGAAGTTCCGTTGATAGATGCCCAAAGGGCGTTGCGCCTGGTACGGGGAATGCACGAAAAATGGCAGGTCGATGAGCATGGTATCGGGATTATGGGATTCTCCGCCGGCGGGCACCTGGCCTCGACTTTGGGCACGCAGTTTGATCGCCCGGTTTACCAGGGGGTAGATGCCTGGGATAAAGAGAGTGCCAGGCCGGATTTTATGGTTTTGCTCTATCCTGTGATCACCTTTACCAGGGATTCGATGCATAGCGGATCACGTGATGCCCTCATCGGGTCTAACCCATCCGCGGAACTTGCCAGGCAGTACTCATCCGAATTGCAGGTGCGGGAAGATACGCCCCCCACCATCCTCATCCACGCATCGGATGACGAGGCAGTACCTGTAGAAAACAGCCTCTTGTTCTACAAGGCTTTGAATGAAAACGGGGTCCCGGCTTCCCTGCATATATATCCCAGTGGGGGGCATGGGTTCTCGCTTGGCCTGCGCGATCCGTACCTTCATTCCTGGACGGATCAGGTGATCCGATGGATGAATACCATACCCTGAAGAAATAACCTCCTACATCCCGGGGAATTGTTCTGGCATCGGATGCTCCCAGGGACCGCGGTAGTCGCGTTTTAGCAATGCCGTGGCTTCCGCGTCGTCAACGATGATCCGGTTTTTAGGATCGTAAACCAGGGGGCGTTGGATATCTCTGGACAAGTTGGCTATAATACAACTAGCTGTGGAAATATGGCCCTGTTCGATATCCGCTATGGGGAGGGTACCGTTTTCGATGGCCGCGAGGAAATCGAGCATATGCAGACGCGTTGCCGGGGCCGCATTCAGTTCGATATCCTTTTCCGTTACGTCTTCGGGGTATTTTTCCCTTTCGTACAACACGTCGAAATGGATGGGTTTTCCATTGTCATCTCCCTCGGGTACGAAATCGGCCTGCATGGTACTGCCCAAGAGGGTACCCTTGTCTCCATAGAGTTTAAATGACCAAGGATACTCCGGATCGGCCGGCAGTGCCCCAGGTGCGGTGTTGCCATACGACGTTCAATTCAGGGTATTCGTAGGTCGGCCGTCTGCGTGTCGGCAATATTGGATTTCCCGTCTTTTTGTACATAAATACCGCCAGAAGAGGATATTTTGTCCGGGCCAGCCGAGGTCGAGCATCCACCGAACAGTATCGAGCATATGTACGCACATATCCCCCATGATACCGTTTCCGTATTCTTTAAACGTCCGCCACCAGCGTTGTGTGGCAGCCCGTCGTATGGGCGGAAGCGGCGCTGGTCCGGTCCACATCTCGTAGTCCAGGAAATCCGGTACAGGTTCCACAGGAGGATTGCCATTGGCCCGCATATGGAAATAACAGCACACTTCGGCATGCGATATCTTCCCGAGTTTCCCGGTATCCACGATTTGTTTTTTTACATCGATCAGGTGGGGCGTACTTTTACGCTGAGTACCTACCTGGACGGTTTTGTTATAGTGCCTGGCAGCGGCGACCATGGCCTCCCCTTCCATCACATCCACACTGATCGGTTTCTGAACATAGACGTGGGCACCGGATTTAAGCGCTTCGATACACGTCAGGGCATGCCAGTGGTCCGGGGTACCGATAAGTACGATATCCAGGTCCTTTTCCGCCAGCATTTTTCGGTAATCCGAATACATCCTCGGTTTCTTGCCCGAACGTTGCCGCTGGGAAACCAGATCGGCCGCTTCACTCAGGAAATGCTGGTCCACGTCGCAAAGCGAAACCACATCCACATTGGCTACCTGTATCAGCCGGAACAGGTCGCTCTTGCCATACCATCCCGTTCCTATCAGTCCCACTCGCCAGGGTTTATCCCGGTTCATCAGCTCAAATCCATAGGAACCGAATGAAGACAACACGGCCGCCGCGGTGGCGCCTTTTAGAAAATTCCTTCGGTTGATGTTAAAATGACTGGATTCCATGAGGTATAAAGTTTGATTTAGATGACCTGTAATATAAAAATTCTTTTGGTCAATGACTGATACGAAATTGTTAGATTTTTTCGCATTCGATCATTATCAACCCCTTTTCTGCGCTGGTGGTGAAGAATAGGAAAACTGATCCTCCATCCGCAATGTTATATTTCCTGCGGATGCTGGCCACCGGTTCGGGAAAATTCCGGATGCTTACATTGGCTTTAACTATCCCAAGGGCCTTCATGTTCGCACGCGAATAGGGCACTGTGCATAAGATACGGAACCTTCGCCCCGGGAAGGAAAGGAGCTCGTCTGAGGTATAAAGATGCGAATGTCTGTGCAGTTTCGGCAAGTTATATTGTTTGGCCAGGGATTTGAATCCTCCGGATTTCATGATGGCTGCATTGGGTTCGTATAAATAGGTCTTTGGTTCAGCATGCAGGTCCGGCAGTTTTTTTTCGCTATCCATGGGAAAGGTAAATTCCTCGGGGCTTTGGTTTTGCCTGAGATGGGCAGATGTAATCGAAACCTCGCCTTTATATTCTCGTTGCATGGACCAAAGAACTTCTTTTACTTCATTGTCTACGGCCACCACGTGGATATGCCTTACATGGCGCAGGGCTTTCTGCCCGGCACTCAGGTCCAGAAGGGGGGAAGTTTTAACCAACAGCTCCGGGGCGGTTTTGAATAACAGAGGGAGGTGGGCGGTTACATCCGGGACGGAGTCCGAAAGCAGGAAAACCCTCTTTCGTTCTTTGTTCCTGCGGGATGGGTCCACATACAAGAGGTCGGCCTCTATCCCTTCCTCGCTTATGGCTTTCAGGCTGTCTCCGGTATGACAGCTGATATTTTGAACATCCAGTTTGAGGAAGTTATGGGCGGCAATTTCAGCAAGGCGGGTATCGGTTTCCCAATATCCCACTTCGGCTGCCTGTTTTGAGAAATAATAGGCATCGACCCCGAACCCACCGGTAAGATCCAGAACCCTGCCCGTAGGTAGCAGCCTGGCCTTGTAGGCTGCTGTAGCCTCCGAGGAGCACTGTTCCAGATTGCGTTTATTGGGGTAGTAAATGCCATGGGCATGGAACCAGGTTGGGAGTTTGGCCCGGGCTTTTTCCCGGGATGCGATTTGTTCGGCAAGTTCCTGGGGGCTGATCTCTGGAAAAGGGCTCTTCTGAAGGAGGATCCGATGCAGGTCTGCTTCGGTATGGCTGCGAATAAATTCCTGGACCTCGGTATTTAGGATAAGCGGATTCAAGCCGGACTACAGGTCATTCGTAAGGTTCTTAACAATGGGATTGTCCGCAAGGAATTCCTTAAGGACCACTTTGATGGCCGTATAGCCGGGGACGGCGACGATCATACCGACCACGCCAAACAGCAGCCCGGCGATGATGATGATAAGGAATATTTCCAGGGGGTGGGAACGTACGCTGTTGGAAAATATAAAGGGCTGCGAGAAGAAGTTGTCCACGAGTTGGCCAATGGCCAGCCCGATAAGCACATAACCCGTTTTCGGCAGGATCACCGTACTGAAATCATATCCCAGATTGCTGGACATGGTCAGAAAAATCATGATGACCCCTCCGATAATGGGCCCGATATAAGGGATGATGTTAAAAAGGGCGCAGAGAAATGCAATCACTACTGCGTTGTCTATACCTACCAGCAGCAGGGTGGCGGTGTAGATGCTGAAAAGGATCAGGAGCTGCAGGAGAAGGCCAACAAAGTACCGGGATAGCAGCCCGTTGATCTTCTCGAGGGAGTTGACCATCGCACCTTCACGGGATTGAGGAATGAAGATGAGCAATCCCCTTTGGAAAAGACGACTGTCCTTCAGGAAAAAAAACGAGATGAACAATACCGAAAAGAGACCGATACTCAGGGTACTGAGGATTTGAACGAAGGAATTAAGGAAATTCGGGATAAAAGCCAGGTTGAGTCCCTCCAGCACGTTCTTTTCAAGGTCGGACTGCTTTATCAGGCTGTTTACAGTCTCCGGTGACGCCCCAAAATATTGAGTTATTTCCAGGTACAGCGTGTTCAGCTTCTCTTGAAGCTCATCGATATTCAGGAGCGACAGGTTTTTTCCTTGTTCGGATATCAGGGGCACGAACAGAGCGATGATCCCGGCCAGTATAGCGACAAAAAGCAGCATGGTGCTCACTACAGCCAGGGTATTGGGGAACTTAAACCGCCTCCTTAAAAACAATACTACCGGCCTGCCGATGAGTGCGGTTACAACGGCGATAGCGAGGTAAGCGATCACCGAACGGATCCGGTACAGGAAATATACGAGCAATACGCTGCCGGCCAGGATGGCTACAGCCCGAATAATGCCCCTTGAAATGGTTTTTGAGGTCATACCCTAATTCTTGAAGCAGTATTGCACAATATTGGCCCCCATTTTCAGCGCTTTGAGGCGCACCTCTTCGGGATCGTTGTGAACCGCGGGGTCTTCCCAGCCATCCCCCAAATCACTTTCATAGGTAAAGAGCAATACCAACCTGTCGTTTACAAAGATGCCAAACGCCTGTGGGCGTTTCCCGTTATGTTCATGTATCTTGGGAAGGCCATCGGGAAAGTCATATGCCTGGTGAAAAATGGGATGATCCGCACCCAACTCCTCCAGTTCCTTCCCGGGGAAGACTTTTATCAGTTCCTTACGCAGATAGGGCTCCATCCCGTAGTTGTCATCAATATGTAGAAATCCCCCCGCAAGAAGATACATCCGGAGGTTCGCGGCTTCCTCTTCAGAAAAGAAAATATTGCCATGACCTGTCATGTGCAGGAATGGGTATCGGAAAATTTCCGGACTGCCTACTTCCACGGTCTCTGTATGGGGTTGCAGGGTTGTCCCGATGTTTTGGTTGCAGTACCTTACCAGGTTGGGAAGGGAGGTGGGATTGGCATACCAGTCTCCGCCTCCTTTGTATTTAAGTATGGCCACTTCCTGGCTGTATCCTGCCAGACAACCGAATACTATGCAAATTAATGTAAGTTGTTTCATAACGGAACGACCCATCCAATGGCCTATAAATGTACTAATTCTCATGCTTAAAAACGGTGACCGGTTTTTTTTCCTGCCGGGCTTGTTCCTGGTTTTTTGTTTCTTCTGCAACTCCTCCGGGAGCGCCGGGCTATTCTCCCCGCTTACCCAGGAGTCCGATGCCTATAAGCCGGTGGTCGTTTTGGAACTGTTCACTTCCCAGGGATGCTCGAGCTGCCCCCCGGCAGACGCCTTGTTACGGAGGTTAAAAGAAGAGCCGTCGGGAAAACAGCTGTTTCCCATTGCCTTTCACGTGGATTACTGGAATTACATAGGGTGGGCAGATCCTTTCAGCCGCGAGGAATACAGCAGGAAGCAGAAGGAGTATGCCGCCAAATTCCATTCGGGCACGATTTACACGCCTCAACTGGTTATAAACGGACGTGAGGGGATGGTTGGTTCCGACGCCCGTAAAATTGAAAGCAGGATAGCCTATTACTCCGGGATGCCGGCTACCAATTCAGTGACACTCACGTTAAAAAGGAACGGAGACTCTTCCGTTCTGCTGGGCTACCGGATAGCAGGATCACTGGAGGGCAGGCAAATCCGCGCCGTCCTGGTCCTTGATGAGCGAACCACTTCGGTGCAAAGAGGTGAGAACAGGGGCCGCGAGCTGATTAACGCCAACATCGCCATAGCTGAATCCCGGGAGTCTCTGCAAGCCGAAAAAGGGGAAATCATCCTGCCAGTTCCCAGGGAGGTCAGGCCGGGGGAAACGCTTCATGCCATCGTACTCACTGAAAACGTAAATGGGGATATTACGGGGGCAGCAAGGCTGACATTCGAGAAATCGGGATAAGATTCTGGATGGGTTTCCGCATTCAGCCACTATTGATAATAGCCACAGTGGCGGCAGCCACAATGGCAGCTGTTTCTGTCCGCAGCCGGCTTTCGCCCAGGGAAACGGGGTGGAATCCCTGTTGGTAGGCCATACGGATTTCATCCCTGGTAAAATCACCTTCCGGGCCTATTAAAACCAATACATCCTGGTCTGCACCCATCCGTCTTTTAAGGTCGGTTTTTTCTTCCTCTTCGCAGTGTGCAATAAAACGGAGGCCGGGTTGGGGGGTCTTGATAAAATCTTCAAAAGACATGGTTTCGTTCAATTTGGGAAGGTAAGCCCTCAGGCTTTGCTTCATGGCCGACTCCAGCACTTTTTCCATACGCTCGGGGTTGATGGACTTTCGTTCGGAGCGTTTGCAAATCAGGGGGGTAATCTCATGGACCCCTATTTCGGTGGCTTTTTCAAGGAACCATTCATAGCGGGATTTATTCTTTGTAGGCGCGACGGCCAGGTGGAGGTGGTAGCGTTTATCCAGCTTTTTGCGGGTCGATGTTACTTCTGCCTTGCAATGTTTAGGATGGGCTTCCAGGAGGCGGACATCAAAAAAATATCCCTTTCCATTAGTAGTGTGAAGGGTATCACCAGCCTGTTTCCTGAGCACTTTTACAATATGCCTGCTTTCCTCGGGATCGAATTCGAACCGGGTGACTTCTTTCGACAGGGCAGGGGTATAAAACAATTGCATAGATACTATCAGTCAGACTTCTTCAATAGCACTTCGGGCGTGTTCCAGGCCCAGCGCTATCCATTCCTGCCATTGTTCAACAGAATGGAGCAGGGCAGGGGATACATACACAAATTCCTTCATCGGCTTCCCGGTAAAATCCATTGGCCGTACGCCCTCTATTTGAAGTATTTTCGGCATTTTGGAGGACCAGGATACGGACGACAAGCTCCTGTTTAACGATCCCAAAGGCCATCTTTCCTGAGTAGAGGTACGCCAGTCCGCCGAACATATTCTTCCTGCCAATCAACCCGTTAAGTTCCTCGGGCATGGCCTCTAGGGCGAGGTTGATCTGCCTTTCGATATCCTTGTCATATGCCATAATCCGGGCAAGGGTTTAGGTGGCTTCACATTGATTCCACTAAGACCAGGGGGCCCGCTACATAGGCAGGCGGGCCTTAGGGGTAATATGCTGATCCACAAAATCGCCCTCAAGATACTTTAAATATCCAACTATCCCTATCATAGCAGCGTTATCCGTACAATATTCAAATTTAGGAATATACGTATGCCAGCCATATTCTTTGCTGGCCTGTTCCAGGGCCGCCCGTATTCCTGAGTTTGCCGAAACTCCTCCTCCGATAGCTACGGTGCGGATACCAGACTGGTCAACTGCCAACTTTAATTTTTCCATCAGGATCTCCGTGATGGTATGCTGTATAGAGGCACAGATATCATTCAGGTTTTGCTCTACAAAGTCTGGTTGCTGTTCGGTTTGGTCGCGGATAAAATAGAGGATACTGGTCTTGAGTCCGCTGAAACTAAAATTCAGCCCGGGCACTTTGGGTTTGGGAAAGGAAAATTTAAACGGGTCCCCCTGCCTGGCATGCCGGTCGATCAGGGGACCACCCGGATAGGGCAGCCCCAGGATTTTGGCGCTTTTATCGAAGGCTTCACCCACGGCGTCGTCCAGGGTTTCTCCCAGTACAGACATGCTGTTGTAGCCGTCTACCCTTACAATCTGTGTGTGGCCCCCGCTGATGGTAAGGGCCAGGAAAGGGAAGCCCGGCTTATCACTGTCCTCGTCCTGAATAAAATGTGCGAGGATATGCGCCTGCATGTGGTGTACCGCTATCAGCGGGATGCCTAGTCCCATGGCCATGGATTTGGCAAATGAACTTCCAACCAGCAGCGATCCCAAAAGTCCCGGTCCGCGCGTAAAAGCTATGGCTGATAACTGTTTTTTGTCGATATTTGCTCTTGCCAAGGCACGGTGTACCACGGGAACGATATGCTGCTGGTGGGCCCTGGAGGCGAGTTCTGGAACCACTCCTCCGTATTCCTCGTGAATCTTTTGGGTAGCAACAACATTACTGAGGATTTTATCGTTGCAAAGTATGGCCGCTGCGGTATCATCACAGGAAGATTCTATAGCAAGGATATAAATGGTATCATTTTCCACCGCCTTTGGAATGTAATTTGAAGGACAAAGGTAAAACATATAGCCCTATCAAAAAATTGCGAAAAATACTGGTCAGAATCGTACTGGCCCTGCTGCTTTTCTGTGTTCTGGGCACCATTATCCTGTCGCTGCCGGTTGTACAGACGCGCCTGGCCCGCTATGCCACAGACACCCTCAATGAAACATTCGGCACCCATATTTCTATAGACAGGTTGCGGATATCCCTCATTACCTGGGACACCTCCCTTCGGGGGGTTTATGTGGAAGATTATCAGAAGGATACCTTGTTCTACATCAATGAATTGAGTACTTCTGTCCTCAGTCTTCGGAATATGGCCAAGGGCAAACTGGAATTCGGGGATATCGATATGGACGGCCTGAATTTCAAACTAAAAACCTACCGGGATGCCACAGACTCCAATCTGGGGATCTTTATTGAGAAACTTGACGACCATAAGCCCCGGGATCCGGGCACCCCTCCATTTTATTTTTCTTCTGCCGATATCACTATCAACAACAGCCACTTTCGCCTGATCGATGAAAACCTGGAAAAGGAAGAATCCCTCAACTTTACCAGCCTCAACATTGAAGCCGGGGATTTTCTGATCCTCGGGCCTGAAGTCACGGCAAATATCCGAGATCTAAGTTTGGATAGTGGTCGCGGGATAGAAGTGGAGGAAATGGCCACCTCCTTTAAATATTCCAAGCAACAGATGCGTTTTGATTCCTTGAGGATAAAAACACGTGAATCCGAGCTGAAGGGCAACCTGGTCTTCGATTATGACCGGGAGGATTTCAAGGATTTCCTGGATAAAGTCAACCTCACGGCCGAATTCAATGAATCTTCGGTTTCCCTGGATGAGGTGAATTTACTGTACAATGAATTCGGCTCCGGGAAAACTGTTACGTTCTCTTCCAGCATTCACGGGGTTCTGAACGACCTGGACGTCAGCCACCTGTTCCTTCAGTCAGACAACACGGGTATCAGCGGGGACTTTAACTTCAAGAATCTCTTTACTTCCGAAGCACCATTTAAGCTGCAGGCTGATATTAGGAACATCACTACCAGTTATTACCAGCTCCGGAGCCTCCTTCCGAATATCCTGGGGGATGCCATTCCTTCCACCTTCCAGCAACTAGGGCAGTTTACGATCAGGGGGGACGCAACCATCACCGAGAACAGTATAGACTCCAGGATAAACCTGAATTGTGCCATCGGGAAGAGCTTTATAGACCTCGACCTGACCGACATCGATAACATTGACAATGCCTCCTACAAGGGGTTTGTATCCCTGATTGATTTTGACCTGGGCAGCTTCGCCCAGAATGAGCAGCTTGGGAAGGCTTCCATGGACCTAAATGTGGAAGGGAAAGGCTTTGTCAGAGCCACCCTGAACACAGAGGTGATCGGGGAGGTATATTCCCTGGTTTACAATGGCTACGAATATCATAATGTCAAGGTTTCGGGTATCTTGAAAGACTTACTCTTCGATGGTTCCCTTGTCAGCAATGATGAAAACCTGAAATTCAGTTTCAAAGGGCTGGCCGACTTTGGGAGCGCCCAAAACAAATTTAATTTTATTGCTTCGGTTGATTACGCAGACCTGAAGACGCTGAACTTCGTGGACGACAGCATCTCCATTTTCAAGGGGGATGTAAACATGGATATTACCGGGAACTCCCTGGACAATATTGCCGGGGATATCAACTTTACCAGCACCAGTTATAAAAACGCCAATGACACCTACTATTTTGAGGATTTTAAAATAGAATCGAGCTTCAGACCTGATTCTACCCGTACCATTGAGATCAATTCCCCGGATATTATAACGGGCTATGTAAACGGGAAGTTCAGGGTACGCGAACTGGGCAAACTGCTACAGAATTCACTCGGGAGTATTTATACGAACTACAAACCGTACGATATTTCGGAAGGGCAGCAACTCTCTTTTAATTTTAAGATCTATAACAAGATTGTGGAGGTCTTTTTCCCGGAAGTACAGTTCGGCCCCAACACGGTTATCCGGGGGGATATCGTTTCGGATGAGGGAGATTTTAAGCTCACCTTCCGATCTCCCAGTATCACCGCCTATGGAAATGAGCTGGATAGCCTTGAGGTGAAAATAGACAATAAGAACCCTCTCTTCAATACGTTCGTCTCCGTCAAGGATGTGGCTACGCCTTACTATGACGTCAAGGATTTCAACCTGATCAACACCACACTGAATGACACCCTATTCTTCCGTACCGAGTTCAAAGGGGGAAGTGAATATAACGACAGCTACAACCTGAACTTCTACCATACCTTCAATGAACAGAAAAAATCTGTGATCGGCCTGAAACGTTCGGACATCAGTTTCAAAGGCAACAAATGGATCCTGAACCGGGAAGGGAACCAGCAAAACAAGGTGATCGTAAACAGTGCGCTGGACAGTATAACCATTGAGGAGATCGTGATGAACAATGACAACAGGGAACAGATCCGCCTCAAAGGTCAGCTTGCCGATTCAACATACAAGGACCTGCAACTGCAGTTTAAACTGGTTTCCCTGCACAAAATAACCCCTGCCATCGACAGCCTGAAAATGCAGGGGGAGATCAACGGGACTCTGAATATTCTCCAAAAAGACAACATTTACCTGCCATCCTGTAACCTGGACATCTCGAATTTCGGTATCAACGGTTTCCGCCTGGGGCAGATGAGTATCGGGATCGTTGGCAACAGGGACCTGACCGATTTCGTCGTCAACACCCAGATCAGTGAGAACGGGCAGGAAAAATTCAGCCTGATAGGCAATATTGCGAACCAGGGAGACATGCCTACCGCCTCCTTATTGGCCAATTTCAAGGATTTCGACCTGGAACCCTTCAGTCCGCTGGGAGACGGAGTGATCAGTAACATCCGGGGGACCCTGAACGGGAGCGCCAGGATTCGCGGGCCGGTCAATAACCCGGACATCAATGGCTTACTGACGCTCAACGATGCCGGGATTGCCATCCCGTATTTAAATGTCGATTATGCCTTTGCCCCTAATTCAACGGTACGTCTCAACAATCAATCCTTTTATTTTCAAAAGATCGGCCTGAGGGATATCGCCAAGAACACCCGGGCCACCCTGGACGGGTCGATCAAACATCATTTCTTTAAAGACTGGAGCCTCGATTTTGATGTGGATACCCAGGATGATCGCTTCCTGATCCTCAACACGGATTACGAGGAAGAGGTGCTGTACTACGGCACAGGCTTTGTGAAGGGAACCGGCCGGATATATGGCCCCACCCAGGCCCTCAATATTACCTTCGACGGTTCGACGGCCAAAGGGACGTCCCTTAAGATCCCTATCAGTGACGTGGCCTCTGTGGGCGATTATTCCTTTATCAATTTTATAGAAAAGGATAGTGTTACCCATATAGAACATGAGCGCACCCTGGAGGAATACGAGGGCATTGAAATGGAATTTGACCTGGCGGTTACGCCCGACGCCGAAGTGGAGATCGTGGTGGATCCCAAGACGGGGAGTTCGCTGAAAGGTACCGGGGAGGGCATTTTGTTGATCCAGATCAACACTAATGGCAAGTTCAATATGTGGGGGGATTTTGTGGTGGTGACCGGCAAATACCACTATAAGTTTGGCGGGGTCATCGATAAGACTTTTACGGTGCAGCCGGGGGGAAGTATAGTGTGGGAAGGGGATCCGCTGGCGGCACAACTGAATATGGAAGCCGTCTATTCCTTGAATGCGAATCCGGCCCCTTTGCTGGATAATGCTGGGTACACTCGCCGAATTCCCACAGAGGTCGTGGTGCGCCTAACCGGGGAATTGGAACAGCCTTCCATCGATTTCAACATCCAGTTCCCGGGTACAAGTTCTATTGTAAAAAGTGAATTGGAATACCGCCTGCAAGACCCGACCGTGGAGGAGCAGAATGCCTTTTTCCTCCTGGCCCAGGGGACTTTCGTCAATGAAAATACAGGCCTTACCAGTCAGGCGATTGTGGGGAATGCGATCCAGACGGCATCCGGTTTGTTGAACCAGGTTTTGGGTGGGAGTAACGACAAGTTCGATTTTGGGGTATCCTATGAGCAAGGGTATCTCGACCCAAATGATGTGCAGACCGAAGACCGGATTGGGGTGACTGTTTCCACCCAGATCAGCGACCGGGTGTTGTTCAACGGCCGATTCGGGGTACCGGTGGGGGGCGTGAGCGAAACCGTGGTGGCCGGGGATGTGGAAGTACAGGTATTGCTGAACGAGGAGGGTACGCTCCGAGCCAAGATTTTCAACAGGGAGAATGAGATTCGGCAGTTCCTCGCAGACAACCAGGGGTATACCCAGGGAGTCGGGTTGTCCTACGAGGTGGATTTTAACAGTTTCAGGGATCTAATGCGCAAGATATTCCAGCCATCCGGGCCAGATAAGGATGAGCCCGAGGAGAAGAAGCCCGGTCCGAACTCCGTGATGGGGCAGGACAGCCTGATCCGGTTCTATCCTAAAAACAAAGCTCCTTCCGGCAGGTTCTGAAGTCCTTCTGTTGTATTTCCAACAAAATTCCGAAAATGCCTTACGATAACGATGTAGGAATCGGTTTGGCCTCCAAATAATGCCGGGCGGAGATTCCTTTTTTCCGATAAGTTTGTTAATTTTGCAATTCTAATTTTTTAGATGGCTTCTGAAATTAAGAAAATTGCGGTATTCACTTCCGGGGGAGATTCCCCGGGTATGAACGCCGCCATTCGCAGCGTAGTACGTACGTGTGCTTATATGAATGTGGAATGCGTCGCGATCTACCGGGGGTACCAGGGGATGATCGAGGGCGATTTCGCAAATATGAATGCCCGGAGCGTAAACAACATCATCAACAAGGGCGGGACCATCCTTAAATCAGCCCGCTGTGAGGAATTCAGAACGGCTGAAGGCCGTAGAAAGGCCCATGAACAATTACTGGCTGCAGGGATAGATGCCTTTGTGGTCATCGGGGGCGACGGCAGTTTCCGCGGTGCCATGCTTTTCCATGAGGAGTACGGGTTTCCGGTAATTGGCATCCCGGGGACCATAGACAACGATATATTCGGTACCCGGTATACCGTAGGGTTTGATACCGCTTTGAACACAGTTGTGGATGCCATCGATAAGATCCGGGATACGGCCAGTTCCCATAACCGGTTGTTTTTTGTTGAGGTGATGGGTCGGGATGTAGGTCATATTGCCCTGAACGCGGGTGTTGGGGCTGGAGCCGAAGAAATTCTGATCCCCGAATTAAACCTGGGGCTCGAGCGGTTGTTGGAATCGCTGAAACGCAGCAAGAAATCCGGGAAATCGTCGAGTATTGTCGTAGTGGCGGAAGGGGATAAGACTGGTAGGAACGTTTTTCAGCTGAAAGAATACGTGGAGGAGCACCTCCCAATTTACGATGTGCGCGTTTCGGTTCTCGGGCATATACAGCGGGGCGGTACCCCATCTTGTTTTGACAGGGTATTGGCCAGCAGAATGGGGGTAATGGCCGTGGAAACACTGCTTGCCGGGAAAAGCAACCTGATGGTGGGGATCATGGACAGCAAGATTACCCTGACCCCCATAGCCCAGGCAATTAAAGGACATACCAAAATAGATAAGGAACTCATCAGGGTATCCGATATCATGAGTACATAAACTAATTAAAAACAAGCATAACATGGCTAAAGTTAAAATAGGAATAAACGGATTTGGAAGGATAGGAAGGCTGGTTTTCAGGGCCACTGTAAAGCGACCCGATGTTGAAGTGGTAGCGATAAACGACTTACTTGAACTGGATCACCTGGCTTATTTGCTGAAATACGACTCAGTGCATGGGAACTTTGACGGGACCGTGGAAATCAGTGGTGATAGCCTGGTGGTTAACGGGAAGACGATCAGGATTACTGCCGAAAAGGACCCGGCCAGCCTCAAATGGGATGCCGTCGGAGCAGATATCGTAGCCGAGTGCACCGGAATTTTCACCACCCTGGATATGGCTCAGAAGCATATTGACGGAGGGGCTAAAAAAGTAGTGATTTCAGCCCCGTCAAAGGATGCTCCCATGTTCGTGATGGGCGTCAACCACAAACAAGTGAAGGCCACAGATAAAATTGTATCCAATGCCTCCTGTACCACCAACTGCCTTGCACCACTTGCTAAAGTGCTCAACGATAATTTCGGGATAGAGGAAGGCCTGATGACCACCGTGCATGCGACAACGGCTTCGCAGTTGACTGTGGACGGACCATCAAGAAAAGATTTCAGGGGTGGCCGCAGCGCCATGATCAACATTATCCCTGCTGCCACCGGGGCAGCGAAAGCAGTTACCAAGGTCATCCCCGAACTGGAAGGCAAACTCACGGGAATGGCTTTCCGGGTACCTACAGCTGATGTCTCTGTGGTAGACCTGACGGTACGCCTGGAGAAAGAGACCTCTTACGATGAGATCAAAAAAGTGTTCAAGAAGGCTTCAGAAGGTGAACTCAAAGGGATTTTGGGGTATACCGAAGACGATGTGGTATCCCAGGACTTCGTTGGCGATGCGCGTACGTCGATTTTTGATGCCGGCGCCGGGATCGAGTTGAATTCCAAATTTTTCAAACTTGTTTCCTGGTACGACAATGAGGCCGGGTACTCAAACAAATTAGTAGATTTGGCAGAATATATCAGCGGATTATAAATGCCTGCCGGGCAAGCAATCATTAAAAGGATTCCTTAGGGCGGGCAACCATTTGGCCTGTTTTAAGGTTTCTTTTTTTAACCGCAAGGAACATGATACTAATTACAGACAGCGGGGCGACCAAAGCGGATTGGATTGCCCTGGATGACAAGGCGCAACAGGTATTCCTTACCCAAACGCTCGGGTTGAGCCCGGAAGTGCTTTCGGCCGATGTAATCACGGAACGGCTGGCCAATAATTTCGATTTGTCCAAAAACAGCAAAAAAGTAGAGAGTTTGTATTTCTATGGAGCCGGCTGTGGAACCGATCGGATGAAAAAATTTCTGAAGAAAATATTCAGGGAATTTTTTCCCAATGCCAAGATTGAAGTGAAAGAAGATACCTATGCCGCTATTTATTCGACGACCAAGATTGGCCACCAGGGCATTGTCTGTATTCTGGGTACCGGTTCTAATTGCAGCTATTACGACGGGCATCAGCTAATCCAGAAAGTGACTTCCCTGGGATACATCCCTATGGACGATGGCAGCGGCAACTTCTTCGGGCGCAAGCTTATCCGTGACTATTATTTCCACAAAATACCGCAGGATCTGGCCTTGAAGTTTTCCAAAGGGTACAACCTGGATCCGGATGTGATCAAGGAAAACCTGTACAAAAAACCCAATCCCAATACATATCTGGCCACCTTTGCCCGTTTTCTCGTGGAGAATAAGGATCATCCCTACTGCAAGGGTGTCATCGACAAGGGTTTCCAGCAATTTGTAAACAACTACATCATGCAGTTCGAACTGGCCACCAAGGTCCCCATCCACTTCGTGGGAAGCATTGCGTATTATTTAAGGGAGGAACTTGCCGCAGTGATCGAACGCAACGACCTTGTATTAGGGGTGATCCGCCAACGCCCGATAGAAGGGCTGGTGGAGTTCCACAAGGATACTATTTGACGGCAATCATGGAAATTTCTACCTGTACGAATTTGGGCAGGTTGGCTACCTCAACGGTCTCCCGGGCAGGGGCGGTGTCGGCCTCGAAAAAACGGCCATAGACTTCATTTATCTCCGAGAAACGCTTCATGTCTTTGATAAAGATGGAGGCTTTCACCACATTTTCAAAGCCCATGCCGGCCTGTGTTAGAATGGCATCCAGGTTGCGCATGACCTGCAGGGTTTCTTCGGCAATATTACTGTTAATTAATTTTCCTGATTGGGGATCCAGGGCTATCTGCCCGGAGATGTAGAGCGTGTTCCCGCTTTTGACGGCCTGGCTGTAGGGTCCGATAGGCGCGGGCGCCTTATCCGTGGCAATGATTGTTTTCATAGGGTATATCTGATTTGTGTTTGTTTCAAAGGTATTCTCTCCTTTTCTTTAGCCGGGCAACTACGGTTTTATATGCTGTGCTGCCGTTACCTGATCTCTGCGGCTGGCTGGTTTAATTTGGTTTCGGGTGGGGACGTGGCCCCCAAAACTTCAGTTACATTTAGAAAAATAAATATTTTACATTTTTTTATCAGCCAGCCCCGCTTGATTTCTGCAGCTTCACGGAATAACTTGAATCCGGGGCGGAAGGGGTCACCCCCCTTGTACTCCCGACAACTTTTTCGGATTTTATTCCAACTTTCTGCTCTCGGTCTCTTATGATTGATTTCTTCATTTTTCCCTGCGAACCTGGTCCTGGGGTGATGCTCCCAGGAGTTTAGAGCTATGTCTTATGTCTAACATCCGCCCCACACCCGTTCGTCTGCCGCCGCTTGATTTCTACAGCTTCCCGGAATAACTTGAATCCGGGGCGGGGCAATGAGCCCCGCCCATTTGACAAGTGTTCAACAGGAGGTACACGCCACCCACCACTATGCTCTACCTCTTAACGCTCCGCATTTATACTGGTATTGTGATGGGAATGGAACCCCGTTACCCCCTTGTCATTCTACAAAATATGGCTGCTTCTCAACGGGACTCAACCGGCCCGCCCAATGACCAGTGTTATCATCTTCATCTCCAATTCACCCCCGCCGGGAGACTACCTGCGTGACGGGGGCTGGCTCCTGTTCTCCCATTTCAGATCGCTTAGGATTGAGCTCTTGATCCCGACAAAGAAATACCAGCGTTCGTAACTGCCAAAAGGCGTCCAGTTGAAGTTCATCCTGAAACTCTCGAGATCCCTTTCGAAACGCAATTGGGTAACCGTAAACCCCTTCCGCTTGATGTCGTAACCCGATGACACCCCGACTTTCCACCGGGGCGCTGGTTCAATATCTCCTGAAAACATCAGCGAATGGTTGCTTATATCGTGTTGGCGGTTCGTATTGCTGTACGTAACGGCATACTGCAACCGGAGGTTCCAGGCAATATCGGTTCCGTATGGCGGGTTCTTGACCTGGTCGGGATTACGATCCTCAAACGAACTATCATTGAAATTGCTCGCCCTGCCGAAAAGATCGTCCGTACGTCCCCCGCTGGCGGCCACATAGGTGTCCCCGTCATAGGGGTTATTTTCGTCAACTTCAGACTCTTTATCCTTGAAATCTTTACTGCTCAGGGAATACCCGATGTTGGCCCGTGCCGAGGTTAGGCGAAACAGCCCCCCGCCATTGTCTATATTAAAGGTGTTAATCCGCCTGCCATTATTGTCAATGGCATACGGGTCCAGGCTGGCCCCGAAGTTAATGGACATCTTGTTGTTAAGGATGTTTGTTCCTCCGGTCATGTTCACAGGGCTCAATTTGAGGGAATCCGCTTCAAAATTATAACTTGAGGAGAAGTTTAGGCTACTTAGCAATGTGATTTTCTTTGGTTCGGTGGCTGTGGAATCGCGGTCTCTGACCTTGGCTTCCAGGGTATTCTGAAGGGAAAAACTCATCGCGCTGGACTTCCCCAGCCCCGGTGCCCCATAAATAGTGTTTTGGAAACGGCTGTACTGCACAGGCATGCCGGTCACCTCATTGATATACTCGTCATAATACTGGTCGAAAGAAGGTGCATATCCATAGCTCAGAGCCGGACGCATGACATGGCGGATGGCCTGTATTTTTTTGTCTTCCCCGAAATTAAAGGTCCCGTACAGGGTAGTCCCCACACTGGCGCTAAAATTATACGTCCCATATCGGTCAAAACCGCTAATGGTGTCTATGACCACCTTTTGCGTCTGCGGATCAAAGCTTTGCTTATAGGTCTGGAAAGCCCATACATCTTGATAAGTTCCCCCCAGGCTGACGCTAAAATGCTTTGCGACCTTGAAATTGGTGGCTACGGGGATGCGGTTCCGTGCCCCGGCCTTGGCATTGTCGAACATGCGGGCGGTAAGGAAATCTTCATCCGTGGTCCGGATGCTGTTACGGGCATTAAGGTCGTACTGCAAATTAATATTCTGGATGATTCCCTTCTTGATCCCGTCTCGTTTGGCAAAGGGGAATATACGCTCCATACTGGCCTGAAGCGTTGGAAGGGTAACATCCACCGTTTTGGTGTTGGTGTTCTGGTTATGGGTGGCTGTCAGGCTCATGTTCACCGAAGGGTAAGCCGGGAAGGTCTTCGAATAGGAGATGGAAGACGACAGGTTGTTTACCTGGGTATTGGGCAGGTTCTGCTGCAGGAGCGAATTCCTGTAATACGAACTGCTCCCGAGGTTGACGGAAGCGGAAAGCCGGGAGTTGGGATTGGACTTGGGGTCCTGGGAATGGCTGATCTGGATATTGTATATGGTACTTCGGCTGTAATCGTCGAAACCCCGCTGGCTCACAATAAGGTTCTCGTACCGGAGATTGATATTCCCCTTGAATTTATATCGTTTGGCATAAACGGATTGCGCCCGTATGCCATAACTCCCGTTGGTATACAAGTCACCGGTGAATGTAATATCTGCGTAATCACTGATGGGCAGGTAGTACCCCCCGTTCTGCAGGAAATAGCCACGGTTGGGATCATTCCCGAAGGTGGGCATCATGATCCCGGCGGTACGGCCTACGGTTAAAGGAAAATAAGCAAAGGGAAGGGCGATGGGCGTGGGCACATCCACAATATATAAATTGCTGAAACCGGCAATAACTTTCTTTTTGGGCACAAATTTGGCCTTCCTGACCCGGATATAGTAATCGGGGTCGATGGTATCCTTGGAGGTGGTAAGTTTTCCCTCGCTCAGAAAATACACAGAATCATTTTCCTTCTTTGTTACCTGGGCATAGACTTTCATGGCATCGCCGCCCAACTGCCCTAATTGTGCCTGTTGTTGCGTCCTGGAATTCCAGATCAGTGCTTTTTCGGTATCGAAGTTAAAGCGGATCGAATCGGGCACCACCACATTATCTCCCTGTTTAAAATATGGCAACTGGGTATAATTGCCCAGGGAGTCTTTGATGCGGCCGGCGTACACTTCATTCTTGATATAGTCCATCACAATGATCCCGGCTTTTAATTCGGTATCCCCATAATAGATTTCCGCTTCGTTATACAGGTAGATCTTCTGTTCTTTCTGGCTGAGTTTCACGTAATCCTTGGCCTTGTATTGGATCTGATCCGTTAGAGCCGATTTCCCCGGAGGGACCGTGTCGGCGGCAACAGAATCCACCTGCGCCCGTCCGGTACCTAGAGAGGGAGGGAGGGGAGGGGCTACGATGCTGTCATTCGCCGCCTTTATGGGGAGAGGGACAATAGGGTCTTCCTGTGCCCAAAGTGAAAAGGAGACAAAGAGAAGCAGCCATAGGAAAAGTACATGATGTTTATTTGATTGCAACGCTTTAAATCCTATTTTTGTAACAATTTGGCACGGTTCCGGGAGGTCAAACTTACATATATTTTTTGTTCCGCTGCCTGCGCTTTGCGATAAATTTAACCTTGCCGGGGCCTTAGAAACACTGCTGCTGCTATGCTTTTGAAACGATTCATGCTGTTTCTCATTTTGGGTGTGTTCGGAGGGTTAAATACCCGGGTCCGGGCCGTTGAACCCCCGCCTGCTGATACACCATTTATAGTGGTTCTCGACGCCGGACACGGCGGACATGACCCCGGAAACCTGGGAAATGGCTACATGGAGAAGAACATCGCCCTGAATATTGTGCTCGAAGTCGGCAGGCGCCTGGAAAGGGAGCCGGGGATCAAAGTGATCTATACCCGCAAGGACGATTCTTTCGTAGACCTCTACCTGAGGGGTAAAATAGCCAATGAAGCCCATGCCGACCTGTTTGTTTCCGTGCATTGTGACTCCCATTCCTCTGACGCACACGGAGCGGGTACCTTTGTGCTGGGGCTGCACGCCAATGAACAGAATTTTGAGATCGCCAAGAAGGAAAACTCCGTTATCTACCTGGAGGACGACTACGAAACGCGTTATGCCGAATACGATATCAATTCTCCTGAATCTATTATCGGTTTAACCATAATGCAGGAGGAATACCTGGACCAGAGTATTATGCTCGCCAAACTTATGCAGGATGAATTTTCGGGTGAACTCAAACGGAACGACCGGAAAGTGAAACAAGCCGGGTTTATTGTCCTTCACCAGACATTTATGCCCAGTGTCCTGGTTGAAACGGGCTTCCTGACCAATGACAGCGAAGGAAAATATTTAAATTCTGCCAAGGGGCAACAGGAAATGGGCATGGCAATAGCCGACGCCATCCTCACCTATAAGCAAAATGTGAGAAGTCAGCCAGGAAGCCTTGTCGCGGCTTCGACGCCTTCCACGGTCACAGGCCATACGTCAACAACGGCTGTTTCCAGTACCGAAAAACCGGATGTGGGTTCCCCCGAATCAATAAAAAATACCGAGGATAAGCCGATAGCCGAATCCAGGCCGCAGAAGCAGCCTGCCACCTCCCCGGAATTAGCTGACAAGAAATCGATCCCTGAAAATGAGGTGCCTTCCCCCGGCCAGGAAAGCAGTACACAAAACAAGCCTGCCGATCTGGCTATGGCTACTGAAATAAAGAAGGAACCGGTTATAAGCGATCCGGTGGAGAAAAAACCCGTAGATCAACCCTTGCCGGCGCCCGGGAAGTCTGAGTCGGCCAATATAGTATTTAAGGTGCAACTCATGGCGAGTTCAAGGGATCTGCCCTTGCGCCCCAGTGATTTTAAAGGCCTGGGAAAACTATCCAAAGAACCTTACAAAAACCTGTACCGCTATCTTTATGGGAATACCCCTTCCTATGAAGAAGCCAAATTGCTCAAATCCAATGCCGATCTGAAAGGGTATACCACCTCCTTTATCGTAGCCTATAAAGACGGTGTCCGTATTCCCGTTGAGGAGGCCGTGGAATACATGAAAGACTAAAGAAGGGCATTATCTCAAAAATATTTCTAATTTTGTTGGGAACTGAAAATAAAGCCGCTTGAAGCTATCCAGGGAAATTAAAACAGGGATTATCGTGATCGGCGGAATACTCCTGTTCATCTTAGGGTTTAATTATCTCAAATCAGCCCCTCTATTCGACGACAGCAAAACATTCTATGCGGTCTACAAGGATGTCGGCGGACTTCAAACCGGGACCCAGGTATCCATCAACGGGCTCGGTGTCGGTAAAGTGCAGGGGATTGCATTCAAGGATCAATCCGGGGATCTGGTTGTTACATTCTCGGTGGATAGTAAGTTTCAATTTTCCCGAAACAGCACGGCCCAGTTATTCGATACCGGGATCATCGGGGGTAAAGGCATACAGATCAAACCCGTATTTGACGGGGCCCCTGTGGCGAAATCAGGGGATACCCTTCCATCCAATTCCCGGCCCGGCCTCACCGAATTGGTGCAACAAAAATTAACCCCTTTGCAGCTCAAGGTAGAATCGGCCGTAGCCAATGCAGATTCCCTTTTGACGAATGTCAATGACGTGCTGGACGATAATACCAGGCAGAGCCTCAGGGAAAGTATCCGGGGGCTCAATGATGTGGTGGCCAGCTTTGCCAAAAGCGCCCAAACCCTTAACGGGCTTATGGAAAATAACAAAAGTGAACTGGACAGTTCCATTATAAATATCCGCCATCTTACCGCCAACTTTTCACGTATTTCCGATACCCTGGCCGCCGCAGACCTGGGAAAGACCATGAAAGACCTGGAATCTACGGTTCATAACCTGGACAAGCTACTCGCCAAAATTGAGAGCGGAGAGGGATCCCTGGGTAAACTGGTGCATAATGAGGCGCTTTACGACAACATTACCAAGGCAACAGGGCAACTGGAGTTGTTGCTTCAGGATTTGCGCCTCAATCCCAAACGCTATGTGAATGTGTCGGTATTTGGGAAGAAACAGAAGGAATACACCGTCCCTGAAGACGATCCAGCTGCAAAACCTCAAAACGAATAATGCCTTACCTCTCCAATATCTTTTTTTTACTGATTTTGGTTGCGAGTATCTGGTTTTTTGCCCGCAACGTGGGCAAACTCAGAAGGAATATCCGCCTTGGCAAGGCTTTGGAAGACATTGATAACCGGCCGCAACGCTGGAAAAATATGCTACGTATCGCCCTGGGGCAGTCTAAAATGGTGGTCCGGCCGGTGGCGGGAATCATGCATATTTTCGTGTACCTTGGCTTTCTTATCATCAATATCGAAGTCCTGGAGATAATTATCGACGGCATATTCGGTACCCATAGGGTTTTCGCTTCTGCCGGGGCGCTTTACGACATCCTGATTGGCGGGTTTGAATTCCTGGCCCTGCTTGTCATATTGGCGGTTATCGTGTTCTGGCTCCGAAGGAACACCATTAGGCTAAGTCGTTTTATAAAGTCTGAAATGAACGGATGGCCCAAGCGCGATGCGAATATGATCCTGTATATAGAGTTGGTACTCATGCTGTTGTTCCTGACAATGAATGCCGCGGATTATCAATTACAGCAATTGCAGGTGGCCCATTATTCGGAAGCCGGGGCTTTTCCGGTAAGCAGCCTGCTTTCCGGCAGGCTGGAAGGGCTGTCGGTAGCTTCCCTGATCGGTATTGAACGCACGGCCTGGTGGCTGCATATTATTGGGATCCTGTTTTTTTTGAACTATTTATATTACTCTAAACACCTGCATATCCTGCTGGCATTTCCAAACACCTATTACGCCAGCCTGAAGCCTATGGGGCAGTTCAGCAACCCGGAGTCCGTAACGCGGGAGGTACGGCTTATGACTGATCCGTCTGCAGATCCATTTGCGCCTCCTCCGGAAGGGTCGGAACCGCCAGAAAAATTCGGAGCATCGGATGTACCCGATCTTAGCCGGCGGCAATTACTTGCGGCCTATACCTGTACCGAATGCGGGCGTTGTACCAGCGAGTGCCCGGCCAATCAGACCGGAAAAAAGCTTTCTCCCCGAAAGATCATGATGGACACCCGCGACCGGGTCGAAGAAATTGGGAGGAATATCGATGCCAACAAAGGCAAATTTGTCGATGACGGGAAGCAGTTACTCAAAGACTATATCAGCCCGGAGGAACTTTGGGCCTGTACTACCTGCAATGCCTGCGTGCAGGCCTGTCCGGTAAGTATTGATCCCTTGTCTATCATTATGGAGCTGCGACGTTACCTGGTTATGGAAGAATCGGCGGCACCTGCTGAATTGAACGGGATGATGGGCAATATCGAAAACAACGCGGCCCCCTGGCCATTCAATCAAATGGACCGGTTAAACTGGGCCAGGGAATCCTAAAACCAAGCTATGTCAGAACAATTGAAAGTACCCACCCTGGCCGAATACGCCGCTGCAGGCAAGCAGCCGGAGGTGGTATTTTGGGTTGGCTGTGCCGGTAGTTTCGACGACAGGGCCAAGAAGATCACCAGGGCATTGGTCAAAATCCTGAACAGGGCCGGAGTGGATTTTGCCGTATTGGGAACTGAAGAAAGTTGCACTGGGGATCCTGCCAAACGCGCGGGAAATGAATTCCTTTTCCAGATGCAGGCGGTCGCCAACATAGAAATTCTTAACGGGTATGGGGTGCAAAAGATCGTAACCGCCTGCCCGCATTGCTTTAATACCCTGAAAAACGAATATCCCGGCCTTGGGGGCAGCTATGAGGTGATACACCACACCCAGTTCATCAATCAGTTGCTTGCCGATGGGCGCCTTAAAATGGAAGGGGGCAGGTTTAAAGGAAAACGCATCACTTACCATGATCCTTGCTACCTTGGCAGGGCGAACGGAATATATGAAGCGCCCCGCGAATTGATTGTAAAACTGGATGCCGAACTGGCAGAAATGAAAAATTGCCGCAAACGCGGGCTTTGTTGTGGCGCCGGTGGCGGACAAATGTTCAAAGAACCTGAAAAAGGAAATAAGGACGTGAACGTAGAACGGACCGAACAGGCTATGGAAACCGGGGCTGGGATCATCGCTGCTGCCTGCCCCTTTTGCAATACCATGTTGACCGATGGGGTAAAAGGCACGGTCAGGGAAGGTAATGTGGAAGTCTTAGACGTGGCAGAACTCATTGCACGTGCCCAGGACCTGTAACTGCTGCAACCTCTTGATCACCCCGATCGGAATGGCTACCTTTGCATCAGGCACTCAATCTTTAAAGTCGGAGGTATATGTTAGTTAAATTCGAGGAATTACCCGAAACCTCCAGGATCTGGATATACCAGGCTAACCGGCCTTTTACCCTGGAGGAGCTAGAAGAGGTGAAAACACTCATTGAAGAATTTATTACCCAGTGGACGGCCCATGGGAGCGGGCTGCAGGCAGGATACGAAATTCCGTATAACCGGTTTATCGTGATTGCACTTGACCAGACCCAGACTTCAGCCTCTGGCTGTTCCATTGATGCTTCTGTTCGCTTTGTTCAGTCACTTGAACAAAAATTTGGCCTGGACCTGCTCGACAAAATGAACGTTTCCTACAAACAGGGCGAATTTATTGCCTATAAACCGCTAAAGGATTTCAGGCAGATGGCCAGGGATAAGGCAGTTTCCCGGAACACTGTTGTGTTTAACAATTTGGTCACTAATAAGCACGAATACCTGCACTACTGGGAAGTGCCTGCTTCCGAGAGTTGGCATGGCCGGTTCATGTGATGGGCAGCACGTCAGATCAACCGTTTTCAGTGCATTTCTCGATCAAATGCAATATTTTTCCCCCTTTCATGTTAGTTACCGTAGAGAAATCTTTTATGAGGATACTTTTACCCTGTTTCCTTTTCGTGCTTTCAACCCTGCGGTTGGTCGGTCAGATGCATCCCCTGCAAACCCCGGACAGTCTGCAGCAAATTCAATGGGTAAATGAGCGGTATGATGCCATGAGTCCGGAGGAAAAGATCGGGCAGTTGTTTATGGTTATGGTTTCTTCCACGGCAGATGAGGCGCAAATCGCCCAGACGGAAAAATTAATTGAGGAGGAACACATAGGGGGACTGGTCTTTTCCACAGGCGGTCCCATGCGCCAGGCCAGGCAGACCAACCGGTACCAGGCACATTCCAGGATCCCATTGCTCATTGCCATGGATGCCGAATGGGGGCTTTCCATGCGCCTGGATTCTACCTTTGCCTTTCCCTGGAATATGACCCTGGGGGCTATCCGGGACGACAGCATCATTGAAAAAGTGGGCTATCGGATCGGCCGGCAGGCCAAACGCCTGGGCGTACATATCAACTTTGCCCCGGACATCGACGTGAATATCAATCCCAGGAATCCTATCATTGGGAACCGGTCCTTTGGGGAAGATCCCGAAAATGTTGCCAATAAAGGCATCGCCATGATGCACGGCATGCAGCGTGCAGGGATCCTGAGTTGCGGCAAGCATTTTCCCGGCCACGGAGATACCGCAGTGGATTCCCACCTGGGCCTGCCGCGGATCGATGCCGGGAGGGAACGCCTGGACAGCGTGGAATTGGTGCCATTCAGGCGCCTGGTGGAGGCCGGCCTTAGCAGCGTCATGGTAGCCCATCTGGCGGTTCCGGCCCTGGAGCCTGACCCGGAAAGGCCGTCATCTCTTTCGGCGGCGATCGTTTCAGGACTGCTTCGCGGGCAATTTGATTTCAATGGCCTTATTATTACCGATGCATTGAATATGAATGGGGTGACTGGATTTTCTGAAGCGGGACAAACCGAATTGGAAGCTTTCCTGGCCGGCAATGATATGCTGCTGATGCCCAAAGACCTGCAAGCGGCCAAATCGGCTATGATGAAAGCCCTCGAAAGTGGAAGGATCACCGAAGAACGCCTCGCCCGATCGGTAAAAAAGATCCTGATGGCCAAATACAAAGCGGGCCTGGCTCAATATGAACCGGTACCGCTGGAAGACCTGTACGCAGACCTGCATACCAACGATGATGACCTGGTCTATGAGGAGGCCATCGAGAATGCCATCACCGTAGTAAAAAACAAGGTGAACCTGTTGGGGATCAAAAAGCTCGAAAACAAAAAAATAGCTTACGTAAAACTGGGGGATGCCGATGGAGATACCTTTTTACGATCCCTGAAGTTATATGCGGATGTCACGGAGGTCCGGGGTAAGGACATTGCGACCATAAAAGGAGAATTGGCAGATTACAACCTGGTCATTATAGGGTTTCACAAGAGCAATAAAAGCCCCTGGGAGTCCTCTTCCTTCTCAGAAAAGGATCGATATTGGCTCCACGAGATCGCCTCCATGCGGACCGCGAATGTTATTTTGTCGGTATTCACAAAGCCTTATGCCCTGATGGATATGCCTACATTTGAGGCGGTGGATGGAATAGTGCTCGCCTATCAGAATAGTGACATAGCCCAGGAAAAAGCTGCCGAGGTGATATTCGGGGCCATTCCCGCCCACGGGCAGTTACCCGTAACTGCCCACCCGGAATTCCCTGTTCATACCGGGATCATCACAGAACCGCTGCTTCGATTGGGGTACAGCACCCCGGAACGGGTGGGGATGAGTTCCTCTGGTTTGAAGGAGATCGACAGGCTGGTACAACATGGCCTGGATTCCCTGATGTTCCCGGGGGCGCAGGTTCTGGTTGCCAGAAAAGGAAAAGTAATTTACCACAAGGCCTTCGGGAAGCCTACCTATGAATCGGATGAACCGGTTCGCCTGAATGACCTGTACGACCTGGCTTCCCTTACCAAAATCCTCGCTACCCTGCCTGCGCTCATGAAACTGGAAGAAAAAGGCACCCTGCAACTTAATGAAACTTTTCAGGACTTGCTGCCCGAATTTGCAGATACCGAATTGAAGAATGTTACCGTCCTGAAAGCGCTCTCGCACTATGGCCGCCTGCCGGCCTGGATTGCGTTTTATCTGGATACCCTTGATGACGATCGCCATCCCTCCCCTGAATTTTACAGGAACCACCCGGCCGACGGGTTTTCGATTGAAGTGACCAACCACCTCTTCCTGGCCGATCAATACAGGGATTCTATCTATGCCAAGATAGAACGGCAGCATTTGAAATCTAACCGCTACCGGTATAGCGATGTGGCGTACTACGTCATGAAAAAATACCTGGAGAAAACGTACGGGAAAAGGCTGGACCACATTGCTGACCAATTACTTTACGCCCCTCTTGGCGCCAACAATACTACCTACAACCCCCTTGAAAAATTCCCGCTCAACCGCATCATCCCCACAGAAGTGGACAACTACTACCGGTATCAGCTAGTACAGGGTTTTGTGCACGACATGGGCGCCGCCATGCAGGGAGGGGTAGGGGGCCATGCAGGCTTGTTCAGCGATGCGAACGACGTGGCCAAGATCATGCAGATGTACTTGCAGGGCGGCTATTACGGAGGGGAGAGGATCCTGGAAGAGCGAACCATTGGAAAGTTTAACAAATGCTATTTCTGCGATAAGAAAGTACGCCGCGGTGTCGGGTTTGACAAGCCGCAGCTGGAAGATAAAGGTCCCACCTGCGGATGCGTATCCCGGAAAAGTTTCGGGCACAGCGGGTTTACAGGCACTTACACCTGGGCGGACCCGGAGCAGGAGATCGTATATGTCTTCCTGTCTAACCGCACTTATCCCACTTCCACGAATACCCTGCTGCTCCGTTCAGCCCTTAGGACCCGCATCCAGCAGGCTATTTATGATTCCATTATAAACTAGCTAGGAAATTATAATGTAGATTTGTTTCATGAAAATAGCCATCGTATGTTACCCAACCTTCGGGGGTAGTGGCGTGGTTGCCACGGAGCTCGGGATCGCCCTTGCCGGCCGGGGGCACGAAGTGCATTTTGTCACCTATCGCCAGCCCGTGCGCCTGGGATTACTAAGCAACAAAATCCATTTCCACGAAGTTCACGTGCCCGAATACCCCCTGTTCCATTACCAGCCCTATGAACTGGCCCTGTCCAGTAAATTGGTGGATACCATAAAATTATACGGCATCGAACTCTTGCATGTGCATTATGCCATCCCGCATGCCTATGCCGGATATATGGCTAAAAAGATCCTGCAAGAAGAGGGGATCTACATCCCCATGATCACCACCCTGCACGGTACGGATATAACCCTGGTAGGAAATCACCCGTTTTACAAACCGGCAGTGACCTTCAGTATAAACAAGTCCGATGTGGTTACTTCCGTATCGGAGAACCTGAAGAAAAATACGCTGGAATTATTCGATATCCACAAGGAGATTGAAGTAATCCCAAACTTCATCGACCGCAGCAAGTACAGCTCTTCTTTCACGGACTGCCAGCGATCCCTTATGGCCAGGGAAGATGAGCGGATCATTACCCACATCAGTAACTTCAGGAAAGTAAAGCGCATTCCGGATGTGATCCATGTATTTCACCGGATTTCCGCGAAAATTCCGGCCAGGTTGATCATGGTAGGGGAGGGCCCCGAGAAGGAACAGGCCGAATTGCTGTGTGAAAAACTGGGGATAAAAGATCGGGTCCTTTTCCTTGGAAACAGCAATGAGATAGACCGTATCCTGTGTTTTTCAGACTTGTTTATCCTGCCTTCTGAATTTGAAAGTTTCGGCCTGGCAGCATTGGAGGCTATGATCAATAAAGTGGCTGTGATCTCGAGCAATGCCGGAGGTATCCCCGAAGTGAACAAGCAGGGGGTAACCGGATTCCTGAGCGATGTGGGGGACATTGACGACATGGTTAAAAATGCCCTTTACATCCTGAAGGATGATGAGACCCTCAATACGTTCAAGGAGAATGCCTATAAAGTGGCATCTGAATTTGATATAACCAATATCCTTCCGCTCTATGAAGCGGTTTATGAAAAGGCCTACAAGGCCAGCTATAAAAATTCCTATTGAGGACCATGCAGTGGAACTTTTGTCTTTTCCTGTTGTTTATCGCCTGTAAATGCCCGGCCCCTGCGGCTGCTTCCAAAAACGGCCAGGAGCCTGCCAGGCCCCCGCTTACCCATGTATTATCAGAGAATTATGGGGGTTCAGAGGAAGAAAGCCTGCAGGTTATCCGTTCGCAGGCCGGATTAAAGAAGTTTTTTGCGAAAGTAAATCAAACCCGTAAACCGGGGATCCCGTTGCCGGAAGTTAATTTTGAAGAACAGACGGTCCTGGTCTATTGTCCCGGAAGGACCCAAAACGGCGAATCTTCAGGACTTGCGGTGACGCAAATGCGGGAAGACAAAATTCTAGTGCAACCTGTATTGAAGAACCGGCAGGATAAATCAACAGCCACGGCCGTTACCCTGCCCTTTGAGCTCTATACCATGCCGCGGACGGATATGGAGGTTGAGTTGCAGAAACGGGGCACCCCTTAAATAATCATACCGGCTGCCACGGTCTCATTGGTCGCGTCGTCGATCAGAATGAGGCTGCCTGTATTGCGGTTTTCCCGATACGGATCGATCATCAGTGGTTTGGTGGTTCTGATCTTCACCTTGCAAATATCATTCATGTTCATCGTGACATCATCGGTTTTCCTGCCCAGGGTGTTGATATCGATTTTGTAGATAACCTCCTTGATCATGGCTTTCTGCTCGTTTGTGGTGTGGCGGATGGTATATTTCGCGCGCGGCTTGGCCGCATCGTTATGAAGCCAGCATAGCATCACCTCCAAATCCTGTATGGATTGTGGCTGGTTGTTGGCCCGTACGATCATGTCCCCCCGGCTGATATCGATGTCGTCTTCGAGGGTAATGGAAACAGACATGGGGGCAAAAGCTTCCTCTATCGGCCCGTTTGACCCTTCAATTGATTTTACCCTGGAATGGAAACCCGAAGGCATAATGGCTACTTCATCGCCTACCCGGAAAACCCCGCTGGCTACCCGGCCGGCATAGCCACGGTAATCGATGAACCCTTCCCTCTGCGGGCGCAGGACGGTTTGTACCGGGAAGCGGGCATCCACTTTATTGATATCGCTGCTGATATGCATGGTTTCCAGGGTATGCAACAGGGGGGCACTCTGATACCAGGGCATGTTTTCTGAACGGTTGACCACATTGTCGCCCAATAAGGCGCTGATAGGGATAAACCGGATGTCCTGCACCAGGAGTTTGGAGGAAAATTCTTCGAATTGTTTAATGATGGTGTTGTAGGCATCTTCGGAAAAATCGACCAGGTCCATTTTGTTGATGCAGACAATCACGTGCGGGATATGCAGGAGGGAGGCGATAAAGGCGTGCCTTTTGGTTTGCTCGATGACCCCATGGCGCGCGTCCACCAGGATGATGGCCGCGTTGGCTGTTGAGGCCCCGGTAACCATGTTCCGGGTATATTGTATATGGCCCGGGGTGTCGGCAATGATAAATTTTCGTTTCGGTGTGGTAAAATACCGGTAAGCCACGTCGATGGTGATCCCCTGCTCGCGTTCATCCCTTAACCCATCAGTAAACAGGGCAAGGTCTATCCCTTCAAGCCCTTTTTTTCTGCTGGTATTCTCAATGGCTTCCATCTGGTCTTCAAAGATGGATTTGGAATCGTATAGCAGGCGGCCTATAAGCGTGCTCTTTCCGTCATCCACGCTTCCTGCGGTTGTAAATCGTAAAAGTTGATTGCTGTTGATCTCCATAATAACTAACTGCTCATATTAAAAATATCCCTGCTTCTTCCTATCTTCCATCGAAGTTTCAGAGCGTTTGTCATCGCTACGGTTACCGCGTTCGGTTTGCCTCATGGCCGAAACCTCCTGCACAATTTTATCGATGGTATCGGCCTCGGATTCAATCCCGCCGGTAATGGTGATGTCCCCGAGGGTCCTGAAGCGGATCTTTTTGGTCACAATTTCTTCGTGCTTTTCCAAAATCAGGAATTCGGAATTCGGGATCCAGGAGTTATTGCGCCAGACCACCTCTCTTTGATGGGCAAGGTAAAGGGATGGGATCTCGATGTTTTCGCGACGGATGTAATTCCAAACATCCATTTCGGTCCAGTTACTAATGGGAAATACCCTGAAATGTTCCCCTTCAAAGTACTTCCCGTTAAAGATATTCCATAACTCCGGGCGCTGGTTCTTGGGGTCCCACTGCCCAAAGTCGTCCCTGTGCGAGAAGAACCGTTCCTTGGCCCTGGCTTTTTCCTCGTCGCGCCTTCCGCCCCCGATGGCACAATCAACCTTGTTCTCTTCAATGGCATCCAGCAATGTGGTGATCTGCAGGGCATTCCGGGTTGCGTTCTTGCCGCGTTCCTCGGCTACCCGCCCCTGGTCGATGGATTCCTGTACCGAACCCACGATCAGCCGGGCTTCCAGGTCCCTGATCAGATCATCCCGGAATTGGATGGTTTCCGGGAAGTTATGGCCGGTGTCCACGTGCATCAGGGCGAACGGGATCCTGCTGGGGTAAAAGGCTTTTTTGGCCAGGTGGGTCACTACGATGGAGTCCTTTCCCGCCGGAAAACAGGATAACCGGGTTTTGAAACTGCGCCCAGACCTCACGCAGGACGTAAATAGCCTCGGATTCCAGTTCATCCAGATAATTCAGATAATACTTGCTCATTGTTTCCTCAGCTTTAATTTATTTTTGATTTTTTCATAGATCATATCCACCGCTTCCACCACGGTATTTTCATGGGTTACCTCCACATCTGGCCTTTCAGGGTTTTCATAAGGGGCAGAAATCCCGGTGAGGTTCTTGATTTTTCCTTCCCTGGCCTTTTTGTACAGGCCCTTCACATCCCTTTGCTCGCAAATTTCAAGGCTCGTATTCACAAAAACCTCCACATAGTTCCTGGCACCCACTGTTTTCTTAATAAATTCCCGGTCACTGGCATATGGGGCCACAAATGCGGCCAGGACAACCAGGCCGGCATCTACCATCAATTTACCAATTTCCGCAATTCTGCGGATATTTTCCGATCGATCCTCCGGGCTGAACGATAAATCTTTGTTGATGCCTGTACGTACATTATCCCCATCGAGCATGTAGGTTTTAACCTGTATCATGAATAATTTCTCCTCCAGGGCATTGGCGATGGTGGATTTACCCGAACCCGAGAGGCCAGTGAAAAATACCATGAAGGAATTATGGCCGCTCACTTTTCGCCTTTCTTCGCGGCTGATCCTGAACGTGTGCGGTACGATATTATTACTCATGCTCTGTTTTTCTTTTTTCCAACCCAAAATTAATGCGGTACCAGGCGCGTTCGTGGAAATAATAAAGCAGCATCTTGGTTATCATTTCCGCGGCACCCGATTTTCATCCCGGTTAATGGGATTCCCGGTGATGATCCACGACAGGACAACGGTATCCACCGTTCCTACAAGCCTCCAGGTCACTGTTTTGATCAGGTGGCGTTTCCTGCTTTCCCGGATGACAATGTTAAACCAGACCCGCTCGTGAAAATAGTAGAGCAGCATTTTGGTCACCACTTCCGAGAATCCTATTTTCAGGCCGGTAAGTGGGTTCCCGGTAATGATCCATGAAAGGATAACGGTATCCACAGTTCCTACAAGCCGCCAGGTAATGGTCTTGGCCAGGTGCCTTTTATAGGAAGAAACCGCCATTATTTCTCTACTAGGAAATAAGGGTTTAGAAGATCTTCCTTATTGTATTTCAATTCCTGCTGGGTGGCCTGTGAGGTTACCTTCAGGCCTACAGCCTTGCAGATCGCGTGTCCTGCCGCCGTATCCCATTCCATCGTTGGGGCGAATCGCGGGTAAACATCGGCCAGGCCCTCGGCTACAAGGCAGAATTTCAGGGAACTTCCCTTGGAAACTATTTCTACCTCCCCGGATCCCTGCTTTATGCCTTCAATATATTTCAATGTATCCTCGTTCATGTGCGATCGGCTCCCAACTACCCGGATGGTCCCATTGCCTGAAGCAGCGGGGGAAATGGCATCAGCTTCATCAAATAAAACTTCGGGGAGCGCATGATCTGCATTCAATACAGTCTTATAGGCTTTTCCGTCTGCCACTTCAGTATAATACAATTCCCGGGTCACCGGGACATAAATGACGCCTAAAATAGGCTGTTGTGCTTCAGTAATTGCAATATTCACGGTAAATTCCCCGTTTTTTTTGATAAACTCCTTGGTGCCGTCCAAAGGATCCACGATCCAGCACCGTTTCCAGGCTTTTCGTTCTTCATAGGGTAGCTGCCGGTTCTCCTCACTGATCACCGGGATATCCGTTTCCTTTAAATAAGAATTGATTACCTGGTTGGAAGCCAGGTCAGCCTCCGTGAGGGGCGAGCGGTCGTCCTTCAGGGTTACACTTACCTCGTCCTCGTATATTTTGAGAATGGCTATTCCGGCTTCCACAGCACTTCGAATAGCGATATTCAGATAGTTTTTCACAATCAGTCCTTTAACAGCAGCGAAATTAACGTTTGTAAATCAATTATCTATAAAAATCCCCCAAAAGAACCATTCGTGTCTGGGAAGATACTCAGTACACCGAATATTTATCTGGTTTTGTCGCCCTTAATTGGTTGATTGGTGTCCCCGGGATAATTTTGTAGTAGAATTCGTCCTAAATCTACTTACAATGAAAAACTTTATCGCCTGCTTGGTGGTGCTTATCAGTATGGGATACCAACCGTTGCGCGCGCAACAGGATTCCCTCCAGCTTACTCAGAAGGATAGTGTGATTACCAGCTACTGGCTGGTAACCGCAGGCATAAATATCGTGGATGACTCCGGGGATGCGTTCCAGGATTTTACGACGATCCGTGATCAGTGGAATATGGCTCCTTTTCCTTCCAGGATTAGTGTGGGCCGTTATTTCCGAAACGGTCTCGGCCTGGAGGCCATAGGTACCTACAACCGCTATAAGAAAGGAAACATCGTGGATAACCGAATTAACCCGGAAAATAAGGATTATTTCGGGCTGGATGCCAGACTGAGTTACGACCTCAACAAGATCATAGGAGAAACCGCCTGGTTCGACCCCTACCTGGGCACCGGCCTGGGCTATACCCATGCAAACGACCAGGGACGTAGTACGCTCAATGCCGTAATCGGCTTCAGGATATGGTTTTCGGACCATTGGGGACTCGACCTGAACAGCTCCGGAAAATGGTCGATTTCAAATGAAGGCACCAACCATATTCAACATGCGGCAGGCCTGGCGTACCGGTTCGACATCAAGAAGGAACTTACCAAAAAAGGAAAAGAGAAACTCGCCCTGATGCAGGAACAAGAGCGTTTGGCCGATTCCCTGGCCGCCGCGAAGAAGGCAGAGGAAGAAGCCAGACAGATGGCCGAGCGTCTGGAGCGTGAGAAGGAAGCCGCCAGACTGGCAGCCGAGAAAAAGGCCCGGGAGGCTGCCATGGAAAAAAGGATGCGAGACCTGCAGGCATCCCTCGATTCCTTGGGGCATGTGTACTTTAAATTTGATTCCTTTGATATTACTGATCAAGCCAAAAATATTTTGGTACAGGTATCGCAAATCATGAAGGAGAATACGGATGTCCAATTAAGGATTGAAGGCCATACCGATTCGAGAGGGACAACGGCGTACAACCAGGGACTATCTGAACGCAGGGCCAATCATGTAAGGGCTTTTATGCTGGATCAAGGGGTGGCAGAGGACCAGCTTCACACCGAAGGGTTCGGGGAGTCCCGACTGGTTAATGAATGTGCGGACGGGGTGCATTGTACCGAAGCCCAGCACCGGATGAACAGAAGGGCCGAGTTCTATATCGTAATGAACTAGTCCCTGTTATCGGGCTTGCGTTCATCTGCCGACCTGACAGGCAAGGGTTATAAACGGACCTTTAACTACAAATAACGCTTTGGATGCAAATCGAAGGCCGGCCCGGGATCATACCCGGTTGCCGGCCTTTCTTATTCAATTAAACCAGCCATGGCCTTTCGAACCGGGCAATTGGAATTGTAGGCAGTAGCGGTGCCATTGGTTGAAACTCCTCGGTTGCTTCGGGACACCCCCGGTGCTTCGGGGCAAGGAAGTTGAAACCCCTCCGTCCTCCGCTTCGGGAGTCCACCCCCGACGCTCGTGTTACTCGGGCGGGGCAGGCTCCCCTTGTACCCCTCCGGCTCAGGCAGCATGCCTGAGCCACCTCCCCTTCATAAGGGGAGGAGCTTTTTGAGGTTATATTGGTGGGGATTGGTTTGGGTTCAGCTTAAGGTTTAAAATGAGCAACTATATCCTCTGCCTTTGGATTATTGTGTACTTCCCCGTCTAATTCTATGATAAGCTTCTCTTTGGCACTAAGCGCTCCCCTCTTCGAGGGAAGAGGGGAATGAATCCCGACCGAAGGCTAGTGAGCGTCGGGAGAAAGGGGAGTTCAACTTGTTCACATCCCTCCACCCAAGCCGCTTTAGGGCAAGGTAGCTGAAACCCCTCCGGCTCAGGCATGCTGCCTGAGCCACCCCGACGCTCGCTTGCTCGGTCGGGGAGGCTCCCCTTCAAAGGGGAGGAGCTTTTTGAGGATATATTGGTGGGGTTGGTTTGGGTTCAGCCTAAGATTTAAAATGAGCAACTATATCCTCTGCCTTTGGATTATTGTGTACTTCCCCGTTAAATTCTATGATAAGCTTCTCTTTGGCACTAAGCGCTCCCCTCTTCGAGGAAGAGGGGAATGAATCCCGACCGAACGCTAGTGAGCGTCGGGAGAAAGGGGAGTTCAACTTGTTCACATCCCTCCGTCCCCGGTGCTATAGGTCGGGGCGGGGTGGTTTAAACCCCTCGTCCCTTCGGGACACCCCCGACGCTCGTGTTACTCGGTCGGGGCAGGCTCCCCTTGGCAGGGGAGGAGTATTGTTACATTTAATAAACCTTAGCGATGTCAACCCCGAAGCCTGGGAATCTTTTTGCGCAGAATAGGCGCAGACCACCATCAAAGTTGGATGAATTATTAAGTTCCGAAGAAACCCGGGCCTCAGGCCGGGTTCAATTGTATAGGGCTGATAGGTACGATTAAAATTTGGACACCCATTTTCCATCCACCATGTGATGGCAGGTACAGTTGTGTTTGCGGTACAGCCCGGCATTATGCAGGCGGTAGAGGATATTTTCCATGGGGTATGCCGTAAACATATCCCGTTGTGTATACCCGAAATTGTTCACACTGATTGAGAAATCCAGGGATTTCACATAATGCCACCATCCCTGGGGGATAAACAGCACGTCTCCGGGCTCCAGGATCATACTATAAAATGGGATTTCCCTGAATCGGGGAAATTTGGTTTCGTCGAAGTCGTTAATATTCACTGAACTTACCTGGGCTGCCAAGTCGAATTTTTTACTCAGGTACATCTTCCGTGTATATTTGGGTTCGGTCAGGAGTACCAGTTTGGTTCCCTTCAACTGTGCCAGCAAATTATTGGCAGAATCAGTATGCAGGCCCGTAACGGTGCCTTTGGGACCAATCCACCCATAGACAAAATCCTTTTTGGTAAATTGGTTGAGGATGGAAAAATCCGTGTCTTCCCTCAGTTCGGGAAATTCTTCAAATATGTTGAACAGGGCGAGGTACTTGTCGGTTTTGGACGCAGCCGACTCGCTTTCCTTCAGATTTTGGATAAACTGTTGAAAGGTTTGTTTGGTGGCATCGGACTCCCCCTGGAATATATTGCCTATATCAAGCCTAACCTGTTTGTTTTTTTCCAGTTTCAGAAAATAGTCGATATTCCATTTTGTCCTGGCCGGCCAAGCGTTTGCCAGGCCTTTCATGTTAACCGGTTTTTGGCGCTTTAGATACTCCTTTTTAAAGGTAGGGGCATCAATTTCAGTGACAGAGGGCAAAGCCTTGCTCTGATCCACAATTTCCTCTAGAATATCCATTTAGATGTATGTCTTTTAGTTTTTTTAGGCATTCGTATGTGGGATTTGCAATCCCTGTTATGTCTGCAGCTGAATTTAAATTATGCTATGTTCAGGTTTTGATACCTGTAATTGGCCTACTTACCAAAGCCCCGGTTTTAATCAGTTTTAACGATTCGCCACTGTAATTCCGAGCCGCTCAGCAAATAGGATCTCATGGCTTCCAGTTCATAAATCCGCATCTGTTGCAACGGTTCGGGATTGCTATACAGAAAATCATAGACCGGGCCCCGGAGAAATGAATACTGCTCATCTTTGAGGCTGATGCTTTTAGCTTGTTTTACTTCCCGTAATTCCTGTTCTGTCTCAGGGAGTACTTCAAAGGGAAGGCTATCCTGCTCATCAGGCCTGTATTGTTTAAAACGCCAGGATTGGATTTTTTTGTATACCAGGTGCAAATTCCATTTTTTGAAATATAGGATGCCTTGAGGGATTCGGGCCTGTATAATAGATTTCAGCAGGGCCTTCAGGTAGCTGAATACGGAATCCGGATTATAGACAAAGTGGCTTTCATGGTGGTAGATATGATTGCTCCACCTCCTTTTATATTCAAAATCGCCCTTGAGGAGATCAATGGCGTGGAACCCTTGTTCATAGGACCATTCCAGAAGTTTGATCAGGTCGATCATCCCCAGGTTGAATTTGGAATAATCGATGTCATACCCATTCATATAAGCAAAAACCAACTGATTGCGTATATAGTTGATGTTGATATCTATGGGCTTGTCCCCGTCGTATATAACAAAAATGGACGCCTCCCGGTTAAGGATGCGCTGATAGGTGATTTGCCGGTAATAGTCCATTTTTTCTAGTTCCCCGTTGACCACCTTTTTTTGATCGAACCTTCTTTGCAGCATGAGCCGGAGGCAGTCAAACACTCGGTTATATTCCGCTTTCTCCATTTCCCCATAATACATGCAATACCGGATATCAAAACACAGTTCCAGCCGCTTCTGGTACTTGCGGAAACGGGATCGGGTACTTTTCCCGAAGCAGGCGGTAAGGTAGTCGTCTGTATCCACCTGTTTGGTGAGATCCATCAGAAAGCCACGGTATCGGGGGACCGTTATCCTTTTCGCCCGGTTGCCGGGGAATGAAATTATTCTGGTTCGCATATAATCGGGGACATCAAATACCGTATAGGCAGAATGCCCTAGAGGTGCGAGATCATTTTCTCTTAAATAAATGGGCGAATCGCCGGTATCGACTTCAATGGCATACCGGGGAGGGATCCTGAATTGTTCCGCAAAATACCGCACAAAATCGATCGTGGAACTATGGTCGTCCGGGTCGCCGGCTGTAGTGGTCCCGATAGAATCGGAATTATGGGGTTTCAATGAATCCATTCGTTCGCCTGATGTAAGGCAGTCAGTCTCTCCAGGGAAGGAAACAGACCTGCCGGTTTGAGATGCTGTTTGATATTTGCGTGGGTACCCATAGGCTGATTGGAGGGTATTCATCTTCACTCTGAATGAATTGATTATTCGTGGAATAAAATTACAACGATTGGCCCCTCGTATTAAATAAAGACTTTGAAATGAAGGATTTATAAGATGAATGGAGTTGTTTGACCGTAAGCGGCGTCAGAATAGCGAAGCTTGGTTATTCCGGGACAATCCGCCCGCTTTGTTTCAGGCCTTTGATGTAGTAGGTATTGTTTTTAACATCCTTGTAAAAGCGTATATCTGAATACTTGTCTTCGGAATGGTAAATAAATTCATTCCGGAGACTTTTAAACGCTTGTAACTCTGGATCGGCCGAATCCATGGGCATGAGCCCTTCTGTGCGCAACTCTTCTAATTTTTCAAGGTGGTACGCCTGGATTCCGGTGTCCGGAGCCTTTTTAACCCAACTTTTTGCATTTTGGTAGAGCCTATGGATCCGGGACCCCTTTTTTTTCAGCAAAAAGGCCCGGAACCTGGTCCATATTGCCCTCCAAAGGGCCACGGCATTCAGGACCGGATTTTTTTTAGGGAGATAGGTGTAATCTTGCAGGACTTCTATATAGTTGCACCAGGCCTGTTTATAATCCAGATCGCCCCATCCCATATCAAAAATCCGGTATCCTTCTGAATAGCACCATTCCAGTTGTTTGATTAGGGCTACATGGCCCAGGCTGAATTTGCCATAATCGATATCGTAAGAGGTGATATAATAAAAGAATAGGCTATTGTAATGGTAACTGATCGAGATGGCGATGGGGACGTTGTTCTGATTCACGACAAATAGGGATGCTTTCTTTTCAAGGATCAATTGGTAAAGTGACCTTTCAATGGCATCCCACCGCCTGAGGGTATCACTGTCCTGGTTGCGTTCGTTGAAACGCTTAACGATCATTTCCCGCAACAATTTAGCCAGGGCATCACAGCGTTCTTTCTCAATGCTGCCGTAATACCGGTGGTAGCTTATATCAAAGCATTTTTCGAGCCTCCGCAGGCATCGCAAAATATTCCCCCGGGATTTCCTGCTGAATTGTGACCTCATATAGGCTTCGGTATCCTCGTACCCATCCATCATGATGGCAAATCCTATTAAGGGATGGTTCGGTTTTCAGATAAAAGTCCTGATTTTCCCTGAAGTGGACCTTGAGGTAAGGTGGTACATTCTTTATGGAGTAAAGGGCTGGCTTCAATGAGATTTCCGCAGTTTCCGGTGAAGCTTCCCAGATCGTATCGCCCCTTGTATCGGATATCCTGTCACAACATGCCAGAACTTCCCGAGGTTGGACATACACTTCGGTAAGGAAGGCGAAACTTCTGGAAGGGAAGAACTTCATACAGGTATTTATAAGTCGGTTACCGGGGAATGATTACCCGAAATTTTGGCAATTTTCTTTTCGCCAGGAGTTTCAATGAGGAACAGGCTGTTATCCTCCCTGGAACTATAAACCCTGGTTTCCCTGAAGGTACCCTCATGCAGGTAAAGGAAATCGAAGATTATGGTATTCAGCTGCTTTTCGGCAAGGGTGGCCGGGTTTATTTCTTTCCAGTCTTCATTTTTGAAGGGCCCTTCCAAATTTCTGAATTCGTAGCTGCGCGGGCTTGCGGCTGGTGCTTTTACGGGCCAGCCTGTAAGTTAACTTATGGTAGGTTTCATTTATTTTCTTCTCCCTCAAATAGTTTTTGGTTTGAAAATACCATTTAAATACTAAGGCCAGCAGCCTTGCGGGAACAGACCTGGGGTTGTAGATCAGGTGGTAGTCAAAATGGTATGTTTTATTGGCCCATCGCAGCTTATAATCAAAATGGCCCTTGGAAAAATCCAGGATCTTAATCTTATTATCCAGGCACCATTCGATAAGCTTGCGGACATTTACAGATCCGAGGTGGAATTTATAATAGTCGATATCGAAAACAGTGATGGCATCGAAAAGAATCTCATCAGCCAGGAAATTCAATGTTACCGAAATGGGAATATCTTCATGGTAAATCACGAAGAGCGCTGCTTTTTTTTGCTCAATCATGGGGTAGGCCACCTCCTTATAGAAGTTCCATTCGGACTCCCTTAAGTTGTTATTGCTGATGCCTTTGTCATCAAAACGTTTTTCCAACAGTTCCCTGAATGCCTGGAACAGGGATTCATAGAGCGGCCGTTTCCAATTTCGCCGTAATACATGACATAGCGTATGTCAAACGATTGCTCCAGTCTTTTTTTATACTTGTTAAGCTTATAGCGGCTGCTTTTACTGAAGTTCCGGGAAAGATAGTCATCAATGTTGTGGTAGCCCTCCAGATTGATCAGGTAGCCGGGGTATTGCCTGACTTTTCTACTTTCAACGGAAATCCGGAAGGGTCCGGCCTCCGTCCTGAAATAGGTGGGCACATCGTAAACAAGGTATACTTTGTATTCCCGAGTTCGGTCACGGTCGCCTGGTACAAGGCGTATAGCTGACACCCTTGGTATGTGTGCTACCAAGGTTGAAATAAAGGGAGGTAACACCGGTGTTTGTAGAATTTCAGATTTTGGGTACGGACATTGAAAGACTGGCTTATCTGCCGCAAAATGTCTTTTCCAAACAGTTACAAAAGTGTTCAGAAGTAAACGGATTGGAATCCATCGGTTACCTGTGAATGCTTTTCTTCAGCACGGGGGAGTCGCAGCGATAACAGGGAAAAAAGTCCTGGCAGGACGCAGAAGCCAGGATGCAGTGTCCCGACACTTTTTCACGAACCAGTTGGGCGTATACTTTACGGTCTACTACAAAGCGCCAAACATTAAAAGGGCGGACATCATTTGAGAAACTCTGCTTAAACTGGAAGAGGGAATCCTCCTTGTTGGCCACCCCGCCTCCCAGGTTAAAATACCGGAACCCGTCGGCAGACGCCCGGATGCGCATTTCATCTATGATCAACTTGATGGGGTTTAGCTTGAGGTAGTCTTCCCGTGCCCCGGATAAGTGGTATTGAACGATTTTATTTTTTTTGATAAAGAGGGCCCCGGCCACCGTTTCTCCGGTTTTATTGTCCATCTGCCATTAAGAGGTCAACGTCGAATGCCTTGCTTCCCAGTAACTTATAAAAATATTCGGGCTCGAAAAAATACTTGCTTTTGGCATTTACCCGGCGCATGTTGTCCTGGTACAGGTCCATAAACAAATCCACGTCAGCATCGGTATTGCCTTCGCCGGATGGTATATAATCGCCTGGATTTATTGATATAGGTCCTGAGCCGCTTATGGTAATCCTTTACCTGGTCTTCGGCATCCTTGGTGAGGTCGATATTGATCACATTTCCCGGGCTCACGATTTGCCCCATGCCTTCCAGGGCGTATTCCTGCAGTGGGATAAACGGGTTCAGGCGGGAAAACACCGAAATGATCCGCTCTTCCCTGAGATAGGCTTCCAATTCCTTTAAAAAAGCATCGCGATCAAAGGATGAGGTGGAAGTGCTGATCAAAGGCCCCGGGTAGCCATAGACCGAGGTGGCATCCCAATATTCACTGTCTTCGATTTCCCTGAATATCAACGGCAATGCAATGCTCAACCCGTTTCTGGCATAGTGAATTAACACCGCGCCGATCCCCATTGTATTTGGATACCTGATGGTAGTCAAACGTGTGGTAGAAATCACAATCACGGAATTTGCCGATAATCGAATTCCATGTTTTTTTGTCCTGTACAATTTCAATCATAGTCCTTCTTTTACTGACTCAGAGGGCTCAGTATACTCATAATGCTGAAATAAATCATACATTTGATCTAGAGCACATTGAGTTCAGAAAATGAGGCAAAAAATTAATGTGGTCTATGTTCTTTGTCTAAATATTTATAGGTCTCGTGGTGTATATTCAATCCGTTGTCTATGATAGCGGCGGTCTTCCAGCCCATTTGCTTGGGCGTTATAAAATCCTTTTTAAGGTTATCGGCTATATAATAATAAACGTCCAGCTTGAAGGCTTCTTGCAAGATCCTGTAATTATTTTCACTTGGTTTTTCGGTACCGATTTCCTCCGAAATCACCACCTTATCCAACATTTCATATAAACCCAGTGCCTTGATCTTATTGGTTTGGGTGGCGGTGCGGCCATCGGTCAGAACAGCGACCCGCCCTTTTTTCTTTTTGATGTTCTGTATGACCTCCATAACTCCATCGAATACCTTTATATCCGGTTCGTGTTGGCGATACCGGTCTATGAGTTCTGATTTT
>CAVRHQ010000010.1:0-360153 GCA_963721045.1 uncultured Flavobacteriaceae bacterium
CAATTATTGCTCAAAGTCTGAGACACTTTGAGAATAGGTGGCATCCATTTGTTGGCGGGTGATGGTGATATACATTTTATTCTTCGATATAGTATTTATCTTTAAGGGCATTGATTGCTTCCAAATCAATTGAGATATCTCAAATCGTGGTGTTCCCGAATTCGTTGTTGCACTTGGGTGATTTGTGTATCCAGGAATTCATAGATGCTCTTTCTTAAGTTGCCGTATTTCCCACTCCAGGGTTTTATTTGTATGATCGAGTTCGATCATGGTATAGGTGTCCTTGAATTTGCCATTTAGGGGGTTTGGAGATGGTTTGTATTTTTTGGTAGAGGGTTGAGTCCAGATGAGTTTTTTCAGGTTCCTGCGGTAAAAAGGGCATTGATAAGACCATGGATATGATTGATTTTTCTTTCTCAATACTTCTTAATATCCGACCAGCCTGTTGGTGTTTTTCTCAATGTGAGGGACCATCTCTTTAATTATTCGATTACCTTCAATTGAGTTTCGTTTTCCATTATTTCGTTCCCATTGATCCATCGAAAGTACTTTTAATGCCTCTGATTGATAAGCATCAACTCATGAGCGATTCTGCGAAATCGCACCGCAACCTCCTTCTTAATCCTTATGCTGTAAATTCTTTCATTGGAATGTAATTGATCAAAATTGAATGATGGAAACCCTTATTTTATTAGGGTTCCCAAGAGGATTTTAATAAAAATGTATGGGCCATTATAAAAATGTATGATTCGTTCATAAAAAGTTATGAGTTGAGATTTTTTAGCATCTGTTTAACCTATTGATAATCAATACAATAATACATTGCAACGTCGCGCCAGCGCGTTGCCCTCTTGCTGTTCCGTTTTCTGCGCCGCACAAAAACGTAAAGCTCCTTTATTATCAAGTTAGTTTTGAATAATGAATGAGAGGGAAGAAGGAGAAATTTTAAGAGTGCGGCCGGAAGGATTTTTGTGGAATTGATACACAAAAAGCAGTGTTGTTGAATAAGTTGCAAAGAAGGAATTAATGAAGAATCTGATGCGATTGGAAAGTGAGCGATAGTACTCGGGTAGGGGGAGTAGTGGAATTTGGTGGCCGACTTATACAATGGGCGACAAGAATAGATGGTACAACAAATTAAGGTCAGATAATGAACCTTGCTGTTACATCAATCCTCCATCGGCAAAACTGAAGTAAGTGCCATCGGGTACCAGAATAATATGGTCCAGTACGCGGATATCGAAAAGTTCGGCAGCCTTTTGGATTTTTCTGGTTAAGGATTTATCGGCTTCACTGGGCTTAAGGGTTCCACTGGGATGGTTATGAGCCAGGATGATTCCTATGGACAGCGTTTTGAGCACGACCGCAAAAAGGATGCGAAGATCCACCAAGGTACCGGTAATCCCTCCCGTGGATACCTGAAAGATCCCTTTACCTTGTTGGCGTTGTTTAACAGCAGCACCTTAAAGGATTCCTGCAGGGCAATGGTGTCCTTATCCCATAGGTGAAACAGGAGCTCAGCTACTTTTTGGAATTGGTAAGTGGGTGCTATGGACGAAGGAGGAGTTTTCCCGGTAGCTTATCTGAATTTCGTTGAAAGTTTGTATCATTGGAATTGCATTTAAAATGTGTATTTAGTTAAGGGGCACCCTTTAACGCAGGGGATGCCCCTCTTTGATTTAATATTCGGAAGGTAACAGCAAGGTGTTGTCGACGAAATAGAGTCGACTCGATCCAGAGGAAAATCCGTCAGATGGTAATACTGCCAGAAGAATTCATGCCATTGCCATCACTATAAGTGATCACTGCGGCATACCCAAGTTGTTCGCTTTCCTTGGATGAGTAATTGCTGAAATCCACCGTAATAAATCGGCTTTTATCGGTCAGGCTTTTAGCGATGATGGATGCATCGGTAAGAGCCAATAGGCTTGACCTTCCTTGCCAAATATTGGATACCATCAGTATAGAGCGTTCCGCAAATAGGCAGGCGATAGAACTTGCTTGTGCCATGGAACTGCTCTAAAGCGGCTTTGAGGGATAGTTTACTGTTTGCATTGTAGTGATTAAGGTTAAATGAAAGAAGAAAAGGGCGCCTTTTGGAAGGGGTACCCTTCTAATAAGTCCTATGCCTTGGATTTTTTAGCCTTGGCATTGACAGTAGGATACCCATCAGCAGAATTTCTTCCGCATGGACTTCGGTGACATAGCGTGTAGTGCCGTCTTGTCCGTATAGCTATGGGATTTAAGTTTACCCTGAATGCCGATTTCGGAACCTTTGATGGCATACTGCTCGATGATCTCGGCGGTTTTACCCCAGGCAACGATTTGATGCCATTGGGTATCTTGGACTTTGGCTCCGTTGGTGTCGCGATAGACTTCATTGGTAGCCAGGAGAAACGGGCTACTTTTTTTCCGTTGTCAAGGCTGGTTACCTTGGGATTGTCACCGATGTTTCCGATGAGTTGGACATGATTTCTGAATTGATTCATAATTGAAAAAATTAAAGGGTTACTATTGAGTGAAAATTGGCGATTGACGCCATGTTTGTTGAAAACAGATAGAATTGACCTGAGGATGATTTGAACATGATTTACTTATTCTATCCGGAGCGTTTTCCTTTTTTTGTGCTTGATTTGAAAACGCTTCTAAGAATCTGTTATCTGGTCTTGATTTCATGATATTTAGTTTTTGATTTACTTCCCCTAGAGCCATCGCTGTTACCTTTTTTTGTTGCAGAACGATCCACAACAGGCCGCCTTGGGAAAGCCGTATAAAAAGGGCCTTCCAAGGCCCGGCTTTATGCCGGCGCCAAGAAGGCCTGTTGTAGTTTTGCTTAAAAAAAAGAATAGGACTCAGCGATGGCTGGGAAGAAAAAGTAGGCTGGATCAGGTAAAATCATCCAAACGGCACAGGCAGATCATTAGGAGAATTAATCGAAAAAGTAACTGGTCAAATTGGAATTGAAATGGAATTATTTCTAAATTTGGAATATATCCTAAATATTGGATAAAATCCATGATCTATACCAAATTCTTTAGCCAACTTATTAATGAATATGGGCGCCCGAATTTAACGGAGGCACAATTCAGGAAACTCATGAACATTGTTCATTTGGAAGGACGCTTGAAGGAATTAAACAGCATAAAGCGTAAATTGGAAGGAACAAGGGAGGCGCATCGCTTCGATATAGAATACTTTAAGGTAAATAAGCTGCTAGTTGATTTAACTGGAAATCTTTCTCCACAGCAGTTGAAGAAGGAACTTTTCAGCAATTAATTTTCATTTAAAACTAATTCAATAGGAAGGTGATCACTGTAACCTGAAGGATTAAAACTTGAAGGAGATGAAGGCCTGCCATATTTGACGGGCTTATTATACACACCTACTACGATTTCTGGGTAATCAACAATGGAAACAGAACTAATTTTAAAAGGATATTCGGGCTTTTCTGAGAGGATGCTTTTGGAAACGATAAACTGGTCTAGAATATTTAATTCACTTCCAAATACGTAAGTACCCAGCTGGGCATCAGAAATCGGTACATCAGGTTATACATATAGTGGTTCTGAACTTGATTGCTTTTTACTTGGGCCCGGTTATTGGTTGCCAAAAGATAATCTATTACTGAACGGTTGTATGGGTTATCATTAAAGTCGCCCATGACAGCATCGATGCATCCTCACCCTGTTCTTCATGAATCCTCTCAATCCAATATGCCAGGTTTTCGGCGACCATTATTCTATATGGTTCCGATTCCAGCGCCCCACCAGATCGCGATGGCCAATGGTTAAGTACTATAATTAGTTTGTTGCCGGAGGCAGTATTTAAATGGACTTGGAATAAATCACGTGTCGAATTTCTCTTTATAATTCTAAGAGTAAACGATTCAGGGTCTGGTGAATACAGAGTCGTATCATAGATTAAGGCGGTATCAATGCCTCGTTTGTCTTGCCCTTCGGTAATTACAAACCCATAATTTCTTCCTAGAGAACGTATTTAATTTTTGAATTAGCAGATCAACGACAAAGTCGTTTTCGACTTCACAAACTCCCAGAATATCGGGTCCTGATCCGCCATGAAATTTTGAAATGATACGAACTAGATTATCAATCTTTTGGTTTAATACATCGATAGTCCAACCGTTCAGCTCACCTGCTAAAGCATCATTAAGAAAGCTGCTTCTCCGCGTGGAATTTTCAATATCGAACAAGTTTTCTAAGTTCCACCAGTTGATATGATGTTTGGTCATGACATAGTCTTTAACCCTAAGTTAATGAATATCGTGCGTGGTAAATGTGGATTTACATAAAGGTCACGTATTGATGTGTATTTGGTAATATTCAACTATTGAGTGGAATGGCATGACAATTTTTACATAGATTTTGTATTGACCTTGCCGCTTAACTTCTCCTTTAAAATTTCCATATCTTCAGCGACTTTTTTATTTAGAATTTTCGCATAGTGTTGTGTTGTTCGCAAATTTTTGTGACCTAAGAGTTTACCAACGGTTTCTATTGGCACTCCATTGGAAAGGGTTACGGTAGTTGCGAAAGTATGCCTGGCCAAATGTGTTGTGAGGTTTTTTTTGATACCCGCATAGTCTCTGATATTTCCTTTAAGTATGCATTGGACTTTTGATTACTTAATACGGGAAGTACACATTCCTCCTTTCAAGACTTTCGGATGAGATTCATACTTTTCCAATATTTCAAGAGCCGTCGGGAGTAAGAGGAATACCCAAGTCTGGACTGGGTTTTAGTACGTTGGGCTTGTATCCATAGACTACCGTCGATATGTCTTACAATGTTATTAGGGGTCAATTTTTGAACGTCGATATAGGAGAGGCCCGTAAAGCAACAAAATACGAACATATCCCTCACTACATTCAACCGTTGTCCATCGAATTTCCTTTCCAACCAAAGTCTGCAATTCTTCTTTGGTCAGAAATTCACGCTCAACGGTTTTAAACTGTACTTTATAGTTATAAAATGGATCTCTTAATAATCCAGTCATGAGCGACCGCCATACGAATGATCTTTTTAAAATTATTGACATACTTTAATGAGGAGTTGTGATTACATTCCTTGCTAATTTTGAGAAAATATTCAAATCCTTTAATGAATTTTAGATTCACGTCCCGGACAGGAATATCAGATTTGCGATATTCAGATCGTAAATATTCCTCAATATGATTTTTGGTGGTGGTGTACCGTTTAAAAGTACCCAAGGCAAATTCTATCCCAATCAGCTTTTCCATTTGCTTATTATGTTCTTCGAAAAGCTTAACCAGCATTTTAAGTTTAGCGCCATTGTTCGAATAGGCATTTTTAATGTTTAAGGCAGTAAATGGCCTTTCTTCATCAATCAAACGTTGATGAATCTTATTGATTTTGTTACGAAAGTAGTCTAAATATTGGTTTATTTGAATCGCTTCGGGTTCGTTCCCTTCATTCTGCCCGGTTCTGGAATCCCATTTTTCGGGATCAATTTTACGGTGAAATGCTTAATTCGCTTCGTTTGCCATTTACCGTCAATCGCAAGTATACCGGGACTTTACCGATTTTTAAATGGCGCTACCTTTAAGATAAAAAAGTGAGAGAAGGAAGTGACTCATTTTTTAGTATCGATTTTAGCAAAAATAAAGGTATAAAAAAGAAAATTAGTGAATTTTATAATTAACATAAAATCAGATAATTACAAGCGAAATCGGTGAGCACTTTTTAATCTAAAAAAAAGTACTCACCGAATAGGTCACTTTTTTATGTATTTATTTGATTTATTTGAATACAACAAAAATAAAAAAACCTGTAAATCAATGTTTACAGGTTTAATGAATTAATTTGGTAGTGTTTCAGTGGAGCCGGAGGGATTCGAACCCTCGTCCAAACAAGCAATTACTATGCTTTCTACATGCTTAGTTCCTACTTAATTTTCGATGTGTATCTGACCAGGAACCGCCTAACACACACTTAGCTTCTTAAGTTTTAAGCCCCTGCCGAAGCTACAGGCACTCTATGTTGACATTTATGGTGCCCCTGAATGGATCGCCGTCAACAAGGGCTATCCAGGGACATCTCGCTTCCCTGCCTTGCAGGGACGAGGCTAAATCCTACTGTGATTCGGATTAAGCGGCAAGAGCGTAATTAGATTCGCCATTTAAAAGTCTGAAACACGAGATTAACGAGCTGCATTCCAACGCTCGGCATGCTTACATAGCCATTGGTCTTGCTGTCAAAACCAGTCGGCCCCAATAAGGGAATCTTCTCTCGAATCAACTATCAAAGATCGTAAGGATAATTCCTGACATGGCCTGATGCCATCAGGGCCGCAAAGCTACTAAAAACTTTGCCCACCTTTATATTTCCCCTTAATTTAGTCAAATTTTATACCAAACCCCAGCCTATGCATTTCGGAATCATCCGGGAGCGCAAAACCCCTCCCGACCGCCGCGTGGTGCTTTCCCCCACGGCCTGCCAAAAAGTCCTGTCGGCCTACGACGAGGCATCCATCACGGTGGAACCCTCCCCCATACGTATTTTTTCAGATGATGAATACCGCGACGCAGGGATAGACGTGGAACCTGATATGGCCCAATGTGATGTGCTCCTGGGGGTGAAGGAAGTGCCGGTGGAAGCCCTGATCCCCAATAAGAAATACTTTTTCTTTTCCCACACCATCAAGAAACAACCTTATAACCGCAAGTTGCTGCAGGCGATCCTCCAGAAAAACATCGAACTCTACGACCATGAGGTGATCACAGATGCCCGGGGGAACCGATTGGTGGCCTTTGGCCGGTATGCCGGCATCGTGGGCGCCTACAACGGGATCCGTGCCTATGGCATAAAAAACGGCTTGTTCAACCTGCCGAGGGCGGAAAGCCTGAAAGACCAGCAAGACCTTATCCATCATCTCCGTCGGGTAGCCCTTCCCGCCATCAGGATCTTGCTTACCGGGAAGGGACGTGTGGGGAACGGGGCCAGGGAAATGCTGGTGGGGATGGGCCTTGCGGAGGTAACGGTGGATGAATATCTCCACCAACCAACCAACCGGCCCGTATTTTGCCAGATCGATGTGATGGAATACAATAAAAGAAAGGACGGGCAATTGCTGGGACCCCAGGACTTTTTTGACCATCCGGGCGATTATATCTCGGATTTTATGCGCTTCGCCGGAGTGACCGATCTCTATATCGCCGGACACTTTTACGGACAGGGAGCGCCGTACCTGTTCACCCGGGAAGACGTGAGGCAACCCGGTTTCAGGATCGGAGTGGTGGCCGATATCAGCTGCGATATAGACGGCCCCGTGGCTACCACCCTGCGGGCATCCACCATCGCCGATCCCATCTATGGCTATGATCCCCGGACCGCCTCGGAAACCGATTTTATGAAAAATGGGGCCATTGCCGTGATGGCTGTTGACAACCTGCCCGCCGAACTGCCCAGGGATGCCAGCGAAGGCTTCGGGACCACCTTTGTGAACCAGGTGATCCCCGCCTTTTTTAACGGGGACCAGGACGGGATCCTGCAACGGGCCAGGATGACCCGGAACGGGGAACTTACCCCGCGCTATGCGTATCTCCGGGATTATGCGGAGGGGCAGGATTAATGGGATTGCTTCACCCCGCCCCCAACCGAGCATAGCGAGCGTCGGGGTTCGAAATGATAATAGCTATTTCTTCATTTTCTTTGCTCGTGCAAAGAAATGCGGAGCATTCATGAATACCTTTTAAATAAATAACTAGCCATGAATAAAATGAAGCAAAAGAAAGCACGCCTTCTCCCAGGAATTTTTCCCCGCCACGGCGGGAAAAACCGGCGTCGGAACTCCGCCACAAATGGCTATGCCATTTGCGAGTACCACCGGAGCTTCCTCCGCCTATTCTTGGAGAAGGATTACCCAAATTTTTAATTTGGGACAACAAATAATCCTCCCCTGCCAGGGGGAGGTGGATCCCCGCTTCGCGCGTCGGAGACGGAGGGGGCTGCCTATGGCAGGCCATACCTCCGTCATCGCGAGGAGCGCAGCGACGTGGCGATCTCCCCATTGTGAAGGTGATTATGGGATTACTTCGTCGGCTTGCAGGATCTCACCCGTTAAAAAACGGGTAGTTTTGAGCGTATTTTCTGAAGCTTTTTCGAAAAGCAAACCGCTATGCCTGAGAAAAACGTGCCAATGGTCGAATTCAGGGGCCCGGTTAAAAAAAATGTTGTACATTTCTTTGCTAACCGATTTCCGACCTCGATGAAATTCCAGTGGAATTCTGTGAATCATATTAATGAGGAACTCCATAAATTCTGTGTAGAGCTCGAATACAAACTCCGGCCCCGGATCACGCGCTTCCTGATTTCACGGCTGGAAAAAGAGACCAGCGGGGACTTCTCGAACTTTTATTTTGATATCGACCTGAATTTGGGGCAAATCAGCATCTCAGACAAAACCCCCAGGAAGTTCCGAAAAAAGATAGGGCAGGAATTTGATCATGAGATCAATCACCTTTTCGTACGGCGATTTTTCGAAATGAACAGCCCGGCGACCTATTGACGTATCCCCTCCTGTATCCTGAAGTGCAGGATGGGCTCATGGTTCATATATACCGTCAGGCTCTCACAGGGCCGGTTAAACCGCTTCCGGAGCCTGATCCTGGAAATATAGTGGTCATGGGCCACCTTCCTTAACCCCATCCGTTTGTATTGGTCCGAACCATCAATACTGTAATGCATCAGGTGCTCCTTAGGCAGCTTGTCAAAATAAATATAGTTTTGCTGTTCTTCCGAAAGGGTCAGGATTCCCGAAGTCCTTGTTGAAAGCCGGATGCCCTTCTCGCAAAATTCAGGCAAATAGATGGGGGCCCCGAAAAACGTTTCCGCGTCTACGGGCTGGCTGAGCAACTGCCATTCCTCGTTGGAAGGTAAGTGGTGCCGCACAAAATCTATGGGTTCGGTAAAAAAATAGTGGTCGTCGTACTGGCGAATGTATTGTCCGCTTTCCGAATCCATATACCCCGCAGCCCAGGTGGGGTCCAGCAGCTTCCACCGCCCGTGCAGCTGCACGGCATTCCAGCTGTGGTTCTTGTAGGTGGGCCGGCTCTCCAGTTTCCTGATCTCCGTCTTCGCAATGCCGGTCACGACTTTTGATATCAGCCCGAACTGTTCGAAGAGGGCATTGAGCATCAGGGCATAATCTATACAGACGCCCTGCTTCAACCGAAAGGCCGCATCGATCTTGTGCCAAACAATGTCCTGTATGGCATCGTTTTTTTCTGCCGCGCTGGTATAGGTAATCCGTTCGAGCTGGGTACCGGAAATATTCCCGTCTTTAGCGTAGGTGATATTGCTGGTGATCCAGACAAAGGCCGCCCGTATTCTCAGGCTGTCTGTTTCAAAATCATTCTGGATACGGATTCCCACCTCCCTGAGGGATTTAAAATCCGGGTATGCCCGTACCCTGCGGTCAACCTCATTTGTTGCCTGGGCGCAGAGGGAAACGGATAGCAGCAGCAGCGATGTGTATAGCAATTTTTTAAACATGTGCGACAATCCTTTTTTAAAGATACAAAACGTCGCCCTACCCACAGACATGGGAATTCTTAAAGTATTGTGGAAGAAGGGAGGATTTGATTTAAAATAAAATATGGGATTTTGAAAGGCCGGCATTGTTTTGCCGGCCTCTCAAGACCCCTGGATGTCAGCGGCTTGCTTAAATTTTCTTGAGGACGATCATAGAATTATTCTGGATATCCAATGCCTTGTAAAACAGGATTTTAAGTTTGTCGTAGTCACTGGCGGGGTAAAGCGAGCTGTTCAGGACGAGATTGTAATGCAGGCTGATATTGCTCCCGGATTGATTGGATTCGAATTTCAGGATCCCCTTGTTGTTGGGTAGTTTGTATTCGCTGCCAGCCGGGAGGGAGGTCACCTGGTAGCCTTCAGGGACCAGGATGCTTACCGTGTAACTGTACTGCCGCTCATAACCGAAATCCACAGGGAATTGCCGGTCCTTGGCCAGGAAAGGGTTTTTCTCAAAAAATCTGGGCAGGAAGGGGTTCAGGTAGATCCCGTCCCCTTTAAAAACCTGGTCCATGTCAAAATGGAAGCGTTCCGATACCACCTTTTCACTGCTGTGTTCCTCATCGGGCTCATACTTGGTCATCTGTACTGTCCCTGCCATACGGTCTTCTATTGAATTGAGGTACTCCTCCTCGCTTGACTGGTCAATGGTTTTTCGCCGGTTAACGGCTTCATAGCCGGTGGTAAGTTCGTCCCAGATCCCGCTGGCTTTTTGTTGCACCGGATCCAGGGTGATCTGGGCCCGGACGGCATATTTGCTATTTTCGGTGACGGTTATTGGCTGCCAGCGGCTCTCCTTCTTAAAATCCATGACCCGGCCATAGTAATTCAGGCAGCGATACGGGAGCATGCCAAAGGGGACATATTTATCCGACGCATCCAGGAGGTAGGTGGTGTCATTGATACGTGTATACGCGATCAGATAGTTAAAGTCGTCCATCACCGGGTGGCTTTTCTTGGGCAGGCCGTGCTTCCGGGTGGAAAGCAGCATGAGGTCGGTTTTAATGCCTGCGACGTTCAGCAGGTTGATCAGGGAAATATTGATCTCGCCCACATTCCCTTTGCGCTCTTCGAATGCCTCCTTGACCCGGACGTCGTTATAAATCCCGTACCCGCCGTTCCAGGTGTAGTGATCGCGCACAAAATTGTAAATATTCCGTGCCCGGGTAAGTTCGTCCTTCTCCCGGAACAGGTCGTCCGGGACGTTCTTTTCAAAATACCCCTTTTTGGTGAGTTGCCTACCGATATCCCGGTCGTTGCTGTATTGCTTGTCCACGTCCTCCCACGATTTGGTGTAACGATCGGTAACACCGTCTAGCCGGTAATGTTCTGAAAGTTCAAAGTCGATTTGCGACCGGTAGTTCGAAGGGGCCAGCATAAATTCCTCCTCCTTGAATGCCGGGATGTCTGTCATCACATACCGGAGCACCTCACAGTCTGCGGCCTTGATGGCACCGGGGATCCGAAAACACTCCCGCTGCAGTTTGGCATCGTTGACATCCAGGGTGAGGGATCCGCTCAGGTCCCTGTTATACCGGTAGTTACCCGGGATCTTGGCGTTAAATTCACTATAGACCACAGGGAGGTGGGTTTGAAAGACCCAGCCGTCGAAACGGCTGAGATATGGGGATAGGATGGTATAGCTGTATTCCAGGATGGAGCCTGCCTGCAGGTCCGAAAACGTAAATACCTTCTCGCTCCAGAGGTCGTTCAGCCTTTTGGTAAATATGGCGGCCGGCAACACGCTGGTCTTCCGGGTGCCGTTGTGGGTTACGGCACGTATGTTCTCCACCCGTTCAGAGCTTTTAGTCTCGGTGTAGTAGGGGATGGAAATGGTGCCCTCGTCAAAGCCGTCCTTGTCCAGGATCTTGATTTTGGCATGGTACTCCTTCACCAGGAGCAGCCTGTCACTGATAATATCAAAATAGTAATTGCCCTCATCCAACAGGACAACGGCGTGGGCGTCCTTGTCCCCGGCAAAGGAGGTAAAGGCCATATCCTCGGCACTCAGCTCGCCGAATGTGAATTTTTTCTGGGAAAATAATAAGGCAGTGCAACAAATTGCACCCCACAGAAGGAGTAATTTGGGTCGCATTGGTTTGGTGGTTTGGTTGGCAATACAACCCAAAAGAAAGAAAAATATTATAACTCTGTAAGTATTTTTTTGATTTTTGTAAGATCGGTAGAGCAATTTTTCCAGCAGATCCAGGGGTAGCATATTGGCGCCGTCACTCTTGGCATTGTGGGGATCGAAATGGGTCTCCATAAAGAGGCCGTCTGCCCCTGCGGCTATCCCTGCCCGGGCCATGGTGCCGATCAACGCGGGCCTTCCGCCGGTGACCCCCGATGCCTGGTTGGGCTGTTGCAGGGAATGGGTAACATCCAGTACAACAGGGGCATATTGCTGCATCGTTGGGATGCCCCTGAAATCGACAACCAGGTCCTGATATCCGAACATGGTCCCCCGGTCTGTGATCATGACCTGCTCATTGCCCGAATCCGTGATCTTCGCCACAGCATGTTTCATGCTCTCCGGACTCATAAATTGCCCTTTTTTCAGGTTAACGGCTTTTCCGGTTTCCGCCGCCGCCACCAGCAGGTCGGTTTGCCTTACCAGGAAAGCCGGGATTTGCAGGATATCCACGTATTCCGCGGCCATGGCATGCATCGGAGATCTCATGGATATCGGTGATGGTGGGAACTTTAAAGGTTTCGGAGACTTTCCGTAGGATTTTCAGGGCCTTCTCATCACCTATCCCGGTAAAGGAGTCCACCCGGCTGCGGTTGGCCTTTTTAAAACTACCTTTGAAAACATAGGGGATCTCGAGTTTATCGGTAATTTCGACTATGCGTTCGGCGATGCGCATGGCCATGTCTTCCCCTTCTATGGCGCAGGGGCCGGACAACAGGAAGAAATTGGCATTATCCGCTATGTCGTATCTGAGGGATCCTTTCCAGGTCCATGCAGTGGAATTTTGAGCAAAGATACCAATTTTTTGAAAGGGATTCCGGAGGCTAAACCGCTAAGAATCAGCAAAATAAAATTAAGATAACTTTATCGTGGCTTGAAAAATTAAGCTGTATCTTTGCGCCCTTAAAAATTATAGGATGTCCGCTACCAGGAATATTGCGATTATTGCCCACGTAGATCACGGGAAAACCACATTGGTTGACAAAATTCTTCATTTCTGCCGCCTTTTCAGGGAGAACGAAAAAACCGGGGATCTGATCCTGGATAATAACGACCTGGAACGGGAGCGGGGGATTACCATCGTTTCCAAGAACGTTTCCGTGACTTATAAAGGCACCAAGATCAATATCATCGATACCCCCGGCCACGCCGATTTCGGAGGGGAAGTGGAACGGGTATTGAATATGGCCGATGGCGTACTTTTACTGGTAGACGCTTTTGAAGGCCCCATGCCCCAAACCCGGTTCGTGCTTCAAAAGGCCATTGACCTGGGGCTGAAGCCTTGTGTGGTTATCAACAAGGTGGACAAGGAAAATTGCAGCCCGGAAGAGGTGCATGAGAAAGTATTCGACCTGATGTATGAATTGGGGGCGGAGGAATGGCAACTGGATTTTCCGGTTGTGTACGGGTCTGCCAAACACAATTGGATGGGGACCGACTGGAAGGCGCCCACAGACTCCATAGAACCCCTGCTGGAGATGGTCGTGCAGCATATTCCTACTTTTCGCCCCGGACAGGGAAATACCCAGATGCTGATCACCTCCCTGGACTATTCTTCCTTCACCGGTCGTATCGCCATCGGTCGCCTACAACGGGGCACCCTCCGACAGGGGCAACAGGTATCCCTCATGAAAAGGGATGGCCGGATCCTGCGTTCGAGGATCAGCGAGCTCTTTACTTTTGAAGGGCTCGGGCGGGCAAAGGTTGCCGAAGGGAACGCTGGCGATATTTTTGCGATTACCGGCCTGGAAGGGTTTGAGATCGGGGATACCATCGCGGATCCGGAGAATCCGGAAGGCCTGAAAACCATCGCTATTGATGAGCCCACCATGAGTATGCTCTTCACTATAAATGACAGTCCTTTCTTTGGCAAAGACGGTAAATATGTCACGTCCAGGCACCTGAAAGAGCGGTTGTTCAAGGAACTCGAGAAAAATCTCGCCCTACGGGTCGAGGAGACCGATAGCGCCGATAAGTTTATGGTATTCGGGCGTGGGGTGTTGCACCTCTCCGTCCTGATAGAAACGATGAGGCGTGAAGGGTATGAATTGCAGATCGGGCAGCCCCAGGTGATCATTAAAAAGATCGACGGGCAGGCCTGTGAGCCCATAGAACAGCTGACGATCGACCTGCCGGAAGAAGTTTCCGGGAAGGCCGTGGAAATGGTCTCGGTGCGAAAAGGGGAAATGAAAGGAATGGAAGCCCGTGGCGGCCGGATGATCTGCCAGTTCGAGATCCCTTCAAGGGGCATCATCGGCCTGAGGAATCAATTGCTTACGGCAACGGCTGGCGAAGCCATTATGGCCCACCGCTTCCTGGAATACCAACCTTTGAAAGGCGACATTCCCCAGCGGATAAACGGATCCCTGATCTCCATGGAGAACGGGAAGGCAATCCCGTATTCCATCGATAAGCTGCAGGAACGAGGCAAGTTCTTTATCGATCCGGGGGAAGATATTTATGAAGGGCAGGTTATCGGTGAGAATTCAAGGGGCGACGATATGGTGGTAAATGTCACCAAAACCAAGAAACTTTCTAACGTCAGGTCGTCCGGAGCCGATGAAAAAGCCCGGATTGTGCCCGCCGTTAAATTCTCCCTGGAGGAAGCGCTGGAATATATTCAGAAAGACGAATATGTGGAAGTTACCCCCAAGCACCTGCGCCTGCGTAAGATCTTCCTTAAGGAAGTGGACCGGAAACGTCAGAAGCCTGCCTGAGCCTTCAGAGGCAATGCAATTCAGACCAATCTTGTTTGAAGCGGTGCCCGGCCGTGGCTGCGCCTATGATACCGGCATGGTTTTGTAAAGCTGCCGGGACCACCGGGGTATCTATCTTAATTTTATCCTTGTATTCGTCGAAGTCCTTGGAGGCCCCGCCACCGAGGATGATCAGATCCGGCGATACGATAAGTTCCACGAATTCCAGGAACTTGTTAAAGCGTTTTCCCCATTTTTTATAACTGAGCCCTTCCCGGTCCTTGGCCGAGCCGGCCGCCCAGTCTTCTATTTTGTCATATTTTTTATAGGGAATCTGCCCGAGTTCGAAATTCGGCAGCAGTTTGCCGTTCAGGAAAGCCCCGCTCCCCAGGCCGGTCCCGATGGTAATGATGATCACAAAGCCTGTTTCTCCTTTCCCGGTGCCGTAGTTCATAACCGCATACCCGGCGGCATCCGCATCGTTGATGACGGTGACGTCCAGCCCGGTGGCCTTTTCAAAAAGCTGCTCCACATTAACGCCGTCCCAGGACTTATGGAGGTTGCCGTGCGATTTACAGATCCCCTGCTTTATGATGGTCGGGAAGCCGCAGCCTACCGGGCCCTTGTAGTCAAAATGGGCCACGATCTCGGCGATGACCGCCGCCATATCTTCCGGCTTGCGCGATTCGGGCGTGGGTATCCGGAAACGGTCGGTCAGCATCTCCCCCGTTTCCATATTTACCAGGGCTCCTTTCATTCCGGATCCCCCGACGTCAATACCAAGTACCTCCATACAAATTTTGGGTGTTCTGATTTCTGTGCCCAAAAGTAGCAAAACTTTTCCGTAATCAGCCAATAAGCCCTTTTTCGTGCAGGGCATCCAGGATCCGGCGATCAGCCTCCCTCAGCCGGTGGCGGTCAGCATAGCCGAGCCAGTAAGGGCCTTCGATTGCCGGGATGGGCTGCAACCTGCCCACAAAGGGCATGGTATAGCAGCGTTGCCGCAGGATGGCCGTCGGCTGCCCAGGCTCATTACGGCTTTCATAGGTCCCCAGGAAGGTCACCCCGTCCGTCCGGGCGTCTATCCCCAGGAGGTATTTAAGATAAAGCGCGAGCTGCAGGGCATCCGATGGGGTAGCCTTTCTTTCACCCCCGGGCAGGAAATAAAAAGGATGCCCCTTTTCTTTCAGGAAGAGAACCCGCCTATTTTCAATTTCCACCCAACTGACCCGGTCTGAGACCGCCTCACTGGGTTCTGTATAGTAATCGATGGAATTGAGGCTGTGCCGTGGGTCGATCAGGTCGAGAAAAGCATCTATTCCCCTGCCGAATGTGGTAAGGGTGCCGAGTTGGTGGTTCCTGCCCAGGGCGCTTGATATGGTTTCGTCCCGGTTACCGAAAGCATAGCCGCCTTTTTTGATCCAGAGGGCATTAAGCAGGTGCTGCATCATTACATTGCCCAATTGGTCAATGGAAACGGCAATTTTAAGGCTGTATTCCCCAATCCCCCTTGATGCCCCTGGTGAACAGCGCATGCCCCAGCCCGTACAGGAATCCTAAGGGGCCTGTGACCAACAACAGGGCTATGGAGATCAAAAAAAGCAGCAACCCGATAAGCGGATGCACTTTCCGGTCGGGCTGCAGGGATTGTTTCCTGAAGATCATGCAAAAACTGGTTTACTGCCGACCCGTTGCCGGGCCGCATCATCCTGTACGAAAATACAACAAAATTCCAGGAATGGCAGAAAGGGCAGCCTACCCCGCCATAAATCGAAGCCGCACAGGAAAACAAGCCCAGGGGCCTTTACCCACCGGCGGTTTCTTTTTTGGAAATAAAGGATGTTACTACGAAATAGGAACAAAGGCAGAAGAGAATAACAGCCATCAGGAAGAACAACTGGGACTGGCTCAGGAAATTAAGGAAGGGCAGCAATACCAGCGGCGATAAGAACTGTCCCAGGAACCAGAAGGTGGTGAGACGGCCAATTTCGCGCCCTCGTACTTCCTGCGGGGCCAGTTGCATAACCCAGATGTTTGCATTGGGGATCATGGCTCCCATCCCGAGTCCGGCCAGCAGCATGCCAAGCATGACCATCCCGTACGAATGGCTGTAAGCAATAGTGATGTAGGCAAGGCCCATCAGGAGATAGCCGATGGCAAAGATCTGCCGGAAACTGAACCGGTCTTTGATGCGCGAATAGGAAATGGAGGCGATGGCGGAAAACAGGGTGGTGGTTGCCACCGCTATCCCGATAAGGGTATTGGTTTGCACCCCGATCGATTTCAGGTAAAAGGGAATCTGAACCGGGATAATGAAAAACAGCATCCACATCAACAGGATATTCACAAAGACCAGCCAGATCAGGGAAGGGGAGCGAACATGGCTATGGTTGCGCTTAAGGTCGACGGATTCTTTGGGTTCCTTCAGGAAACGGTAACTTACCGGAAGGATCACGATGGAAAACAGGTAAAGCAGGAAGGGCACCCGCCAGTTGATATCTGCCAGGATCCCGCCCAGGGTAATAAAGATAATGCCGCCCAAAGACATGACTGCGATCTGCAACCCGGCAAATTTTTGGCGGGATTTGCCTTCGTAGTAATCGGCGACCAGGGTGGTCACAATCGTCATACTGATCCCCACACTGATTCCCAGCAGGGCGCGCCCGGCCAGGATCATGTAAATATTCTCAAGCCAATAGCCCGAACTGCCCCCTATGGCATAAAACAAAAGCGCGAGGCCCAGGAGTTTCAGCCGGCCGAATTTATCGATAATGACTCCCGCGATCCCTGCTGAGAGGGCGATAAAAAGGCCCGGAAAAGGAAGCACGAGTTTTACCAGCCTGGGCCCGTTGGCAACTTCCGCAAAGTGGGCCGACATGTCGGGCAGGGAAGAAGAGATGGTGATCATGGACATGATGGTCAGGCTGCTCACCAGGAGTAAGGTTAGTTTAACCTGCCAGGTTTCTGAATTCATACGGTTGGATGTTAAAGCAATACCCCCGGCGGTTGGTTTATCCCGGGGGTATTGGGTGATCAGGCTGGTTAGTTATACCATTTCGCCTTTCATCAGTTTGGGGAGCATTTTTTTGAAATTCTCCTTCTTGTTCAGGTGAGGCAGCGGTTCAGCCGGTTCCGGCACGCCCAGGAATTTACAGAGGGGTGCCCAACCGTCCCGTACGTCGTATACCAACAACTTGTCTTTCGGAACGCTCGCCTTAACATCGGCCAGGTGCTTTTCCCAGAATTTCCTGGCAAATTCCTTGTCGCCGAATTGTCCCTGCAGCCTTTCGGCAAAAAAGACCTTTTTAAACCATTTGATGCATTTGACCACCTTGCGTGCCCGGGCGCTGAAAAGCAGTTTCCCCAGCATCTTTATCTTTTCGAACGGGGTTTGTGGTCCGGCGCGGAAGACGGTACTGTCTACACTCTTGTACCAGGATTCGAAGTCCCGCACGGTCAGTACCACTTTGGCATCCGGGTAGCGCTTCATATGTTCTTTGTACCAGGGATATCCAGGAAAATCCACCGTACCGTCATACCCGTCATACAGGGCATCCCAATCAGTGTCCCCGGTTTCATCCAGGCGTTTCCAGTACTTTAGCTTATCCGGGTGTACCAGCAGCTCCTTCATATGGTAAACGTGTTTGAGCCCTAATTGCTCCAGGCTTTCCTTTAAGGTATTTGTTCCGGTTCGTGGCAATCCGGCTCCGATGACTTTTAGTGACATAGTAATCAATTTTTGGTTAGTTTCTTGCGATCTCCGCTGTTATTGTACGCTGTCTGCCGGGGTTTCTTCGGTTGGTGGCGGCAGGCATTTTAAAAACAAAAGGTTCGGGCTGTTGTTCCAAAGGTTTCAAATCCTTGCCGGCCAGGGCGGGATTATCCGTCGCAATTGGTGTAGCCCGGAATTGTCCGTACAAAAATGGCCCGATGGGTTGCGGATGGGTGCCATCCTTAAGCGGTAATGGAAATTATAGGGATTCAGATATTCCCAAACGATTTTGCCTTCCGGGTTGATTTCGAAAAACCGCCCCTTCATTCCTTCGGTAACGAGGGTGTTCCCGTTTTTCATGCGGTGCGCCCCTGAAATAAATGCGGAGTAAAACGAATATTTATCAGGGGCGGTATAACTCCAGTTGGGTTCTTCCGGCCCTATGGGCCCGTTCTTCCGGAAGGATATAGGCCCCGGACGGAATCTACCGGGGGGTCCCACTCATATACCGCACTGTAATTTCCGAAATCGCCAACGGGGATCTGGATTTCAGGGGAATTGGAATTCCCCAGGGCGGCCCACATGGAGGGCATTTTATTATCCGGGTTCAGGATGTCGTTATCGAAGACCATCAGGTGGCCTTCACCAGGCAAACCTTCCGCAATGAATTTTACGTCGTGCTGCCCGAAGAGCATTTGGTCTTCCTCGGAGCCGCGCCCATAGTTTTTAGGGTTGCCCCAGCGGTAGAGCAGGTCTCCGCCATGGCCCCATTTCCCCCACTACTGCCTTTGGCTTCTGCGGTGGTGGTACTGTGGTCGATGACCATGATTTCACTGTATCCGGGGACACTGATCACGATCTGGTCGGTTTTCGGGTTATATGAAACCGCGTTGGTATGCGTAATGTCCGATCCCTGGTTGTCTACAGTGGCATTGGAGGTAGCCCCTCCCATCTGTATCATTTGGTCTACCTGTTCTTTGGTAGCGGTGGTCCTCGCCCCCTTCGCTGCTCTGGACATTGATATCGATCTTCCTCGGATTTTCGGAGATTTTGCCATAATTGGCCTTATCGGAGAATTTGTCCTGTACCAGGTGGTCCCACATATGCCATTCCCAGACGATTTCGCCCTTATCCGGGAGGATGGGTTTGATCTCAATGATCTTATCCGGCCAGATCCCCGCTTTGGGCACACTGTTCCGGATCCCTGCCGGCGGCAATGGCTTCTTCCGGTGTCTTGGCATCATAGGAAATCGCCAGGATGTTCCCGTTTGGCAAGGGTTCTATATCGTGGTGGGTCAACTGCTTTTCATTGAAGTATTTGAAATCCCAGAGCATGTTGCCATCCCAGTCGTATTCCCGGAGGCGGCCTGCCTGCCCGCCCGCGGCAAAAGTGGGGAAGTCCAGGTCCCGCTCCAGGCGCAGGAGGTGGCCGTTCGGAAGCAAATAAGAATCCATGGAATTAAGCTCACTGCTCCATTGGTGTACTATTTGTCCGTCCTTATCCATCAGGTAGGTTTGGGTTCCTTCGGAGGGATGGAAAAGGATGTAGCCCGGGGCGGCCTCCTCGGTTTTGAGGGTCAGGCCCCGTTTTGCGGTTAGGTGGTTGAGGCTGCGCAAGTCGGTTGGTTGCCACTCACGTACTTCCACGGCTGCGGCCATGGTGTTCTTCCTTGGGTTCCGTTTTACAGGAAACCAGAGAGCAAAGCAGCAAGCTGCTCAGCAAATAATTCTGCATTCTCATAGGTATGAATTTAGATCGGTTGTTTGAAACAGGGCCCTTCCGGCGCTGATCACGCCACGGGGGATGTTGTTTTTTGGTGCATGGAAGATATAAAAAAAATAACTGTCAATTACTGGGAATCAGTTGTTTTACTTTCCTATTAACCAAAATGGGCCGGCCAGTAGAAGGTAATGGCATATTCCCGTACATAAAGTCCCACCTCAGCAATAAGAATAAAGACACCTATCCGCCCTGGCCCGGGGGTGGCGGCATTTTAAATACAAAGGGCTCCGGTTGGGGATTGAGCGGGGAGAGGCTTTTGCCCTTGAAGGCACCATAGCCTGCCGGATAAAAGGTACTTCGGAACTGCCGGTAGGGCATGGCGCCCGGTTGGGCCGGGGAGCCATCCGGCAACCGGTAATTAAAGTTATATGGGTTCCTGTACTGCCACACCATTTGTTTATCCGGTGAAACCTCAAAAAGTTCCCCTTTTACGCCCATAGTAATGAATGTATGCCCGTCCGGCATACGCTGGGCGCCAGACTCAATGGGCGAATAAAATGAATATCTGTCCGGTGCCGTAAAGCTCCAAACAGCCTCCGAGGGGCCGTAAGGGGCATCCCCCGGGAGCGCATAAGATCCGGCATTGTCCACAGGTAATTCCAACTCCAGGACAGCGCTGAAATTGCCAATATCTGCAATGGCTATCTGCGGGTCCGGGGACCGGGCCGCCATTAGTGCGGCAAAGATCGATGGCATCAGGTTGTTTGCCGCCGGTATATCATTATTGAATACGAGGAGATGGCCGGCCCCGGGCAGGTCTTTGGGGATGAATTTGACATCGTGTTGTTCAAAAAGTACCCGGTCATTGTTGCTTCCCCGTCCGTAGTTTTTCGGATTGCCCCAACGGTAAAGGAGGTCGCCTCCATGGTCCCGGCGTCCGCCGGAACTGCCCCTGGCTTCTTCAGTAGTGGTGCTGTGGTCAATAATAACGATCTCACCGAAGCGTTTCAGGCTTATGACGATTTCATCCGAATCGGGGTTATAGGAAACCGCATTACAATGGGAAATGTCCGAGCCCTGGTTGTCAATGGAAGCATTAGACGTGAGGAATCCCACTTTTTTCAATTGTTCGATGTCTGCATCCTGCCATCGGGGGCAGTTCCATTTCCCCGAAGGCATTGATATTGATTTTTTCCGGGTGATCCGCGACATTTCCGTAATTGGCTTTTCCCGGGTCGCGGTCCTGAATCAGGTGGTCCCACAGGTGCCATTCCCACACTATTTCGCCCCCTGAAGGCCGGGAGGGTTTGATCTCGATGACCTTGTCTGGCCATACCCCTGCCTTTGGGATTCTCTCCGGGTTTATCCCGGCGGCAACTGCTTCCCCTGCCGATTTCGATTCATAGGAAATGGCCAGGATATTGCCGTTGGGAAGGATCTCGATATCGAGATGCATCAAAACAGCATCATCAGCGTATTAAAATCCCACAGCATGTTGCCATCCCAGTCGTATTCCCGTATGCGCCCCCCGATGCCCCCTGCGGCGAACCTGGGGAAATTGATGTCCCGCTCAAGCCTGAAACAAATGGCCGTTGTCCAGCAGATAAGAACGATAACTCGGTACTTAGTTCGCGTTCCATGAATGCACAATCTGCCCCTGGCGATCCATCAGGTACGTTATCGTGCTGTTTGAGGGGCAGAACAGTATAAGCCGGGGCCGGCCATGTTCTGTACTATGGATCAGTCCCCTCGGGCTCCTGATTGCCAAAAATGCTTCTTTTATCGGTCGGGCTGCCACACCCGGATCACCGGGGCTTCTGTGACTGTACCTGGCTCGTCGGCTAGGCTTACGGGCGGGTATTACAGGAGAAGGTCCCCAGGCACAGAACCGCCATTGGAAAAATGAATGCGGTTCTCATAATAGAAAGTGTTGCTTTGGCGTTATTATACGAGGCAATTTAATACCTCATGACGGCCAGGCGAAGAAAGGAAGGAGCCCATTTATTTGAGGTAGCCTAACTTATTAAAAATTAGGCATCCGAAGAAGGGAAATTTGAATTATATTTCAATTGTGGGGGACTGAAGAAGGAAACCTGCCCGGCTCCAATGGAAAAATTAACAGTGCGCCGGAACTATTCATACCAAACCAAACGTATATACGGGGATACAGGCGAAGCGACCCCCCGGGAAAATTTAACAAACAAGAGCAGCCTTCCTGCGTTATTTTTGACACCATATGACACGTGTACTTTTATGAGATTCAGACCCCACCTTATAGCTATCTGCCTGTTTGCCTGTCTTTTCATGCACGCCCAGAACGAACTGCCCATCCAGACCAAGGGCGACCCTGTCCGTCCGCTGACTTCCCTGACTGATTTCTCACTGGAGGCCCAGTTGGAACGCGAACTGTCTTCCAGGCCGGAATGGCGGGCCCTGATCGCCAATAAAAAAATGGCGGTAGGCCTTGTAGACCTGCGGGATCCGGGTAACGCACGCTATGCGGGGATCAATGGGAACTTTATGATGTATGCGGCCAGCCTGCCGAAAATTGCCGTCCTCCTGAGCACCATGGAAGCTGTGGAGCAGGGCAAGATCAAAGAAACCCCCACCTTGAAAAAGGACATGCGGTTGATGATCAGTAAGTCAGACAATGCCGCATCCACCCGCCTGATCGACCGGATCGGGTTCCACCAGATCGAGGCAACCATGACCGACCCCAGGTATGCCTTCTATGATGCCCACACAGGCGGCGGCCTTTGGGTGGGGAAACGATATGGCAGGGGCGGGGATACTAACAGGGAGCCGCTGAAACACCTGAGCCATGCCGCGACGGTGTCCCAGGTATGCCGGTTTTATTATATGCTGGCATACGGAAAACTGGTGAATGAGGCCCGCTCCAAAGAAATGTTGCGGATCATGGAAAACCCTGAACTGCACCACAAGTTCGTGAATACCCTTAATCATATTGCCCCCAATGCCAGGCTCTTCCGCAAGTCCGGTACCTGGAAAACCTACCATGCCGATTCCATCCTGGTTTGGGGCCAAAACGAAAATCGCAGGTATATCCTGGTGGCCCTGGTAGACGACCCGAATGGGGAGGCTATTATCCGGAATTTGGTGAAACCCGTTGAACGCGTATTGAAAAACAACATACCTTTGGCAATGAAATAAGACGCTTATTGCCATTCCAGGGGATGCTCAGGACCATTATTCGGAAAACATTCGACGTGCGGGAAGGAGAATTCAAAATCTCCTTCTGGATGCAGGCCTACGTCTTCCTGATCATTGCAGTACTCCTCATCATCAAACCGACCGTTAACGCAATTTTCCTCTCCGAACTCGGGGCGGAGCAGTTGCCATGGGCATACCTGCTGGTGGCCGTTACGGCCATTCTTAGCTCGGCCTTTTATACAAAAGCGCTGGCCCGGTTTTCCCTGCAAAACATCATTCAGGCAACCCTCCTCTCGTCTGTCCTGGCCTTCGCCCTGCTGGGAATATTGATGAAATTCCAGCTGGTAAGCGGGTGGATGCTGTACTTTTATTATGTATGGGTGGCTATCTATGCCCTGTTGTCTGCTTCCCAGTTCTGGGTAATGGCCAACCTGGTCTTCGACCTCCGGGAGGCAAAACGGCTGTTCGGCTTTATAGGGTCGGGCGCCATCCTGGGCGGAATTGTCGGTGGCTACCTCACATCCTTGCTTAGTCCGGCCATTGGTACGGAGTACACCCTGATCCTGGCGGCGCTACTTGCTGACCCCTTGTTTTCCACTATTAAACCGGATCTGGGGGCAGCGGGTGGAGAAACTGAACACCTTCAAACAGAAAAAACGGGTGCCTGCACCGGAAGAACGCACGTACAGGCTGATAGGGCAGTCCAGGCACCTTACCTATATCGCCAGCATCGTGGCCGTAAGCGTGCTGGTCGCCAAACTGGTCGACTACCTGTTCAGCGAATATGCCGCCGCCGCCATCCCCGATCCGGATGAATCTGTCATCCTATTTCGGCTTTTGGTTTTCCACCTTCAACCTCCTTTCCCTGGCCGTACAGCTTTTCCTTACCAGGAGGATCGTAGGGATTTGGGGGGTTGGCTTTTCACTGATGCTGCTTCCCCTGGGGATCATGGCCGGAAGCCTTTTATTTTTATTCCTCCCGGGCCTGTCTGCTATCCTGGTGGCCAAGGCTATGGACGGGATCCTCAAACAATCGGTCCACAAGAGTGCCAATGAATTGTTGTCCCTGCCCCTTCCGTTTGAATTGAAAAACAAGACCAAATCTTTTATCGATGTGGTAGTCGACAGCCTGGCGACAGGTGTGGCGGGTTTCCTGCTCATATTCGTGATCAAAGGCCTCGAGCTGCCGTCCCAGTACATCGCACTCCTGATCCTGCTCCTGTCCCTGCTTTGGATCTATTTTGTTTTGGGGGCCCGGAAGGAATATTTCAGGACCTATCGCGAAAACCTTGAAATCCTGACGGCAACGGGCCATCGCGACCGCAAGCGCAAAATAACCGAAAAACATTCGGTGGTAAGTGGCATGAAAAAGGTTTTCCACCAGGGCAGCGAAGAGCAAATCCTTTTTATGCTGGACAAGTTAATGGAGATCAACGACCCTCGTTTTGCAGCGGATGTACAGGGCCTCCTCCGGCATCCTTCGGTCAGGGTCCGCAGTGCTGCCATACAGAACCTCTATTTCCTGAACAGCGATACCATGGCCGCCGAGGTACCGGAGCTCCTGAAAACCGACGACGAAGCGCTTACCCTGGCCACGCTGCAGTATATCCTGTTGCATGCCCAGAAAAACAGTGAATTGGTATATGACACCTATCTGGACGACCCCAATCCCCGCATAGCCGGAACAGCCCTTTTCTGCCTTTGCCAGGAGGCACGAAACAACCAGCCCCTTAAAACCCGGTACCAGCTGGATGGCCGGATCCGCAAAAAAATGCAGGAGGTGGAACGTTCAGGAGACCCGCTGGAGATCTCCCGCATGCTCCGGGTAGCGGGGGTAGCCGATTTCCCTGAATTTTATCCCTTTATCGCCCGCCATCTCCATAGAGACGACCCGCAGGTCCTGGCGGCAATTTCAGCCGCGGGCTCCAGTCTGCACCCCGGCTTTATTGAAGATTTGGTGGCCGCCCTGCCTGACAAGGCCACCCGGCCCATAGCTACAGAAGCTATCGTCCACTACGGCAGCGGCGTCTTACCTGCCCTCACGGCTATCGTAAGCAAGCGGAAGGCAGGTATTGCCTCCTGCCGGTTTGTTCCATCCGTGATCCGTCGTTTCGAGTCACAAGAGGCTATCCGCGCCCTGTTCCTGTTGTTGGATGATGCCGACCTGAGCATCCGGCTGGAAGTGGTCCGGGCGCTGAGCGACCTCAGGCGTTTAAAGCCACGGCTTAAATTTCACAGGGAGCGGGTAGTTTCCGTGATTCTCGAAGAGTGTAAGCTGTACCACCAAACCTTGTCGGCCATGCACACACAGATCATCATCTCTTACCGCAACCGCAAACGATCGGGGGTTCCTGTGAGCGATGAGGAACGGGATGCCCGGGGAAGCCTGCTCGATCTGCTGGAAAGACGCCTGGACGCCGGCCTCGAACGGATTTTCAGGCTGCTGGGGTTGCAATACCCACAGGGGGATGTGGATATTGCCTACGAAGGCTTGCTGAGCAAGAAGCAGGATGCCCGGGCCAACGCCATCGATTTCCTGGACAACATGCTTACGGGCGACCTTAAACGCCACCTCCTGCCGATCATTGAAGAAAGTATCCTGGATGTTTCCTCCGAAGAAGTCATGCAGAAGATACAACACCGTATCCCCAAAGAACAGGAGTGTTTTGAACTCCTCCTCAATGGCTATGATTTCCGGGTAAAGCTGGCCGTTTTATACCTCATCCGGCAGCAGGGTAATTCCGCGTACCGGGACCTGGTTGCCCGGTATGTTTCCGATGAAGACCCCAAGATCCGCACTTTTGCCGAGGCAGCCCTGGCAGCCCTGGGCGAAGGAAGTTAATCCTTGCGGATCAGGTTGTCGATCCGGCCGGCCAGGTACATATGGTCGACTTGCCGAATTCTTCCCCAGAACATTGGTCATCAGCACTACCAGGTATTTGCAGTTGTCCGGGTGTTCAACAATGGCCACAGAATTCATGTAGTTCATCACATTGCCCATATATTTCCCGCAATCGGGATTTTTTACCCGGTCGCATTTATACAGGCTTCCCGATTTAAAATATACCGCTGCCTCCCGCAGGGCCGGGGCCTGGGCATAACGGATCCTGCGGTCTGTCATATACATCAGGCGTTTCATCTCCAGGCTGCTTTCGGGGTCTATGATGTTACCCTGTTCGAGCTGGACCAGGAATTTCATCAGGCCCAGGGGGGTCCCAATGCTGCCCCCCTTGTCGCCAACATAGGTATTGGCTCCCCTGGTGAAAAAACTCCCCAGCCGCCATTCGTCCGGGCTGATCCCCAGCTCCCTCAGGGGTTGGTTCACCACTTCGTTCCCCAGATCGGTCAGCTCGCTCCTGGGGGTGTCTTTAAAATATGCTTCCGATTCTTCGGGGGTCAGGTCAGGATAATGGTCTCCAAAAGCCGCCATCAGCATAACTTCGCGCCATACAATACTGGCGGCCCCGTTGTTGCTCACGGACAGCATATGGTCTGTCCATTCGTAAAGGGTGCAGATATCGCTGGCGATTACCTGCCGCTTCAGTAACTTGTTGGTTTCTATATCATAGATGGGGATGGTGTGCTCGTCAGTCAGGCCCCAGACTCCGGCCTTCACCGATTTACTGCGCAGCAATTCCGTGCGTTTTTCCCATGAATCAGGGTACAATTTGGCCAGTTGATTGAATAAGCCCGTAAGCACGGCCAACTTGCCCACACTACCCGGTTGGTAGCCTGCCACCTGGTTCCTTTGCGCATACCGCACATGGGCGGGGTCTGAAATATCCAGCAAAGCGAGGGAATAGCTCTTATCCAGGCCCCGGAAAAGCCCGGAGGCCGCTTCCTGGAAATCGGGATCCACCTGCAGGAATGCCCCCAGGCTATCTCCAGATCGGCTTTGCAATTGCAACCGGATCTCGTCATAGCTTTTCAAAGCCCCCGGTGGCAGTGGGGGAGTAGTGGCCTTAATTTCTCCGTTCTGGATGCGTTCCAGGCGTTTGAGCCTTCGGATGCCCGTTTTGTCATACCCGTCGATGGGATAGGCGGTAAAGAGCAAGCTGATGCCGAAAAGCAGGAGGAAGAGGGATATTCTCATGGTAAGGGGGTTGATAGTGAGATGATTTTGCTGCCGTCTGTCTTCGGCGTGATGGATTCCAGGTAGCCCGAACTCAGGGCCTTTTTGTTTTCCACAAAGGGGCGTATCTGGAACAGCCAGAGTTTGTCGCCCTTGAATCCCAGCTCCACGTCATAGGCCCCCTTATAATCAGACTGGGTGGCCTTTGGGAGCAATTCTCGTATTTGGTGCGCCAGTTCCCGGACCTGGTCCAGCCGTGCGGGGGTCAATATAGGTTTCCGGAATCCCATAACTTTGCGTTCGGTGCCGCCGGTCTCCGGTAGACGGTTGTGGTAAGGTTCCCGGGAGGGGGCGAGTAGCCGGTAGCCGCCCGAATCCTTAATGAGGTAGGTTTCCGCTGCCTGCCCCTCCACGGCTCCGCCGGCCCCCCGGCTGAATGCCAGGGTGAGGTCCTGCTCCCCGCCGGCGTTGATACCTTTGGTGATAAGTACCCCGGAACAGTCCACATCCACACCGGGGATGACCAGGATGGAAGGGAACACGTTTTCCGGGTTCAGCAGGTAGCGCTGGCGCCACTTAAAACTGCGTTCCGTATAGGGGGAAGCCCATACCTGTTTGATCCCGGTAAGGATCTTTTCCCGGTCCCGGACATTGAAAAGGGTGAGGTTAAGGCCGGCACCGGTAAAATCCTTCAGGTCTTCCATATTGGTATCGCTCCTCAGAAAAACCGGGATTTCGCCCATCGGTTTGCCGAGGACTGTGCTGAAGTTCGATTCCAGTTCCTCAATAAATCCACCCTTGAGGGGCATTTGCATGATGGCATCCCTAAGGATCTCCAGTTGCCGGAGTTGGTAATTTTCCACCTCCGGTTCCGCGACACCCTTGGTGCGGAGGTTTTCGGCCTGCCGGAACTGGTTGTTCAGGAACTCCCAGTAGGAGACCCCCTGCCCTGGCATGGGAAGGTCCATGTGCTCCCTGAAAACGCCGAATGGGATCACGAACCCCTCCACTACCTGCTCGGGGAACAAAGCCTTCAACTGCCCCAGGTTTGCCGCTTTTGGGCCGCATAAAATACCGGAATCGGAAGCGTTGACGTCCCGCAGGTTGATCAGGTGGACCTGATCCAGCCGGATCTTGTCAACGGGCACGGCAATCCGCTCCTCGCTTCGCTCCTTTTTTTCGAAAAGGGCTTTTTCTGCAGGCGACATCTGCCCGGCGGGTTTCAGGATCACATTCCCCTTATTGGAGACGGCGTAAAATACCTGTTGTCCGTCATATTTCTTTAATTCCTGCAGGGCCTCGTCAGACAGGGCGGCATTGGGGATCCCAAGGTTCCGCGCCAGCAACTGCACGTGGGAAACCAGGTTGCCTTCGGCCACTGTGGCTATCCCGGCAACCGGTTTCAGGTCGGATGGGGAACGCTCAAACAGGTAGATCTTGTCCGGGCTCACATCAATATCCTCGGAGCCCCCGCCCACAACCACCAGTTCCCCCATGGCATACCCGGGATTAAGGCCCCGGATGCTGCTTTGATCGGGAAGGTCCATCACACGGTTGGTAAGGTTCTGTTCGGCGGTCAGATAATTGCCCAGCACGGCTACGCTTTGTCCGAGCTGCAAGGCGATGGAACCTCGTATCTGGTCGTCGGTAAACCCCAGGGCCAGGGGTTCAAAGGCCCCGTAAGCAGCCACGGTTTCCTGGTATACTGCCCTGACCATGGCTGCGCTCCATTCCACTGCAGCCCGCCCGGATTCCAGGGCCAGGGCCAGGTCTGCGATCGGGAGCTCGGTGGCGGACGACTGGTTAATTGGTCCCTCCAGTTCTTTCCATTCCCAGAGTTCCAGATAGCCCGACCCTGTGACTGCCATCCCGAGGTAACACATTTTATCCAGCTCCTGGCTCAGGGTAGCCGGTTTCCAAAGGGGGGCGTTCTTAAAAAGGAATTCCTCCAGCTGGAGGGAGAGGTCCAGCAGTTCCAGCCGGGCCAGAGGCCGGGTTTCCTGCCCGATGTCCGTGCGGATATCATACAGGAGGGAGGCGGTGTACCGTACCCGGTCCGCTGCGACCTCCGTATGCCCCATCGCTTCTACAAAGGACCGGATTTTGGTTGCCAGGGGCCCGTCTTTCAGCAGGGCTCTCCGCGAGACCCATTTTTGCAGATCCACCGGTTTGTAAAAGTCGGTCATGGTGGCCAGCAGGTCATCGAGTTCTTTCAGGATTTCGGGGGTCATGTCTGCCTGGTGTTTCTGTCGAAATGCGCGTACCCTCCCGATGTCGGCAGCCTCTGGCTGGCTGTGGATTTTTACCCGGAGGTCCAGGAAGGCGGGATATTCGTCAGACAGGATCTTGGATTGGCTGCGCATGCGCTGGGAGAGGTTGTCATCCCCATGGTGCGGGATATTCTTCAGGGATTGGCGCAGCAGGAAAAAATTGGCGTCCAAAATCCCGGGCTGCCCCAGCAGCCATTCGTAGAAGGATTGTCCCCAGGCCGATTCGTCCTCACTTTGGATGGCTCCCCGGTAATACTGGGCTTTCCTGAAGATCCACCCATCGTCTACCCCCTCCAGGTACTTGCCGAGCTGGTATTGCTTTATTCGGGAATGGTTTTGCGTTGAATCCCAGAAATCCTCTTTATCTGTGGCTGCGAGGATCTGCCCCAGGTAGAGGTGCTGCTCACGGCCAAGGGCAACTACTTCGTCTTTGTAGCGGGCGTGTTGTACCCCCGGGCCGATCTCATCCGGGCAGGGGTCTTTGGGCATCCGGATACTCCCATCGGTACAAAACCACCTCAAATCTTTATAAGGCCCGCGGATATCCTGTTTAAGGGCCCTGACCATGGCGCCCAGGGCCCTGGCATCCAATTGTTGTGCGGTTGCGGAAGGTCCGGCGAAGAGGAGTGCAAGAAGGGGTATCAGGTATTTTTTCATAGCGGCCAATTAGATTACCCTTGGCAAAGATAAACATGAATTCAGTGTAAAGCGTCTTTACAAATAACGGGCCGGAATTTTTTCAGGTCCCGGGCGGAGCCCACCAGGGAAGCCCTGTTTCCATTTGCGGTTTATTTTTTTCGCGTCGTCCGGCCTTGGATACATGCCCCATGGAAGGCGAATAATGTCGTATTTCAATTTAGATATGTTAGTATTTTTAACTAACATTGTCTTCAGAAACCCCGATCGGGGTTTTGATGATATATGAATTACTAATACGCTGATAATGTCAATATTACAAGCCTTTGAATACGGCAAACAACATAGCAATATTGCCCATTTTGCCTCCCTGGCACGTATGGCGGCCATCGACGGGAAAATCAATGACGAGGAAAAAGCACTGCTGAACAAACTCGCCGAGAAACTGGATATCGGAGAGCAGATCCGGGTGCAGGTCCTCAAGGACCCTTCCAAATTCCCGCTAGACCCCATCAACTCACGGGAAGAGCGCCTCGAACGCCTGCACGATTTATTCCGGATGATTTTTGCAGACCACGCCATTGATGCGGATGAGGCCAACCTGATCCAGAAATACGCCATTGGGCTGGGCTGCAGCCCTAAAAAGGCCCATGAGGTCATCCACCAATCCATAAAGATATTCAGCGGCAATATCGATCTGGAAGATTACCTTTTTCTTATGGACAGGAATTTCTGAGGACTTCTTCGAGGGCCTGCCTGGTCACACGGCTTTTTGGATGACTTCAAACACCTTGCTGCCATCGCATTTCAGCGTTTTGGAAGGGAATTTCAGGATCAGGGCGTAATCGTGGGTTGCCATCAGGATGGTCCGCCCGGCCTTATTGATTTCCTGTAACACCTTCATGACTTCCACGCTGGTCTGGGGATCGAGGTTCCCGGTAGGCTCATCGGCCAGGATCAGTTCGGGGTCGTTGAGCAGGGCACGCGCGATGGCGACCCGCTGCTGCTCCCCTCCCGACAATTCGTGCGGGAATTTAAATCCTTTGGTTTTCATGCCCACTTTTTCCAAAACCTCCTGAATCTTGGCCTCCATTTCCGATGTGTCTTTCCAGCCAGTGGCTTTCAGTACGAATTGCAGGTTTTTGTTGACGTTCCGGTCGGGCAGCAATTTGAAATCCTGGAAAACGATCCCCAGCTTCCGCCTGAGGTAGGGGATGTCTTTCTCCTTAAGGGTGCGGAGATCGAAGCCGACAATGGTGCCATTTCCTTCTTTCAGGGGCAGGTCGGCATAAAGCGTTTTCATGAAACTGCTCTTGCCACTGCCAGTCTTTCCTATCAGGTATACGAATTCCCCCTTCCTGACTTCCAGTGAAATATCGTTCAATACCAGATTTTCCTGCTGGTAGACAGCTACCTCCTTCAACTCCAGAATACGCTCGCCTTGGGAATGTCATTGTTGATATAAATGTAATAAGTTCCAAAGGTAAACAAGGGAAGGCGGGATAAAAATCTTTTTTTTTGTTGCTGCAGCCCGGTCCCTTCCTTCCCGCATTCCGCTCCCTGGCGGGCCGTTCAGGCATGAAAAATTAGCCGGGAAAAGGCAGGTACATACTGCAGGGCGAAAATTGACGTTATAAAATGGAATACGAGAGAACACTATGCGATACCCAAGAACCGCTCTAATCCTTTTAGGGCTAGCGGCCATGGCCACAGGCGGCCGTGCCCAGGAATCAAAAGTTTATACCTACGACCAACGGGGGTACCAGGAAGCCCTGGCCCTGTACCAGAACAAACAGTACCAGTCTGCACAGACCCTTTTCGCCCAGGTAAAGAACCAGGCTTCCGACCTGGAGACCCGGGCCAACAGTGCCTATTACGAAGCCAGTGCCGCCGTACGGTTGAATCAGTTGGGGGCCGACCGGCTGATGGAGGATTTCGTGGAGAACTACCCGACCTCCACCAAAAGGAATTCCGCTTTCCTCGATGTGGCTGACTATTATTTCGAAAACGGCAAATATCCGTATGCGATGAAATGGTACGGCAAGGTTGATGCCTCTTCCCTCCCTGCCAGGGACCGGCAGCGCTACGATTTCAACATGGGTTACGCCCTCTATTCTTCCGGGAAGACCAAAGAAGCGGAAACCTACCTGAACCGCGTGAGCAATTCGGATACCTATGGCTCCCAGGCCAAATATTACCTTGGGTTCATCGCCTACCAGCAGGACGATTATACCAAAGCCAGCGAACGCTTTGACCAGATAAACGATCAGCAGCTGGATGAAAAACTATCCTATTTCCAGGCAGACAGGAACTTCAAGCAGGGGAACTTTGAAGAAGCCATATCCCTGGCCCAACAAAAATTGCCCAAAGCAGACCGACAGGAAACCTCGGAGCTCAGCAAGATCATCGGCGAGAGCTATTTCAACCTGGGACAATACGCCGACGCTATCCCGTACCTGGAAGCTTACAAGGGGAAGAAGGGCAAATGGAGCAATACAGACTATTACCTGCTCGGATATTCCTACTATAAACAGGAAGACTATGCCAATGCCATTCAGCAATTCAATAAAATCATCGGAGGGACGAACAGTGTAGCCCAGAACGCCTATTACCACCTGGCAGAGTGCTACCTGAAGCTCGATAAGAAACAGGAAGCGCTCAATGCCTTCAGGAACGCATCCCAGATGGACTTCAGTCCTGAAATCCAGCAGGATGCCTACCTCAACTATGCCCGCCTGGGATATGAGATCGGGAATGCCTATGAACCGGTACCGGAAGTGCTGACCAACTACCTGAAGCGCTATCCGGACAGTGAACAGCAGGCAGAGATCCGGGAACTGCTGGTTGACTCCTACATCACCTCCCGCAATTTCAGCGGCGCCCTCGCCCTGCTGGAAGCCAACCAGGGCTTTGCCAGCAAGGAAACTTATCAGAAAGTGGCCTTTTTCAGGGCTATGGAATTGTTCCAGGAAGGGGCCTATGCCGAAGCGGTGGACAACTTTAAAAAATCCCTTAACCAGCCTGTGAATGGCGTGTATGAAGCCCGTGCCAGGTACTGGAAGGGGGAAGCGGCCTATTTGCTGAACCATTTTGAGGAGGCCCTGACCGATTTCGTCGCTTACCAGCAACATCCCTCGGCCCCCGATACGCCCGAATACGCTGATCTGGACTATCAGCTGGGCTATGCCTATTTCAAGCTGAAGGACTATTTCAACGCGGCCGCCTACTTTAAGAACTTTACGGAGAAACACCCTTCGGGCGCCATGGGAATGGATGCCTACGCCAGGCTCGGCGATAGCTATTTTGTAACCAGCAAATACTGGCCGGCTATGGAAGCCTATAACCAGGTACTGGCCATGAATAGCCCGGAAAAGGATTATGCGGCTTTTCAAAAGGCCCTGAGCTATGGGTTTGTAGACCGGGAAGCCTCCAAAATTGATGAATTGGGCAGCTTTGTGTCCCGTTTTCCCGATTCGGCCCTTAAGGACGACGCCCTTTTTGAACTGGGCAACACCTACATGCAGGCAGGGCAGCAGGCCAAAGGCCTGGAAGCCTATGATCGCCTGATCAGGGACTACCCCAATAGCCCCCTTGTGCCGCGGGCCCTGTTGCGGCAGGGGCTGGTGCATTACAATGCCGGGCGTAACGAGGAAGCCCTTGCCAAATTCAAGACGGTCGTCAGGGATCATGAAAATTCCCAGGAAGCCAAGCAGGCGGTTGCTACGGCCAAGCTTATTTATGTGGATCTCGGTCGGGTCAACGAATATGCGCAATGGGTGGAAGGCCTTGATTTTGTACAGGTTACGGATACCGAACTGGACAATGCCACCTATGAGTCTGCCGGGAAACAGCAACTTGCAGGCAAGGATGCGGCCGCCATCCGCGGATTTGAAAGCTACCTGACCCAGTTTCCGAATGGGTTGCACAGCCTGGAAGCCCATTTTAACCTGGCCCAACTTGTATTTCGGGGCAGGACAGCAGGAGAAAGCCCTTACGCACTACCGCGCAGTTGCGGATAAGGGAAGCAATGACTATAGCGAGCAGGCATTGGCGCAGTGATCTGTGAGATCTATATCGGGAAGGATGACTACCGCGCCGCCATGCCCTATCTCCAGCAACTGGAGAATACGGCAGAAATATCTCAAAACAGGACGTTTGCCCAATCTAATCTTATGAAAGGGTATTACGGACAGCAGGACTATTCTAAAACCCTGGAATATGCCGAAAAAGTGCTGGCTTCCCCCAAAGTGGATGCCCGTATCACCAGCGATGCCCACATCATGATAGCCCGTTCGGCCATGAAAACCGGCGATGAAGATAAGGCCCGGGAAGCCTATGCCCAGGTGCGTTCAACAGCCTCCGGGGAGGCTGCTGCCGAAGCCTGGTATTACGATGCCCTCTTTAAACACCAGGCAGGCCAATGGGAAGCTTCCAACGCCTCGGTCCAGAAACTGGCGAGGGACTATGCATCTTATAAGGAATGGGGGGGCAAAGGCCTGCTACTGATGGCGAGGAACTTTTACCAACTCAAAGATGCCTATCAGGCAACTTATATCCTGGAGAGCGTCATTACCAATTTCAAGGCGTATCCGGACATCGTATCCGAAGCGAAGCAGGAGCTTGCAGTCATTAAGGCCAAAGAAGCCGAAAGCAATTCTTCGGTTGAAACCGGAACAAATTAATCATTGAGGACACAGACTATGAATAAGAACCAATGGCTCCTGACAGGAGTTTTGCTCGCAAACCTCTGTACCCTTGCGGCACAGGAAGATACCGATATCGGCACCGAAACCGTCACGGTGGTGAAACCCTACACCCCCTCGGTCGCTGATGCGTTTAAGATCAGGCCGGTGCCCAGGATGAACGATTCCATTGTCTTGCAAAAAAAGCCGATCACCTATAAAATCTATTCGGTGCCCGTGGCTTCCACATTCACCCCGGCCAAAGGCAAAGCCGCCCCCGTGGAGAAGGCCAGGCCGGAGAAACTCTATAATTCGTATGCATCCGTCGGGCTTGGGAATTTTAACAATGCCCAGGCCGAATTCTACACCAGCCGCGATATTTACAGGGGTAACGAACGGCTCGACCTGGGACTGACCCATCGTTCCTCCAGGGGGGATATCGATAATACCCCGCTGGACACGGATTTCTACAATACCCGGTTGGACGCTTCCTATTCCAACCGCGACAGCGACCGTAACTGGGGGGCAGATATCGCCCTGGGACACCAGTTGTACAACTGGTACGGCCTGCCGGAAGGCGTTTTCGACCAGGCCACTATTGCCGGTATGGATGAAAGGCAGCAATACTACAGCGCAGAGGCGGGTGCCCAAATCAAGTTGGAAGATTCGTTTTTTGCCGGAGGGGAATTGCGGTACCGTCGGTTCTGGGATGCCGTGGAATCTGGCGAAAACAGGGCCATCCTGGCGCCTTCCTTCCGTTTCCCCCTCAATGATGCCAGCCTGTCTGTCAAAGCCAAGGCAGACTATGTAGGGGGAAGTTTTTCCAATGCCAATGTTGAGAGTATCCAGAACACCCCGCCCATCAATTACGGTTTGCTGCAAGGGGGCGTCACCCCGGCGCTTCAGTTTGAAGGCGACGGACTGTCCATTAACCTGGGGGCCGGATTGGTATATGGCCTCGATACGGAGACGGACGAATCTAACTTCTATATTTACCCGGAAGTGACGGCTTCCTATGAATTGCTGGATGAAGGTGCCATAGCCTATGCAGGGGTGGAAGGCGGTTTGGACCAGAATTCCTACTATGATTTTGTTTCGGAAAATCCCTTTGTTTCGCCCACCCTGCAGATCCAGCCGACCGATCGCCAGTACGATGCCTTTGTAGGGCTGAAGGGGCAGTTGCTCAGCAATGTGAGTTACAACATCAAAGGTTCCTACAAAGCCGAAAACAGGCGCCCCCTGTTCCTGCTGAACCCCGAAAACACATTCAGGTCCGATGAGAAGGCCTATTTCTACGGCAATTCATTCGGGATTTTTTATGATGATATTAAAACCCTGGGCTTATCCGGGGAACTTAACGTGACCATCAACCGGAATTTTAGCCTGGGCGTCAATGCCAGTGTGAGCGACTACAATACCGAAACCGGAAATCCGGCCTGGAACCTGCCATCTGTTGAGGGTTCCCTCTTCCTCGATTATCAGATTGGGGAGAAATGGTATCTTGGCACCCAGCTCTTTTACGTGGGGGAACGCGATGACCTGAGGCGGGTGGCGGTTCAGAATGTACAACCTTCGGCATACCCCGCCACCCAGGTGACCCTCGATTCCTACTTTGATGCGAATGCGCATTTGGGATACCATATCACGGATCAGTTTTCCTTGTTTGTGAAGGGGGCCAACCTGGCCAACAATCAGTACCAGCGCTGGGCGAATTTCCGGGTACAAAGCCTGCAGGTGCTGGCCGGGGTGTCCTATAAGTTCGATCTCTGATCGGTACGCTGCCCAAGAACCTGCAGAACAGCCGCTTCATCGATTGGCGGGGCTAATTTGTACCCGGTTGAAGGGTATTTGCTTATTTTTGAGGCTGTTAAGACCATCAAAATGCCCCTGTGCCACCCAGTATATTACCTTTTGCCGGTTTTGTTGCTCTACGGCCGCCCGCTCAGGTCCCAGAACCTGGTGAAGAACCCCAGTTTTGAAGGTTTCAGAAACTGCCCGGACCGATTGGGCAACTTTCATACCGATGTAGTGGACTGGTCCGCGCCCACAGAGGGATCCACAGACTACTTTAACGCCTGCAGCGAAGCCATGGGGACGCCCGAAAACTTCAACGGTTCCCAGCCCTCTGAATTTGGCAGGGGATATGCGGGGCTATATCTGTACGCACCCAATGATTACCGGGAATATGTGCAGGGTGAATTGCGCGAGCCCCTTATCCGGGACCGTACCTATACCGTGAGTTTTTACATCAGCCTGGCGGAACGTTCGGACTTTGCCGTGAATGTTTTTGGGATCGTACTCTCGGCGGACAAACTGGACCTCCCCATTAAAAAGCAGCTTTCCAAAATGCAACTGTACCGCCAGAAATCAAACCGCTATACCTTTGCCGAGATCCCCAATTCCGAATTTTATAATGAAACGTCGGACTGGTTACTCCTACAGACCGAATTCAAAGCCGCGGGAGGGGAAAGATACTTTACGATCGGGAACTTCGAGGACAACGCCAGGACCCGTACCTACAAGACTTCCCGGAATGCGAAACAGGGGGCTTACTACTACCTCGACATGGTCCGTATCAGCAACGATCCCGATGTAAGTGAAAATTCGCCTGCTTACGCCCTGGATACCCAGCACCCCTTCAGGAATGTGTTGTTCGACTTTGACGACTTCCGTCTGAAAGGTCCCGCAAAGACCGAATTAAAGAAACTATACGCCTACCTGGAGGCGCATACCGAATTGCATATAACAATAGACGGGCATACAGACAACCTGGGTACCGCCGAGTACAACCGCCGCTTGTCCGGCTATCGCTGTCAGTCGGTTACGGACTATTTAAAGGGACTCGGGCTGGCTGCCGACCGGATCCGCTGGGTTTCCCACGGCTCTGAACAGCCGGTGGCGGACAACTCTTCGGAGGAAGGCCGAAGGCAGAATCGCAGGGTGGTCTTCCGCCTCAGCAGGGAATCCGCGGATTAGGCAACGGTTAATAATCGGAATAGCTCGTTGGGTAGAGGAGAAATATATCCGCATGGTTCACATTGTTTTGGTACTGCGGATCCTTTTCCAGGGATTTCCATTTATCCGAACCAAAAAATTGCTCCCAGAGCGAATCCCGGGTGGCCAGATCACGGAAGGTGGTCATATACATAAGGTTGGGCATCCTTGGGCCGGATAACACGTCCCCGTAAAAAACGGCATTGAAGCCGAGGCGGTCAAAAAGCGTTACTTCCCCTCCGTCGTTGAACATGGTAATTTTGTTCTTATGTTTCCCCTCTGTGGGGGATTCATAACTGCGCAGTTCGTAAACCCGCTGTTCCCGATCGCTCTCAATTTTTGGGAGATGCATCCGTGGCATTTCCCTGAAAGCCCTGAGCAGCACGGACTCCATCCGCTCAAACGGCGGTTGGTCATGCGGGGCGTCCAAAAAGGGAGCGCCCACCTTTTTATACAACTCGTCGCGGTCCAGGGCGGCGTCCAGAGCAGCCAGCTGGTCCAGGGAGGAAAGGGGATGCAGCACAAAGACGTATTGCAGGCTGTCTGACGGATTTTCATGACTCCTGAAAACCCCAATCGGTTTAATCCCCTGCCGCTTAAGGGCCGGCAACAGGGCTTCTTCCAGATAATAGTCCATCAGGTTCTGCTGTTCCGCATTGGCCAGGATATATTTTCTCAGATGGTAAAGCTGGCGGTCCCGCTTCTGGGCCAAGGCCGGGGAACCGAAAAGGAAAGCCGCGATAAGCAGGGCGGGCAGTATTTTTTGGCGAAGTTTAGTCATGTCCGTATGCATTGGATTCCCAAACTTAATGAAGTTCGGATTTTAATCCTATTCTTTTTTATCGGGAGGCGATCGACTCTATTTTTAGTCCCCTTCCCTGTCAGGTTGCTGTGAAATCCACTACTTTTAAGCCTTTTTAAATACATGGCCAACCCAAACCGTTTTTCTTTTATCGACCCTGCCAAGAGCCCTGTGTTTTACGGCTACGTCATTTTGCTTACCGGTACGATCGGGATTTGGGCCAGCATGCCGGGGCAGACAATCGGGGTTTCTGTTTTTACCGATCCGGTGAAGGACGCCCTCGGCCTTTCCCGCAATGCCTTCAGTAACGCCTATATGATCGGCACCTTCTGCAGTTCGCTGGTCATTGGCCGGGCCGGGGTCTGGTTCGACCGGTACGGGGCACGCTATGTGGCGTTTTTTGCAGCGCTAACCCTGGCCATTGCCCTCGTATTGTGCTCCTGGTCTGTTCATATGAGCAATTTTATCAAAGCCCTGCTGAACCGGGATAGCTGGCTGGTGCCCTTCAGCCTGATGACGGTGCTGTTCTTCCTGTTGCGCTTTGCCGGACAGGGGGTACTTACCATGGCGTCCCGGAACGTGATAATGATTTGGTTTGACAAGAACCGGGGGAAAGTGAATTCATTCAGCAGCGTGGCGCTTTCATTCGGATTTTCGATCTCTCCCCTCTGGCTCGACCGGCTTATTGAGGGCTATGGCTGGCAGGGGGCCTGGCAGGTCCTGGCCGCAGGCCTGGTGGTGATCAGCGTTATAATCCTGCAATTTTATAAAATCCGCCCGGAAGACCATGGCTTACTGCCCGACGGCGCGGCTGCCACAGTGGACGAAGGGATGGAACCCGAAAAAAAGAAAGCCCATAGGCAATATACCCTCAGCGAAGCGAAACGCACCAGGGCCTTCTGGATGTATGCCCTGATCCTGGCCTTTAATAGTTTCTTCATTACCGGGCTTACTTTTCACGTGGTGTCAATCTTTGAAAACGAAGGCTTTCCCAAAGGGGAGGCCATCTCTATCTTTCTGCCATTTTCAGTGGTTGCTGTAAGCGTTTCCACCCTTTTTAATTTCCTTAGCGATTATGTGCGCCTGAAACTATACCTGTATCTCATGATCCTGGGCGGGCTGTTCGCTTCCCTGGGCCTGCTATTCCTCTCCTCTTCTTTCGGGATCCCTTTCCTTATCGCCGGGACCGGGACCCTCGGCGGGTTCTTCGCGGTGCTCAATGCCATTGCCTGGCCCCGGTTTTACGGGCGAACCCACCTGGGGGCGATTACAGGCCGTGTCATGTCTTTCCTGATCCTGGGTTCGGCCCTGGCACCCCCTATTTTCAGCTTGTGCTATACCGCTTTGGGCTCCTATCATTTCCTGGGGTATCTGGCTCTTGCCTACCTGGTTTTTCTCGGGCTTGGTTCCCTGAAAGCCGATAACCCCCAATGAGGGGCCCATAATTCGAGACTGGTTCCCGGGAGGGCACTAAAACAGGTTTCCTGATGATTATCAGCGGGAAAGGATGTACCTTGCAGGGGTTTAAGGAACACACTATGGATGTCAAATTAGCCGTGCTGATAGACGGGGACAATATCCCTTCAGCATATATAAAGGAAATGATGGAGGAGATCGCCAAATACGGGAACCCCACCATCAAACGAATTTATGGCGACTGGACAAATCCGCGTTTAGCGAAGTGGAAGAACCTCCTGCTTGAAAACGCCATTACGCCCATTCAGCAATACGGGTATACGGCGGGGAAGAACGCCACGGATTCCGCTATGATCATCGATGCAATGGACATCCTCTATTCGGGGGATGTGGACGGATTTTGCCTGGTTTCGAGCGACAGTGATTTCACCCGGCTCGCGACGCGATTGCGGGAAGCCGGGATGCAGGTTTACGGGATAGGGGAGAAGAAAACGCCCAATCCGTTCATAGTAGCCTGTGACAAATTCATTTATCTGGAAATCCTCAAAAAACAACAGTCCGAAGAAGATTCAGCAGATAGCGTTAGCAGCAAAGGCAGCGGAAAAAACGGCGTTGACAAGATCACCAAGAAAGAGGTGCAACTCATCACTTCCACCATCGAAGACGTTGCCGATGATGACGGCTGGGCATTCCTGGGAGATGTGGGAAGCCTGTTGCAGAAAAAGCAACCCAATTTCGACTCTCGGAACTATGGGTTCCAGAAATTAACCCCCCTGATCAGCTCCGTGGGCCAATTTGAGTTGGAAAGGCGGGAAGATGCAAAAGGCAGGAAGAAACTCATCTATGTAAAGCTTCGGGATAAGAAGAAACGCGGCGGGAAATAAAGACCCAAAGTAACCGGGTCATCGCTGCAACTGCGATTTGGCCGGGTGGGTCACTTTCCGTAATTTCCGGTCAATACTTTTCCAATGAACTGTTTCCCCTACGCACTTCTGCTCCTGCTGTGTTGCTGCCAACCCCACCCAAAACAGATTGACCTGCTGGTGTACAATGCCCGGGTATATACCGTTGACAGTACCTTCTCAACCGCTTCAGCCTTTGCCGTGGATCAGGGCAGGTTCGTAGCTGTGGGCGACTCGGCACGCATATTTCAGTACTACAGGGCACAAAAGATACTCGATGCCGGGGGGAAACCAATTGTCCCCGGGTTGTTTGATGCCCACTGCCACTTCCTGAGCTTCGGACTTAACCCTGGAGCAGGTAGACCTGAAAGGGACCCGTTCTTACGAAGAAGTGGTCGATCGGGTACGCCGATTCAGGGAAAACAGGGATGTCCGTTTTATCTATGGACAGGGTTGGGACCAGAATGACTGGCAGGAAAAGAAATTCCCCAACAAAGCCCTGCTGGATCAATACTTCCCGGATATTCCGGTGGTCCTGGAACGCATAGACGGCCATGCCTTGCTGGTAAACCAGAAGGCGCTGGACCGGGCCGGGATCGATGCCAAAACGCAGGTTGAAGGAGGTGAAATTTTAAAAGAAAATGGCCAATTGACCGGGATCCTTATTGATAATCCCAAGGGGCTTATCGAACGGAGCATGCCCCATTTGGGCCGCAACGCCAAAATCGAGGCCCTGAAACAGGCCGAAGAAATCTGCCTCGGATACGGCCTCACCACGGTTGATGTTGCCGGCCTCCCGCCCGCGGATATTAAGTTGATCGACAGCCTGCAGCAGGCCGGTACGCTGAAGATCCGTGTGTATGCCATGGTAAGCAATACCCCCGAAAACCTGGAACTTTACCTGGCCCGGGGGCCATACAAAACAGACCGTTTACAGGTGTGTTCCTTTAAAGTCTACGCTGACGGTGCCCTGGGCTCCCGTGGGGCCGCTCTGAAGGAGCCTTATGCCGACCGGCCCGGGCATTTTGGAGCGATGGTTACCCCCGTGGATTCGATTTACGGCCTGGCCACAAGGCTGGCTGCTTCAGAATTCCAAATGAATACCCATGCCATCGGTGATTCTGCCAATGCGGTGGTCCTCAGGGCATATTCCAGGGCCCTGGAAGGAAAGCCCGGACGAAGGTGGAGGGTAGAACATGCCCAGATCGTTGCCCCGGAGGAACTTCAGCTATTTGCCAATGGGATCATCCCTTCCGTGCAACCTACCCATGCCACCAGCGATATGTACTGGGCCGGGGAACGCCTCGGGGAATCGCGTATTGCAGAGGCCTATGCGTATAAAACCTTGTTGCAACAGGCGGGGCGAATTGCCCTGGGCACCGATTTTCCCGTGGAAGAAGTTAACCCCTTCCTCACCTTTTACGCCGCCGTGTCCCGCAAAGACCTGGAAGGATACCCACCGGGCGGTTTTCATCCGGAAGAGGCGCTCAGCCGGGAAGAAACCCTCCGGGGGATGACCATATGGGCCGCTTATTCAAATTTTGAGGAAGCGGAGAAGGGCAGCATTGAAGCTGGGAAATGGGCAGACTTTGTGATCCTGAGCGACGACCTCATGCAGGCGCCCGAAACTACCTTGCCTCATATCCGTGCGGAAGCAGTGTATATTGGGGGTGAACAGGTGAAATAAGGCGGGGCCGGGCTACTACCGGCCTGAAGAAGGCAAAAAAAAGCCGGGGAGGAGTCCCCGGCAAGAATTTTAACGCAGGTAAATTACATTGAAAACTTAATAGGTACGGTAACCCGGGTGGTGCCCCAGCCCAGTACCATGTCTACCATATCACCCGATTCTTTAAAGGCAATGGAAAAAGGTTCCAGCGATTGGGAAGCTTCTGTGGCCTTGGCCTGAATCCGGGCTAAATCGGCCGCCTTGTCATAGGTAAAAGCCCCCCATTGATTTAAGTTGTTGTTGAGAATAATTGTCCACGAATCGGCACCGGGAATGGTGAACATGGAATAAGTGCCTGCTTTTACAGGGGTACCGCCCACAACGGCATCCTGGTAAAAAGTGATTTCTGTGGCCTCGTTGGCTCCGGTGCGCCATACTTTCCCGGCAGGTGCGAGATCGGCCAGGGAACGGCCTTTCAGTTGCGGCCTGCTGTAGATGACCCGGACTTTCTTTTCCGGGACCTGGCCACTGGAGGGATAGGAGGCAATATCGGCAGGGCTTTTATCCAGCCCGCTGAATTCCTGGGCAGACAGGTCCTGTGAAAATACCATGGCGAAGGCCATGATGGCAAGTGTCAATAGATTTTTCATAAGTTCATTTATTTTTTATTTGTTAAAACTACTTTGTTTGCGGATACTTTTTTTATAAAAGGTCGTTAAAATTTAACATTCTTACAAAATGCACCTTTTAAGCATATAAATAGCAAATAAAAATATTTCAATTCCATATTAAAAAACTACGAATAAGATTATAATTAGTAATCAATATTAAATATTTAGATTTTATATTTGATAGTCTTTAATAGATTTTTGCTTCTATATATTAAATTTATTTTTATGTGTGGAATTGTTTGTGCCTTTGATTTAAAGGAATCGACGGAAGTATTGAGGCCGCAATTGTTGGAGATGTCCAAAAAGGTAAGGCATAGGGGACCAGACTGGAGCGGGATTTACGACGATGAGAAAGCCATCCTGGCCCACGAGCGCCTGGCCATCGTAGACCCGGCTTCCGGGAAACAGCCCCTGTTCAGCGAAGATGGCCGGCTGGTATTGGCCGCGAATGGGGAGATATACAACCACCGGGAATTACGGAAACAATTTGAAGGGCGGTACAACTTCCGCACAGCCTCGGATTGTGAAGTAATCCTGGCCCTGTACCGGGAAAAGGGCCCGGCCTTCCTCGATGAAATGAACGGCATCTTCGGCTTTGCCATTTACGACATCGAACTCGACGAGTATTTTATAGCCCGGGATCACATGGGCATCATCCCCCTATATATAGGCTGGGATAAAAACGGCACTTTTTACGTGGCCTCCGAGTTAAAGGCCCTGGAAGGCACCTGCACGAAGATCGAACTTTTTCCTCCCGGGCATTACCTGCACAGCCGGGATGGTGAATTCAGGAGGTGGTATACCCGCGACTGGATGGATTACGAGGCGGTAAAAGAGAACCAGACAAGCATTGAAACCGTGCGGCAGGCCCTGGAAGCCGCAGTCCATCGTCAATTGATGTCGGACGTCCCCTATGGGGTACTCTTATCCGGCGGACTGGATTCATCCATTACTTCAGCTGTTGCCAAGAAATATTCGGGGAAACGGGTGGAATCGGATGACTTGAATGACGCCTGGTGGCCACAGCTGCACTCTTTTTCTGTGGGCCTGGAAGGTAGCCCGGACCTGGCGGCTGCCCGCAAGGTAGCCGAGCATATAGGGACCGTCCATCACGAGATCAAATTCACCATTCAGGAAGGGCTCGACGCCGTAAAAGATGTGATCTACAACCTGGAAACCTATGACATTACCACGATCCGTGCAGCTACCCCCATGTACCTGATGGCACGGGTAATCAAATCTATGGGGATCAAGATGGTGCTCTCCGGAGAAGGGGCCGACGAGCTGTTCGGCGGCTACCTCTACTTCCACAAGGCCCCCAATGCCAGGGAATTCCATGAGGAAACCGTGCGTAAGCTGGATAAGTTGCATATGTACGATTGCCTGCGGGCGAACAAGGCACTGGCTGCCTGGGGCATAGAGGGGAGGGTGCCTTTCCTGGACAAGGAATTCATGGATGTCGCCATGCGCATCAACCCGCAGGATAAAATGATCAACGGGGAACGGATGGAGAAATGGGTGGTGCGGAAGGCCTTTGAATCTTATCTCCCGCAAAGCGTTGCCTGGAGGCAGAAGGAACAATTCTCGGACGGGGTGGGATACAGCTGGATCGATACCCTGAAAGAATTGGTGGCTTCGGAGGTAAGCGACGAACAACTGGCCAACGCCAAATTCAGGTTCCCGATACAGACCCCTGCGACCAAGGAGGAGTTTTATTACCGGTCTATTTTTGAATCCCATTTCCCAAGCGATGCGGCCGCCCTGAGCGTGCCTCAGGAACCCTCTGTTGCCTGCAGCACCCGCATAGCGCTCGAATGGGACGAGGCTTTTAAAAACATGAATGAGCCTTCCGGGAGGGCCGTTTCCAAAGTCCATACAGACGCCTATGTAAAATAAAGGGAACGGCCGCATGGCACCCATTCCGATCCCCGGTTATAAACGGTATTCGGGGCCGGGTTTCCGGCCCTGAAAATTTCCCGGGATTCCCCCGTATTTTCAGCTTGTTTTTTCCACAAATTCTGTTGATAACTTGCTCGCTTAAAATCGCCCAGAATACTATATTTCATGGGCTATTCCTTATATTTGTCAGATTGCTTTAAATTGACTAAACAAGATCTGAAAATTTATGAGTGAAGAAGTGAAAAGCAGCACCTATTCGGCCGATAGCATCCAGGCCCTGGAAGGGATAGAACATGTACGGAAAAGGCCTTCCATGTACATAGGTGATATTGGGGTACGGGGGTTGCACCACCTGGTATATGAAGTGGTGGACAATTCCATAGACGAGGCAATGGGAGGCCATTGCGACCAGATTGATGTAACTATAAATGAAGACAATTCCGTAACCACCAGGGACAACGGCCGCGGGATCCCGGTCGACCTCCATAAGAAAGAGGGGGTATCCGCACTGGAAGTGGTTATGACCAAAATAGGTGCGGGGGGCAAGTTCGACAAGGATTCTTACAAGGTATCCGGCGGCCTCCACGGGGTAGGTGTTTCCGTGGTGAATGCCCTTTCAGACCACCTTAAGGCTACCGTATTCCGCGATGGCAAGATCTGGGAGCAGGAATACAAAAGGGGAAAGACCCTCTACCCGGTGAAAAGTATCGGGGATTCCAAAGAATCGGGCACGGTTGTGACCTTCCACCCGGATACCGAGATCTTTACCCAGGGGATCGAATACAGTTATGATACCCTATCCAACCGCATGCGGGAACTGGCCTACCTCAACAAAGGGGTGCGCATTACCATTACTGACAGGCGACAAACCGACGAGAAGGGGGAATTCTTATCGGAAACTTTTTATTCCGAAGAAGGCCTGAAGGAATTTATCCGCTTCCTGGATGGAAACCGGGAACCCCTGATCAAGGATGTGATCGCCATGGAAGGGGAGAAGAACGATATCCCCGTGGAGGTGGCCATGGTTTACAACAATTCCTATACGGAAAACCTCCACTCATACGTCAATAACATCAATACCCATGAGGGGGGGACCCACCTTTCGGGATTCAGGAGGGGTTTGACCACCACCCTGAAAAAATATGCCGACAGTTCCGGCTTGCTCGACAAACTGAAATTCGAAGTGGCCGGGGACGATTTCCGTGAGGGGCTTACCGCCATAGTTTCCGTCAAGGTGTCGGAACCACAATTCGAAGGGCAGACCAAAACCAAACTGGGGAACCGCGAAGTGTCGGCTGCAGTGAGCCAGGCGGTCTCTGAAATGCTCACCAATTATCTGGAAGAACACCCCGAAGACGCGAGGATGATCGTTCAGAAAGTTATCCTGGCAGCCCAGGCCCGTCACGCGGCCACCAAGGCCCGGGAGATGGTTCAACGGAAATCCGTCATGACCGGCGGGGGGCTTCCCGGCAAACTGGCCGACTGTTCCGAGCAGGACCCCGTACAGTGCGAACTTTTCCTGGTGGAGGGAGACTCCGCAGGGGGTACGGCCAAGATGGGGCGCGACCGGAACTTCCAGGCGATCCTTCCCCTCAGGGGAAAAATCCTGAATGTCGAGAAGGCCATGCAACACAAGGTCTTCGAAAATGAAGAGATCAAGAACATCTATACAGCCCTCGGTGTGACCATAGGAACCGAAGAAGACAGCAAGGCGCTCAACCTCGATAAGCTGAGATACCACAAGATCATCATCATGTGTGATGCCGATGTGGACGGAAGCCACATCGAAACCCTGATCCTGACCTTCTTTTTCCGTTACATGCGCGAATTGGTGGAGGCCGGACACGTATACATCGCCACCCCGCCCCTGTACCAGGTCAAGAAAGGCAGCAAAAAACGCTATGCCTGGAACGACAAGGAACGCGACGCCATTACCCAGGAATTCGGAGGCAGTGTAGGTGTCCAGCGATACAAAGGATTGGGGGAAATGAATGCGGAACAGCTCTGGGATACGACCATGAACCCGTCATTCCGAACCCTGCGGCAGGTGACTATAGACAATGCGACCGAATCGGACCGGATCTTTTCCATGCTCATGGGCGATGAAGTTCCCCCAAGAAGGGAGTTTATCGAGAAAAATGCCGTATATGCGAACATTGATGTATAAGAATTCCCGTTTCACAACAAAAACCCCGGCCTTTCCGCCGGGGTTTTTTAGTTTTATGAAAAAGTTTTAAAAAATGAGGAAAATTCTTATATTTTGCGCCCTGGCCTCTACAGTGCTGCTCCGTGCCCAATCCAACGTAAACGAACTGTTCACCGCCGGCCTTGAGGATGCCAGGCATTTTACCGATGCCTACCTTGCACCGGTTTCGGAAGGCGCTATTTACAGCATTGCCGGAAGCTGGTACAATACGGCCGAAGCCAAACCCCTCGGGGGATTTGAGATCGCCATTATCGGCAACCTGACCGGATTTAAAAATAAATCGGATAAAAAGGCATTCGTCCTCAATACAGCTGACTACGAAAACCTGCAATTCACGGACGGAAGTACCTCCAAACTCGTTTCCACAGCCCTGGGAGACATAGAGGGGGTCCAGGTATATGTTGAGGCAGAGGTAGCCCCCGGGGTGACCGCAAGGGAAGATTTTGAGCTGCCCACCGGCCTGGCTTCTGAAAATATAAACTTCATTCCCTCCGGGTTTATACAGGCCAGTGTGGGCCTGATCAAGGGCACGGAGGTAAAGGCGCGTTTCCTGCCGAAGATTAATACAGACGACGTATCCATCGGCTTCTATGGCTTCGGCATACAACACGAATTCACCAAGGACCTCCCGGCAGACAAGTTGCTGCCCGTGGCCATATCAGGGGTAATAGGCTATACCCATCTGGATGGCACCTACGACTTTACAGATACCAGTATCGTCGACGGGGAGAACCAGCGGATCGAAGCCAACATCAATACCTGGATCTTTCAGGCCGTGGTATCTACCCGCTTGCCGGTTATCAACTTCTACGGGGGCATTGGCTATCTGAGCGGGAAGTCTGATTCCGATATCCTGGGCACCTACAATGTGCGGTCCGGCCCCTTTCAAACCACTTATGTGGATCCTTTCAGCCTGACCAAGAAGGCCAGCGGAGTCACCGGGAACCTGGGGGCTAAGCTCAAACTCGGCTTTTTCCGCCTGCATGCAGATTACAGCCTGTCCGAATTCAATAACTTCTCCTTTGGAGTGAATTTCGGGTTCAGGTAGTCAACGCTAAAATCGGGTAGTACGCCTGAAGAAAAGCAATCAAACCAAATGGAACCCCGGGACGGGAAACTGTCCCGGGGTTTTCGTTCCCCGGCCTTTAGCGGGCTCACACCTCTCCGCAAAGGCCGCAAGCGTAGGGGCACCCCGCTGCCGTAAGTCGGGGCAGGCACTCTCGGGAATGGGAGGAATTATCCGTCCTGGATTACTCAGTTGCGGTACCCATGAAATCAACCAATTAAGCAAAGTATAGAATACAATCCTCGAGTTTTCTCGTCGCTTGGTTCCTTGAGACGACAGTTCTTTTCCAATAGGCAGAGGAATGTCCTGTTAGATATATGCAAACTTGCGGGCATTTCTCAGTATGGGGTTTTAACTTGAAATGGGGCGGGGTTAAGAATCCCGGGGGGGATATGGGATTTGGGTACCTCTGCGGCAGGTTCTACCTGGCCAAAAAAAAACAGCCCTCACTCACACGAGGGCTGCTCTTCAAAATATATGGAAAAAATAGGGGACTTACTCTCTTTTGGCAAGTACATTGCCTTTTTCGTCTTCCAGGGTGACCCCGTCCGTCGCCTCCTTCATCAGGACATGGACAGAGGCCATATCGGTCCCGGGGTAAGCGATGGTGTATACCCCGTCTTCCTGCTCCCATTTGAAATCAGTTTTAAAACTCAGGACATTTCCCTCATAGCGGTGGTACCGGCCCAGGTAGGCATCGTTAAAGATCCACTCCTGCCGTACACTCTGCTTTTGGGTCGGGTTCGACTCATCGAGTACCGTTTTGGCCCAGATTCCGATTACCGGGTCATTATTCTCCGGAATTCGGGAACAGTTGCTGGCAAAAATGATCGCCACAATAGCCACAAAAGAGACGAATCTTTTCATGAACGTAGGTTCGTTTAGGATTTGGGTAAAACCCTAACGCACGTATGGCAGGAAGTATTGTTAATTTTCGATGTATGACACCCCGGAGAAGCAATCTTCGCCCAAATGAGGCATTTTTTAACATATAGACCGGAGGCTGAAATTCTTGTATAGCAAGCCAGATATTCGGGCATTCGCTCAGGATTCTGTTAAAAAAAATGTACTTTTGAACCTCTCGGACAAAACCAAAATAAATAGAGAACAGATGAAAGTTACCATTGTCGGTGCCGGAGCCGTAGGTGCCAGTTGCGCAGAGTATATCGCCATCAAGAATTTTGCTTCGGAAGTTGTTTTACTCGACATCAAAGAGGGGGTTGCCGAGGGCAAGGCCATGGACCTGATGCAATGTGCTTCCCTCAATGCATTTGATACCAAGATCGTTGGCAGTACCAATGACTATTCCGCGACCGCAGGCAGCGATATAGCAGTGATCACCTCGGGGATTCCCCGTAAACCGGGAATGACCCGGGAAGAACTCATCGGGATCAACGCGGGTATCGTTAAGGAAGTGGCCTCCAGCCTCCTGAAACACTCCCCGGAGGTAACCCTTATTGTGGTAAGCAACCCTATGGATACCATGGCATACCTGGTACACAAAACCACCAACCTTCCCAGGAACAAAATCATCGGCATGGGCGGCGCCCTGGACAGTGCCCGGTTTAAGTACCGGCTTGCGGAGGCCCTGGAGGCACCCATATCGGACGTGGACGGGATGGTCATCGGGGGGCATAGTGACACCGGGATGGTTCCTTTAACCCGCCACGCTACCCGCAACAGCATCAAAGTATCGGAGTTTTTAGCAGCCGACCGGCTGGCCCAGGTGGCTGAAGACACCAAAGTGGGCGGTGCCACCCTGACCAAGCTGCTGGGGACCAGTGCCTGGTATGCCCCTGGAGCAGCAGTTTCTGCCCTGGTGCAGGCTATTGGTTGTGACCAGAAAAAGATGTTCCCATGTTCTGCCTACCTGGAAGGGGAGTACGGCCTGAGTGATATTTGTATCGGGGTCCCGGTGGTTCTGGGCAAAAACGGAATCGAAAAAATAGTGGAAATCGAATTAAACGCCGCTGAAAAGGACAAAATGGCCGAAAGTGCGGCGGGAGTCCGTAAAGTGAACGATTTGCTTCAACTTTGAACTGGGCGATGATGATTCCCGCATATCTTAAGAGACCAGGATCGCTTGCCGCCCCTGGTTTTTTATTATCCCCTTCAACCGACTTCCACCACTTGGCCCGCTTGCTGATAATGAATGGTTTATTGTCCCTTATCCCCGGCAGCAGCCGGGATGGAAATATATTGCCAGTTCCTAGGGTAAATCATATATTTGCACGCCGTTCAGGAAAACCAATTAATTACTAATCAGAGACCCATGCAGAATAAAGGACTGATAAAACTTTTTGCATTATTATTCGGGATTGTAAGCATCTACCAACTTTCCTATACCTTCATCACCAGCAAGGTGGAATCCGATGCCGAAAAATATGCAAACGCCAGCATCCCCCCAACAGAGGACAATTACGTCGCCAAACGGGAAGCCCTGGAAGCTCGCTATCTCGATTCCATAGGCCCACTGCCCATCCTCGGGTATACCACTTATGAAGAAGCCAAGAAGAAAGAGCTCAACAAAGGTCTCGACCTGAAGGGGGGAATCAATGTCACGCTCCAGATTTCCGTCAAGGATATCCTGAAAGGCCTTGCGAACAATACCAAAAACCCGGTTTTCAACAAAGCCCTTGCCGACGCGGACGAAGCTTCCAAAAGCAGCGATGATACTTACCTGAACCTCTTTTTTGACGCCTTTGACCGTATCAAGGGGGATACAAAACTGGCTTCCCCGGATATCTTCGCCAACAAGGCGCTGAGCAATGAGATCAATTTCCAGATGACGGATGACCAGGTAAAGCCGATCATCAGGAGAAAGATAGACGAATCCATAGTGTCGGCCTTCGAAGTGCTCCGGGAGCGGATCGACGGCTTTGGGGTTACCCAGCCCAACATACAGCGGGAGGGTAATTCTGGCCGGATCCTGGTGGAATTGCCGGGAGCCAGGGACATCGCCAGGGCCCAGGACCTGCTTTCCAGTACCGCCCAGCTCGAATTCTGGCAGACCTATGAACCCAACAACCAGGCCCTCACCAACTTTTTTATCCAGGCCAATGAACGGCTGAAGACTATCGTTGGGGATACAGCCGCCGTGAAGCAAAAAGCAGAGTCCGAAATTGATTCCCTGCTGTCGGATGTGGCTAAAGATACCCTGGACATGAGTGGCCAGCACAACCCGCTCTTTGAAAAGCTGCAACTCAACGGCCCCGGTTTTGCCGTGGGCGTGGCGGCCATCAGGGATACGGCTACCGTGGGATCCTGGCTGCGGATGCCGGAGATTCGCCGGTTGCTGCCGTCGGAACTACAGTTTACCAAATTCCTCTGGGAACGGCCGTCCCCCGGCTCCGAGGTGGCTGCGCTTTACGCCTTGAAATCCAACAGGGAAGGCGTTCCGAGGATCAGCGGGGATGTGGTTAGCGACGCCCGGTCTCAATTCGACCAATTCAACCGGCCCGCTGTGGGCATGGAAATGAATGTGCGGGGGGCCCAGGAATGGGAAGAGCTTACCAATGAGGCCAACCTGAACAATACGGGGATCGCCATCGTTCTTGATAACAAAGTCTATACCGCCCCCGGAGTTTCGCAGGTAGGGGGCATCTCAGGAGGCAGTTCCGAGATCACCGGTACCTTTACGGTAAATGAGACCAAAGATATTGCAAACGTTTTACGGGCCGGGAAATTACCGGCATCAGCAGAGATTATCGATTCTTTTGTGGTAGGTCCTTCCCTCGGGCAGGAGGCCATAAACAGCGGGTTTATGTCGTTCATCATCGCCATGGTGATCGTGCTGCTGTGGATGTTCCTGTACTATGGCAAAGCCGGTATCTTTGCCGATATCGCCCTGGTCTTCAACATCGTCCTGATCTTTGGGGTGCTTTCCAGTCTCGGGGCCGTACTTACGCTTCCGGGAATTGCAGGGATCGTGCTTACCATTGGGATGTCTGTGGATGCCAACGTACTTATTTACGAACGTATCAAAGAAGAACTTACCCGGGGCAAGGGTAAAGGACAGGCGGTCTCGGATGGTTTCGGCAACGCCCTCTCCTCCATCCTGGATGCGAACATCACCACCGGCTTAACCGCCCTGATCCTGCTGGTTTTTGGTTCCGGTCCCATCAAGGGCTTCGCAACCACCCTGATCATTGGGATCCTTACCTCCTTGTTTACAGCAATCTTTATCACCAGGCTGTTGATAGACTGGTACCTGTCTGGCAAGGGGCGCACGCTTCATTTTGCAACTGCCCTTACCAAGAACCTGTTTAAGGGAGCCAATATGGACTTCCTTGCAAAACGAAAGATCGCCTATATCGCCTCCGGTTTGGCTGTGGCTGTGGGGGTATTTTCCCTCTTAACCAGGGGGCTGGACCAGGGGGTGGATTTCGTTGGGGGCCGCAACTACCAGATCCGCTTTGTGCACCCGGTGAACCCCACTGAGATCAGCAATGAATTGACGGCCGTTCTGGGAAGTGCCAGTGCCAAGACCTATGGGGATGCGAACCAGATCATGGTCACCACCAATTACAAGGTAGATGTGGAAGGAACCGAAGTAGATCAGGAAATCCTGGACATTCTCTTCAAAGCCCTGCAGAAATATATGCCCGATGGTTCTACCTATGAGGATTTTATACCGGGGGGCACCAATGAAGAGGTAGGCGTCCTCAAATACCGTAAAGTTGGGCCGACCATTGCAGACGACATTAAGAAAAACGCGGTCTGGGCTGTTGTCGGCTCCCTGGCTGTGGTTTTCCTCTACATCCTCCTCCGTTTCCGGAAGTGGCAATTCTCCCTCGGGGCGGTGGTGGCTGTATTCCACGATGTCATCCTGGTCCTTGGGATATTCTCGCTCACGAGCAAGATCATGCCCTTCAGTTTGGAAATCGATCAGGCATTTATCGCGGCCATCCTTACGGTGATCGGGTATTCCCTGAATGATACGGTGGTGGTTTTCGACCGGATTCGGGAAATCGTATCGGAAAGGGGTTGGCGTGCCGGGGAAAATACGAACCTGGCCCTGAACAGTACCCTGAGCCGTACCCTGAATACCTCCCTGACCACCCTGGTTGTGCTGCTCGCAATCTTTATTTTCGGCGGGGAGTCGTTACGCGGCTTTATGTTTGCCATGATCGTGGGGATCGTTGTGGGGACCTATTCCTCCCTCTTCATAGCCACGCCTATCATGTTTGATACCCTGAAAAAATCGGTGCAGGAAGGTAATTCCTGATTTCCGGCTATCCGTAAATTTAAAGGACCGCATGAAAATGCCGGTCCTTTTTTTTGCCGATGCCTCAGGGGTTTGGGGAGTGAATAGAGCCGACGGAGCCTTTTGGTGTGGCTTGCAGGAGGAAGGTAGCATCGGGCTTTAGGCCCGGCTCCTTCCTGTGGGAAACAAAAATAATTGCGCTGGAGCTTTCCTTCCCGATCTTGTTTACAAGGGATACGAACAGGGCGGCACTGGCATCATCCAGGCCCGCAGTAGGTTCATCCAGGATGAGCAGGGGCGGGTGCTTTACCATGGCCCGCGCACACATGACGAGGCGCTGGTAGCCCACGCTGAGGTTGTGGAAATAAGCATTTCGATACGCATCCAGCCCTAAAAGGTGCAACCATGCGCGGGCGGTCCTGAGCTCAGTCTCCGTCGGACGTACATAGAGGCCAACGGAATCGGTCAGCCCGGAGATCAGCATATGTTCCACGCTGTGGTAGCCGCGGAACCTATCGATCATTGCCGGGGTAAAGTACCCCAACTGTCTTTTAATGTCCCAGACGCTTTCCCCGCTGCCTTTCCGCTGTCCGAAAAGGTAGAGTTCCTGCCCGAACCCCTTGGGATTGTCGCCCGTGATCATGGAGAGCAGGGTGGTTTTCCCGCTTCCGTTCGGACCGGCTAATTCCCAGAAATCGCCCGGCATAATGCGCCACTCGATCCCTGTAAGAATGGGTTTACCGGAATAGGAAACGGAAACTTTTCGGAATTCGACCAGGGGTCCTTTCCCGATTGGCATGACCTCGGGTGGGGGAGGCAGGTCTTTTTGAAAAGGGATGGCCCCGGGCTGCATCCTTCTGCGAATGGCCTCCGGGCTGTCTTCCATTTCCAATCTCTCACCTGCCAGATACCCGTACTTACCAATAAATGGCAATAAGTCACTGCTCCGGCTGATCAGCAGGATTATGGAGGTGCTTTCGGCTAAAACTTCGAGCATGCCGCGGAGGGATTCCTGCGAGTCCCTGTCCAGGTTGTCAAAGGGATTGTCCAGGACCAGGAAATCGGGTCGGGTCGCCAGGAGATAGGCTAGCAGGGCTTTTTTTCGCTCCCCGCTCGACATGCTTTTTAGGCTTTGTCTGGTCCCCGGGGTAAGTATTTTCCGGTCGTGCAACTCCTCTTCCTCCATGTAGCGCTCTATTGCCGCTCTGGAGAACAAAACGCCGTTCTTACCTTCCAGCCATTCCAAACCCCCGGGCAGGTCCCCGTTGAACAGTTTCCCGATCCATCCCGACTTCTCGGACCGGTTGTCAAAAAAGACCGCCAGATGCTGCGCACCCTCCATAAAATACCCTTTTGGCCTCTAAAATAGGCTATCAGGTTTAACAGGCCAAATAAGCGGACTTCCGGGATTGCAGGCTCGCGGGCATGAGCGATATCATGGCGGGAAGCGGGAACCCGGGGTATTTTTATATCACCGGGGCCAGCCTTGGGGAGGCCGGGTACCGAACCGTACCACCCCCTACCAGAACAGGCTTTCGTTCCGGGCAATAGGAAAACTTAAAATCAAACGATCATGAAAAAGAATATGGGAAGCACAGACCGCCTGCTTCGGGTGGTAATTGCCCTTGGGATCATTGGCCTTTCCCTGGCAGGGATTCTGTCGGGTGCCCTGGCCATTGTCCTACTCGTGCTGTCGGCAGTATTTTTGATTACCGCCATCATAGGGTTTTGTCCTTTGTATGCTCCATTGGGCATCAGCACCTGCAGGGTAAAGAATACATAATTCGCGAAGCATCGCCTGAATATAAGGCAAACGGAAATTTGTTCATAACTGGCTGAAAAATCGTAATCTAATAGATACTCATAAAGGGTATTCTCCGTTACCATAGTGTAGCTTACGGCTTAAGGTATACTTTATATGGATTTCAAAATAGTGTATGGGGTTGTCAAGAAGTTCTTATCGCCCTTTTTCCATACGCGTGCAGCCGGATTATATCTCCTGCTATTTGCCGCATCTATCGGTGTGGCTACCTTTATCGAAAATGATTTTGGTACCAGTGCGGCCCAAAAGGTTGTTTTTAAGGCCTGGTGGTTCGAATTGCTTTTGATTTTGTTCGGGATCACCGTATTGGTGAACATCTTCAGGTTCCGGATGATCCAGCAAAAAAAGTGGGCCCTCCTTCTTTTCCATCTGGCCATCGTAATCATCATTATCGGGGCAGGGGTTACCCGATACCTGGGTTATGAAGGGGTGATGCATATACGGGAAAACTCGGCATCCAACAGTTTCCTTTCATCCAACACCTACCTGAATTTTCATATTACCCGGGAGGGAAAGCCCTATGTCTTTGAAGAACCTGTACTCTTTGCCTCCCTGGGTAACAACCAGTGGGAACAGTCTTATCTTCTGGGGAATGATTTGATCCGGGTACGGGTCCGGGAATTTATCCCGAATCCAAAACAAATCCTGCAGGAAAGCCCGGACGGGGCCCCCACCCTGCACCTGGTCATGGCAGGGGTCAACGGCCGCGAGAATTACTTCCTGTCCAGCGGAGAAACCAGGCGGATCGGGGCCCTGGTCTTCAATTTTAGGGAACCGGCAATACCCGGCGCCCTGAATTTTAGTTTCCGCAATGATTCCCTCTTATTTCAAACAGACCGCGTCCTTAGCCAGACCGTCATGGCCACCCAGAAGCGCGATACGGTACGGCCGTCAGATGGTTATGTGCCCCTGGCCCTCCGCGCCCTGTACACAGACGGAAGCAACAACTTTGTTTTTCCGGAATTTGTGGAACACGCCATCCCCCGAATTACTTCCGAAGGGCCGAAAGTAAAAAATGAGAGCCAGACGGCGCTCAGGATGGAAGTGGCGGTGAATGGCCAATCTCAGGAGGCCTATCTCTTTGGCCAGAAAGGGGTACAGGGCAAACCGGAAACCCTTTCTTTTGGGGATACCCGGGTAACCATGGATTATGGGTCAAGGGAAGTCCGGGTTCCTTTTCAGATTGCGTTGAATGATTTTATCATGGATAAATATCCAGGCACCAACAGCGCCTCCTCCTATGCCAGTGAAGTTACATTGAATGACGCTTCTAAAAATGTAGAGATGAATTACCGCATTTACATGAACAATATCCTCAATTATGGCGGATACCGCTTTTTTCAATCTTCCTTCGACAAAGATGAACAGGGAACTTACCTCAGTGTGAACAACGATTACTGGGGCACACATATTTCATATTTGGGATACACCTTACTGGCTATCGGGATGATTCTGACGTTCTTCAGCAAGAATACCCGCTTTTATCAGCTTACCCAAAAAATCAGGAAATTGCGGTCACAGGGAGGAAGTATGCTGCTCCTGGCATGCCTAATAATGCCGGCATCCTCGGCCCTGGCGCAAGCTTCCGGCCCGGATCCGAAAGAGGTAGTCAGTGCCGTACACGCCGGGAAATTCAGTGAACTGGTAGTGCAGGATTTCAGGGGGCGGATGAAACCCGTTCATACGCTCTCCAGGGAAGTAATGCGCAAACTATCACGAAAAGAAAGCCTGTACGGGCTGAATGCCGATCAGATTGTATTGAGCATGTTTGCCAACCCTCAGGGATGGTACCATCTGCCGTTGATAAAATTGGGGACACATGAGGCAATCCACAGAGAATTGAGTGTAGCGGGGGATTTAGCGACCTATGCCGAATTCTTTACCCAGAGCGGAAGTTATAAGCTGCAGGATGCTGTGAGCAAAGCCTATGGAATGGAGCAGGCAGACCGCGGCATGTATGAAAAGGAACTGATGAAAGTTGATGAACGGGTCAATATCATGAGCATGATCCTCTCTGGCAGCCTGTTCAAGATAATCCCCAATCCCAATGATCCGGCCCAGGCCTGGGCGTCTACCCACGTACACGCCCATGGGAGTGCGCCCGCCGAAACCCCTCAGCTGGCATCAGACTTCTTCCAGGCTTACCGCGATGCCCTGGTCCGGGGGATGACGTCAGGAGATTACGCGGAAGCAGACCGGTTGGTAGGGGAACTTAAATCGTTCCAGCAGGAGAAAGGAGGCGACATCGTACCGTCTGAAACCAAAATCCACGCTGAAATATTCCTGAACAAACTGAATATTTTTACCCGCCTGGCTGGTATGTACATGATTTTGGGGGTGGTCCTGCTATTTTTCCTTTTCCTCTCGGTCTTTAAACCGGAGATCCGGCTGAAAAATGTATATCGGGTATTGTTTGCGCTGATCCTGATTGGCTTTGCTTTTCATACCATTGGGTTGGGGATCCGCTGGTACGTTTCCGGCCGGGCACCCTGGAGCAACGGCTATGAATCCATGATCTATATAGCCTGGACCACGACCCTGGCAGGGCTGATCTTTACCAGGAAATCTTTTGGCGGGCTCGCTGCCACCATGGTATTGGCCGGGATCATATTGTTTGTGGCGACCCTGAGTTTCCTGGACCCGGAAATAACCCCCCTGGTCCCTGTTTTGAAATCCTACTGGCTGACGATACACGTTTCTATGGAAGCGGGAAGTTATGGCTTCCTGATGCTGGGGGCCATCATTGGCATTCTTAACCTCAGCCTGATGATTTTTTTGAGGGAATCCAATAAAAATCGAGTCAAACGAATGGTAACCGAAATGTCCCATATCAGCGAATTGACTTTAATCGGCGGGCTGTTTATGGTAAGCATAGGCACCTTCCTGGGCGGGGTCTGGGCTAACGAATCGTGGGGGAGGTACTGGGGCTGGGATGCCAAGGAAACTTGGGCACTGGTTACCATCCTGGTATATGCCTTTATCCTTCATATGCGGCTGATCCCGAAGCTTAAAGGCCTTTTTGCCTATAACCTGGCTACCGTTTTTGGCCTGGCCACTGTCATCATGACGTATTACGGGGTGAACTACTACCTATCCGGCCTGCATTCCTATGCTACCGGCGATCCCATCCCTGTCCCGACATGGGTTTATATCGTGGTGCTGTGCCTCGTCTTGTTGAGCGGCCTGGCTTATATACAGAAAAGGAAATATGCTGTTATTTCGTGACCTATTGGATCAGTAGCCCATTCTCCAGGATGATGTCATAAGTGTATCCGGCCCCGAAATCTTTGTTCAGTCCTACCACTCCGGTCATGGTAACCTCCTCACCTTCAGGCACAAAAGAGGTGGATGTGATCACCAGGTCATACGAATCCTTAGTGCCGTCCTGAAGGTGGATCCAGTTCCGGTTCATGATATTCGGGTTGATCTTCACACAGGTGCCGTGAATTTGTATCGTATGGCCTTCAAACTTCTTCGGGTCCTTAACCAGTTCGGCGATGGTAACGACACCTTTTGGGTTACCGGCTTTTCGGAATGCATGGGGATATCCTCCTTGATGACAGCCGGGGGCATGGAAGCGGGAGCACCGGAAGAGGGCAGCATCATGCCTTTGGAGTGGTTTTCAGGGACCAGGGATGAGACGAGGTAAATCGTATCGAATACCTTTTGGTACTCTTTGCTTTCGAAATGGGTTTTTAAAAGCCCTCCTTTATAGTAGTAGATGGACCCTTTCTCTACCTCCTGTTTCCGGGTTGCTATCCAGAACTCATGCTTGCCTTCTGAGACCCGAAGGTAAACATACCGGTCTGTGGGCATTACTTCCTTAACGGCCACTTTATGCAGCGCCTGGGCACCATCCCGCCATCGGGAGGGGGTGTAACCAGGGTGGAAGGATCCGGCACGAACAGGTCGTTGCCATTATCCCCGTCTCCGATTTGGGTGGGTTCTATGACTTTTGGGCCACTGTGGCAGGCTACCAGTAAAAGGAAGGTACTCCATGTGGCCAGGGGAATTGAAGGATGCAAATTTTTCATGCTGCTAGTTACTATTAAATCGTTGTACAATCCGTGTATAAATCCTGAAGTTATTTTCATTATCATAAGTCGTATACTCTCCTGAAATGCTGAACAATAGTTTTCTGGTAAGGTGGTAGCTGAGGTCCACCCCGGCATAATGTTGTTGTATCGGGTCTGACTGGGCGCCGTACTGGTAGTTTACAAACCGGTAGTAAAAGTCCCCGTACAGACGGTTCGCGATCAAATCCCTGGAATACCGGACAGCCCCAATGGTGCTCTCCAGGTAATTGGAGGTGTTGCGGTTGAATGACAGATTCACCCGGCCGCCCAATTCGGGGATTCGTGAAAATGTAATGTACCCATTGATGTTATCCGATTTGTTTTGACTGTCACTCTGGAAACGGCGGGCATAACTGGCGCCCGCATATACATACTTGAAAGGGCGTATCCCGATGCGTGCCCGGGCCCCCTGCCTGGCCAGGTCGTCGTCCAAGAGCTGCTCGATCTCATTTTGGAAGGTTTCATAATACAGGATGCGTTTTCGCGAATCGTAGGAAAGCATCAGGTTTACATTTTTACTAAATCGGTAACGTGCGGAAATATATAAGTTGGTCAGCCGTAATTCGTTCGTGGTGGTATAATTCACCTTGCTAAAAATATCCATTTCGGCTGTTGCAAAAAGGTTCAGGTTATCAAACGGGTTGCTGGAGTGCTGTAAATAAGTATACCGCCGGTCAATATCGCCCGTTCGCCCTTTGCTCCATAAACCCCAGCGTCGTTTCGGAATAAGGGGACGCCTTTCGCGGAATGAATGCCAAAATAGCCACCGTATTCCAACAAATCCGGATTAAAGCCGTAATCGAACATATCGGGCCGGAATCCAATGATTCCCCCAAGATACAAATTCCCGAACTTTTTCTCGGTCTGCAACCCGTCAATAGCGCCAAGAGAAAAGGCTTTCGGCTGGGTTGCCCTGCCCAGGATGAAGGTGAGGGTGGGGGAGGCATCCATCCGGGTATTAAGGCTGTACACATTAAAATAGCCTGTTTTGCCAAGACTGGTGGAGTTTGCATCGGGGACGTAGCGGTAGTTAAGATATGAATCAAAGGAGAACCTGGAATGATCAACATGTTCTGCATGCAGGGCTAAGCGCGCCATGAACCGGTGGTTGTCATCCCTGTCGCGGTTGAGCAAATGATAGCTCGACAAACCCAGGCTTCCCATATAACTTTCCTCAAATTCAGGCTCCGGGTGCGCTTCCTCCGGTTGAGGCACCTGACGCATCATATCCCGATCATTAGATTCAGGGGATGCCCCACTCGCTAAGGCTGGTTCCGGCTCCTCTTTCTTTGAAGGCATAAAAAAAACGGCGTCCCCCTTTTCGGGTGTGCATTCGTTTACAACAGTGCAAACGCAGGAAGTGGAAGAGGTGCTGGTCACCAGGAGGCAGGCTTTCCCGGTGGTGGTCAGCCGGAGGCTGTCGCCCGCCTGTATTTCCGCTGTATTCTCAAAACGTACATATACATTAGCCGTTGTAAGGAAGGTTACCTGTCCTTCAATTCTTTTGCCATCTTCCTGGCCAAACATGATGCCCGCCATTCCACAAAAGGATATCATAAAAAATAATCTGCATTCCATGGGGGTATTATTCTCGGCCATTCGGGTGGCATTCATAACATCCTTGATTCCCCCGATCCTGATGGTGAGCCCCCCGGTGGCAATTGATACAATCAAAGGTGGAGTAATCATTGGGGTTGGTATGGCATTCGGCACAATTGTTCCAGACTCCCCTGTGTTTTCCGCTATATATGGGGAAATACTGGCCATCGTGATCAAAGGTAGCTGGGGTCCATCCCGGGTTCGTCGTATGGCACGCCACGCAATCCGTGGGAAAGTTGGCTGCCAGGTGATTAGGATTGGTGGTCTGGTCATAGTCGTCCTGATGGCAATTCACGCATTCTGGCGAGGCATCGGCGTAGTTCCCGGTGGTATGGCATTGGGCACAATCCTGGATGTCGTGGCCGAGGGTAAGCGGGAAAAAGTCGTGGCTGATCTCCGCCGGGGTCCAGCCAGGGTTGGTGGTATGGCAATTCACACAATCTGTGGAGAAACCGGCGCTCTGGTGGTTGGGGTTCTGGGTGGCCGCGTAATCGTCCTGGTGGCAATTCACGCATTCTGGCGAAGCGTCCGCATAGTTCCCGCTGGTATGGCACTGGTTGCAGTCCTGGATATCATGACCCTGTGTAAGCGGGAAAAAATCGTGATTGATCACAGCAGGCGTCCACCCCGGACTGGTGGTATGGCAGGTGACACAATCCGTGGGGAAACCGGCACTCTGGTGGTTGGGGTTCTGCGTTGCCGCGTAATCGTCCTGGTGGCAACTCACGCACTCAGGCGAAGCGTCGGCGTAGTTTCCGGTGGTATGGCATTGGGTACAATCCTGGATATCATGGCCCTCGGTAAGCGGGAAAAAGTCGTGGTTGATGTTTTGTGAATCCCAGCCAAAACTGAAAGGGCTGTGGCATTCAACACAATCAGTTGAGAACCCGGCCATCTGGTGGTTGGGATGTTGTGTGGCGGCATAGTCGTCCTGGTGGCAATTAATACACTCGTTACCCAGCCGGTCAAACCGGAGTTGGGTTTCTGAGGTATGGCATTCCACACAGCTCAGGCCACTATGGGTCCCCACCAGGGGAAACCCGTTTTCTTCGTGTAATTCCGGGATGTTGTTTACCAGCCAGGTTTCGGTTGTATGGCAACGGGTACAATCGTTGCCTACCGACTGGCTGTGTACATCCTGATGGCAGGAAAGGCATTCCGTTGGGGCCTCATTGAATACCAGGGATGTGTGGCAAAGTTTGCAATCGGTTTGCACGTGGGTACCTTCCAGTGGAAAGCCCGTAACATCGTGGTTGTATTGGATGGAGCGGTAGTCTATGGACCACCCGGCAGGGTTGTGGCATTTCACGCAATCCATACGGAAATCATCCCCATGGGGGGACTGCGCCCAAAGAGAAAGGCCTGTGAATAATAATGCAATTACAAATGGCAGTCGATACATCTGAATTTACCTAATTTGTAAATAACTTCAGTTTCTCCGCCACCGGCGGCAACTTCATGACAAGCACCACAGGCAATTTCTGCATGTTTTCCCTCCAATGGGAAATTGGTGCGATTGTGATCGAATACGTTCCGGGAACCAACTTTCGGTCACATGGCACCTGGCACAGTCTGTTACCCCCTCAATTGCGAATGTGTCCCCATGGATATTCTCATGGCAACTGGCACATTCGGTATCCAAATTAGCAAATTTCTGTTCGATCTTCGATGATTTACCATTTATTTCGATGAAATGACATTTGCTGCAGGCCACTTCCAGGTGTTTACCTTCCAGCGGCCACGTTGTTTTGCTGTGGTCGAAATTTACAGATGCCCAGGCCTCATTAGTATGGCAAGCCGTGCAATCCTGCCCGGGGTAATAGGTTTCCGGGATATAGCCCTTGTGGATATCCTGGTGGCAATCCGCACAGGACCCGCCCAGTTGCCTGAAAGTCCACCTTTTGTCGTCTTCGCTGATATGGCAGGCAAAACATGGGGTGGCAGTATGGGCTCCTTCAAGCGGGAAAGGCGATGCCTGGTGTTCTTCCAGGGTATAGAAACTGTAGTCGAACCCCTTTGCCAGGGAGTGACAGGTAGCACAATCAGGGGTTGTCCCGGCTTCTTTGAATTCCCCGCGATGGTAATCGTCATGGCAGTTAGAACAGGCCGAAAAGTCGATGGGTGCCGAATAACGCTGTTGATGGCATTGGCGGCAATCCACTTCCGTATGCTTTCCTAACAGGGGATAATCGGTTTTGGTATGGTCAAAGAAATCCATGGATCTGAGTGACAGGAAGCTGGTTTCCCGGTGGCATTTGACACAATCGTTGCCAAACTGCCCATTGTGGACGTCTTTATGGCAAGCCACACATTGTTTTCCGGCACATTGGATCGGTCCTGGAAAACCATAACGGGATCGGTTTTGTTCTGGCGTGGCAGCTAAAACAATCGATTTTCTAGGTGTGAACCCCGAGGTCAAAGTTTGTGCTGCTGTGATCAAAGACCCCCTGTCCTTTAAATTGTGTGAAGGAGGCCTCCGTATGACATTGGGTGCAGATCCCCGGAGTTGCCCATCATGAGGATCTTGATGGCAGGATACACAGTCATTAAAGGCGATTCCACTGAATTCCTGGAATTCCTTGCCATTACGGGTGGTTTTTTCATGGCAGCTGGCGCAATCCACATTTTCATGTGCCCCCTTTCAGCGCATAATTGGTATCATTATGGTCAAATTCGGGACCGTTGCAAAACCTTCCATGGAATGGCAATCCAGGCATTGGTACGGGAGGGTCTTTTGGTGATAATCTTCATGGCAGGAAAGGCATGCTTTTCCCAGCCCCAAGAATGTTTGGGACCGTTGTTTCAGTTCCCGGTCGGAAATATTCTCCGAGTCGTGGCATTGGCGGCAGTCCACTTCTGCGTGCTTGCCTTCCAGTTCGTATCCCGCCTGCCCGTGGTCGAAAGCGTCTTCATCAAAATGGATCAATTCAAATTTCCGGCCGTGGTGCTCATTATGGCATTCAAAGCAGTCCTGTTTTATAACCGACGTCTGGGCATGGTATCCTACTTTTCTGTTGATAAGGGTCTGGATTTCCTTATGGCATTCCAGGCATTTACGGTCGGAGACCTTGGCGCCCAGGTCATGGCAAAGCGTGCAGTTACTCATCCCTTCCAGGTTGGCATGGGGCTGGGAGAGGTCACCTGGCGAAATCTGGGCCAGGCCCGGACGGGCTGCCAAAAGAGCCAGGCCCAGCCAATATTTCAGAAATGCCTTCACATGCCTTATTTATGTTTTTTCATAACATGCCCGAATCGTTTGGTGATCTTCACTCCGGCTTGTTCCAGGAAGCTGGAAGGCAATTCCCCGCCGGCAAAGATATATACGAGATCATTTGGCATTTCGACGCCGTCTTCCTGCCCGATTGTAAGTTCCACGCTTGATTCCCGAATGGAAATGAGGTTGGAGTTGAAAAGCACATCCAGTTTGTTGGCAGCCATGGCTTTTTCTATTTTTTCCCGATTTTTCGGCTTCAGCCTGGAAAACTGTTCCTTTCGGTAAGACAGGCTCACCTCATTGGAATCCATTAAAAGGAGTGCGGACTCTATAGCGGAATCACCTCCCCCAACTACAATAATCTTTTTTCGCTCTATCCTTTCCGGTTCCAGCAAACGGTAAGCAACCTTTTGTGATCTTCGCCCGGGACCCCCAATTTCCTTGGGGTACCACGCCTGCCTATAGACAAGAATACCTGATGGCACAGATATTCATGCCCTTTATTGGTTCTTACCTTAAAGATATCATCCTCAATGGGCGTAATTCCCTCAACTTTGGTATTTTCAAGGATTTCGAGTCCATGTTCGGCAATGACTTTCTGCCACAATTGCAGGAGTTCCTCCTTGGAAGTATCGTGTAATTTTACTTTGCCATAAAGAGGCAGGTCCATGGGAGCCGTCATTACTATTTTCGACCTTGGAAAGGTATATACCGTGCCACCGAGGGAATCCTGTTCCAGGGTAATGGAAGTCAGGCCATGCTTTTTGGCCGCCAGGGAAGCCGAGATCCCGGCCGGGCCTGCCCCAATAATAACGACATCCAGGATGGCATCCCTGGAGGGCTTTTTATTTTTGACAATATTCTCGATAGCCTGTTGCCCTTGTTCCACGCTGTTTTTGATCAGCCCCATCCCGCCGAGTTCCCCGGCGATATACATGCCTCTGATATTGGTTTCATAATCTTCGCTGACATGGGGAAGGTCCACCCCCCGGCTTTCTGTCCCAATGCGCAGGGAAATGGCTTCTACCGGGCAGGCGTGGAAGCAGGCCCCGTGGCCCACGCAGTTAGAGGTATTAATAACCGTGGCCACCCCATCAATAATCCCCAGGATGTCCTTTTCCGGGCAGGCTGAAATGCAGGCGCCGCTGCCAATGCAGGAATTCAGGTCGATATACGGGTGCAGGGATACCGGTTCAAACAGGCCTTCTGCCTTGGCGATATTAACTTTTTCCTCCGTCTCGGAATACTTCCGGCTCTTTCTTTCGCAGATAAAAGAATATCGTGATGCCGCAGATTACGAAAACCAGCCCGTAAACCACTATCTGTTCCATCAGGACTTCGTTCATCAGAAAATCCATTTATACCCAAATGCCACGGTAACGGCGATATGGATGACTACTACTATCAGCATGATCAGCGCAAATGGCATGTGTGCCACATGCCAGTATTTAAACAAGCGTTGCATCCGCTGCAGGCGCGAGATCCTTTTGGAGAGAATTATCTCTTTCTTCGCCAGCTTCAGGATGGCTTTCCTGTCTTTTTTCGGGAGGTCTTTCCGGTTGAGTGTCCGCTTCAGGAACCCCAGTTTTTTTGAATGGTCAAGTGTATTATCATTACTGATCAGGTGGGTAACGATATCGACAGTATTGGACGTAAGGGTAAATCGTTGCCGCAGGAGCTCCGAGAGGTCGGTTTTCATTTGGTGCAATTCTCCCAGGCTCAGTTCACGCCCTTCGATAGTGCGGGGGATCTGGTTGTATATAAACCTTCCCGCGACGCCGCTCGATACAACCGCAACCATACTCCAAAAAGCAACGGAAACGATCCCGCCAAACTTGAAGGTGGTATGGAAAAGCACCAGGATTGGGCCCAGCGTACACAGGAAAATGTGGAATTCCAGCAGGTATTTCAGCCGGATGTATTTTGCCATAAAGTTGTACCTCTTCCTCGCTATATACAGTGATACCCCAATCAGGATCAACAGGGTGCCACAATATCCCAATCCCTGGCCGTAAATGCCACTCGGTTTAAACCAATTGTGCCTTGGGTGGAAAAAGCGTTCTTCAAGAGGGGTATTATAGTAGGTATAACCCGTGTAAGCGAGGTAAGCGGTGAAGGACCGTAATGCCCACCATCAGGCTGATATAGGCTATGTGTACAGACTTTTTCAAACCTCCCGGGGCTTATTGTTAAAAGGTTTCAATGTGTAACGGGGAATTGCTTAAAAAATTGAGACCCGGAACCCCTATTTTCACAAGACACCTAATTTATGCCTGGTCTAAATAAATGAAAGTCAGATGACTGGAAATTGTCGCAATTCAAGCGGACCGTCTACCTTCCAAATTCCACTTTGGCCTCTCAATCCATGACAAAATTCAGGCCAGTAGTGATTATATAGGAGGTAAGGCCGGTATTGCGCTCATAGGCATTGAATTTCAGGTCGATACTTTTCAGGCCGAATTCCCAGATCTTCAGGCGTGTGAAAATATCTGTGTACCTTACCCCCAGCCCGTATTGGTTGGCCTGGTACTTAGACAGGTCATAATCCGAGGTGTAGTAAGGATCTGTTGAAAGGTGGGTTTCATAAGGCGCAAAATAATCGGCGGCCGACTGATCGTAATAGCGGTAAAGCGGGTAGATAGTAAATGCATCACTGAGTTTAACCGGCACCTCTATACTGGCTGTATGGGAATGCACCCCCCAGTCGTCCTGGTAATACCGGTAATAGGTGCGCAAAACCAGGGAGGCATTGATATAGTAATTGAAACGCCCTCCCACAGCTACCTTAAAGCGGCTGTTGGGGAGTCGTTCAATGTCGTCTGCCAGTTGGAAGCCTTCAATAAAGGAATCCGGCACATCCTGGAAATAGACCCGCTGGAACGGGGTGGACAACAGTCCTTCCTGGCGGATGAGGTCTACCAACAGCACGCCCTGGGCATTTTTACTGAAGATTTGTGACAGCCCCAGCCCGAGGGCATAGGAGTTCCTGTTCCGCTTGTCGAATTCCGTAAAATCCGGGTTATAGCCCTGGTTCCCGCTGATGGGATAGACATTAAAAAGGGGGTCGTTGATTCCCCGGCCCCCCGGCCCGAAAGGCCGTAATTCATAAGGATAGATGGGATTCCAGGTATCCAGGTACACATTTCCGGTCAGGTCGAGCTCCGTATTCTTCTCGTTGAACAACCAGGAGTAGCTCCCGCCCAGGCCTATGGAAAAATAATCGAATTCCGCGGCCACCGAGGCTTTCGCGGACCAAATGTTGTTACGGTCGGCCGAGCTATGGCTGTAACTGCCCGTAAAATTACCCCAGACATCCGAACTGGAGGCCCCCGAACTGGCCACGAAAGGATCGGCCTGCCCCCTCCCGTCAAAAGGGTTGATATTGCTGGAAGAAGCCGACGTATAGGCGGAAATTCCGGCATCTATGGTAAGCACATCATCCTTATTCAGGGGAATGGACACCACAATGGTGCCTGTGGCATCTGTAAGCTTTTCGTTCCCGATACCGCCGCTGACGGCTGCATTATCCCCATCCTGGGAATAATAACTGGATAGAAAATCGACTTCGGCACTTTCCAGGACACGTTTCTGGTATTCCGTTGAGTTATTCCCGGAGTCTTCCTGGGCGGATGCCCACAACACTGGGATCAGCAGGAAACAGAAGAGGATAAGACGGCACCTGCCCAGGCAATCAGGCCGGTTAGTCCGACGGGTTACTTGATTAATTGCAGCCACAGCCTCCGCCGGTTTTACCTCCGTTGGCACCGGCAGCCGCTTCCCGGTAGGCCTGGAACATGGTGATGTTTCGGTCGCATTGCATTTCGGATAAGACCATATCCGGGTCATTGATATTGACTTTTTCGTATTCCTTTACCGCTACGCAAGAGCTAACAGTGAGTGAATAACGCAATCCAAGCAAAATTCGCCCAATCATATTTTTTCGATTTTAATGTTTTCGGAAGTAAAAATATTCCCCTGTTCATCAATAACAATACATTCGATCTTTGGCAATTGGTCGATCCGGTTAATGCCGGTATCCTTTCCCATCACAAAAACCGAAGTGGCCAGGGCATCGGCTAATTCGGCCCTGGGGGCAAACACCGTAACACTGAGGATTCCCGTAGCCGGATACCCGGTTCTCGGATCGATGATATGGGTATAGCGCTTGCCCCCAAAGGTTACAAATTTTTCGTAATTGCCGGAAGTGACCACCGCGCCTTCAGTTATGGGCAGTAGGGCGAAGGCCTTGTTTTTGTCCATGGGGTTGGTAATGGCCACTTTCCATTCGTCCCCGTTGGGTTGCCGCCCCCAGGTAGCCATGTCTCCGGAAGCATTGACGATCCCCGCCTGCGATGCCTTCGGCCATCAGCAAGGCTTTTGCCTTGTCGGCCGCGTATCCCTTTCCGATGGCCCCAAACCGATCTTCATCCGTGCTTTGTCAGGAAAACTGTCTCTTGCTGTTTATCAAGGATAATATTTTGATATCCTACCATGGAAACGGAAGCCCTGATCAGCCTCGGCGGTCGGGCATGGATGTCATGCTGCCGTCGAACTTCCAGATTTTATCCATGGAGGCATAGCTGATATCAAAGGCCCCGTCGGTAAGTTTTGAAATGGCTAAACAGCGTTCGATGAGCTGGAATAATTCCGGGTCCACTTTACCGGGTGTATTCCGGCATTCGCATTGATCCCGGAGGTCTCGCGAGTCGGGATCCCAGGAGGAGATCAGCTTTTCGATACGGCTGATTTCCGCGACTGCCAGGTCTATGGCTTCATTACCGCTGCTACCGGATTGGCTGCGACCACTGTGATATCAAAACGGCTGCCCATCAATTTCAGGGTCCTGGTTAAAGGTCTGCTGTGCACGGAGACCCGTGACGGATAAAAAGCAGTAAGACTGCGAGCGCGTAGAGACGCTTTTTCAACGGGCAGGATTTAAAAGATTCCAAAAGGCTGAATATATTCCTGGGGTGTCATTTTTTTATAGCTGGTCTTTCCCATCACATTCCCATCGGCATCCAGGACAACGACCAGTGGAAAAATCCCGTTCTGGTTATAGCTTTCTGCCAGCCTGGCATTGGCTTTTCGCCTGGTCCGGGGAAAGGCATTTTTCTTTTTCCTCGGAAAATCGGCCTTCAACATCACAAAATGGGTAGCCGGCGTATTTTTAAAGGTATCCGTACTCCATACTTCCCTGTCGAGTTTGATGCAGGGGGCGCACCAGTCCGATCCCTGGAAGACCAGGATAATGGGTTTATGGCCTTTGGTTGCCAGTTCCCTGGCTTTGGCAAAATCGGTTTGCCATTCCTGTGCAGCAAGGGGGCGGCCCCACAAAAGAAGGAGCAGGAGGCAGGGGAGAAGTTTTTTCATAGATCCTGTATAGTGTTGTAAGCTTGCATTCATGCAATGCATAATGCCTAACGGGTTATTTGGGGGGCTCGTATACACCATATGATAAAATTTTATTAAAATAATCCACATCCCGTATCCTGTATATATGGACGGGATTATTTTTATATACCAGTTTCTTTTCAAATTGCATGCCGTTTTTCCGCGCCACCCTTTGTGAGGGCTCGTTTTTCGAATGGATGATGGAGATGAGCGAGCGGGCCCATCCTTTCGCAAAAGCCTCATCCCGGCAGGCCCTGGCGGCTTCGGAGGCATACCCGTTCAACCGGTGTGCCGGAAGGATGGAGTAGGCAACTTCCAGTTCTGAAATTGCCACTACCTCCTGTATCAAAAGCCCGCAAACTCCTACCAACAAGCCGGTTTCCTTATTTAGCAAAGCCTGGAGTCCGCCTGTGCCATGGTGGTAACGTTCGAATGTCTTTTCGAAAAAATCCCGGCATGCCTGCCGGGGATCATCGGGCAGGCCTTCCCAGAAAACGATGCCGGACCGCTCCGTGAAGAAAGGCAGCCAGGAATCAAAATCCGAAGGCTTCAGGCTGCGGGATTGCAACCGCCTTGTCTCAATCGGCGGCAGGTAGCTCGGGGTGGATGGCATGCTTTTGTGCCCGGTGAGCGGGGAGCAGTCAGTTTTTTTCATAGGCAATGCTGTCCCCGAGCTGAATTCCCCAGGTATTTACCAGGCCGGCGTTTATCTCCAGGACGTATTGCACCGGAACGCGGGACGACAGGCCGGTTTCATCGAAGGGCACTGCGTTGGCACGGATATTCACGATCTTTTGTCCGCTATCGATATAAAGGATGTCCAGCGGGATCCGGGTATTTTTCATATAGAAGTAATGCATGGAGGATCTCGGAAATACGAAAAGCATTCCCTGGTGTTGTTCCATGGCATCCCGGTACATCAGCCCGGTCTCCGTTTCGTAGTCGTTATCGGCGATCTCTATATCCAGCTTTGAAACCAGGGAGTCGTTTCCAGTGTGGTAAATCGAAAGTGTTCCCTCTTTTTTGAAGGTGATGGGCGCCTTCTTGACCACTTTAGTGGAGTGATCCTTGCATGCGGTAAAAAAACACAACAGCAGTCCGAGGAGGATAATTCTGCTCATAATCAATTTTTTTTGAACGCCTTTCTAACTTCCTGGCCTTCCCTGTTAAGCCCTGGCTTTGTGCCTTTTGAGCACAAAGTAAAGTCCCAGTGCGATAAAGGGCAGGCTTAACCACTGCCCGGTTGATAACAACCCCAGCGATTCTTCAAAGCCCCCCTGGCTTTTTTTCACGAATTCCACAAAAAAGCGGATGGTCCAGAGCAGGACCAGGAAAAGGCCGAAAAGAAATCCCGGGCGGGAGGCTTTGTCGGTTTTCCAGTAAAAATAATACAGCAGCAGGAATACGAAGATATAACATACCCCTTCATACAACTGGGCAGGGTGCCGGTAAGGGATCGCATTGAAATATTCGATATACTTCGGGTTGTTCGCCAGGGCATGGTATGCGGCATCCACGGTGCGTTCCTTGGTGATGGCGAGGGCCGCCGATGCGGGCATATCATCGGAATCACGGACAAAACGGGTGGCAAACAGGAAGGATTTATCCACGGCCTTGCCATTAATTTCCGAATTGAAAAAATTCCCCAGCCGCACAAAAAAGGCCCCAATGGCGACTGGGATCACCACGCGATCCAGTACCCAGAGCATGTTCATGTCCTTGTATTTTCGGGTATACAAATAGATCCCGATGAGGATGCCAATGGCAGCCCCATGGCTTGCCAGGCCGGTAAAGCCGCTGAACTCATAGCCGTTTATAAACCCGAACAGTTTCCCGTCTGCACTTTCCCTTATGGGCAGAAGGATTTCGACCAGGTGGTCCTGATAGTAGGCCCAGTCATAGAAAAAAACATGCCCTAAGCGGGCACCCAGCATGGTGGCAATCACCGTGTATATGAATAGGGTATCGAGCTTTTCAAGGGATTTTTTCTCATTCTGGAAAATCCTTTTCATGAGGAACCAGCCGACAGCGAAAGCGACAATCCACAAGAGGTTGTAGTACTTGATCTGAAGGAAGCTGATTTTGAAGAGGGTGTCATCCGGATTCCAGGTAAATCCTAAAAAATACATACTGCCAATTTTAGAGCGACTAATATAGTTATTTAGGTGGAAGAAGAGGGTACCTTATGGCGAGTATTCACCTGACAATACCCTTCTCTTTGCGGATTGCATCCGCCTGACATGCTGTTGGTTTCATGGACCTGCCTTTGCAACTGTCAGTCTTCCAGTCCGGTATGCCCTGGGTGCTTTCATGTATTCCCCCAACTGCCAAAAACAGTAAATTCATACTAGTCCGGCACCGGATCATAGCCCGATCCCCCCAGGGGTTGCAACTGGCGATACGCCGGGCTGCCAGCCAGCCTCCTTTAAACAACCCATGTTTTCGAAGTGCCTCCAGGGTATACTGGGAACAAGTGGGCGTATATCGGCAACTGCCTGGTAACAAAGGGGAAATCAGGTATTGATAGCCTTTTACCAGCAGAATAAAGGGAGCGATCAGGATCTTTTTCATGTGATTGCAATCAGCCGGAAATAGAGAAACTCGTGCCTTCCTTGCCGTCTTTCAATTGGATTCCCAGCTTGGCGAGCTCGTCCCGGATACGGTCAGAAGTGGCAAAATCCTTGTTCACCCGGGCATCGTTCCTCAATGCTATCAGCAATTCCACCACCCCCGGCAATTTGTTGTTGGAATCGGCATGGCCTGCCATTCTTGGCTCGAGCCCCAGCACATCAAATACGAAAGCGCGCATGCTTTCCTCCAATAATTCCTTATCCTTTTTACTCAAAGACGCCTTCCGCTCCCGGATCAGGTTAATTTGTTTTACCGCTTCGAACAAGTGGGCGATAAGGACCGGGGTATTGAAGTCGTCATTCATGGCATCATAACATTTCTGCTGCCAGGCCGGAATGTCAAAGTCCGACTTGCCTCCTGAAGGGGTTAACCATTCAATGGCCTCCATGGCTTCCATGAGCCGCAAATACCCCTTTTCCGAAGCCAGCAGGGCCGACTCGCTGAGGTCGAGGATACTCGAATAATGCGCCTGCATCATAAAGAAACGGACGACAGCCGGGGCAAAAGGTTTGCTGAAAATTTTGTTCTCCCCGGTAAAGATTTCCCGGGGCAGCAGGTTGTTGCCTGTTGATTTGGCCATTTTCCGGCCATTCAGGGTCAGCATGTTGGCATGCAGCCAGTACTTTACCGGGGGTTCGCCATATCCGGCTTCCGCCTGGGCTATTTCGCATTCGTGGTGGGGGAACTTCAGATCCATTCCGCCCCCATGTATGTCAAACTGTTTCCCGAGGTATTTGATGCTCATGGCCGTACACTCCAGGTGCCAGCCGGGGAAACCTTCACCCCAGGGCGAAGGCCAGCGCATGATATGCTGGGGTTCGGCCTGCTTCCACAAGGCGAAATCCTGCGGGTTTTTCTTTTCGTCCTGTGCGGTCAGTTCCCGGGTATTAGCGATCATATCCTCGAGTTTCCTCCCGCTCAGTTTGCCGTATTCGTGGGTCTTATTGAATTTGACCACATCGAAATATACCGAGCCGTTCCGGACATAAGCAAACCCTTTCTCCAGGATCTGCTTGATGATCTCTATCTGTTCAATGATATGCCCGGTGGCCGTGGGTTCGATGCTCGGGGGGAGGATGTTGAACTGCTGCAGGATGTTGTGGAAATCAACCGTATACCGCTGTACCACTTCCATGGGCTCTATCTGTTCCAGCCTGGCTTTCTTGAGGATTTTGTCTTCCCCTTCCCCCGCATCGTCTTCCAAATGACCTGCATCGGTGATGTTACGGACATAGCGGACTTTGTATCCCAGGTGTTTCAAATACCTGAAGATCATGTCAAATGACATAAACGTGCGGCAATTGCCCAGGTGCACATTGCTGTAAACCGTAGGGCCGCAAACATACATTCCCACCTGCCCCTCGTGCAGGGGTTCGAAAACTTCTTTGGAACCGGAAAGAGAATTATGGATTTTAAGGGATTGGCTCTTGTATAACTGCATGAGTGCTAAACGCCATTAAAGTTGGTGTCGAGGTTGATATAGTCCAGGAATTCCCTGCGAACGGACTCTTCCCTGAACTTTCCCCCGAATTCTGAAGTAACGGTACTGCTATCCACATCGCGGATCCCCCGGGAATTCACACATAAATGCTTGGCGTCGATGACGCAGGCCACATCTTCTGTCCCCAGGACGCGCTGCAATTCCTTTACGATCTGGATATTCATGCGTTCCTGTACCTGGGGGCGTTTGGCGAAATAATCGACGATGCGGTTCATTTTTGAAAGCCCCACGACGGTGCCCCTGGAAATATAGCCAATATGGGCCTTGCCCACTATGGGAAGCATATGGTGTTCGCAGGTGGAATATACGATGATGTTCTTCTCCACCAGCATCTCCCCATACTGGTATTTATTACTGAAAGTAGATGACTTTGGCTTGTGCTTGGGATTGAGTCCGCTGAAAATTTCGTTGACATACATTTTGGCCACCCGATCCGGGGTTCCGCTCAGGCTGTCGTCATCGAGGTCGAGCCCCAGGGTGATAAGTATTTCTTTGATATTTTCACGGATCCTCTCAATTTTTTCCGCATCGCTTAGGGCGAAGGCATCTTTGCGGATAGGGGTTTCTTCGGAGGAAGAAATATGATCGTCCCCCATGGCGTCATGTTGCTCTTTCACAGTGCTGTCTATTTTCATAGGATGTTGCCCATTTCAAAAGGCAAAGATATACATAAAATGCCACTTAGTAGCCCGAATCCATGCATACACAACATAAATTAGTGTTAAGGATATCAGGGCAATATCTTTAGGTTAGGGATTATTCATGGCAGATTATGACGTGTAGGGGTTTACTTGTTTCCATGGTTACGATATGGGTGACCCATACCCTCCAGGCACAGATTTCTCCGGATTGCCTGAATGCGATCCCAATCTGCAACGATACTCCGGTGAACGGAGGCACCCTGGGATACGGTTCTGATGATTTTAACGGGGCGGCCACCAGTGGCTGCCTGGAACAAACCACTACCGGAAGCATAGAATCCAATTCGGCCTGGTACCGCTTCAGGACGGGCGCTTCCGGCCAGCTTGGATTCGTTATCGGGTTCGACACCTCCGAGGACTGGGACTTCGCCCTGTATCAATCCGACGATTGTGGCAACCTCGGAGCCCCCGTTCGCTGTAACTTTTTTGACAACAGCGATCAGGAAGCCTATATGGGGGTGGGGGAGGACCCTACCGGGAATCCCTCTTCCGTGCTATTCGAAGCTTGGCTGCAGGTTAGCCCGGGGCAGGACTATTACCTGCTGATCAACAATTTCAGCAATACCAATTCCGGATTTTCCATACGGTTTACCGGGGAGATTTTCCAGACCAATCCATATGACGCCCTGGATTGTTCCATCATAAGCAACCTCCTGGGGCCGCCTGTTGCAGCCTGCGATAGTGAGAATGTGACCCTGGATGCCACAACCCCCAATGCGACGAGTTATTCCTGGTACCGGGATGATGGCAGCGGTTTCCAGGCCATAAGCGGCGCTTCCGGCCCTACCTATACGGTTCCCTCCTCTGCCTTTTACCGGGTGGAAGTGGTAACCCCTTCAGGAACGATCTACAGTGACGTACAAGTGGGATTTACCGCCAGCCCAACCACCTATCCGGTTGCCGATGAGGCCGTCTGTTCCTCCCAGGGTAGTTTCGACCTTGGGGGCAAGGATGCCGAGGCGCTGGGGGGGCAAAACCCCGGGGCGTATACGGTGAGCTACCACGCAAGCTTAGGCGATGCCCTGACCGGCGCCCATCCCATTCCCAAAAATTATCCACTGACTGCCGGCACCCACACTATTTTTGTCCGGACGACTTCGGTGGCGAATGCGGACTGTTTTGACAGTTCCCGCAACTTTACTATTTCCGTTGGCGAACCTCCGGTGGTGGATTTCCCTACCGAAGTGGCCATATGTGACGACCAGACGGCTGTGACCATTGGGGATATGAGCCCGGACCCGAATTACCGGTATACTTGGGGCAACGGGGCACAAACCCCCGCTATATCGGTCACCGGAGCCGGCTCTTACCCCGTAACTATATCCAACCTGCTCGGGGGCCCGGGCTGTACCACCACGGTTACCGTAGCGGTCTCGGTTTCACTTACCCCGGCTATTTCGGAAATTCTGATAGACGATCTCCAACAAAACAATTCAGTGGAAGTTCATACGGATATTGCCGGAAGTTTCGAATTCCGTATAGATGATGGCCCCTTCCAGGATACCGGCCTTTTTACCCATGTCCCTGCCGGGATGCATACGGTTACGGTACAGGATCTCCTGGGATGTGGTAGCGTCACTGAATCACTGACCGTAGTGGGCTTTCCAAAATTCTTTACCCCGAACGGAGACGGCAACAACGATTTATGGCAAATAGAAGGGATCGAATTGCTCGATGACCCTCAGGTATTCATTTATGACCGTTTCGGGAAGTTGCTCGGGCAACTAAATGCCCAAAGCCCGGGCTGGGATGGTACTTTTCTGGGCCGCAACCTTCCGGCTTCGGACTATTGGTTCAAGCTAACATATACGGATAGCACCGGGCAACGGGTGGAAGCCCGCCACCTGGCCAACCACTTTTCACTAAAGCGCTGAAGACGGCTCCGGAGTGGCGAAGCCTGTTCATCGATAATCAGCCTAAAAATCCATCCGGGATATACTAAATCCGGGGCCTTCGAGTTATAGTTATGACCAAAAAAACGATAGCCCTTCTTACATGCGGACTTTCCTTCGTATTCTATTCATATCCGTTCTGGGCACATTTTCGGCTGTTGCCCAGAATTCCCCGGACTGCAGAAGTGCGATTCCCGTATGCGCAGACACCACTATTGTAGCCTTTGCGGATGGCAGCGGGGATATAGACGATTTTGATCCGGACGTCATCCGGCAAAGCGGGTGTTTGGAGAAAGGGAGTGTTAGTTCGGCCAATATTGAGAACAACACCTCCTGGTATGTATTCCGAGCCGGGACCGACGGCCGGATCGGGTTCGATATCGAGGCCCTCCCTTCTAACGGGACGACCGTCACAGCCGAATGGGATTTCGCACTTTACGGCCCCGATGTGGACTGTGCGAGTATCAGCAACGGCACGGCGCAACCCATTCGCTGCAACTATGAGGTGAACAACACGCGATTCACAGGGGTTGGGGAAAATCCCGAAAACGGGCAACAGGGGGAACCTCCGCTGACGGCCAACCAAAACACCTATGATGCGTGGATCGACGTTACAGCCGGCGAAATCTACTATTTGCTGATCAATAATTTCAATACCAACTTTGACGGAGATCCGGAACCTTATACCCTGACTTTTACTGGGACGTCGGTTGAGGCCGACCAGGATAATGCGCTGGATTGCACCCTGCGGGATGAGTTTTTAGGCCTGGATATCGTGGCCTGTGAAGGCGATCCCGATATCCTCCTCAGCGCGCTGCGTTCGCCTGCCGGACCTAACATTGCCAGTGTGGTGTGGGAAGTGGATTATGAGGACGATGGCACCCGGGATGCCACCTTGCCGGGATCGGGCCCGTCTGGCGCGGAACTTACCGTATCCAGCCCGAATTCAGGGCGGTATTTTGTCACCATACAGACTACTCTGAATACCACCATAACCGATGATATCCTCATCACTTTCTACGGGACCCCGGTACTGGATCGGGTGGATGTACTCGACGACCTTTCAGATAGCAACAACATCGAAGTGTTTGTGCAGGGCAACGGGGATTACGAATATGCCATCAATGGGGGCGAATTTCAGGATTCTCCCGTCTTTATGGACGTTCCCCCGGGCGAGAATACGGTGGTGATCAACGATAAGAACGGCTGTGGGATTACCGATCCCATCCCGTTTCTGGTGGTGGGATACCCTAAATTCTTCACTCCCAACGGGGATGGTATCCACGATGCATGGAACGTACTGGGCATAGAAACGCTCATAGACCCAACCGTATTTATATTCGATCGGTACGGGAAACTGCTCAAACAACTGGACGCAAACACCATCGGCTGGGACGGCACGTTCAACGGGCGGCCTATGCCGTCCTCGGACTATTGGTTCCGCCTCGACTATTCAAGGGATGAAAGCGGGGTCATCGTGGCCAACAGCGTACGGACCCATTTTTCCCTGGTTCGGTAAAGAAGGAGACGTCTTCGCCCTTAAACTTTGGTTACGGTGTGGTTTCAACCACCCCGCCCCGACGCTTGTGGTCGGGGCACCCCTCCTTCAAAAGGAGGGGACTCCCGGATCCCCTGTAAACCTATCGCAAAAATTAAAATACATTTATTCGATATCAACAAAACCTGTCGTGTCGAGCGGAGTTGAGACAGGCTGGCATGGCTGCAACCTAAAATTGGCCCGGCTTTTTTTGTTCGCCTGTTCTGAACAAAAGGATTCCCCGCATTTGGTATTGTTACTTCTATTTTAATTTATGAGTAGAAGTAATCCTCCCCTGCAAAGTGAAGCCTGCCCCGACCGAGTAACGCGAGCGTCGGGGGTGGACTCCCGCATCGCGGGAGGACGGAGGGGTCCCAACACCCCGCCCGGGTACACGAGCGCCGGGGGTGTCCCGAAGGGACGGAGGAGTGATGATATTTCCCCTTTGACTCCTCCTTCGACACCTCCCTCGACTCCGCTCGGGATGACAGTTCTGGATGACAGTTCAGGGTGACCTCCAGGATCACCTGTAACAGTATCGCTAAAGTAAAAATTAAAAGAAATTAATACGATACCAACTAAACCTGTCATGTCGGGCGGAGTCGAGACACACAGGTTTAGATCTTAGACATGTCGGAGACGGAGGCTTTTATAGCTACCAAAAGTTACGAGTCCCCCTCGTTTTTTATACTGAAGGTGCCTTTTACTCCCTAAATGGAAACGGGGGAAGCGGCATTATTAGGATAAGAATAAAACCTATAACCCCATTCGGGAATAATTCTAAACAAAATCTCCCCTTTAGGTAGGGGGGGTATTCTGAAATGTTCTTTGACTAAAAATTCAGTGTGTAACTCAAAGTGACGTTTGTGTTGACGGCATTGATACGCGAAGGGGTATCAAAGCCCACATCATACAGGTATTTGAATCGGTCCCTTTCAGAACGGCTGAATCCGAGGTCGAGGCGGCTGGCGCCAAAATTATACCCCAAGCCAGCGGAAAACCCGTTGAGATCGCCTATCGTCTGCCCGTCATTATAGGGACTTTGTTCAAAGCGATAGCCCCCGCGCAGGCTCACCTGGTCTATGCGGTATTCCCCGCCGACCCTGAAGGTGGAAACGCCGCCCAGGGCCCCGCTGATATAATTGTTCTCAGAAGAAAAAGACGGGTCAGATTTGGGCCGGAGTTCGGCTTGCGACATATCCTGGTAGCTGTAGTCAAAACTCAATAACCCGTCCTTGCCGAAAATAAGGGCCAGGCTACCGGTATATTTTGAGGGCGTTTTGACGGTGTAGGCGTCATAGAGGTTCACGATATTGAAATCGATGAATCCGATGTCGCTATCTGCCAGGTCTGAATTGATCCGCTGGGAAGTATCATCCGTCAGCCGGTACCAGGTAGGCGACTGATAGCTGGCGCCCAGGCGGACACTCTCGTTTAACTTGGCGATGGCACCCAACCCAAATGAGAAGCCTGAACCCTCCGTACGCAACAGGTTGTCGAAAGAGGAGAACTGGATAGGGGATGCCGGATCATAGCCGTTTTCATCGAACAACGTGGTACTCTCATAGAGCACTGTGTGAAAGTTCAGGGAAGCTCCCAGGTAGAGATTATCCTGGTATTGGCCTGCTATGTTCGCTGTAAATTTACTGTTATAGCCATTGGTGCTTTCGAAGTAATCCTGGTTTACCGTATTGTACTGGCTGTTGGATACATACTGCGTATTGGAATCATCTGAGGCGTCCACCGGGTCGATGATCCCGCCAAAATATCCCAGAAAGGCCTGCTGGGTCTCGAACCCGTAGCTGGATCCAATGTCCAGGTAGGCATTTTCTAAAAATTCACCGTCCTGCAAGAGGAGGTTGCCGAAAGGGACGCCATCGGCGATTCCTAAAAAATAAGTATCCAACCCCTGGTTGCTGCTTCCACGGACAGACAGTTCATTGTCTAAATTCCCAACCAGGTCGTAGTTGAATGCCAGGGAAAACCGCTTCCAGTCTGACTGTCCGCCGGTTTTGTTGAAAACAAATACCCCACCCAGCTGATTGAGCTCCAGCGAATTCATGGTCCGGTTACTCAGGCTCCCAAAATAGGTCGCGTCGTTGTTCCGGTTATAATTTCGGCCCGAGACCGTAAACTGGCTGTTGATAAAAACAGCGGAGCCAGCCGGGTTGGTCCCTATGGCAGACAGGTCGCCACCAAGGGCGCCAAAAGCACCGCTCAGGGCCTGGTACCTGGCCGTTCCCTGAAGGTCTTCTGTGCCATATCGGAGTACGTCCTGAATATTTTGGCTGCTTGCGACTGCGCATAGCAAGAGTAAAATGAAAGTGAAATACCTTTTCATTGTGCGTCTGTTTAGAGGATGTATAATGGGATTTTAGTGCGATCGGCGCCCGCCTCCGGAAGAACGTGTTCCGGAAGACCTGCTCGGTGCCGAGTAGCTTCTGGCCGCTCCTGAACTTCGGGAGGAACTACCCGAGCTTCGATAGCTTGAACTCCTGGGAGGGGAGCTACTCCTTCCCGAGCTGCGATAGTTGGAGGAGCCCCTGGAATATCCGCTGCTGCCCGAACTACGGCTCGGGGTGCTGGAGCGTGAATAGCCCGAACTTCTGGCCGGAGCCGTTCTGCTGTAGGTCCCCCGGTTATTGCTGTAAGTCCTGCTGGTGTTTCCGTTGCCCGAATAGGCCCCGCTCCTGGCGGTACCCCCGTAGATGCGGTTGTTCCTGCTCTGGCTGTCATAACGGGGCAGGGCTCGTGTGCTCCTGCTGGTGCGGTAGGCGCGGTTTCTTTCCATGGCATCCACCCCCACTGATCGGCGGGTAGTGGAATTGGTGCGGTATTTGGATGTACTCCGGTCGTAGGACGACCGGGTATTGAGGTTCGAACGACCCGAATTGGTTCGGTAACGGGAATTATCTGCGTTGCTGAGGCGAGAGCTCAGGTTAGATCGTCCGCGCAGGCCGTTAGCGGCCAGGGCATGGTCATAAATACCCCTTCTTGAGCGGCTATAAGCATATTTACCGTACCCGTAGTAGCCGCGGCCATAATGGTTATACGGATAGCCATAATAGGAATAGCCGTAATAAGGGTAGCCGTAATAGCCTCCCCAGTAACCGGGATAGCCCCAATAGTATGAATTCCATCCCCAGGCCCAGCTGTTCCAGCCGTAATAGCCTCCATAGTAACTATATGGATAACCCCAGCCCCAGTAGGTATTGTAATACCAGGGATAACCCCAGCCGAAGCCCAGTCCTCCCCAGCCCCAGTTGTCGTAAACATTCACGGTAACATCAGTGGCGTTGTCTCCCCAGCCGCCATAGCCATTATAGGTATTGTTGGGGTCATAGTAATAATCAGGTTCTGTATCGGCGCTCAGGCTGTCCTGGGCGACTCCCGAATAGCTGTCTACATCGGTGAATATTTCGCTGTCCAGGATTTCTCCATATTCATCGGCTTTTTGCCCGAAATACTCCCCGTATACATTGTTCTTATCGGTGGCTTGCTGCCTGGCCGGTTGCGGATGGCGTTCCACGGCGACCCGTTGGGCTTCGTCTGAGTAAATACCGTCATTGTCATAATAGGACGCCTGTTGATAGGAACCGCAGGATGCCAGAAAGAGACCCAGCAGCACTATCATCATACTTCCTCCATTTACGGGGTGGGGTAAGGAATGTCTCATCACGCTAAAATTATATTGTTGAACATACTAAAATTAACTAGTTTTACCGAACTAATTATGTTAATAATGGCACAAGTTTTATGCCAAAGTATTTTGAATGGCCAAAAATCTGACGAAACGCAGCGAAGATTATTCCAAATGGTATAACGAGCTGGTACTAAAAGCCGACCTGGCGGAGAATTCTGGGGTGAGGGGATGCATGGTGATCAAACCGTATGGCTATGCCATATGGGAGAAAATGCAGGCGCAGCTCGATAAGATGTTCAAGGAAACCGGGCACCAAAACGCATATTTCCCCATTTTTATTCCGAAATCCTATTTAAGCAGGGAAGCGAGCCATGTGGAAGGCTTTGCTAAGGAATGTGCAGTGGTTACACACTATCGTCTGAAAAACGCCCCGGACGGGAGCGGAATTGTGGTGGATGAGACGGCTAAGCTCGAGGAGGAGCTCATTGTACGCCCGACTTCGGAGACTATTATCTGGGACACCTACAGGAAGTGGATCCAGTCTTACCGGGACCTTCCCCTGCTCATCAATCAATGGGCCAATGTGGTGCGCTGGGAAATGCGCACCCGCCTTTTCCTGCGTACCGCCGAATTCCTTTGGCAGGAAGGGCATACAGCCCACGCAGAGAAACAGGAGGCAATAGACGAAGCAGAATTGATCCTCAGGATCTACTCAACCTTTGCCGAAGAATATATGGCCGTCCCGGTAATACAGGGCACCAAAACCGCGAGTGAACGTTTTGCGGGTGCCGTGGAAACCTATTGCATTGAAGGGTTGATGCAGGATGGCAAGGCCCTGCAGGCCGGCACGTCGCATTTCCTGGGGCAGAATTTTGCCAGGGCCTTTGATGTGAAATTCGACAACCAGGAAGGGGTACAGGACTATGTGTGGGCCACATCCTGGGGGGTGTCTACCCGATTGGTGGGGGCACTTATCATGACCCACAGCGACGATAACGGTTTGGTGCTTCCCCCAAAACTGGCCCCGATCCAGGTGGTGATCATACCCATCTATAAGGGGCTCGACCAAAGGAAGGCTATAGCCGAAAAGATAGATCCCCTGCTGAAAGAGCTTCGGGAAAGCGGCATCAGCGTTAAATATGACGACCGGGATACTCACAAGCCCGGATTCAAGTTTAACGAATACGAATTAAAAGGGGTGCCCATCCGGCTGGCCGTGGGACAACGCGATCTGAATAACGGTACCTGTGAGATCGCCCGGCGCGATACCCTGGAAAAAGTGACGGTAAAGGACGAAGACGTGGTCTCCAGGATCCGATTCCTGCTGGATGATATCCAACAACAGATTTTCAAAAAGGCAGAGGCGTTCCGCGATGACCATATCACCAAGGTGGATTCCTATGAGGAATTCAAAGACCTTTTGGAAACCAAAGGCGGCTTCTTTCTGGCCCACTGGGATGGCACTGCGGAAACGGAAGAACGCATCAAGGAGGAGACCAAGGCAACCATCCGATGTATTCCCTTAACGCCTGACACCGAGCCCGGAAGCTGTATGGTAACGGGCAAACCTTCGGCCCGGAGAGTACTGTTTGCCAAAGCATATTAGGCGCTGGCAAAAATTAGCAGGCAGGTGTTGCGGTAGTAAAAAATAATTGTATTTTTGCACCTGCCTAACCGGAAGGTGGGTTGGCGTATACGCGTTATTTTACGGCCCGTTCGTCTAGGGGTTAGGACGCCAGGTTTTCATCCTGGTAACAGGGGTTCGATTCCCCTACGGGCTACAGGAACTGGCTATAGTAGTCCGCCCGTTTAGACCAGATTGAACTATTGGCCCGTTCGTCTAGGGGTTAGGACGCCAGGTTTTCATCCTGGTAACAGGGGTTCGATTCCCCTACGGGCTACGGATATAGGAGGAAAAGTCTCCGGAGATAATAACATAAGTAAGGAAGATGGCAAATCATAAGTCGGCATTAAAAAGAATCAGAAGGAACGAGGCCGTGCGCCTGCGAAACCGCTACCAGCACAAAACTACCCGGAACGCGATCAAGAAGCTACGGTCGGAAACCGACAAAAAGAAAGCGGAGGAGATGCTGCCCGGCGTCGTTAGTATGATCGACAAGCTGGCCAAGCGCCACATCATTCATGCCAATAAGGCCGCCAACCTGAAAAGTAAGCTGATGAAACAGGTAGGTACTCTATAGTTCCTTCCCATAAAGATACCAGTGAAGCCCCGGACCCCTGTCCGGGGCTTTTTGTTTGGGCCCGCTCACCGCTTAATTGGCTGTGGTTGATTTTTCATAAGGAGGAACCCTACAGATATCAAGATGTTCATCAGGAGGATGAGGGCATGCACGATACTACGTACGTAGGCGGGTTCATGCCCCCCCTGGTAGAGGTTTTGGTAACGGTATATCTCAATGGGCAAATAGGCGGCATAAAATATAAACAGGCTCAGGGAGATCCAAAAAAGCAAGTTGTGCCGCCAGTCCGGGGCGCTTTCCACATGCTTCAGTTCCCAGAAATACAGCCCGATACTGACCAATAGTACCAGCGTTCCGGTAACATATGCCCAGGTCTGGGAAGTAAACAGGAAGGATTGGAAAAAGGGATTTACCAGGCTTACCGCTATAAACAACAGGGCGCCGATAACTACGAACTTTCGGAATAATTTGCTACCGAGATAGGTATAGTAGATATAAAAGAAAAAAAGGAAGAAAACAATCGCGTAAATATTGTAAATAACCAGGTTGTAATATTCCAACAAATCGTTGCCGAAAAAGCGCCAGTTGTCGTTAAAAAGAATAATCCCTCCCAGGAATTCGGTTAGCAGGGTGTAAAAAAATATTATCGGCAGGTACCGCAAAGGGGTGTCGAAGTATTTGGGATACTTAATGATTGAAAGCACCACCACCACCGCGTAGGAAATCATGAATGCGTTTTCCAGGAAGCTGCGCATAAAATAATATCTTGTTTCTGAGCCGGTTTACAGCGACCTAAAAATCATTGTTTGGTGGCGGCCCTGTATTTCCGCGATTCAGGATCAGGCTCTGATTTCCGGGTAGGAGAAAGGGAGCGGAAACCGGAGCAAAACCGGCATAGGAACGCGATTCTGCTTCCTTCAGGCCACCCATCCCCTGGGCAGCTCCTCCCCGTTCCACCAGGGGCACTGCTTTGCGCTGCCCGTCCGGTCCTTCCTGTATAAAGAAGCCGTATTCCTGCCCGTCTTTTTTCAGGGTAGGCACAATGAAAATGGTATTTTTTCTGGCATCTTCCTCAGCGACCCCTTCGCCCAGTTCGTCCCGGGAAGGGTAATTCCCGAAGTAAAGGCGCAGGGAGGAAATGTCCACATCGGCACTGTCCGCCTCCTGCTCTATAAAAGCCAGGTATTGTTTGATGGTGGTATAATCGAAGGAGGTAAACCGGGCTGCTTCAAAAGCGCCCGCTTCGGCGTTGGGGATTTCAAATCGTTCAATTAGGGGAACCCGGCGTTCGCCATAGGTATCAAACAGCTTCTGGGCTTCATCCATGCTGATAATTTGTGCAGGCGCCTTTACGGCTTCCTTGGAAACTGATTCCGCGGAAGCGGCATTCTCCCCGGGTTCGTGCTTTTCACGGCATCCCAGGCTCATTAGGAAAGGCAATGCCATAAAACAATAAAAACAATAAGGTAGAAAATTCGATTTTTTCATTTGGTTGAAAGGATTTCCGATAAACAGCTTTGGGAACTTTTTGGCTCCTTAAATGTAGTACATATTCGCAGGAAATCCAGTTTTCTTGAATTTTAATCGATGTCTCACCCCCTTAAGAACGAAAAACCCCAGGGGTTTTCACCCCTGGGGTAGTCAGTGTAATCTTTGGAAATCCTAAGTAAACAACGAATATCTTCCGGATATCCTATTCGCTCATCGTCATCAGGAATTCCTCGTTGTTCTTGGTTTGTTTGATGCGTTGCTCCATGAATTCCATGGCTTCCACGGGGTTCATATCCGCCAGGTACTTACGCATGATCCACATGCGCTGGATCACTTTGTCATCAAGCAGCAGGTCGTCCCTCCTGGTCGAGGATGAGATCAGGTCGATAGCCGGGAAAATACGGCGGTTGCTGATACGGCGGTCCAGTTGTAATTCCATGTTGCCGGTTCCCTTGAATTCCTCGAAGATCACCTCGTCCATCTTGGAACCGGTTTCGGTAAGAGCGGTAGCGATGATGGAAAGGGAGCCTCCGTTTTCGATGTTCCGGGCAGCCCCGAAAAAGCGCTTGGGCTTGTGCAGGGCATTGGCATCCACACCTCCGCTTAAAACCTTGCCCGATGCGGGTTGTACGGTGTTGTAGGCGCGTGCCAGCCGGGTGATGGAATCCAGGAGGATGACCACGTCATGTCCGCATTCAACCAGCCTTTTAGCCTTTTCAAGTACGATATTCGCTACGCGGACGTGCTCGGTGGCTTCCTTGTCGAAGGTGGAAGCAACCACTTCCCCACTGACGTTACGTTGCATATCGGTAACCTCTTCCGGGCGTTCGTCTATCAGAAGGATGATCTGGTAAACTTCCGGGTGGTTGGCCGCGATGGCGTTGGCAATGTCTTTCAACAACATGGTTTTCCCGGTCTTTGGCTGGGAAACGATCATCCCGCGCTGCCCTTTTCCGATTGGGGAAAAGAGGTCTATGATCCGCGTGGAGATATTGCTCTGCCGCTCGGCCAGTTTAAATTTTTCCCTGGGGAATAGGGGGGTCAGGTGTTCAAATGCCACCCGGTCCCGTACCACCTGTGGATCCAGGCCGTTGATCTTGTTCACCTTGATGAGCGGAAAATATTTCTCACCTTCCTTGGGAGGGCGGACGTTGCCCAGTACGGTATCCCCTGTTTTCAAGCCAAAAAGCCGGATCTGCGACTGGGAAACGTAGATATCGTCGGGAGAGGACAAATAGTTGTAATCCGAAGACCGCAGGAAGCCGTAGCCGTCCTGCATAATGTCGAGAACGCCTTCGCTTTCAATAATGCTGTCAAATTCGTACTCCGGCTGTTTGTATTTGTTTTTCAGGTCTTTATCGTAGTTGCTGCTTTTCTCCTGCCCGTTCTTATTGTTGTGATGGGTGTTCCGCTTACCCTTGTTTTGAGGGGAACTGCCCTTCTGTTGATCTTTTTTATTATGGGGTCCGCTTTGGTGTTTCTGCTGGTCTTTGGAATCCTGGTCCTGGCCGTTGTTTTGCTTGTTGTCAGTGTCTTTGGGTGAATTTCTGGGAACCCGTTCCTTTTTGGATTTGTGTTCAGACGATTGGTCCTGGCTTGGGGAGTCTTCGTTGACAACTTTGGGGTTGCTGGCCTGTACATCTAGGATCTGATATACGAGGTCCAGTTTTTTCATGGTTTTGTACTTGGGTACGTTTAAATCCTTGGCAATGCCCTGAAGCTCGGGCAGCTTCTTTGCTTTTAAATCTGATATCTCAAACATTGAGTGTGTAATAATTGATTAACGTTCAAAAAAATTTGAATTCTGAAGTATCGTGTTATTCGGTAATTACGGGGAAATGAGGTCCCTATCGGTAAGTACTATAGCTAATTACGCGACAATATTACAAATTATTTTCAATATTTCACTGATATTTTTTAAAAAGACCTGTATTTTTGCCCATCCTACAGAGAAATACGCAATGTTGCAAAGAATACAGACGGTATACATGTTAGTGGTGGCCATTTTCGCCGGCGTATTTCCTTTTTGGCTGAACCTGTGGACTGATGCAGCCGGGCAGGAAATTTATGCGCAAAACGACCTGATGATCTTTCCGTTTTCTATGGCTCTGCGGCCCTTGCGGTAATTGCAGTCATGTTCTATAAGTTCCGCAAGAACCAGTTTATTTTAAACCGACTCAATATATGTATTGAACCTTTTTTTACTAGGATTTTTCGTTTACCGATCGCTAAATTTATCCGGAGAAACTCCCGTTTCAGAGAAGGGTATTGGGATGCTGATTCCTGTTTTTTCTATCGTTTTTCTGGTCCTCGCCAACAGGGCCGTTAAGAAGGATGAAGATCTCGTAAAATCTGTTGATCGCCTACGTTGAACCTAACATCTTAGTAGTATTAGTGCGTCCCCCGTAGTAGAGCTGAGCTCGCTACGGGGGTTTGCATTTGGGGCCAGGCTGAAAATCGCGCTGAGTGGCCGGATCATCGTTTATGGGCGCAAACCGTTATGGTTTAAGGGCGGCAATCGGAGAGCTTCAGCACTGAGGGGAATGGACATTTCCTGAATATGATGGTATTTTGCAGTTTGCAGAAATATCTTTTGCGCGGGGAGGGGGGTACCCCCTCAAAAATCAGAAATCCTGTTTTGAAAATCCCCGGGGGTTCCAGGGCCGGGCCGTGGTGACCCGGTGGCGTAAATGACACCGGGCCCGGATCGGCTACCCTACCTGCCCGCCTTTCGGCATGCTGGTAATTCCGGGTGCCTCTTACCGCTTCCCCAGTTCTATTACCTCCAGGTTTTTGATCTCCTCCCCCTCTATGGCGAACTGCAGCATGGTGCGCACCTGGTGCAACCCGATCCGCCCGCAGGCCCCGGGGTTCATATGCAATACGCCCAACTTCTTGTCCCACATCACCTTCAGGATGTGCGAATGGCCGCTGATAAACAACTTCGGGGGATTCGCCCGGATCTCCTCCCGGATCCTGGGGTCGTACTTACCGGGGTAGCCCCCGATATGGGTTATCCATACATCGACCCCTTCACAAAAGAAGCGCTGGTTCAATGGAAATTCCTTTCGGATCAGATGGTTATCTATATTCCCGTAAACCGCACGTAAGGGTTTTACAGCTTCCAGGGCGTCGCTAACCTCCAGGCTGCCAATGTCCCCCGCATGCCAGATGACATCCGCATTTTTTGCGTATTTCAGGATGCTTTCGTCCATATGACCATGGGTATCGGAAAGCAGAAGGATTCGGGTCATTTTAGAAAATTCATTGAATTTTGGGTGGGCATGGCTCCGGTGGCCGTGCCAGGAGCCCTCCCGGTCTTCTTCCGGGCGTATTGTAGAAACTGGTATCTTTGCCCTTGCAAAAATAACATAAACCTTGCGATTCTTCGTCCGTTTCTCATATTTCGGAAAAGCGTACCACGGATGGCAACGCCAACCCAACGCCATCACAGTGCAGGAAGTACTGGAAGACGCATTCAATATCCTGCTGAATGATTCGGTACCCCTGGTTGCCGCCGGCCGGACCGATGCAGGGGTACATGCGCGGGAGATGATGGCACATGCGGATTTTGACCCGCCGGAGGACATCCCTCATTTCATATACCGTCTCAATGCGCTCCTCCCCCCGGATATCGCTGTCCGGGAATTACTTGAAGTGGACGAAAAGGCCCACGCAAGGTTCGATGCCACGGAACGCAGGTACGAGTACTGGATAGTAAAGCAGAAAGATCCATTTTTTATGGATACGGCATTTTATGTACCCGGGGACCTGGACCTGGACGCGATGAACAGGGCCGCTTCCCTGCTCCGGGAATATAAGGATTTTCGCTGCTTTTCCAGGTCAAATTCGGATGTTAAGACCTTCCTATGCGACCTCCGGCAGGCAGAATGGTCCCGGCAGGGCCACCATTGGGTATTTAGCATTACAGCCGACCGTTTCCTGCGCAATATGGTGCGTGCCATTGTTGGCACCCTCCTCGAAGTAGGCCATGGGAAACTGGGCCAGGAAGATGTTAAGGCAATACTAAAAAGCAGGGACCGGAGCAGGGCCGGGGTTTCTGTACCTGCAAAAGGATTATATTTGACACAGGTCAGCTATCCGGCCGGCCTCTTTAAACCCGGGACCTGAATATTTCTGTGGAATAGCAGGGGACCATGGGAAAACCCGGGCAGGGGAAGGGCCATTCCCCACCCGAAAAACAACAAATGTATGAGTAAGGAAGGCGGGAAAGCATTCGATTACACACTCTTCAAGCGGTTGATGGCATTTACCCGTCCATACCGCCTTACATTCTACGGGGTGGCCCTGGCGGCCATCTTCATCTCCGCCTTTGCCGTATTACTGCCCATGGTAGTAGGGTGGATCATTGATCAGGCCATCAAACCAAGTGATCCGGAAAGGCTGTTGAACCTGGTCCTCCTTATGGCCATTGTCCTGGTACTGCAGGTCGTCAGCCAGTTGTTGTTCAATTATTATACGAACTGGCTGGGGGAATCGGTGATCAGGGACATCCGAATCAACCTCTTTCAGCACATGCTGAGTTTTAAGAAGTCCTATTTCGACAATTCCTCTATCGGGGTCCTCGTCACCCGGGCCGTGGCCGATATGCAGCGCATTGGGGAAATTTTCAGTGAAGGGTTTTTTGTGATTGTGGCCGACCTCCTGAAAATGCTGGTAGTCGCCCTGGTTATGCTGATACTCAACTGGAAACTGGCCCTCATCGTATTTGTACTTTTACCCCTGATCGTCTATGCCACCCGGCTCTTCCAGAAGGCCATGAAAACCGCCTTTATCGATGTCAGGGCCCAGGTTGCCTTCCTGAATTCCTTTGTGCAGGAAAGGCTGACCGGGATGAAGATCGTGCAGCTGTTCACCCGGGAGCATCTGGAAAGCCAAAAATTCCGTAAGATCAATGAAAAGCATCAGAATGCCTGGCTCAAAACCGTCTGGTACAACTCCTTTTTCTTTCCGGTGGCCGATATTGTTTATTCCATTACCGTTGGGTTGATCGTATGGTATGGAGGGTTGCTCAATATTACCCAACTCGAGCAGAAGGAGTACGGGATCATCTTCACCTTTATCATGCTTTCAAGCGAGTTGTTCCGTCCGCTGCGGCAGATAGCCGATAAATTCAATACCCTGCAGATGGGGATGGTGGCGGCTAACAGGGTATTTAATATCCTCGATACGAGCAGCCATATCCAGGATACCGGAACATTTGAAAAGGAGCAGGTTGAAGGGAATATAATATTTTCCAATGTCCACTTCAGCTACATCCCGGGGGAAGAAGTTTTAAAAGGGGTATCCTTCGAAGTCCGGAGGGGGCAGACCATCGCCATTGTCGGGGCGACGGGCGCCGGAAAATCGACCATTATCAACTTACTGAACCGTTTCTACGAAATCCAAACGGGAAATATCATGATCGACGGGATCGATATCAAGGAGTACCGCCTGTCGTCCCTGAGGAAACATATCGCGATCGTCCTGCAGGATGTATTCCTTTTTGCGGATACCATCGCGAACAATATTTCCCTTAAAAATGAAGCGATCTCGGAGGAGGCGATCGAAGACGCGGCCAGGCAGATCGGGGTGCACGAATTTATCAGCAGCCTCCCGGGAGGCTACCAGTACAACGTAAAGGAAAGGGGGACCATGCTCTCCAGCGGGCAGCGCCAGTTGATCGCCTTCCTGAGGGCCTATGTGACCAATCCGAGCATCCTGGTCCTGGATGAGGCGACCTCCTCCGTGGATACCTATACAGAGATGCTGATACAACAGGCTACCGAAAAGATCACGGAAGGCCGTACTTCCATCATTATCGCCCACCGGCTGGCCACCGTGAAGAAAGCCGATACCATCCTGGTGATGGATGCGGGCCGGATCGTAGAAACCGGTACCCATCGCGAATTGCTCAAAAAAGGGGGATATTACAGCAACCTGTACGAAGCCCAGTTCCTGCAGGAAGAAGTAGCCTGATTTTTCTCAAATTATCCGTGTGGCCCTTTCAGCTCCTCAGGAGACACTACCCCGGTTATGATAAGCGTTATCATGATCAGGATGGAGAAAAGCAGATAAAGTGCCCCGAAGATCATCACGAACAGGCAGGCCCTAAAAAGAAACCTCCCAAACCTAGTACTCACCAATCCGTATAGTAAACATAGAGGGCATAGGCAATCATCAGTAAAAATCCCGAAAACCCGAAACTGGCATATATCTCTGGTTTCAGGAACAACATACCTATGTTTACCGGGGTGGTTACAATAGTATACTGGGCCAGGATATAGGTCGTCGTCACGATATGCTCCGTGAAGATATGCCGTCGTTTATTAAGGGCCAGCCATCCGCAGATGGCGAATAAGGGGATGATCAGGACAAAGATCAGGGCCTGGTAATCCAGTGCAGTGGTAAAGGTCTTCCTGAAAACCTCCTGGTTCATGCCCGAATGGAAGATATCCATATCGATGCTATTCTGGAACAATCTCTTTGTTAGGAAGACCTGAAACCCTGATAAGGTCAGTGCAATCCCGAAATAACTGATGGGATCCATGTACTTTTTACGGACGCCCTCGATATAACCTAGAATAACCTCCTGCGGCCTGCTGAACAGGTGGATGAGCGTACGTAGAAACGTGTTGTCATAATTGAGGAAACGCTCCTGGAAATCCATCCAGAGGATTTTGAACGTGAGCCGGTTACGGATCACCTTGGCGCCGCACTGCAGGCAGAAATTGGTATCGGAAGTAAGCGGTCTTTGGCAATTTTTGCATTCCATAACCAAAAGGTTTATTGCAGGTCTTTCCTGATCATCATCCCCAACTCGGTAAAATCCTTGAACAACACAAACTCCCCGTTCTTGATATAGGATAACTGACCGGATTCCTCGCTGACCACCAGGGCAAGGGCGTCAGTCTTTTCCGTGATTCCTACTGCGGCGCGGTGCCTCAGTCCGAAGCGGAGGGGAATGGTTCGCTCCTTGGAAATGGGCAGGATCACCCGGGTGGCCACTATGAAATTCCCGCGGATGATTATGGCCCCGTCGTGCAGCGGGCTGTTTTTATAAAAAATACTCTCGATGATGGGCTGGTTGATTTCGATGTTCATGTCGTCGCCCGAACTGCCCACAAAGTCCAGGGCATTGTTTTTTTCGAACACGAGGATGGCCCCGGTCTTGCTTTTGCACATTCGGTCGCAGGCCGAAAGTACAGCGTCTACATCCGTGATCGAGGAGATGCTTTCCTGCCGGAGGAATTTAAAAGGCCTGATGAACTTGCGGTTGCGGTTCTTTCCGAAGTTCGTGGAACCCAGCATCAGGAGGAACTTGCGGATTTCCTGCTGGAAAACGATGATCAGGGCAATCAGCCCCACAGACATAAAGCCTCCCAGCACACTGCTGATCATCTTCATCTGCAGGAGTTCGGTGAGCTTCCAGAACCCCCAGACGATGACGATCCCTATAAAGATGTTGATGGCCCCGGTGCCCCGGACCAGTTTGTAGATGTAGTAGAGGAGAACGGCAACCAGCGTAATGTCTATAAGGTCGGTGATCTTGAAATCCAGAAAATCTATATAGTCCAAGCGATGCCGTTTTTGTAAATTTAGGAAATAAGGCCGATACCTGTCATCCTTCTTCCTGGTATTTATTTTCCAATGCTTTCCAGAGGGAAATGCACTCAACGGCTTCGTGGACATCATGTACCCTCAGGATACGGGCGCCTTTCAACAAGGCTGCCATATGCAGGGCCGTGCTTCCGTTAAGGGCCTGCTCTGCCGTTTGCCCCAGGGTCTTGTAGACCATGGATTTCCGGCTTAACCCAACCATGATGGGTAGTCCGGCCAGTGCCAGCTGATCCAGGTCGCGAAGCAAGGCAAAGTTCTGTTCGGTTGTTTTGGCGAAACCGAAGCCCGGGTCGGCAATACAGTCTTTGATGCCATGCCCACTGGCCACTTCCAGCCTTTCCGAAAAATAGGAAATGACCTCCCCGGGCAGGTCGTCATATTGCGTTTTTCCCTGCATATCAGCCGGGGTACCTTTCATATGCATCATGATATATGGGGCCTGGAATGGGGCAACAACAGCCATCATCCGCGGATCGCGTATTCCGGCCGAAATATCGTTAATCATGGCCGCGCCAAGGTCCAGGCATTTTTTAGCCAGCCCGCTTCTGAAAGTGTCCACGGAAATCAGGATGCCCGGGAATGTCTTTAATAAAAATTCGAGCACGGGCAACAGGCGCGACGATTCTTCCTCTTCCGAAATATCCCTGGCCCCCGGGCGTGAACTGTAAGCCCCCAGGTCTATAAAGGCCGCTCCTTCTTCCAGCATCCCGGCCACCTGTTTGGCGGCCAGGTCCTTGCTATTGAAACGGCCGCCGTCAAAGAAAGAATCCGGGGTAAGGTTCAGGATCCCCATTACCCTGGGCATTTGCAGGTCTACGAGTTGCCCGAGGCAGTTGATCGTCATAAGAAGGGAAGATTTTGGGGTTTTATGGCCTGTGGGCCTTTAAAACCGCTACTTTTGATCAATTCGAAATTTTAGGCGAAATTTACGCAAATTTAGGAAGAACTACATGCGGCAAACTTCGGAGCAGTACGACGCGGTCATAGAATCCTGCCGGGATTTGTTCAAAAAGAAAATGAAAGATTATGGCAGCGCCTGGCGCATCCTCCGCCTGCCTTCCCTTACCGATCAGATTTTTATCAAGGCCCAGCGCATACGCAGCTTGCAGCAGAATAAGGTCCGCAAGGTCGATGAAGACGAACAGTCCGAATTTACAGGGATCATCAATTATTGCTATCATGGCCCTTATCCAGCTTGACAAAGGGGTGGCGGAACAACCGGACTTGCCGGAAGCGGAGGCCCTGCAGCTCTATGACGCTAAAGTGGTGGAGACCAAAGCCCTGATGGAAGATAAGAATCACGACTATGGGGAAGCCTGGCGCGAGATGCGGGTAAGTTCGCTTACCGATCTGATCCTTCAGAAATTACTCAGGGTAAAACAGATTGAAGACCATGAGGGAAAAACCCTGGTGAGTGAAGGGATCGCCGCAAACTATCAGGATATCATCAATTATTCGGTTTTTGCCATGATCCATTTGAATCCCAAAGCGCAACTCCCATGAAATACCTGGTCGGCATTGCCAGAATACTCGTAGGCCTGCTCTTCATAATAAGCGGTCTTATAAAGTTGAACGACCCCGTGGGCTTTTCCTTTAAACTGGAGGAGTATTTCAGTCTGGGGGTGCTCAACCTGCCCTTCCTGATCCCGTATGCCCTGGCTATCGCCTTGTTCCTCGTGATTTTCGAGTTTATGCTGGGGGTTATGCTGTTACTTGGATTTCGAGTGCGATTTACGATATGGAGCCTGCTGTTGATGATCATCTTCTTCACCTTCCTGACCTTTTATTCCGCCTATTTCAATAAGGTCACGGATTGCGGGTGTTTTGGGGATGCCATCAAACTCACTCCCTGGGAATCATTCAGTAAGGATGTGGTACTCCTGGTACTCATCCTCATTCTTTTCACTTGGTCGCGTTATATCACTCCTATCCTGAAACCCGCCCCGAGGGTATATGTCGTGTTGTTCTTCCTGCTGGCCTGCGGGCTCTTTGGAAATTACGTGCTCAACCACCTGCCGGTCGTTGATTTCCGGCCGTATAAGATAGGCGCCAACATCAGGGAGGGAATGACCATTCCCCAAGGTGCCCCTAAACCCATCTTTGACTACGCCTGGACCTTCAGGGTAAACGGGGAGGATAAAACCATTGTCACCCACGGGGACTATCCATCGGTGGACGGGGAATTCCTCGGGGTGGAAACTTCCGAGATCCAGGAGGGTTATATTCCCCCCATCCACGATTTTACCATTGAAAGGGAGGGGCAGGACTATGCCGATGTTCTGTTGAGCGAACAAAACCTGGTCATGGTGATCGCTTATGACCTGGCACAGACCCATGAAGAGGCTTTCCCGGAATTGAAAAACGTTACCGATCGCGCCATGGATAAGGGATACCGTGTAATCGGGATGTCTGCCTCGGACGAAGCCTTTGCATCAGGCCTGGTGCAAAAATACAAGCTTAATTTCCCTTTTTATTTTACAGACCAAACGACACTTAAAACAATTGTACGGTCTAATCCGGGGGTATTGGTGCTCCATAAGGGGACCATTGCCCAGAAAGTACATTATAACGACCTGGAGGAGTTGCAGTTTCCCTGACCACCCCTTCAGCAAATCTGAAATAGGCACAGACCTTTGGTAACGCCAGGGATGTGCCGGGCGAAAGCCGGAAGAAAACGAACTAAATGATAAATCGACAAACCAATTAGATCTATGAGAACCAAAATAGTAGCCGGAAACTGGAAAATGAATAAAAACCTCACGAGACCGAGGAATTGCTGACGGAACTTTCGGCTAAACTTCCCGATACTGATGCCGAGGTCATGGTGGCCCCGGCATTTGTGAACCTTGTGGATGCGCTCCGTACGCTGGAAGGATCTACCATTGAAGTGATTGCACAGAATATGCATTTTGCGGATAGCGGGGCCTTCACGGGAGAAATCTCTGCTGATATGCTGCAGAGTATACAGGTGAATACAGTCATTCTTGGGCATTCGGAAAGGCGGACCTATTTCGGGGAAACCGATGAACTGCTGGCTAAAAAAGTGGACACCGCCATAAAAAAGAAAATGCGGGTTATTTTTTGTTTCGGGGAAGAATTGAAGGAACGAAAGGCGGACAAACATTTTGAAGTGGTGAAGAAACAACTTTCGAAAGCCCTCTTTTTGCTCGATGCCGGGGCCTGGGATCAAATCATTCTGGCTTACGAACCTGTTTGGGCCATTGGTACGGGCGAGACCGCCAGCCCGGAGCAAGCCCAGGAAATGCACGCATTTATAAGGGAAACCCTGGCTGCCGCCTACCATGAGTCCCTGGCCAATAAGGTGCCCATTCTGTACGGGGGCAGTGTAAAACCAAACAACGCGGCGGAAATTTTTACCAAACCAGACGTGGACGGTGGCCTGATTGGCGGCGCATCCCTGGTAGCGGATGACTTCCTGGCGATCGTCCGGGCGATATAGTTCCGGCTCTGTTCGCGTTGATTCTCCAGGACGGAGGGCTTCGCTAAGCCCCGATCCTATACAGTAAGCATATGTACATGGCCCTCAATTTTAAGATCCGTCCCCTGCAACCCGCCACGGATATCCTTATTGCGCAGTTGTCTGAACTGGGCTTTGAGGGTTTTGAGGAAACAGGAGACGGGCTGCAGGCTTATATCCCGGAATCCGCCTGGAAGCAGGAACTGCTGCAGGAGATACAGATCCTGAAAAATGGGGAGTTTGAGATCGGGTATCGAGTCGGTAGGCTTTCCCGCAAGAACTGGAACGCCGTTTGGGAGAAGAGTTTCCAACCTATCGCCATTGGCCGGGATTGCCTGGTGCGCGCCCCATTCCATAAGGGGACGGGGGCGGCATTCGAAATCGTGATCGAACCTAAAATGAGTTTCGGGACAGGCCATCACGAAACCACACGCCTCATGCTGGAATGGTTGCTGGAACTGGAAGTTTCAGGACGGGCTGTCCTCGACATGGGGTGTGGGACAGGGGTTTTGGCGATCCTGGCAGCCATGAGGGGTGCAGGAAGTGTGGTGGCTATTGACAATGACCCCTGGTGCTATGCCAACGCCCGGGAAAATGCCGCCAGAAACGGACAGGATTTTATCCAGGTCCGTGAGGGGGATGCAGGCCTGCTCGAAAACAGGCAATACGATATCATCCTGGCAAATATCAACAGAAACATCCTCCTGGAAGACCTGCCTCGATACGCCGGCAGCCTTAATCGGGGGGGTATACTTTTGCTAAGTGGATTTTATTTGGAGGATCTTCCTGCCATTTCCGAAAAATGCGGGGAACTAAATTTAAAATTTGAAAAAAATAAGGTTTTAGGCCAGTGGGTATCTCCAAAATATGTATTTTAGGTTATACGTAAAAGCCTAATTCTATGAGTTCTAAGGAAAAAATCCTGGAAGAAGTACTACAGAAGGAGCAAACCGTAAAGCAATATGAAATTGTGCTTTTCAACGATGATGTCAATACCTTTGAGCACGTTATAGACACGCTGATCGATGTATGCGAACATACGCCGGAGCAGGCCGAACAATGTTCCCTCATTGTACATTACAACGGAAAATGCACGGTGAAAACCGGAGAATACAATGACCTCAAACCCCGCTGCAGCCGACTGCTTCAGGCCGGGCTGAATGCCGAAATCGTTTAAGGCGCATTTCATCCGCTTCCCTGCCTCCTTTTCGCCCGGGGCACACGGCCTCATGGCCCGCCCGACCCCACGTCTAAGCCCCTGGCATCTAAAAAATATGTTTTAAGGAACCTACACCGGCCTCAGGCGCCTCCTGATTTGTGGTGGGAAGCCCAAATGGCCTTGTATACCACTTTTTTACTTAGCAGGCTGCTTCCCCAGAGGCTCTGCCCGGAAGATTCCTGCTGGTCGTATAGCCGCATAAAGAAAGATTTCGCGTATATTCAGGCAACTGCTAACCTGTAAAATTTCAGAATTGTGAAGAAACTAATTTTAGGGACCTTTTCCCTGTTTTGCCTGCAGGGGATGCTGGCACAGATGTCTACGGCGGAAGCCGCGAAAGAGGCTCAGGTACTTGATCAAAAGGTGGATTCCCTGCTTTCCCTGATGACGCTCTCCGAGAAGATCGGGCAGATGAACCAATATAATGGCTTCTGGGATGTTACGGGGCCGGCGCCTTCGGAGGGAGATGCCGCCAAAAAGTACGACCACCTGAGGTCCGGGCAGGTCGGGTCCATGCTCAATGTACGGGGGACCGAAGAAGTCAGGAAGGTACAACGGATAGCCGTGGAGGAATCCAGGCTGGGGATCCCTTTGATCATCGGTTTCGATGTAATTCACGGGTATAAAACCATCAGCCCTATCCCGCTTGCTGAAGCGGCCAGCTGGGATCTGGATGCCATCCGTAAGTCAGCCGGGGTGGCCGCCTCTGAAGCGGCAGCGAGTGGGATCAACTGGACGTTTGCCCCCATGGTGGATATCTGCAGGGATCCCCGCTGGGGCAGGATCATGGAAGGAGCGGGGGAAGATCCCTATCTCGGCAGTAAAATTGCCTTTGCCCGTGTGAAGGGGTTCCAGGGAAACGACCTTTCGGAAATCAACACCATCGCAGCCTGTGCCAAACACTTTGCGGGTTACGGTTTTTCCGAAGCGGGACGGGACTACAATACGGTGGATGTGGGAACTGCGACCCTCAACAACATTATTTTCCCGCCTTTCAGGGGGGCCAAGGATGCAGGGGTAGCCACTTTTATGAATGCCTTCAACGTTCTGAACGGGATCCCGGCTACCGGGAATTCCTTTCTCCAGCGCGATGTCCTGAAGGGGGATTGGGGGTTCCGGGGTTTTGTAGTCTCAGACTGGGGATCCGTTGGGGAAATGATCCCACATGGCTACGCCAGGGACGGCAAGGAAGCTGCCATGCTGGCCGTGAATGCGGGTTGTGACATGGACATGGAATCCTATCTCTTTGTAAACAACCTGGAATCCCTGGTCAAAGAGGGAAAAGTGAAAGAAGCCTTCATCGATGATGCCGTTAGGCGCATCCTCAGGGTAAAATTTGAATTGGGCCTGATGGATGATCCCTATAAATATTGCGATGCCGAACGCGAAAAGCAGGTCGTGGGAAACGAGGAACAACATGAATTGGTGCTGGATATGGCACGGAAATCGATAGTCCTCCTTAAAAATCAAAACCACCTGCTTCCGCTGGCGCATTCGGGGCTTGACATTGCGTTAATTGGCCCCCTGGCGGCAGATAAGGACAGCCCGTTGGGCAGCTGGCGATTGGCGGCAGACGCCAACTCCGCCGTTTCGGTCCGGGAGGGGCTGGAAGCCTATAAAGGCAATACCATCACTTATGCCAAAGGCCCAGACCTGGTAACGGGGACCCCATCTTTTGTATTGGAAACCGGGATCAATACCTCAAACCGCGACGGGTTTGACGAGGCCGTAGAGGCTGCAAAAGGTAAGGACGTGGTGATTATGGTCCTTGGGGAACACGGCTTTCAGACGGGGGAAGGTCGGAGTCGTACTTCGCTGGATCTGCCCGGGTTACAACAGGAATTACTGGAGGCAGTTTATGCCGTGAATAAGAACATCGTTCTCGTGCTAATGAACGGGCGCCCCCTGGCTATAAACTGGGCGGATGCACACGTCCCCTCTATTGTGGAAGCCTGGCAATTGGGCACTGAAAGTGGCCGTGCCATAGCGCAGGTGCTTTACGGGGATTACAACCCAAGCGGTAAGCTGCCCACCACTTTTCCCCGGAGCGTCGGGCAAATCCCGCTCTACTATAACCATAAGAATACGGGAAGGCCCACCCTGCCTGCCCCTGGCCTTGTTTTCTGGACCCATTATATAGATGAAAGCAATGACCCGCTGTATGAATTTGGGTATGGCCTGAGTTACACTGAATTTACCTATTCAAACTTGCAATTAAGCGCAGCCACCCTGGAAGGGAATGGCCGCATTCGGGCGACCTGTACTATATCGAATACCGGGGATTACCAGGGAACAGAAGTGGTGCAGCTTTACCTGAGGGATCTGGTGGGAAGCCGTACGCGGCCAGTTAGGGAATTAAAGGGTTTTGAACTGGTAAGCCTGCAGCCCGGGGAGTCTCGCGAGCTTACCTTCGAGTTAGCCCCTGAAGACCTGGCATATTACACGGCAAGTAATCGCTGGGAAGCCGAGGCAGGTGAATTTCAGCTTTTTATCGGCGGGAGTTCCCGAACCAAACTGGAAGGATCTTTTACCTACAGGCCTTGAATCGGGATTTATAGTTTTTGGTAAACCATTTTCCGTACCCCGGGCAGGTCGTCTCCCACGGTTTGGGTGAGCGTGGTCCCGCTAATTGCAAAGGTGCCCTCGGCGCCTTTTTCCAATAACAACTGATTGTCCAGGAACAGCCAGTCTCCCGAATCACTGGAGGGAGGCCCACAGGCTATACCGAAAGCACCCCCGGTTATCGGGGCGGCTATTACCCGTACCATCGTCCGGTTCCACCGCAACTTATCGGTTAGTACCAGGGTACCCGACAGGCAGTCCAGTTCGTCCAGGAGGTTCGCCGATGCGGTGCCATCCTTATTTACATCCTGGGGTGGGTTTACCTCATAGGTTACCAGGGTCCAGGTACCTACCAGGGCGTCCAGTTGTGCCTGGACGATTTGGGGTTCGCTATTATCATTTTCGGAGGAGCAGGAAATAAAGAACAGGGCCGGAAGAAGGCATATTACAACTTTAAAGTACTTTGTCATTTTGCTTTTTTTGCCCTAAGATAATCGGATTTGGCAAACGTCCATAAAATTGGCATACCAATTCCTCCCGGAATCTACCAATGGTGTGGTTAGACGGGCCATCTTGGCAAACCGCCCCGGGCCTAATCAAATGGAAACCCGGTGAAAAGCCTGAAAATAAAGGCGTACAGGACCACCAGGAACATAGCGAAACAGAACCAGGCAAAGACTTCAAAGTAACGCCTTAGCAGCAGGTGGCCTAGGTTTCTAAAAGCTTGCAGATAAATTTCTTTGAGGAGTAGTAGTTTATTCATTGAGTTGCGTTTAAGACACAAAATTCCTCAATTACTATGCTTGCATAAAAAAATGTGGACGAGTTTCGACACATCTCCGTTAAAGTGTACGCGGAAATGCTTAATTACCGATAAAACCCAGGTATTTTGCGTTGAATTACGACCTGCCGTAACGCCCTGAAATACTCAGTTTATCGGTGAAATGCGAACCCCCTGAGTGGTACACCTGAAACGCAACAGGCTTGTGGGGGGAGGGTAAGCAGGGAATACTGATAATTAAGCGCCAAATCCCCATAGCCACTTAACCAGGGCCAATATCAGGAATAGCAGTCCCAGAAGCAGGCCAGCAGCGTGAATTAGTGGCAGGCGGCCATTTTCCCGGATATCGTGGCTCGGGACCAAACGCAGCGGGGCCTGTTCGTTTCGGGGTTCCGGCACAGGTTCTGCCGCAATGGAGTCTGCCTCGTCCTGGTAGAAACCGGAATAAATCCATTTCCGGCCTTTTTCACTCAGGGTATATAAGGAGGTCTTTTCTTCTTTCTGGACGTAGCCCAGGCGTTCGGCACGAAGTAACTCGGTAACCAGTTGGGTGTTTGAATCTTTGGTGATCAGGAAGGATTCCCTTTTCTCCAAAAGGGAAAGTACGATTTGGATTCCTTTGTCGGGCATGGTAAGAATTAGGTTAAGTTTTGAGCCCCACATAAATGTAATAAAAAGCTTCCTGGGAACCGTTGAAGCGGGCATGTTTTCGATTAAAAGTACACTCTGTGCAGAATTATGGGGCCGGAAGGGGGTTGGCGGGTGGATCGCCTTGCGCTAATGGAGCAAACTCAAAAGTCAGGATGATTGTGCCCGTAACATAAAATTTCCGGTCTGGAAGGCAGTTTCCCCACAAAATTGCCACCTCAGGCCGGAAATGATATTCCTATGAAGAATGGATACAAGGTAGTATATCCCGTGCCAGACTGGTTAACGGAATTACTACTTTCATTGACGTAAATGAAGCAGCTTGTCTTTTGGCTGCCTTTTTATATCTTGCAGGGGACAGCTTCCCATATTTAATTACTACCAGGGTTATAAGAATTGTAATGTTTTATAGACTTTTTTGCCTGTCCCTTTTCGCTGGCCTGCTCTCCAGCCCGGTCCTTTCACAAAACCATGACGTTTCCACCACACCCTATAGTATGCCGAATACGGAATTGCGGTACCTGCATTCGTCTGTAAACGGGATTGATTACAAGTTGTACATCTCCTACCCGGAGGACTATTTCAGGCAGCCCACCAAAGCTTACCCGGTCCTTTACCTACTGGATGCGGATTACTCCTTTGCGATCGCCAAAAACATCACGGACCACCTTTCTCAGAGAAACCACTTGCAGGAGATCCTGCTGGTAGGGATCGCATACGACGGTCCGAACCGGTACCGGATCAACCGTACCCGGGATTATACCCCCACGCATTCTATAGAACCGGTTGGATTTCCGGAAATTCAGGAAACTTATTCGGGCGGCGGGAAAAAATTCCTGGACTTCCTGGAACAAGAACTCTTGCCGTATATAGACCGGGAATTCCGCACCACCCATTTCAGGGCCATCACCGGACATTCCTATGGAGGGCTATTTGCCAGCTGGACTTTGCTCACCAGGCCCCGGCTATTTGACGGGTATATCCTGGTCAGCCCTTCCCTCTGGTACGACCGGAAACTCTTGTTCCGGATCGATGATCATTTGTCCGAACACAGCGGAGACCTCAGGATATATTGTACCGTGGGCGACCGGGAGGTAAATGAACACTGGAATATGCCGGAAGACCTGTCTGAATTCGTTAAACGGCTAAAAGATAAGAACCTTCCCCAGTTACACCTGGAGTTTGAAGTGGGAGAGGGGGAAACGCATAACAGCATTTTTCCTTCCGCAGTGAGCAACGGGATACGATTTGTTTTCGATGGAATATAAAGTGCGAAAGGCTGAAGGCTCGGATGCCGAAGACATTTATTTGTTGCTCCGCCAACTTATAGGCGAGGAAATGGAATACGGTGCATTCCTGAATAAGTATTTGGACAATCTGGAAAATCCCGCATATGAATATTGGGTGCTGGAGGAAGGGGGCGCCATCCGTGGCCTGGTAAGCAGCCATATGTCCCAACCGCTGCATCATCCGGAAAAGGTGTGCGAGGTACAGGAATTGATAGTAGACAATGGGTACCGGGGGAAAGGCATGGGAAGTTGCCTCCTGAAATGGGTGCTCACCCGGCATGCCGGGGACAACATAGAGCTGGCGTCGAACAGATCCAGGTGGAAGGCCAGGGGATTTTATGAGCGGATGGGATTTCTGGCCACCCATAATAAGTTTGTCTATAGAAAACCCTGAGAAGTTCGGCCAAACCGATCGCACGGATTTGTAATCCCCAAGGGTTTAAATTGTAGCTTGTGATAATTGATTTGGCAATACTCACCCGATTGAGTATTGAGGGCTAAGGGTTATAAATTGAATTAAAGATGAAACACCTTTTCTGAACCCCGGTTTCGCCTTGGCAGGCATTGTTTTTGTCCGAATGGAGTAAACATCAGAGCTTGAAAAGAAACTTGAGAATATTCCAAAATAAAATACTAATCCCTCTCACTAAAAATTAAGATATGAAGCGAAGATCATTTATCGGAAGTGCAGCACTGGCGTCAGCTGGAACATTGGGCGCAATTAATATGGCTTCTGCCAAAGTAACCAATGCACCAAAATCACAAGGATTCAACCTCAATTATGCACCACATCTGGGGATGTTCAAAAACCTGGCAGGCGAAGACCCCATAGACCAGATAAATTTCATGGCCGAACAGGGATTCACTGCATTTGAGGACAATCAAATGATGAAAAGGGATACGGACTTACAGAATAAAATTGGGGAAACACTTGCCAAACACAATATGACCATGGGCGTCTTCGTCCTGGATAAAGGCGGTAATATGGAGAATACCCTGGCTGCCGGGAAAAAAGAGAATCTGGATATATTTTTGGATGGCTGTAAAAGAGCGGTGGAAGTAGCCAAACGGGTGAACGCCAAATGGTTGACAGTTGTTCCCGGTGGATTTGATCGCACCCTGCCAATCGGGTTACAGAACGCGAATGTTATTGAGGCACTCCGAAGGGGTACGGAGATCCTCGAACCTCACGGATTGGTAATGGTCCTTGAACCTTTGTCGGATTCGCCGGATTTGTATTTGAGAACATCGGAACAGGCCTATCTAATCTGTAAAGGGGTAGATAGCCCGTCGTGCAAAATATTATACGACATCTATCATATGCAAAAGAATGAAGGCAATTTAATCCACAACATGGACCTGTCCTGGGATGAAATCGCGTACATCCAGATCGGGGATAATCCTGGCCGTAACGAACCCACAACCGGGGAAATAAATTACAAGAATGTATTTAAATGGATAAATGATAAGGGGTACCAGGGCGTCCTCGGCATGGAACACGGAAATTCTATTGAAGGGAGTAAGGGGGAACAGACCGTGATCGATGCCTATAAAACTGTGGATTCGTTTAAATAATTTCGCTCACTACAAATGGATCGTGCGGACTTGCCAGAATTACTTCAGCGCTCCCCTGAAACAACGACAAATTCTCCGGGGATATGGTAGGCTTCACCCCGTTTATATTTGCTGATAGAATTTAGATACGCCTGGTGTGCTTCTTCCCGGGTCTTGTCGTCGAACCGTGAATAAGCCATGGCCACAGGCCCGCCTGCAAAAACCGCATTCACGGCATCACTGTCTGATGCGTAATGAAGGGTGGTGTGAATGCGCTCCGACTGAATTTTGGCAAATCCTGTGGTTTGATAGAGGGAAGCCAGCGCATCCATGGTGCCCAGTTGGAAAAACAAAGGGCATACATCGGTGTTTACGCGTTCATCCACGATCGGGAATATTTCAGACCAGCCACAATTCTTGCGGGCTCCCCAGACAGCAGAAATGGCCCTTCCTCCCGGTTTCAGGACGCGGAACATTTCCTCTATAGCTTTTTCAGGATTGGGATAATACATCAGTCCGAGGGCATTTAAAGCCACATCAAAAGTTTCGTCGTCCAGGGCCAACTTTTCGGCTTCCATTTGCTTAAAAGATGTGTTTTCGAGCTCCAGGGATTTTGCCTTTTGCCCACTGGCCGCTATCATCTTATCGGAAATGTCGGTTCCCACTACCATCCCCGACGGACCCACAAGCCGTGCCGCCTGAAAACTGACGATGCCCGTGCCACAGGAAATGTCCACTACCTTTTCGCCTTCAGACAGGCTGGCCATATTGAGCAAAAGCTCCTGCGCAGGTTTCAAAGACTCCTTCCAACCCTTTTCATAAAAGGGCTCGGCTTTGTCCCAGCCGTACCGTTGCACGCGCAATTGTAGCCTGGAGTCCATGATCAGTTCGTTACTTTAAGCCCTACCGTTCTTTTCACAGGGGTTTCATTGGCGAAAACGTCCAGGTAGGAACTGTGTTTTTCGGCCTTGTCCAGCACTTCCATCAGTTGTTCCTCTGTTGCGGGGCTTTCCACCTGCACCAGGTAACGTACCTCAGTATATCCCGGGCGGACGTTTTCAAACCCGTACATGCCCCTGGCATCATAGTCTACCTGAACTTCAACTTCGAGGTTTTCTATAGGTACGTTCATGCGGGATGCATACAGGATGTACGAGATTGCCAGGCAACTCCCAAATGCAGCCCTGCCATAAGTACCCGGGGTCGGCCCTTTGTTCTTCCCGCCGCTTTTTTCACTCATATCGGCAGTCAGTTTCCAGTCGCCTTCCGTTATTTCACAGGTCGTTCCATCTGTCACCCTGATCTTTGTGGTGACCCCGCCCAGGCCGATGGATGGCTTCCGCCTCATGGCTTTTTCCTTTCTTTCGAAAGCTTCCTTTATGGTTTCGCTGGTTTTCATGATGTTCACTGATTGAAAATGAATTTACGCAATAATCTGCTACCCGAAGCAGGTTGGACAATTAATTATTGAGGGAATGAACAGCCTTAAATGGGCGAGCGGCAGATAGCCAGGATTACCCGTAATTTAAAGCTATTCAACAAGGGATAGTGATTCGATTGCAAAGACGCACCATTGGGGCAGGATGGCCAGTCCGGATGACCTTCACAGGATTTGCTGCGCACGTCCTTCGAGCCCGCTCCTGCAAATAAGAAACCACGCAGCTTGCGCTGCTGGATTTTTATTTTCATCCAAAGCCTTGAGCAAGCTCGGCTTTGCCTGAAAAAAAACCGCACTCGGAGAGCGCGGTTTCTTGCTTGATGTGACCTCCACAGGATTTGCTGCGCACGTCCTTCGAGCGCGCTCCTGCAAACCTGTCCCGTGCAACGCCACGGGATGCATAACCCAGCCTTGCTTCGCAAGGTGGATTTTATTCCCCTGCGTATCCTCATGCAAGCATGGGATACTCCGTGGAACAAAAAACCGCACCTACCGGTACGGCTTATGCGCTTGATGTGACCTCCACAGGATTCAAACCTGTAACCTCTTGAGCCGTAATCAAGTGCTCTATTCAGTTGAGCTAGGAGGCCGGGTGATCAGATGATAATTCCTTGTATATAGGTACGCTTTACAAGGGAGGGCAAATATATTTCTTTTTAACTTTATGGGCAAAGGAACGGCAAATCAAATCCATGGATTTCAAACGGTATATCCGAGACATCCCCGATTTTCCCGAAAAAGGGATCGTATTTAAAGACATTACCCCGCTGCTCAACAATGCCAAAGCGCTCAGGGAAGTATCCAGGTCCCTCCTGGCCCTGGTGGAGGACTGCCGGGTAGACAAGGTGGTGGGGATGGAGAGCCGTGGTTTCTTCTTTGCCCCCATGCTGGCCGAACGGCTTGAGGCCGGTTTCATACCCGTGCGAAAGGATGGTAAACTGCCTGCTCATAAGATCAGTGCTTCCTATGCCCTGGAGTATGGGGAAGACGCCCTTGAAATTCACTCAGACAGTATCCAAAAAGGCGAACGAATCCTTATCCACGACGATGTCCTCGCCACGGGGGGCACCGCAAAGGCCGTTTGCGAATTGGTGGAACGGCTGGGCGGGGAAGTGGTTCAATGCGTCTTCCTCCTGCAACTGGATGCACTAAAAGGGGTAGACAAACTTCATAAGTACCGGGTGCGTTCGCTCCTGCATTATTAACCTGGAATCATTGGGATATTCCGTTACCCTCCTTCCGGCTCCTGACTGCCTTTCAGCGCCCTGAGGGTTACATAGTAACGCCAGCCAATGATGGCCATCTGAAGCTTGGAGGCTTTGGACAAGTCGAGCTTTCTTTTTGAATAGGAGGGAAGGAGCCATTTGTTCACCCGGGCGAGGACTCTGAAAAATGCCTGTTTCATCTGCTGAGCTTTATACAAATATAGGAGTATCCTTGCAGCCCGGCATGGATCCTGCCCACGTGTGCCCGGGGCGGGATCAGATCAGGATGAATATCAGTTCAAATAAGAGGGTAAGCACAATTTTTACTAGCGCGATCATGGTTGTTTTTTATGAAATTGACGATCTGTTATTAAAAAGAAACAGCAAGTAACAAAGGCTCCGACCTACTTGCAAGGAAAAAGGCAAAAATTAATGAATTTGAATACGATATTGTAAGTAAAAAAATGGATATAATTACGTATTTAAATAGGTCTCCTTCATTAAATTTTACAAAAAGAAGTAAAAAATTACTTTTTAATAATAAATAGTAACATTTGTAGGCCCTTTTTTGCTCCATTTTGAATTTCCAAGGGGCCCAAGCTTCCCAAAATGCCCGTTTTGGGCAAATCCATCTTTTCCCGCTACCCCTGTCCGTGTTGTTTCACATGGGATGAGCTTGCCGGTTACACGAATTTTTATATACCTTTCCGCATGCGGGAACTGCTTATCATGGCCCTGGGACTCGGCCTGTTGATTGCGGGCGGGAATTGGCTCCTTAAATCTGCTGTGGCCCTTTCCATGAGGCTCCATATTCCCCGTATGATCATACGGGATGACGGTTGTTTCCCTTGCCACCTCGGCCCCCGAACTGATAATCAGCGTCAACGCCGCAAGGGAGGGGTTCCCGGATATAGCACTGTCCAATGTAGTGGGGTCTAACATTGCCAACTTGGGCCTGGTACTGGCCCTTACGGTCATCCTTGGGCATATTGATGTCCGCCCGGGTTTCTATACTACCGACTGGCCCGTAATGATGTTGTCTACCCTATTGTTTTGCGGCCTGATATACTTTGATGGTACGCTTAGCCAGACGGAAGGTATCGGGATGCTGCTCCTGCTTTTGATTTTCCTGGTTTACCTCCTGCGGTTTCAAAAGGAGGCCGTTGTTTCGGAGGTTCCCATTACCGGTTTACTTACACCCCTTTACAAATCCCTCCTTTTCCTTCTGCTGGGAGGGTTGGCCCTTTGGGGCGGCTCCGAACTCCTGATCAGAGGAGGGGTTGGTTTGGCGACTTCCCTGGGCGTCAGTGAACGCGTAATAGGCATTACGCTGATTGCTGCCGGTACCAGCATCCCGGAATTAGCCGCATCCGTAATAGCAAACCTGAAAAAGGAAAAAGCGATCTCACTTGGTAACCTGATGGGATCCAATATCTTCAATCTTCTGGGGGTGATGGGTGCCACATCCTTGATAATCCCCGTCAAGGTTATGGATCCGCATTTATTGAGCCATGACATTTTCTGGTTGCTGGGGTTTTCCTTCCTGATCCTGCCCCTGGTATTTTTCCCGAAGGGACTTCGCCTCGGATGGCGGGATGGCCTGATCCTGGGCGGGGCCTACCTGGTTTTTCTGTATCTTACCTTGAATTAGCCTGTTGCAATTAATGACAAGTAGCCGCCCCATCCTCGCTGTGTTAAGCATGCTTTGTATCTGTTTAGTCCCCAGGTATGTCCTGGGGCAAAGGGAGGGGTATGTGCAGGGCCAACTCAAAGATGTGGAAAATAAGGAGGCTATAGCTTTTGCAACCATACGCGTGGAAGGTAAGGCCCTGGGCGTAATATCCAATGCAGACGGCAGTTTCCAGATCCCGTTGCGGTTCAGGGAGGAGGGCGAATATCTCCTGATATCTTCCATGGGCTATGAAAGCCTTCGGATTCCTATCGCCAGCCTTCGGCTCAAAGGAATAAACCAAATCCTTTTACACCCAAGGGTCTTCAAGCTGACGGAGGCCATCCTGGAAGGTAATCGTAAGAAAAGTCTTTCTGCCCGGAAAATCGTCCGGACCGCCCTGAAAAACATCCTTGTGAACAATCCGACTGTACCATTTGGTCTGATTGGGTATTACAGGGATTACCAGATGAAAGGCGGGAGATATGTTAACCTCAATGAAGCCATCCTGGAGATTTTGGATCAGGGTTTTGGAACGGACGACCTGAAAAGGACCCGGGTCCGTATTTTTGATTATCATTCCAATGATGAATTCCCAAAGGATACCCTTGCCGCCAGGCCATATGACTACCGCCAATATCGCAAAATAATCAAGAATGCCTACCTCTATAACTACGGGGGGAATGAGTTTACGATTCTCAGAATTCACGATGCGGTACGCAATTTCCGCATCAATACCTATTCATTTGTGGAAAGGCTATCTTCCGATTTTTTGGGAAATCATGCCTTCAAAAGAGTCCGGGATACCTATTTCGATCGTACTCCTTATTATACCATTAACTTTAAAACCGAAAAATCCCACTACCGCGCACAGGGATCTATGGTTATTTCTCCGGGCGATTTTTCCATATACCAACTGAATTATGCCCTCTATGACCGTTCGGGGACCATTCACGATGGGTCCCCGGCAGAAACTAAAAATGCAAAAGAGAAACTGGTTTTTGAGATTCGTACGGAATATCAGAAATATAAAGGGCTCATGTACCTGAACTACATATCCTTCAGGAATAACTTTGAACTTATCGTACCTCCCAGGTTCAAGACCGACAGCGTTATAGCCTTCCCCGGAAAGGGATTTCAGGTTTTCTTTAATAAATCTCCTGATCCCCGGTCCGCCCTGGATATCAAAAACTACAAGGTGACATACAAGGGAGAATCGATCGAGCTTATGGATACAAGCCTTAAGGAAAATTCAGTGCTTATAACTTATGATACGACCAAGCATTTCGAGCTGAGAAATCTTGTGAAGTATACCTCTCGATTTAATAGGACCGGATATACTTTCCATAGAGGTTCATGGGATACGGGATAAGGAAGGGAACCTTGTAAATAGCCCTCAAATATTTGACCTGCTGCAGTTCCGTGAATTCTTTACCCAGGAAATACAAACCGGGAGCAAGGCAGACTCCACTGCAGTATATATGTTCAAAGATCGACCAATTTTCCAGGATCAGCCGATCTCAAGACCCGGGAATTTTGGCGACTACTGGATGAATACACCCTTGCAAAAGGCGCCATAAAAAAACCCCCGAATGCAATATCCGGGGGTTCCCTTGATATAGTTTCAACAATTAATTAGACATGGCGGGTATTTTGGCAGACTTGACCGTGTCTACGATCCTGCCGGCAATCTTGTACGGATCGCCATTTGAAGCAGGTCGACGGTCTTCCAGCCAGCCTTTCCAGCCCCGTTCGACGGTTGCAATCGGGATTCGGATGGAAGCACCCCGGTCTGAAACCCCATAGCTAAATCGTTGATAGAGGCGGTTTCATGAAGGCCGGTTAGCCGTTGGTCGTTGAATTCGCCATAGACTTCAATGTGTTCCTTTGTAAGGGGTCTGAAAGCCTCGCAAATAGCCTCATAGGTCGCCTTGTTCCCTGCGTTTCTGAGTACGCTGTTGGAGAAGTTTGCGTGCATCCCGGAACCATTCCAGTCGCCCTTAATGGGTTTCGGGTGGTACTCAATATAGTAGCCGTATTTTTCAGTGAGGCGATCCAGCAGGTAGCGGGCAACCCACATGTGGTCTCCGGCATTTTTTGCACCTTTAGCGAAAATCTGGAATTCCCATTGGCCGCAGGCCACTTCCTGGTTGATCCCTTCAAAATTGATTCCGGCTTCCAGGCAAAGGTCTGCATGCTCCTCAACAAAATCCCTGCCATGGGTGTTCTTTCCCCCGACGGAGCAATAATACATTCCCTTGTGGTCCGGGGTATCCTCCTACCGGGAAACCCAAAGGCAACTGGGTATGGGTGTCCATGATAAAGTATTCTTGTTCAAAACCGAACCAGAAATCGTCATTGTCGTCATTGATCTTGGCCCTGAGGTTGGTTTCATGAGGGGTACCATCAGCGTTCAGTACTTCCGCCATCACCAGAATACCCGTTTTTCCTGGCGGGATCCGGGAAGATGGCTACCGGTTTCAAAAGACAATCAGAGGAGCCTCCTTCGGCCTGTTTGGTGGAGCTGCCATCGAAAGACCATACCGGGCAATCATCAAGCGTTCCGCCAAAATCATGTTCAATTTTCGTTTTACTCCGCATATTCTGGGTGGGGGAGTAACCGTCCAGCCAGATATACTCTAATTTCGCTGTGCTCATAATACCAGAGTTTTATTTTTTTTGACCGTCAAAAATATATTTTTTATCCAAACTGCGGTAATATTAAGGGTGTAAATATTAAAATTGTCGATATTATTATGGAGAGCCCCATTTATTTGGGGGTATTTTGAAAAAAATGTATTATTCCCGGCATATTCTTTTAAATGTTTAATTTAGCAGGCCATCATAAATTCTAAACCAGTTTCACATGCCGATGTTTCGATTTGAAGCGATCCGCGAAAGCCTTCAACGCGAGCGGATCGTAATCCAGGAATCGGGTCGCAGGTCCGAATTTTTCGGGTCGCATGTCTTCAATGCGGACCGCATGCTGCAATATCTCACGAAAGACGCCCAGGCTAGCGTTAAGAGCGCGATTTTTTCAGGTTCTAAAATAGACCGGAAGATTGCTGACCAGGTAGCCGAGGCCATGAAAGCCTGGGCCATTTCGATGGGGGCCACGCATTATACCCACTGGTTCCAGCCCCTGACAGGCGCAACCGCTGAGAAACACGACGCTTTCCTGGATTTGATGCCCGACGGCAAAGCCCTGGAAAAATTCGGCGGCGGGCAGCTGGTACAACAGGAACCGGACGCCTCGAGCTTTCCCAGCGGGGGGATACGCAATACCTTCGAGGCCAGGGGTTATACCGCCTGGGACCCAACTTCTCCGGCATTCATTTACGGCGCCACCCTTTGTATTCCCACCGTTTTCGTCGCCTATACGGGCGAGGCCCTGGATAACAAGGCCCCGCTCCTCCGGGCACTCGCAGCCGTGGATGAGGCGGCCACCGCGGTGGCCCGCTATTTTGATAAAAATGTGAACAAGGTGAACGCCACCCTTGGGTGGGAGCAGGAATACTTCCTGATAGACAAGGCGTTGGCCGGGGCCCGGTCCGATATCGCACTCACCGGCCGTACCCTGGTGGGCGACCTGGCCGCCAAAGGGCAGCAACTGGACGACCACTACTTCGGAGTGATCCCGCTGAGGGCCCTCGCCTTCATGCGCGACCTGGAGCTGGAATGCACCAGACTGGGGATACCGGTAAAGACCAGACACAATGAGGTGGCCCCGAACCAGTTCGAACTTGCCCCCGTTTTTGAAGAGGCCAACCTCTCGGTAGACCACAACCTCCTGCTGATGGATGTTATGGAAAAGGTGGCAGACCGCCACCATTTCAGGGTGCTTTTTCACGAAAAACCTTTTGCGGGCATCAACGGATCCGGAAAACACAACAATTGGTCCCTGGCAACCGACACCGGCACCAACCTACTGAGCCCGGGATCCACCCCCATGAAAAACCTGCAGTTCCTCACTTTTTTTGTGAATACCATCAAAGCCGTGGACACCTATGAGGAATTGTTGCGGGCATCCATCGCTTCCGCCAGTAACGACCACAGGCTCGGCGCAAATGAAGCCCCGCCCGCCATCCTGTCCATCTTTATTGGAAACCAGTTGACCGAGGTGCTTGACGAACTGGAAGGGGTTTCCAAAGGAAAATTGAGCCCCGAAGAGAAAACAGACCTCAAGCTGAACGTGGTGGGCAAGATCCCCGAGATCCTACTCGACAATACAGACCGCAACCGGACATCGCCTTTTGCCTTTACCGGGAACAAATTTGAAATGCGCGGAGTGGGTTCCAAGACCAATTGTGCCAAGCCCATGACAGTACTCAATACTATTGTGGCCAAACAATTGAGGCAGTTCAAAAAAGAGGTGGATACTCTGATCGATAAGAAAAAATTAAAGAAAGACGAGGCTATTTTCAACGTGCTTCGGGAATATATCCAATCCTCCAGGCGCATCCGCTTCGATGGGGACGGATACAGCGAGGATTGGGCCAAGGAGGCGGTGCGAAGGAAGTTAAGCAATAACCGCACAACCCCGGCGGCCCTACAGGTGCTTACACGGCCCGAAAGCCTTGCGCTTTTCACGGAAATGGGGGTGATGAGCGCAGTGGAGGTTAAAGCCAGGCAGGAGGTGGAACTGGAAACCTACATCCTGCAAACTCAGATAGAAGGCCGGGTTTATAACGAATTGGTTTACAGCTATATCATTCCGGCGGCAGTGAGTTATCAGAACGCCCTCATCCAGAATGTGCTGGGGCTTAAGGAGATCTATGGCGCGGCCCATACCAAATTTTCGGACGGGCAACTGGGCATCGTGGAACAGATTGCCGGCCACATCGATGCCGTGAAGAAAAAGACCGATGCGATGACCGAAGCGAGGAAGCGGGCCAATGCCCTTACCGATGTCAATAAAAAGGCATTTGCCTACCTGGAAAAGGTACGGTCTCATTTCGAGGACATCCGCTATCATTGCGATCGCCTGGAACGCCTGGTAGACGACCAGATGTGGCCCCTGGTAAAATACAGCGAAATGTTGTTTATCCGCTGACCTACCTTCCCGTGCCAGGAGGCCAACACCGGCCTGCGGGGAATAAACCCCGGATTTGTTCCGATTCTTCTGCCAATTCGGTTATTTTTGCCTAAAAGTAAACCTATGGGTTCAGCGGAGGGCAAACGGTACAACCAGCGGGGGGTCTCAGCCACCAAAGAAGAAGTACACCAGGCCATCAGGAATATCGATAAAGGCCTGTTTCCCAGGGCATTTTGTAAAATTGTCCCCGACTACCTTACCGGGGATCCCGATTCTTGCCTGGTCATGCATGCCGACGGTGCCGGCACCAAATCCTCACTGGCATATATGTACTGGAAAGAAACCGGGGACCTTTCGGTTTGGAAGGGGATTGCCCAGGACGCCCTGGTCATGAACCTCGACGACCTCCTGTGTGTGGGGGTTACAGACCATATCCTCCTTTCTTCAACCATTGGCCGCAATAAAAACCTGATCCCGGGTTCCGTGATCGCAGCCATTATCAACGGCACCGAAGAATTGCTGGAAGACCTGCGGCAATACGGGATAGGCATCTACAGTACAGGGGGTGAAACCGCCGATGTGGGCGACCTGGTCCGCACCATAATTGTCGATTCCACCGTTACGGCACGGATGCGCCGGAAGGATGTCATTGACAATGCGAATATTCGCCCGGGCGACCTGATTGTGGGGCTGGCTTCATACGGACAGGCGGTATACGAAAAGGAATACAACGGCGGTATGGGAAGCAATGGCCTTACTTCCGCCCGCCATGACGTTTTTTCCAGTGATCTAAAAGATAAATACCCTGAAAGTTTTGATCCTTCCATCCCGGGTTCCCTGGTGTACGCAGGAAAGATGTCCCTGTTGCAGGAAGTGCCCGGAACGTCTTTGAATGCCGGAAAATTGGTTTTGTCGCCCACCCGCACTTATGCACCCGTCCTGAAGCAGGTACTCCAAAAATTCAACGCGGATACACTCCACGGCATCGTGCATTGCAGCGGGGGTGCCCAAACGAAGATCCTGCACTTTGTAGACAGACTGCATGTGATCAAAGACAATCTCTTTCCCCTCCCACCACTTTTCCGGATGATACAGGAACAATCCGGCACTTCCTGGGAGGAGATGTACCAGGTTTTCAATTGCGGGCACCGCATGGAATTGTATGTCGATCAAAGCATTGCCGAAAGCATTATCGGGATATCGGAAGCCCTCGGGGTGGAAGCCCGGATCATTGGCCGGGTGGAAGAAAGCCCGGCCGCCAAACTAACCATTCGCTCAGAATTCGGGACCTTTGCCTATTAGAGGTTCCCTGCCCGGAAGAACCAAAAAAGTATACTATTTTACCCCACTTTGAATGCCGGTTTCCCGAATTGGTAGCATCATATACGAATCCCTGTTTTGATGCGTTCTTTCAATAGATAAGGCTATGGACATGAGGGATTCCTCCAGGTCCGGCTTGTATGAAAATGGTTGTTCTTCTTGGCTATGGAAAGAAAGGAATTTTTACGAAGTCTGGGCGCCGGCGCTGCTTTTGCGCTGAGCTTCCCTTGCCTGCAGGGTTGTTCAAAAGACGGCAGTGCCGGTGGTCCCCAACCCATACCTACCGGGGTTGATTTTACCATTGACCTTAGCAGCGCGGAAGGGCAGGGCCTGCAGAACAACGGGGATTTCATATTGAAGAATGAAGTGGTGGTGGCAAAGAACCTGCAGGGTGAATTTATCGCCGCCAGCCAGATTTGCAGCCACCAGCAGACTGATCAGGTCCGTTTTATCACCGATAACGGCGGAATATTCCATTGTTTTACCCATGGTTCCGAATTCAACCAGAACGGGGTTCCACTGAACAACATTACTAAAAATCCCCTGAAAATATTTAATACTTCTCTTTCAGGCAACCTGCTGCGTGTTTTTGAATAGTTGTTGCAGGCCCCAAAAGCAGCAATTATGAAATCGTCACTCCAGATACGCCAAGATTTAACCGTTTCCCTGGCATCTTATTATTCCAAAAGAAGGGGGGAATCATGAAGTTCCCCCTCGCCATAGCATTTTTGTTGGCTGTACCTGGCATTATGATTGGACAACAGCAAAAACCAGTATCGGTAAAAAGGAATCTTCGGTTGATGGGTGCCAACTTTGAAATTACCGTTGTGGCCCCCAATGAAGAGATTGGATATATAAATATTGAAGAGGCAGCCGCTGAGATCAGGCGGATAGAAAAACTCATCTCGTCCTGGGACCCGGATTCTGAAACATCCCGCATCAACAGGAATGCAGGTGTTCAGCCGGTGGTGGTCAGCAACGAACTCTACGGTCTTATCGAAAGGTCGGTTCAGCTTTCCGAATTGAGCCAGGGAGCATTCGATATTACCTACGCCACCCTGGATACCATCTGGAAGTTCGATGGCAGCTTGCGGCACCTGCCTACGGCCCGGGAGGTGGAGAAATGGCGAAACCGGGGGGGGTACCACAACCTGGTCCTGAATGCCGAATCGCATACGGTCTTTTTAAAAAATAAAGGCATGAAGATTAATTTTGGCGGGATAGGGAAGGGCTATGCGGCTGATAGGGCCAAGGAATTGCTGATGTCCAAGCAGGTCAAAGCCGGGATGATCAACGCCGCGGGCGACATTACGGCCTGGGGTACCAAGGCTACCGGTGAAAAGTGGTTACTCGGGGTGGCCAACCTCCTGGGAAAAGGTAACCTGATTACCTGGATCCCCATTATAGAATCTTCCGTGGCGATTTCGGGAAATCATCAACGATACCTTGAGATGAACGGGCTGCGCTACCCCGATGTGCTCGATCCCCGTACCGGCTACCCGGCTACGGGGATCAGTAAAGTGACGGTTTTCGGGAAAATGGCCGAATTCTGTGATGCCCTTTCAACGGCTGTGATGGTCATGGGCCGGGAAAAAGGCCTGGCCCTGGTGAACCAACTGGGCGATACGGAGGTGATCATAGAGGAGGAGGGCGGCGGGCGGTACCAGAGTAACGGCCTCCTGCTTGATCTGCACTGACAAGGGCCCGTTCACGGGACCCGGGCCCGAAAATTTCATCCATCTCCCAAATCCTCATAAGCGCTAAAAATCGTACCTTCGCTCATTAAGTGACGTTTGAACATGATCGATAAATTAAATATTGTTAAACAGCGGTTCGACGAAGTGTCGGACCTTATCATACAGCCCAAGGTCATTGCCGATCAGAAGCGCTACATCGAGCTCAACAAGGAATACAAAGACCTTAAGGTTTTGATGGATATGAGAAGCCGCTATCTCGAATTGAAGAACCGGATAGGAGAGGCGGAGGAACTCATGGACAAGGAGACCGACCCGGAAATGCTTGAGATGGCCAAAATGCAACTGGAAGAGGCACGGGAAGCCCTCCCGGAACTGGAAGAGACCATCAAGATGTTGCTCATCCCGAAGGATCCGGAGGACGCCAAAGATGTGGTAATGGAGATCCGGGCAGGCACCGGGGGGGACGAAGCGAGCATCTTTGCCGGCGACTTGTACCGCATGTATGCGAAGTACTGCGAATCCATGGGTTGGAAAACGAATATTATCGATCTGAGTGAAGGGACCAGCGGGGGCTACAAGGAAATACATTTTGAAGTTACCGGGGAAGAAGTATATGGCACTTTGAAATACGAGGCGGGGGTTCACCGGGTTCAGCGGGTTCCCCAGACAGAGACCCAGGGCCGTGTGCATACCAGCGCTGCCACAGTGATGGTGATGCCGGAAGCCGAAGAATTCGACGTGGTCATAGACCCCAAGGATGTCCGGATAGATTATTTCTGTTCCTCCGGCCCGGGAGGCCAGTCGGTTAACACCACCTATTCTGCCGTGAGGCTTACCCACATCCCAACCGGGATCGTTGCGCAGTGCCAGGACGAAAAATCCCAGCATAAAAATAAAGACAAGGCCTTTAAAGTATTGCGGTCTCGCCTGTACGACATGGAGTTGGCCAAAAAACAGGAAGCGGAGGCAGCCAAACGCAATTCGCAGGTAAGCAGCGGAGACCGTTCGGCGAAAATTCGAACCTATAATTATCCCCAGGGGCGGGTGACCGACCACCGCATCGGACTTACGCTTTACGATTTGCAAAACATCTTGAACGGGGATATCCAGAAGATCATCGATGAACTCCGACTGGTGGAAAATACTGAAAAACTTAAGGAAGCCTCCGAAATCTTTTGATTTCCCCTGGCATGAAGCCCTTCGAGCCCTATGAGTACGGATGAATTAGTACAACATATCCTCCAAAAGCAGTCCTTCCTGTGCGTAGGCCTGGACCCCGACCCCGAAAAGATCCCGAAAAGCCTCCGGCAGGAAGAAGATCCTGTTTTCAGTTTTAACAAGGCCATTATTGACGCCACGCACCCGTATTGTGTTGCCTACAAGCCCAATACGGCATTCTACGAGGCTTTGGGGCTTAAGGGCTGGCAGGCGTTTGAGCGCACGATCCGGTACCTGAAATCGCATTACCCTGGGCATTTTGTCATCGCCGACGCCAAACGGGGCGATATAGGACATACAGCCACCCGTTATGCCCGGGCGTTTTTTGAAGAATTGGAGTGCGATGCCCTGACCGTTGCCCCCTACATGGGTAAGGATTCTGTAGAACCCTTCCTTGCGTTCCCAAACAGGCATACCATTCTCTTGGCACTTACTTCCAATGAGGGTGCTTTTGATTTTCAGACCAAAAAATGCGGGGGCAAAGCCCTGTACGAAATGGTGCTTGAGACATCGCGGCAATATGCCCATGCGGAGAACCTGATGTACGTAACCGGGGCAACCAAAGCGAGCTATCTCAGGGGAATACGAAAAATAATCCCGGATAGCTTCCTGTTGGTGCCCGGGATCGGCGCTCAGGGAGGCGATCTTAAAATGGTTTGTAAATATGGGATGACCCGGCAGGTAGGGTTGCTGGTGAATTCGTCGAGGGGGATCCTCTACGCCTCCGCGGGACCTGATTTCGCGCAGGCGGCGGCCGGGGCCGCCAAAGAAATCCAGGCTGTTATGGCCGTAGAACTTGAGGCAAGGACAAAATCCTGATTACCCTACCAGTTCTTCCAGGATTTTCTTGAACTGACGGGCCTTATTTTCGAAAAATTCACCCAGGCGGGTATTGGCGTATTGAATGTCCGAAGCCTTCTCCAAAAAATTCTGATATCGGTATTCAAGGAGGGTTAGGGCTACCTCTTCTTTGCTAAAAGGGGTTATGGTGCCTACTCTGCAATATTGCTTTTCCATTGTCACAATTTTTGTTCTTACAAATATACGAGCAAAATGTCTTCTTGGATTTCCATATTCTGTCACTTTCAACTAAAATGGAAGTAATTTGTCTATTTTTTAACGAAAAGCTAACCCAGATCTCAAAGAAGTCCGGTGTTTATTGATTTGTTCTCGTACGGATCGTACTACACTGTATATAAAGGTATCCAAGTTGGTAGCCGAGGGACGCTGAGGTAAAAATGGGGCATAAAAAAACCGGTGTGGCCACCGGTTTTTCAAAACTAACTAACTCAAAAAATACTAACTCAAATAATTTGGTCCAATGCTCTTAATAACACTTAAACTTGAGGCGAACCAAACATTATTATTAATGTTAAATGTACGCTGTTAAATTTAGAACGCAGGGGTTAATTATTTATTGTAAGGATTTGAAAATAAATGCGATACTAGAGATATTAGTCCTGAAACTCCCGTATTTCCTGGCCCTTTCGGCCTTTCGGCAGGGCCTAATAATGCGCGGCAATCATCTTATCCGTTTCCTGCCTCGACTTGAATACGTCAAATGTCTTTCCCTGGGTCCGCAGGGCTCCCAGGGCGTTGGCATACTGGGCGGCCTTGACCGGGTCATTGAAACGGGAGAACCCGTAGGCCAGACCCCCGGCAAAGGAATCCCCGCACCCGGTGGTGTCTACCACGTCTTTCATAAAAATGGAAGTAATGAATTCCTTACTGATTTTGCCCTTTTCGTGGAAATACACCACGCAGCCCCTTGAATCGAGGGTGACGTAGAAATAACGCACCCCGTGGGCCAGCACATGCCTGGCCATATCGTCCAGGTGGTCCGTTTTTTCTTCATCGTAGCTGGCCATCTCTTCCACCCCGTATTCGTTCTTAAACCAGCATGCCTGTGATTCTTCCAAATTCATTTTCAGGATATCTATGTATGGCAGCCACTCGTCCATGTCGACCCAGAACTTGCGATAGCGGTCGCCTGTTATGCTCATGGTGGAGGTAGGGCCATGGGCATCAAAAACTATCAGGCCGCTTTTATCCTTTTTGATGCTTTTAAGGGTGCTCAGGGAGATCTCAAAATCCGTTATGGGTACGAATACATAGACGTCCACTTCCTCTAAATCGGCTATGTCTTTGGGCAGGATGGGCCGCATACAGGCCGTTTGCTTTTCCAGGCGGTTGTTCTGGTCCACAAACCGCAACTCTATGACCGTGCCTTTGTCATCGGCACTGCTGATGTGCGAGGTATCGATATTTTTATACGGTTCGAAAAGGGCGATGATATTCTCATAGTCTTTCTGGTGGACATTGGACACCGGGATCACGGTCCCTTCCTTATCCAAAAGTTTGGCGAGTGCAATTACCGGATGCGATACGCACCCGTATTTCTTGATAACCTCCTTCTGATGTGTCAGGATCGTATCTCTTGGGATGGGGCCTAAGACGGCTATTTTAGTCATATGTTTTGTTAGTCTTGTAAAGCAAATACACGTTTCAACAGGGCAGTGGTTCTGGAAGCCACCGAATTCCGGATGTTTTTTTCTTCCTGGGCGATCATGGTGTATACACCCTCCAGGGCTTTTCCGGTCACATAATCCGTGAGGTCCGGGTTTACATCATTGGTAAAGGGCAGGGCATTGTACCGGGTAATCAGGTTGCTCCAAACCTGGTCGGCCCCTACCTTTCGGAAGGATTGATCGATAACCGGATGGAACTTGTCGTAGAGCCGGGTCTGTGTGGCCCTGGTGAGATACTCGGTGGCGGCTGTCTCACTGCCGAGTAGGATGTTCCGGGCATCCGTGAATGTAATGCCTTTGACTGCATCCACAAAGATGGGAGTTGCCTCCCCAACGGCGTCCTCTGCAGCCCGGTTCAGTACTTTCAGGCCCTCGTCCGCCAGGTTGCCCAGGCCCACATCCCGCAAAGTAGCCTCCACCTTCCGGAGCTCTTCCGGTAAACCGATCCGGACCAGCTCATTTCCAAAAAACCCGTCGACGTCGGCCAGTTTGCTCACCTGTTTTTCGATCCCCTGGTTGAGGGCTTCCCGCAACCCTGCTGCTATATCGGCATTGCTTACTTCCCCGGCGCCCGGAAACTGGTTGACAACTCCCTGCAATTCTCCACAGGCGGTCCCCAGCAGAAGCCATCCCGTAAGCATCAGTTTTTTTATCATGTTGCTCGTCAATTGAAGCCTTAAAATAAGAAAAAAATGAAAACGGTGCCTGATATGCCCATCCCTGGTTCAGGCAAAGATCACCGTTTTATTGTGGTACACCATGGTTTTTCTCTGTACGTGCAGCTGCACGGCCCTTGCAAGCACGATCTTTTCGAGATCTCTCCCCTTGGCGATAAAATCCGCCACCGTGTGGGCATGGGATACGGGGGTTACATCCTGTGCGATGATCGGCCCGGCATCCAGTTCTTCCGTGACGTAGTGACTGGTGGCCCCGATGATCTTGACACCCCGGTTGAAGGCGGCGTGATAGGGTTTCGCACCCGCAAAGGCTGGTAGGAAGGAATGGTGGATGTTGATGATACGGTTGGGGTATTCTTCAATGATCCGCCCGGTCAGGATCTGCATATACCGGGCCAGGACGACGAAATCTACCTGATGCTTCCGAAGTAAGGCGAGCTGCTGCTTTTCGGCCAGTTCTTTTTCCCCGGGCGCGACCGGGATATGGTAAAACGGAAGCTGGAACTGTTCGGCAATCCCCCGGAGATCTTCATGGTTGCCAAGAATGAAAGGGATTTCCACTTCCAGTTCCCCCGAGCGGTGCCTGCTCAGCAGATCGTAGAGGCAATGGTTGTATTTGGACACGAAAATGGCCATCCTCGGCCGTTGCCCTGCTGAATAGACCGCCCATTCCATGGAATACGGCCTGGCGATGCGAGACCTGAAGGCTTCCCCAAAGATATCCGAAGCCTGGGGATCCTCTTCAAATTCAGTTTCCACCCGCATGAAAAATACTCCTGCCTGCTTGTCGACATGTTGATCAAGATAAACTATATTTCCACCTCCGGTATGAATGAAACCGGTTACCGTACTGATGATCCCGGGTTGGTCCGGACAGTGAATGAGCAGGGTTGTTTTCAAAACATCAGGCTATAAGGGCTTAAAATTAGGACATTAACCCAGCCGGGGGCAAGAACAACGGGATTTTTGTATAATTCTTAATTTTGCGTTTACTTCCTTGCATTTTATTTAAATTGCGAGGAAAATAAAGTCAATTTATTGTCGATGAAGCAAAAAAAGGCCTACGTTCCCAAACATGCCATCCGGATCGTCACCGCGGCCTCGCTTTTCGACGGCCATGACGCCGCTATCAACATTATGCGTCGCCTGATACAGGCTACCGGCGTGGAAGTAATCCACCTGGGTCACGACCGTTCCGTTGCGGAGATTGTCGACTGTGCCATCCAGGAGGATGTACAGGCCATTGCCATTACATCTTACCAGGGGGGACATAATGAATTTTTCAGGTATATGTACGACTTGTTGCAGGAGCGAGGTGCCGGCCATATCCGGATATTCGGCGGGGGAGGGGGCGTGATCCTTCCGGAGGAAATAGAGGCTTTGATGGCGTATGGGATTACCCGGATCTACTCCCCGGATGATGGCCGTTCCATTGGTTTGCAGGGAATGATCAATGACCTGGTGGAGCAGAGTGATTTTGAATTACCTGCCCTGACCGACACACAGGAGCGAGACCTTTCCCAATCCCTCTCTGAGAGACATCCCAATACCCTGGCACGCCTGATCACCCTGGCGGAGAACAGGCAGGACGAATTCCACAGGATTTTCGACTCCCTGCCCAGGGGGGACGTCCGGGTCCCTGTGCTGGGAATGACCGGCACAGGGGGCGCGGGGAAATCCAGCCTGGTAGACGAGCTGGTCCGGCGTTATCTCAAGGATTTCCCGGGCAAATCCCTGGGGATCATATCCGTGGACCCAACCAAGCGCAAGACGGGAGGGGCGCTTCTGGGCGACCGGATCCGGATGAATGCCATTCACAATGACCGGGTTTATATGCGTTCCCTGGCTACCCGGCAATCCAACCTGGCTTTGTCCCGATACGTTGGGGAGGCAATGGATGTTCTTAAAGCCGCCAGGTTTGACCTGATCATCCTGGAAACATCCGGCATTGGGCAATCCGATACGGAGATCACTCAATTCAGCGACCTGTCCCTCTATGTGATGACCCCTGAATTCGGGGCTGCCACGCAACTTGAAAAAATTGACATGTTGGATTTCGCCGACCTGGTGGCCATCAATAAATTTGACAAGCGCGGAGCCAGTGATGCCCTTAGGGACGTAAGAAAACAATACCGCCGAAACCATCAGGATTGGGACACCGCAGAGGAGGACCTTCCCGTTTTCGGGACTATCGCTTCGCAGTTCAACGATCCCGGTATGAACCGCCTGTACAGGGCTATTATGGATGCGCTGGCCGGGCAGGCGGATGGCGCATTCGAACCTGGCCTGACGGTCCCGGCCGGGTCTTCGGAAAAGCTCTATGTTATTCCGCCCTCCAGAACCCGCTACCTTTCGGAAATAACCGAAACCATACGGGGATATGACAAAGCGGGAAGCGAACAGGCAGAGAAAGCCGATCAGGCCTATGCGATTTACACAACCCTGAGTGGCCTTGTCGGGGAGCCGCTGCAGCTGACTGTGAAAGGCCTGGAAACCAAAAGCCTCCCAAAACCGTCCGCCAAAGAATTCGGGGATATGGCCAGGCAGCTTGCCAGGAGGTTTGAGGAAGTCTGGAAGGGCATAGACAAAGCCCATAGGGAACAACTCCTTCAATGGGAGTTTACCCTCGGGAAATACAGGGAACCCCATTATACCTTTAGCGTAAGGGGCAAAAAGCTTGAAATGGAAACCCATACTACTTCGCTTTCGGGAACCCCTGTCCCAAAAATTGCCCTGCCGCGATACCGCGGCTGGGGCGACCGGCTGCAATGGTTGCTGCAGGAAAACTTTCCGGGCGAATTCCCCTATACGGCAGGTTTGTACCCATTTAAGCGTAAAGGGGAAGACCCCACCAGGATGTTTGCGGGGGAAGGGGGCCCGGAACGGACGAACCGCAGATTCCACTATCTCTGTGCGGATGTGCCTGCCAAAAGGTTGTCTACGGCGTTTGACTCCGTGACCCTCTATGGCCATGACCCGGACATGCGACCGGATATATTCGGTAAAATCGGCAATGCCGGCGTGTCGGTCTGCTGCCTGGATGATGCCAAAAAACTCTATTCCGGATTCGATCTTACAGACCCCATGACGTCCGTAAGCATGACCATCAATGGCCCCGCACCCATGTTGCTGGCATTTTTTCTCAATACGGCCATTGACCAGCAATGCGAAAAGCATATACACAAAAATGGTTTGGAAGAGGAGGTCAACGCCAAAATAGCTACCCTTTATGCCGACGATGACCAGGAGCGCCCTGCCTACAGGGGCCCATTGCCTGAAGGACACAACGGGCTGGGGCTTTTGCTGCTTGGGGTCACCGGGGACCAGGTACTGCCTGCCGAGGTGTATGGACAGATCCGTGCCCAAACCCTGAACCGGGTGAGGGGTACCGTACAGGCCGATATCCTGAAAGAAGATCAGGCCCAGAATACCTGCATTTTTTCAACGGAATTCGCTATTCGGCTTATGGGCGATGTACAGGAGTATTTTATCCGTGAGAAAGTCCGCAACTTCTACTCCGTTTCTGTTTCAGGTTACCATATCGCGGAGGCGGGGGCAAATCCCATCACCCAACTGGCCTTTACCCTGGCAAACGGCTTTACCTATGTGGAATATTACCTGAGCCGGGGGATGGACATCAACCAATTCGGACCCAACTTTTCATTTTTCTTTTCCAATGGGCTGGACCCCGAATACAGCGTGATCGGAAGGGTGGCAAGGCGCATTTGGTCCAGGGCAATGCGTGAGAAATACGGGGCGAATCCGCGGACGCAAATGCTGAAATACCATATACAGACTTCCGGCAGGAGCCTGCATGCACAGGAAATCGACTTCAATGACATCCGCACCACCCTGCAAGCCCTGTACGCTATCTATGACAATTGCAATTCCCTGCACACCAATGCGTATGACGAGGCCATTACCACCCCTACCGAAGGCTCGGTACGCAGGGCTATGGCCATCCAGCTGATTATTAACAAGGAACTTGGCCTGGCTAAGAACGAAAATCCCCTGCAGGGATCCTTTATAATTGAAGAGCTTACCGATTTGGTGGAGGACGCTGTCTTAAAGGAATTCGATCGGCTCACGGAACGGGGCGGCGTTCTGGGTGCTATGGAAACCATGTACCAGCGCTCCAGGATACAGGAAGAGAGCCTGCATTACGAAACCCTTAAGCATTCGGGCAAATTTCCTATTGTTGGGGTGAACACCTTTCTGAATGCCCAGGGGTCACCAACCATCCTGCCTGGAGAAGTGATACGGGCGACGGAAGAGGAGAAACATCGACAGATCCAGACGGTTGAGGCGCTTCAAATTCGCAACAGCCGCCGATGCGGCGAACTCCTGCAAGCCTTGCAGGAATCGGCAGTAAAAAATACCAACCTGTTCGATTCCTTGATGGAGGCGGCGAAATGTTGCTCCCTGGGTCAGCTTACCCGGGCCCTGTTTGATGTGGGCGGGATGTACAGGAGAAATATGTAAGCGGGAAACGGGATCAGTATCCCAGGTAATCGTTAAACCCCCAGCGGGGCCCGTTACCCTGGTAGCCAATGGATTTACGCCATTTTTTGAAGGTTTTTCGGAAACTCCTTATCTCCTTCCGCAAGAGGTTGAGGTATTCCTTTTCCTTCACCCCGTCCTTTTCCAGGCCGTTCAGGTAAGACAAGATATTGCGGGTCATCACGTTGATAAAGGAGGCACTTTTCATACGAACCACCACACATTCTGATTTTTCGGCCCTGGCAATCTGTTGGGGGATCAGGATGGCATCCGTAAGAAGGGCATCTGCCATTAAATCCCGGTGGCTCTGTGATCGGTATAAATATAGGAGATCTTTGTTATAAGTCACGTAAGAAGCGATCTCACGGCTCATCAGACAGAGGGCGAGTGCTTTCCTGTAGACAGGGACCGTTCGTAGATTCTTGTGGGGCATCTTCTTTTTCGCAATTTTACCTATTAAAATTACGCCCAAAGCCCATAACTTATCTTTAGAATCAATAGTAATTTTGTATTTTAGCTTTCAATAATAAAATAATTAAACCAAAAAACTTTGAATATCAGGCTAGATGAACTAAGCTGGGGCATACTGCAACGCCTGCAGGCCAATTCCCGTGAATCCTTTGCCAGCATCGGCCGGCAGGTGGGGCTTACCCCGCCGGCTGTGGCCGAAAGGGTTAAGAAGATGGAAGATATGGGGATCCTGGAGGGCTATAAGGTAAAGATATCTCCCTACAAGGTAGGATATCAGCTCAAGGCAATCATTACGCTACGGGCTTTTATGGGAAAGCTGAAACCCTTTCTGGAGTTGGTGAAATCATTGGAAGAGGTGTTGAATTGCTACCGGGTGACCGGGAATGAAAACATTATTATGGAGGTGGTGCTGCGCGATCAGTTTCATCTGGAAAGGTTTATCGACCGACTGATACAGTATGGGGAAACGCGGACCCATATCATCTTGTCGGAGGTGGTGTCTTCGGCCCCGATAAGAAAGGGGATTCAAACTGCCAGCCATTCATGAGGTTTCCCTGCTGCCTCCCCTGCATACGGCGATAATTTGCGGCAGCCTTGCGTGTGGCGCGTTAATTCGCGTACTTTTATAAAAAAAAATGAGGTTACCCGTGCCTTCACTCAAGGGGTGTGGATGTCAGGCCAAATCGGACGTTTATATATCGTCATCTGAGGCTGTTGTGTTGATTTAAGAGATATGAAAAAGATCAAATTTTATTTGGCATGTTGCCTCCTGCTACCATGCCTTCCGCTTGCCGCTCAGCAAATGACCTTTCGGAAAGGGATCATCATGGATTCAGTGCCATTGGGAGATTCCATTCCCGAGTCATTCGCGTTATACCTGCCTTCACATTTTGATCCTGCCGAGAACTGGCCCGTGATTTTCGTTGTGGACCAAAAAGGCAGGGGCAGCCAGGCCCTTGGGATGTTTTTCCCGGCGGCAGAAGCGGAAGGCTATATTCTGGCTGCCTCCAATAACACACATGATAGCCTCAGGGTAGCTGATAATATATTGATAATCAATAGGTTGGAAAAGAGACTGCTCTCTGTTTTCCCAATCCAGAAAGAAAGGATGTATACTGCCGGACAGGGTACGGGCGGGCAGATTGCTGCCCTGGTGCCTTCCTTTATCAAGGACCTGTCGGGCGTAATATCCATTGGGTCCGACATCCCCAATCTGGACTTGCTGAATGAGAGGGAACCATTCTATTACCTGGGAATGGTGGGGACCGGGGATTTTAATTATACGGATATGCAGCGCACCCGGGAATTACTGAACAGAAAAGATTTCCCCAATAATCTTCTTGTGTATGAGGGCGAGGCCTCCTGGCCGGATGCCGGGCTGTTGAAAATGGCGGTGAAACTCCTTACGGTACAGGCCATGACCAGTGAGGAAATGGACAGGGACCAGGCCTATTTATTGCAAAGTTTCAGCGAAATGATGGGGCAGGCTCATGGGCTACTCGCATCAAGTCAATGGCTCAGGGCTTACGACCTGCTGGAGGAGGTCAGGACCATCTATAGCGGGTTACCCGGGGCGGATTCCCTGGACGACCAGCTAAAATCCATTAGGCGTGCAGATCTCTATCGATCCCAGAAGCGGGAGGAAAACCAGGCATTTCAGAAAGAGGCCCTGACACGTGCAGATTACATCTATTACCTTGACGAGGATATACAAACTTATAATTTTGACAACCTGGGTTGGTGGCGTTACCAGATGGAGGAATTGGAAAAATACGAGGCGGGAAGCAACCAGGCTGAGCAATCCATGGGGCAGCGGCTGAAAGGCTATCTCAATGCCCTGATCGAGGATGAGATCAGCCAAATGCGGACCCCTGAAGGTACAGATGAGCAGGCCCTTCTTCTTTTATACATGCTCAAAACCATCACCGCACCGGATGAATTCCCTTACTATCTCCGGATCATTTCCCTGAGTTCCAAATACGAAGATTACGGCACCGCACTATTTTACCTGGAGGAATTGCTGAAGCGGGGCTACAAGGATAAAGAGGAGCTGTATAGCCAGGAACACACGGCCCTCCTCCGAATTACCCCCGAGTACAATGCGCTCATAAGGAAGTACCTGGACGAACCGCGCTATGACCTTATGGAACAATAAGGGAGGGTATTTTCTGCAGGTCCCAGTCTATGACGAGCCCTCCGGCCAGGGAGGCCGCCACTTGCTTTCCATACAGCAATTCACACAGGTATAGGGCTGCTTCAAAACTTTTAGCCCCGCCCACAGACGTAATGTATTTGTCATCGTGAACGAATACCACCTTGTCTGCCACCTGCAGTTGCGGGAAGCGCTTCCGGTAGGTATCGATATCAGACGGAAAAGTGGTGGAGACAGCCTGGTCTAGCAGGCCTGCGGCTGCAAGTACAAAGGCGCCGTCGCAATGAGAAGTCACAAAGCGGGCCTGTGCTGCTGCTCTCCTGACAAAATTCAGCATGAGGGTATCTTCGAGGTCTGTGTCCAGATGATGCTCGGCGCTGGGCACGACCAGAATATCGATCCGCGGGATGGAATCCCGTGTGTAATCGAAGTCGGGCAGCACGTGAAGCCCTTCGAAGGTAGTGATGGGGTCGTGCGTATTGGCCACAGTGAACAGGTGCATAGGCCGTATATTCTTGCGAAATTGGGTGTGCTGGAAAATATCATATGGGGCTGTGAACTCGGTATTGTAGGTGCCGTTCATAATAAGGAATGCGACCTGATAGGCATCGTTTTCAGCCTGGGTTGCCCGGGGTTTTACATCGCGGCAGGCAGCGCAGGCTAACCAAATGGCAATGAAACCGATGGCAGCACCCCACCGAACATTCAGGAAATAACACATTAGCCGGTGTATCATGCCGTAAATGTAAGGAAAAGCGTCGGGATCCCGGTCCCGGGCATTCTGACCGATATTTGTATTTTTGCTTTCAAAAGTAGTTGATGAAGAAACCTGTAGTAACCATTTTTATGCTCCTGCTGCTTGGCATTGGCTTCGGATGCAAGGACGGAAAGCGATACCACGATGAAGTGGCTGTCGGTTCGGGCGCTGATGCCAATACGGCCAAAGTAGAAGTACTTTCCTTCCAACGGGCCATGAATGAAACCTTCAGGGATCCGAAAACATCACCCCTGCCAGACCGCTACAGGAAAGACTTCGAGGGCTTGGATTTTTTCCCGCCCGATAGTACATATCGGGTCACGGCAAAAGTGGTCCGCACACCAAATGCGAAGCCTTTCCAAATGCCGACCACGACAGACAGGCACCAAATGGTGGTCCGCTTTGGGGTCGCCTATTTCCTCCTGCAGGGTCAGACCCACCAACTGGAATTATACCGCAGTACTGATTCCCCTTCCGATGGCGAGCTTCACCCTCAACTTTTTCTTCCTTTTCTGGACGAGACCAATGGAAAAACCACGTATGCCGGCGGGCGTTACCTGGATCTGGAAATGCCTGAGGGGGATTCCCTGATCATTGATTTTAACAAGGCTTATAATCCGTATTGCGCTTACAATAAAAAGTACTCCTGTCCGATAGTGCCCGGGGTAAACAGCCTCAACATGGAGATCCGGGCCGGGGTGAAGGCATTTGAAACCCCATAAAAAAACCCCGACCAGATGTCGGGGTTTCCCTCATAAACTAAACAAAACCAAACTAAATCTTTAATCCTATCCTCAGAAGGAATAGATGGCGGCCAGCAGGAAGGATGACAGGGTGCTGATTGGGGCCCCGTCATTGTCCAGGAATGCATCATCCGAAGTACTATCCAGGCGCAATTCGGGCTTTACCACCAGGTCTCCTATAGTGGCACTCCCGGTAAGGGTTACCGCGAAAACGCTGGAATCTGACACCCCTGTGCCAATGGCTCCAAAATTGCCATCCTCTGCAAAATACTCGCCCCTCAGGCCGATAGTGAATACATCGGAGGTTTTGTATTGGGGGTACAGGGCAGCGCCGTAAAAGCCGGGACCGTTATTGGCTCCATCAAAATAGGCTCCGTTGATGCCCAGGTAGAATTTTTCACTGAGGTCAAACCCTCCCGTATAGTCAATTTCAAATGCCCCGTTATCGGCCAAAAAGTTCAGATATTGCCCGCTGTAACCCAGTTGGGCCCCATAGGCGTATTTTCCAAGCGGGTTGAACTCGGTCAGGTCGGTAGGGTTCATCACGGCCAGCATCAGAGACCAGTCGCTCCCCAGGTCAAAGTCGGCTTTCAAACCAGTATGGCTGAAGGGCCCCCAGGAGAACAGGTAGGAGGTACTGTAGTTGAAATTCCCTGCCGGGGAGATCACCTCATATCCCAGGAAGGTATTCCAGTTTCCGAAGGTAAGGGTAACCTTGTCGCTCACATTCCAGTAAACATACAGTTGGTTAATGATGTCTCCCGTATTGGAATACATGGGGGATGCGAAAATGGCGTCCGTGCCCCGGGGTCCGAAAACCAGGTCGGCAGTAAATCCAACCTTATCGCCTTCGTAACTTGCGATCACGTTAGCCATGCCTAGTGAAAATCCGGGCAGGTTGGCAAAGGCACTCCCGGGAACCGAATAGTTGTCGCCCGAGTTGGCGGAATTGAGGTTGGCCCTGTAATAGGCATCTACCGTTCCGCTGATGCTGAACTTCTTCTCTTCGGTGGTTTCATCGTCCTGGGCGAAAACTGTATTGCCTAGGAGTAGAATAGAGAAAAGAAATAAAAATTTTGCGTAATTTGTCTTTATACTCGTTTTCATAATTTCAATTTTAGAGCTCCGCGAAGGAGGTTTTTAACCGTTTTTTAATTGATTTTTTGATAAATGGGTTAAAACGGAGCGTTCTGCCAAACGCTCCGTTCCTATTTAATTAGTGTTGATTTAACCTAAAGTCCGGATAGGCAGACCCATCGTGTTCAGTGCTGTCCAGGCCTTCGATTTCTTCATCGGCGGATACCCGTAGCCCGATGGTCTTCTTAAGGATGTAAAGCACTATAAAGGAAGCTGCCATGGTCCATACGCCAATGCCCAGGACGCCTACAGCCTGTACACCGAGCTGGTGCACTCCGCCACCATAAAAGAGGCCTCCGTCTATGGCGAAAACACCTACCAGGAGAGTACCTACGGCCCCGCATACCCCGTGAACGGAAATGGCTCCCACGGGATCGTCTACTTTCAACTTTTTATCGATGAATTCGATGGAGAAGACCACCACGATCCCACATATAAGTCCGATCAGGGCTGCCCCATAGTTGTCCACGGCGGCACAACCGGCGGTAATCCCAACCAGACCGGCCAGGGCTCCGTTCAGCGTCATGGATATTTCCGGTTTCCCGTAGCGGGCCCAGCTCAGCAGCATGGCTGCTACTGCCCCAACCGCTGCGGCCAGGTTGGTGGTGATGATGATATTCGAAGCGTGGACTGCACTTTCGCCGGAGAAAGCCAGTTCCGATCCGGCGTTGAATCCGAACCATCCCAGCCAGAGGATGAAAACCCCAAGGGCTCCATACATCATGTTATGACCCTGAATGGCCTGAGACTTGCCGTCTATATATTTGCCGATACGTGGCCCGATAAGCGATGCAGCTACGAGCGAGGCCCAGCCCCCTACAGAGTGTACCACGGTTGAGCCGGCAAAATCAATAAAGCCCATGTCTGTGAGCCAGCCATCGCCCTGCCATACCCAGTGGCCCGAAATAGGATAGATGATCACGGTCATCAGGAGTGAGAAAATCAGGTAGGTGGAGAATTTTGTCCGTTCGGCAATGGCCCCTGAAACGATGGTTGCGGCCGTGGCACAGAAAACCGTTTGAAAGAAAAGGTTATGCATCTCCCCCGCATCGTTGAAGAACAGGCTCGGCACTGCCAATGAAATTCCCGATGTCGTCCCCGTACATTAAAGTGTAACCAAGTGCCCAGAATCCTATTGAACCGATACAAAGGTCCATCAGGTTTTTCATGGCGATATTAATGGTATTCTTTGCTCTTGTGAAACCAGACTCTACCAATGTGAACCCGCACTGCATAAAGAATACCAGGATGCCGGTTACCAAGATCCACATTATGTCCAATACTGTGTTTACTTCCATAATTGTAATATTTATATAGTTAGTTAGTTAATTCCTGCGTGTCCGCTTTCCTTGGTGCGTATCCTGTAGGCTTCCAGGACATCCGATACAAAGATTTTTCCATCTCCTACATTGCCCGTATAGGCGGCTTCCAGAACCGTATTCACGGTACGTTCCAGGAAGTCATCAGACACCACGATCTCCAGGTACCTCCTTTGGATATCCGTGGTGCTATAGGAGATACCGCGGTAGACGTGTCCGTGCTTTTCGTTGCCCACGCCGGTAACGTCCCAATAACTAAAGAAGTTCACTTCAATCTGATGCAAAGCTTTTTTGACATCGTCAAATTTTGACTTTCTAATAATTGCCTCAACTTTTTTCATTTGTTTGATTTTAATTGTTTTTCATTCTGCAGGACCTGCTGCCGGCAACCGGCCCTGATTTACTCAATCCCGATTGCGAATCTTGCAATACAGAATTTTGGTTTGGCTCGTATTGATTTGTTTTATCGCGGCCAAATATATGGGATAAAAAATAATACCCCCTAAAAAAATGGGGGTACTTAGGTTATTTTTATTATATAAATAATTTTTACCCCTAAATATTAAGGGTATTACTTTAAAAAATATTAAAATTTAATGAATTGCCGGTTCAAAGTCTTATAAATCTTCTTATTGATGAATTTTAGCCATATATCGAATTATGCCTACAAATCGATAACAAAAAATTGCAAATAGTGATAATATGGTAATTTGGAAAATAGCATCAGAAGGCGTTAAAATACCCGTTCAGGGCCGGGGCATCAGAGCTGCGAGCAGGTATTCCTTCCAAACCTCCTGAGGAAATAAGGGCATGGAAGTGAAAGCAGGAACCGGGGAGAAAGTGTAAATTTTGAAGTGAAAGGAAAGACTATTTGAAGAAATCTTGTACAAGTCTGGATTGATTGGCGCACAGGGCACAGCCTGCACTTTTCAGAAAGTGATTAAGCCATTCAGGGGATTTTTCCCTGAAGGGACACAGATTGAGATGGTTGGAATGAGAACGGGGAGGAGTCCCGGAAGGGAACCTGAGCCAGCTTCACCTAATTCGGCGGGGCCAGATGGGGTAAGCCAGTAAAATTAAATTGCCTTCTTAAAGTTGGATGCAGACAGATCGATTGGGTAGATCTTGATTTCCGGTTTTTTGGAGATAGCTTTTGTCTCCCGGGGCCGGCGACTTCTGAAACTTAGGCTGCTGTAGACCAGCATTGCCGCATTGACCGCTACCAAAACAAAAAATATCACAAAAAAGAGGGTCATTTATCGATATTGTTTAACAGTACAACGCAAAAGTACGTCTTTTCTTATAAAATACGTATTTATTCTGATTATAGTTGCTGCAACTCAAATTTTTAAGAAGCCAGCAACAGGGCGATCAATCTCTTAACAAATACTTAATTACAAAGAGCAATATTACAAAAATTACAAATGCAGCGCCCACCCAAATTACCCCCTTATAATTTTTTTGATGCAATTTTTGATCTTTTCGGTACGACCGGATGAGGACCAGGATGAAAACAATCAAAAATAGTCCTGCGAATAGCCATTGTCCCGTACTGAACATATTTCTATTTTTATGCAAAATTAGATTAAATCCCAAGACAAATGAAGCGCAAACTCAATGCTGTTGAACATTTTCACAAATCCTTCGGGCTGGGGGTGGGCACGGAGCCCAAGGCCGATATCGACCCTGCTAAAATTGAACTCAGGTTCCGGTTGATGGAGGAAGAGAACCGGGAATACCTGCAGGCGGCCAGGGAACAGGACCTGGTGGAAGTTGCAGACGCCCTGGGGGATATGCTCTATATCCTGTGCGGTACCATCCTGGAACATGGGTTGCAACATAAAATAGAAGCGGTGTTCGAAGAAATACAGCGCAGTAACATGAGCAAACTGGGCGCAGACGGCAAACCTGTGTACCGGGCAGACGGAAAGGTGTTGAAAGGCCCGGATTATTTCAAACCTGACATAAAAAGGATCCTGGAGGGTTGAGCCCCCCCGTGTCAGAGTACTTTATAGCGCCAGCCATAAGGGTCTTCGGCGCGGTTGTACTGAATATCCACTAGTTGTTCCTTGAGTTTGGCAGCATAAGAATCTGCCACCTGCGGCAATTCATAGCGTTTCCCTTGGTAGCCGAATCCGGAGATAGGATTAATCACTGCCGCCGTACCGCTACCGAACAATTCCTTAAGCGAGCCATCAGCCATACCTTTAAGCAATTCGGCAACGCCCACGGGCCGAATTTCCAAATCGATGCCCTGGTCTTCGGCGAGGGTGATCACACTTTTCCGGGTTACCCCGTCCAGGATGCGGTCACTGGTAGGGGATGTGAGCAATTTGTCCCCCAGGCGGACGAAGATATTCATTGTACCTGCCTCTTCTATGTATTCGTGCGTCTTGGCATCGGTCCAGACCACCTGTTGGAAGCCTTCTTCCCTGGCGAGGTTGGTGGGGTAGAACTGCCCCGCGTAATTTCCGGCTGCCTTGGCATAGCCAAATCCGCCGTCTGCCGCACGGCTGAAGCGTTCGGCAATCTTTACGCGTACCTCCCCGCCATAGTAAGCCTGGGCGGGCGAGCAGATGATCATGAATTTATATTGTTTTGCCGGGGCCGCAATTATCCCCGGATCAGAAGCAATCATAAAGGGACGGACGTACAGGGAATTCCCGGTGCCCGGTTTCACCCATTCCCGGTCCAGCCTCAGCAGGGCCTTCATTCCCTCGAAGAAATACTCCTCCGGGAATTCGGGCATGGCCATCCGGATACTTGAAATGTTGAACCGCCTGAAATTCTCATCGGGCCTGAACAACCAGATACTTCCTTCCTCGTCCTTATAGGCTTTCATGCCTTCAAAAATGGCTTGCCCGTAATGAAATACCCGTGCGGAAGGCTCTATTACGAGGGGTTGGTAAGGGATGATCTTCGGGCTTTCCCAGGCCCCGTTCCTGTAGTCGCAAACCATCATGTGGTCTGTGAATTGCTCCCCAAAGGATAAATTATTGAAATCTACCTGCCCGATCCTGCTGGTCTTGGCTTCTTCTATATGGATCCGCTTTACCGAAGTGTCCATGAATTCCTCTTTTTAAAAAGGTAAAATTAAACATTTATAGGGAGTCCGCGCTTCTTTTTCCCCCAAAAAATCATCAGTTTTGCAATAGGTTGGGATCAGGTGGTAATCCCCGAATGGTCTCATGTAAAAAAGAATACAGTATGGTTGCAGCCCATGGGATGAGGCGTTTTCCTGAAACTACGGCCGATGGTTCCACCACTTTTCGCGTGGCTGCCTGGGATGAACCGTATCATTCCACACACGGGGCCATACAGGAATCGCGTCACGTTTTTATCCAAATGGGCCTGCGGAAGAGTGTACAAAACCCGGTCCGCATCCTGGAAATTGGTTTTGGGACGGGCCTCAACGCCTTATTAAGCCTCATGGAAGCCCGGGACGGGCAAAAGGAGATTTTTTATACTGCCATTGAAGCCTTCCCTCTTTCTATGGAGGAAGTGGGGCAACTGAATTACCTGGAACAACTTCAGGCCCCGGCATATGCTGAGGCTTTTGCCAATATGCATTCCGCTCCCTGGGAAACGGAATCGCCGATCTCTCCTTTTTTTGTCCTTAAAAAACTTCGGTGCGATATCCTGGAGTTTAGCTCCGATGCTTCCTATGACCTGGTTTACTTCGATGCCTTTGGGGCAAACGTGCAGCCCGAACTGTGGACACCGGACGTCTTCGCGGGGATGTACCGGGCACTGAATCCGCAGGGCATCCTGGTGACCTATGCCGCGAAGGGAAGCGTACGCAGGGCTATGCTGGCCGCTGGATTCCAGGTGGAGCGCCTGCCAGGACCCCCGGGGAAACGGGAAATGCTTCGCGCATTAAAGCCAGCGTGATCCCGCATACTTCACGGATAGAATGGCGGCTAATGTTAAAGGGGAATTAAACCCCTAGGGTTCGCCCGCTTTATCCGATACCTTTGTAAAAAATGATTTATGAGGATTTTGATAACGGGAGCCACCGGCCTGGTTGGAAATCATTTGGTAAACCTATGCCACGAACAGGGAATACAGGTCCATTACCTGACCACACGCAGGAAAGCTTTGGAAAGCCGGGAAAATTACCGGGGATATTACTGGGACCCTGCCCGGAACGCCATAGACCCTGCCTGTTTTGAAGGAGTGGGTTCTATTGTGAACCTGGCCGGGGCGCCTATCGCCTGCCGCTGGACCAAAAGTGCGAAAAAGCGCATCCTCAAAAGTCGCACTGAAAGCCTACGTACCCTGGCAAAAGGGCTGGAACAGGTTGGTGCCCGGGAGGTAAATTCCCTGGTTACGGCCTCGGGGATCGGGGGCTACCCAAGTTCACTTTCCGAGTACTACCACGAGGATTTTGAGGGCCTTGATGCAAGTTTTATCGGCGAGGTGGTGGGGGCATGGGAAAAGGAGGCGGATGCCCTGAAAAGATTTGATCTTTCGGTTGCCAAGATCCGCGTGGGCCTTGTTTTGGCCGAAGAAGGCGGGGCCCTTCCTCAGATGGCCAGGCAAGTGCGGCTTTATGCCGGTGCGGCCTACGGATCGGGTGAACAATGGCAGAGTTGGATCCATGTCAGGGACCTGGCCCGGATGTTCCTTTTTATACTAAACCACAGGTTGGAAGGCCTCTATAACGGGGTGGCTCCCAATCCGGTAACCAACGCCAAGTTATTCCGGGAAATTGCCCGGACCCTGGACAAACCGATGTGGTTGCCCAACATCCCCGAATACCTCATGAAACTGATCCTGGGCGAAATGGCTTCCGTACTTTTTGCCAGTCAACGGGCCAGCAGCAGAAAAATTGAAGATCTTGGGTTCGATTTTCAGTTTTCCAACGTTTGCAGAGCTCTTGAGGATATTTATCATCCGGAGGAACAGTCAGTATCCGAAGCCCGGATGGCGGGTCGAGATAGTTACCAATAAAGGGCCCTGCCTTCTTTCCCATTTCATTTTCGCGCCCCCCCCTGTAAATCGTCTGTTATGTTCCGCCCTCCCGGGCGAGAGGGGGATTTTAATTTCCCGGGCTCCGGATTGTGGTATGGGCCGGGGACCCGCTTTGGGGTTTCCTGCCCTTTATTTTTAATGACATTTTGACATTTTTAAAGAAATGGCAGTACTTTTGCCATCTTTAAATGACCCATAATTAACGAATGCTACATGAATAAAAAGAATAAAGAAGAAGAAGTGCAGGATTTCGTTTCTGATGAGCAGCTGAAGCCAGACCCGGAGGAGTCGGATAGCGGGCCTGAACCATCGGATCAGGGATCCGGGGAAAAATCCGCTCAGGAAGAGGGGTACGCAGAGGAGCTTGCCCGGGAGAAGGACAAGTTTCTGCGACTGTTCGCCGAATTTGAAAATTATAAGAAACGAACCTCCAGAGAACGGATGGAACTCTTCAAGACCGCCGGGCAGGAAGTCATTGGCTCCCTATTGCCTGTTCTGGATGATTTTGAGCGGGCCCTGAAGGAAATAGCCAAATCTTCGGATAAGGAGTTGTTTAAGGGGGTTGAACTAATTGATAATAAACTGAGGGAAACTCTCCGGAACAAAGGTCTGAGTGAGATCCAGGTTCATGCGGGCGATGTTTTTGACCCTGAAGTCCACGATGCCATTACCCAAATCCCGGCACCGGAAAAAAAGCTAAAGGGAAAGGTTATCGAAGTAATTGAAAAAGGCTTCCGCCTGGGGGACAAGATCATACGGCATCCGAAGGTGGTGGTAGGAAATTGAGATCGACAGACAGCTCAGGTGTACACGGTACTAATTTGAAATTGCAGCATGAAGCAGGATTATTATGAAATTCTTGGTATTGACAAAAATGCCAGCCCTTCTGAGATAAAGAAAGCATATCGCAAAAAGGCTATTCAGTACCATCCCGACAAGAATCCCGGAGATGCCAAGGCTGAGGAAATGTTCAAGAAGTCAGCCGAAGCCTATGAAGTATTGAGCGATCCCCAAAAAAAGGCCAGGTACGACCAGTATGGCCACGCCGCCTTTGAAGGCGGAGGATTCGGGGCGGGAGGAATGAATATGGAAGACATCTTCAGCCAGTTCGGGGATATCTTTGGAAGTGCCTTTGGAGGTGGCTTCGGCGGTTTTAGCGGCTTCGGAGGTGGCGGACAACGGCGGGTCAAGGGAAGTAACCTTAGGATTCGCGTAAAGCTAAACCTCGAAGAAGTGGCCCTGGGAGTGGAAAAAATGGTCAAGGTAAGACGGAAAGTCCAGGCCCCCGGGGTAACCTACAAATCATGTCCCACCTGCCATGGAACCGGGCAGGTGACCAAAATCACAAACACTATCCTGGGGCGCATGCAAACGGCGACCACCTGCAGTTCCTGCGGGGGTACCGGCCAAATCCTGGATAACCGGCCTCCTGATGCCGATGCGCAGGGACTGGTGGTAAGTGAGGAGACCGTTTCAATTAAAATCCCGGCCGGAGTAGAGGGCGGGATGCAACTCAAAGTATCCGGCAAGGGGAATGAAGCCCCTGCCAATGGTATTCCCGGCGATTTGCTGGTGGCGATAGAGACGGAAGAACACGATACCCTGAAACGCGAAGGGGATAATTTGCATTACGACCTGTACATCAGTATTTCAGACGCCGTCCTGGGGACATCCAAGGAAATCGATACAGTCACTGGGAAGGTCCGAATCAAACTGGAACCCGGGATCCAATCAGGCAAGATCCTTCGTTTAAGAGGGAAAGGGATTTCGAGCATCAACGGCTACGGCGCAGGCGACTTGTTGGTCCATGTGAATGTCTGGACCCCGAAGGTACTGTCCAAGGAACAAAAGGAGTTTTTTGAGAAAATGCAGGAACATGATAATTTTGAGCCAAAGCCGGAAAAATCCGATAAATCGTTCTTTGAGAAGGTAAAAGACATGTTCTCATAACGATTTAATTTTCTTTTTAAATAAAAAACGTATATTTGGGTTAATATTGGGCGACCAATATTAATTTTCTTTTTCATAGCAATTTTTTTCCCATCCTTAATCCAATTAAGGGTGGGTTTTGTTTTTATGGATACGGGTGTTTCCCATACCCCTGTGGGCGTGCCGCCCGCTGCACGATGGTATTTGCAACTGAAAAATACTCCCTTGGGGCTCCCCCCTGTCCCTGACTTTTTTAGCCCCTTCCGACCGCTTTATACAATTTGTGGACCACGGTAAATCTCTTTGGTTGCATTTCTATATCTTTGGGGAAATTGCTTGCATGAACACGATTTTGGCTGCGGAAGGGGTGACCAAGAAATTTGGTGACCACATGGCACTCAACGATATTTCCCTGGAAATCCCGAAAAACAGCATTTATGGACTTCTCGGCCCGAACGGGGCCGGAAAAACCACCCTCATACGGATCATAAACCAGATCACTTATCCCGACCGCGGAAAGGTTTTTTTTGACGGGCAGCCCTTACACCCCAGGCATATTTCCTTAATTGGATACCTTCCTGAAGAAAGAGGCCTTTATAAGAGCATGAAAGTGGGCGAACAGGCCCTCTACCTTGCCCAGTTAAAGGGGTTATCCCTGGCTGAGGCCAAAACCCGCCTCAAATACTGGTTTGAACGCCTCGAAATCGGGGATTGGTGGAACCGAAAAATCCAGGAACTATCCAAAGGAATGGCGCAGAAAATACAATTCATCGTAACCGTACTCCACCGTCCAAAGCTACTGATTTTCGATGAACCGTTCAGCGGTTTCGATCCGATCAATGCCAATATTATCAAGGATGAGATCCTGCAGCTGAAAGCGGAAGGCACCTCGATCATATTTTCCACACACCGCATGGAATCTGTCGAAGAATTATGTGAATACATCGCCCTGATCCACAATGCGGAAAAGATACTCGACGGCAAACTGAGCGAGATCAAAAAAGCCTATAAGAATAACATTTACAAAGTGGGACTGGCCTCCGAAGATGGGGAAGAGCTAATGGAGAAACTGGCGGAGGACTTTAACATCTCAGATCAGCTGATAGACCCGGAGGAAAAACAACTTCACTTCAGGGTGCAGTTGCCATCTGAAGATACCAGGGCATTCCTGCAGTACCTTTCCGGCAGGGCCAGCATCCAGAATTTTGTGGAAACCATCCCCTCGGCCAGCGATATTTTTATTCAAACCGTTCAAAGTAAGAACCTTCATGAATAAACTCTTGCTCATTATAAAAAGGGAGTACCTCGCAAAAGTGCGGAACAAATCGTTTGTGATAATGACCTTCCTGAGCCCCATCCTGATGGTAGGTATGGTGGTTCTCATCGCCTACCTTACCGAGGTCAACGACAGTGAACGGCGGGTGGTTGCGGTACTGAATGAAAGCCCCTTTTTTGAAGGGGATTTTGACCCTACCCCCAACACCAATTACATACAATTCCACAATATTTCCCTGGCAGAAGCCAAGGATTCCACCTCGGCTTCAGGTTTTTACGGCTTGTTGCATATCCCTCCCGAACACCGACTGGAAGAAGCTGCGGCAAAGGCCGTCTTTTACTCCAAGGAATCCCCCAGCACCTCCATGCTCGATATGCTGGAGCAAATTTTCCAGGATCGCCTGAGGGCCAAGAAGTTGAAAGAGATTGGGGTTTCGCAGGACGACTTTGCCAACATCCAAAAACGGTACGAAATTCAGACCGCAACCTTTACAGGCAGGGAGAGCCTCAAAGGGATCAACGAGATCAAAGCGATCATAGGAGGCGGTTTCGGCTACCTGATTATGATGTTTATTATCATTTACGGAGGGTTTGTGATGCGCAGCGTGATAGAGGAGAAAACAAGCCGGGTTATTGAGGTGATCATCTCTTCTGTCAAGCCTTTCCAGCTTATGCTGGGTAAAATAATCGGGAATTCCCTGGCCGGGATCACCCAGTTTGCCATCTGGATCGTTTCTGCCGGCTTATTGTTGCTGGTGGTTTTTATGATTTTCGATATAGATCCAACCGGCATGAGCCACCCGCCGGGTATGCCTGTTAATGCCGTTACCGACATGGCCACATCGGCCTCCAGTGTCGATACGCTTCAAAAATATGCCGAAGAGCTCTACCGCCTGCCCTGGCTAATGTTGATCTTCTTTTTCATCGTATACTTCCTGCTGGGCTACCTTATTTACAGTTCAATCTACGCGGCCATAGGCGCTGCGGTAGATAATGAGACGGATACACAGCAATTTATTTTTCCCATTATCCTGCCGCTAATGCTGGGTATTTACGTGGGGTTCTTTTCGGTATTCAATAACCCACACGGGCCCATTGCCGTGGCTTTTTCCCTTTTTCCACTTACTTCGCCAATTGTAATGCTGATGCGGCTCCCTGGCGGCCTGGGTGGGGGCGGGGTCCCGGTTTGGCAATTAATCGCTTCCCTCCTCCTGCTTGCAGGGAGCTTTCTTGGTATCGTCTGGCTGGCCGCCAAAATTTACCGTGTGGGGATCCTTATGTATGGCAAGAAACCCACTTATAAAGAATTGTTTAGATGGTTAAGGTACTGATGATGCAGGGTAAGGGGGTGAATGAACTTTTGGATTCGGATATCTGGGACTCTGTCCGGAAGATACTCGACCTCGGGATCCACTTGGGCCAGGGCGAAGATTCCATAGACATTACCCTTGGGCTCCTGCTCCTGCTTTCACTGGCCTTTGTCCTTACCTGGTCCCTGTTGAAATTTCTACGCTACCTGCTGACCCGTAAAATGCAGGGAGAAGACAAACTCAAGTTCATCAGCGTCTTCAAGTTCATCAATTATGTGGTCTATATAACGGTCATAATCCTGACCATGAGTGCCGCGGGGATAAATATTACCCTGCTGATCACCGCGTCGGCAGCCCTGTTTGTCGGGCTGGGCCTGGCTTTACAGGACCTCTTCCAGGATGTGATCGCCGGGATTTTTATTATCCTGGACAAATCCCTGAATGTTGGGGATATCGTGGAAGTAGACGGGAAGGTGGGGAAGGTTTTCGATATTAAATTGCGTACCACCCGGGCCATTACCCGGGACGACAAGGTGATCATCATCCCTAACCACAAATTCATCAGTGATGTAATATACAATTACACCCAAAACCACAAAACAACGCGCGAAGAAGTTTCAGTTGGGGTGGCCTATGGAAGTGACGTTAATCTGGTCACGGAAATTCTCTTAAAATGCGCTCAGGAACAGAAACCTGTGCTCAAAAACCCAAAGCCATTTGTCCTTTTTGACGATTTCGGGGATTCAGCCCTTCTATTCTCCGTTCACTTCTTTATTTCAGATGCCTTTGCCGTTCCCAGACTCAAGAGCCATATCCGATACCTTATAGATGCCCGCTTCCGCGAGAATGGGATCAGCATTCCTTTTCCGCAACGAGATGTCCACATTTATCAGAGCAGTCCCTTGCAGCATAGCAGTGTGCCTAACAGACCTAATGCGGACGAAACCTGATATGAACTACAAAAACCTGTCCCTCGCTATCCTGTTCTTTTGTATTCGAGCCGTATTTTCACAAAGTACCGACATTGCCCGGGTTGAATACACCATGCTTCCAAAAAATGACAGTGAGATTCAAGTGGCCCGCTGGCGATTCCTGTTAAACCTCCCGATTCGGGTCGCGCATGAACAGTATTTGGTCGCTGGGATGGAATACAACCAGATTGATTTTGACAATTCAGGTACCCTCCCCTTCGACGGGTCGGACCTGAAAGGCCTCCATGTGATCGACCTGAATATGGGCTATATATTCAAGTGGAACGCCAACTGGCGGTTTGTGGGCATCGTCAGTCCGCGGCTGGCATCCAACTTCGTGGAGGGCTTGCAGGGCGATGACTGGAAGCTGAATATGACGGCCTCATTTTGGAAGGAAGTGCCCGATGCCGAAAGACCTTTCAGACTGGTCCTTGGGCTCAGTTACAACAGCAATACAGGCCTGCCATTTCCCTTGCCGCTTGTTAATTACTACCGGAAGTTCGATCCGCATTGGGCCTTTATCCTGGGGATCCCGAAATCAGCGTTCCGCCATTTCTTCAACGACCGGCATTTGATGGAGGCCTCGGTCTTCTTGGACGGATATTTTGTGAACATCCAGAATGATATCATCCTGAGTGACGGGGCTATCGGATCATCGATTTCCCTTTCAGCCGGGATAGGGGCCCTGGAATATCAATACAAGATCACACAAAAATTGTCGTTCTACAGCCTGGCGGGATATGCCTTTTTCCAGAACGGTCTGCTCAGGGACGACAAAAGGAACAACGTTTTTGTCCTCAACAAGAATGGAAATATTTATTTTAGGACTGGTTTAAAAGTCTCAATTTTTTAAAACGAATAGCATGCCGAAGATTTTGGTTATTGAAGATGAATCCGCTATCAGGCGCGTATTGGTGAAAATCCTGACGGAAGAAAATGAAACCTACGAAGTGGAAGAGGCTGATAATGGCTCGGCCGGGCTGGAACTCATAAGGAAAAATGATTACGACCTGGCCCTGTGCGATATTAAAATGCCCAAGGTAGATGGGGTGGAGGTGCTGCAGGAAGCCAGAAAACTGAAGCCGGAGATCCCCTTTATAATGATTTCGGGTCATGGCGACCTGGATACGGCGGTCAATACGATGCGTTTGGGGGCCTTTGACTATATATCCAAACCGCCAGACCTTAACCGCCTGCTCACCACGGTGCGCAATGCTTTGGACAGGAAGGAGCTGGTCACGGAAAATAAAAACCTGAGAAAAAAGGTAACCCGGAATTACGAAATGGTTGGGGAAAGCAAGGCCATACAGACCATCAAGGAAATTATAGACAAGGTGGCACCCACGGATGCCCGGGTGCTCATTACGGGGTCGAACGGGACCGGGAAGGAACTGGTTGCGCACTGGATCCATGAAAAGAGCGAGCGGAGCAGTGCCCCCTTCATTGAAGTAAACTGTGCGGCCATTCCTTCCGAACTGATAGAAAGCGAACTTTTTGGACACGTAAAAGGCGCCTTTACCTCGGCAGTAAAAGACCGTGCGGGGAAGTTCGAGGCGGCCAACAAGGGAACTATTTTTCTGGATGAGGTGGGCGATATGAGCCTTTCTGCCCAGGCCAAGGTGCTGCGGGCCTTACAGGAGAATAAGATTTCCAGGGTGGGCACGGACAAGGATATCAAGGTGGATGTCCGGGTGGTAGCCGCGACCAATAAAGACCTCATGAAAGAGATTTCAGAGGGAAAGTTCCGGGAAGACCTTTATCACCGCCTGGCCGTGATCCTGATACAGGTGCCTTCTCTGAGTGAAAGGCGGGATGATATCCCCCTCCTGATCGATCACTTTACTAAAAAGATTGCCGCAGAACAGGGCACGGGCCCTAAAAATTTCTCCAAAAAGGCTGTGGGCCTGCTTAAAAGCTACGAGTGGACCGGGAATATACGGGAATTGCGCAATGTGGTGGAACGCCTTATCATCCTGGGGGGCGCCGAGGTTTCAGAATCGGATGTCAAACTCTTCGCGAGTAAATAGGAAGCCTTGCGGGGAAGTTGGAAGTCCCAATTGCATAGCCCCCTAATATGTGACGCATTTTTTAAGTTCTTCAAGCGCATCCTCGGTAATCTGCTTGGTTCGAAGGTTATAGTATTTCTTACCTTCCGATAGGTCCGGCTTCAGGAGTTCCTCCTCACAATGCCGGTAGATGCGGTAGGCGAATGCGTAGGCATCTTTGCAATCGACGGTTTTGACTACTTCAGCCAGGGAATTCTTGTACCGCAAAAGTGATTGGTCGATCTGTTTCCGCAACTCCGGGCCATCAGGTCCCTTCATGGCTTCTTTTTCCCGTTCGGCAGATTTGGTGTTCATAGCCAGGACGTCGCTCTGGTAACGGCTCCCGTGCAATTCATCGTGCTTCTCCAGGGCCTCCAGGCTGCCTATGGCGTTTTCCAGGGCCCGTTTCAACAATATTTTGCTGCCATTCAGGGAAGATACACGGGTGGCTTTTTTGAGGTAGTCCAAACTTTCGTATATGCTTTTGTTTGCATAATCGCAATTACAGGCTTCGAATTGCTTACGCGATTTCTCAATGGCATTCAGGGCTTTGTATGCGAAATAGCGGGAAGTATTGAGGTCTTCAGCCGCCAGGGCCTTTTGCGTTTGAGTTTTGATGTAATTGATATTGGATCCTGCGTACGCACATGCCTTGTTGTCTGAGTACGAAGTAAGTACGAACAGGCAAAGCATGCAAAAAGAGTAGAACATCTTCATAGCTTAAGGTATCGATTTGGTAAAATTTAGGCGTGGTAAAGATAAAAATGCCCTTTCTGGCGGCCCTATTTAATCGTTTAAGCGGCCAAATGTCCGGTCATATGAACGAAATATGAAGAAATTTACCCCAAAATTCCTATTTTAAGGCCGCCTTGGAGTAGAGGCCTGAATCAATTCTTCCGATTATGAAATCCATCAATCCTGGCGATTATTTGGCCGATAAAACCTTAAACCTTCGAAACAGAGCTACTTATGAGGATTTCGGAGCCTCAGAAAAGAAGCTGGAAAAGGAGCTGGCGGCCCTTCGCAAAAAGCTCGCTGATTTCCAGGATACCCTCTATGCCCATGGCCGGTATGCTGTTTTGGTTTGCCTTCAGGGCATGGATACCGCCGGGAAGGATAGCCTTATCCGGGAGGTTTTCAAGGAATTCAATGTAAGGGGTATCCAGGTGCACAGCTTTAAAGTCCCAACCCCCCTCGAATTGCAGCACGATTTTATCTGGAGGCACTATATCGCCCTGCCCCCCCGGGGCAAGTTCGGTGTATTTAACCGAACCCATTATGAAAACGTGCTGGTTACAAGGGTACATCCAGGATATATCCTGAATGAAAACATTCCGGGTATCGAAAGTGTAGACGCCATCGACCAGGCCTTTTGGGAAAGGCGTTTTGAGCAAATACGGAATTTTGAACGAGACCTGGTACGAAACGGCACCATCCTCTTTAAATTTTACCTGCACCTGTCCAGGGAGGAGCAGCGGCAGCGACTGCTGAGGCGTATCCGCCTGCAGGAAAAGAATTGGAAATTTTCCCCGGGCGACCTGAAGGAACGACAACTATGGGACCGGTATATGGAATGCTATGAGCTGGCCATTGCGCATACCAGCCTCCCGGAAGCCCCCTGGTATGTGATCCCTGCCGATAACAAAGAGGCCTCCCGATTTCTCGTGGCTTCCGTACTTTGGGAAGCGTTAAATAAATACAAAGATGTGAAGGAACCCGAATTGGATGAAGAAATAAAGGCTAATATTGCGAACTACAAAGAGCAATTGGAAAAAGAAGGAGCATGAAATATTTGTGGATCTTACTGCTGATGGCTTTCCTGCCCATACGATCCCAGCAGACAGACGAAAAACAAATCAAAGATATTTACGACACAGCACTTGCCGACGGAATGGCCTATGACTGGCTGAATTACCTGACCAACCAGATAGGGGGCAGGCTATCGGGCTCGGTTCAGGCGGAACAGGCGGTGGATTATACCAAAAAAATGCTTGGGGACCTGGAGCTGGACAAGGTGTGGCTGCAGCCGGTCATGGTACCAAAATGGGTGCGGGGAACACCTGCATTCGCCTATATGGAAACCAAACCCGGGCATACAACCAATTTTCCTATCTGTGCCCTCGGGGGATCGGTAGGTACTCCTTTGGGGGGGGTAAAAGCCCCGATTATTGAAGTTCATGGTTTCGAGGAACTGGCCGCACTGGGGAAGGAAAAGGTAGAGGGGAAGATCGTATTTTACAACCGCCCTATGGAGCCCACCCTGATCAACACTTTCGAGGCGTATTCGGGCAGCGTGGACCAGCGCTATGAGGGGGCGGAACAGGCGGCGCGTTACGGGGCGGTAGGCGTGCTCGTACGCTCTATGAACCTGCGCCTGGATGATTTCCCGCATGCCGGTGCTATGTCCTACGGTGATACCCCGGTCCAAAAGAGGATCCCTGCGGCCGCCATTAGCACGAATGGGGCCGAACTCCTCAGCACCACCCTTAAACTGAATCCAGATATCAAATTTTATTTCAAACAAAACTGCCGCCAGCTCGAAGATGTTCCTTCCTTCAATGTGGTCGGAGAGATCAGGGGCAGCACCAGGCCGGATGAGATCATGGTGGTGGGTGGGCACCTGGATTCCTGGGATCTGGGACAGGGGGCACACGATGACGGGGCCGGGTGCGTACAGAGCATGGAAGTACTCCGTCTCCTCCGCAAAACCGGGTACCAACCCAGACATACCATTAGGGTCGTTCTTTTTATGAATGAGGAAAATGGGTTAAAAGGAGCTGAGGAATATGCCAAAGTGGCGCGGGAAAAAGGGGAAAAGCACATTTTCGCCCTGGAAAGCGACGCGGGCGGGTTTACACCCCGTGGGTTTTCCTTCGACTGCTCCGATGCAGATTTTCAGCAAATCCAGGAATGGAAACCATTGTTCGCCCCCTATCTTATTCACCTGTTCGACCGGGGTGAAAGCGGAGCTGATGTAGAACCCCTGAAGGAAAATGGCGCCCTGGGATTGGTACTGGCAGGATTGCGACCCGATTCCCAACGGTATTTTGATCACCACCATGCCGAAAATGACACTTTTGAATATGTCAATAAACGAGAACTTGAATTAGGTGCCGCCACCATGGCCAGTCTCATCTACCTCATGGATAAATACGGGCTTCCGACCACACCGGTTTCTAACGAAAACTAAGCCCTGTTCTTGCCCGGCAATGCCCGCAGGATGATCATGACTATTGCCTATCTTTGTGCCTCTTAATCATTACTCTATGAAAGACGGACTGTACGCTAAATTCAATACCACGAGAGGCACTATCCTGGTATTGCTCACCTATGATAAGACACCCGGTACCGTGGGTAATTTCGTTGCCCTGGCCGAAGGGTCCCGCGAAAACAAGGCCCGCCCGACAGGCCGGCCCTATTACGACGGACTAAAATTTCACCGGGTCATTCCCGATTTCATGGTTCAGGGAGGGTGTCCCGAAGGTACGGGTGCCGGGGGCCCGGGCTATTCCTTTGCCGATGAAATCCACCCCGGGTTAAAACATTCGGGCCCGGGAATACTGTCCATGGCCAATGCCGGACCCGGCACCAATGGAAGCCAGTTCTTTATTACCCATGTACCCACGCCCTGGCTGGATGGCAAGCATTCGGTTTTCGGGCAGGTCGTTGAAGGGCAGGAAGTGGTAGATGCCATCCGGCAGGGGGATGTCATTGAAACCCTTGAGATCCTCCGCGTAGGGGATGCCGCTCAATCCTGGGATGCGGTTAAGGCATTTGACGAATTCAGGAAAGCGGGGGAAGAAAAGAAGGCCGAAACACGTAAAAAGGCTGAAAAGGCCCTGGAGGATATGAGCGAGGGCTTCAACAAAACAACAAGCGGGCTGCGCTATAAGATACTTCGCGAAGGAAAGGGTGAACGGCCGGAAAAAGGCCAGAATGTTTCGGTGCATTACGAGGGCGCCCTTACCGATGGAAAAGTATTTGATTCCTCTTACCTTAGGAATGAACCCATACAATTTGCCTGGGGTGCTGGACAGGTGATCCCGGGCTGGGACGAGGGCATTGGCCTGCTGCGGGAAGGGGAGAAAGCCCGGCTGATAATCCCGTCGCATCTGGCTTACGGAAGTGCAGGGGCCGGAGGGGTTATCCCCCCGGATGCCGTCCTTATCTTTGATGTCGAGCTCCTCCGAATCAGCTGATTATTAGCCTGCGCTTGTTAATGTGACAAGCCGGATGCCGTCCCGGCCTACTCAGATTTTTTTCCGGACCAATTGGCGCTGAAAACGAATAATAGCGTGTTAATGGCAACAAAAGCTGCCCAAACCGTAAATAATATTTCCATAGCAAGGGGATTCATTTACCACCTTATTAGGAACAACCGACAAATGATAAACCCTACCCACAACAGGTATTTCCCTGGATGGGCCACGTTACAAAATGAGAACCCCGGTCACAGAAGGCAATAAAAAACCCCGGTTGCTGATAACCGGGGTCGTATAAAAAAAAATGAACTCTTCAGACCTCTACGCGATCACTTTAACATTTACGGCGTTCAATCCTTTTTTACCTTGTTGCAGCTCAAACTCTACAACATCACCTTCGCGTACTTCATCAATTAAACCTGAAATGTGTACAAAGTGATCTTCTTGTGAACCGTCCTCCGTAATGAAGCCGTATCCTTTGGCGTCATTGAAGAACTTAACTGTTCCTTTACTCATAATAAAAACTATTAAAAAATTAATTTAGGGGGCAAAGGTATGGTTTATTCACGGGATTCTGGCGATTTTATCCAATATTATTTCAAAAAAAGCCAATGAAAGGCAATCCAAAAATAATGTAGGAGTTTCCTGCTGGAACCTGCTAATTATGGATGAAATGTTCCCCGTATTCAATTTACTGTCAATTAAAGAGGTATATTAATCAGGTATCATCCGGACCCTCCAGGCTCATAAATTTTTATTGATGTGGAGCTTTGAATTCCCAATGGTGTTATCACCTGAAATTTCTTAAACCAACTAAACACTAAAATTATGAAAAGAATCAAACGATTATCGGGCATTTTGTTATTGTTGCTCATGGGAAACCTGCAATGGGCGTCGGCCCAGAATACGTCGGAGGAAAGGGCGGCGTATATTACGGTAAGTACCTGGCACTGGAATATGGATTATGAGGATTTTGACATGGCGACCTGGAAGGCAGTGGCGAAGGAATATTTTGACAAGGTTGTGGCTAAAAATGATCTCGTTGTGGCCTCGGGCGTTTACCTGCATCATTTTACCCCCGACAGCCGTGAAATCCTGTTTGTATCGGCCTACAAATCCTGGGAAGATATTGACAAGGCGGGAGATCGCACCGCTGAACTAATAAAGGAAGGCTGGCCCGACGAAGCAGCGCGAAAGGAATTTTTTAAAAAGTACTTTGCCTATTATGAGGACTTCCATTCCGATGAGATCTACGCAACCATGGATGGCGCCAAACCCACGAATATCGCCGAAGGCAATATCCTGTACGTCAGGAAGAGCCATTTTGCGTTTCCCAGCGATGGGTCTGGAGATGAATTCAGGGCACTCAGTAAAGAATACAATGAGAATGTTATCATGAAAAATCAATATATCAAGGGCTATTATCCCAACCAGCACGCCTGGGGCTCAGACCGTACCGAGTTCGTGGAGGGATATATCCTGGATTCCATGGCCGATTTGGAACAAATGTTCGATCGGAACACAGAACTCGTCAACGAACACTGGGCCGATGAAACAGCCAGAAAAGTGTGGTTTAAAAAGGCCGGCAAATATTTTACCGGCGTACACGGCGATTATATCTATGACGTGGTGAAAGAACTGATAAAATAATCCATTTTGCCCAAAGAAAAGGGCGCCTTTGGGCGCCCTTTCAATTTATATGAACGTCGGCCTAAACCGTCGGGTCTGGTGTTAGCCGCAAATAAGGCCGTATTTCTTCCACGCCTTTCACAAATATTTTTTTGGCTTCCTCGGTGGGAATGGAAGGGCTTACCACTACTTTTTCACCATGCTTCCAGTTGGCGGGGGTGGCCACCTTATGATAGGCCGTTAATTGCAGGGAATCGATGACCCGGAGCAACTCATAAAAGTTTCGTCCGGTGGATGCCGGATAGGTCAAAATAAGCTTGACGGTCTTGTCTGGCGCGATGATATAAACGGAACGCACGGTCAGGCTATCATTGGCTTTCGGGTGGATCATGTCGTATAAATTGGCCACTTTCTTGTCTTCATCCGCGATGATCGGAAAATTCATGGTGACATGCTGGGTATCGTTGATGTCTTCGATCCATTTCAGGTGCGAATCTTTCGGATCCACGCTCAGGGCGAGCATTTTCACATTGCGCTTGTCAAATTCATCCTTGAATTTGGCAGCTGTACCCAACTCTGTGGTGCAAACCGGGGTGAAGTCTGCCGGGTGCGAGAACAGAATCCCCCAGCTGTCGCCGAGGTAATCATAAAAATGGATCGTTCCTACCGAACTATCCGCTGTGAAATCAGGGGCGGTATCGCCCAGTCGTATTGTTGCCATGAGTTTTGTTATTTAGCTGTTTATAATTGCCTATAAAAATAATAGATTTAATGGGTAAAGTAAATCCCACAGGGTTAAAAAAGTATTAAAATTTGTTTGGCATGCGGTACCAATTCCCGGCCCCGATTCCCGGAGGCGGATGACCGAGCAAAAAAGCGATCGGCCCATGATTAATTCCGGTGGCCGGCTACAGGAAATCGTTTTTCCTTCCCTATTTTTACACTATGGACGAGAGTACTCTTGAAAAATTGCGGTATCCGATCGGGCATTTTGTGGTGCCCGAAAAGATCACCGATACCCTGCTCGCAGATTGGATAGCCCAACTGGAGGCCCTGCCTGTGGTTTTGGAGGACCTGGTAAAAGGCCTGAACGAGGAGCAACTGGATACCCCCTACAGACCTGGCGGGTGGACGGTACGGCAATTGGTTCACCATATTTCAGACAGTCACCACAACAGCTATGTCCGGTTTAAATGGGCCCTTACGGAAGATACGCCCACCATCAAACCCTATGATGAAAAGGCATGGGCAGAATTGTTCGATTCCAGAACGGCGCCTATCGGGATTTCACTGGCGCATCTTAAGGCGGTACACACCAAACTGGTCTACCTTTTAAAGGGATTATCCGGCGAGGATCTTACGCGGCGCTTCATACACCCGGATGGTAATATGACATCAACCGTGGCGGAGAACATCGGGAGATATGCCTGGCATGGCAGCCACCATTATACCCATATTAAGAAATTGCTGGTCCGAAAAGGATGGTTGATTGACAATAAGGAAAGTCATTCCTGATGGCCATATGCCGGTAAATCCACTGTCGAAGCTCATGGTTTGAGGGATTTGATGAGGATGTACATGGGCCGTTCTTCCTCAATGCTGTCGGGATAGTGGAGTGTTTTTTCCTCCAGGACAGCAAAACCGTGCTTTCTGTAGAAAAGCAGTGCCGGGCCTTTGCGCATGGTATCCAGCCAGAGGACCCTTTTCCCCATCTTCAGGGCTTCGTCTGTTACGAAATCCAACGCCTGATTCCCAATGCCTTTCCCCGAATATTCCTGCAACAGGTATAACCTTTCCAGTAACATGGCGTGTTGTGGAGAGAACCCGGATACTTCCCTGTCCCGGATTATTTTTATGATCCCCACCGGCGCGTTTTCCAGGAGGATTATGTAATGCGCATTCCCGGGGTCTTTCAATTCGCGGGATACCGCTTCCCTGCTAAAGCCGTTCCGGATATAGGGGCCGGGATCCGCATTCTTCCACAAATGCAGATAATGCCGGATATAGGAGCGAATCCCCACCTGGCTATAGGTCTCCTGGTTCCCGGCATGGACGGCTTCAAATACAACTTCGGGTGTCATTTTTTGAGGTCCTGGCATTCACCCCCCTCTGGGCCATAGAAGAAGACCCAGGTCGCAAAATCCTCGCTGAAGTTTTCGAAGCGGTGGATGGTGTTGGCAGGGACAAAAAGGAAATCCCCGGGGCCGAAAGTGGTGCGGTCCTCTCCACTTATAAAATCGCCCTGACCGGCAATTATGACGTACGCCTCATCCCGAGAATGGGGTTGCTGTAGGTCTACCTTTTCAGGGCGGTACACTTCAACACTCAGGGAGCCGTGGGTGAATAAAATCTTAAATGGGCTGTGGTATTTTTCAAGTTCTTGCAGCGCCGCTGTCCGGTCGAGCTTCATAATGGGGGAGTATCTAAAATATTTTTCAGGGGCTAAACCATTTGATGTTGCAACCGATGCTCGGTTTTTGATCCGGGTCAATCGGCTCGTTCTGCAATAGGGCGTCCATGGCGGCCCTGAGGTCAGATCCGGTCAGAGGGATCCCGTTGCCGGGCCGTGAATCATCGAGCTGCCCGCGATAGACCAGTTCGAGCCGCTCATTGAAGAGATAGAAATCGGGGGTGCAGGCCGCATGGTATTCCCTGGCGACCTCCTGGGTCTGGTCGTACAGGTAGGGAAATGGATATCCTTCTTTTTCGGCGGTTTTTTTCATAAGAGGCGGGGCATCCTCAGGATAGTTTTCCACGTCGTTGCTGGAGATCGCGATGAAGGAGATGCCCCGGCCGGTATAATCTCCGGCAATTCTTACCAGTTCGGGGTTTACATGTTTAACGAAGGGGCAGTGGTTGCAAATGAACATGATCACTGTTCCTCTCTCCCCACGTATTGAACGGAGTTGCAGGGTTTGTCCGGTTACGGTGTCCGGAAGGCTGAATGCCGGGGCGGTTGTCCCCAATGCCAGCATATTGCTCGGTGTCCTTGCCATTTTCGTCTCGTTGTTTAAATTGTTTAATCGTCAAATTATCCGTATTCAGGAACCATAAGGTTGGTACCTGCCCATTGAATTTACGAATAAAGGCGTACAAACAAAAGAAGAGTCGCCCTCTTGCTTATTGCCGAAAGTATTCCTAATTTAAACAAAAACAAAGCATACAAATGGATAACGCCTACTCATCACTGTCTGTAGCGATCAGGAAGTTGCAGGAGGAAGGGTACACCGAAGACTTCAACCTTTGCAATGCCGGCGTGGAAAATAAGACCAAAAAGAAGGTCCACGCGGCCTCTGAGCTCAATGTCGTAAAATATTACCGCTTTGAAGGGGAGTCCAATCCGGATGACAATACAGTTCTGTATGTAATAGAGACTGCTTCCGGGGATAAAGGATTGCTGCTGGATGCTTACGGAGCGTATTCCGGGAATGTTCCTAAAGAACTGATGGATAAGCTCCGGATCTCCCACTAACCGTATCCGCGATCAGGCCCAACCGGTCTGCGTAATCTTCTTACATCAGGTGCCCGAAATAGATAGCATTCATGAGGAGCTTGTTGGTCCCGTACCAAAAGGCCCTGAAATTGGTATCGTCAATAAAGATGATCACCCGTCCTTTCCCTAATTTTTGCACCTGGAATGGTACGCTGTTCCTTAATAATTGCAAATTCTCTTCGGAGATATACCCGCTTAGCAGGGGGTCTGAAGTATAGCGGATGGGGTTGTTGTAACTGTTTTTATCCGCTTCCAGATAGATATTGCAATTCCTGAAGAGGGGAAGGCGGTCATTTTTGTAGCCGTAGTTAATGGGGTGCGAACGGTCTGTAATCGCCTCAAAAATGGCGCCTCCGGTTTCCTGGGCCCCTTCGAAGGTTTCTTTTTGTCCATAGCTGATGTTTTTAGCTACCAGGGTGTCTGTCCGGAAAGTAAGCTGCATCAGTTCGTTCTTGCTAAACCAGTTCGCGGCATTGCGATATCCAATGAGGGTCCCTCCCTCCCTGACCCAAGCCTTTAATTTTTCAGCCAGTTTTTCGTCGGGTTCCTCCTTGCCATAAAAGCCCGGGAGGATTATATCGGTATATCGGTGCAAATCGACCGAGTTGAGGTAGGAGAGATCCAGTTTGGTAATTTTCGTATCATAGCGCGTATCGAAAAGATGCCAGATCTCACCTGCATCGTAGGACCGTATCCCCTTGCCTACAATCAGGCCTACCTGCTGGCTTTCCAGGGCTTCAAAGTTCCGGCTTCCCAGGTCTATACCCTCGGTAAGGCCTGTATCCGCCGCAAAGATATGGAGATGGCTTTCTGAAGCCACTTTCCGGAGGAATTCATACAACTCCTCAGGATCCAATGCCTGTCGCGCTACCGGGATGAGGATTGTTCCGTAATCGTATGACCTTCCTTCAAGTGAAAATGGTTTCTGAGCCACTTTGGCCCGGATTCCCTTGTTAAGGATTTGGTTCAGGGCTTTGGGGCTGTAATACTCATTCCATTCAAAAAGATAGGCATAATGGCTCAGGCGGTTGACATTACCTTCGGGCAGGGCCAGGCTGTCCAGGGGGTTCCCCTCCCCGTCGAGTGAGCGGGTTTCGGCAAAGTCCAGGTCAAAAGCCAGGGGAAATGTCCAGGCAGAAATGTCATAGAACAGGCTGTCTGTAAAGGAGGTGCGTTTCTCGAACATGGATTTCAGGAGGCGGAAGTTCTTCTGATCGGTGGGCACCATATAGGCCGCCCCGGGTTTATAGGTGGTGCCATCGATGGAGATAGGCTTTTCCAGGGAATGCACCTCGATATTTTGCCGGTGCAGGATTTCTGCCAGGTGCCATGACCTGGCGGCATCCTTTTCATCGCCGAACACATACCCCTTAACCCGGCTGTCCGCGGCTTCTTTCCATTGGTTCCTGTAGAATTCCTGCTGGTAATTGAGTATTTTTTCCCTCATGGAATACGCTGCCTCCAGGGTTGAAAGGGCGGTGGTTACCTGATTGCGGATGGTAAAAGGAAAGGTGATGATCCCATTATCACTTTCCTGGATATGGCCGCGGGAACTGGCTTGTTCAAATAAGATCCCGATGCTTCCCAGGACATCCGGCAGGGTGGAACCCTTGCCATAGTAATAATCATCATAATCCTCTTGTGTGAAATACAGGGAGCCGATCCTGTTCAGGGCCCTGGCGTGGAAAGCGCCCATTTCGGCGGTTAATTCCTGGTTACGGGCCGGGGTGAGGGGGTTTACGCGGGTAGGTTCCCCGGGCTGGAAGAAAAAGGTGGCGTCTGTTCCCATTTCATGGTGGTCCGTCAGGATGTTGGGCAGCCACTTGTGGAACGTCCGGATACGGGCCTTGCTTTCGGGGAGTTGCACGGGCAGCCAGTCGCGGTTTACATCAAACCAGTAATGGTTGGTTCGGCCCCCGGGCCAGACTTCGTGATATTCCCGCTCGATTTGGTCCGGGTTGAGGTTTTGGCTTTTATTCGTATTGGCCCAGTAGGCAAAGCGTTGCAGCCCGTCCGGGTTGAAAGAAGGGTCGAGCAGGATGACCACATTCTCCAGGTAGTCATCAATGGTTTTGCCCTGGGCCGCAGCCAGGTAATATCCATAGGCAAGGGCAGCATTCGAGCCGCTGGGCTCATTCCCGTGGACGGAAAACCCCTGATAGATCACGATGGGCATATGGGCGGTATCCGTTAGCCGCCGGCTCCTTGTTCGGTAGCGGCTATATGTTGCCGTCGGATTTCCTCCAGACGGCTGAGGTTGCCCGGCGAACTTATCGTTAGCAACAATAGCGGTCGGTCTTCGTAGGTACTTCCCCGGTTCTCGATCCGGATCCGGTCACTGCTTGCAGCAAGGGCTTCCATATATTCCACGAGCTTGTCGTGGGTCACATGCCATTCCCCTACCTTGTGGCCGATAACATCCTCGGGTTTGGGAATGCCGGGGTCATAGGTGATGTCCTGGGGCAGGTAATAGGAGAGGTCAGTTTGGTCCTGTGCCTGCAGCAAGCAGGGCAGGGTCAGCGAATCAAAAATAGGCAGGTGGTTTTTTTTCATAAAATAATGGTAATTAGTCGTATAAATAAAAACGACCCTGTTATAGAAGGGCCGTTTTCTTTTTGTCTTTGCGGGCTTAAATATCGTCGAAATCGAGATCCGTAAAATTTTCTTCGGATCCCATTTCCCCGTTCTTGCCGGGCTCTTCTTTCTTAAAATCCTTTTGGTGCCTTTCGGAAATCACTTCTTCCCCTTTTTCATCGATGATGTAATCCATCATCTCCTCCATGATTTCCCTGAAACGATTGAAAATCTTCCTTGTAAAGGTAGATCTTATGTTTTTTATAGTGAAACGAGCCATCATCGTGTGTAAACTTCTTGCTTTCCGTTATGGTCAGGTAGTAATCACCGGCCTTGGTGCTCCTGACGTCGAAAAAATAGGTTCTTCTCCCGGCTCTGAGGACTTTCGAGTAAATCTCTTCCTGATCCATTAAATCTTTATCACTCATTGCATTGGTTGTCTAGTTAGTATTCAGAAACAATAGTGTCATCAAAAATGTGAAAAAAAAGCTAATTCAGCAACATTTTTCTAGTTTTCTTTCTCCGATAGCTGGTTGATATAAAGCTCTTTGTAATACCCGTCCCGGGCCAATAATTGCTCATGGGTTCCCTGTTGCAATACCCTTCCGTCTTCGAGCACCAGGATCTTATCGGCATTTTTTGCGGAAGAGACCCGATGACTTACAATCAACGTTGTACGGTTCCGGGAAGCCTTCTTCAGATGGTTGAGGATTTCCTCTTCTGTTTCGGTATCCACGGCTGAAAGGCAATCGTCAAAAAGGTAGATCATCGGGGATTTAAGAAGGGCCCTGGCTATGGATACCCGCTGTTTCTGGCCCCCGCTGAGCGTGATGCCCCTTTCCCCGAGGATGGTATCGTATCCTTTGGAGAACCCTGTGATATTTTCATGTACAACGGCCATTTTGGCCACTTCCACAATCTCCTCCTCAGAGGCATCCTCCTTCCCGAATTTTATATTGTTCCGGATGGTATCTGAAAACAGGAAGGCATCCTGTGGCACGGCTCCGATAGAGGACCGAAGACTATCTAAATTAAGGGCCTGTATAGGTTTTTCATCAATATATACCTGGCCTTCGCTTGCATCGTATAGCCTTGCTATCAGGTCGAGGATGGTTGACTTACCCGAACCGGTCTTCCCGACAATGGCAAGGGTTTCCCCTACATCCACGGTAAAAGAGACATCCTTCAGGGCGGTAATATTAGTGTCTTCATAGGTAAAACTAACATGCTCGAAGCGGATCTTTCCCCGGATCGGGGTTGATTCTTCCACCTCATTCCGGATAGCAGGCTGCTCATTAAGGAATTCATTGATCCTTTTTTGCGAGGCTTCGGCCCGCTGGACGATCGAGGTCAACCAGCCGACTATAGCCACCGGCCATGTAAGCATGTTCACATACAGGATGAACTCCGCGATGGTCCCAACAGAATCAATGGCCCCCCGGATATATTGCATCCCACCGACATAGATGACAAAAATGTTGCTGATCCCGATCAACAGGATCATCAGCGGGAAGAACCATGCATTCACCTTAGCCAGGTCCATGCTTTTATTTTTTCCCTCTTCGGCCAGGGCCCGGCCTCTAATATTGATTTGGGGCTCCAGGCTATAAGCCTTGATGACCGCCACCCCCGAGAAGGATTCCTGGGCAAAAGTCGAGAGCGTTGATAAAAATTGCTGCACCCGGGTGCTCCGTTTGTGGATAACCTTGCTGATCCAGTAGATCAGTACGGATAAAATCGGAAGGGGCAGCAGGGAGTAAAATGCGATGGTCGGGGCCTTAATAAACATGAGTGGGATCAGGCAGACAAAAAGCGTCAGGGTTTGGATCCCGTACATGATGGCCGGCCCGGCATACAGCCTTACCTGGCTGACGTCTTCACTAATCCGGTTCATCAGGTCGCCCGTGCGGTTCCTCTTATAAAAGTTAAGGTTTAGTAACTGGTAATGGTCAAATACCTCGTTTTTCAGGTCATACTCAATATACCTGGATACATTGATAATGGTTTGGCGCATCAGGAATGTAAAAAAACCCGAAAACAGGGCGGCCCCCAGGATGATCAGGATGTACTCCAGAAGAGGTTCCTCGCCGCGGCCTCCGTGAGGTCACCGGCCACAAAATTTTCCACGACCTCAATGGATTTCTTGACAAATGAGGGCATCACCAGCTGGAACACCCGTGCTATGATGGTGATAATGATCCCAATGAGCAGCTTTCCCCAGTATTTCTTGAAATATTTATTGAGATGCTTTAACTCCTTCATGCAGCTTCTTTACGCCTTGGGGGATATGGTTGATCGACAATTTAGCAAAGATAGAAGATTGGTTTCAATCCGAATGTTATAAAACTGATAAGTTCAATCTCTCGGATAGGAGATGGTTAAAAATAGATTGCTATTTTTGCGCCATTAATATTCTGGATAAAGTTCCTTTAAATGCTTACAAGAAGGCACATCCGGGTGAAGGTGATGCAATGCATATATGCGCTGACCCTCTCCAAGGACGAATCACTGGAGAAGCAGGAGAAATTCCTGGATCTCAGCATCAATCAAACCTATACCCTGTACCTGCTCATGCTAAGCTTGCTGCGTGAACTCCACCAGCTGGCCGAACGGCACATACAGTTATCTTCCAACAAATACCTGGCCAACGCATCAGACCAGTATCCCGACAAGGAAAAATTCGTTAAGAACCGGTTGCTGCTGAAAATAGTACACAACGAACCCCTAAGCAAGGAACTCAAGCGCCGTAAACTGAAGAACTGGTACCTGCACGAGGAATATATAAAAATCCTCCTGCGAGAGATCCAGGGAAGTGATATTTATGAGGAGTACATGAAGCATGCCGATAGTTCCTTTGAGGCAGACAGGGACCTGCTGGTGGAACTGTTCAGGGAAGTTATTGCGCCCAATGACAAGATTTATGAGTATTTCGAGGACGACCAGCTCACCTGGGTGGACGACCTGCCGTTGGTGAATACCTTTGTATTAAAACGGCTGAAGAAAGTGAAAAAGGACACAGGGGGATGGATTTTTTCTGCCCCATCTGGTAAAGGATGAGGAAGACTATGAATTTGCCAGGACGTTATTGGTCAAAACCTTGCTGAACGATGCGTTCCTGGTAAGTGAGATCGAAGGCAAGACCCCCAATTGGGATAAAGACCGGATTGCCGATATAGATGCGATCCTCCTCAAAATGGCAATCTGCGAGTTGCTGAATTTCCCTTCCATCCCGGAACGTGTGACCATCAATGAATACCTTGAAATTGCAAAGGAATATTCCACCCCCAAGAGCAGTATTTTTATCAACGGGATCCTGGATAAACTGGTAAGGGAATATAAAAACGAAGGGAAACTAAATAAAACCGGGCGTGGGTTGTTGTAAAAATATTGTTTAATTTTGGCAAAAATTAAAATCCGATACCAATGAGAAATGTAATTTTGAGCCTGAGTCTGCTGGCTGCGTTAAGTTTTGTTTCATGTAAGGAAAATGCCTCGAGCAAAATAAACGCTTCCAATGTGGAAGAGGCTGCCCAGCGCGATGAAGCGGCGAAACAGCTCCCCGTCATGACATTTGACAAATCTGAGTACGATTTCGGGAACATCGTACAGGGGACCCCTCAGGAAACGAAATTTACCTTTACCAATACCGGCGATGCACCGCTTATCATCACCAATGCTACCAGTAGCTGCGGATGCACCATCCCTTCTTACCCCAAGAATACCCCGATAGCCCCGGGAGAAACCGGCGAGATAGTTGTTAATTACAACGGCTCCGGGCTCAATCAGGTGACCAAGACCATCACAGTTACCGCCAATACGGAGAAAGCCTCCGAAATACTAAGGATCAAGGCCTTTGTCAATCCCAAGGATGGCACTGCTGCCAAAGGCCCTGTGAATTAATTAATAATCCGTTTAGCACTTTATAAAGCAGAAACACATGGGAGATATTGGACAGTTCCTTCCCCTAATCCTGATTTTCGTGGTGGCCTATTTTTTTATGATCCGCCCCCAGATGAAACGCCAGAAGGATGAGAAAAGGTTCGTGGAATCCCTTAAAAAAGGGGATAAAATAGTTACAAAAAGCGGCCTTCACGGGAAGATTGTCGATTTAAACGACAAGGACTTTTCCTGTATCATAGAAACCATGGCCGGCCGGCTGAAATATGACCGCTCCGCCATTTCGATGGAAATGAGCAAGAAAGCTTCGGAGGCCAAGGAGAAATAATCCACTTCCGACCGGAAATTAAAGAAACATCGGGATCCAGGTTCCGATGTTTCTTTTTGCCGGATATTCATAAGAAAAATCCCTATCTTCATCCATGGTCTTAAAATCAAACCAGAGATGAAGCATTCCAGAAGACATTTTATTAGAAAAGGATCCCTTTTGTTTATGGGGGCCGGAGCCGCTTTTGCAATTCCTTCCGAACTCCTTGCCGCACTCCGTAAACCGGTTAGTCCTAACGATCGAATCCAGGTGGGCCTGGTGGGTTGTAACGGGATGGGGTTTTCCGATCTGCAGTCCATGCTCAAAATGTCCGAGATCTCAGTAGTGGCCTTATGCGACGTGGATGAAAATGTATTGGCGGCGCGCACCTCAGACCTGGCAAAGGCCGGGATCAAAAAACCCAAATGGTATGGGGACTACAGGGAAATGCTGAATGACAAGGATATAGACGTGGTCATTGTAGGCACGCCAGACCATTGGCACTGCCTAATCCTCAGCGATGCCCTGAAAGCCGGCAAAGATGTGTATTGCGAGAAACCTATTGCCAATTCCATACAGGAATGCAACCTGATGTTAAAGGAGGTACAGGAGGGTGACCGGGTAGTACAGATCGGCCAGTGGCAACGAAGCCAGCCCCATTTTGTAGACGCCATAAATTTTGTTCACTCAGGAAAATTGGGCGAAATCCGGCTGGCCAAAGCCTGGGCTTATCAGGGTTGGATGGAATCCATCCCTCCCAAACCAGACGGGCCTGCACCTCAGGGCGTTAATTATGACATGTGGCTGGGCCCTGCGCCCATGCGCCCGTTTAATCCCAACCGTTTCCATTTTAACTTTCGATGGTTTTGGGATTATGCCGGAGGCCTGATGACCGATTGGGGCGTACACCTGATGGACTATGCCTTGTACGGGATGAAAGCGGGGACACCAAAATCTGTGATGGCCCTTGGGGGTAAGTTTGCATACCCGGATGATGCTGCCGAGACACCAGACACCCTGCAGGCTGTGTACGAATACGACGGCTTCTCTATCCTCTGGGAGCACGCCACAGGGATTGACGGGGGAAATTACGGCCGCAACCACGGGATTGCCTTCATTGGTAACAACGGGACCCTTGTGCTCGACCGCGGGGGTTGGGAAGTGATCCCTGAAAATGATTTTCAGGGATGGGGCAAAGAGGGGATTCCCAGGATGGAACGCATCCCCCTGCAGAAGAACCAGGGGAGCGGCCTCGACCTTAACACGGCTAATTTTATTGAGGCGGTTAAAAGCAGGGACCGCAGCAAGTTAAATGCCCCTATCCAGGTAGGATACGATGCTGCCCTGGTGTGCCATATGGGCAATATCGCTTATAAAACCGGAAACAGGCTCTACTGGGATTCCACTGCAGGTCATTTTACCGATTCCGCTGCAAATTCCTATCTCGCGGCATCCTACCACAATGGTTGGGAATTACCCGGAGTGTAGCCATTTACATACCATGATACTCTGGGAGCAGGCATATAATTCCGGGCATTTAATCCCTAACTAACACCGTCTCAGCCTGCCCGGTATTTGTCGTTCAGGGAGAGGCCCTCACGGATAAGGGCCAGGCTTTGATCCAGGCGGGACCTCCTCGTTTTTTCCTGCTTGGCACTGCCAATGTGCTCACAGAATTCCCTTTGCTTATAGGGAGCCAGGGCCTTGAAGGAAGCCATCAACTTCTTGTCTTTCACCAGTTCCTGATGCAACAGCTCCGGGATTTTCAAGGTTTTCTTTGCTTCGGGCCGATGCTCCAGCCCTTTTTTCTGATTGTCTATGGCCTCCTGCAGGTACCGGAGGACTTGTTTCGGGTCGATTTCCTTTTCAGAAGTAAACCTCCAGTGCCGCATGGCTTTTGTGGTTTCCTGCGCCACCGCCAGGACACCCAAAGGATCTTTCAGGAATACCCCGTTGAAGAACCACAACCCGAAGTGGTGCGTAAACCCCATGATCCCAAAAACATTTTTTCCATCAATTGTGTACACCGGGCCACTCCATTTAAAGGTCTCCCTCGCCTCGGTTTGCCTGGCGAGATCCCGCAGAATGCCCAATTCCTTTTTGAACGGCCGCTCCTTTGAATAAAAGGCCTCGACCTTGGCGGAAGCATCCATATTACCAGTGTCGTTTAATATTACCAGTGTCGTTTAGCTGTAAGTTCGCAAATTTTTACGATAACATCAACTGCTTTTTGCATACTTTCGGCAGGCAGGTACTCGTACTTTCCGTGAAAATTGTGCCCACCGGCAAATATGTTGGGGCAGGGGAGCCCCTTAAAGCTTAGCTGCGAGCCATCTGTGCCACCCCGTATGGGTTTGATCAGGGGCTCGATCCCAAGTGATTCCATCGCTTCCCTGGCGATATCCACAATATGGAAAACAGGTTCCACTTTTTCCTTCATATTGAAATACTGATCTTCCATCTCCACACGGACAATATCTCCGTGTAAGTGGTTGAACCGCCCGGCTAACTCGTTCAGGAAGGCCTTTCTTTTATCAAATTTATCCCGGTTGTGGTCGCGGATAATCAGTTCGGCCTCGGCGTGTTCAATGGATCCTTCAATCCTGTGCACGTGATAGAACCCTTCCCGGCCCTCCGTCCTTTCGGGCACTTCATTTTCGGGAAGGCTGGCGAGGAGGGCATTCAGGATCCCTATGGCATTGACCATTTTGTTTTTGGCCGTTCCCGGGTGAACACTCTTGCCTTTTACTACAATACGGGCCCTGGCCGCATTGAAATTTTCATATTCCAGTTCCCCAACGCTGCTGCCATCCATAGTATAGGCCCAGGCGGCGCCAAATGCGTTAACATCAAAGCGGTGTGCCCCCCGGCCGATCTCTTCATCCGGCGTAAAGGCCACCCGTACTTTTCCATGGGATATTTCAGGGTGTTGGATTAGATACTCCATAGCGCTGACTATCTCGGTGATTCCGGCCTTGTCATCGGCTCCAAGGAGTGTGTGGCCGTCTGTCACGATAAGGGTTTGCCCCCGGTAGCCGGCGAGCTCCTCAAAGTATGAGGGAGACAGCCGGATGTCTTCCGTTTCGTCCAAAACAATATCAGCCCCGTCATAGTCCCTGATAAGCCTGGGGGATACGTCCCGGCCGGTAAAATCCGGACTGGTATCCAGGTGGGAAATAAAGCCGATAACCGGGACCGCCTGATTTGTGGTAGGGGGCAGGGTTGCCATGACATATGCATGGGCATCAATATGCACTTCTTCCATCCCGATCTGTTTCAGCTCTTCGGCCAGTTTCCGGGCAAGTTTCCACTGTTTCTCCGTACTCGGGGTGGAGTCCGAGTGCGGGTCACTCTGGGTATCTATGGTGGCATAGCTGATAAAACGGTCGATAAGGTGTTGCATCTGCTCTTTTTCCCAAATGTACAATATTGCTATTTGCTGTCAAATGCTCCGGCCGAACGGAAAAAATCGCGGATTCAAGGGCCCTTTTGTATTTGTGCAGGCACTATTTTTGTCGAATTGAAGTTTATGGAAGTATGCGAAAAATATCACAAACCCCCCGCCATCCTATTTCTCCTTTGCGTTGTGCCCTGTATTCCGGAGTCTTGCTCCTGGGCTTTCTGGCTGAGGGGCAACAGGATTGCACCCTTGCCATCGGAGGGAAAGATACGGAACTGATCGTTCAGCTTTTCCAGTTAAACGGGGAGCAGCAAGCCAAAATGAAGCAATGGGTAACGGCCATGGAAGCTCATCAGGAAGAATTGTCTGCGAAAATAAAGGAACTTTTTGAAACCCACCCGCAGAAAACATCCGAGGATCTGGAAACAATGGCAGGCAAATACAAGCAACTCCAGGAAGAGATGGAGGCCGCTTCCAGGGAGGTCGACCGCAAGATGCTGGCTATTTTCAACCCCAGGCAATACGACCGTTATGTTCAGCTCTGCCAGGAAGCCCAACGCAGGCCCCTTGAACTGCCCGAGAATCCGGTTGTGACGGATTCCCTGGCGACGGAACACCCCTAAAGTGGTAAACATCTCCGAAGGCGGGTATAAGCGGAATGAATTTGTATTTTTGCCAAAACCCGACTAACACCTATGTACAAGGCCCTGATCCGACCCCTCCTTTTTCTACTGGACCCTGAACAAGTACACCACCTGGCTTTTAACCTGATTCGTATTTCGGGGCGACTTGGGTTTTCGGGGATGATCAGGAAAAAATTCCTCCTGGAAGACCCGGGGCTAGAACGGGAGGTTTTCGGGATCCACTTCAGGAACCCGGTAGGACTGGCAGCTGGGTTCGACAAGAATGCGGAACTTTTTAACGAACTATCGGATTTTGGGTTCGGCTTTGTGGAGATCGGGACCCTTACGCCAAAACCCCAGGAAGGAAATCCCCGGAAAAGGTTGTTCCGGCTGAAGGCAGACCAGGCCCTCATCAATCGTATGGGGTTTAACAACTCCGGCGTGGCCGCAGCTGCGGAACAACTGAAAAAGAAGCACAGGGTAGTCATAGGGGGGAATATAGGCAAAAACAAGAGTACCCCTAATGAGCAGGCCGCAAACGATTACCTTATTTGCCTGGAGACCCTTTTTCCCCTGGTGGATTATTTTGCGGTGAATGTCAGTTCCCCTAATACGCCCGGACTGCGGGAACTACAGGAACGCAAACCACTTACCGCGCTGCTCCTGGCATTGCAGCGTAAAAATGAGCTACTGGCTAAAAAGCAAGGCCTTGCCCCGAAACCTATCCTCCTGAAAATCGCGCCTGACCTCAGTGAGGGCCAGTTGATGGAGATCCTTGGGATCGTGGAAGATACCGGGATCAGCGGGATTATTGCCACGAACACCACCGTGTCCAGGGAAGGCCTGCGATCAGAGCCCTCCATAAGCGGGGAAGCCGGAGGGCTCAGTGGGAAACCGCTCAAGGCCCGTAGTACGGAAGTAATCCGATTCCTTTTTGAACAAAGTAAAGGTAAGGTCCCCATTATTGGGGTGGGGGGCATACACAGTCCGGAAGACGCCCTGGAAAAATTGCGGGCAGGTGCCAGCCTGGTGCAGGTTTGGACAGGGTTTATCTATGAAGGTCCCGCCCTGGCCAAAAAAATTAACCAGGGGTTGCTCGGCCTGGGTGAATCAGGTTCCCCTTAGTGCATTTACGCTGTCCCCTGGGCTTTCAGGAAGACCAGAAATCGATTACCAGGACATCTTTTAGGGATGAACCCAGAAGGGATCCGAATGCTTTATGAGCCGGATGCGGGAGGTATACGGCCCGGTCTGCTTCATTTTTAAAGCTCAGGATAAAACAATGGGTAAATCCTTTGTTTAGGTTTTCTGGGCTGTTGTTCAGGCCCCATTCAAATGATTGAATCTGCGGGATCTTTTGCTGGAGGGCGACGAAGGCCTCTTCTATTTCCCTGATCCTATCCGCCGGGGTATTCTCTTTGAAACTGAACAATACCACATGTTTCAGGGTGGAGTCTTTGGATTGTTGCCGTTTCTCTTGCGGATGTGACGCGTCTGCGGGTTGATTTTTCATGGGTCCGATTGTGCCCAGAACCAGGAGGAGCGGGGCCAGGTAAATAATGGTTTTCATCAGCTTGTTTTGCGAAAGATATAAAAAAAGAGGAACCCTGCCGATTAGTTCTTTCCCCAGGGGCCGGAACAGGGTAGTCCCGGACCCGGAAGGGATGTAAGGAGGTGTTTTTTCCGGATTGGTGCCAGGCTCCCAATATCACAGAATTAATACTACTTTTGAAGGCATACGCAATTTATCGCCATGCAGGAAAAGGTCAAAATCATAGAATGCCCCAGGGACGCCATGCAAGGGATTAAGGCCTTCATCCCGACCGAACAGAAACAACACTATTTGCAGGCGCTTCTGAATTGCGGATTTGACACCCTTGATTTCGGCAGCTTTGTTTCCCCCAAGGCCATCCCCCAGATGGCCGATACGGCAGAGGTGCTGGCGGGACTGGATCTGTCCAGGACCGCGACCAAACTCCTGGCGATCGTGGCCAACGTCCGGGGGGCGGAAGAAGCCGGCCGGCATAGGGCCATAGACTACCTGGGATATCCCTTCTCCATTTCGGAAAATTTCCAGATGCGGAATACGCATAAGACCATTGAGGAATCCATCCATATCCTGAGGGAAATCCTGGCTATAGCCAACAGAAGCGGGAAGGAGGTGGTCACCTACATTTCGATGGGATTCGGGAATCCCTATGGGGATCCCTGGGATGTGGGCATCGTTGGGGATTGGACTGAAAAACTGGTCGACATGGGGGTCCGCACCCTCTCACTTTCCGATACCATAGGTTCCTCCACCCCGGAGGGGATCCACTATTTGTTCACACACCTGATTCCGCGATATCCTGAGATCGAATTCGGGGCGCACCTGCATACCCACCCACGCCATTGGTTTGAGAAGGTTGACGCGGCGTTCAGCGCCGGATGCCGCCGGTTTGACGGGGCCATACAGGGCTTCGGAGGATGCCCCATGGCCAAAGACGAACTGACGGGCAATATGCCTACAGAAAAAATGCTCTCCTATTTTACTTCCGCCCGGGTGGCCACCGGAGTACAGTGGATGGCCTTTGAGACGGCTCACAACAAGGCTACCGAACTCTTCTCCCAATACCAGTAACCCCTCGCTCAAAAGGCAAAGATGTTAAAATTTACTTTTTATTTAGATTAGTTATAAATAAACTTTTTTAAACGAAGCGGGCATTTTATATTTGCCAATACAATCTATAATTGGTCTTAATAAAAATTACCAACCATGCAACGAACCCTCATTTTGTTGGGGCTGCTCAGCACAATTTTCCTGAACGCTCAAACCCGGCAGGATTCCCTCAACCTGGACCCGCAGAAACAAATTAACGCCGCCCAACGCCTGATATCGGGTAATTATGCATCGGCGGTGACCCTGGGCGCCTACGCCGAAATGATTTATAACCAGCCTGAGGGAGGCAATGCGGAGTTAAATGTGGAACGCATGGTCCTCCTCGTGGGCTACCATTTTAATGACAGGGCCCAATTCGTCACCGAATTGGAGGTGGAAGACGGGGAAGAACTGGAAGTGGAACAGGTATTCATCAATTACAATGTGGCCAACAATGTCAATCTGAGAGGCGGGCTGATGCTGGTCCCCATGGGGATTATCAACGAATTTCACGAGCCTACCACATTTAACGGTACCCTCAGGCCTGCGGTTGATAACCTGATCGTCCCGACCACCTGGCGGGAACTGGGTGTCGGGGTAACCGGCCGGTTCAACAGCATTTCCCTGGGCTATCAGGCCTATGTTTTTAACGGCTTTAAGTCGGCCACCCCGGATGGGGAAGGAGGGGTGGCAGGGGCCCTTTCCGGTTCTGCCGGCTTACGTGCAGGCCGCCAAAACGGGATCGAATCCACTATTAACAGCCCCACATTTTCTGCCAAGCTTGATTACTATGGCCTGCCTGGCCTGCGGTTGGGCCTGGCGTCCTATTTCGGCAGGACACAGACAGATGATTCCCTGGAGGCAGTCAACGGGTCGGATATAGGTGTTGCCATGTTCGGTTTGGATGCCCGATACGCCTATCATCAATTCAGGGCAAGGGGAGAATTCATCTATGCCTCCCTTTCTGATACCGAAGCATATAATACCCTTACAGGGAATGATCTGGGGAGTGCCCTCCTGGGCTGGTATCTGGAAGGGGCCTACAATCTTCTGCCGGCGGCCAATTCACAAAAACTATTCGTTTTTGTGCGGTATGAGAATTACGACACCCAGGCCGATACCGCCGGGGACCTTATAAAAAATGAAGGGTATAACCGAACCGATGTTACCGCCGGGCTAACTTACCACCTGGTCCCCGGGGTGGTGCTGAAAGGGGATTACCAGTTCCGGGACAACGGCCTGGAGGGTGCCCGGGTACCCAATTACCTGAATTTCGGGATAGGGGTGTGGTTCTGAGGCGCATGAATATTATCAATATTCGAATATGAGGAACAATATTTTTCTTATCGGATTCCTCCTGGCCGGTTCCATGGGGCTCTCAGGATACGTTTTGCCCCGCGGGATCCGGCAAAAAGTGGAAAAGGAGGTGGAAAGGACATTTGAGGTAACCGACTTCAGCCTGGAAGCACTTACGATTTCGGAACAGATGAATGAGGGGCTCCCCCTGCATATCAACGGGGACAACTTCTTCCGGATACAAAAGGGCAGTGCCCTTCTGGGCTATGCCTTTGTAGACCAGGCGCCCAGCAAAACCGCCATCTTTGATTACCTGGTGCTTTTTAACCCCGGCCTACAGGTCATCCATTCCAAAATCCTTGTCTATCGGGAAGAATACGGGGGTGAGATCGGGAGCCGACGCTGGCTCCGTCAGTTTGACGGGCTTACAGGCAGGGACCGGGTAAGTATGAACGGCAATATCGACGCGATTTCCGGGGCGACCATCTCGGTACGCTCCATGACGCGATCTATGGACAACCTGCTTCAAACTATTGGAAAATTACAGGAAAACCATGTGCTGCCATGAAATATAACGGCATGTTACTGCAGCTTCCCCAGGAGATTAGGTGGTTTATAGCCATATTCGTCATCACGCTTTCCGTCGGGTTTTTCTCCGGACTGTTTTTTGTGGAACAAACCAGTACAGCCTCCCCTTCGGGCATTGAAGAGAATTACCTGGGAAACGAACAGGATGTGGAAGCGGAAATCATGATCTTTAAGAAAAGCCAGCGTGAAATGCTGACCCTGATCCATACCCATATCCTCTCGCTGAGCATGCTTTTTTTCCTGATGGGGATCCTGGTATGGGGTACCCGACTGCCCAGGGCCTTAAAATTGTTTTTGGCCATTGAACCGTTTCTATCCCTGATACTTACCTTCGGGGGAATCTACCTTTTATGGTATGGGATCCTATGGATGAAGTACCTGGTATCCTTTTCTGGTATGCTGATGACAGTTACCTACGCCCTATCGTCCGGCCTTGTGGTGTTTCAGTGCCTTTGGGCACCAAAAACCACCCATTAGCCAACCTGGCCCGCACCTGGTGTGAAGGAGCTGCCGCGCGGGATTAGCTTCATGATGCAGTAACCGGTGGATCAGCTTTACAGGCCTGCGTGCCCCTTTTCAATGGTGCCAGATGAAATCCTGCAGGTGCAGGTAAGCTTCATTGGGTTTATTGTAGTATATTTGCACGCAATTAATCCTTAATTGCCATGGAATCCCACACGCACAAAATCCTGGGAGAAGGTCTTACCTATGACGACGTACTCCTGGTCCCTGCCTATTCCGAAGTGCTCCCCCGCGAAGTCAATATCCAGACGAAATTTACCCGAAACATCACGATCAACATCCCTATAGTCTCTGCGGCTATGGATACTGTGACCGAATCCCGTATGGCAATTGCCATCGCGCGGGAAGGAGGTATTGGCGTCCTGCACAAGAACATGACCATTGAGCAGCAGGCCATGAAAGTGCGCAAGGTGAAGCGGGCGGAAAGCGGGATGATCATGGATCCGGTTACCCTGCCCAAAGATGCCCTCGTCCTGGATGCCAAGGAAAGCATGCGGGAACACCGGATCGGGGGGATTCCCATAGTGGATGATTCCCGTACCCTGATAGGAATAGTCACCAACCGGGATCTCCGCTTCGAAAAAAACAACAAGCGCCCTATTTCGGAGGTCATGACCTCCGAAAACCTGGTAACTGTAGGGGAAGGGACTTCGCTGGCGGAGGCGGAGGACATCCTGCAGGAAAACAAGATTGAAAAACTTCCGGTGGTGGATGACGCCTATAAACTGGTAGGGCTGATTACGTTCCGGGATATCACGAAACTGACCCAGAAACCCATTGCCAATAAGGACCAATATGGCCGCCTGAGGGTTGCCGCTGCCATCGGGGTCACTTCCGATGCTGAAGATCGTGCGGCTGCCCTGGTGAAGGCGGGGGTGGATGCGGTGGTAATCGACACCGCACACGGCCATACGAAAGGGGTGGTGACAGTGTTGAAAACCATCAAGAAAAAATTCCCCGATTTGGAGGTGGTTGTGGGCAACATCGCCACTGCCGAAGCCGCCCGCTACCTTATTGATGCGGGTGCCGACGCTCTCAAGGTGGGCATCGGGCCGGGATCTATCTGTACCACCAGGATTGTGGCGGGCGTCGGATTTCCCCAATTCTCCGCCATCCTTCAGGTTTCCAGGGAAGCCAGTGGCAGCGGGGTCCCGGTAATTGCCGACGGCGGCATCCGGTACACCGGTGATATTCCCAAGGCCATTGCTGCCGGGGCCGACTGTGTGATGCTGGGCTCTCTCCTCGCCGGGACCAAGGAATCCCCGGGAGAGACCATTATTTACGAAGGAAGAAAATTCAAATCCTACCGGGGCATGGGATCTGTGGAAGCCATGAAGGAAGGGAGCAAGGACCGTTATTTTCAGGATGTGGAAGACGATATCAAAAAACTGGTTCCCGAAGGCATTGTTGGGCGGGTGCCTTATAAGGGCGACCTGTATGAGAGTATCCACCAGTTCGTGGGTGGACTCCGTGCCGGGATGGGCTATTGCGGGGCCAGGGATATCCAAACCTTAAAGGAAAACGGCAGGTTTATCAAGATCACTTCCAGCGGGATCAATGAAAGCCACCCTCATAATGTGACCATTACGAAGGAATCCCCGAATTACAGCAGATAAAGGAGGACGGTTCCTGGGAATGCAAATGCCTATTTTCCCTTCCCGCTATACGTGGCCCAGTCGGTATCCTTATAGATGTTATCCCCGAAATACCGGGCAATTGTAAGAAAAGGTTCCGGTTTCTGGTAACCGGGTACCGGGGAAAGCATATTCAGTTTCTCATCTAAAAACACAACCGTGGGATAGCTCATCCTGCCCTGTAGCAGGGCCACGGCAAATTCGTGGTAGCCGCGTCGCCCCTGGGGCACGAATTTATAGGTCTTCCCTTTGAATTCAATGGGTTCTTTCCCTTCGCCATCCAGTTTCACCATGTAGAAATTCTTGCTCATGTAATCGGCCACCGCGGCATCCTGGAAGGTATCCTTATCCATTTTCTTACACCAGCCACACCAATCAGTGTACACGTCTATAAAGACTTTTTTAGGGTTTTTGTCCGTCGCGGCGCGTTGCGCGGCCTCGTCCCAACTCAGCCATTCAACTTTCTGGGCCTGCAGGCCGGAGGAAATGAAGGCAAGGAGAAGTAACAGGGCAATCCTGGTATATCCGGCGTAATTTTTCTGCATCATCCTGAAATGTTTTGGTAGGCGTATGACCAACAACTATACCAAAATTAACGTTTTTTTTCCAGCTTTATTTTTATTTATCCGGGCAGCACCCGCCACCGGTGCCTGAAATGGGCCCGTGGGTATTGTTTTGGCTCCGGAGATGCAAGAGTAAAGCCGGATGGGGATGTACGGCCAGTTCAGCTACCCTGTTTAACTTTTACCCCGGATTTTTCGGCGGCAAATAAGTCGCCCACATCAATCTGGTTGCGGATGAGGTCGTCAAAGGTCTCCCGTTCCCTGATCAGGATGGGCCGGCCTTCATGCCAAAGCACCTCTGCCGGCCGAAACCGGGAATTATAATTGCTGGCCATGGTGAAACAGTAAGCCCCTGCATTGCGGAAGCACAGGATGTCTCCTTCGCTGATCTCATTGATCCGTTTGTTGTTGGCAAAGGTATCGGTTTCGCAAATGTAGCCTACCACGGAATAATAGCGTTCCCTCCCTTTAGGGTTGGAAATGTTGATGATTTCATGAATGGCGCCATATAGCATAGGGCGGATAAGATGGTTGAAACCCGAATCGACGCTGGCAAACACGGTGGAGGTGGTTTGTTTTACCACGTTCACCCGGGCCAGGAAATAGCCGGCTTCGCTGACCAGAAACTTTCCGGGTTCAAAAGCCAGGGTAAGTTCCCGCCCGTAGTCCTCACAGAATTCGTTGAAGCGTTTTGTGAGTTTCTCGCCTAATTCCTCCACATTGGTCTCTATATCGCCTTTTTTGTAAGGGACTTTGAACCCGCTCCCAAAATCGATGAATTCCAGGTCGGGGAAATTCCTCGCCGTTTCAAAAAGGATCTCCGAGGCATACAGAAATACATCTATATCGAGGATATCACTCCCGGTATGCATATGGATCCCATTGATCTTCATTTTGGTAAGTTCCGTTATCCGAAGTAAATGGGGGATCTGATGGATGCTTATCCCGAACTTTGAGTCGATATGCCCCACGGATATCTTGCTATTCCCCCCGGCCATTACGTGTGGGTTGATCCGGATACATACGGGGATATCCGGGTGTTTGCTACCGAATTGTTCGAGGATGGAGAGGTTGTCTATATTGATTCGCACCCCCAGGGCCGCGGCTTCTTCAATTTCTTCAAGGGAGACCCCATTGGGCGTGAAAATAATGTCTTCCGGGTCGAAACCCGCCATGAGCCCCAGCTTAACTTCCTGTATGGAGACGGTATCCAGGTCCGACCCCAGGCTGTTCATCAATCGCAAAATAGCCACATTGGACAAAGCCTTGACGGCATAATTCAGTTTTAACTTGCTTACCCGCGGAACGCATGGGTTAAGCCTTTCAAATTGTGAACGGATCTTATCTGAATCATAGATATATACAGGGTCTCCGAATTTCCGGGCAATGCCCAGCAGGTCTGCATGCTTCATCTTCTCTATTTTTTAGTAAAATTAAGGCTCAGGCTGGCCTCACCGCAAATAATATTGGAGCGATGATTGAAAAATAAAACAAAAAGTTTTATTTATAACATTTATCGCCTGCTGGCTCCCCTTTCGATATTTTGTAATTTTACGGGTAAATTCACTCCATGTACCTTCCCTTATTCCCATTGCAGTCTGTTTTTTTCCCGGGAGAAAGTGTACCTCTTCACATCTTCGAGGAACGCTACAAGCAGTTGATCCGGGATTGCCGGGCGGAAGCCGTCACCTTTGGGATCCCGGTCTATATTGGGAATCGCCTATCCTACGGTACGGAAGTGCAGCTGGCCGAGGTCGTAACCACTTATGAAGGGGGTGAGATGGATGTGCTTTGCGTGGCCCGGCAGGCCTTCCGGCTGCTTACATTTCGAAATTGAGATGGCGGGAAAGCCATATGCAGGGGGGGAAGTCGAGTTTCTGGATAATGTCAATGACGGGAGCCTGAAGAGCAAGAAGGAAGTGCTGCAGAAGATACAGGAATTATATAGCCTTATGGAGGTGGCCTATACCCCGGTGCCGCCAGATAAATTCAGCAGTTTTACCCTGGCACACAAAATGGGGCTTTCCTTTGAACAGGAGCATCAATTGCTGCAAATCCAGAAGGAAAGTGACCGGCTCAAGTTTATCAAATCGCATTTCTAGTACCACCCAGGTACTGCAGCAGGTGAACAGGACCCGTAGACTGATGGAACAAAACGGGCATTTCAAGAATTTCGACCCGCTGGATTTCAGGGATTTTAAACTTTAATGCGGGGAGGTTACAGATTAGGGTAAATGCACCCGGTTTCCTACTTTTGCAATCTAACCTAAGACCATCAATATGAATCTTCACGAATATCAGGGGAAAGAGATCCTGGCCAGCTTTGGCGTAAACATTCAGCGGGGTATTGTGGCCCATAACGCGAAAGAAGCGGTGGACGCGGCAAAACAACTGACCCGGGAAACAGGGACAGGCTGGCACGTGATCAAAGCGCAGGTACATGCCGGAGGACGCGGCAAAGGGGGCGGGGTTAAACTCGCGAAGAACCTGAAGGAAGTGGAGGAATTTGCAGGCAGTATCATCGGCATGAACCTGGTGACGCCCCAGACATCCAAAGAAGGGAAAAAAGTACATCAGGTATTGATTGCAGAGGACGTATACTATCCGGGGAAGAGCGAAACGAGTGAATTCTATATGTCTGTTTTGCTGAACCGCGCCAGGGGAAGGAACATGATCATGTATTCCACGGAAGGTGGGATGGATATTGAGGAGGTGGCTGATAAAACCCCGCAGCTAATCTTTACGGAAGAAGTTGATCCGGCAACCGGCTTATTGCCTTTCCAGGCCAGGAAAATCGCTTTTAACCTCGGTCTTTCCGGAACAGCATTCAAGGAGATGACCAAATTTGTAAGCGCACTGTACAAAGCCTACGTGGCAAAGCGATGCAAACCTTTTTGAAATTAACCCTGTGTTGAAAACTTCCGATGACAAGATCCTGGCGGTGGATGCCAAGGTTTCTATAGACGATAATGCGCTTTTCAGAAGGAAACAATATGCCGAAATGCGGGATCTGCGGGAAGAAAATCCCATTGAGGTGGAAGCCCGGGCGGTTGGGCTGAACTACGTAGACCTGGATGGGAACGTGGGATGTATGGTAAACGGGGCAGGTTGCCATGGCTACCATGGACCTGATTAAAATGGCGGGGGGAGAACCCGCTAACTTTCTCGATGTGGGAGGGACTGCAGATGCCAAAAGGGTAGAGGAGGCTTTCCGCATCATCCTGAAAGATTCGGCTGTAAAAGCCATCCTCATCAATATTTTCGGGGGGATTGTCCGTTGCGACCGGGTTGCCCAGGGGGTGGTGGACGCGTACAAGAATATGGGGGACGCCATCAAGGTGCCCATCATCGTTCGCCTTCAGGGCACAAATGCCGAACTCGCCAAGGAAATTCTGGACAATTCCGGACTCGCCGTCCATTCGGCCGTACAATTCCAGGAGGCAGCGGACAAAGTCAAGGAACTATTGTCATAACCCCACTTTTCATTTCATGAATTTAGGCGGATAGGACTTTCGTATTGGTAGGGTGTCCAAAGGGGCAGATCCTCTTATCTCATTTCAGGATTTTTTATCCTGCTTGTCCGCCTTTTGGCTACCTGGCCCTTGTTTTGGCTTCTTATTTCCGGGAGGTTGCCCTGTCTTCATAAATTGCTGTTTTTGCTTCAGGAAGGTTTGGGGGTTTTTAGGGTTCTCGCGGGTGCCGCGGAGATGGATCACCAGGCCGTTCAGGAAATTCCGCAATACCTGGTCCCCGCAGGGCTGGTATTTGGGATGTCCTTCCCTTCGGCAAAAGGCGCCGATCTCGGCTTTGGAAATCCTGAAATCCACCAGTTTAAGTATTTCCACGATTTCATCATCCCTGAGCATCAGTGCCACCCGGAGTTTTTTCAGGATGTCATTGTTCGTCATACCATAATTTTTTGCAAGGTAGTGTAAATCGGAGGCATTCGTCTGCTTTCCAGGCGCTTTACCCAGTTTTTATACGAAAAAAGGGTTTTTCCTGTTATCTACTTGTTGTCGCCGGCAGACCTTCAAAAGCACAATTATGAATACACGTGAGGAAAAACTCAGCATTCTTTCCGAATTGATTGCCTTTGCCCGGGCAGACGAGGTGGTAAAAGTGTCTGAATATAAATTTCTGCTCGAGATCGCCACCCAGTTGGGGATAGACAAGGAGACCTTTGATACCCTTTTCCAACAAAAGGCGGAAAAAGTGATCCTCAAACCCCAGTCCGAACGCATTGTTCAATTTCACCGGCTCCTCCTGCTGATGAATGTCGACCGGGAACAACACCGCTCCGAACTCCGCCGTCTGCATACCATCGGGTTGCGTATGGGCCTGCCTCCGTCTGCCATTGACCAGGTGTTGGCCGTGATGCATCAATACCCTGATAATATCGTTCCGGCTGAGGTGCTGATCGATATTTTTAAGGCGCATTACAATTAATGCAGCCGTCAAATTGACATCAATTCCCTCGTATTTAATGACAAAAAGGCATGGAATTTACCTTGGTACATCCTTTGTCCATTACTAGATGAATTTAAAAATATCGTCTAACAAAAAATATAGAGTCATGAGTATTGTACGAAGGAATAACCTGTTGTTCCCAACCTTTATGAATGAAATGTTCAAACCCGACTGGTTTGGTGGAATGGAAAATTTTAACGGCACCCTGCCTGCGGTGAACATCCGTGAGACTGATCGTGATTTCCAATTGGAGATTGCGATCCCGGGTCAGAAGAAAGAAGATTTTAACATCGAAGTAGACAACAATGTATTGACTATTTCCATGGAGAACAAAAAGGAAGAGGAAGTGAAGAACGACGAGTATACAAGAAGGGAATTTGCTTACAGCTCCTTTAAAAGGTCGTTCACCCTTCCGGAAACAGTAAATGAAGACAAGATCAACGCCGCCTATACCGATGGCATCCTGAGTTTTACCCTTCCCAAGAGGGAGGAAGCGTTGCCCAAGCCGAAGCGGATGATCGAAATTGAAAAATAAGCAAGAAATTATGCGGTACCCGCCTAACGGGTATTCATAATGGTTGGTTTGTTTAGTTGGTTAGTTAGGAAGAGCGTTCCGGGAACCCGGAGCGCTCTTTTTTTTAGTTCTTATCCATTTCGGGGGCCGGCTGGAAATCAGGATGTCCCATTTGCCAGAGGGCAAAGGAAAACACGTCAGCAAATTCCTCAAAGCTTTTAGATTTGCTGTTGCCAATTCCATGGCCTGCTTCAAAATCCGTCAGGAACAATACGGGCTTATCGCTTCCGGTATCTGCCTGCAGGCGGGCTGCAAATTTAGCCGGTTGCCAGGCGATGACCCTGGGGTCGTTCATCCCGGCGGTAATAAAGGTGGCCGGGTAATCCGTCCCTTTTTGCAGGTGTAGGTATGAATCCATTTCCATCAGTCCCTTCAGTTCCTCAGGATCCTTTACGGTCCCGAACTCCGGGGTGTTAACAGGTCCGTTCGGGGTTTCCTCCATACGGGTTGGGTTCATGGACCCTACCATAGGCATGGCCACGGCAAAGAGGTCGGGCCTGGACGTCATGGACCGGCCCACAAAAATACCCCCGGCACTTCCACCCCAGATCCCGAGGTGCTCCGGGGATGTATATTTATTCTTAATCAGGTATTCGGCGGTGGCAATCGCGTCTTTCCAGGTGTTGGGCTTGTTGAGCTTTTGTCCTGCCCTGTGCCAACTATCTCCCAATTCACCGCCGCCACGTACATGGGGCACGACAAATATGCCGTCGTTAATTACAAAATTCAGGATGATTGGGCTGAAGAAAGGGGTTATGGAAATGCCATAGGCCCCATAACCGTAAATCAGGGTTGGGTTGCTTCCATCCAGTTGTAAATCTTTCTTGTAAACTATGGAAACTGGTACTTCCACCCCATCATGGGAGGGAACACTTACCTCCTTCACCGTCAGGCCGGCCAATTCAGGGAATTCAGCCATGGTAGAAAGCTGCTGGTGTTCAAAAGTATTGGTATCCGGATGGTACAGGTAGCGTTTGCTGGGCGAGGTCCATCCGGTAATATTCATCCATATTTCCGGGGAGTTGGCGCTGATGGTGCTAAGCCTGACATTCCCGGCCGCAAAGGGCATTTCCAGGCGTTTGGCTTCGCTGGCGCCATCCGGCAGGAAATAGGCCCTGGCTTCCACGCCGTTACGAATGGTTGCATAGTACAAACCATCCGGCGTGATCTGAAAATCCTGGATGAACTCGGATTCTGATTCCGGCACTACTGTGGTCGCTTTGCTGAGATCCGGATCGGACAGGGGGGTTTTAATGATCTTGAAATTCGGGGCATCCTTAAAACTCAGATAATAGATATCCCGTTCATTCGCTGCAAAATTCTGGATCTTGTCATCGGGGGTACTGATCTTTTTCCAGGCTTTTGGCGCCGCTTTCCCATTGGTCTTCGCCATATAAAGCTTCTCGCTGTTATCAACGGTAGAGAGGATGCCGAAGACCCGGTCCGAAGGCTCGTCGTAAAAGGCCACAGGCAATTCTTCCGGGACAATGCCCAGTTCGGGCTGTGTTTCATTCGATAAATAGACGACATCCGATGCTTCCGGGCTGCCGATCGTATGGAGGTAGGACTTCATGTTCAACTGTCGGTTTACATCCTTCAAATCGGAAGAATTAAAGCGCATGTAGAGAAAAGCGTCGTTACCCGGAAGCCAGGAAGCCAGGAAGGTGGTACATCGGTCAATGGGGCCGTCGAGTTGTTTCCCATTCCTGTCTATAACCAGCATTTCTGCATTTTCGGAGCCATTCGGCGACAGGAACAGTACCAGCTTCTCCCCATTCCGGTCCGGGTAAAAACTCGAAATCACATAATTAACCTCGTTTTCCGGCTTGTAATTATTCGGGTCGAATATCAGGGTTTCTTCCCCGCTGAAGCCATCCCGATAATAGAGCTTGCCGTTGTCATCTTCCGGCCTGAATTTCAGGTAGAAATATTGATGGTTATCGGTTATCTGCACATTGGTGACCCGGGAACTGACCCGGCTGTCAAATTCATAAAAGGTGTCCAGCAGTTTCTGACGGCCGGGGATGGCGTCCAGGACAGACCGGGCGTAGTTAGCCTCATCCTTCATCCAGGAGATTACGGCAGGGTCTTCCAGGTTCTCCAGGTTGCGGTACGGGTCTTCTACGGTGACGCCGCCGTACTGATCGGAAGCCATTTGCATAGGCGCCTGGGCCGGGGGTACGAGCTGCTGTGCAAAGGTGTAAGAACTGACAAGAAGGGTCAGGGCAAGGGATAGGATTTTCATAAAGGAAGGAATTAAAATTTAATGATACAGGTGCAGAAGATACTCAGAATTGTCGGATTTGCCGAGAAGTTTTTTTGATCCCCGGGCGGTTTCCGAATGCCAGGGTTATACCTGCTCCTGCAGCACTTTTATTTCATCCCGAAGGCGCGCGGCTTCCATGAAATCGAGGTCCTTGGCGGCTTTCTCCATGGCCTTGCGCTTTTCGCGGATCAATTTTTCACGTTGGTCTCCGGTTAGGTATTTGAGGTCGGGTTCGGCGGCGCGCATGGCTTCCTTTTCAAAGTGGAAGGTAGAGACCGAATTTTTTGCCAGGGCATTCTCCAGGCTTTTCCTCAGGGCGGTTGGGGTGATGTGGTGCTCGGCGTTGTACGCCAGCTGTTTCTCCCGCCTGTAATTGGTTTCATCGATGGTCTTTTGCATGCTGTCAGTCACGTTGTCGGCATACATGATAGCCTTGCCGTTCAGGTGCCTGGCCGCCCGGCCAACGGTTTGGGTCAGGGAACGGTTACTCCTCAGAAAACCTTCCTTATCGGCGTCCAGGATGGCCACCAGGGACACTTCCGGGAGGTCCAGCCCTTCCCGGAGGAGGTTTACGCCGATTAGCACATCAAAGATGCCCTTGCGAAGGTCCTGCATGATCTCCACCCGTTCCAGGGTATCCACGTCACTGTGGATATAGCGGCAACGGATATCGATGCGGGCCAGGTATTTGGCGAGTTCCTCCGCCATGCGCTTGGTCAGGGTGGTCACCAGGGTGCGCTCGTCCTTCTCCACCCGCTGCTGGATCTCCTCCACCAGGTCATCGATCTGGTTCAGGCTGGGGCGTACTTCGATCTCGGGGTCCAGCAGGCCCGTTGGGCGGATGACCTGCTCAACATAAACTCCAAGGCTATGTTGCAACTCATAGTCCGCCGGGGTGGCACTAACGTAGATCACCTGGTTTTGGAGTGCCTCGAATTCCTCGAATTTCAGCGGGCGGTTGTCCATGGCGGCCGGGAGCCGGAAGCCATATTCCACCAGGTTTTCCTTGCGGGAACGGTCCCCTCCATACATGGCGTGTACCTGCGGGATGGTCACATGGCTTTCATCCACTACCATCAGGTAATCATCCGGGAAGTAATCCAGCAGGCAAAAGGGCCGGCTGCCCGGTTCCCGCCCATCCAGATAGCGCGAATAATTCTCAATGCCGGAGCAATACCCCAGTTCCCGAATCATTTCCAGGTCAAAGTTAGTGCGCTCTTCCAGTCTTTTGGCTTCCAGGGGTTTCCCGATCTCCCTGAAGTAGTCGACCTGCTTCACCAGGTCGTCCTGGATTTGATATATGGCATTTTGCAGCACTTCCTGGGAAGTAACAAACATATTGGCCGGGATAGATGTTCAGGCTCTCGTAATCTTCCAGTTTCTTGTTTTTAAAGGGGTCGAATGCTTCGATTTCTTCGATTTCATCACCGAAGAAATGGATGCGGAATGCGTGGTCCGCATATGATGGGAAAACGTCAACCACATCCCCTTTAACCCTGAAATTCCCATTCCTGAAATCGGCTGTGGTCCGGGAATACAATCCCTGCACCAGCTGGTGCATGAAATTTGTACGGGAGATCACCTGTTCCTTCCGGATTCGGACCACGTTTTTCTTGAATTCCACCGGGTTGCCGATCCCATAAAGACAGGAAACTGAGGCCACTACCAATACATCCCTGCGGCCAGACAAGAGGGAAGAGGTCGCGCTTAGCCGCAGTTTTTCGATGTCCTCGTTGATGGAGAGGTCCTTTTCGATGTAGAGGCCTGAGGTGGGAATGTAGGCTTCCGGCTGGTAATAGTCATAATAGGAAACGAAATATTCCACTGCGTTCTGCGGGAAGAATTGCTTGAATTCCGAATACAGTTGCGCTGCCAGGGTTTTATTATGGGCGAGCACCAGGGTGGGCCGCTGTACCCGCTCTATGACATTGGCTACCGTAAAGGTCTTCCCCGAGCCCGTAACCCCAAGCAGCGTTTGATATTTTTCATCAGACTGGATGCCCTGGGCCAATTGGTCAATTGCCTGGGGCTGGTCCCCTGTGGGCTTGAATTCCGATACGACTTTAAATTTCATGGGTTAAAATTACAAAAGTACCCCGGGATGCCCATCTCGAAAATTGCCGAAATTGCAGATTAGCGTTTGAGCGCGAAGAAGCCGGTTACTTCGTTGTCAAAAACATCCCGGGCGCGGAACCAGTAGCTGCTGGCAGGCTGTAATTTACCACTGACTCGACCATCCCAGCCAATGGTGCCTGGGAATATCTGGGTCAGGAACATACCATACCGGTTAAAAATGTAGATACTCTGTAATTGGATCCTGCTGTATTCATGGGCGGGGTCAAATTGCCAGTAATCATTAATGCCATCGCCGTTCGGGGTAAAAAATTTGGGAAAAGCATCGCTGGGAAGGCCCAGGCTGATCAGTTTTTCCTGCACGCCACATCCGTTTTTGTCACGGACGAACAGGGTATGCACCCCCATAGGGACCGATTCAAAAACCGGGCTTTCCTGGAAGGGCCCACCCTGGGTATCCAGGGCATATTCGTAATTACCGGCTCCGGCCACTTCCACCATGAGGTCTGAGCCTTCCGGGCCGTTTTCCTGCTCGACCCCTGTTATCCTGGGCAGTTCAGAGGCCACAACCCGGAAGATCCTGGAGTCTGCGCATTCATAGGTGGCGTCGTTCCGTTCTACCTCATTGTATGCCACATAGCGATAGAGGCCCAGTTCGGATAGTTCCACTGCCGCCGACTCGGAGAGGAGCGTTTCCGTATTGTCGATGTTGATCCGGAACCAGCGGTAGCCGTCTGCCTGGTCTGTAGCCGATACACTTGTTGGCAAGTCATTGGTGCAAACACTTACCTGATTGGGAAAGGTAATTTCCGGCCCCAGCTTTACGGTTTCCCCAGTGACGGGATCTATGTAAGGGCCGCAATCAATGGTCCCGGACCCTGTTTTAAAGTGTTCCGGCCCGCAACCCGTTGCGGATCCATTTTCATTGTAGGGTACGATGGTCACATAGATATCCGTTTCCGGGGGGAGGTTGGCCGGTGGGTGGTAGGTAAGCCGGTTGTGCACATCGGTTTCCGGGAGGATCTCATCCCCGCCGGGGGAGGTTCCGATGGTGAGATTGTACCCCGTGGCCCTGGGGGCATAGTTCCAGCGAATTTCCGCCTCGTTGTCCACATTCACCGCTTCGGCCCTGGGTTCGTTCAACCTGGTACAGTCTGGCGGGGTGGTCACGTCTTCGGTCTCGAAAAACATCTCCTGCGTACAAAAAATGAAACTTCCTTCGCTCAGGTACATGCTGATGGAGACGTAAATACGCGTATTCTCAGGCAACCCTACCGGTGGCGTAAATGAATTAGTGAGGCCTGCTGAGCGCCTGTTCAGGATGTCCGTCCCCCCGGGGGTGGTCCCCAGGTTCAGGGAATATCCAATGATCCCATCGACGGGAGGCCAGGTAATTGTGGCATCCACAGGGACTTCCGAACTACCGGGGGCCGGAAAGCTGATAGTGGGGCACTGCTGCGCCAGGGCAATGCCAGATACCAGGAAAATCATCGCGAAATGGGCTCCTGTGCTCATGCCTCATCTTTTAAGGGAGAAATGCCCCTGCAGGTCTGCCTGTTCGTCCAGCAACGCTCGGAACCAATAATCATCCGAGGGCAGCGGTTTGCCCAGAAAAGTGCCGTCCCACCCGGGGGAGTTGGGGCTGATGCTCGCCAATAACCGGCCATAGCGGTCATAGATCTCAATCGAATTGAGGGGGATCTCTGCCAGGGTTACCGGTGGCGTGTATTGCCAGTAGTCATTTACACCATCCCCATTGGGTGTGAAAAAGCGCGGGAATCCGTCGAGGACTACTTCCTGCTGAATGCTCTTGGAGACGATGCCGCACCCATTTCGGTCGCGAACATACACCGTATGGGACCCTGCGGGAATCCCGTCGAAAACCGGGCTATCCTGATAGGGCCCGTCTTCCGAATCCAGGGCGTATTCATAGTCCCCGTTTCCTTTTACCCGTGCCTCTATCCTCAGGATACCATCCTGTCCGCTGACCTGGAGGGAGGTGATGGTGGCCAGTTCAGAGGCTACCACTTCAAATAATTTGGTACTGGTGCATTCTACCGCACCACCTGTCTGGGGCACCGTGTTATAGGCCTCGTACCGGTAGGTGCCGGTCTCGGTAATGTCTACGGACACCCCATTTCCCAGAAAGGTCTCGTTCCCTGTATCATCCAGCTGATACCAGCGATAGCCGTCTACGTCATCCGGGGAAGTTACGGTCAACGGGCCTTCATTTTCACAAAAGGATAGGGTATCCGGTAAATTGATTTCGGGATTGAGGGTTACCAGTTCCCCTGTCCCCGGATCGAAAAAGGGTCCGCAACCCAGTTGGGTTGAAAAGGTGGTTTGTTGACAACCTACGGCAGCCCCGGCATCATTGTGAGGTACGATCCGCACGAAAAATGTCCGGTTGGGTTCAAATTCAATGACACGTGTGGAATTTGCCGTGAAGTGTATTTGATTTGCGATTTCGGCTGTATAAGGGGAGAGTCCTATGGTGACCCAATATTCTGTGGCCCCCGGTACCGGGTCCCATTCCAGGAGGGGGCTCAGGGGCACGTTGGGATCCCCGTCGGCCGGGGAGGTCAGGGCTGTACAACCGGGCAGGGCAACCACATCGCCGGTAGTAAAGCTCTGTACCTGGCAATTGGAGGCAGACCCCAGGCCATTCCTTGGGGTAATGGTGACAAATATTTGCGTATTAGGCGGGAAGTCGGCGAGCGGGTTATAGGTCAGGACATTGCCCACATCCGTATCGCCGATCAGATCATTCCCTCCCGGAGTGGTTCCCGCCCGCAGGTCGTAGCCGGTAGCTGTTGGCGCGTAGTTCCAGGAGATATTGCTAGCCACATTCACATTCAGCGACCCGTTTGTTGGGCTGCTGAGGATCGTACAGGGAGGAGGAGCGGTAACAGTTGCCGTATGAAAGGTTTCTGTAGAACAAACGATTTCCGGGAGTCCCTGCTGAAAGAAGAACAGGGTGATGGTCACATAGATGTCCATATCGGCAGGGAGTCCCAATGGCGGGGTATAGTTCAGGCTGGTACCCACAAACTGGTTATTCAAAATTTCACCGCCAAAAGGGGTGAGGCCTATTGACAGTTTATAGCCCGGAACCCCAGTCACCCCGTTCCAACTCAATGAGGCATCCACGGGGACGTTGACATCCCCGTCTTTGGGGCTTGTCAAAACCGGGGTTGGACACGATTGAGCCATTGCCTGGCAGGAGATTCCCGCCAGCAGGAGAAATAGCAATTTTTTTATCATCCGATCCACAAATCAAGCCGTACAAGTTAATAAAAAGCATATGCCCTGCGGCCATCTCCGGTGTTAAAAGAAGGACGGGATGCCGCCTGCGCACAGGCAACCGTAGGATGGAAAAGATAAGGGGTCCTGCTGAAAGAAGGGAAGGGGGGACCGTGCCGCTTTTCTTGTCAGCAAAGCAAAGCCCGGGCCAATTTTCCCGGATTTTTCAACAGGACGCACAAGATACTATAAATCCCTTTTTTTCAGCAAGGCATACGATAAATAGACAAAAAGTACCGTCCATACAAGGACAATGGCGATTTCATACCAGTGAACCCGGTAGTTCAGGGGGATTTGCTCCCCGATCTGGTTCGCGACGGATTGTACCGCGCCCAGGCGTGAAAAGGGTTCTTTCAGGAGGTTCCACATGGCATTCAGTGGGAAAAAACCCATGATGGTGTCGGTAGTCGGGCCATCGAAGAATTTCCAGCGAAGCATGCCGCGGACAAAACCTTCAAAAACCTGCCAGAGCACCAGGAACCCCAATGCAAAGGCAGACCTTTTTACCAGTACACCCAGGAAGAGGCAGAAGGAAAAGAAACCAACCAGCTTTACAAAGTAAGCCAATAGGAATTCCAGGTTGGAAAAGATGATGGAGAGTTCATTGTAATCCGAATAGATCAGTCCCAGGATCATGGATACCACAAATACAAAAACCGTGGAGATAAGTGAAAAGGAAAGTACCGTCAGGAATTTGGAGAACAGGAATTCCTTTTTCGAAAGCCCGTCGATCAGATTTTGTTTGATGGTCTTGTTGCTGTATTCATTGGACATCATGGATACAATGACAATTGCCAGGAACAACTTAAAGAATGCAGCCATAAAGGTATTGAAATGCCAGATATAGGGGAAGTTGAAGATCCCCTGTTCCGCCAGGTAAAAATGGATGGGCCCGATATCGAATTTTATGGCGGCGATCAGGGCAATGGAAGTAAGCAGTATGAAAATACGACAGGATCAGGATCCTGCTGGACCGGTTATTCCAGAGCTTGATGAACTCTATTTCCAGCAATCGTTTCATGGGCTGGCCGGTTTTCGGAAGGCTGGTTCTTAGTTAGGGCCAGGAATTGTTCCTCCAGGCTTTCTTTTCGTTTCACCAGGTGCGAAAGCACGATACCCTGGCTAAATAGCAGGCGGTTGAATTCTGCTGCTTCCATTTCTTCTTTCAGGAATACAGTCAGCAAGCCGTTTTCCCTTCGGATTTCCCCGAAATTTGCCTTTGAGGCCAGGAAGGCAGCCAGTTTATCCATATCTTCTGTTTTCAGCTGAAAAAAGCCATGACTGGCAAGCATCCCGTCCACACGTCCGGAATAGAGTTTTTCGCCTTTCCGGAGGATGACGACATGGAGCATACCTTTTCAACTTCATCCAGCAGGTGGGAGGCCAGGAGGATGGTCGTCCCTTCGGCCGCTACTTTCTTAATGATTTCCCGTATCTGGTGGATCCCCTGAGGGTCCAAGGCCGTTGGTGGGCTCGTCCAGGATCAGGATCTCCGGGTCGTTCAACAGGGCGGAGGCAATGGCCAGCCGCTGTTTCATCCCTAGGGAATAGGTGCTGAATTTACTCTGTCTCCGGTCCCAGAGCCCAACCAGTTCGAGTTTTTCCGTAATGCGGTCTTCAGGTACCTCCTTGATCTTGCAAACCAGTTTCAGGTTTTGCAGGGCAGACATATAAGGATAGAAGTTGGGCCGCTCAATGATGGCGCCCACCTTTTTCAGGGCCTCATGCGTGGAAAGGCTTCCATCAAACCAGGAAAAGCCCCCGCTGGTTTTATTTACCACGTTAAGTACAATCCCCAGGGTGGTGGATTTCCCGCTGCCATTGGGTCCCAATATGCCATAGACATTACCCTTCTCTATGGAAAAAGTCAAATCCTTTACGGCGGTGAGATGGCCGAATTTTTTGGTAAGTCGTTCTACACTCAGGATGGTCTGCAATGGGTAAATGGCCTTAGATATCTATATAGTTGACGAGGGTAACCTTAATTTGTTACATTTATAATCCATCAAATACGGATATAACGTATGTCGGACGAAAAACTGATCTCGAAAAAGAAACCCACTTATCCGGTAAACAAACGGTTGAAGGAATATCTGGACTATTACAGCCGGAATATAGAGATTCCCGATCTTTTATGAAGATCTCCTCCGCTTTGCCGGTTCGGTGGCTGTATATGATACCCATGAGGAAGATACCCTCTGGGTGCGCGTATATTATTCGGACAGTGACCGGCGGGAGATCGATCTCGCCCTGAAGAAGGTATATTCCATCCTGCTTTCCGACGGAAGTGACCGCATATTCCAGTATCTGAATATCGACGCCGTGGACTACTGCACTTTTGGGAATTCGAAGCCATTCCGGATCCGGGTGCGGAATATCCTGAATGACAACTATACTTATTTTTACGTTAAGAGAGCAGATGCCTCCAGGATTTACGGCCTTGAACTGGAACACTTGTTGTCCCCGTACAACCTGAACTTCCTGGTTTACCGGGATACCCTGATCGAGGAGCATATCGCGGGCATCCCCGGCGATGTATTTATTAAGGAAATGCTCCCAAAATGCAGCGAATCGGAGAAATCCCAGCTTGCGAAGGAGTTCGTGAAATTCAATGAACGCTGTATGATCAGGTTATTGGGGGATATGAGGTCATATAACTATGTCATTGTCCCCATGCACGATTTTGATCACGTAGTCTACAGGATACGGGCGATTGATTTTGACCAGCAGTGTTTTGAAGGAAAACTTAAGGTATACCGCCCCCAGTTCTTTAAGGAGAATTTTCCCATGGTGGAAGTGGTGCGCAATAAATTGCTTCACGATTCGGTAGACCAATACAAGATCGAGGAACGCTCCATAGTGGCCAAGAGGATCATCAGTTCCGGGAACCGGATAAAAAAACTCGTATCTATCTGCAAAGCCGATCGTATTTCCCTGCCCGAACATGTGGAGCGCCTCGGGAAAGAGATCTATGACCTGACGCTGGATCTTAAATTCAAACGTTCAGCCTCCATGGGTGGAATTCTCGAACTTGCCCTGGATTTTGTCAAGCGAAACTACCAGGATGTCAGCATGAAGCAGATCTTCGAGAAAAAGATAAAAATCCAGTAACGGGAAACAGGGCCTCAGATGCCAGATGGATTGGCAAGCGCGGATCGCTGCAGGTCCTGCCTAGCTTTTCTGTTCTTTGTTAAAATAGACGAGGTAATAGTACATTTGTCGCTCCTCATCCCATCCCTTTTCCACGAATTTACCGACTGATTCGGGATTGATAAAGTCCAGGCGGATCTGGATGTTGGTATCCAGCTGGATGACATTTTTGATCTTTTTTCTGGCATCGGTAACGGCTTTGTTTGCAATGTCGAAGTTCGACACATCTTCAATGCTGTATTTCGGCCCTTTTTCCACTTTGTAATGCCTGAATTCGGGTATCAGGTCGGGATTCTCAATCACCTCATTCATAAAATTGCTTTCCTCGAAGGCACTGTTCTTTGCAAAATGGTTTACGGCGCGGTTCATAAAAAGGACTTCCTGCTGTTTGTCCTCTGCCGGCAAGACTACATCTTTTGCAAAATTCTGGCAAAACTTCAGGTAGTTCCTGGTATAGAAATTTTCATCGGCCAGGGCTTCAACCCCCAGGAACTGGTTTAGCCAGTACCGGGCATCATATCGGTTGCTGTCTACGGATAATACCTTATAACCTTCCTCCTTGAGGGTATTGAAAATAAGGCATCCTTTGTCCAGCTTCCCCAGGTTGACCCCCTGCATGACGCGGATATCCAGATTGTTGCCCTTTTCCTCGAATTGCAAAAAATCGTGTTTCAATTCGCTTTTAAAAATGCCCACGGCATCTACCTTTTTGTTATCCAGCAAAACATCGGTGATGTAGGCAACATACACTTCCCCGCTTTTGATATGAGGGTGTACGGATTGGTCATATAGATGGGCTGCCAGCTCCCGGGTGTGCAGGTGAACCGAGGAAGGTTGGTTAAAAATGGCTGTGGCAAGGGTGTAAACGGGATTGAATTCTAACCCGGCCTCATGGCTCAGGCGGTAGTAATTCTCTTCCTTCTCCCGGAAGGGCCTAAAAAAATATTCCTTCAGCAGGCCCTTGGTTTCATCGTCCGGGCTGCTGGGGGAGGCAGAAAGGAATATGGGCTCACCTTTACTTTTATTGCCTACCCTGTGCAGGGATATGCTTTCGATATGGGATGGATACAGGTTTATCATTTGATGGAGGTATTATTAAGTTTTTAAAGATAAATCCCGGGGTGCTTCACACAAGGTATCTGCTGATTTCGGATTCTGACAGAGCCGGCATCAGGTTTCAGGGCTGGGGTTTATGATTTCGGAGTGGTACGGCTGCTGTGGTCCGCACTAATTCCAGTTTTCATCAAAATCCAGGTCTTCATAACTCTCAAATGAGTCGTCATTATCAAAAGAGAGATCAGACTCAAAACGTTTTTCCGGAGGCGGCATCGGGCAGTTCCCCGAAACTGAAAAGGAGGTTAGGGTAAGACCGGCCGGGTTCTTCCTCGGTAATATCGGCCAATTCTACATAAAAAGTCCACATACTCAGGAAATCATAGACATAGATCATTTTCGGGCGATCTTCTGAAAGTACTTCATCCAGGGTAGTTTCGCCCATCAGCCTCAGTTCCGGACCTTCATCATCCACTTCAAAGAGGGCGATTTCCTCTTCCTGTTGCCAGTTTTCGTCACAAGTATAGAAGGAAGCCATTTCATCCCCCGCAAAGCCAAAGGCCTGGGTGATGGCATTGTGAACGTCTTCCAGGGTATCCCCTGAATCTAATTCCAGGTCCCGAAAGATGTCTTCTTCGGCATCCAGTATCACGCGTAGCTTGTAGATCATCGTCGCATTATTTGGCATTTGATCGGAACTGCAAACTTACAAAGTTTTAAGTTGCCTTGGGGCATGTATGGCTTCCAAAACCAGGTAAAATTGCCATGCGAAAAGGAAGGGGGCCAGCAGCAGGTGCAGGGGTTGGGTCCCAAATGGAAAATGGAAGTAGTACATCGCTATTCCGGTCAGGGCTTCGAGGGTTGCAGGGCGAGTACCCAGTAAATCCCGGAAAGGCCCAGTTGCCTTTGCCTTATCCTGTAAAACAAATAGGCGTTAAGAAGGAGCAGGAGAATGGAGAATGACCGGTGAAGGTAAAAAACCCAGGGAGCGTCCTGCAGCCACATGGCCTTGGCTTGATCTCCGAGTAGCTCCACCTGCCCATCCACATACTGACGAACCTGAGTGCCCATAGCAACCTGTACCAGGGTAAGGACGAGGGCCAGAAGCAGAAGGTTCCGCGTGGTTGGATCACATGGTTTGGGGTTTCTGCTGAGCCCGGTGGTATGAATAAGGTATAATAACAGCGCAACGATCGCCAGGGCCATAAGCATGTGAAGCGTAATCCTGACGGGCTCCAGAACAGAGTAAACCACGGTCGCGCCGAGCCATGCCTGGAACCCCATCCCGATTAGTACGACCGAGGACAAAACCGTGATAGAGGGACGGTGTTTTCTAAAGCCCAGGGAAGCCAGGGCGAGCAGGAAGACCGCGAGTCCGGCCAGGGCGCCCAGCAACCGGTTGATAAATTCCGTCCAGGTATGGAAAGCATTAAAAATCGCGTAATTGTGCCGGGTATAAGGTGTCCAGTGGCCGGGGACGAACACATCGGTGGTGGAAAAATTGCCCGTGGCCACTAACAAGGATTCATTCCAGATGATGACCTGCCCTTTTTTATACTCCCGGCCCGGATGCCATTCGAGGTCCGATTTTTCGGTTGGGGGGATATAGTATCCAAAGCACTTGGGCCAGTCGGGACAGCCCATCCCACTTCCGGTCATCCGAACAACAGCTCCGGCAATTATAACCAGGAATACCCCGGCCAGGCTGATTTTAGCCAGAAGCCTGTAATATTTTTTCATCGGATGCGAATTCCATGCGAAAATACCACCCTCCGCCCAAATAGGCAATACCTCGCTGGCCCGTCGGGGATTTTAATTTAAGAAGGCTACGGGCGATCAGAAAAAATTGGTGCTTGGTTTTTTCCTGAAGCGGTTGAGAAAGTCATAGCGCAGGAATACTTCAAAAGACCCGTCATTGAACTCGGTACTGCCGAGTTCAGTGGTTTCGGCGTCATAGGCTAAACCTGCCAGGAGTTTTTCGCTGATCTGAAATCCGAACAAGGCGCTGACTGCGGCATCGACCCGGTATGCGAGGCCAAACGAGAATTTTTCATTGAACAGCAGGCTGGCGGTAAGGTCTACTTGAAGGGGCGCCCCGCTGACGGCTTTGGCAAGGATGGCAGGGCGTAATTTCAAATCCCTGTTCATCTCGAAAACAGCCCCTGAAAGCAGGTAAAAGTTCATCCGTTCACGGGCGACATAAGAGGTGCCCTGCCCTGAGTTATCAAAATGATCGGTCTCCAGTAAACTAGGGGCTGAAAGCCCAACAAAATATTTTTCCGTATAGTAATAGGCTCCCACCCCCACGGTTGGGGAAAACTTCTGATCGATATTCGGAAGATTGGTTTCCACCCCATAATTTACCAGTTGGGTGAAATCCACATTCAGCCAGTTTCCGCCTGCATTAACACCCAGGGCCAGGGTGCCTTGTTCGGAAACCGGGAGGAGGTACGAGAAAACGGCGTCCACGTCTGTCTGTTGTTGGGTGCCGTTCCCAATTTCATCATTGACAATGGATAATCCGATACCGATCTTCCTTGCGGGAGAGGCGTCGAAATTCAGAGTTTGGGTCGTGGGGGCCCCGTCCAGTCCGATCCACTGCGAGCGGTGCAGGCCGGAAATACTGGTCACCCCACGGGTACCGGCTATGGCCGGGTTGATCACTATGGGGTTCAGCATGTATTCGGTAAATTGCGGATCCTGCTGTGAAAAAGCCGATTGGCAAGCGATCAGCGTAATGGCAAATAAGAATAGGTATCGGTTCAATTTCATGGTAGCAGGTTTAGCGGTTGAGGTACAGGTATCCCGACAAGTTTTTGTTTTCCGTGCCGTCCACGTATTTAACCAGGTAGAAATACACCCCGGCGGGAAGCAACTCATTGGATTTCAGGGTCGCGCGGGCATTCGAGATACCTTTAAAGGCATTTGAGGTATTGCTGTAGTCCGACGTCTCGAAATACGGTTACTCCCCACCGGTTGTAGATTATCACCCTGTGAAGGGGGAAGGATTCGATGTTTTCCAGATGGAAATAGTCATTGACCCCGTCATTATCCGGTGTTACAATGGTATTTCCAACCACCACACCCCCCTCAACCGGGCAGAAGAAGCCATTGGGCGGGGCCCCTCCGACCGAATCGCAGGGATCCAGGGGATCGGTCATATCGATAGTAACTTCCTGCCAGTCGACTATGGTATCTCCATCCGAATCCGGGTCATAGGGATCTGTCCCTCTCGTTGCTTCCTCCCCATTGGAAAGGCCATCCGCGTCGCAATCCGATGCTGCCCAGATGGGATTGGCCGCGTCGTAACCGTTATAACCAGGGGTCTGAGCCGGATCGCAGGGGTCGTTTCTGTTGGAGTCCAAGACCGTTTCATTGTCGTCATCTGATATTCCGTCACCATCCGTATCTTCGCGACGGCCAGAATACGGATCCGTACCAAAGGAATATTCCTGTCCATTACTGTGTTCCGTCGCCGTCGCAATCGGCTGCTCCCCAAATAATATTTGATTCAGATCATAGCCCGGATAGCCCGGCTGCCTGGGACGGATCACAAGGGTTATCGGATCTGTACCATCTTGCAATTTCGTTGTCATCGTCTATCCCGTCACCATCCGTATCCAATGAGATAAGGTAAGGATCGGTTCCATTGGCATATTCATTACCGTTGATTACGCCATCTCCGTCACAATCGGCTGATGCCCAGATAGGGTTGGCAGGCATCATAGCCCGTATAGCCGGCTGCTGGCTAGGATCACAGGGATCATTCGGATCGGTACCGTTGGTTGCCTCCTCCATATCCGTAATCCCGTCCCCGTCTGTATCCCCGGTATCGGCGAGATAGGGATCCGTGCCATTGGTGGCTTCTTCTCCGTTGCTAACCCCATCCCCATCGCAATCCGCTGCCGCCCAGATGGTATTGGTAGAATCATATCCCGAGTACCCTGGTGACTGGGCCGGATCACAGGGGTTGTTGAGGTCCGTTCCATCGTTGGTTTCATTGTCGTCATCGATCCCATCCCCATCTGTATCCCCCGAAATAAGGTAAGGATCGGTACCCTTGGAGGCTTCATTCCCGTTAGGGATGCCATCCCCGTCGCAATCTGCGGCTGCCCAGACCGGGTTAGTAGGGTCATAGCCGGTATAACCGGCTGCCTGCATAGGATCGCAGGGATCCAGGGGATTGGTGGAAGCGGCCACCTCGGCTCCGTCATCCGATCCGTCCCCGTCCGTATCCGGATCGAGCGGGTCTGTATTTTCGGTATTTACCTCTTCCCCGTCCTGCAGGGTGTCCCCATCGGTATCGGGGTTGTTGGGATCGGTGCCCAGGGTGGCTTCCTCGGCATTGGTCAACCCATCCCCGTCATCGTCACATTGGCCACCTGTTATGGAAGCATCTGTGCTACTCACATTGTTTTGTCCGCCGGTTGCTGCTATGGGCACTCCATTTGCATCCACTCCGCCACTGAGGCTATTATCTGAAGCCAGATCGGACAGGGTAAAGCCGCCATCGCCTTCCAGGGCGTCGGGGCACCCGTCGTTGTCGCTGTCGATATCAAGAAGGTCCAGGGTGCCATCGCTATCGAAATCCTGGGCTGCACATGTCCATGAAAGGTCTGATAGCAGGATGGTATCAAAGGCGGCTGTTATCCCATCACCCACATTAGTGAGTTCGATCAGGATCTCATCCACCGGCCGGTTAACAGTAAAAAACACATCTCCGTCATTTGTAATACCGCCGACACCTTGGAGGCCCTGAAAGGAACCCGCGCCCAAATCAGACACGAAGGAAGGATTGGCCACGGTATAATCGACTCCTGCTACCAGTGAAATTGGTACGCCGCCATTGTAAATGCTCAGGGTAATATGATCTGCGTCGTTTGAGGTGGTCTTTTTATCGATATCTACCAGGTTGAAACTCAACCCTGATACGGAATGGTCAAAGCTGATGCGATAGGCGAGCGTACTGGCGCCTAATTCATTTGCATGTGCCCGCAGCCTCAGGCCGCTAGTACCATTGACAGTCTGTCCTGCGTTTGCGTTATAACTGGGCACTGCCGTAAAATCAGTACCATTGTTATCGGTAGTTAGCAATACCCCGGAGATAGTGGTGGTCGAAGTAGATGGGGAGTTAACATCGGGACCGCTGCCGCTCCAGGTAGCCGATCCCCATCCCAGGGCCCCACCGGAGCTACAGTCAAACTCGTCTATATCCAAAATGCCGTCATTGTCATCGTCCAGATCACAGGCGTTCGGTACCCCGTCCCCATCCTGGTCTGCCATATCGTCCCCTCCGGCGCATAAGTCGTTGATGTTGATTACCGTATCCCCGTCATCGTCACATTGGCCACCTGTTATGGAAGCATTTGTGCTACTCACATTGTTTTGTCCGCCGGTTGCTGCTATGGGTACTCCATTTGCATCCACTCCGCCACTGAGGCTATTATCTGAAGCCAGATCGGACAGGGTAAAGCCGCCATCGCCTTCCAGGGCGTCGGGGCACCCGTCGTTGTCGCTGTCGATATCAAGAAGGTCCAGGGTGCCATCGCTATCGAAATCCTGGGCTGCACATGTCCATGAAAGGTCTGATAGCAGGATGGTATCAAAGGCGGCTGTTATCCCATCACCCACATTAGTCAGTTCGATCAGGATCTCATCCACCGGCCGGTTAACAGTAAATAACACATCTCCGTCATATGTAATACCGCCGACACCTTGGAGGCCCTGAAAGGAACCCGCGCCCAAATCAGACACGAAGGAAGGATTGGCCACGGTATAATCGACTCCTGCTACAAGTGAAATTGGTACGCCGCCATTGTAAATGCTCAGGGTAATATGATCTGCGTCGTTTGAGGTGGTCTTTTTATCGATATCTACCAGGTTGAAACTCAACCCTGATACGGAATGGTCAAAGCTGATGCGATAGGCGAGCGTACTGGCGCCTAATTCGTTTGCATGTGCCCGCAGCCTCAGGCCGCTAGTACCATTGACAGTCTGTCCTGCGTTTGCGTCATAACTGGGCACTGCCGTAAAATCAGTACCATTGTTATCGGTTGTTAGCAATACCCCGGAAATAGTGGTGGTCGAAGTAGAGGGGGCGTTAACATCGGGACCGCTGCCGCTCCAGGTAGCCGATCCCCATCCCAGGGCCCCACCGGAGTTACAGTCAAACTCGTCTATATCCAAAATGCCGTCATTGTCATCGTCCAGGTCCATGCTGTTGATAATCCCATCCCCATCACAGTCGCCCCCAGGGCTGGTATCGCATTGTGCAAATAAGCGTTGCTGGCTGCAAAGCACAAGCAGCAATACCAGAAAAAGGCGAAATGGAATTCCCGCCTTTAGGATAAGGACATGAAGTCCTTCCGGCTTCATCCTCGGATATGCGGATATAACCATCGGGGCACAGGTTATCATAGGGCATTTTTAATCTTAAATAGGGATTCCAGGAAGAAAACGAGGAAAATACGCCCAATCGCATGTTAATAAGGCAAGTATGGCGTAGGTTGTAAGGTAAATACCATGATTATCGACCTGGGACAACTATTTAAGCTTCATGATGGCATAAAAGTAATAAAAGGACCACACGGACGGAAGAAAAGGAAATCTACTGCAGGAATTCTCGATAAACTGCCCGATCGGGACTTATGCTTTCTTAAAGGCGCTTCTGGCCTGCCGATAAGCCGAGCTCCTCGCCCTTTTTGATCATAAAATCCCTGGCTGCTTCATATTCATTGGGGATTTCGCCTTCCAGGATCGCTTCTTTGATAGCTTCCTTGATGATCCCTATTTCCTTTGAAGGTGACAGGCCAAAAGTCTCCATGATCTCCTGCCCGCCAACAGGCGGCTGAAAATTCCGGATATGGTCGCGAGCCTCCACTTCTTCGATCTTCCGGCGCACCAATTTGAAATTTTGGCGGTATTTCTTCAGTTTCCTTGGGTTTTTGGTGGTAATATCCGCCTCGCACAAGGTCATCAGGTCATCCACGTATTCCCCGGCATCAAAGATCAGCCGCCTTATGGCCGAATCCGTTACATGGTCCTGGGTAAGCGCAATAGGCCGGGAACTCAATAAAACCATCTTCTGAACAAATTTCATTTTGTCGTTCAGGGGCAACCGAAGCCTTTTGAAGACTTTATACACCATTTTCGATCCTACGAATTCATGTCCGTGAAAGGTCCAGCCGAGCTTCTTATCAAACCGCTTGGTCGGTGCTTTCCCGATATCATGTAGCAGGGCCGCCCAGCGCAGCCAAAAATCCCCGGTTGCCTTTGAAATATTGTCCACAACTTCCAGGGTGTGCCAAAAGTTATCTTTGTGTCGTTGCCCTTCCACCTCCTCAATCCCTTCAAGCGCCGTAAGCTCGGGAAGGATCAGGGCGAGTAGCCCGGTTTGGTGGAGGAGACCGAAACCCACTGGATGGCTGGTCACAAGCCAGGATCTTATTCAGCTCATCAACGATTCGCTCCATGGAAACTATGCCTATGCGTTCCTTGAACTTCCGTGATGGCCTGCAGGGATTTCAGTTCAATCTCAAATCCCAGTTGGGTAGCAAACCGCACCGCCCGCATCATGCGCAGGGGGTCATCGGAGAAGGTAATGCTCTGGTTCCAGGGGTGTTCGCAGGATACCGTCCTCCAAATCCCTCATTCCCCCAAAAGGGTTGAGCAAACGACCGAAATCGCGCCTCATTGAGGGATAGGGCCAGGGCATTCACCGTAAAATCCCGACGGTTCTGATCTTCCTCCAGGCTTCCCCCTTCCACGGCGGGTTTTCGGCTGTCCTGGCTATAACTTTCCCTTCGGGCGCCCACAAACTCAAGTTCGAGCTTTTTATAGCGCAGCATGGCGGTGCCGAAATTTTTGAAAATGGTAACCTCGGGCTTGCCGGGAAGGGCGGCGGCCACTTTTTCCGCGAGGGCGATGCCACTGCCAACAGCGACAATATCAATATCGGTCGGTGCCTTTCGCCCCAAGAGAAAATCACGCACATACCCCCCGATCACATAACTATTTATGGCCAATTCCTTCGAAGCCTGAGATATGATCGAAAAAACTGGGTCGTTCAGGGCATTTTTATACTCTTCTTGCATGGTCTATTCCCGGATCACTTGCACCTGGCCATTGTTTCCCAGCCGGATTATGGCGGAAGGTGCGGTCATTCGTTCCTGAAGCCGCAAAGGTACGGCATAGTCCACGCCTTTTAAAATCTCCTGATCCGATTTCGGAATAAGACCTCGGGCTGGGGGCGCCGGAGAGGTTGGCAGAAGTGGAAACCAGGGGCTTTTTGAAACGGCTTATCAACCGGATACAGAAAGGATCCCGGGCGACGCGGATAGCGAGTGTATTGTCTGGCAGCCACCAGGTTGGCTGCGACCCCTCTGGGGGCATCATAAACAATGGTCGTGGGCTTGGTTGACAGGTCCATCAGGTCATAAGCCAGGGCGGGTACTTCCGTTACATGCCGTTCCAACATGGCCTGGTCTGACACCAGGCAAATGAGCGCTTTGGAATCGGGCCGCTTTTTAAGGGCAAATACCTTCTCCACCGCATCCCGGTTGGTGGCGTCACATCCAATGCCCCAAACCGTATCGGTAGGGTAGAGGAGAAGTCCCCCGCGTGCCAGCACCTGAAGGCATTTATCCCGTACTTCCTTGTCCGTATTGTGTCCCATCTAGCGTCAAATTAAAATAGTCGATTAATGCCTGCCACTGGTTTCGGTTGCGGTCCTGGTCTATATTCTCCTTTTTTAGGGAAACGGCTTGGCTGCCAAAAATGGGAACGGGGCTTCCAGGCCGGTCCGCGGTCTGTGCTGAGGGGGTTCCCTTCAGCAGGGACATAGCCTTGAACCAAAGGTCGTCTGCCTTGGGAGCCAGTTTTTGAAACAGGTCCACATCCCCAAACCGGCTGTCGAGCGAGCCGGGGGGGTACAGAGCCCCTGCCGAACCTATCGGCAGGATCTGGTTGCCACCAAAGCCAGGGTCGTAATTGGTGGGCCATTGGGCATAGGGTAAAACAGAACCGTCCCGGCCGTGCCGGATGAGGCGTGTCTGGTTTGCCAGAATATGGCCCGGTTTTCTGAGATGTTCGCTATATAGTTTTTCGAGCCAACCATCGCGGTAAATAAGGTCATCGTCAATCGTAGCAACCAGTGTTTCAGGATACATTTCAAGGGTCCGGACCAGTTTCAAATGTGAACTGTCCCAATCCGAAAAGTGGATGGAAAAAAGCGGTCCCTCCAATTGGGAAAGCGATTTTGGTATTTTGCCCTCCAGGGAATCATGGAGCCACAAAAGGATTTTTACCGGTTTGTGTTTCCTGGAGAGCAAGCTCCTCACCGGCAGGTCGGCCACGTGCAACCGCTTTTCGAAAGAAGTCAGGGAAACGATCACAGGAAGGCTTTCCCCTGGGTGTAGCAACTCCTTTAACCCGATCGCACGGAGTTTGAGGGTCTGATATATTGAAAGAGGGATTTCCTTAACCTTCATTTTGATTTGAGGGATCGGAATTAAAAATAAGGCGCCGGCAAGCCGTTACCTGCCTTTTTCATAAGCAATCAAAGATATGCAATAAGACTTTTATATTTTTGCGCAATGGGTACAGAATCAGAGCATCCTAAAATTTCGATCATTGTAAGTACCTACAATTCGGAGGAGTGGCTGAAAAAAGTCCTTTGGGGCTTTAATTGTCAGACATTTACCAATTTTGAGGTAGTGGTGGCGGACGACGGATCAGGTCCTGCCACCAGGCAGTTGCTGGAGCATATACGGCAGGAAGTTTTCTATAATATCGAACATGTCTGGCAGGAAGACGAGGGGTTTCAGAAATCGAGGATATTAAACAAGGCAGTCCTGGCCTGCCATGCCGAATATATCATAATGACCGACGGCGATTGCATCCCAAGGGAAGACTTCGTGGAAGTACATTATATAAACAAAGAAAAAGGCTACTTTATTTCCGGAGGCTATTATATGCTTCCCATGAATATTTCAAAATTGATCAGCAGGGAGGATATTGTAAAACAGCGCTGCTTTAACATTCACTGGCTGAAAGACAAAGGCATTCCTAAAACATTCAAGAACAACAAACTTACTTCCCGGGGCATTATTTCAAAGTTGTTCAATACATTTACGCCTACCAATGCCAGTTGGAACGGCCATAACTCCTCCGGCTGGAAAAAGGATATCCTGAATGTAAACGGTTTTGATGAGCGCATGCAATACGGCGGGCAGGACCGCGAACTCGGGGAACGGTTGTTTAATTTTGGGATTAAGTCCAAACAACTCCGCTATAGTGCCGTATGCGTACACCTCGACCATAAGAGGGGATACAAGACCCCTGAGTCTATCAGCAAGAATTTGGCAATACGAAAGGAGACCCGGCGGGAAAAGGCGGTCTGGACCTACTATGGCATTAGTAAGTAATAGGCCAATTCGTTTTTCTTCTCGAGTTTTTTAAGTTCCCGGTACCTTTCAAGGTCGCTAAGGGAATTCAGATAGCAGATGATAATACCTTTTTTACCGTCGAGTATCCCCAGCCTGAACAGGTAGTGGTTTACGAACTTCCAAAGCGGCTTGAAAACCAGTGAGAAATAGTTAAACTGTTTTTCCCTGTAGAAGGATTCTTTGGCTTTGAGGCGGCCGTAGGTTAGCATTTTCGCCTTGTAATCATCATAGTCCTTATAGCAGTAGTGGATGAGCCTTTCGGTTAAGATGCCCGATTTGCCGTCCACAACCAGTGTTTCGTGTACCAGTTTCTTATCCGAAAATTTTGCTTTGCTCTTTCGGAAAAGGCGGTAATTTTTATCGGTCTGCCAACCGCTGAAATGCAGGGGCTCCTGTTGAAACATGAATTTTCGGTAAAACCAGAAAGCTGACTTGTCTGTACCGCTCCGAACCGTCTGGAGGATTTCATCCCGCAGGGCATCCGGAACCACTTCGTCGGCATCGAGGAAAAGTACCCAGTCATGAGAGGCCTTCTGAAGGGTAAAGGATTTTTGAAGGGTAAAGTTGGTGAAGGGGTGCTGGAATACCCGAACCCTGGGATGTGCCTTTAAATATTCATAGGTGCCATCCGTACTATAAGAATCCACAACGATGATCTCATCCGCAAAGGCTACGGAATCCAGGCATTTTTCGATATACCCTATCTCATTATACGTAATAATCAGCGCAGAGATTTTCTCAGAATGTCTGCTCATAAGCAAGATCTTTTTCAGCCGTTTTAATGGGGTCTAGCAATTTTATAACACAAAAAAAAGAAAAAAAGTATGGTACCTAATAAAATTCCTACAAAATTTAGACCGCCACATGGTATTCCCGCAGCGCCTCATTAAGGGAGGTTTTCTTATTGGTACCTTCCTTCCTCTGCCCGATGATCAGGGCACAGGGAACCTGATAGTTCCCCGCAGGGAACTGTTTGGTGTAACTACCTGGTATAACAACTGAACGGGCCGGAACCCTACCTTTAATTTCTTTCGCGACATCCCCGGTAACATCGATAACCTTGGTACTTGCCGTCAGCACCACATTGGCGCCGAGTACGGCTTCCCTTTCCACCCGGACCCCTTCAACCACGATACATCGGCTTCCAATAAAGGCATGGTCCTCAATAATCACGGGGGATGCCTGCAAGGGTTCCAGGACGCCGCCAATACCTACCCCTCCGCTGAGGTGGACATTCTTGCCAATCTGTGCACAGCTGCCCACTGTGGCCCAGGTATCCACCATGGTGCCTTCATCTACATACGCTCCGATGTTCACATAACTGGGCATCAGGATAGTGCCAGGGGAAATGTAGGAACCGTAGCGCGCAACGGCATTGGGTACGACGCGGATTCCCTTTGCCTTATAGCCTTTTTTCAAGGGGATTTTATCGTGATATTCAAAGATCCCTACTTCGATGGTTTCCATCTTTTGAATGGGAAAATAGAGCACCACTGCCTTTTTAACCCATTCATTTACCTGCCATCGGCCTGCCACCGGCATGGCGCAACGAAGTTTCCCCTCATCCAGCAAGGCCACCGTTTTACGGATAGCTGCCTGGGTATCCTTTTCTTTTAATAGTTCGCGGTTATCCCATGCCTTTTCAATACGTTCGCGTAAGTCCTCCATCGGGCGGAAAATTTTGGCAAAGATAATGGCTGGGCACCAATTAACCTGCAAAACCTATACGCATTATAATTTATCCGTTATTTTTGCAAAAAAAATTGTGGGCAGGATTGTCGCACTTGATTATGGGAAAGTCCGGACCGGGATTGCGGTGACCGATGAATTGCAACTCATCGCCTCGGGGCTAACCACCGTCCCGACTGAAAAGTTGATCCCCGTCCTTCAGGACTATGCGGGCAAGGAGGCAATCAGTTGCTTCGTAGTGGGGGAACCCAGGCAAATGAACTACGAACTTTCTGAATCGGAGGCGTTTATAGGCCCGTTTTTGGAAAAGCTTAAAGAGGCATTCCCAGGCATCCCCGTAGAACGGCAGGATGAAAGGTTTACCTCCAGAATTGCCGCGCAGAGCCTGGCTCAAAGCGGGCATAAGAAGAAAAACCGACGGAAGAAGGCCTGGTTGGACGAAATTAGTGCCACCCTAATCCTGCAGGCATATCTTAATAGAAAATAAATAAATGATTCTACCGATTGTAGCTTATGGCGATCCGGTGTTGCGAAAAAAGGGCAGCCCGGTTACGAAGGATTACCCGGGTTTAAAAGAGCTTTTAGCAAACATGTGGGAGACCATGTACCAGGCTAATGGCGTTGGCCTGGCAGCCCCTCAGGTGGGACTTTCCATCCGCATGTTCGTTGTGGATACCAGCCCATTTGCAGACGACGAGGAATTAAATGAGGAGGAGAAAGCCCTGCTTGGAAACTTCAGGAAGGCCTTTATCAATGCGCGGATGGATGAAGAAAACGGCGATCTTTGGGCTTTCAATGAAGGTTGCCTGAGCATACCCGAAGTGCGGGAGGATGTCACCCGGAAAAACCGTATCACCATCACCTATGAAGATGAAAATTTTGAAACGCATACCGAAAGTTTTGACGGTATCCTGGCGCGGGTTATACAGCACGAATACGACCATATTGAAGGCATCCTGTTTACGGATAGGCTTTCTTCCCTGAAAAGGCGCCTGCTAAAAGGCCGATTGGCGAACATTGCCAAGGGGAAAGTCAATGTCGACTACAGGATGCGCTTTCCGCTTCAGAAAAAAGTGCGCTGAACGGAAGGAGTTGCTATTTAATACAATATTTTACCCAGATTAATTAATACATGAGTTTAGAAAAAATCCTTGCCATAGGGGGGAAACCCGGACTTTATAAACTACTGACCCAGACCCGTACCGGTTTTGTGGCCGAATCCCTGCTCGACGGGAAAAAACTCACGGTTGGAATGACCAGCAACGTAAGCGTACTTTCGGAGATTGCTATTTACACGCTTTCCGAAGAGTTGCCACTCCGCGAGGTTTTCCGGAAAATAAAGGAAAAGGAGAATGGTGGTAAAACCATGGTAAGCCACAAGGACGAGAAGTTGAAACTGGAGGAGTATTTTTTTGAACTATTGCCCGACTACGATGAGGAGCGGGTATATGCCAGCGACATCCGGAAGATCATTCAGTGGTATAACCTGTTACACGACCACGGCATTAACGAATTTGCGGATCCCGAAGAAGCCGGTAAACCGGAGGCGGAATCCTGAGCCCAAAAAAAAGCCTTCCCTCCGGAAGGCCTTGTTTAATTCATTCAGTTGTTTAGCCCGAAGTATCCCGGATAAAACCGGCAACCTCTTCCTTGAATTGTTTCAGGGAAGGCGGATGCACATACATCATATGGCCGGCATCATAGTACTTCATAATGATGTTCTTCCTGATTTCAGGTCTCAGCCCCATATGGCTGAGGCTGTATTCAACCCCATAGAACGGCGTGGCAAGATCAAACATCCCATTGAGGATCAGGACCTTCATGTTCGGGTCCCTGGAAAGGGCCTGGGCCATATCCCCTTCGGTACTGATCGCGGTCTGTGCGTTCCAGCTTGTGTTGCCCTCATGGCTCCAGTCCCATTTAAAGCCTTCCCGGTTTCCGGCGGATACCATATAGGTGGTGCCCTTGTCCACCTTCAGGTCCCCGTAGAAATAATCCAGGAATCCGGCCACATAGGCGGGGGAAATCGCCTCACTCTGCGGGTCGTGATCGCTTTCCTGGGACAGCAGGTCCTGGTTGATGCCCGTAAAACGCGAATCCAACCTGCCGATAAGTTCACCTTCATCGCGTAGCAACTCCGCAAAAAATTCGCCGGCTTTCACCCTCAGGTTTGCCTTCATCCAATAGTCCTTGTCCGTACCTGAATAGCGGGCCAGTTTGGTGGCAATTGCCTCTTTTTCCTCAGGTGCCAGCCGATCGCCTTTGAACAATGCAGGCGTGTATTCCATTTCGGTAAATTTTCGCACTTCGTCCAGGAACTGCCGGATGTCTTCTGGCTTGTCCTCTATTTTATCATGGTACCAGGCTGTAGCGGCATAGGTGGGGAAATGGACTATGTAGGGCAGGTCGTCCCCGGGGGGGAACAGCAGGCTCCGCAGGTCCAGTACCGTGGACACCATGATCACCCCATTCATGGCGATCCCGTTTTCGAGGAGGTTGTTCATAAGGCCTGCATTGCGGAAGGTACCATAGCTTTCGCCCAGAAGATATTTCGGACTGTTCATGCGGCCCTGGTCTATTAAAAACTGGGTAATAAACAGGGTCAGGCTGCGGATGTCCTGATCGACACCCCAGAAATCCTTGAATTTGTTTTTCCCAAGGGGAACGCTGAGCCCGGTGCCCACCGGGTCGATCATCACCAGGTCTGCCACATCCAGGATGGACTGGTCATTGTTAACAATTTTATAGGGGGCTGCCGGAGTGCTCTCGGGGTCATTGACCACAATCCTCCTGGGACCCAGGGCCCCCATGTGCAGCCAGAAGGAAGAGGAGCCCGGCCCGCCGTTATAGGCGAAGACGATAGGCCGCCTGCCGGAAGAATTCTTTTGATCGCCGAGCGCGTAGTAAGTAAATCCCATCAGGGCCATGGGCTTATTGGTCTCGTCCCGCACCTGAAATGTACCTGCGGTGGCATTCAGATAGAGCGTCTTTCCATTGATATTTACGCTTTGCAGGGTCTTGGATACCTTTGCTTCGGGAACCGTGTCTTTTGTTTCCTGTGCCTGCCCCAACATACCCATACAACAAATGGCGAGGAATAAAATTCGCTTCATGATCTAATCCTTTTTAATGGTTTCATATGTATATCGGCTTTTTTTCCAGTCGATGAGCCCGGAGGGATAATACCCCACATTCATACGGTCCAGGAAAGGGGCCTGCCGGGCGAGACGGTCTCTGTAATTTTCCCAATCGCGGTTGGTCTCGGTGCTCCAGCTGAGTTCGGAATAGCCTATTATCCTCGGGAAAGCCAGGTATTCCAGCTCACTTACATTACTGATGGTCTCAGACCAGAGGGGTGCTTCCACCCCCAGGATGTGTTCGGTCGGGATTCCTTCCGAGTAATGCTCCGGGGTCCAAATATATGCCGTATCCACGGGTATATAGGCGGCCCAATGGAGCCCGTATTTGGAAAGGGAATCGTACTGCATATCAAGATAGGCTTTCCTGGCAGGAGAAAGGATTACTTTCATGCCTTTCTCCACTGCCTGCCCGGCATTTTCCTCATTGGCCCAGAATTGGGCTATGGACGTGGAATCCACATCCGCGGTTGCAATCTCGTCCCAGCCTATCATACGTTTCCCGTATTTCTTTACGATCTTTTCAACGCGGTTCACGAAATATATATAATCGTTTTTTCGGGTAGCGTGGCTTTCGTCCCCCCCTATATGGAAATAAGGCCCCGGTGTCATGGAAGTGATCTCCCTTACAACATCATCTATAAAGGCATAGACCGTATCTTTCCGGGTATCGAAGGTACTGAAGCCCACGTTGGTCCCTTCATAAAGGCCGGGTTCCTTCCCATTCCCGTTCAGAAAAGGGTAGGAGGCTGATGCCGCATTGGTATGGCCGGGCATATCTACCTCCGGCACTATGGTCATATATCGTTCCGCTGCATAGGCTACCAGATCGCGGTAATCCTCCTGGGTATAGAATCCCCCGGCTTCTCCGCCTACCTCGGTGCTTCCCCCGATAGTCGTCAGTTTTGGCCAGGATTTGATTTCGATTCGCCACCCCTGGTCATCTGTCAGGTGGAGGTGGAGTATATTGATCTTATAATAGGCCAGCAGGTCTATATATTTCTTCACATCCTCCACACTAAAGAAGTGCCGGGCTACATCCAGCATGGCTCCCCGATAGGCAAAATTGGGCCTATCCAGGATGGTCCCGGCCGGGATTGGCCATAATGGTTGCGGGGCCAGGGTATCATTGGAGGTCACCGGGATCAGTTGCCGGATGGTCTGGATTCCCCGGAATGCCCCTTCGGCAGTAGCTGCCGTCAGGAGTACTGAATCCGGGCTGATCCGGAGCCGATAGGCTTCCGCACCAAGCGCGCTGCTGTCAGGGGCTTTTTGAAGATAGATGTGGCGATCCCCCTGGGTGCTGCCGTCCGGGTTGAGCTGCAGGTGGAGGCCTGTTTGATCCCGGATCTGATCTGCAAGGTATCTTCCCACCTTGCCAAAATCGTCCCTTCCTTCGTCCGTATAGATGGCCGAGTACTGGTCAAGGCCAAAAGCATCCCCGGTGGCCCGGATTTCAAGGGGTCGTGGGATGAGGGCTTCTGTACTCAGGTCTGTCGGGGGGAAATGGATAGGCTCCTTTTTGGTCTGACAGGCCAGGATGAGCACTGACAGGCTGAGTCCGTAAAGCATCCTTGGCGTAGCTTTTTTTCCCATAAATCTGGTTTTAGTTGATATAGTTTTTGATGAGGTTGTACCACAGGGCGTACCCTTTTTCGTTCATATGGAGTCCGTCTTCAATAAAGATGTCATTGCGCAGGTTGCGCCTGTCTTTCAGCATAATATCCCATACGTCTGCAAATTCCAGGGACTTGTCCTTCCGGCAGAGGTGCTTCAGTTTTCTGTTCAGGTTCCTGTACTTGCGTTTCAGGTGCCATCGCGCCAAACTCGGCTTGGCTGCTATCAGAACGATACCCGCATCCGGGTCGGCCGCCCTGATTTTTTGGATCAAAACCCGGAAATCCTTCAGGATTTGCCTGGGTCTCTTCGCATCCCCGATGTCATTGTCACCTTCATATATGAAGACTTGTTTGGGTTTGAACCGCAGGATGAGGTCATCTGAATAGGCGATCAGATCCGAGGTCTGGGATCCCCCGAAACCGGTATTGACGATTTGTTGCACAGGGAATAATTCGGGGAGATTTTTCCAGAATCGGATGCTGGAACTTCCTGTAAAAACTATTGTTTCCCGATGGCTGTCCCAAATGGTATCATACTTCGCCCGGAGTTCCTGCACTTCGCCACTGAACCGCGACGGATCCTGCGCGTGTCCCTGCAGGCCTATTAAGAGCAAAATTGCTGTTAGATAACGCACTGAAGAAATTTGGCCTCAATATATATCTAATTTGATGAACGATCAAATAATTGTATGAGGGTTTCCTTCACGGATAACAGTAGCCTGTGACCCAAATTATTTCTATATTTAACTGTTCTGCTCCCGCCGACCTGGATTGGGTCGTCCGTCCGGGGCCATATCAGTCTGAACCCTAAACTGCAACCAACCATGACCATTGGAAAAAACATCCTGGCGATATTCGCCATATGCCTGGCCGGCTTCCTCTACAGCCAGCAGATCAGCAAGGAAGAACTCATCTTCCTGACCCCTGAATGGAAAGGGGAACGCCTTGCCGACGGAAGGCCCTATGTATCTGATGACATCCTCGAGCGCATGCGTGCCGTTACCCTGGAAGAGGCCTGGGCGGTCCTTAAAGGTGATAATTACAACTATCAATATGCCGAAAATTGGGAAACGATCAATCCGGACAGTGTACTGGTGGGCAGGGCCGTAACGGCCGTCTTTGTGCCGGGTCGACCAGACATCCACCGCGCCATTGATGAGCGGGGCCACAACAGGGATGGGCGGGTCAAATCGCAGAACGCCTGGGCAATCGACCTGCTCATTAAGGGAGATGTTTACGTCGTGGATCAATTCGGGGCCCACATGGATGGCCCCACCATAGGGGACAACCTGGGGAACAGCATCTATGCCAAGACCGGCAACGGCATTGTTTACAACGGGGCCATCAGGGATATTGCGGGCCTGAAGGAAATAGGTTCCTTTACCTCTTTCTTTAAATCGTATCACCCCTCCCACCATCTCAACAATCCCGACGGGGAACTGAATACCACCCTTATCGGCATCAATGTCCCCACCCGGATTGGAATGGCAACTGTTATGCCCGGGGATGTGGTGCTGGGCCGGGACGGGGGCGTTATTTTTATCCCGCCCCACCTGGCAAAAAAGGTAGTGGAGACTTCCGAGATTGTCCGCCTAAGGGATATGTTCGGGCATCAGCGCCTGCGGGAACAGAAATACACCCCGGGGGAGATCGATTCGAGATGGTCCGACGCGATAGAAAAGGACTTTTCCCAATGGTTGAATGACCATATAAACGAACTGCCCGTACCCAAAGAACAAATACAGCAATTATTAAAAACCAGGACATGGTAAGCAGGAAAACCGCACCCAAACACACGTCGTTCATTTTTGTCAAAAACCTTACTTGCCGGTACCGGCCTGGGATTCATGCCCGCATGGGGTAAGGGCTTTGAAACCGCTGTTGAACGGGCGCCAAAAAATTCAGGCCCATCCGGGTTGCAGATCACGGAGGTGCGTTGTGCCTATATCCGGAATGGCAGCGGCCTCTTTGTGAAGATACACACCAACCAGGATATTTATGGCTGCGGGGAAGGGGTGGACGCCGTTCCCGGAACCTATGACCTGGTCAAAAAATTAGGGGAACGAATAAAGGGGAAAAGCCCCCTCAACGTGCACCGCTTATTCGAGGAGGTCCGCAAGTCGGGCATTTTTCAGGGCGCACAGGCGGGAATGTATGTGGCCGTGCTTTCGGCCATCGAAACAGCGTTGTGGGACCTGGCCGGGAAGGCGCTGGGACTCCCGGTATACCAGCTGCTGGGCGGTAAGTTCAGGGACCGCATCCGGGTATATCTGGATACCGCCCTGTATCAAAGCAGGCTGCCTTCTCCTGATGATTTTGCCGCCAGCGCCAAAGAGGCAGTGGATATGGGGTTCACGGCTATAAAATTCGACCTGGACCAGGCCGGCGATCCCAACAAATACGACGCCTACAACTGGACAGCCAGCCCGGCCGAACTCAGGCGGATGTACGACCAGATGGAAGCCGCAAGAAAACAGGTAGGCCCGGATATCGATATTTGCGCTGACATGCACGGGCGTTACGACACTTTAACTGGTATGCAGGTGGCCCGGATGCTGGAGCCCCTCGGGTTGATGTGGCTTGAAGAACCAATCCCCGCTGAAAATGTGGATGCCTACCGGCAGATAACGGCCTCCACCAGCACCCCGATTTGTGCGGGGGAGAACCTGTACATGGCCTATGGCTTCCGGGAATATCTTGAAAAAGGGGCGGTTAATATCATCATGCCCGACCTTCAAAAAACCGGCGGCCTGGGGGAAGGTCAGCGTATTGCCAACCTGGCCAGCCTCTACTACGTGCCCTTTGCCCCCCACATGGTGGCTTCTTACCTCGGGGCCATGGCTTCCTGCCATGTATGTGCGTCGGTTCCCAATTTCATGGTTCTTGAGTGGCAAATATATTTCCACAAAGACCCCATGTTCAAGGAAATTGTGACTTTTGACGGCCCCATGGTGGATGAGGGATTTATCCCCCTGTCCGAAAAACCGGGGATAGGCGTGGACATCAACGTTGAAGGCATGCGTAAATACGCAGAAAAGGGAATGCCGTTCTTCGAATAGGTTGATCCACTTTCGCTGACTCCTCCCGGAATCTGAAAAGACCTGGTACCTGCCCCTTATCACGCATCATTCACCAGTGAAAGCCCGAGCATTGTTTTAATTTATCATAAAAATCACTATACTGTACCCAAAGGGATCGGATGGGTTCCCGATCCGACCCTGATACATCTTATCCCGCACTCAACTTTGTACACATGTCCTTACAAAATTTAAGAGCTTTCCTGCTCCTGCCTGTCTGCCTGCTGGTGTGGAGCCACGGCCGTGCTCAGGACAGCACTGGGATGCGTTCGCCCGTACAACGGCCTACGGCCAGGGCCATCTCCATTGCTTCCCCTCCGGTGATCGACGGAGAGGTGCGGAACGACCCCACCTGGCAGCGGATAACCCCGTTCGGGAATCTCCTGCAGTCTCAGCCTAACTACGGGCAGCCTGCCACCGAGAAAACAGATATCCGGATCGCCTATTCAGACGACACCTTTTTTGTGTCTGTGGTCTGCTTCGATACCGAGCCGCAGAATCTGGTGGTTTCGGACGCCCGGCGCGATGCCAGCCTTGACAATACCGATGCGGTGATCTTTATCCTGGATACCTATAAAGACGGGCAAAACGGATTTATTTTCGGCACCAATACGCTTGGAGTGGAATACGATGCCCAGGTAGACAATGAGGGGCAGGGCAATAACAATGGAGCGCGCCAGCAGGGGGGCACTGTAGGGGGGTTTAACCTGAATTGGGATGCCTCGTGGGAAGTGCAGACGCAGGTTGGTGACTACGGCTGGTCTGCCGAATTTGCCATCCCTATCCGTACCCTGCGCTTCCAGCCTGGAAAGGACTGGGGGTTCAATTTCAGGCGGAACATCCGAAAAACCAATGAGATCGACTATTGGTCCCCGATTCCGATCGGGATCAACCTGAACCGGCTTTCGCTTGCAGGGACGCTTACCGGGCTCGAATTGCGCAGTCCGGGTAACCTTAAAGTGATCCCATATCTGCTGGGAAGGGTTGAAAGGGATCATACCGTGCCGAACCCAATACCGATTTCAGTGCTGATGCGGGGGGCGACATCAAATACAGTGTCACCCCCAGCCTTACCCTGGATGTTACTTACAATACAGACTTCGCCCAGGTGGAGGTGGACGAACAGCAGGTGAACCTCGACCGGTTTAATCTATTCTTTCCGGAAAAGAGGCCATTTTTCCTGGAGAATGCCGGCTTGTTCACGGTGGGTAGTCCCGGGGAGGTAGACCTCTTTCTTCAGCCGGCGCATCGGGATAGGGGAAGACGGCAGCGTGGTCCCCATCATCGGGGGGGCCAGGCTATCGGGGAAGATAAACCGTACCAATGTGGGCCTGCTTTCCATGTTTACCGAAGACGTTGCATCAGCAGGGATCGAAAAGAACAATTTTACGGTAGCCCGGGTAAACCATGAGTTTAAAGGCCGTTCGGCCCTGGGGGCACTAGTTGTTAACAAGGCCAGCCTGGAAACAGGCGGGGATTATAACCGAACCTTTGCCCTGGACGGGAAGCTGGGCCTTGGCCCAAAAGCGCGCTTGTCAGGGTTCTATGCAGCCACCTCGGAACCCAAGGATACGCTAAACGCCTATGCTTTTAAAACCCAGGCGGATTATATATGGAACCAATGGGAATTACAGGGGGCATATACGGAAGTAGGGCAGGGGTTCAACCCCGAAGTGGGATTTTTGGTCCGTACGGCATTCCGAAAAGCAGAAGGCCGGGTTTTATTCCATTACAGGCCCAAAAATCCCGATGCGGCCATCCTTGAACTCAGGCCCCATATTTCTTATCAGGGCTATTGGAACTTTAACGGATTCCAGGAAACCGGGTTTTTGCATATGGACAACCACTGGGAATTCAAGAGCGGTCTGGAATTCCATACCGGATTTAATCTGACCACAGAAGGGGTTAGCATGCCATTTGAGATCGCAAATGGTGTATTTGTGCAACCCGGCACCTACAAACACGCCGAAACCCAACTCGTATTCATGACAAACGAAAGCAAACCCATTTCCGTCAATACGCGCACGGTTCTCGGGGGATCCTTCGGCGGCAGCCGATACATTACTTCGGGCACGCTTAGGTTGAGGGGGGGCGATAAACTGAATGCGGATTTCACGTATGAATACAACAACTACCAATTGCCCGTAGGGGATTTTACGGCGAATATTTTCCGGAGCCAAATCTCCTATGCCTTCTCGCCCGACCTATACCTGCAGAGCCTGGTACAGAACAATAGTACCGAGAAACTATGGACCATCAACCTGCGATTCGGGTGGCTGCAGCGCGCGAATACCGGGCTTTTTATTGTGTACAATCACAATTTAGTGGATGGCAGTCCGCTCAACCAAAGCCTCATAATCAAATACAGCCATATGTTCGACCTGGTTAAATGATCGCCTTGTGGATCAGCCTGCCAGTTCGGGATACGACACTTCTTCCGTGATCTCCTTGACATTCCCCTTGTATTCCTTCCCCCTCAGGCGGCCTACCGTATATGCCTCCAGCGCATTTTCGGGATAAGGCTGGATCATTTCCTCCACCGCATGGATGTCCACGGGATCGTCAATACGGCGCCAACCAGTTGTTTTCAATCCCGGGAGGCAGGATCACCGGCATCCTCGGGCCCTTGTATTTTAGGGTTATTATGGATTCTGGCCATCAGCGGATTTGCACTGGTGGTAACAATGCTAAAACTGTTCCAGACCTCTCTGGTGTCAGGGTCGATCCATTCGTTGCTGAGTCCGGCTAGTACGAGGGGTTCCCGGTTTTTATTCCGGATAAAGTACGGATAGCTGTTCCCCCTGTAATGATGGTGTTCATAGAATCCGTCCACAGGGATCAGGCAGCGGTGATGGCGTGCCGCATCGCGGAAGGCCGGTTTTTCGAAAATGGTCTCCCCCCTTGCATTCAGCGTATTGTTCCAGAATTTTTCACGTTGGCGGCCATCCTTTACCCAATGGGGGATCAGCCCCCAAACAGCAACTTCGGGCAGGATGGGCGTACGCTCGGTATAGATGAACAGTTTTGGATGCTGAAATCCGGTTGTGTGGAAAAGGGGAAGATCGGTCAGGGGGGCCAACTTTTCCTCGATCTCCCTCACAGCCTTTTCATCCCCGTAGTGCCTGGCCCTTTTCAGTTGGGCATTCAGGCTTGCCTTGATGTCGTAGCACATGGGGCCTAATACACCCTCCCGATCATGGGATGCTCCACAATGGTCCTTTTAAGCTCCCCGAAATCTGCTTCCCCCTGGTGGCTGTATACTACCTTCCCGCCCGGTTCAAGCAAGACCGTATAAGGAAGGGCCCCGTTCCAATTGGGATCTACCGCTTCTATCAGGGCGTATTTGTCATCGTTCGTCGAGATATAATTCGGCACGGCCGACTGTTTATCTTTAAGGAATTCCAGCGCTTTATCCTTTTTGGACAGTTCATCGGCAGAAAGGGATACAAATTCAAAGTCGCGCGCACCAAACATCCGCTGTAATACGATGAATTCGGGGTATTCGAGTCGGCAGGGCCCACACCAGGTAGCCCAGACATTGATCAGCCGCAGCTTGTCGCCGGGATTTGAAAAGAGTTCCCGGATCTCGTCCGTACTAACTTCTGTGAGGGAGACATCCTTATCGGCCCATTCCTGATCAATTTTCTCTCGCATTGCTATTTTCCATCCCCATTTGGTGGAGCAGCCAAAGGTCTTGGTAACCGGTTCTTCGAGGGTTTTCCCGGCCAGGACGCCATCGATGGCATTTCTCAGGTCCTCCCCATGCGCCGTCCCGGGTTTCTCCGACCCGTCTATCCGTCCGACATAGCGGAGGATGCGGTCACTGTCGAACACGAAAGCATGCGGGGTGGCGACTGGCCCGTAGGCCAGGGCTACTTTCTGGTCATCCCCATCGTAGAGGTATGGAAAGTTAAAATCGTGTTCATCGGCACGGACCACCATTTCCTTATAAGTATCCCCAAGGTCTGAATAGCCGAGTTCCTCATACAACAGGCCAAGCGGGCTGTTGGGGGATATGGCCACCAACTGCACCCCTTTGGATTTGTAATCGGCGGCAATGTTTTTGATGCGTTCCTCGTATGCCTGAGCTGTCGGGCAATGGTTGCAGGTAAAAACGATAACCAGGACCCTGGCATCTTTATATTCGTCCAGGGTATGGAATTTCCCATCGACCCCCGGCAAGTTGAAATCCGGGGCTTTGGCTCCGGGTTCAAGGGTATGGACCTCCTGTTTCGGGACCATTACGGGATTGGCCTGGAAAGCCATGGCGTCTCCCGCTTTGGGTTCCTCGGCTTCTTTTTTTTCGGGTTTGCATTGAAACAGGAATAGAACCAGGATCAACAGTTTCAGGGAGGATCGTATCATAGGACTAGCGCTTATTAAAGTCCTAATATAACCGATTTCAGGGAGTTAGAAAAACCTTAATGCAAAGGAATACCCCCTGGCTTGGGTAATGGAAGGTAGAGGGATGGAAAAGCGGGCAAGGGCCTATTCGTTTAAAACCTCCAGGACCCGCTCCTCGGTAAACGGCAGGTGCCGGAGCCGCTTGCCCGTAAGGCTGAAAAAGGCATTGGCTATGGCGCAGGCAACCAAAGGAGTGCCGGATTCACCCACCCCCTGAGGGGATTCATTCGAAGGGATCAGGGCAGTTTCCACCACGTCGGGGATTTCGTCCATGCGGAGCAGCGGGTAGTCGTCGTAATTAGATTGTTGTACCTGTCCGTTTTCTATGGTGATCTGTTCTTTCAGGACGCTGCTTATCCCCATCAGAATGCCTCCTTCCATCTGGGCCTTTACATTGTCGGGCTGCACCACGATCCCGGCATCCAGGGCGTTCCAGAACCTATGGACATGGATCTTTCCGGTATTTTGGTCTACTGAGATCTCGCAGATCCCGGAGGCTAGGGAGCCACTGCGTTCCAAAAAAGCGATGCCCCTGGCGCGTCCTTTTTCAACAGGACCTCCCCAGTTGGCCATTTCTGCCACCTTTTCCAGTGTGGCCAGGGCGAGCGGGGATTTAGACATCAGGTTTCGACGGAAAGCTACCGGATCGGCGCCCTGGTCCGATGCCACTTCGTCTATCATGCACTCGATAGCGAATTTATTGGGACCATGGCCTACCGCGCGCCAGTGCTTCAACCGGATCCCATGGCTGGCTTCCCGCCATTCTGCGAACTGGTTCGGAATGTCGTAATGATCGTTTCGGATGCCACTGGCAACCAGGTGGCCACCGTCCCCCACCACGCAGTGGTAGAAGCCCGTTATTTTACCGCTGGCATCTGTACAGGCTTTCAGCCGCTGCAGGCTCATGGGCCGGTAGGCCCCATAAGTGAGGTCGTCTTCCCTGGTCCAAATTAGTTTTACAGGGGTACCCGGCAATTCCCTGGCCAGGATGGCACATTCGGTCACAAAATCGGTCATGCTTCGCCGGCCAAATCCGCCGCCCAGGTATTGCAATTCTATGGTGACGTTGTCCGGATCGATCCCCAGTGCGTCCGGGACGCCTAACTTTTCATCGAACCCCTGCTGGCTCCCTACCCATACTTTAGCGTTTTTCAGGTCTTCTGTCAATTGCACGACGGCGTTCAGGGGCTCCATTTGGGCATGGTACACATAATCATTCCGGTAATCTGCCGTATAGGTACGAGAGGCTTTTTGCCATGCGGATTTAAAATCGCCCTTTTCGGTGAGTACCTGCCCGCTTTTATTGGTTGCTGCAAGCGCTTCATATCCAGCGTAGGCGTCATGGGAACTAAACCCCTGCGCCTGTGTCGGGCCCCAACTGATTTCGAGGGCTTTTTTGGCGGCGAGCGCCTGCTCCAAGCGGGTTGCGAGGATGCCAATGCCATAGTCAAACCGCACTACTTTAAGTACTCCCTCCATTTTCAGGATAGACCCCTCGTTGTTCAGGGTGGGTGGTGCTCCATGGACCCTTCCCCGTTCCAGGACGCCATATACCATCCCCGGGAGGCGGATGTCAATGGCAAATTGGGCGGTACCCGTCGTTTTCGCCGGAATATCCGTCCGGGGAAGCGAAGTGCCTATAAGCCGGAAATCTTCCGGTTTTCGCAAGGCCCCCAGTTCTGGTTCCGGAAGGGGATCGGGCAGGTTCAGGTGCGGGACCAGTTCGGCATAGGATATCCTGCGATTGCTCGCATGGTGGACTACATATCCGGTTTCAGTACTCAGTTCATCCGCGGGGACGTCCCATAAACCGGAGGCCGAATGAATCATAATAAGGCGGGCCTGCGCCCCCGCTTTTCGCATGATCATAAAATACCCGCTGGTTACCCGGCTGCCTGCCGAGAGCATCACCTTCCGATCGCCATTCCAACCATCAGAGCCATATATTTCAGCTATCTGGGGCGAAAATTCCACCTCGACCAACTGCCAGTCGGCATCCATTTCCTCGGCAAAAATGGCGGGCAGGGATGTCATGGATCCCTGGCCCATTTCCGCAGCCGGATTGTAGATGATAATACGGCCGTCTTCCGTAAGCTGTACCCAGGCCGTCAGCCGGTGTTTGGCAACAGCCGATTCCGCTGCCCTGGTATCGCTGCACGATATCAATTGAGGGAGCAGGCCGGAGACTCCGACAAAAAGGGCAAATCCCCCGGATGTTTTGAGGAAATTCCTGCGGCCTATCGTCTGACTAGTAGGCTGCATACGATTTGAACCGTTATCGGGTACTTTATATGTTCGCTCTTTGTCCATAGGTCAGGAGGATTGGTTTTGGGCCTCCGGATTTTCGCTGGCCATTTCAATGGCCTTTATGATTCGCAGATAAGTACCGCACCTGCAGAGGTTTCCGTTCATATAGGATTTGATCTCATCCCGGTCCGGCCTGGGATTGTCCCTGAGCAGGGCGGCAGCCTGCATGATCTGGCCAGACTGGCAATACCCGCACTGAGGGACCTGGGCATCGATCCAGGCTTGCTGCAAAGGGTGATCGCCCGTATCAGATAAGCCTTCAATGGTTGTAATGGCCTGGGCTTTCGCTGCCTGTTCCACAGGGATGATACAGGCACGGGCAGGTTTCCCGTCAATGTGAATGGTACAGGCGCCGCACTGCGCAATCCCGCAGCCATATTTGGTTCCCGTGAGCCCGAGGTGTTCCCGTAATACCCATAAAAGTGCCGTACCCCCGGGTACCTCCACGGATTGGATTTCGCCATTGATATTCAGGGTAAAGGCAGGCATATTACATTCAAATTATAATGTTTAAGATACGCCAATATAGGAAGCCAGGCAAATTTCCGAAGCCCGTACTTCAGGGGATGGTGTTTAGCCCGGGGACCAGGCTTTTTTGATAATCCCGATACTGGTAGGTACCACTGAGCCCGGCTGGTAATTCCACAATCCCGGACAGGCTGCCCTCATCGTCTTTTTTCAGGGATAGGCGCAACATGCCCAGGCGATGGGGAAAGACTCCTTCAATATCCTGAAGTTCCCCGGGGTGCGGTGAAATCCGAACGGTTTCGAACCCGGGATCGCCTGGCTGGATACCGCATACCAGTGAGAGGAAATAATAGAGAGGGGAGGCAGACCAGGCATGGCAATCCGAACGGGTGGGGTCGGGTTTTTCGGCAAAGGTGGTCAGCCCCTTTGCAATCATTTCCTGCCAGGGTTGCAACAGCGGAATAAAAGCTTCGGCTCTTCCTGCTTTTTCCAGGGCTTCGAAAAGGTAAAACTGATAGTAATACGAGGCAGGTGCGAGGCTGCTATCGGTGATTATTTTGTCCATTACTGCTGGCTGTTCCGCGTCGGGAAACGTGCCGGTGAGGATACCCAGGATATTGGCATGCTGACTGAAACTGGTCTTTTCGGGTACATCGGCAAGCAACCCTTTCCCGGCATCATAGCAACGGGCGTAAACCTGCTTTCTCAGGGAATCTGCCAATTGGGCGTAATGGGTGGCGCGTTCGGGATAGCCGTAGGCATTTAAAAGCGGAACCGCCTTTTGTAGGGCGTAAACATAGTGAAGGTTCAGGATGGCGGAGTGACTATCGTGTACCCCGGGAGGGGCGCCGCTATCCCAGTGTTCATCCTCCACCCAGTCCATAAAATTCCACCATTCCATGGGCCCTAGCATTTTTTCTTCATCAATATGTTTTTCATACCAGGATAGCACCTCCATAACAGCGGGAAGAGACTTGCGGATCAGGGTCCTGTCCCTGCAAAGCATCCAGTAATCCCAGAGCATATCCACCCAGATTAAAGAGAAGGGCGGGATGATCTGCTCCTCCCGGCTGGGATACCGGCTTTGGGTGAGCCCGAAGGGAAGCCTGCTGTCCTTCAGGTCGAGCAGGGCATTCCGGAACAGGGTGGTATCGCCGGAAACATAGGTGCTTACCAGGCATTGGATGCGGGTATCGCCAACATATTGCAGCTGTTCGTAGTACGGGCAGTCAAAAAAGGTTTCTCCCGCACAAAGTCGTTGGGTGCGCCAGCCAACGTCCCATATTTGCCTGGTAAATGGGAGGTTGCTGTTAAAGGAAGCGTTTTCCCTGAACGGATACCCTGTAAAAATGCTGTGGATGTTCTCGATTTTTAATGCCTGGTCCCGGGTTGCCACGGCAATTTCCACATAGCGGAAGGTGCGCCACCAAAGGGTTTGAAAGCTGCGACCCGAACCGCCATCCGGGAGGATGATATCCTGTTTCCCAAATATGGTCTTGCCCTCGATGACGTCCCGGTTGCCTTTCTCACCCTGGGCATCAATCATGGATTCGGCGTAGGTAATCCGGATGCTGCCACCCTGGCCTCCCGAATAGTCAATAACCGGGTAGGCATTGGTAAGATGCCCCTGGTCCAGGAGTAATTTTACTATAGAATTCGGAGGGATCGTCAGGGGTTGTTGCCCATTGGGAATGGAAGCCGGGATGGCCATTCCCTCGCTTCTTCTTATTTTATCAAACCCTTGCCGGGTTTCTTCCATCAGGGGCAGTGACCGCGGTGTCAGGATACGCGGCGCAGGCTGGCCGTACTGCCTCATGCTTTTGAGCGTCCTTCCCTGATCCCCTTCTTCTGCCATGGCCCATTTGGAATCATCAAACCCTGATTCTCTCCAGTGCCAGGGATGCCGGGCGCTGTCAAACTTTTCCCCCGGCCCCACCACGTAATAGGCGCGGGTATCAAAGGTGAGCGGCGAATAGGCATCATCCCTGGCAACACGCCAGCTGCGGTCTGTATTACAAACCGCTTCGGCCGGTCCGTTACCCTGAACGATGAAACCGGTGGCATAAGTGGCCTGGAAGACCGGGCGCAGGTCCGCAAAGTTCCAGACCAGGGCTGCGAGGGTATTCACCCCCTGGCGGAGGTAGGGGGCGAGGTCGTAGCTGTCAAATTGCCAATGCATCAGGTCGCCGGTGGCCGGACCCTGGCTGATGTATTGACCGTTTACGTAGAGTTTATATCGGTTATCCCCTGAAACATGCACTATGAAGGTTTTCGGCTGTGCGGGTAGGACAAAGGATTTGCGGAAATTATATACCCCGTATTCCGTTCCCTTAATACCGGGATACGTGATCCAGCGGGCATCCCAGCTTCCTTTTTCAATGTTGGGTGGGATGGCAGTGACCCTTTGGGCCCTGGCCGAAGGGGCGGGGAGCAACAGGCAGACCAGCAATATCAGCAAATCAAAACGCATGGATCTATTTTTTATATCAGGTCACCAGCGGGTACCGCTGACGTTCATTTGAAGGGTATAAACGGCATGGGACGCCGTAATAAAAAGGGTTTTTTGATCAGCCCCGCCAAAAGTAACATTGGCCGTCCAGTCTTGCGGAATGGGGATGTTCGTAATCTGCTCCCCGTCTTTGTTAAAAACAGTGACCCCCTGGCCTGTAAGGTATAGATCCCCGCGCTGGTCGAGCGTCATCCCATCAGAACCCATGGGGGCAAAGAGGGTTCTACCCGTGAGGTTACCCTCGCCGTCAATGGAATATTTATAGGTCTTCTTGTCGCCTATATCTGCCACGTAAAGGGTGTTCCCGTCCGGGCTGCCAATAATCCCGTTCGGTTGTACCAGATCGTCGGCAACTATTCGCAAATCGGTACCATCCGGAGACAGATAGTACACGCGTTGTTGGGTAATATCGGGTTTCTTGCGTTCCCAATAAGGTCTCTGGTAGTAAGGATCCGTAAAATAGATACCGCCTTTTGGATCTACCCAGAGATCGTTAGGGCCGTTTAGTTTGTGGCCATTAAAATCGTCAACCAGGATAGTCACCTTTTTGTCCGGCCCGATCCGCCATAATTGAAAATGTTCATCGGCACAGGCGAGTAATCGCCCTTGCCGGTCAAAATACAGGCCATTGGCCCTGCCTGCCGGTTCCATATAAACGGAGATCTCCCCGCTGCCTGCGTCCCATTTCATAATGCGGTCGTTAGGCTGATCTGTGAAGTAGACATTGCCTGCTTTATCCGAGGCGGGCCCTTCGGTGAATGCGAAGTCCGATGAGACCGGGGTTACGGTGGCGCTGTCGGCGATGATAGGCTCCTGCTGCGCGTCGCAGGCAGTCAGGAAGACGGTGAATCCAAGTACAGAATAGGTCAGTATTGTTTTCATAAAATAGGTTTTCAGTTGGTTAATGCATCATCCAAATGGGGATCAGTGGCCCCGCCAGCCCGGGCCGTGTACGACCCTCCCCGGGAAGGCGCCTGTATGTTCCCCGTCTTTGATCACCTGGGTACCGTTCACAAATACATCTACCATACCCGTGGCATATTGGTGGGGGTCTTCGTAGGTAGAATGGGCCTGGATCGTCTCCGGGTCAAAAACAACCACATCCGCGAAATACCCTACTTTGAGTGCCCCCCGGTCTTTAATTTTCAGATGGGTGGCAGGTAAGGTGGTGAGCTTGTACACGGCTTCTTCCAAAGAGATCACCTTCTCCTCGCGGACATAATGGCCCAGTAGCCGGGCAAAGGAGCCGTAGGCCCTTGGATGGGTACTTTGCTGCAGGAACACCCCTTCGTTGGTGTAGGACCCTGCATCGGAGCAGATGGCCATATAAGGAAGCGCCAGTTTTTTCTTAATATTCTCTTCAGACATGGAAAAATATACTACCTGTATCCTGCTGCCATCTTCCTCAATCAGGGCGGCAACAGTCTCTTCCGGATTTGTTCCGCGCTCCTGTGCCACCTCTGCAAGGGTTTTCCCCATAAGCTCCCTAAGGTCCCTGTTCTTAAAGCCCACCAGTAATATTTTATCCGGAGGTACGTGGAATTTGACCTCCTGTATCATCTGCTTCCTTTTTTTGGGATCGCCCATTAGTTCGATAGTTTGTTCAATGCCGCCTTCCCTGGCCCAGGAAGGCAGGAGGATATTCAACCCGGTTGAACTCGCATTGTACATATACATGTCGGTTGAAATCTGCAGCCCTTTGGCCCTGGCGCTGTCAATCACGGCAATAGCCTGGTCTAGCAGGGGCCAGTTTTGGGTGCCTGAGGCCTTGAAATGATAGATCTCTGCCGGTAATGATGCTTCTTTGGATACGGTGATCAGTTCTCGCACGGCTTCCAGCAGGTGTTCCTCTTCGTCCCGGATGTGAGAAATGTACATGCCATTGGCCCGGGATACCACTTTGGCAAGTTCCACGATTTCTGAGGTGCTGGCATGGCTGCTCGGCGCGTATATCAGGGCAGTTGACAGGCCCATAGCGCCTTCGTCCATGGCCTGTCTGGCCAGTAATTTCATTTCAGCCATTTCGTCACGGCTTGGCGGGCGGTTCTCGTAGCCCATTACGTATTGCCGCAAGGTGCCGTTGCCCACAAAAGAAGCAATATTGGTAGAGACCCCCTTTTTTTCAAGGTAATCCAGAAATTCCCCCAGGGTAGACCAGCTAATATCGTATTTGATGTCTTGTTCGGAAGTTTTCATTTCCTCCTTCATGGCCTGGTTCAGGGGTCCCATGGAATGCCCTTCCCCCATTACTTCAAGGGTAACACCCTGGCGGATTTCTCCCTGGGACCGCCCGTCTTCTATCAGGGCTTCATTGGCCCAGCTAAGCATGTTTATAAACCCGGGGGCAACGGCCAGGCCCTTGGCGTCTATCTCAATGGTTCCGGTAGCGCTTCCCAATTCCCCGATGGCTGCAATGGTATCCGCTTTGATCCCGAGGTCGGCCGTATAGGAAGCCTGGCCCGACCCATCCACGATGCGCCCCCCGCGTATCAACACATCATAGGAAGGCTTGGAGTGGCAGGCTGCCAGGGAGAGGATTGCCAGAAGCAACCCGGAAAGGGGTAACATTTGTTTCATGTGGTTGGGTATGTGTTGTCCCTGTCGCATCAACTTACAAATTTGATGATGCCAAGGGCGCCGACACCTAAAATACTAAGAATACTTATCCAAAGAAAAAGGTCGTACAAAAATCCCGGCTTGAACTGCGGATCGAGCCGCACATAGCGGAACTGTATCACGGCGAAGATCACCAGGAACAGTAAAAAAGACCCCACGATCCCCCCTGTGATGACCATGAGTATCGGAAGCCGGATAAAGACATACAACAGCGCCCATAAAACGGGTATAACCCAGGCAAGGATGGCAATCGTTTTTTTTCGCACTTTTTGGTCCTCGAACCGGATCCACTGCAACTGTCCGAAAATATCGGTTATTTGCCTGGTCCAGGCGGCCAGGGCGGCGAACAGGGTAGAGAAGAGGGTGATAAAGGCACCGATCAGGAATATCACCCTTGCCTGCGGCCCCAGGGATTCGGTATACATAGCAGATAATGCCTCAACCATGGCGTAGCCTTCCGGCACATGTCCCTTTACATGCAATACCGCCGCTCCCAGCAGGTAGAAGGCTGCCGTGACGGAGGTGTAGACGCACATGGCGATCACCGCATCCAGCTTCATCACCCGGATCCAGCCCCGGGCCCTTTCCCTCCAGGCTTCAGACCCGTCGTTTCGCCCGGTATAGGCGGCATATCCCTTCTCCAGGCACCAGTAATTATAATGGATGATCTCATCCCCGCCGACACCCGTGATGCCAAATGCACCTATGGCAATGGCCACCAGGGCCGCCGGAAGTTTGAACTGGAGTCCGCTCCAGATATTCTCCCAGGTAATATGGTAAGGCGTGTAGACAAGGAAATACAGGGATGCAAAGGTGAAAAGTGTAAAAAGGCCGATCATTCCGAGGGAGATCCGCTCGATATAGCGGTAGTATCCCCGGTACACCATCAGGGCCACAATCCCGGCTATCAAAAAGCAGTAATACGGCACCGGCATCACAGGGGCCGTCATATGCAGGATAATGGCTACTCCGCCAACGATCCCGCCTACTTGTAGCAGCTTGATCGCCATAACCACCAGGACGGTCCACACCGTCCAACGGGCTTTACCGAACCAGGGCCCGGGCAGGGCATTGAAGGCTTGCATGGCGGTCTCACCGGTGAGGATGGTATGCTTGCCAAATTCAACCTGTACGGCCACTTTTACGAAGCAGCTCACAATAATCACCCAAAACGTCAGAAAACCCGCCTCTGCCCCAAGGGTAGTCGTGGCGATCAGCTCGCCACTCCCAACGATAGAAGCGGAAAGGATAAAACTGGGCCCCAGGAACCGAAGCCGCTCCCTGAAAGTGGCGGGAGGGTCCAGGATCATGTCTGGGGGCAGGATATAGGGATCTTCGCTCTTGGCCATGCCCTACGGTTAGATCTTCTGCATGTAAGCCATGTTGTGCTTCATGCTCTCCAGTGGGGAATGGGCATATTCTTCCTGTTCAATGAAGATGTGTTTCACCCCGGCCTCTTCCTGATGGGACATCATGGCAGGAATATCCAGTCCGCCCAGGCCGAATTCAGTACTTTCCTTTTTATCCAGGTTCATATCCTTCAGATGCCAGAGGGGAAAACGCCCGGGGAAACGGCTAAAATAATCAAGAGGTGCTTTGCCGGCTGCGATCACCCAGCCCAGGTCCAGTTCCATATGAACCAGGTCCGGGTCTGTTTCCTGCAGCAGGATATCGTAGAGGACTTCTCCCTTATCGGATTCAAACTCAAAGTCGTGATTGTGGTATCCGAAACGCAGCCCCAGTTTTTTGCAGGCTTCCCCTGCCTCGTTAAAACGGCGGGCCACCATTTTGTAATTGTCGCTGTTTTGCCCCCTGGAAGGCATGCTGGAGCAGATGAGGTATTCCTGCCCCGAGGCCACCGCGTCCTCCATGGTTTGTTCCCAGTTCGCATCGAGCTGCACATGTCCGCTCACCAACTTCATGCCCAGGGCTTCACAGGCTGATTTCATTTCTGTGGGCTTCAATCCGTAGTAGTATCCTTTTTGGCTTCCTGCGGATTCGATTTCCTTAATGCCAATGGATGCGATCTTTTTGAGGGTGCCCATCGGGTCTTCCCCCATTTCCTTCCTGAATGTATAGAGCTGCACCCCCAGGTTGCGTTTTGTTTCCATTGGAAATACCAGGGAAGGCAGGAGGGTAGTTCCGAGCGTGGCTGCAGCGGAGCTGAGGAGAAATGTTCTTCGGGTAGTCATGGTTTAGTTAATTAAGGGGTTTTGTGCTTACTGTGACCAGGAAGTGGGTTGGCGATCCCAGCGGTGTTTTCGCAATTCCTGCAACAATTCATCCGGGAGGCCTTTCCCGTCGCTGACCGCTGTATTCATCTCCACATTTCGCGCCTTTCGCATCCCAGGAATAATGGTGCCAACGGTTTTATTCATGGTGATAAACCGCAGCGCCATTTCCGCCATGGTCATCCCCTCCGGCACCAGCGGCCGGAGGGCATCGGCCCTGTCGGCACTAGGGATGAGGTTTTCGGGCACAAAATAAGTTCCGCGCCAGTCGCCATCAGGGAATCGGGTATCCCTGGTGATATTCCCGGTCAGTGTGCCTTCGTCGAAAGGCACCCGGGCTATCACGCCTATGTCCAGTTTCTCACATAATGGGAAAAGCACATCTTCAGGCGCCTGGTCGAAAATGTTATAGATTACCTGCACAGCGTCCAGGACCCCGGTTTCGAGCGCTTTGATCCCGTTTTCAGGCTCCCAGCGATTCATGCTGATGCCCATGGCGGCAACTTTGCCCGCAGTTTTCAGATCCTCCACCGCCCGCTGCCACTCTTCCCGTTCGGCCCAATTATCGTCCCAGGTATGGAATTGCATCAGGTCTATCTGCTCCAGGCCGAGGTTTGACAGGGTTTTATCTGTGTACTCCACGATATGCGCAACCGGGTATGAATCTTCGTAAGTATATTCCGGTTTGGCGGGCCATTTAAAATTTTTAGGAGGGATCTTACTGGCCGTAAACAATTTTCGGCCCGGATGCCTTCGCACCAGGTCTCCCAGCAGTTTTTCGCTGTGGCCTTCGCCATACCCCCATGCCGTATCAAAGAAGTTTACTCCCCTGGCTACAGCCAGGTCCAGGGAGCGGGCTGATTGCTGGTCGTCTGACTCGGTCCAGCCGCCCATACCCCACATGCCATATCCGATTTCACCCACATTCCAATTAGTCCTTCCGAATCTCCTGTACTCCATACTGTGGTTTATCGGTTGTTTTGATGTTCGGCGGCATAGTGCTCCCGCAACAGGTCCTCGGCAAAGTCATTGGTAAGGTCCCGCACCACGGTGTGTATGTGGTTGGCGTTGTTTTGGGTGTTGTCAAACTCGATCAGTAACATGGGCCCCTGTATGCGGTAGTAATGGCCGTCGCTCTTATCTGTAACCCCGGCCCAGGCAAAAGTGAGGTTATCCAGGCCCGCATCGATGATTTTCCGGCGGAAGTTTTCGGAAAAATCGAAAACGTATTCCCCAATATAGGTTTCGAGCAGCTCCATGAAAATTTTCTTTTGTTCCGGGCTGAAGGTTTTATAAGAAACCCCTTTCTGCTCCACGCCGGACACCTGTCGCTCCGTGCCGGTGATGATCTCATAAGGTGCTTTATCTGAAAAAAGGGCCGCTTTCAGCTGCTCCGGACTGAAGGAATGCAAGAGATCGAACCCCAGTTCGGATTCCTTTTTCAAAACCTGCTTTCCTTTTTGATAATCTATACGCACCTCGGCCGGATTGGTACCCATAAAGAATGGGGTGGAGGCAACGATTTGGCCCTCGTCCGATGTGAAATTAAGGGAAAGGTGGTGACCTTCAAACCGCCATCCCCAGAACCCTGTGGACGACGGATCCCCAAAGACACAAAAATGGTAGTTAAGGGGGTCCCGCCAGGGTTGCCCTTCATACAGCATATGGTCGTCGTTTTCCATCACTTTGAGCACCTTTTCCAATTCCATGATTGCCCGGGTTTTTTCGTATCCCTTTTCGCTGAGGGAAGCCTTCAGGAGGGCGGTTGCGGCTTCTTTTTGTTCTTCATTAAAATCGTTGAAGGTAGGGCCCTTCCGCTTCACCGGGATAAAGAACCAGTTGTAGCGCTCCTCGCTGGTTACCGGGAAATGCGCTCGTTCCCTGAGTTCGGGGGATAAGCTGTTCAGAAACGCGTTGGCCTTGTCTGCCAGATCCTGCGCTGCCGCCCGAAATGATAGCAGGAGGAGCAGGAAGAACAGGAAAGGGAGTTTATAGACAGTTTTTGATTTGTACATGAGGGGTCGGTGTAAATTTAGGTTATTTTTTTGACGGCAGGCCTGTTGGAAATATTACTGGCACTAAGGCCTGGTTTTTAAAATTCCGGGAGCAATTCATGGAGTGTTCCCGGAAACTGAATCTTTAAAGGTACTCAATTGGCGGATTCTCACTTTACATAATTTGTCAATATATTGATGAATATTTAAGGGATTGAGGGCCTACAGATGGGAAGGTACTAAAAATTTCTTCGCAATCCGGACGGGCAAGGCCGATGAGGTCTTAATTCCATGTGGTATTTAATGTTCCAATTCCTACGGTTATCCATGCCAATCTACCGCCCGGATTTGTATTTTTGGCAAAAATATACCCTATGAATTCCCGGAAAGCCCAGCTAGAGGCGTTGGATCGCCTGATGACCATTATGGATGAACTCCGTGCCCAATGTCCCTGGGACCGAAAACAAACCATGCTGAGCCTGAGGCACCTGACCATTGAAGAAACGTATGAATTGGGCGATGCCATCCTCGATAATGACTTACAGGAGGTAAAAAAAGAATTGGGAGACCTGCTCCTTCACATAATTTTTTACGCAAAGATCGGTTCCGAAAAAGGCGATTTTGATATGGCCGATGTTGCCAATGACATCTGCGAAAAGCTAATTCACCGGCATCCTCATATTTACGGGGATGTAACGGTGGCTGATGAGGAAGAGGTGAAAAGGAACTGGGAGAACATCAAGCTCAGCGAAGGGAAAAAAAGTGTACTGGAAGGGGTCCCGAACAGCCTGCCTGCCCTGGTGAAGGCCAACCGGATACAGGACAAGGTAGCCGGGGTGGGATTTGACTGGGAGGAGCCCGGGCAGGTCTTGCTCAAGGTACGGGAAGAACTTTCAGAATTGCAGGAGGAGCTGATCACGGGCTCCCGCGAACGGATAGAAGACGAATTCGGAGATGTGCTGTTTTCCCTGGTGAATTACGCCCGGTTTTTAAAAGTCAACCCCGAAAATGCCCTGGAGCGGACCAATAAGAAGTTCATCCGCCGGTTTCAACACCTCGAAAAGCGAGCCGGGGAGGCCGGGAAGTCCTTGAAGGACATGAGCCTGGCCGAAATGGATGTCTTCTGGGAAGAAGCCAAGAAGTTATAGGTCCCTCTGGCCGACAAAACCGAAGGAAGCCGCTATATTTGCCACTTCAGAATTGCAGCAGTTTTGTTCCAGCAGTATACCAGGGAATTTAGATACAATACCAGGCTTGCAGCCCCGGTGATTTTGGGTATGCTCGGGCATACCTTCGTTACCTTCGCAGACAACGTCATGGTAGGGCAGTTGGGGACAGCCGAACTGGCTGCGGTTTCCCTGGGGAACAGTTTCCTGTTCATTGCCATGTCCCTGGGGATAGGATTTTCAACGGCTATCACGCCCCTGGTTGCCGAGGCAGATGCCGCCGGCAACCGGGCAGACGGCAAGGATGCGCTTAAACATGGCCTGGTATTGTGCACCTGCCTGGGCGTCCTCCTTTTTGGGCTGATCCTACTGGCAAAACCGCTAATGTTCCTAATGGACCAGCCGCCCGAAGTGGTGATCCTGGCGATCCCCTATCTGGACCTCGTGGCCTTTTCGTTGATCCCCCTCATTGCGTTCCAGGCTTTCAAACAATTTTCGGACGGCCTGTCCCAGACCCGGTATCCGATGTTTGCCACCATCCTGGCCAATGTGATGAATGTGATACTCAACTACCTTTTGATTTTTGGTCATTTCGGATTCCCGAAACTGGGCATCACCGGTGCCGCTATCGGAACCCTTATCTCCCGGATTATGATGTTCGCCTTTCTCTGGTGGCTGCTACGGATAAAAGTGAAATTCAGGGAATACGTAACCGGGTTCCGCTTCCTCCTCCTCAGCAGGAAGGTCCTGGCCAAAATCATCAGGCTGGGTTTCCCGTCCGCCCTGCAGATGTTTTTCGAGGTAGCCATTTTTACCGCCGCGATCTGGCTGAGCGGGGTCCTGGGAAAAAACCCCCAGGCTGCCAACCAGATAGCCCTCAACCTGAGCAGTATGACCTTTATGTTCGGGATGGGCCTGGGGGTGGCCGCCATGATCCGGGTGGGGAATCAGAAGGGGTTGAAGGATTACCCGGAACTGCGGCGGATAGCCCGCTCGATTTTTTTTATGGCCCTGCTGATGGACCTGGGTTTTGCCCTGCTCTTCCTGCTGGGACGTTATTGGTTGCCGACCCTCTACCTGGATGTCGGGGACCTGGCCAACCAGGCAGACAACCTGGAAGTCCTTGGGATGGCTGCCCAGCTGCTGCTGGTTGCAGCGGTCTTCCAGATCTCGGATGGGTTACAGGTAGTCATCCTGGGTGCGTTGAGGGGCCTGCAGGATGTAAAAGTCCCCACCTTGTTCACCTTTGTGGCTTACTGGCTGGTGGGGTTTCCGATCAGCTATTACCTGGGGCTCCACACCGCCTTGCAGAGTAAAGGTATCTGGATTGGGCTGCTAGCCGGCTTAAGCACTTCTGCCTTATTGTTGTATCTTAGATTCCGTTATATGAGCGGAAGGCTGATCCGGGATTCGGCGACGCAACCGCCTTCCTGAAATGAGTCAATCCGAGCGCTATGCAAATACCTAAATTCCTGCTGGGCGATAATACCGATTATCCGTCGTCAATTTTTATCGTACACACCGAGTACCCCAGGTTCATCATCAACCTCGAGAATGATGAAGTGGAATGGCTGGAGGATTTTTCTGATGAGGATCAGGCAGAACTTTCGGTGATGGCCGCTGACTTCATCGAGCAGGCCACGGCCTTTTACGACCGGGAGGTAACCAGATACGAAGGGTGAGATGCTTGATTCCCTGCTACATTTGGATCAAGAACTGTTCCTTTACCTGAACGGTCTGGGCAGCGAGGTTTGGGATCCATTCTGGCTGCTGGTTTCCAATAAGTGGAGTTCCATCCCCCTGTATCTGCTGCTTTTTATTTTTTTGTACAGGATCTGCGACCGAAGGGAGTTCATAGTGTTGCTGCTCACCATTGCCGTACTGATTACCTGTACCGATCAGGTATCCAATTTGGCTAAAAATTCTTTTGACCGCCTTCGTCCCTGCTACGAACCGGCAATCGCCGGGATGGTCCGTCTGGTAAAGGACGGGTGCGGATACCATTACGGGTATTTTTCTGCCCATTCCGCCAACTCCTTCGGTCTTGCCTTCTTTATTAGTTATCTCTTTGGAAGAGGTCGGGGTATGTTGGTGATCCTGCTCTTCCTGTGGGCCTGCCTGGTTTCGTTCAGCCGAATATATGTCGGGGTGCATTACCCCCTGGATGTATTGTCGGGTGCGGCTGCTGGGAGCCTTATTGGCTGGGGGATTGCACGACTTTTCCTATATGTGAAGAAGAAGTTTATACCGTGATCCGCACCCCCACATATCGCCTCCTGTGGATCCTGATCGGATTGGTGTACCTGGCAGGCTTATTCGTAACCCTGTTCGAAAACGATTCGGCGCAGTTCGCGGTAATGGCCATGCGAATGGTTCAGGAACACGACTTTATCAATCTCTTCAAAGGTCCGGAGGAATATCTGGATAAACCCCATTTACACTATTGGCTGGCCGCAGTTTCCTACCTGTTGTTCGGCATACATGACTGGGCCTACAGGATCCCCGCGCTGCTGGCCACAGCTTTGGGGGCCTACAGTTGCTATGGCCTGGGATCCCTGCTTTATAAAAAGGAGGCTGGCCAGCTGGCTGCCCTGATCTTCCTGACCAGCCAGACCATAGTCCTGGCAGGGATTGATGTGCGTACGGATGCCGTATTGACGGGGTTTACCGCTTTCGCAATCTGGCAATTGGCCACCTATGTGCAGCAAAAGCGTACGGTTTCCCTGCTCCTGGGCGCCGTTGGCGCCGGCCTGGCGTTTTCTACCAAAGGCCAGATTGCCCTGCTGGTGATCGCCCTCCCCCTGGCCTGCCACCTGGCCTACTCCCGGAAATGGAAAGTCTTATGGGACTGGCGCGTCCTGCTCGGGCTGCTGGTTTTCCTGCTGGTTATCAGCCCCATGTTATATGCATATTATCATCAATTTGACATGCACCCGGAAAAAGTCATCCGCGGACGTTCGCACCGCAGCGGAATCCTGTTTATTTTCTGGGAGCAGAGTTTCGAACGACTGAGCGGGGAGGCTGTGGGGAAAAACAGCAGTGATTATTTCTTTTTTTTCCACACTTTCCTCTGGGTATTCCTCCCCTGGACGGCGGCCGGGCTGGCAGCCTTCTGGGAACGGGCCAGGCAATTGTTCGGCAAGAGGGACCACCGGCCGGCTGATTTTGAAGCCCTTACTGTTGGGGGGATCATGCTGATTTTTATCATCATCAGTTTTGCCCAGTTTAAGCTGCCCCACTACCTCAATATCACCATCCCGCTTTTTGCCGTCCTTACGGCTGCCTATCTCCTGAGGCTGTTCGAACGGGACCACATGCAGGCGGCCATTCGTTTGCTGGCTATACAGTACGGCATTCTGGGAATCGTTTTCGTCGGGTGTTTCCTGTTTTGTTTCCTGGTCTTCCCCGGCAAACCCTGGTATCTCTTCCTGCTGGCCCTGCTAATGGCGGGCATCCTCGCCCTAACTATACTTAGGGGTAAAGGAAGACATGCCAAAATCGTTGTGGCAGCTGCAGTGGCCTCCATTGTGCTCAACGCGGTTCTGAACCTGCATTTTTACCCCAAACTCCTGGAGTACCAGGGGGGCTCTTCCATGGCAAGGCTGGTTCGGGAGAACCATATTGATACGGGACGCATTTACAAGATTTCCGACAGGCATACCTGGGCGCTGGATTTTTATGACCGGCAGCCGGTAGCCATCACAAGGCCGGGGGCACTGAAGCCATTGCACGATGTGTGGGTTTATGCCAGCGAAGGGGAGCGGAAAAAGCTACGGGAAAAGGGGCTGAAATGGGATAGGGAGTACAGCGTGGATCAGTTCAGGATTACCCGGCTGCAAATGCGTTTCCTGAATCCGGATTCCAGGCCGGACGTCCTGGAAACCATGTATCTTATACACCTTCCCTGAGTTCCAGTTCCGGTTTTTTGAAGTGGTACCCCATGCCGGCAAGCGAGACCAGGGCGGTAATGAAGAAGAAGGCCATGCTGATTCCCACCGAGGTGCGTTCATCCAGCCCAAGCCACAGGGCCCCGTAAAAAAAGACCACTTCCCTGCTGCCAATGCCCCCAAGGGTAAGGGGCAGCACGGCGACAATGGAAGAAACGAGGAATATGAACAGGTAGCTTAGGGAAGAGCCCGCCACCTGCAGTGCGTTCAGGATCAAAAAGACACAGAGCAACTGGGTGGCCTGTACCAAAGCGGAGTACCTGAAAGAGGGCCAGAAAACGGGCATAGCAAACGAAAAAAAGCGTTTGTTGATAAACCAGAACACCGCGACGGAGGCGAAGATCCCTGCACCGAAATACAGTTTTAGCCCGGAGAGCGCCGGGTGGTCCGAAAGGAGCGCGAGCAAGCAGGCATACAGGAAGAGGAGGAGCATCCCACTCAGCCGGTCAAGGACCAGGACCGCCACCACTTCCCTGGTGCGGACTTCAAATTTCCTGCGGATTACATACCCTTTGTATGCATCGCCCCCTATGCCTCCTGGAAGGAAAAGATTATAAAACATCCCCAGCCAATAGAGTTTCAGGTTGCTGACATGGGTCAGTGGCAAGCCCAGTTTATGAAAATATAGGTTCAACCGGTAGGCAGACAGGACTTTGGACAGCACGAAAACAAGGATGGCAGCGAGTAGATAAATAGGCCGGGCTTGTTTCAGTATTCCCAGGATCTCCCCGAGGTGGATCTTTGTAAAAATAAAATACAGGAGGACCGCGCTGAAGAGTATTTTCAGGTACGGGAGAATTTTTTTAGGAAGCAGTGCCACCGACGGTAATTTTTTTGATTCGGTACGGGCGCTTTTTTTGAGACTCATAATAGGTCCGGATCAGCAGTTCCATCACGATGCCAATAGTGAAGAGCTGGATCCCGCCAATGATGAACATGAGCCCGAAGATTAGCAGGGGCCGGTTCCCGATGTCTTCACCAAACCCCAGTTTTACAATCAGTAAATACACGTTGATCAGGAATCCGATGAGGATCATCACAACCCCGAAGATCCCGAAGAGGTGTATGGGGCGCTGGAAATATTTGCGGATGAACAGGAGTAACATCATATCGGCCACTACTTTAAATACCCTTTCCAGCCCGTATTTGGAAACCCCGGCGTGCCGGGCATGGTGTTTTACAGGAACCTGTTTGATGTGCCCTCCCTCCAGATGAGCCAGCAGGGTTATAAATCGGTGCATTTCCCCATAAAGATTCAGGTCTTTGGCTATATCCCTTGTAAAGACTTTCAGGGCACAGCCATTGTCTTTTATGTCGAGTCGCGTCACCCGCCTCACCAGAAAGTTAGCGATTTTAGAGGGGATTTTTTTTAAAACAGAATCCTTCCTCTTTTGGCGGATGCCGGTAACCACGTCATACTCGCCGTTCACGACATAGGAGAGCATGGCCGGGATATCGGAAGGATCGTTCTGCAGGTCGCCATCCATGGTGATAATATAGTCACCCTCCGCATAGTCGATCCCTGCTGCGAGCGCGAGGCTTTGCCCATAGTTCTTCTTGAGGGCCAGCAGGTGTACCCTGGGGTCTTTCATGCCGTTCACCAGTTCTTTGGTGCGGTCCTGGGAATAATCGTCAATATAGATGATCTGGTAGTTGTATCCGGTCAGGCTTTCATGGATTTTCTCGGTGAGCAGGAGCACATTATCTTCCTCATTGTACAGGGGGATCACAATAGATAAAAGGGCGTCTGTAAGCGGTTCCATGAAAGCGGTTATTTCGCGGATAAAGGTAGTTTTTTTATTTCAGTTCCTGCCGGTAGGCCTGTAGCAAAAGGTGGGCGGCCCGGAAGGGGGAGATCCGTTCTTCGGCCACCTGTTTCATGAGGGGGTCCAATGCGTCGCGTACGGCTTTGCTGGCGTAAAAATCCCGGGTCAGATGCGCCTCGATGCTTTGCCTGAACCATTGTGAATTCTGTTCCTTACGCCTGGCCTGCAGATAGCCGTTATCCCAATAAGTCTTCATATATGACCTGATGAGATCCCACAATTCGTCCATTCCGGACTGCTGCAGGGCGGAACAGCATAGTGCCGGCGGGCGCCAGCCGTTTTCCTTTGGCGGATACAATTGCAGGGCCCGCTGGTAAACCTGCCTGGCTTCCTCTGCCGGCCGGAGATTTGCGCCGTCAGCCTTGTTGATCACCAGGGCATCGGCCATCTCCATGATGCCCCGTTTGATACCCTGTAATTCGTCTCCCGCACCGGCCAGCTGGAGGAGCAGGAAAAAATCCACCATCCCGTGCACCGCCGTCTCGCCCTGGCCCACCCCCAGCGTCTCTATAAGGATCAGGTCGAAACCGGCAGCTTCGCACAAGAGCATGGCTTCGCGGGTATGCCGCGCCACCCCGCCCGGATTTTCGCCGGCGGGGGAAGGCCTAACAAAGGCAAGGGGGTTTTTCGCCAGATCGGGCATGCGCGTCTTATCTCCCATGATACTTCCCTTGCTGATGGAACTGCTGGGATCAATGGCCAGGACGGCGACTCGCTTGCCTTCCCGGGTGACCAGCCTGCCAAGAGCCTCTATAAAAGTGCTCTTCCCGACCCCCGGGACGCCTGTGATCCCAACCCTCATACTCTTCCTTTGCATGGGGAGGCAGCCTTCCATAAGGGAGGCAGCCCGCTCCCTGTCTTCCTCCCGGGTACTTTCCATCAGGGTGATGGCATGCGCGAGGAAACCGGTATCCCCCCTGCGGATTCCTTCCAGCAGGGCAGGTACGGTCGGTGGCGCGGCCGCCGTCAATTCGGTGGGCTTCCCTTTTTTACGTGCTTGTTTCAAGGGGCATGGTTAATCGGTACCCGGATCTTGGTGGTATCCCAGTACAGGCTCATATACAACTGTCCGGATACAATCTCGAAATTGATGGTAAAACTTTCCTCCGGTTCGTCCAGGTGCATTATCGGCACCTCCACCTGCAGCACATCGTGCCCGGGATCCCGGCTGGCTTCCTGCCCGCGGCTGCTGACAGTGACCCCCCAATCGGGGATCTCATCGTTGAACATGACCGTCCAGCTTTCCGGCTTGGGTTCCGTCCAGAGTGAATAGGTGCCGGCAGATAATGATTTTCCTTCTATGGTGAGGTCGGTCGCGGTTGAAAAGGTGGTCGGTTCATTCGCTCCCGTCCTCCACACTTTTTGGTATGGAACCAGTTCCCCGAAAATGACACGGCCCTTTTTGAAGGGGCTGCTATAGACAACTTTCAGATCGAATGCATCCCCGGTATACACGGAAGTCTTTTGAGGGCTATATTTCTTGGTTTGTTCCTTAAAGTATGGGATTCCGATGAAGTAGTATCCCAAAAGGAGCAGGACCACGATGGCCGCGGTCCATTTCAAAACTTTCATAGGCTTGTTGCTAAGGTTTGATCTAAGGTACTAAATCCCGGTCAAAAAAAGGATCACCCCTCCCATTGTCAGTGAAGGGGTCGCCCTCCGGCCGGTCAAACAAAAACATGGGAAGTATTTTCATAAACCGCGCCCTTTTCGAGGACGCAGGAGGGAAAATGGGCCATATTGGGGGCGTCGGGCAGGTTTTGGGTTTCAAAACATATGCCGGCGAAGTCCCGGGGGGTGTACACTATCAGCCCGGGCTGGTTGGTCGATACCCGCATACGGATCCCGGGGCCCGGCGCATAAATGCAGGCCGTATCGCCCCGCCCCGGCCCTGTCACGTAGGGAGTATCCAGGGAAGTTTCCCCGAGGGGCCGGGCATTGGTGAAATCAAAGGGGGTTCCCTCAACCGGCAATACCCGGCCCGTAGGCAGCAGGTTTTCTTCGGTTTCAAGATATTCGTTGCAATTAAGCCACATTTGATAGTCCCGGATGTGAGGGGTCTCGCCAAAGCGGAAATAGCTGTGATTGACAAGGTTTACAATGGTTTTACGGTCGGTGGTCGCCTGGTGGGTGATCTCAAGGGCGTTCGCTTTCAGCCGGTAGGTCACCTTCACCCTCAGTGCTCCCGGATAACCTTCTTCCAGATGCGGGCTTCGATAGCAAAGGGTTACAAAAGGGTCGTTCCCATGCCGGACTTCTTCTATCTCCCAGTATTTTTTACAAAATCCTTCCTTCCCCCCATGCAAGTGCACATCTTTGCGACGGTATGCAGGGGGTATTCCTCCCATCCAGCTGGAATCTTCCGGAGATGCGCCCTGCGAACCGTCCTACACAGGCGCCCAGGCAATTTTTGTCCGGGATATAACGGCCAGGGTCTTCAAAGCCCCACCACCAGTGGGGTGGGGGAGGCGTTTTATCGGTAAAGAGGCATTCCTGGATGATCGCCCCATAGTTCAGTACTTTAAGGGAAAGGAATTCATTTTTAATCGAAATTTGCTTCAAGGGAATCGTAAAAGTTTTCTTAAAAATAACCTTTTTTGCAACACAGCTTATATTCTTCCGTCCTTAAGGCAACAACAACAGCAACCCGACTTGGAGGCTAACTTTATGGTTCATACGGAGCTGGTCGAACAATGTAAGGCCAATGACCGCCAGGCGCAATTAAAGCTATACCGGCAGTATTGTGATGGCATGTTTTGTGTGGCCATGCGTTTCCTGAATAATGAAGATGATGCTGAAGATGTGTTGCAGGAAGCCTTTATAAAAGCCTTTCAAAAACTCGAACAATTTCGGGGAGATGTCAGTTTCGGGGCCTGGTTGAAACGTATTGTCATCAATAAATGCATCGATTTTATCAAATCAAAAAAAATACAGTTCGTGGAGTTAAAAGAAAATACGCTGCGGATTGTGGAGGAGGATGACTGGACGGTAGAAACCGCGATATCTGTGGAAGAAGTGAAAAATGCTATGGCCCGACTCCCTGAAAAATACCGGTTCGTAGTGCAGATGTACCTGGTTGAAGGGCTGGACTACCAGGAGATATCGACTATCCTTCAATTGGGGGAATCCACTTGCAGGACCCGCCTGATGCGGGGTAGGGGCATGCTCAAGGAATTGTTAAAGGATACACAGTATGGCACAGGATCTTAGGGAATTATTCGAAACAGATAAGAAGGCCACCTACCGGATGAAACCCGGACATGAACAACGCTTTGCAAAGCGGCTGGACCGTGAGGCCGGGCGCAGGCGAAGCTGGCCAAACAGGGCTTACCTCATAGCGGCTTCCCTCCTGGTATTGGTGGGGCTGGGCACCTATACTGCCCTTAACCTCCGTCCTGCTTCGCCCGGCAAGACGACTGTCGTAAGCCGGCAGGAAGGGAAATCGGCTCCTCAGCAGCTTTCTTTAGGCGATCTTTCGCCAGACCTTAAAAAGTTGGAACAGTACTATGTGGCCACAATTAACCTACAGCTTTCTGACCTGGAAATTTCACCCGAAAATAAGGCTATGGCCGATGATTTTATGGGCAGGCTTGCCGAACTGAATACGGAATACGAGGCCCTGAACAGGGAACTCAATACTATCGGCCCCAATGACCAGACCATTAATGCACTTATTAAAAATTTGCAGTTGCGCCTGGACCTCCTATACAAACTAAAAGACAAAATGGAATCCTTTAAATCATCAGAAAATGAAACAGAACCCTATCAAAGTATTTAAAACCGGCATTCTGCTGACATGCCTTGCGGGTACGGGACTGGCCAGCGGCCAGGAAAAACAGTCCAAATCCTATAAAGAAACCTTTGACGTACAACCGGACGCGGTGGTGGATATCGATGTTAGCTATGCCGATATTTCATTTGAAACCTGGGATAAGAACCAGGTCAGCGTGGAAGGTATGGTAGAGTTGGAAGGGGCTCCAAAGAGGAAGCACGGAATTATTTTAAAAATAACGGAATCGAAATCCTGGGAAATAGTACCAAAATGCAAATCCGCACCTCCGGCGGGGGCACCCTTTCCGCCTGGGATCCCCAATGTACCCATGGTAATGGACGTCCCGGATACGTATCCCGAATGTGGAGCCGCTGTTCCTGGACCTGCAGATCCCGGATCTGGCCCCTATGCCCGATCTGCCGCCTTTCCCCCGGCACCCATGCCTAATTTCGACTATGAGGCGTATAAAAAGGATGGTGATAAGTACATGAAGAAATGGAAAGCCGAATTTGAAAAGAATTTTGATAAGGATTACCGGGAAAAACTTGAGGCCTGGAGCGAGGAAATGGCCAAAAGGGAAGAGGAGCGCAGAAAGACCGCGAAAAATTGGAAGAAGAACGTGAAAAGATGCAGGAAGAGCGGGACAAAATGATGGAAGATCAGCGATCCCGCCGGGAAGAAGCCAGGGAAATGGCCCGGGAACAGCGCGAACAGATGCTCGAACAGCGGCAGCAGGCACGCGCTCAGGCAGACCAGATTCGCCGGCAAGTCATCATTTCCGGAGATGGCGACGACGAGGCACCCGTGATTTTCTACAGGTCGTCAGACGGGGAAAACAATAAGAACCTGAAGATCAAAAAGACCATTAAAGTCCGCCTTCCTAAATCGGTAAAATTGAAAATGAATGTACGGCACGGGGAAGTGAAACTGGCCGAAAATACTCAAAATCTGCATGCAACCTTGTCATATACAAGGTTGCTTGCCTCCACCATAGACGGGGAAAATACCCAGATTACAGCCAACTATTCCCCTGTTGATGTGTCCCGGTGGAACTTTGGGTCCCTCAGGACCGACTTTTCAGATAAAGTGGACCTCAGGGAGGTGAAAAACCTTAACCTGAAGGCAAATTCATCCAATGTCACCATAGACCGCCTGTTGAAGAGTGTGCATATAGAAAACAACCTGGGAAGAGTACATATCAATTCTGTGGCCGACTCCTTCAATGCCATGGTTATTGTTCTTCAGAACGGGGAATTGTATTGCTCTATGCCAGCCATTGCTTACGGCTTCAAATTCCGGGGTACCGCATCGAAGTTCGTACCGCCCGATTTTCTGCAGCTTACCAAAAGCGGGGCTGACCGGCAAACCGATTACAGCGGCTACCACCTGAACAACGACCCTAACCGCTCCATATTCATTACCTCCAACTACAGCGAAGTAACCCTTCGCCAATAACTATTCCACCAGGCTCAGCGTCCCCAGGATATCCGCATCTATCCATGCCTGATTCTTGTCCGTCCCCAGGATAAATACCGATCCGATAAAATTTTCCCGCTCCTGACTACCGTCGTTATCGCAATAAGCCACGGCAAATCCAATCTTTTTACCGGCATGAAGCCGGACCGGCTGCACGTCACCGCCGGCCTGATAGGTATCGGGATAAACCCGGACCGCCATTTCCCACAGGCTGGTGGTGCCTTCTGTTCGCCTCGCTGAGCGGATGTGGTCATCATAGAGGCCGGGCTGGTGATCCGACCCCAGGTCTACCACGTGCCCGTCAAGCGCGACGTGATAACCGAAGGCATTATGACTGAATTGATGAAGCCCACCCGAATTGTCTTCATCAATAAATACCTCTACACAATCATCGTCCCACCAGCGTACCAAAGGGTCTTCGTGCCAGTCATAAAGGGAATCGTCCTGGATCTCCACCAGCAGATAGAGGGCGTCTTCGTCCCAGCTCAGTTTATAACGCCCGCTGAAATCCTCGTGGCTATAGGCAGCCCCCAACCAGTTCTGGTCTATGGAATACCAGGGGCTGAGATTCCAGCAACTCTCTGTGACCTTCCCGTCCAGGGAAGGGGAAACCACAGCCTTCTTTACTTCGATAACATAATGGTCTTCCTTTCTCTTTACTTCCTGGCAAGCAAAAAGGCTGGTAATGAAACAAAGGATTATTGCATATTTCATGAGGATCAGGTTTGGGGTTCCCAATAGTCATTGCACACGGACTGCCGAGTCCATATATAATAATCTGCTGTATTACAATACACTATGCTCCGTGGCAGCCGGTGGCGATTATAATTTTGGTTCCCACCCGGGCTCGTACTCCCGTTTCCATCCCAGCATCACCAGCTCGTTGTTAAGGACCCGCCCGGTGGCCTGGTCAATTTTGATGGTTTCTTCTGCGTCCTGCGCCATATTGCCGAGATGGCATAGCATGGTGGACACCGAGGCATCCTCGATGGGAGATCGCAGGGGGGCATTCAAACGGATCGAATCAAAGAAGTTAGCCACATGGTCTACGTCGAGCTGGCCTTCACCCCGGGTATCGGTGGTAGCATTCTCGCCTTCTTCCTTTTCACTTTTCAGTAGTGTGCCGTCCAGACTGTAAAGATTATACCCTTCCCGGCTCAGGGTGATTACTCCCTTGCTCCCGTATATCGTCGCACCCCTTCCCGGTTGATTGGGCTGGATGAGTCCCCTGCTGTGGCCGGTCCAGGTAATGAACTTATCGTTTCCGAATTTAAAGGTCACTTGTTGGTTATCGGGGTATTGCCAATCGTCATCATAGGTAAAGGTACCGCCGAATGAGGTGACACTCGAAGGCAGGTCCACTCCAAGGGCCCAGCGGCAAACATCAATTTCATGGGTGCCGTTGTTGTGTACCTCGCCCGTGCCCCAGTTCCGGAACCAGTGCCAGTTATAGGGGTGGACGTTGTCCCTGTAGTTCTCCCTCGGCGCCGGCCCCTGCCACATATCCCAGTCGAGCGTATTCGGAACAGGCACTACTTTTCCGTGCCCGATGTCTTCGCGGCTGTTGGAATAGTATGCCTCCCCTTTGTATACGTCGCCGATTATGCCCTCCCGGATTTCCTTCACGGCCAGGATAGAGGTTTTGGCGGAACGTTGCTGGTTGCCCATTTGCACGCTTTTTCCATATTTTCTCTGGGCGGCCACCAGCAATTCATTTTCATGCGGATTATGGCTGCAGGGCTTTTCCACATACACATGTTTTCCTGCCTGCAGGGCCATGATGGCGATCGGGGCGTGCCAGTGGTCCGGGGTAGCAATAAATACCGCATCCACATCCTTATCGTCCAGCACCTTCCTGAAATCCTTTTCCACTTTCGGGGTGTAGCCGATGGTTTCCTTGCACCAGGCCTGATGCTCATTCAGGATATTTTCATCCACATCACAGGTATAGAGGATCCGGGCCTGGGGATCGGCATGGATGGCTTTCACATGGGCCTTTCCGCGGCTTCTGATCCCAATGGTTGCCGTATTCAGGCGGTCGTTGGCCCCCAGGATGCCGGCATAGCCAAGCTTTGGAAAAGCCAGGCTTCCCAGGCTGATGGCGGCGGTGCCGGTTGCCGTTTTTTTGATAAAATGTCTTCGCGTGCTCATTTATTCCTGATTTGAATTGGTTTTGATCTTGATATTTTTAAATGCCACCCTGTTCCCGTGATCCTGCAGCAGGATATTCCCTTTATCCAATTCCCCGAAATCTGGCCAGATGTGGTATTTACTTTCGGCCACCAGTTTTTTGAATTCCGGGCCCTCCCGTTCGTATTCAAGGACTTTCATCCCATTCAGCCAGTGCTCCACATGCCGGCCCTTGGAAACAATATGGGCACGATTCCATTCCCCGATCCGGTGCACGGGTTTATCTTTATCGGCGGCAATGAGGTCGTACAGGGAGGCGAGAGTCCGGCTCCCTTCGTGGTTGCCGAGTTTGGCATCCGGATGGTGTTCATCATCCAGGATCTGGTATTCGAGGCCTATGGCCGAGCCCTCCCCTTGATTGAGGTCCGTATCCACATAGTACTTGATGCCGCTGTTGGCCCCTTCCGTGATCTTGAAGTCGACCATCAATTCAAAATCCCCATAAACGTCCCGGGTGACAATATCGCCCCCACCTTCAGCTTCTGCTCCGCCCGATGCCAGAACGATAAGTTCGCCGTCCTGGATTTCCCATCCTTTTTCCGGGAAGTCTTCCAGTTTTGCACCACGCCATCCCTGGGTGGTTTTCCCGTCCCAGAGCAACTGCCAACCGTCTTCCTCTTCTTCCTTGGTGAGCCGGTTTTTCAGGACCAGAGGGGTGAGGGGTGATTTTTGGGCATAATTCGATACACTATCCGTGATAATGTGGATATTTCGCCACTGGATTTCGGTCCCCGCGTCCTGCTTATCGTCAATTGCGTGTACCTGCAATGCTATAAATCCGCTGGGGGTCCAGTCGTCTACAAGGAAAGCGGTTGGGATCCCGTTCACCCAGGTTTTGATGGAATCACCTATGGCTTCAATGCGGTAGTGGTTCCATTCATTCTGTTTAAAAGCAGACTGCCCGTCGGGGTTATACGTCATGGGATACAGCCAGCCCCGCCGTGCTTCGTCATAAATCCCGCCGCTCCAGGCCCTTTCCGAGGGGTCAATTTCAATCTGGTACCCGTGAACCCGCCCATTCCTGTATTCGGGATAACTCTGGCTGCGGATCTGTATCCCGGAATTCATGCTCGGATCGACCTTATAGTCGAGTTCAAGGATAAAATCCGAATATTCCTTGTCTGAAGTAAGGAAGGTATTGGGGGAATTATGGACGGTTTTGCCGGTAACGGTCCCGTCTTTGACCTCATAGGTGGCACTGCCACCCCTGATGGTCCAACCCTGGTGGTCGTTGCCCCCCAGCAGGGTGACCCAGGGGATTTCTTTTTCACTGGATCCGCCACAGCCGGTCGCCATTAGGGATAGGGTTGCCAGCAATAAAAAGCTTTGGAATCTTCGAAGAGGTACGGATGGCTGCATCTTGGTTTGGTTTATAAGTTCGTAGCCCTTAAAGATAAAAAGATATGTGGGAAACTCCAGACAAAAAAAGGCGATCCCGGGAGGGACCGCCTATTCTTTCATGTTTGGCCGAGTTGACCCTATTGTGCTTCCTCCTTCAGGAATTCAGGGAAATTCTGCTTAAACCGGTTGATCCGGGGAATGGAGACGTTGCGGATATACGGGTTATTCGGATGGTTCCGCTCATAATTCTGATGGTAATCCTCGGCCTTGTAAAACGTATCGAACTTTTTTACTTCCGTAACAATAGGCCGGTCGTAGACATGCTGGTCTTCCAGGCCTTTGATGTAACTTTCGATGATCTGCTTTTCCTGTTCGTTTTGGTAAAAGGCAATGGAACGGTACTGGGTTCCTCTGTCCGGGCCCTGCCGGTTGAGCGAAGTGGGATCCTGGCTGCCGAAGAACACCTGCACCAGTTGCAGGAAGGATACTTCATCCGGGTCGTAATATACTTTCACTGATTCCGCGTGGCCTGTGGTACCCGAACTAACTTCTTCATAGGTGGGGTTGGGCTCGGTTCCCCCGGCGTACCCCGAAACAGCTTCCTTTACGCCTTTTACACTTTCGAAAATGGCTTCCACACACCAAAAACACCCGCTGGCGAAGTAGGCGGTTTTATAGCCTTCCAGGTCCTGAGGGCTGGGCGCTTCAATGGCCGCTACCTCCTTCATATCGTTCCCGGCTGGGCTTTTCGGATTCGTTTTTGGTCTTGCATCCCCAAGCCGGGGCTGCGAGAAGGATTAAAAAAATATACTTGATCATGCGTGACATTGATTTTCTTCTTTAGTCTTTAAAGATAGAATTCCTTACAGCTTTTTGGAAGAGAATTGCTGGTTAACAGTAAAGAATGCAACAGCATGTGGTTTGCGACAGGGAAGCTCCCTATATTTGTCCGTGGCCATGAAACCAGATACGCTGCAGCGGCCGACGGGCTGGCGGCCCGTCCTCGATCCCGGCATCCCCTTTTCCGGATACCGGCCGATCGATCTTTCGGTTTCCAACAGGGACCTGGACGGAATCGCGCCTGGAAGATCCGCACGGTCTGCCAGAAATACATAGACCGGGTCCTGAAATCGAAACAGGGGCTGGTGGCCTATGGCGGCTACCTCGAAAAGCGCGGACTCTACACCGCCCACTTAAAATTCGCCCGGAAGGGGGAACCAGGCAGGAATATCCACCTGGGTGTCGATTTCTGGGCAGCAGCGGGCACCCCGGTAGTGGCGCCAATGGCCGGCAGGATACACAGTTTCAGGGATAATAAGGGCATGGGCGACTACGGACCGACTCTTATCCTTTCCCATGAAAGCCCGGACGGAAGCTTTTACAGCCTTTATGGTCACCTGAGTCGGGATTCCCTTATGGGGATGGAACGCAGACAGGAAATTGAGGAAGGCGATGTGCTTGGATTTCTGGGCCCTCCATCGGTGAATGGCGGATATGCCCCACACCTGCACTTTCAGCTTATATTCGATTTAGGGACTTCTGAAGGCGATTATCCCGGGGTCTGCAGCCCGGAAGACCTTTCATTTTACACCAAAAATTGCCCGGATCCCTGGTCCTTGTTAAATAAAGTCTAGAAAAATACCGGTGAAAGACCTGTTAAACCGATAAGGGGAATTGCGGGTTCCATCCTTTGGCCGATGATTTTTTGCCGTTTATCCGAATTTCTCCCACATACCGAAAAATGGGGGTTGTTCGACGAATGACATGATGGTGAAATCGGGTTGGGGCCGTTTTATTTTTATAAAACGACCCCAAGTCATGAAAGCCATCGCAACCCTAGTTTTTGTTCTTCTGATCGGATTCACAGCCCAGGCCAAAGAAGGCCGTGTAGTTTCTTTCGAAACCGGAATTGTAACCGCTGTAAAGCCTGTCCAGGTTGCCAAAGAAAATGGAGTGGCCCGCCTGTATCGTTCTAAAACTTCCCTGGTAAAAAAGGAACTGACCTTCACAACCAAAAACAACCGGGCTAAACTTGCCTGATACCATTGAACACCAGTTCACCAGGACCTTCCAAATGCCTGGTATTAGTTGGATTTCCTGCTTGCCAGCAGGACCCCGGTAGACCAACCGATCTCAGTCAATACAAAATCATCCCGTGTCCGAAGCTCCCGTATCAGGCCGGCAACGCGCGATGCATGTCCCTCAGGCCAATTACTTTGCTCCAGCAGGTCGTCAATAAGGTACAGGCCTCCTGCCCGGATGAGGGAAAGCAAAGAACCCAGGTGGCTGTATTTCCCGGGCCAGGCATCGGCAAAGACCAGGTCGAAACCTTCTCCTTCGTATCGCTGAATCCAGTGCCCAGCATCTTCACATAGCAGGCTGATCCTTTTATCCTTGCCAAAGAAGTGCCGTGCCACGGCCATGGGCCCCGGATCATTGTCGATGCTCACTAAGGTGGCATTTTTGTCCATGCCATCAGCCAGCCAGGCCAGGGCATGACCGGTTCCGGTACCGAGTTCGAGGAACCTGCCCCCAGGCCTGGACACGGCCAGGGTTCGCAACAAGCTGCCAACCCTGCGGTCTGAAGCCATAGTAAACCCGGTAGCCCGGGTTCTTGCTTCTATTTCCTCGAGGCATGGAGGGAATTTGGATGGATTCCAATCATCCATATTCAATTCTTATTATTTCGAGCCCAAGATCTGTGACTTTCGCTGCCTTTTATCCTTAAAAATTCGGGGATTACGATGCCCAATGCGGTCAGATGGGTGTCAGAATGCGTTGCTGATAGCCTATTTGACCCTTCTGGTATCCGATCACCGACCCTTAAAACCGACGAGTGGAAAATCGGTTTATGAACATTCACCGATGATTTTTTGCCGTTTATCCGAATTTCTCCCACATACCGAAAAATGGGAGTTGTTCGACGAATGACATGGTGGTGAAATCGCGCTGGGGCCGTTTTAATTATATAAAACGACCCCAAGTCATGAAAGCCATCGCAACCCTAGTTTTTGTTCTTCTGATCGGATTCACAGCCCAGGCCAAAGAAGGCCGTGTAGTTTCTTTCGAAACCGGAATTGCAACCGCTGTAAAGCCTGTTCAGGTTGCCAAAGAAAATGAAGTGGCCCTCCTGTATCGTTCCAAAACCTCCCTGGTAAAAAAGGAACTGACCTTCACAACCAAAAACAACCGGGCTAAACTGGCCTAATCGAGGCAGCGAAAGCGGGGAATATAGTTTCCGTATCGGCTTCAAATAACCCCCCCCATCGGCGGCCTTAAAGTGATACCCGTGAGTACCTGCCGCGACAAATGCATCTCCTTTGAATAACTAGCCCGAACTACGGGGCTACCCATGCTCAGCAAAGCCGGTGAACGACTACAGGGATCGATTAAGTGTATCCGCCGGTAATTTCTTTCACCGACCATATCGGACCGTTTGTCCAATTCTGCGTCAACCGCCGAAAAATAAGGTGCTTTAAGCGAATATCTTCCCTTATCAACCGGCCTGCGATTTCCTTTACGGTGAAATTAAGATCATCATGAAAGCCCTGTTGACATTTACTCTGGTTTTGATAATTGGCCTTTCGGCCATGGCACAGGAAGCCAAGGCCCCGGTTCTTAAGCCCGGGACCCCGGAGGTGGCGGCAATCCATGTCGACACCCTCAAATCAGTACTTTCCCATGGTGAGGGAGGGGAGGCCATTGCCCGGCTTTACCGCTTCAAGAACTACAGGGTACTGAAGGAATTGAAATTCACCACCAAGATCAGCAAGGCCAAGCTCGCCTGATGTCCCTCCGGGCTGGCTAGTCGTACATTCCAGGTTGCCGGATCCGGTAGCCCGTCTTTTCTTTTTCAGCCTCAACTCGTTTTCGAACATCCGCCAACAATGCCTTTGCATCGTAAATAATGCCATCTTTGATGGTGTATTTCACGCCGCCTGCCCGTACCACTTTATTATCTGCTGTCAGGCGAATGGCCCCGGTCCCGTACAATACCTTCAGGTTTTTGAGCGGATTTTCCTCCACAATGACAAAATCTGCATATTTACCCACTTCCACGGATCCGATCTCATCGGCTACACCCAATGCCTCGGCACCATTCAGGGTAGCCGCGCGTATAACTTCCAGGGGATGGAACCCAGCTTCCCTAAGCAATTCCAGCTCCCGAATGTAGGCAAAGCCGTAGAGTTGGAAGATGAATCCGGAATCCGAACCTGCGGTCACCCGGCCCCCGCGGTTCTTGTATTCGTTTACAAAGGTCATCCATAAGCGATAATTCTCTTTCCAGGCTACTTCCTGTTCCGTGCCCCAGTCGTGCCAGTACGATCCGTGTGATACCATGCTGGGCTGGTAAAAATCCCAGAGAGAGGGCAGGGTATAGGTTTCATGCCATTCGGCCCGGCGGGCCCGCTGCAGATCGCGGCTGGCTTCATAAATATTGAAGGTGGGGTCGATGGTGAAATCAAGGGCGAGCAATTCGTCCATCACTGCATTCCAATGTTCTGAATACGGTTTGGCGGCTTGTTTCCACAATTTTCCCGCCTCTTCGAACCGGTGTTGTTCGTCCTGGTAGTTATAGTCGGCTGGGTAATCCTGTACCTGCCGGTCTTCAAACAGGGCTTCTGGCAGGCCGTACCAATGCTCCATGGACGTGAGTCCTGCCCGGGCCGAATTGAGCACATTCCACCGGGCTACACTGAGCTGTGCATGGTGGCAGGCTGACCGCAGGCCCAGTTTGCGGTTTTCGTCCAGGGCGGCCGTCATAATATCTGGAGGCGCCCCGAAAAATTTGATTCCGTCGGCCCCTTTAGCTGCGTTGGCTCGCACCCATTCCCGCGCCTGTTCCGGGGTTGTAATGGGAACCCCGTGGAGCGGGTCAAAGGTATCGCTGGTTTCGCCAAAGCGGGTATAGGCGAAGATCCTGGGGGCAATTATCTCATTGCGGGCGCTTTTCCTTTTAAGGTCCATTGCAAAATCCACCCCCCTCCCGCTGGGTTCACGGATGGTGGTGATCCCGTGCCCCATCCAAAGTTTAAACACATAATCCGGATCCGCGCCCTGGGCTTCCCCCCCAATATGGCCATGCATGTCAATGAATCCGGGCAGGAGATACATGCCGCTGGCATCCAGCTCCCGTCCTCCTTCCTTAAGGGCAGGGCGTTTGTCTGGTTCAATCGGTACTCCCGGGTATCCCACCACTTCCACCGCCCGGATGCGGTTCTTTTCCACTACGATATCCACCGGGCCCATGGGTGGGGCCCCGTTCCCGTTGATCAGGGTGACTCCCCGAATGATCAGCTGGGGAAATGGGCCTTCCCCCATTTGACCTGCCATAAATGCCGGTATTAGGAGGAGTGCCAGGAAGCTGTGGGCGATCAATCGGTTCATAGGCTAATTTTTTTGAGGTACGGTTATATGCTGGCCAAGGAACAGGGCATTCAGGAAAAGACGATTGGTACCATACCAGGCCCCTCTGAAATTCGGGTCATCAGCGAACAGCACCACCCTGCCCGCCCCCAGGGGGCTTACCAGCAGGGAAGCCGAGGGCTTCAGGTATTCTTCCAGGTTCTCCGGAGTGATAAATCCGTCAATATGGGGGTCTTTAGCATACTTGGCAACCGTGGAATAGGCATTTTTACTGGGAGCCAGCCATACTTCATTATTCTTGTATACGGGAATGTCTGTATCCTGGTACCCGAAGGCCAGAGGGTGCGTCCTGTCCAGATCGGCCCTTACGATAAGCCCGCCGATGTATGTTTTGCCCAGGTTTTCATCTGCTTCTGCATAGGGTTTCCGCTCCACGGTGGCGAGGGAGTCCTTTTCCGGGGCGGTAAGTTTTTCACTGACCAGCTTTTGCTCGATGGCCCATTTACTGCCGGTTCCGATGGTAATGAGGGTGTTTCCCTTTTTAACCCAATCCGCAATGCGGTCTACTTGCTTTTGTTGGAAATCGTACTCGCCGGAAACGATCACAAGCACCGGAATACTTGTCCAGGGAGATTCCGTCGAAATTACGCAGCGGGAGCTTGCTTATGGGCATATCCACGCGGGTGTCGAGCAAATGCCAGATCTCACCTGCTTCATAGGCCCTTACGCCATGTCCGATTAGCATGGCCGCCTCGGGAGATTTTAATGGTTTGATGTATTCGCTTCCAAGGTCTACCCCTTTCAGGGACCAACCCGTAGTGATGGCGTACACCGGCACTTTCCATTTGGCCCTGGCCTCACTAAGGATGGAAAAGACTTCCCCGGGGCTTTTCTTTTGAAGTTTTACGGGGATTACCAGGGCTCCATAATGAAAGTCTATGTTCCCCGGCAGAGGTGACGGATGTAAAGGGTTTAAACGCTGAAGAGGCCACCAGGCCAGCCTTCTGGATGGCATGTAGGAAGGCGGGGGCATTGTAATCATCCCAGTCTGCCACATAAGCGTAATCTGATTGCTGCAAATCGGGTAGCGAAATGAGCCCTTCCGTACTTTGCAAAGGCTCGCCCGCGGGGGCATTGCCGGCCGCCCGATACTTCATATTGTAAAAATTGGCAACAGACCAGGCCGAGGCATCGTAAAAAACGCTGTCCCTGTATTGATCGTAGGTCTCGAACATGGTCTGTACCATGCGGTATTGTGGTTGATCGGTTGGCACCTCATATTCGTTTTCCCCGGCCCGATAGACTTTGATCCGGTGCCTCAGGAGGAGGTCGATAAAGGCCTTCACCCTGTTTTTGTCGTAAGGGTCGCCAAATACATAGCCCTTCACCTTGCTTTTTCGTGCCCGGTCTATAGCGCTGTTGAAGAAGTCCTTTTGATACCGGTACAGGTAGTCTTTATTCTCGACAGCCGCTTTTACCGTGGCGATACCCGATGTAAACTGGTTACGGATGGTAAAGGGAAAAGTGATTTCCCCGAATGCGGTCTTTTGTACATGGCCCCGGCTGCTGGCCTGCTCAAACAACAGCCCCAGCCCGCCTTCCAGGTCGGGGTAGGAAGAGCCATAGCCCGGATAGGTGCCATCGAAGACTTCCCTCGTGAAATAAAGTGATCCCAGGCTATCAAGGGCTTTGGAAAAATATTTCCCGAAGAGTTCGTTCAGGTAGCCGTAATTTTCTTTTGGCATGATAGGGTTCAGGGAGCCATTGATTTTCATGGGTTCAAAAAAATAAGTGCCCTGGGTCCCCATTTCATGGAAGTCTGTTACCACATTGGGATACCATTGATGGTACCATCTGAGCTTGCCCTGGCTTTCCGGGTTTACGGCCAGCAACCAGTCCCGGTTGAGGTCGAACCAGTAATGGTTGGTACGCCCCCCGGGCCAGTATTCATTGTGTTCGGCGTCCTGGGGGTCGCTTACCGCCGGGTCACCCAGATACGAATTGGCCCATTGGGTGTGCCGGTCCCTTCCGTCCGGGTTGATGGCGGGGTCAATAAACAGCACGGCATGACGGAGGTAATTCCGGATTTCCGGATTGTCTGAAGCGGCAAATGTATACGCCGTAAGGAGGGCTGCCTCGGAACTGGAAGGCTCATTACCGTGGACATTGTAAGCCAGGTTGATAAAAACCGGCAGGTCTTCCGCCACTGCCTGTACATGTCCGGGCTCGGTAAAGGCCAGGTGCTTTTGCCTTAGATTCCTCCAGCCTTGCCATGTTTTCCGGGCTGCTGATAGTAAGGATGACCAGCTTGCGCCCCTCATGGGTCTGGCCGTATTCCTCTATATTTGCCCGGTCCGACAAATCGGCCAGGCGCCGGAGGTATTCCACTATCTGGTCATGCCTGGTATGTTTTTCACCTATGGCATAGCCGAGAAACGCCTCCGGTGTGGGGATTTCGGATTTAAAGGGTTCAAAGTTTTTGAAATAGTAATCCTGTGCTATCAGGGCCGAACCGTACAGGCAGGCGAGCAGCATTAGGTATTTTCGCATTTGGACGGTAAAATTTTCAGGTTAATTTCCCCTAAATATAGGGATAATATCAAGAGGAGGAAGCTGCAGGGAAAAGCGGGCGGGGATCAGGCCACCGGATGAAATTTCTCATGATCAATTTCCTTGAATTTCACCACATAGTTGGTCCCTTTTTTCGACAGGTCCCTCACAATGGATCCCTTCAGTTGGCGGGTAAGGTTATGGATAAGTTTCAGACCAAGGGATTTGGAATTCCTGAAATTCAGTTTCTCCGGGAATCCGGGGCCGTTATCACCAATACTGAGGATATATTCCTCTTCTCCGGCCTTTCTCAGGGCGATATAAATTTCGCCGTAGGCATCGTCCTTAATCCCGTATTTCAGGGCGTTGGTGATAGCCTCGTTGATAAGGAGGCCCAGGGGGATCGCTGTATCGATGCCCAGTTCTATTTCGGGGATATCCACTTTCAGGTTAATATTGTTCTGGCTTCCCTTAACTGAACGGACGAGGTATTCTCCCAATTCCTGTACGTACGACTTATATTCAACCTTGGAAATGTCGTCCCTCATATATAGCATTTCATGGACCATAGCCATGGATATCACCCTATTCTGGTTACTTTTGATGAGGGTTTTGATCTCCTCATTCATCAATGCTACGGGCCTGCAGGCTTAAGAGGCTGGAGACGGTCTGCAGGTTGTTTTTTACGCGATGGTGTACTTCCTTCAGTAAGGTTTCCTTTTCATTTATTTGCTCCTCGAGTTCCATTTTGGTTTTATACAGGTTGTGATGGGCCTTCAGCAAGTTTTTACCCAGTACGCCTCCCAGGAGATATACCGAGAACAAAATACTCAGGAAGGAAAACAGATTCCGGGACTCTTCGGGGACCACATTCCTGCTTACGGAATAATCCGAAACCCCCTGCAAATAAATCAGCACAACAAGCAGACTGCTGATATAGAGATAAATTTTGTCCGTACCGCCTGGTGGAGACATAGCCGGCAAAGACCACGATGGCCAGTACAAAGATAAAAGGGCTGTTGATCCCGCCTGTGTACAGGGTGATTAGCAGGGAAGAGGCCAAGCCGATAATGGAAATGAGGTTATAGGTAAGGATCAGGTTATTATGTACCCGGTACATAAAACTGTTCAGCATGTTCAGGATTCCAAACCCAGGAAAAACATACGGGACTACCACCCTGATATCCAGAACCCAGAGGCAGATGGACCCCAACACCAGGGAAAAGAAGGATGCGAAGTAGCTGACCCTGAGGGTTAACCGGATACTATCCTTTTGTGTGTCCTGGTCCAGCCATGTTTTTAGCATATAGGAATTTTTAAGGTCCTGCCCCTGCCTGCCAACCCCCGGCCTTAGCAGCTGTATTGCTTTACCGGGAGTGCCAATGCACTATGTAAAGCTAATTATGTTTTGCCATATATTCAAAATCGGATCGAAGGATATTTAACAATCACCGTGCGATCGGTGGGAAGGCCAGCATACACCCAGATCGAATAGCAAGAAGATCCAGGGGGGATCAAAGCCGGTTTTGCCGGGGTTCAGCCGCCAGCGGCAGTGGCCCAAAAAAAACGGCAACCCCAGGGCTGCCGTTATACGAATTTTGGCGCAGGCGGGTCAATCCTCCACCAGCACCCATTCCCCCTGTTCCAGCAGGGGCTCGGCCTGCTTGTACTTCAGGGTCTTATTTTCCCCGGACATCACATTTTTGATGGTTACCCGCTCGTTTCTGCCAATTTTCGGTTTTTCCCGTACAATCGTTTCCGTAACCTGCGGTCGTTGTCCCTGTGTTGTCCTGCGGCCCTGTTCCGGGCAGCAAGTTCGTCGCTGTTAGGAATTTCTTCCTTGGAAGTCTGCAATTTTTCCTTAGGCGCTGCGTACCTGTCGGGCTTCCTGAATATCTCCTGTGTTTGCGGATGGCAATTCCCCTTTGAACAGGAACGAAACCACATCTTTGTTCACTTTTTCGATCATGGCTTTAAAAAGTTCAAAGGCTTCAAACTTATAGATCAGCAAGGGGTCTTTTTGCTCGTGCACGGCCAGTTGTACCGATTGTTTTAATTCGTCCATCTTCCTCAGGTGGGTCTTCCAGGCATCATCAATAATGGCCAGGGTGATATTTTTTTCAAAATCGGTGATCAATTGTTTCCCCTGGGATTCATAGGCATCCTTCAGGTTGGTAACCACATTCAGGGTTTTAATCCCGTCGGTAAAGGGCACCACAATGCGCTCAAAGGAATTAGAGCTATCCTCATATACCTTTCGGATGACCGGATAGGCGGAAGCCATGCTTCGTTCTATCTTATTCCGGTAATGTCTCGTTGGCTTCCTCATAAATGCGCAGTGCAATGGCCTGGAAATCCATTTTCGTGAACTCTTCCTCCGAGACCGGGGAGGTAATGGAAAAATACTTGATCAGTTCAAATTCAAAATTCTTATAATCGTTGGCCGCCTTATTGGTTTCTGCCAATAATTCACAGGTATCATAGATCATGTTGGCGATATCCATTTTCAGACGATCCCCCTGCAGGGCATGCCGTCTTCTTTTATAGACCACCTCCCGCTGTGCATTCATAACATCGTCATATTCCAGCAGGCGTTTACGAATCCCAAAGTTGTTTTCCTCCACTTTTTTCTGGGCCCTTTCAATGGATTTGGTCATCATGGAATGCTGGATGACTTCGCCTTCTTCCAGTCCCATCCGGTCCATCATTTTGGCTACCCGTTCCGAACCAAAAAGCCGCATAAGGTTATCTTCCAGCGATACATAGAACTGGGAACTTCCCGGGTCACCCTGACGGCCGGACCGGCCTCGCAGCTGGCGGTCTACCCGGCGGGAATCGTGTCTTTCCGTACCCACAATGGCCAGACCGCCTGCTTCCTTTACTTCCGGCGCTAAGCTTGATATCCGTACCCCGACCCGCCATGTTGGTGGCAATGGTGACAATACCCTGATTTCCCGGCTTCGGCTACGATTTCCGCTTCCTTTTTGTGGAGTTTGGCATTTAAGCACATTGTGATGGAATTTTCCGGATGCTAAGCATTTCCTGAAAGAATTCGGAGATTTCTACCGAAGTGGTACCAATAAGAACAGGTCTTCCTGCTTCTGCAAGTTCCGTCACTTCATCTATAATGGCATTGTATTTTTCCCGTTTGGTCTTGTAGATCAGATCGTTCCGGTCATCTCTGGCAATAGGCCTGTTGGTTGGGATTTCCATCACATCCAACTTGTAGATTTCCCAAAATTCACCTGCTTCCGTAATCGCGGTACCGGTCATCCCGGCCAGTTTTTTGTACATTCTGAAGTAATTTTGAAGGGTGACGGTGGCAAAGGTTTGGGTAATGGCTTCAATTTTTACATTTTCCTTGGCTTCAATGGCCTGGTGAAGCCCGTCCGAATAACGCCGTCCTTCCATGATACGGCCGGTTTGTTCGTCAACGATCATCACTTTATTCTCGATCACCACATATTCCACATCTTTCTCAAATAGCGTATATGCCTTAAGCAACTGGCTCATGGTATGAATGCGCTCGACTTTTACGGCAAAATCCTTGAAGAGTTCTTCCTTGAGGTCGGCTTCTTCTTCAATTTCAAGCTCTTGGCTTTCGATTTTGGCGATCTCGCCGCCAATATCGGGCATCACAAAGAAGTCTTTGGTCCTGCTCGCCTGAGATATAGTCGACCCCTTTATCCGTAAGCTCTATCTGGTTGTTTTTTTCGTCAATGACAAACAACAATTCCGCATCCACCTTGGGCATTTCCCGGTTGTTGTCCTGCATGTAGAAGTTTTCCGTTTTCTGGAGCAACTGTTTCGTTCCTTCTTCACTGAAGAATTTGATCAGGGCTTTATTCTTAGGTAAACCCCTGTGGGCCCTAAGCAGGAGGAAACCTCCTTCTTTGGTATCGCCTTCGGCTATTAGTTTTTTAGCCTCGGCCAAGACTCCTGTGAGGTATTGCCTTTGTTTTTGAACGATGTCTGCAACTTTGGGTTTTAATTCATTGAATTCATGGCGGTCACCTTCGGGAACGGGCCCTGAAATGATCAACGGGGTACGGGCATCATCGATAAGTACCGAATCCACCTCATCCACAATCGCATAATGGTGGGGCCGCTGCACCAAATCGTTAGGCGTATGGGCCATATTGTCTCTCAAGTAATCAAAGCCGAATTCATTATTGGTTCCGTAGGTGATATCTGCGTTGTATGCTGCCCGGCGGCCATCCGAATTTGGCTGGTGGATGATCTATACAATCCACGGAAAGGCCGTGGAATTCAAATATAGGTCCCATCCATGCACTATCCCTTTTGGCCAGGTAATCGTTAACAGTTACCAGGTGTGACCCTTTCCCGGTCAGGGCATTGAGGTAAAGGGAAGGGTGGCCACCAGGGTTTTTCCCTCCCCGGTTTGCATTTCCGCGATTTTACCCTGGTGCAGGGCAATACCCCCTATGAGTTGCACATCATAATGGACCATATCCCAGGTGACCTCTTTCCCGGCTGCATCCCAGGAATTTTGCCAAATGGCCTGATCCCCATCCAGGGTTACATATTCCTTGATCTCCGGAAAGATGGCGGTCGAATTCCGTAGCAGTGACTTTAAGGGTTTCGTTTTCCACAAATCGTTTGGCGGTTTCCTTCACCACGGCAAAAGCTTCGGGCAGGATGTCATTCAGCGTGTCCTGCCCGGTATTTGTAGACATCTTCCTCCAGCTTGTCGATCTCCGAATAGAACTCTTCATTTTTGTCGATATCCTGAGAATTCTTTGCTTCTTCCTGCAAAGCCTGTATCTGCTCGTTCAGTTCACGGCAATTCTCTTCAATCTGCTTTTTAAAACCCAGGGTTTTCTGCCGTAATTCATCATGGCTGAGCTGTTGCAATTCTGGTTCAAAGGATTTTATGGCCTCAACCAGGGGCTGCAAAGCCTTGACATCTTTCTTGGCCTTATCTCCAATGAAGATTTTGATAACGGAATTTAAAATGCTCATATGCTTTGTACATATTAAATGCAGTTTACGTCCGCTAAAGATGGCATTATCCGGGACCCGCGGACTTGTTTGGAAGCCTTCTTTGCGGAACGCTTTGCCTCTTGCCATGCAAAAGGTATTCCAGATTGGTAAAATCGGCTAAAACCCTCTACGGGCTGTCAAAATTACATAAAAAAAAAGCCTCGAATGAGACTTTTCTGTTGTAATTCCGTTAATACTATTAATATTCATCCTCATTCCAGAGGTAATCTTCTTCGGTTGGATAGTCTGGCCATATCTCTTCAATGGACTCATAGATCTCACCGCCTTCTTCTTCCATAGACTGCAAGTTCTCCACGACTTCCAAGGGCGCTCCGGTCCTGATGGCATAATCTATTAATTCATCCTTGGTTGCGGGCCATGGGGCATCACTTAAATAAGAAGCCAATTCTAATGTCCAATACATGGTAAAAGTGTATTTTAAAATTTTTGCAAAAATAGATTTTAAAGCCAAATGGCAAAGTAAAATCCCGAATATTTACTATATAATAATATAAATTTTCGGAATTGGTAAATTGATAACGAATAATTAATAAAATTATTAGGAATTCTTGCCGGGAATCCATTTTATTTCATTGGCTCCGAGGTCGGCAGACAGCCGCCTGGCCAGGACAAAGAGGTAGTCTGAGAGGCGGTTCAGGTACACCAAAATCCGGTCATCGACGGGGCTGTGACCACGCAGTTCGGAAATGAGGCGCTCAGCCCGCCGGCATACCGTCCTGGCAATATGGCAGTACGATACGGTAGGATGCCCCCCGGGGAGGATAAAATGGGTCATGGGCGCCAGGGTTTCCTCCATGTTGTCAATGGCAACCTCCAGTGAGCGGATGTCGGCATCTTCCAGCACGGGCATGGCTTTGATCCCTTTTCTTTTGCCTTCCCCTTCGGGTTCGGGCTCCGCAGCCAGCAAGGCCCCCACAGTAAATAATTTCCGCTGAATGTCCAGCAGGAACAGGCGATGGATATCAGCCAGGTCCTGGTCGCGAACAAGCCCCAGCCAGGAGTTCAGCTCGTCCACCGTGCCATAGCTGTTGATGCGTATATGGTGTTTGGCTACCCGGCTGCCTCCCAGCAGGCCTGTTGAACCCTGGTCCCCTGTTTTAGTGTAAATTTTCATAGGAATGTGACATGTATTTGTGTGGGTTACCGATTACCCGGTACCTGGAACCTTATTTCTCAGCCTTCTTTTTCTCCTTTTCTCCGGGCTCCTTATCCTGGCTCCCGCCCGGCCGGTTTCGGTCATACCCTTCCATGAATTTCCGGGATTTCCGCCTCCGGGCCGTTCTTTTGTTGGCCATCGTTATAAGCAGGTAAACCAGCAAAACCACCCCCAGGACATAGTAGATATTGTAACTCATAACACCCGATTCATTTTTAAAAATACAGGTTTATATCCGAATCTTAAAATGTTGTTCGGCCTGTTCCCGCCTGAAAAAAACCAGGCCGCAATGGAACGCGTCAATGGTTACCCTGACCTGGGGAAGCGATTTTACCTTTTCCCAGCACTCGGTATTTTGATGGCTAAGATGTATCCTGTCCAGGACACAAAGCGTATCGTTGTGCCAGGGCAGCGAATCCGGGCCTTCCCGGGCCAGGAAAACAGGATCGGGGGCAGGCAGGTAAACCAGATCAAAGGGTGGGTGACCGAAGTTCAGTCCGGGATAGGTTTTGAGGAGGATCTCATGCAAGGCATCGTCGTCCCCGGCCAGGTACACCTGCCGTATCCCGAAATACGGAATGCTTTTTAACATCACATCGACAGCCTTTCGGGAATGGGTACGGGAATTTTTATACAGGCAATTGGTCAGGTACTGGAAAACAAATGGGGAGTGTACCCCGTGCTGGTTGGTGGAAGTGAGGAGGAATCGTATGTATTGAAATATAGGGAACATCCTGATTTTTAGTTTTGCAGTGCATCATACCTTAGTTGCCTGAGCGTTCGGAAAGTTCAAACCAGCGCTCCGTTTTGGCCGCCAGCGAATCGGTAATTTCCTTGAGATGTATAGCCAGGCGGTCAATTTCGTCCCCGCCCAGTCCCGTATCGGAAAAGCGCGCCTGGATGACATCCTTTTGAGTCTCCAGTTCCTGAATCTCTTTTTCCAGGTTCTTGTATTCCTGTTGTTCCCTGTAACTGAGTTTGCGGCCTGTTTCCTGTTCGCGCCTGCCCCTGTCCTCGGCCGGGTCTGCCTTCTGTTCTTTTTGTTGGACCGGCTCAGGTGCCCGCCCCGCTTCGGCCTCCCTGAAATCGGAGTAGTTTCCTGGAAAATCCTCGACCACGCCATTGCCCCGGAAAACAAAGAGGTGATCCACGATCTTATCCATAAAATAGCGGTCGTGGGATACCAGCAACAGGCAACCGGGAAAATCGAGCAGGAATTCTTCCAGGACATTCAGGGTAATCACGTCCAGATCGTTGGTCGGTTCGTCCAGGATCAGGAAGTTGGGGTTCCGTATCAGGACGGTGCACAGATACAATCGTTTGCGTTCGCCCCCGCTAAGTTTTTCGACAAAATCGTATTGTTTCTTCCGGTCGAAGAGGAAGCGTTCCAGCAATTGTTCGGCAGAGATCTGCCGCCCCTTCTTCAAAGGGATGAAATCGCCGAAGGCCCGGATGACCTCGATTACCTTCTGCCCCTCTTTAACGGCTATCCCGTCCTGGGTATAATAACCAAAGGAAACGGTATCCCCGACCACGACCTTTCCCTTATCCGGTTGAATGCTCCCTGTAATGATGTTAAGGAAAGTGGTCTTTCCGGTCCCGTTCTTTCCGATGACCCCAACCCGTTCGGCCCGTTTAAACGTATAATCAAAACTTCTGAGGATAGGAGTATCCGGGAAAGACTTGGACACATTGTGCAGTTCCACTGTCTTGCTCCCCAAACGTTCCATATTCAATTCGAGTTCCATGGCTTTATTGGAACGTCCCTGCCCGGCGTTTTCGCGGATCTCCTTGAAGTCTTCCACCCGGGATTTGGACTTTGTCCTCCGTGCCCTGGGCTGGCGGCGCATCCAGTCGAGTTCTTTCCGGTACAACACCTGGGTCTTGTGCCGTTCCACATCCTCCTGCTCTATCCGGGCCTGCTTTTTCTCGAGATAGTAAGAATAGTTTCCTTTATAGGTGTATAGTTTGCCGTCATCCAGTTCCAGGATTTCATTGCATACCCTTTCCAGGAAATAACGGTCATGGGTGACCATCAGCAGGGTCAGGTTTTCCCTCGCAAAGAAGGCCTCCAGCCATTCGATCATTTCCAGGTCGAGATGGTTGGTGGGTTCATCCAGGATCAGGAGGTCGGGCTGGTTGATCAGGGCATTCGCCAGGGCCAGTCGTTTCTTTTGCCCGCCCGAAAGCGTGTGCACTGCTGCCCTGAGGTCCTGCAGTTGCAGCCGGAACAGGATTTGTTTATATCGCGTCTCAAAATCCCATGCCTGATGCCGTTCCATTGCTTCGAAAGCCTTCTGGTACCCGGTTTGGTCATCAGGCTGTTCCAGGGCCCGGTTGTACTGTGCAATTACCCGCAGGATCTGGTTGTCACCGGCCAATACCGTTTCCTCCACCGTAAGGTCCGGATTTAGTTCGGGCTCCTGTTCCAGCAGGGACAACCGTAACCCTCTCCGGTAACTGACCTGCCCGTCGTCCGGGGTATCAAGCCGCGCCAGGATCTTCAGGATGGAGGTCTTCCCGCTGCCATTTTTGGCGATAAGTGCAATTTTCTGTCCGGCATTGATCCCGAAAGACAGGTCTGTAAACAAGACCCGTTCGCCATAGGACTTCGATATGTTCTCCACAGTGAGCAGGTTCATCCTTAACGGGCTTGTTGCAATCTGTAGTGCCGGTACAGGAACAGGTATCGTATCAGGAGACATCCCCATACCAAAATGAGCAGGGGGGAAAATACCTGTATGCCCAGTAACCAGATGGGGAGGACCAGTGCCATTAAGATCAGGAGGGCCAGGAGGTAGCCCGGGACACCGGGTGGGGAAGGTTGTCGTCTGAGCAGGTAAAAGGCCATGGGCACATTCAGGGGAAAGGCCCAGAGCAGGTTTAAATTCAGGGCGGTAGCCGTATGGTCGGTCAGGAACCAGAGGAACAGGATAAAAAAGCCTATCAGCCCCGGGATGAAAAACACCAGGAAATCCAGAATGAGGCTGCGGGTTCCGTTTTTAAGGTCGATATATGTGATGGTCCCCGTAAACAACAGGGCCAGCAAGAGCCAAAAGGCCGGGGAAGTGGTAAAGAAGTCCCCATTGCTTATCCTGCTGGTTTCCAAAATGTTCCGTTCTCGACTCACCAGGGCTTCCCCCCCGAGACGGGTATGGTTCAACTGGCGGTAGACATAGTCGGGGAGGAACATGTGTTCCCGCGGACTTGCCTTTCGGTCGATTACCGCCCCCAGGGCGAGGTCGATCCCCAGGCTCGACCAGCTGTTCGTTTTCAGGTACTGGTGTATGAGTTGCCGGAAGGTGAAAGTCTCATCCAGGTAATCTGCCTGAAATTCCAATCGTTCTCCCAGAACCCTGGAAAGTACGTCCGGAATCTTTGTAGAACAGTTGTTGAAGAGAAAATCGTATTTATAATCCCGATTCTGTGGCTCGTAATTGGTCTCGAGAAAACGAAGCAGTTCATTCCGTTCAGGGCCGTCCAGGTCCAGGAGCTGTTCCTTTACCCAGCGGTTTTCGAGTTCATAGGTATAGAGGAAATCCTCGAATCGCTCCCTGCTCAGTGAATACAGCAGTTTACCTCGGGCAAACTTCATATAAAAATTCGGGGTATTGAAGTTAAAAGTACCGTAATTATACACCAGGTCGATCCCGGTGTCCGGGTCCTGGACCCGGAAAGCACTGTGACCAAAGGTTGAATAGAGCAAATCTCCCGGCCCGCAGGTAATAACACTGATGTGTGCTTTGGAGGACAGCTGGCTCCGGGCCGGGCCAGCGAATACCAGGGCCAGGCAAAGGAGGCATACGAATCGGATCCCTGCCTGCATACTAAAATGTCTTGGGGTTCTCCGTTGGCTTCATGCGTACAAATATCTGAATAAAAACCGGACTAAAATGGCCGGGCCCTTTCAATTTCACCTGCACCCCGGCAAGCGACGGACAATCACCCGCCCACGTGCCGGCCAGGCGACCTCTAAGCGCAGGCATTCGTCAAAAATGTCTTACTTTTATCGAAATTGCCGGCCATGAAAAAGCATTTTCCCAATTTCCTCACCCTGCTCAACATCCTGTGTGGATGTTTGGCTGCGCTCTTTGCCGCCAGGGGGAATATGGAGCTGACAGCTCTCTTTGTTTTCCTGGGGATTTTCTTTGATTATTTCGACGGCCTGGCTGCCCGCCTGCTCGGGGTGCAAAGCGAGATGGGGATCCAACTCGATTCCCTGGCGGATATGATCACCAGCGGCCTGGTACCGGGGATGGTGATGTACCATCTTATGGAAATGTCCCAGGCCGGCCATTGGACGCTTCCCAATGAAGTCCCGGGTTTCGACGGGGTATCCTGGTTCCCCTATTTCGGCTTTTTGATCACCCTGGCATCGGCCTACCGGCTGGCCCGGTTCAATACCGATGAAAACCAGGTAAGTTCGTTCATAGGATTGCCTACCCCGGCCAATGCGCTGTTGATCCTGTCACTACCCCTGATCCTCCTGTATCAGGGGAACGATACCGTGAATGCCCTAATCCTGAATCCCTGGTACCTGTCTGCCCAGACCCTGGTAAGCAGCTTTCTCCTGAACGCGCCTATCAGGCTCTTTGCCCTGAAATTCAGGAACTGGAGCTTTAAAGACAACGCCCTGCGATACATTTTTGTGATTTTGTCGCTGGTCCTCCTGCTTACCCTGGGCTTTATGGCCATTCCGCTGATCATAGGCTTCTATATCCTCAGTTCGCTTTTGGGCGGGGTTACAAGTGGGAAGGAATCGGTGGAGGGATAGGTTAGTTGGGAGTAGAGGGGCCCTGCCACGGACGACAAGGCATTTTAAAGCCCACTAGAAGTTGAGTTTTTTCTTTCGCAATTCGAAATTCTGGCCCAGGTAGACTTTACGTACCACCGGATCTTCGGCCAGGTCCTCGGGAATCCCCGATTTGAGGATGCCACCCTCGAACATGAGGTAGGAACGTTCCGTAATCGCAAGCGTTTCCTGAACATTGTGATCGGTGATCAGGATCCCGATATTCTTATTTTTGAGCTGCGCCACTATTCGCTGTATATCTTCCACAGCCACCGGGTCTACCCCGGCGAATGGTTCATCCAGCAATATAAAATTTGGCTTCGTGGCCAGGGCCCGGGCAATCTCTGTGCGTCGGCGCTCCCCTCCGGATAGCAGGTCGCCCCGGTTCTTGCGGATGTGGGTGAGCCCGAATTCCTCGAGCAGGGATTCCATCCGCTGTTGCTGCTCCTGTTTGCTAAGCTTGGTTAGCTGCAACACGCTGAGAATATTTTTTTCGACGCTGAGCTTCCGGAATACCGAAGCCTCCTGTGCGAGGTAACCGATCCCGTACTGCGCCCGCTTGTACATGGGGAACTTGGTAATTTCGGTATTGTCCAGGTAAATTTTCCCCCCATTGGGCTTGATAAGTCCCACGATCATATAGAAGGAGGTAGTCTTCCCGGCGCCGTTCGGGCCAAGCAACCCGACGATCTCCCCCTGGTTCACCTCCAGGGAGATGCCCTTGACCACCTGGCGCCCACGGTAGGACTTCATGATTTTTTCTGCTCGTAACTTCATTGGCGTGAAAGGCCCAAATCTACAGTTTTCTTAACGGGCAGCGAAGGATTTGCGATTTTTTTAACCTTGTTCGTTTTCGAGCAATTCCCAATATTCATAGGCTCGCCGGAGATGCGGGATCACAATGGTGCCCCCTACCAGGGTGGCGATCGCGAGGGTTTCCAACACCTCGTCCCGACTGGCTCCCTGCTTTTGGCAGCTTTCGAGGTGGTACTTAACACAATCGTCGCATCGGAGGACAGCAGAAGCCACCAACCCCAGCAATTCCTTTGTTTTGGTGTCCAGGGCACCAGGGCCATAGGCGTTAGTGTCCAGGTTGAACAGCCTTTTGATGACCTTGTTCCCGGAGCCCAGCAATTGGTCGTTCATCCTGGAGCGGTAGTCGTTAAATTCTTTAACCGGATTTGCCACTTTTCTTGAATTTTTTAGCGTCCCGCCTGAGGACCCAGGCAGAAATATAGATACTCGCCTGATAGAGTATCAGGACAGGGATGGCGACAATGATCTGGCTGGCCACGTCGGGAGGGGTGATCACAGCCGATACAACCAGGACAATGACCAGGGCCATTTTCCGGTATTTTTTGAGCACCTCAGGCGTAACGAGCCCCACTTTTGTCAGGAAGAAAATGACGATGGGCAGCTCAAAGATCAGCCCGCAGGCAATGACGGCCGCCCGTACCGTGGAGATATAGGAGCTCAGGTCGATATCATTGAACACTTCCTCACTGACCCTGTACCCGCCCAGGAAGTTAATGGAGAGGGGCGCCACCACGTAATATCCGAACAGGACACCCAGGAAAAAAAGACCTGATGCAATCAGGATGAATCCCCTGGAATTCTTGCGTTCCTTCTCATAGAGGCCCGGACTGATAAATTTCCACATCTCATACAGGATAAAGGGAAAACCGATGATGAAGCCCGCCCAGATGGAAGTCCAGATATGGGCCGAGAACTGGCCCGCCATCAGCCGGCTCTGAATCCTGAATTCCGGGGCGCCGCCGCAAAAGGAATCACTGAAACCCAGCATCCTCGAAAACTTGCAGAAAACGGCATAGGTGGGGAAATCGTCCTTTTTAGGGCCAAATATTATGGTGTCGAATATAAAATCACGCATCAGGAAGGCCAGCAGGCCAATTACCACCACCGCAATGGTTGAGCGTATCAAATGCCAGCGAAGTTCTTCCAGATGGTCCAGGAAGGACATCTCGTTGGGGTCTTTGCGAGTTTTTGCCATCAGAGTATTCCCTCGTTTATCAGGTTGTGTAAGTGGACCACACCCACATAGGCATCCCCGTCTACCGCGAGCAATTGTGAAATACCCTTGTCCTGCATTTCCTTCAGGGCTTTAACCGCCAGCACTTCCGTGCCGATGGTCTTTGGGTTGGTGGTCATGATGTCACTTGCTTTCAAGCCGCTTATATTATCGTATTTATTGAGCATCCGCCTGATGTCCCCATCTGTTACAATCCCCATGATACGGCCCTGCTTCATCACGGCGGTGGCCCCCAGCATTTTTTCTGAAATCTCGATTATGACCTGTTTTACATCGGCATTCACATCCACCTGGGGCTTCAGGTTGGCCATGGCTATGTCCGATACCCTCAGGTACAACCGTTTGCCCAGGGTACCCCCCGGATGGTATTTGGCAAAATCCCGGCTGCTGAAGCCGCGCAATTCCACCAGGCAGATCGCCAGGGCATCTCCGAGCACCAATTGGGCGGTGGTACTTGTTGTAGGGGCCAGGTTATTCGGGCAGGCTTCCTTTTCCACATAGGTGTTCAGGATAAAGTCGGCATGCTTGCCGAGGAACGAATCCGGATTCCCCGTCATTCCTATCAGTTTATTGCCCCCCTGTTTGATTAGCGGTGCCAGCATTTTGATCTCGGGGGTATTCCCGCTTTTGGAGATCAGGATGACCACGTCGTTTTTCTGGATAATCCCCATATCCCCATGGATGGCGTCCGCAGCATGCATAAAGATGGAAGGGGTGCCGGTAGAATTGAGGGTGGCGACGATCTTGGAGGCGATGATGGCGCTTTTCCCGATCCCGGAAACGATGATCCGGCCTTTGGAATGCAGGATATAATCCACTGCCTCGGCAAAGGTCTCATCCAGTAGAGAGGAGAGGTTTGCAATGGCTTTTGCCTCCGTTTCAATGGTCTTTTTTGCTATGTCAAGGATAGCTTTCGGGTTGCTCAAGACTGGGTTGAAATTAGGGTTTTTGGGGTTTCACAAAATATCCTAAAATATAATTGGTTTCTAAAAGAATGTATTATATTTAATAATCAGGAGACAAAAGTACACAAAGTTATTAATAGGGTATTTTAAATACAACTAAATCATTTGTCCCCAATACCCCCGAACCAAATATAAGTTCCTACCGTAATGGATCGTGAGTTAGCAGGTAATCAAGCACGGTGGCACTAAATTAAGACAGCATGATTTTGAATGAGATTGATCTACATGCCTCATTAAAAAAATATTTTGGCTTTTCCAGATTCAAAGGTCTTCAAGAAGAAGTAATAAAAAGTGTAATTCAGGACAGGAACACCTTCGTCATTATGCCGACGGGAGGTGGGAAGTCCCTTTGTTACCAATTGCCCGCCCTTATCAAGGAAGGCACGGCGATTGTGGTTTCCCCCCTGATCGCCCTGATGAAAAACCAGGTGGATGCCATCCGCGGCGTTTCCGACGCAAACGGCATCGCCCATGTGCTCAATTCTTCCCTGACCAAGACGGAGATCAGACAGGTGAAAAAGGATATTATCGAAGGGGTGACAAAGCTCCTCTATGTGGCCCCAGAATCGCTCACCAAGGAGGAATATGTCGAATTCCTGCAGTCCGTGACCCTCTCTTTCGTCGCTATAGATGAAGCCCATTGTATTTCCGAATGGGGGCACGATTTCCGGCCGGAATACCGGAACCTGAAGGCGATTATCAATCGCCTGGGCAACGACATCCCCATAGTGGGGCTTACGGCGACCGCCACCCCCAAGGTACAGGAAGACATCATAAAAAACCTGGGGATTTCGGACGCGAAAGTTTTTAAGGCCTCCTTCAACAGGCCGAACCTTTTTTACGAGGTGCGCCCCAAAACAAAACACGTGGATGCAGACATCATCCGCTTTGTCAAGAAGAATTCCGGGAAAAGCGGGATTATCTATTGCCTGAGCCGGAAGCGGGTCGAGGAGCTGGCCCAGGTGTTGCAGGTAAATGGTGTCAGTGCGGTTCCCTACCATGCCGGTTTCGATGCCAAGACCCGATCCAGGTACCAGGATATGTTCCTGATGGAGGAAGTGGATGTGGTGGTGGCGACCATTGCTTTTGGGATGGGAATCGACAAGCCTGACGTGCGGTACGTAATCCATCACGATATCCCCAAAAGTATCGAAAGCTACTACCAGGAAACCGGTCGTGCCGGCAGGGATGGGGGAGAAGGCCATTGCCTGGCGTTTTATTCCTACAAGGATATCGAGAAATTGGAAAAATTCATGTCGGGCAAGCCCGTGGCCGAACAGGAGATCGGGAACGCCCTCCTGCAGGAGATCGTCGCCTATGCCGAAACATCCATGTCCAGGCGGAAATTTATCCTTCACTATTTCGGGGAAGCGTTCGACGAGGAAACGGGAGAAGGTGCTGATATGGACGACAATGCCCGGAACCCCAAGGAGAAACAGGAAGCAAGGGACGAGGTGGTTCATTTGCTGGAAGCGGTTAAGGCAACAAGTGAAAAATTCAAGGCCCGGGAAATTGTAAAAACGCTCACCGGGCGGTCCAATGCCCTGATCGCAGCTCACAAGACAGAAGATAAATCGGTTTTCGGGATCGGGAACTATAAGGACAAGCATTACTGGATGGCCCTGATCCGGCAGGTGCTGGTGGCCGGGTTACTGAAGAAGGAGATCGAACAATACGGCATCCTGCACATTACCGGGAAAGGAGAGGAATTCCTCAAGAACCCTACCTCCTTTATGATGACCAAAGACCACATCTACAGTGAGGAAACAGACAATGCGATCATCAGTGCCGCCAAAGGGAACGCGGGTGTGGCCGACGAAAAATTGCTGCGTTTGCTGAAGGACCTGCGTAAGAAAGAGGCCCATAAACAAGACATCCCCCCCTTTGTGATCTTCCAGGATCCCTCCCTTGAGGACATGGCCCTGAAGTATCCCATCAGTATGGACGAACTGGTCAATATCCATGGTGTGGGTGAAGGAAAAGCCCGAAAATACGGCAAGCCTTTCCTGGAGCTGATAGACCAGTACGTGCAGGAACACGATGTAGTGCGCCCGGACGACCTGGTGGTGAAAAGCACCGGCGCCAATTCGGGCCTGAAGCTTTATATTATTCAGAATGTAGACCGCAAACTGCCACTGGATGACATCGCCTCCGCCAAAGGACTGGAACTGGGCGAACTGGTCAAGGAAATGGAACAGATCGTTTTCAGCGGGACCAGGCTTAACCTGGGATACTGGATTGACGAGATCCTGGACGAAGACCAGCAGGAAGAGATACACGAATATTTCCTGGAAGCCGAAACAGACGATATTGAGGAGGCCCTTAAAGAATTTGAAGGGGAGTACGAAGATGAGGAATTACGCCTCTACCGGCTTAAATTCATGAGCGAGGTGGCCAACTAAACCCTTCATGTTCCGTAAGGTGATAAATTCAAATAAAGAAAGCCCGGGTTTTGCCCCGGGCTCCTTTTTTTTATGGCGTATCCCGATCAGAAATCGTACTGCCCCGACGAGATCATGGCAATGATCACCCCGAAATAGAGGATGGCGAACAGCAGCATGATCAGGGAAAGCCCCAGGCCGACATAAGACAGGATCCTCCCCGTGTTCAGGCTTTCATATCCCGTATATAACTCGGGGTTCGCAAGGTACAGCCTTTTGGCGCTTTTAGCCTTTACCAGCCCGATGATGCTGAAGACAATCGCAAAAGGACCGCAGCAAATCAGGGAGCCCACTACCGAAATAATCCCCATGGTCGAGTACAGTACTGGCACCTGGCAATGGTTGTTGTGTCATTTGGAATACGGTTTTTTAATTATTCTTCCATGCCCCATCGTTCCATCATCTCCCTGGATTTTTCCATATAGGCATCCCAGCCACCCATCTGAGAGATCTGGTAGAAGGTCCAGAAAAAATATAAAATTCCCAGTACGAGTCCGATGATCGCAATGATACGGGCGGTTTTCAGCTGACTGTAGTTCGAATACAACTCCGGGTTTTCCCGGTATCGTTTCTCATCGGCCCGGATAAGGAAAAAGGCCACGGCAGCCAATACTGCCCCCGGGATCCCTCCGAAACAGCAACATACAAAAGAAAGTATAGCCAGTACTATGGCAATGGTGACATTCGGTAGTTTTTGTTGTTCCATAATATTCAGTTTGGTTAGAAGAAATTTGCTATATAGTGGGCCAGGATCAGGAACACACTGGACAGCATGAGGATAATACTGATCTTATTGGCATGGCGGATGGTAAAGAACTGGTCGGCCAACAGAAAGCCAAAAAGGAGTATGAGCGAATAAACTGCCGGATACATGTAAAATGCGTCAATGAATTCCCCCCGGAAAAGGAGTAATACCGCGCGTTGCAACCCACATCCCGGGCATTCCACCCCTAACAGCTGTTTGTTGAGGCAGGGAAGCATGTAGTCTTCCAAAGAGGCGGTAAATTGGGCGGGTCCGGAAATCATGCTGGCGGCATTCACTAACCGAAAAATACTATTATTTTTGGGTAATGAAAACAAAACATTCCATTTATTTTCTACTGATCCTCCTGGGCGCAGCACTTATGGCCAGCGGGGATCGGCTCATCCGGAAGGAATATGCACTCAGCATCGGGATTTCCCTGCTGATGTTCTGCATCTATAAAGTTTCCCGCAGCTGGGGCCAGGACGGCCGGCAAGAATCGGGAGAGGAACAAAAAAATCCTTGAAGGATGCCCGAATTCAGCATAGGTGAGCGGGTTGAGGCGGTGGATGATACCACCAGGGGAATCATAACCACCATTGAAGGGGAATGGATCACGGTGGAAACGGACGATGGCTTTCCCCACCAGTACCGGGCTTCGGAACTGATGCGGGTATCAGGGCAGGAACGGATTCATGTTTCTCCCTCGGAGGCGGCGCGTGCCCGGATGGAAGAGGAGAGGGCCGAAAAGAAAAAGCCTCCCGCGCCCAGGCGGAAGGAACGACAAGCCCCGAAAATGGAAGTGGACCTGCATATTAATCAACTGGTCCCCACCACACACGGCATGTCCAAATACGATATCCTGAACCTGCAGTTGGAAACAGCCAGGAGGCAATTGGAGTTTGCCATGGAGAAGCGTATCCCCAGGATTGTATTTATACATGGCGTCGGGGAAGGCATTTTAAGGGAAGAATTGGGGGCCCTTTTCAGGCGGTATGATAACCTCACATACTATGATGCCGAGTACCGGAAATACGGGCTCGGTGCTACTGAAGTCTCTATTTTCCAGAATTCCTGAAGCCTTATTGGGTAGTTGTGATGGTCCCGAAACTATCGACATTGAGGTCGGTGATCCGCTCCCCCTTGTCATTTACCAGTGAAATACCGCTTAGTTCAATGGTGTGTTCAAAAGCCGTGGTGTCTGTAGCGCTTTGCACAGTGGTGACCAGGACCTCTCCGGCAGAAGCTTCGATTTCCTCCACCACCGTCGGGGTGCCGGGCGGGATATCGCTGCAGAAGTAATTCTTGTTTACGGCATCAGAAAAGATCCGGTAGGTGACTTTAGACTTGCCCGGGACGTCGCTGCTCAGGGTACCGTCGGAAACCTTGTTCTTCAAAAGCCCGCTTTGTAGTTTCAGAATAAGGGCTTCCTCCGAGTTGAGCTTAAAAAAAACCGTTGTCGAGGTGGTGGCCTTGGAACCGCAAAACTGAACCGCTGCATCGCTAAAATCGATGGTTTCTATCTGGAGATCCCCGTCGCTGCAGCTTAAAACCAGCACCGGCAACAGGAACAGGAAGATTCGTTTCATGTCCCAAAGATACCTCAAAGCCATTTGATTTTCCTAGAGCTTTCTGGGTAATTTGGCTGTTTTTAAACGAATTTCGGTTACTTTTGAACAAGAAATTTAAAGATTCCAAACCCCATGGATCGCGTTTATCTCGACAATGCCGCAACCACCCAGATACGACCGGAAGTGCTGGAGGACATGCAGGCAGCCCTGAGCAAGGTATACGGGAATCCTTCTTCCACACACGGCTTCGGGCGAACAGCCAAAACGGGGATCGAACAGGCCCGGAAAACAGTGGCCGGATACCTGAATGCGAAACCTTCCGAGATTGTCTTTACCTCTGGGGGGACCGAGGCAGATAATATGATCCTCAGGGGCGCTGTTCGCGATCTTGGAGTGAAAACCATAATCTGTTCCAGGATCGAGCACCACGCCGTGCTCCATACGGCCGAAGAACTCGTCCGTGAATACGGGATAAATCTTGCCTTCGCAGAACTCGACTCTTTTGGAAACCCGGATCCGTCGCATCTTGAATCCTTGTTGTCCAAAGATGATTCAAAGAAGTTGGTGAGCCTGATGCACATTAATAATGAGATCGGGAACATCCTGGACCTGGAGACCATAAGCGGCATCTGTAAAAAGCATAACGCCTTGTTCCATTCAGATACCGTACAGTCTATAGGCCATTTCCGATGGGATGTGCGGGAGGCAGGGGTGGATTTCCTTACGGCGGCCGCACATAAATTCCATGGCCCAAAAGGAGTGGGATTTGCATACATTCGGAGGGACACCGGCCTGAAGCCCCTTATTTTCGGGGGATCTCAGGAGAGGGGTCACCGCGCCGGAACCGAGGCCCTGCACAATATTATTGGCTTGGAAACGGCCATGGTTTCAGCGTATACTAATCTGGATGAAGAACGGGAGTACATTACCGGCCTGAAGGCGTATTTCGTGAAAAAGTTAAAGGAAAATTTAAGTGGGGTGCGTTTCAATGGCTATTCGGCCGATCCGGAAAAGAGCACCTATACGCTCGTAAACGTCTGCCTTCCGTTTGATGAGGAAAAAGCCATGATGCTGCTTTTCCATCTCGACCTGAAGGGCATTGCCTGTTCCAGGGGCAGCGCCTGCCAGTCGGGCAGCAACGAGGGCTCCCATGTGCTGCAGGAAATTTTATCCGAAGATGATTTGCGTAAACCATCCCTGCGTTTCTCCTTTTCCAAATTCAATACCATTGAGGAACTGGATTATACGATCGGTGTGTTGAAGGAGTTTCAGGAATCCTAGGACCCCTTGCGGTTTTTCTGGCTTTCCTTGTCATAAGGAAACTTGCGGGTAGCCTTTTTCATCATCTTGTCGATCAGGTCGTCCGTATTCCGCCCGGATTTTTTGGTGATTTCCTGTTCGTATTTCCAGAGTAGTTTTCCAGTGTCCCCGTCGCTGATCTTTATCCCGATCCTACCATAGTTGGCGTCTCCGAGGATATAGTCGATAAAACTGAACTCCGAAGGGACGCCCTCGGACAACAGGATGTTCAGGTCCAGGTTCCCGCTTATAATGCCATCCACCCCAAGGTATTTGCTTAGTTCCTTGATCGTGAAGGTATCTATGTTGTCATAGGTGATCTGGTGCTGTGCCAGGATGGCGTTCGTATTCTTCGTATTTTGAAAGTCTACCGAAAATTTTTTCTTTTTCCGTCCCCGCCCGAAATAGGTCTCCAGCGCATTTTGTACGGCATAGCCCTCCTTTTCTTCGAGTTTCTTCAATTCGGAACGCGGAACATCCTCCAGGTCCAGGTAGGTAAAGAAAGGGATGATGGCCAGGGTGTGGTGGTCCCGACTTAATTCTTCGAATTTGTCGCTTTCATAAATGTCTTTCTGGGCATGTACCACAACCAGAAAAAAGAGGGCCAGTAGACTGAAAAGCTTGTTCACTTCATTTGAATTATCATTCCACACGGAAACGGATGCCCGGGTTGCGCCACCCTTTTGAAAAAGGGGAAAATTGATTCCGGGGTATTTCGCTACCGACTGCAAAAGTATGGGAAATTAATAAATCTCCCCTCCTGATCCGTCTTAATCTATTCTCAAAATTCGGGCTTGTCTTCAGCGCGGGTACCACCCTTAATTTGGAAGAAATTTGAAGGGGAAGACAGGTTGGCGCATCGGCATATAAATTACAGGCCGCCCGGCGCGTTCATTTTCGATAAAAATTGCTTTTGAAAGTAGTGGTGTTCCCCACATTGTCAGTGACGACCACTTCCAGTTCACAAGCGGTTTTATCCAGGATTTTGTCGTCAAAATTGTAGGTCAGGGTCTGGTCTTTGGGTTCGTATTCCATCAGGATCCACTCCCCGTTGAGTTTTGCATTATAGGTATTGACCCCGCTCAGGTCGTCCGATACATGGAGGCTGAGGTAGCGGTAATTTGTGAGCCACTGGCCGTCTTTAAAATTTTTGGCCCAGATCTTCGGGGGCACCGTATCCCTGGCCAGGGTATAGGTGCCCAGGTCCCTGGTGCGCGATGTAAAGGTAGCGCCTCGTTTGTAGGTGGTGCTGTAGCTTGGTTTCAGGTTTTCATCCAGCCTGGCAATAAACAGTTGCCGGCGTTCTTCAGGGCTATATCTGGAAGTGTCGAAGGTGAGGGTGAAATACCGGTGAGTGGGAACCGTATTGTTGTGCACGGTAACGGTATCCTGGCCTTTTTCCAGGTCAATGTAGAAATCCTCGTAGAAGGTGTGGGCCGGGAAGTACACTTTAGCCACCCCCAGGTCATAATTATTGGGTTTTGACGCAATGACATACGTATCTGTTTTTTTGGTTTCCACCACATGGTTCAAAGGTTCCCTTACCCCCAGGACCGGAATTCGGAGGCGGGTGGTATTGCCCGCATAGTCGCTGATGGCGAGGTCCACATTATAGCTTAACCCTTCCCGGATATCTATTTTGCCATCGTTTTTGAGTTCCTTGTAAATGCTGAGGTGGTTTCCGGGTACCCGGAACAGGCGTTCGATGCGGTTGTGGTGCAATCCGTATTCTTCGTAGTCAATAAGTGTATTGATGTACCGCGATTCGGGAAATGAAAATTCTTCGAAATTAAATTCGGAATACGGGGTGCCATTCACTTCCTGCCTGATGGCGTACACCCCATTGTGATTAGCCGCGAGGTCCTGGCGGTCATAACATTCGATCCCAAAGCCAATGGTTCCCAGGGCGTGCACTTCTTCGGCCAGGTAGCTCCCGTCTGGCTGGCGGGTATAGTGTAGTTTTACCTTGGCATTGCTCTGGTTCACCTGGGCATCCTCGCCCAGGGGATAGGCATAGGCGTCGAGCAGGGTGGGGCTTGTGGCATCACGCACGTCCAAACCGTAAAGCAGGGGGTTGGTGGGATGTTCGGTGATGCTGTTCCGGATCTCGAAATGCAAATGGGGCCCTGCGGAGCCACCGGTATTCCCGCTAAATGCAATGACATCACCTTTGGCGACCCGCAATTCACCGTAGTCGGGAAATACCTCCACCTCATAGGATTGTTTCTCGTACTGGATTTTTTTGATATAGGCCTCAATGGCTGGCGCAAATTTCTGGAGGTGGCCGTACACGGAGGTAAAACCATTGGGATGGGCTATGTAAAGAGCCTTGCCATAGCCCCAGAGAGACACTTTGATGCGGGTCACCGTGCCATCGGCCACTGCATGTACAGGCAGGCCCTGGCGTTGCTGTGTTTTGATGTCGACTCCCGAATGGAAGTGATCGGATCGCAACTCCCCGAAGGTCCCGGCCAGGACCAGCGGGATGTCGAGTGGTGACCGGAAGTCGGTGGCAGGGGCCTGCAGTTGCGCAAACAGGGAAGCATGGATAAGAAGAAGCAGGGCAAAGAGGTAGAACCGCATAGGAAGCATCGTTGGTGCGAAATTAATACATACGCCTTAAAGGGTAAAACCATTTCCAGGGGAAGTTTACGAACCCCTGACGGGCAGTCAGGGGTTGCGCGGCCTTTGTAAATGCATGCTGAATTGAGATATCCTTCAGATTCCGGGTCGTTGAACCTTCAGGGAAAAGGTGCATTTTGATTAAAGTATTACTTCAATAATAATTCCCAAAAACATTGCGAAGTCGGCCTGTGAATGTTAACTTTGTTGCATACGCATTGTTAGTTGCATATGAGCGAATTGGTTGAAATCGTTGATTCCCTCGAAAACAAAATTAGCAAGCTGCTGCACAAATTGGAATTACTCAGCCAGGCTAATAAAAAGTTGGAAAAGGAACTGCTTGCCGTCACCGGTGAACGCGAAGCCATCCAAAACTCCCTGGAGGAGTGGGAGGAAAAATACAAGTCCCTCAAGCTCGCAAATACAATGCTGGGCAGTGATACCAATAAAACTGAAGCAAAGCTCAAAATAAACTCATTGATCAGGGAGCTGGATTATTGTATCGTCCAACTTGCTGAGTAGTGATAACTGGAAATTATGGGGGAGAAGCTGAAGATTAAGCTTTCGATTGCGGATAGGGTATATCCCCTGACCATTGATCCCAGCCAGGAAGAAGGTCTGCGCAAGGCGGCCAAGAATATTGAACAGCTGGCCAAAAAATTTGAGCAGAACTATGCCGTTCGCGATAAACAGGACGTGCTGGCCATGTGCGCCCTGCAATTTGCTTCCAAATTGGAGCAAGGCGGTATAGACAAGAAGGAAAGTACCCTGGAAGTGGAGGAACGCCTAAAGGCCCTCGACCAATTGGTAAATTCCAGGTTAAGCATGAAATAAGTTCTTTTACATATATAAAGTTACTGCCCACATTGGTATTTATTTTTGACAAACTCAACACTAATTTGTTTGAAAAGGGTGAGTTTAGATTGTAAAAGCAGGCCTTCTCTGAAAGGATCCTTGATCAATCTGTTAGCCCTAAACCTGTTTATTGGAGTTTGTACAAATCCTCCATCAATGTGGGCTTTTTTTGTGCCATTGCATCCTGCCCGATGCCGCTGTGATTGCGGAGAGAATAAAGTTGCCGGGTACCCCGGTATTTTTAACAATTAGTCTATAACAATGGATATCACAATGATTAGTTTGGGGATAGTGGCCGGGCTGGTAATCGGTTTTGTCGTCGCCAAAGCCCTGGAGCGGGGAAAAGCGTCCAGGACGATCGGCAACGCCAGGAAGGAAGCCGAAGCCATTATCAAAGATGCCGCCCAACAGGGAGAAAGTATCAAGAAGGATAAAATTTTCCAGGCCAAGGAAAAGTTTCTCGAACTCAAGGCAGAACACGAGAAGGTGATCATCGGCAAGGACAAAAAGATAGCCGATGCCGAAAAAAGGATACGGGATAAAGAGTCGCAGATCAGCAGTGAACTCTCCAAGAGTAAAAATCTCAACGAGGAGCTGGAGGAAAAGATCCGGGAGGTGACCCACCGCCAGGAATATTTTGAAAAGAAACATGCCGAACTCGAAAAACTTCATAAAAGCCAGGTGCAGCAGCTCGAGGTAATCTCGGGTCTTTCTGCAGAGGAGGCCAAGAGCCAGTTGCTCGAATCCCTCAAGGAGACCGCCAGGACCGATGCCATGGCCTATATGCAGACCACTCTGGAAGAAGCCAAGCTATCTGCACAGCAGGAGGCTAAAAAAATCGTGATCAATACTATTCAGCGGATCGGGACCGAAGAAGCCGTCGAAAACTGCGTCTCTGTTTTCAACCTGGAATCCGATGATGTCAAGGGGCGGATAATTGGCCGGGAAGGCCGAAATATCCGGGCCCTCGAATCGGCCACCGGAGTGGAGATCATCGTGGACGATACCCCTGAAGCCATTATCCTTTCCTGTTTTGATTCCGTGAGGAGGGAAGTTGCACGCCTCTCCCTGCACAAGCTGGTGACCGACGGGAGGATACATCCGGCCAGGATCGAAGAGATCGTGAACAAGACAGAGAAACAGATCGATCAGGAAATCCTGGAAGTCGGGAAACGAACCGTCATAGACCTCGGGATTCACGGACTGCATCCCGAACTCATCAAATCGATAGGGCGGATGAAATACCGCTCGTCCTACGGCCAGAACCTGTTGCAACATTCCAGGGAAGTGGCCAAGCTTTGCGGCATCATGGCCGCTGAACTGGGCTTAAATTCGAAACTGGCCAAAAGGGCCGGGCTGTTGCACGATATCGGGAAAGTACCAAATTCAGAAGCCGATGTGGAAACGCCCCATGCCATCCTGGGGATGCAATGGGCCGAGAAATACGGGGAGAAACCGGAAGTTTGCAATGCAATTGGAGCCCACCACGACGAGGTGGAGATGAAATCCCTGATTGCCCCCATCGTACAGGTTTGTGATGCCATCAGCGGAGCCAGGCCCGGCGCCAGAAGGCAGGTGCTCGATTCCTATATCCAGCGGCTGAAAGACCTTGAAGAGATCGCCTTTGGGTTTGGAGGGGTGCAAAAAGCCTATGCTATCCAGGCCGGACGCGAGCTTCGCGTGATCGTGGAAAGTGAAAAGGTAAGTGATGAAAAGGCTGCCCAGCTTTCTTTCGAGATTTCCCAGAAAATCCAGACAGATATGACCTATCCCGGACAGGTGAAGGTGACCGTCATCCGCGAAACCCGGTCCGTACACGTAGCGAAATAAAGCTCAAGAGTACTGCACAAAGTTAGGGGGAAAGGGCAGGTATTTTTAAATTGAGTTTGGGGTGAGTAGTTACACTCCAATCATATTAGCGTGGATGCCGGCTTCAGGCCTCATTTTTTTCTGAGGATTCTTCCTGCTCCTCATCGCTTGTTGTTTCTTCATCAGGCTCTTCATCTGAATTTTTGTTGAGATGGTTCTGGAGGATGTTGAGTTTTTTCAACTTGGCCTTCCAGGTGGCGAGGGCTTCCTTATGACGGTCTATTTTTTGGATCACTTCCTGTACCAGGGGGTTGTCTTCAGAATCCCCGGAAAAGAATTGCAGGTTGTTTTCCAGCTGACGGATCTCGGCTTTGATATCCGTGATCTTACGTTTGATAAAGCTGCGTTCCCGGTAGATGGCCTGGTCGTTCTCCGTATCCGCAAGTTGCTGTATTTTGTTGCCGTATTTCAGCAATTCGGCCTCCTGCCTGCTAAGCTCCAGCTTTTTAAACAGGGCATCCAGGATTTTATTAAATTTCCCATTGATGCCTTTTTTGTTGAAGGGCACCCGGCCAATCGCCTTCCATTCAGTGATCAGCGCCTTGATCTCCGCCAGGTCCTGTTCCTTCTTACCACTCAGTTTCAGGGCCTTTAAGCTTTCGAGGCACGCATTCTTGCGCTTCAGGTTTTCGAACTCCTCCTGGTTTGCTTTGCTCTTGAGCGCATGCAGCCTGTCAAAGTAATGATTACAGGCAGTTTTAAAGTCTTTCCAGATCGAGTCGGAATATTTACGCGGAACATGGCCGATCTGTTTCCATTCCCTTTGAATCCGTTTCATTTCGGGGGTGGCGACGTCCCAATCCTCGCTGTCCTGCAGGGAAAGGGCGGTCTTCAGCAAAGCCCTTTTTTTCTCCAGGTTGTCCTGCTGTTCTTTTTTGAGGTTTTTGTAGTAGGAATTCTTGTTACGGTTAAAGGTCCTTACTGCGCCTTTGAAGCGCGCCCAGGTTTCCTCGTTCACCCGTTGGGGGACTTTCCCTGCTTTAAAAAATGATTCCCGCAGGCCTTCCACTTCTTTGATCTGCTGCTGCAGCCCCCGGTGGTTGTCTGCTACATGCCCCGCAATTTCGGTGATCTGTGCAATAATCTCATTTTTCTTTTCCAGGTTTTTCTCATAGGTTTTTTCAAGGTCCTTAAAGTACTCCTGGCGCCTTTGGTGCATTAGCTTGGTGGCATTGCTGAAGCGATCCCAAATGGCTTCCCGGTGTTCCTTATCCACCGGCCCAATGTCTTCCTTCCAGATCTTGTGGAGGGTCTGCAGTTCCCTGAATGCCTTGTTGAGGTCTTCTTCTGCAACCAGTTTTTCAGCCTGTTCCACCAGCTTTAGTTTTTCCTCCAGGTTGTGCTTGAAATCCAGGTCGCGCAATTCCCGGTTCAGGTGGAGGAAATCGTAAAAAATCTCCAGATGGTGCTGGTAGGTGCGCCAGACGTCGTTATAGCTGTTCCTGGGGACTGGCCCGGCACTCCGCCATTGTTCCTGGAGATCCTTGAAATTTTTATAAGTGGTGTTGATATCTTCCTCAACATTTACAAGGCTTTTGAGTTCCTCGATGATCTCCAGCCGCTTGCTGAGGTTGTCCCTGAGGCTTTGGTCGAGGTTGCGGTAATACTGGTTCCTTTTTTCCCGGTATTCGCCGTATACTTCATTAAACTGCCTCTTGGTGACTGAATTATATCGGAAGTCAGCCTCATTTCCCCCTTTGCTGATAAAATCCTCTTTTTTCTCATCCAGAAAGTCCTGGAACTTGAGGTCGAACTCATATTTGATGGCATCCGCATGCCTTCGTATGGCCTGTACTTTCTCGTGGCGCAGCAGGCGTTGTAGTTCGCCTACGAGATTTTCCATGGACATGGAATGGTAGTCGAGCATCGGGATGTGATGCCTTCTTTGATTGTCTTCATCTTCGGCATCCTCCGCATTGGACTCATCAATCTCCTCCTGTACGTCCTTTTCTTCTTCAGCAGTCTTTTCGCTGGCCTCTCCTTCCTCCGCACCAGTTTCCTCCACAGGATCCTCTTCTCTGGTTTCCTGCGGATCTTCAGGGATTTCTGCCCTTTCTTTCTCCCCTACAGTCTCCTGCAGTTTGTGGTCCTTCTCATCCAACATAGTCTGGTTTTTAAGGCTTATCCTTGCCATTCCAGTTGTAAGATACTACTAAGCGCGCATACTACAAAGGCAATACAACTTCTTTTTTCCAGGGCATCAGGTAGGGTATCGGTCTGTAATAGTGGCTTTTAGCGTGGATTATCTGGGTTAGGAGTTCCAGATTTCCCAGGCTTTTTCGGCCTGCTTCTCAAGCATGTCCAACCCATTGGTAATTCGGGCTCCTGCCTGCTCTCCTTCCCTTAAAAAGGCGGTTTTACCGGGATTGTATATCAGATCGAAGAGGAAGTGGGCGGCGGTTAGTTCCTTATACGGAACAGGGGGTTTCTCATCCACCCCGGGATATGTTCCCAGCGGGGTGGTGTTAATGATCAGGGTATGGGTCGACATTATTTCCGGATCCAGTGCCCCGTATCCCAGCCTGTCCCGGGCCGGGCGTCCTTGAAACAAAGGTGAAGCCAATCTGCAGTTCCCGTAGGACATAGGCCACCGCCTTGGACGCCCCACCCGTGCCTAGGATCAGGGCATAGCGATCTTCCGGCAGCAACTGGGATTCCAGCGCAAGGCGAAACCCATATACATCGGTATTGTAACCAGTAAGTCCCTGCCTGGTATCTTGATCGTATTCACGGCCCCCATCTTTTCTGCGTCCGCATGCATATGGTGGAGGTAGGGGATAACTGATTCCTTGTAGGGGATGGTTACATTCAGGCCCCGCAAGCCGGGTTGTTGCTCAGCACTTCCGGGAAATTCACCGATATCCCCTAAATCGTAATTGTGGTAGACATGGTCTTCCAGGCCCAATTCCCTGAACTTCCGGGTAAAATATTCCCTGGAAAAAGAATAGGAAATACCTCGCCCTATAAGGCCGTATTTAACCATTTTGCTGTCTGTTTTTTCCGTACCATTCCAGTCCAAGTAAAACTGAAATCCCAATGAATACCAATAAAATAGCCCACCAGGTTTCGGCCCGGTGCATATCAGGGAGATAGCGTTGATAATTGGTGATTATCCGGTCGCCATTGGAATCCAACACCGTGTTTCCCGCGGCATCAGTCATATAGATCGTCTTTTTCCACGGCCAAACCACTCCCAGGGAACCGGTAATAAAGCCCAGGATGACGGCCGTGGTGAGATGTTTGTAGTGTTTGAGCACATACCCAAGAATATGGGAAAGGGTCACCAGGCCGGTAGCTGACCCCGCGGTAAAAACCGCCAGGATCTGGAGGTTGGCAAGCCTTTTGGCATTTGTGGTGAAGCTAAAGTCGCCATGCAGGATCTCCGCCATGGTGTCGAAAAGCGAATTTACGGAATCTACCAGCAACAAGACATAATTGCCGAGGAGAATAAGGATAAAGGAGCCCGAAAGCCCCGGGAGGGTCATTCCGGACACGCTGATGATTCCGCAGAGGAAGATAAACAACAGGTTATCGTTCTCCCTGGCCGGGTTCAGAAAACTGATCGATACCCCGGCGATCAGCCCGAGGATACCAGCCGGGATGGTTTTGCGGTTCCAGTGTTCAAAATCCTTCCCGATATAGTAGATCGACCCGATGATCATTCCGAAAAAAGCGGCCCAGACAAACAGTTCATTTTGGTCCAGGAAGAAATCGAGCAGCTTGGAGATGCTGAAATAGCTGAACAACATCCCGGCTATCAGGAAGCTGAGGAAAGTGCCGTTCACATAGCGGAAAAAGCTCTTAAACCTCCCATTGACCAGTAATTTGAGGGCTTTAAAGTTCACCTTTTGGAGGGAGTAGATGAATTCCTCGTAGAATCCCACGACAAATGCCACAATCCCGCCTGAAACCCCGGGAACTTTATTGGCAGCCCCCATACAAAGCCCCTTGATAAACAAAAAAAACATATCCAACAGGGATCGAGGCTGATGCATGGACGGGGGTTGTTACTTTTTAGAAGCCAGTTTCTGGAGCACAAAAATAATGGAAAAACCCAGGATCGCTAAAAGAATTGCAGGGATCAATTGAGAATCCCCTTCATAGGCGAAGGGCGATACATTCATTTCCCGTACCGGGATAATCTTCTCCCCATAGGTACGCGTTTCCAGGACCAGCTTCCAGGGCCATATTTTATTGAGGGACCCCAGGATAAATCCCGTCAGTAAAGTGAGGGTCAGGTTTTCGTAATGCTGGAACATCCATTTAAGGAGCCTTGAAAAACTCAGCAGGCCAAACAATGCCCCGAGTGCCACCGTGCCGAGCAACAGGAAATTTCTTTCATGCACGGCGTCCAGAACCGGTTTGTAAGACCCGAGCAACACCAGGATAAAAGCGCCCGATATCCCGGGAAGGATCATGGCACATATGGCCAGGGCCCCGGAAAGGAACAGATAGAGCAAACTGGATGTATTTTCGATGGGGGGCAGGGAGGTGATCCACCAGGCCGCAGCTGCACCCGCCAGGAGCATCAGGATGGTTGCCAAATTCCAGCGGCTGATGGAGCGGGCGACGATCAGGATGCTGGCCAGGACCAACCCGAAAAAGAAAGACCAAAGCAAGACCGGTTGGTGATCCAGCAGCCAGCTGATCAGTTTGGCCAGGGAGGCTACACTAATGGCAATCCCGGAGAGCAGGGACAACAGGAAAGCGGCGTTGGCCTTCTCCCAGACCGCCAGGAAACCCTCTTTCCTCCAGGTGGTGATCAGGGAAAAATTTATCCCGTTGATGGAGCGGATCAGTTCCTCGTAAATTCCCGAAATAAAGGCAATTGTACCTCCCGATACACCGGGCACCACGTCTGCGGCCCCCATGGCCATGCCTTTCAGTAAGATAATCGAGTAGTCTAATCGGTTCCGCTTTCCCATAAATAAAAAAACAAAAGTAGTTTTTTATTTGGAAGCGTTCTGTACGACGGAGATAATGTTCTGCGCCCATTCCGAATGGTAGTATTTCGGGTAGGATTTTTTAAAAATGTCCAGTTTTGAGTAATCGGATTTTAAAGCCTTGGTAAAGCGCTCTTTGGCCTGTACCGGATCGTTCAGCATCAGGAGTACGCCGGTTATTTTATAGGCCAGCTCGGCACTTTCCGGATAGAACTCCAGGCCCTGGGTTAGGATCTGAACCGCGGCATCCAGTTCTTTGTTTCGGGCCACCACCTCGGCCCATTCCAGCCAGGTATCCAGTTCGTAATTCCCCAGGTCGACACTTTGTTTATAGGAATAATCCGCTTCGTCATAATTTTTCAGGGCCGTGTGGATCATCGCGCACTTTTTCCAGTAGAGGGGATTCTCCATATCTATATTGATGGCCTTGTTGATATAGAAAAGGGCCCTTTTGTAATTTTTCTTCCTGAAATAATAATCGGTTATGGCCAGCCACCCCTTGTCGAGCAGGGGATCTTCATGTACCGTCTTGTAATAGTAGAATTTGGCCATATCGTCGTTCTTCAGCTTCTCGTGGCAAACACCCATCCTCAGGTAGGCATGAGAAGTAGGATCTTCAATGGTGATGGTGGTTTCGTAGTTCTCAATGGCCTCGTTATACCGTCCGAGCTGTTCCAGCACTTTCCCTTTTTCATAATAGGCCCCGATAAAAGTATCGTCCGAGAAGATGGCGAAATCAAAAGCGGCCTGGGCCTCCGTATACATCTCTTTTGACACGTACTGCTTCCCCAGCTGGTGCCAGGCCACCTGGCAATACGGATTGCGTTCCAGGTACTCGTTCAGGTACTGAATGGCCCCGTCGTAATCTTCCAGGAATTCAAAACAATAGACCACGTTGTAGAGTGCGGAGTAATCCTGATCGTCTATATCCACGCACTTCATAAAGTTCTCCCTGGCCTTTTCAAAGTTGTCCATAAACAGGTATTCCATGCCAAGGAGGGAATAGATATCAAACCCGTCTTCCGATATTTCCAGGGCCCTTTTTAGGAGGATGACCGCGGCTTCATGGTTGTCTTTCTTGGAATAGATGTTGGCCCGCTGGATGAAAATTTCCTCGTTCTGGGCGTCGATAAGCTGTAACTCATCCAGGATTTTTTCAGCCTTGTCAAGCTTGTTTTCAAAGACCATCACTTCTACGTCCAGGAGCTTTAACTCCGTGGCATCAGGATGTTGCTTCAAACCGATGCGGATCGCTTTCTTTGCCAGGGAGATCTTTCCAATATTCAGGTAGTGGTGGATGATGTCCTCGAAGTCCTCGGAGTCAAAGAAGTACACATCATCCGTCTTCAACATAGACTCAAACTTCGCGATAGGTTGGTTTGATTGTTCGTTAGGGTCTAACGCCATAGATTCGGGTTTGGTTGTACTATGGAATTAAAATTAGCCATTTTAAGACCTTTCATTTTTTAAAAAAAGGGCATTCTTATCAACAAATTAGTTAACAACCCTTTTTTAAAACGTTTTCAGGACCTTTAAAATTATGTCGCAACCGGCATCAATTTCTTCCATTGAGATGGTCAGCGGGGGTGAAATCCGGACCGCCCTGGGTTCGAAGAGCAGCCAGAAGAGGATCAGCCCTTCCCGGGCGCATTCCAGGATCAGCCGGTCTGCCATTTCCCCGCTCTCCATCATCAGGGCCAGCATCAGGCCTTTTCCCCGCATTTCACGGATCAGTGGGTGCTGCAGGCGCTCCCTGAGGCGGGCCTCCTTGGCAGCCACTTCCTGCATGATGGTCCCGGAACTGATTTCCTCAAGGGTAGCCAATGCGGCTGCCGCGATCACCGGATTGCCCCCAAAAGTGGTGATATGGCCCAATTCGGGGGCCACACTCAGTTGCCGCATCAGGGCTGCTGAGGCTGTGAAGGCCCCTACAGGCAGGCCGGAGGCCATGGCTTTCCCCATCACCAGGATGTCCGGGATGCAGTCGTAATGTTCGAAGGCGAAGAGGGTACCCGTGCGGCCGAAACCCGGTTGGATCTCATCCAGGATCAGCAGGGCGCCGGTTTCGGTACACCGGTCCCGAACCTTTTTAAGGAAATCCTTCTCGGGCAATACCATTCCTGCACTGCCCTGTATGGTTTCGAGCACCACGGCCGCCGTGTCTTTCCCGATCCGTTCGAGATCGGCCACCTCATTGAAGCGAATATGGCCAATTCCCGGCAGCAGTGGCCGGAACGGGGCTTTCCGCGCTTCGTAATCCATGAGGCTGAGACTACCTGTGGTATTGCCGTGATAGGCCCCGCGGGCGGCCAGCAAACCGGAGCCGTCCCGTGGCCCTCCTGGCCAGCTTTATTGCCCCTTCCACAGCTTCCGTGCCCGAATTCACCAGGTAGGTAGTCTCCAGGCCTGTGGGTAACAGGGAAGCCAGTTTTTTGGCCAGGGCAACTGCCGGCGGCAGGATGTACTCCCCATAAACCATGACATGCATATAGTTCGCTGCCTGTTCCTGCACCGCCCGTACCACCTTCGGATGGCAATGGCCCAAGGTTACAGGCCGACACCCCGGCCACAAAGTCGAGATGGGCCCCTCCCTGGCTGTCATAGATATAACTGCCCATGGCCCGGCTTACCTCCATAGATAACGGATGGAGGCTGGTTTGCGCCTGATATGCGAAAAAATCTTCCTTCATGCCACTAGGGGCTGCTTTGCGGTTTAGGCTTTTTATTAGGGGGTAACGCCTTTCCATCCCGCTCCTGATGGGTGTTTACAGGATCCCCTTCATTGCGGGTCCGATCCTCTTCCTCGGCGTCCATATCAATGGGGTTGTCGAGCCCCTGGATTTTTACCAGGGTGATGTTGTTGTCGTCTTCGCCAAAAATGTCTTCCATCTTGCGAATGCGCTCATCGCCGCGCCAGATAAAACCTTTCAGCCTCCGGCTGTTCTCCGGGAGTTCGCTTTCGGGGAAAATATCCCCGTCCGGGTTGGTGAAGAAGGTAATGTCTTCGATGTCATTGTTCGCCATCGTCATGCGGATGGAACTGCAAATCGTCTTATCGATCCCTATAAGTTCCTGGGCGTCATTATACAGGTAGTAGATCACCTCTGTGTTTTTGACGAGGTCCACGATCTTCAGTTCATTGTCGATGAACTTGCCATAGAGGTTTTTCCCTTTGGCCTGGTTATAGCCCTTCATCCCGATGGTGTCCTGGGCGATGATAAAGGCATTGTTGATCACCTTGAGGGAATCCAGTTTTTCGGTTTCCATATCAGAGATCAGGAGGATGCTGTCTCCTGTCATCTGGTTTTCCACATTCCACAGCACCGGGTCCCGGATCAGTTGAGTCACCCCCGTTTTTTGTTCAAAATGGATAGAATCGCATTTACCGCTCAGGTCGGTCTTGTAGAATCGGGCCCGGTGGAAGGCGCGCAATACCCTTTCATCCGGCTTGCCGGTAATCATCAGGGTATCCCCGTGAATATAAAGGGAATCCTGCTGCACCAGGCTTACAGACACGGCTCTTTTGGTGGCAAAGACCGAATCGCGGGCCTTGTATACCTCGGCGTAATGGGCACGGATGACTCCATTGTTAATGGTATCGGTCACCTTGATGTGGTTCGTGGCGGAGGCAAACTGGGATGCCTTGTCAAAATACACGCTGTCGCCCTCGATGATCCGGTTATTGTAATTGATTTTGGTGTTCTTGATCCCGTACCCGCTTTCGATGTTGGTATCATAGAACCCGCGTTCGCAATAGATTTTATATGTTTTGCCGGTAATGGTGGAAGGCCCGTACATATAGGCATTTCCCGATGTGGTATAGTAATCGAGCCGGCTCGATTCAAGCGTATAGTCCGGGTTGCGGATGAATACGCTGTCTAAAAACTGGTACTTTTTGGGTTGCATGAAATAACGCCCCACTTTGCTGGTCAGGGTATTGGTGGAATCCACGATGGTACCGCCTGAGGTGTAATACGCCTGCTGCGCCTCCCGGTCAAAATAGAGGGTATCGGTGTGCAGGGTGGTGCCGGCATTGGTGAGGACCACAGATTCCCAGGCCTTGGCCAGTTTCTGGTCCCCGTCGTAGTCGATCTTCCCGCTGGTCATCCGGATCGAATCGCCCTGTTGGAGGCGGATGTTGCCAATTGCCCGGAGCCGGTTCTCCTTCTGGTAGAAGATGGCGATATCACACCACAGGTCTGCTCCCTGATGCTCAAACTGCACCTGCCGGTCATCCTTGCTGAAAATGGATGCCCCCGGGTACTGGGACTCGTCCTTCGTAAAGTTGGCCCCGTATACGATATTGATTTGCTTCACCTGGGTACTGTCGGCCTGTGCGAATAGCCGGGTGCCCAAAAAGAGGAACAGCAGTAAATGGATGGGACTTTTCAAGACCGGTAATTTGTCCAAAAATAGGATATTTTGCCAGAGTGGGCAAGGACGCCCCGGGATTTAGGATTTCATTGGGATTCGGCTGGCTGCCTTCTGGATGGTTTGGGTACGGTCTGGTCCGACGGAGACGATACGCACGGGGACCTCAAGTTCCTGTTCCAGGAAGGCGATGTAGTTTTTCAATGGCCCGGGAAGTGCATCGGCTTCGCTCAGTTCGGTCAGATCCTGGGACCACCCCGGCATCTCGGTATACACCGGGGTAACATTTTCGGCTTCGATATTGAAAGGCAGGTGTTCAATCACCTCGCCTTTGTAATGGTAAGCCGTGCAGACCTTTATTTTAGGCATCCCGCTGAGCACGTCTGCTTTCATCATCATCAGCTGGGTCACCCCGTTGATCCTGACCGCATATTTCAATGCAACAAGGTCTAACCACCCGCAGCGGCGAGGACGTCCTGTGGTGGCTCCGAACTCGTTGCCGATCCGCGCGATCCGGGCGCCGTCGTCATCAAAAAGTTCTGTCGGGAACGGCCCGCTTCCCACCCGTGTGGCATATGCCTTGAAAATGCCGTATACTTCCCGGATCATGTTGGGAGCTATCCCCAGGCCTGTACAGGCCCCGGCCGCTGTAGTATTGGAAGAAGTTACATAAGGGTAGGTACCGAAATCAATGTCGAGCATGGATCCCTGTGCACCTTCTGCCAGGATCCTTTTCCCTTTCTTCTGGGCCTGGTACAGGTATTCCTCACTATCGATGATAGGGATCTTTTTAAGGGCTTGTACACCCACCAGAAATTCGGCTTCCAGCTCTTTAAGGTTGTATTGCAGGTCTACGTCGTAAAACTGGATCATGGCCTCGTGTTTATTGGCCAGAGCCCGGTATTTGTCGCGCCAGCCGTCGAGCTCCAGGTCGCCGACCCGCATCCCGTTCCTCCCTGTTTTATCCATATAGGCGGGGCCGATGCCCTTTAAGGTAGACCCGATCTTAGCCTTCCCCTTGGCTGCCTCGGAGGCGGCGTCCAGCAGGCGGTGGGTGGGAAGGATCAGGTGAGCCTTTCGTGAAATAAGGAGGCGGGAGCTGATATCGATATTGAATTTTTCGAGATTCTGCAGTTCTTTCCGGAAAATGACGGGATCTATGACCACGCCGTTCCCCACTACGTTCGCTGCATTTTCGTGGAATATGCCCGACGGGATGGTGTGCAGCACGTGTTTGATCCCATCAAATTCCAGGGTATGCCCGGCGTTGGGTCCTCCCTGGAACCGCGCGATGATGTCGTAATTTCTGGTAAGTACATCAACGATTTTCCCTTTTCCCTCGTCGCCCCATTGTAATCCAAGTAGTAAGTCTACCGCCATGAAAAAGTAATTGGTTATGTCTAGTGGTTAGCTTTCAGCGTTTTCTTCTTTGTTTCGGGTCCCATAGAAATACAGTGAATGGGTATTGATCTTGATATCGAAGACCTCCTCTATGGTTTTTTTTATCGATTGTATGCGCGGGTCGCAGAATTCGACCACCTCGCCTGTATCGGTAAGGATCACATGATCGTGTTGCCGGTCAAAATACGACTTTTCGTATTGTGCCTGGTTCTTGCCGAACTGGTGCTTGCGAACCAGCTTGGATTCCAGCAACAGCTCGATAGTATTGTACAGCGTTGCCCGGCTGACCCGGTAATTCTTGTTTTTCATGTTGATGTAGAGCGATTCGATGTCAAAATGCTCGTCGCTCTCGTAAATTTCCTGCAGGATGGCATAGCGCTCGGGCGTCTTCCGATGCCCGTTTTCTTCCAGGAAAGCCGTAAAAACATTCTTAACGATTTCTTGATCCTTGTTGCCCATGGCGAGTCGCAAAACATTGCCCTGCAAAGGTACTGTTAAAAATTAAATTCTGAAGACTTTATCGATGCCGCTGATCTCCTTCAGATTTTCAATGAGTTTTTTAAGGATGGTTTTGTTTTTGACCACCAAAGTGATCTTGCCCGTAAAGGTACCGCCATCGGTGCTGAAGTTCAGGTTCCTCATGTTTACGTGCATGTTGTCTGATATGATTTCCGTGATCTCATTCATCAGGCCCAGGTTGTCTATCCCGGTTAGCTGGATTTCGGCGGTAAATTCCTCCTGGCTGGAATCTATCCATTTGGCGCTGATAATACGGTAGGCGTAGTTGGACTGGAGGGAGATGGCATTCGGGCAATTCTTTTTATGCACCTTGATCCCTTCATTGACGCTTACAAAGCCAAACACTTCATCGCCCGGGATCGGGTTGCAGCATTTGGAGAGTTTATAGGATAACCGCTCCTCTTCTTTTCCAAAAACGAGCATGTCGTATTTGGAAGTGATCTCTTCCTTGTCAATGTCTTCGGGGACCGGTTTCCGGCGGATGGTGTTTTTGAAGAAACTGATAAAGGCATTGTTGTAGGAGGAGGCGAAATCCTTGATGTTCTGGTTGTCTATGGCGCCGATCCCCACCCGGTAAAACAGGTCCAGGCTGGTTTTCAATTTAAAATAGACCACCATTTTATTGATGACATCCTCATTGAGGTTCACCTTCTGGGATTTTAATTTACGCCGCAACACTTCCTTACCTTCCTGGGCCACTTCCTTGCGCTCCTCCCTTAAGGAAGACCGGATTTTAGACCTGGCCCTGGCGGTGGTAGCGTAATCCAGCCAGTTCTGGTTGGGCTTGGCACTTTCCGAAGTGATGATCTCCACCTGGTCTCCACTGTTCAGGACCGTATTCAGGGGTACCAGCTTGCCGTTCACCTTGGCCCCCCGGGTATGCATCCCCACCTCGGTGTGGATGTGGAAGGCAAAATCAAGCGGTGTGGCTCCTTTGGGGAGTGATTTCAACTCCCCTTTCGGGGTGAAGACAAAGATCTCCTTGGAGTAGAGGTTGAGCTTGAATTCCTCCACAAAGTCCACTGCGCTGCCGTTTGAGGTCTCGAGGGCTTCCTGCAGGCGGTTGAGCCACACTTCGATCCCCTGTTCTTTCTGATCCCCGTGTTTGTATTTAAAATGGGCGGCGTACCCTTTTTCTGCGATCTCGTGCATGCGTTCACTCCTGATCTGCACTTCCACCCACTTTCCTTTGGGCCCCATCACCGTTATATGCAAGGCTTCGTAGCCGGTTGACTTGGGTGAAGAAATCCAGTCGCGCAGGCGGATGGGGTTGGGGGTAAAGTGGTCTGTGACTATGGAGTATATCTTCCAGGCGAGGAATTTTTCGTTCTGCCGGTCGGATTTATAGATAATGCGGATGGCGAATTTATCGTAGATCTCGTCAAAGGAGACGTTCTGCACCAGCATTTTCTTCCGGATGGAGTAGATGGATTTCGTCCGTCCCTTGATATTGTAGTTCAGGCCCTCGTTATCCAGGCTAGACCTGATAACTTCCGAAAAATCTTCAATATACCGCTGCTGTTCTTCCTTGGTTTCCTCAATCTTCCCCAGGATGTCCTGGTATACTTCCGGCTCGGTGTATTTAAGGCTGAGGTCTTCCAGTTCCGTTTTGATGTTGTACAACCCGATGCGGTGGGCCAGGGGAGCGTAGATGTAGAGGGTTTCGGAGGCAATTTGCACTTGCTTGCGCTCGGGCATTACATCCATGGTCAGCAGGTTGTGATAGCGGTCTGCGATCTTGATGATAATTACCCGTACATCATCATTTAGGGTGAGCAGCATTTTCCGGAAGTTCTCGGCTTGCTGCGAGATATTCATGTCTTTCTTGAGGTGGGCAATCTTGGTGAGGCCATCTACGATACGGGCGACCGTTTCCCCGAACATTCGCTCGATATCGGCCAGGGTGTAGGTTGTATCCTCAACCACATCATGCAGGAGGGCGGAGGCAATGGATACAGCATCCAGCCCGATTTCCGAAGCCACAATCTTGGCCACCGCTATAGGGTGGAAGATATAGGCCTCTCCAGTTTTCCGGCGTTGGTTCTTATGGGCATCCACAGCAACATCAAAAGCCGACCGTATGAGCTTCTTATCTTCCCGGCTCAGGTTTTGATAGCTGATGCGCAGTAATTCCTTGTACTGTTTGGCAATTTGTCGGTTCTCACGCTCTACCGTACTTACTTCCCTCCTCATATATTAAAATTACCACATTCTTTAGAAAATGCAACAAAAATTATGCCTGAAGTTCCTGGATACGATTTTTGAGCGGCGGGTGGGAATAATGCACGAAAACGTAGGCTGGGTGGGGGGTGAGGTTGCTCAGGCTGTTTTTGGACAGCTTTTTCAGGGAAGAGATCAGCGGGCTGCCGCCAAAGGTTTTGCGGGCAAAGGCATCCGCCTCGTATTCAAATTTGCGGGAAAGGTAGTTCAGGAACAGGCCGGTTAGCTCGGAAACCGGGCTGTACAGGATGCCGAATGCCACCAGGGCGGCATGGAAACTGGGCTTTGTAACCCCTATGGCCATGGACACCTCCGGGTGGTTCAGGAAAAGGGAAAGCAGGAACAGGGTTAGGCCCGTATTCAGGATGGATGCGACCAGGTTGATCACAATGTGGTTGCGTTTGTAGTGCCCTACTTCGTGGGCCAGTACCGCTACAATCTCGTCTTCTTCAAGGTCCTTGATGAGGGTATCGAAGAGGGTTACCCGTTTTTCGCGTCCGAAGCCCGAGAAATAGGCATTGGCTTTGGTTGAACGCTTGGATCCGTCTATTACAAAAATATGCTGCAGTTCAAAACCCACACTCTCCGCATAACGCTCTATCTTTGACTTCAGGCTGCCTTCTTCCAGGGGGGTCTGCCGGTTAAATAAGGGCACGATCAGCCGGCTGTAAAAAAGGTTCATAAAAATGGTAAAGGCACTTACCACGGCCCAGGCGTAGACCCAGAATTCCTCCCCGGCCCGGTCGTATAACCAGACGATGAGGGCCAATAACCCACCTCCCAGGAGCACCATCAGGAACCAGCCTTTTAATTTATCCAGAAAAAACAATTTTTTGGTCGTTTTATTAAAGCCGAACCTTTCTTCGATTACAAAAGTATGGTACCATGAAAAGGGGAGGGTGGCCAGGTCTGCCCCCACCAGGATGAGGCCGAAAAACAGGATAGCCTGGAATACCGGTTGGACCGTGACAGACCGTACGAGCTCATCCACCCATTCGAAACCCCCGAAAATGAGGAATGCCAGCGTGAGGAGCAGGGTAAATCCGGAATTCAGGATCCCGAAACAGTAATTGGTACGCTTGTAGGCCTGGGAACGTTTGTATTCTTCCTGGTCGTACACATCTCGCAGGACGCCTGGTACCGGTTCACTGAATTTCCGGGCATTCAGGTACCCCAATAGCGTTTCCACCACGAATTGCAGGATAAGGATGCCAAGGATGAGGTAAAAGAGCGGGCTTGTATGCATGCAACGATTAATTGGGTTCGGGCCTGCCGGATTGCCGGCGGGGGAAGGTTCAGGCCGGGCTGCGGCGTTGCCTCCTGGCCTCAAATATAAGTATTGCGGCTGATACCGATACATTCATGGAATCGATTTGTCCGAACATGGGGATGATGATGTTCTGGTCTGCCGCCCTGAGCCACTCCTCACTTAAGCCTTCGGCCTCCGTGCCGACGACCACGGCCGATGCCTCCCTGAAGTCCACATCGGTATAGGGGACGGAGGCCGTCAGGGCGGCGCAGTACATGCGGTACTTCCCGTTTTTCAGGTAGGCGATCACCTCTTCCGTGCTCCCGGTGCCTACCTGCATGGTGAACAGGCAACCCACACTGGAGCGGATGGTATTGGGGCTGTACAGGTCGGTTTTCGGATTTGCAATTATGACCGCATCCAGGCCGGCTGCGTCTGCCGTACGCAGCAAAGCCCCGATATTCCCTGGTTTTTCAGGAGCTTCTGCGACCAGGAGCAGGGGGTGCTCCCCCCTGATGCGCAGGCCCTGCAGGGTGTGTTCCCGGCATTGGCCTATAGCAAGCAATCCCTGGGTATTACCCCGGTAGGCCATTTTGGCATATACTTCCCTGCTCACTGAGAGCCATTCCGCTCCCGGATCAATTGAAGTACGCAAAATTTGGATTTCCTCCTCCAGGCAGATCTCCGGGCAAAAAAAGATGGTCTCCAGCTGGTATCCCCCCTTCAGGGCCATTTGCAATTCCCTTTCTCCTTCCAGTACAAACTGGCCATTGGCCCTTCTGGCCCTGGATTTTACCCGAAGGCTCAGGGCCGTCCGTACCCGGGGGTTCTGTACACTGGAAATGTAATTTCCTTCCGCCATAGGCACAAAAATAGAGGATTCCGTAAATTTATAGGATGGCTAACGACTATTCATTTACACTAAACCTTTGAATTATGAAACCAACCGTATCCTTCCTATTGATCCTTATCCTCCTGGGATGCCGGGGAAATCCCGGAAACAACCCGGAAGATCAAACCCGGGCGGGGGAACAAAATGAAGCTGCCCCGGCGATCACCCGCTATCCTGAAAACCTTGCAAAGGTATTGGAGGCCCATGGCGGACTGTCTTCCTGGCAAGAGAAACAAACCCTGAGGTTCCAGATACCTGAGGACGAGGGGACCGAAACCCATACCATCGATCTCCAATCCCGGAAGGATCGGGTGGAGGGTCCTTCCTATACGCTCGGATTCGATGGGGAAAAGGTTTGGCTCGCCGACCCCGGCCATACCTTTAAGGGCAATGCTGCCTTTTACCACAACCTGATGTTTTATTTCTTCGCCATGCCTTTTGTACTGGCCGATGACGGGATCCGGTACGGGCCTGCAGACGACCTCGTTTACCAGGGCAAAACCTACCCGGGCATAAAGATCGGTTATGACAGCGGGGTGGGCGCCAGCCCGAAGGATGAATATTATCTTTATTACGACCCGGAAACACAGAGGATGGCCTGGTTGGCCTATACGGTCACTTTTTTTCAAGGGTGAACCTTCCGACGATCTTCACTGGTTGCGCTATGATCACTGGCAGGAGGTGAACGGCCTGCTGGTACCCGAATCCCTCACCTGGTACAACAATAGCGGAAAGGCCATAGGGGATGCCCGGGATTCGGTACATTTTCAGGGGGTGTCCCTTATGGAAAACCGGATGCCCGAAGGGTTTTACGGCATGCCTTCGGACGCGGAGGTGGTTTTACCAAAAGACCAATGATCAGCAGGACTACCAGGCGTATCAAAGCGGATGTGTCCGGAGGTAAGCGACCAGCAGGGCGACAATCCCGTTGTAACTGCGGATGCCTTCTTTCTGGTTGTTGGCTTTCAGGAAGGTATTGAAAATGCCTTTAAATACAGGCTCCGTGGGGTTTTCATATCCCTTCCAGAAAGATTCCAGTTCTTCGAAGTTCCGCCTTACCCCCGGGTTGAATCGGGCATAAAGCCTGGCATAGGTAGCCGGGTCCCTGCGGCGGACCTCCGCGAGGCAGTAGCTGGCGGCGTAAGCCGAGGCGCTATACTGGAAATAAGGGTCTTCGCTTTGGGCCGTCACCAGATACCCGATAAAATTCGTTTCGTTCTCGGCTGAATACCCCAGCTGGTGCCCGATTTCGTGCCCGCAGATCACGGGATACCGGAAGGCCGGGATTTTGCCGTTTACCTGGGCTTCATTGGTGAAAGGGTTCAGGTAGCCGCCATAACCCATATAGGTCAGGAGGGTACTGAAGAGGGAAATCTTGATGCTGGGTCGCCGGTATTGCAGGAAGGGGTAAACCCTGCCTATCATGGTGTAGCTCTCCAGGGTCTCCTGTAAGATAGTTTGCCGGTCGTAGGGCACGGCAACCGGCCGAATCGAATCTGCTGTTAAACGGAATTGCAGTTCATTGGTCCGTTCTATCAATTTTCCGCTCAGGGTGATAAGTTCTTTCGGGCTATAGGCTTCCTTCAGCTGAAGTTTCTTTTGAAGGGGCTCCCGGTAATAATTGAGCCCCCAGAGAAGGTTAAAGCTGAAATAGGCAACCGAGAGGACCAGGATCACATCCCTCAAGAAAACCAGGGGTTTCCTGCGGATTTTCACACGATTCTTAACTACATAAATGATCCCGGAGGCAATCAGCAGGGCATAGAGGCAATCCCCGACGGAAAAGGGTACCCACCCGTATAAGCGGTGAAAAAAGGAGGCGATATGGGGGTATACCCCATTGCTGTACCAGGTTTCCACCCATTGCGGTTGCCCCCTCAACCAGAGCACAAGCCCGATCTGTGGCACTAAGGCCAAGGCGATGGCGTTCTTCAACCTTTCTTTCATGCCGGTAAAAATAGCCAAATCTCAGGCCAGGTGGTTCCCATTGAGTACTTTTGCCGGAAGTTACTTCTTATATGAGAAATGAAATTATTGCGCTGGAGCCCGCAGCCGTTTGGCGTTCTTTCGCCGACCTGAACGAAATACCCAGGCCTTCCAAAAAGGAAGAGAAAGTGATCCGGTTTATGCTCAACTTCGGCCGTTCACTGGGGTTAGAAACCTCTGAGGACAGTGTGGGTAATATCCTGATCCGAAAACCGGCCAGCAAAGGAATGGAAAACCGGAAGCCGGTGATCCTGCAAGCGCATTTGGACATGGTTCACCAGAAAAATGCCGATACGGCTTTCGATTTTGAACGACAGGGGATCGAGATGTTTACGGATGGGGATTGGGTCCGTGCCAAAGGGACTACCCTGGGGGCAGACAACGGGATGGGGGTGGCCAGCATGATGGCCATCCTGGCCAGTGACCGGATCGTGCACCCGCCACTGGAAGCCCTGTTCACCATCGACGAGGAAACCGGGATGACCGGGGCCAAAGGCCTGCAACCCGGGGTATTACGGGGGCAGGTCCTTCTGAACCTGGACACGGAGGAAGACGACGAAATAGATATTGGTTGTGCCGGAGGGGTAGATATAACCGCCACGCGGTCATACCACGCACTGCCGCCCGATCCGGGCGCCGCATCCTACACCCTTACCGTCAAGGGCCTGAGGGGAGGCCATAGTGGCATGGATATCCACCTGGGCCTGGGCAATGCGAACAAGATAATGAACGAATTGCTGGCACAGGCTTCTGAATCCTGTGCCATGCAACTGGTATCGATAGATGGGGGAGGCCTTAGAAATGCGATCCCCAGGGAAAGTTCGGCACAGTTTACGGTTCCGTCAGACCAAAAGGAGACCCTTGAAGCGGCCTTTCCCTCCTGGGGGAAGGAGATTGCAGATAGCTTTGCGGCCCTGGAACCCGGGCTGAACATACAACTTGCCCCGACCGTCCTACCGCCCACTGTGCTTGAGGATAAGGCCCAAAACGACCTCCTGGAAGCACTGGCCGGCGTACCTAACGGGGTATACCGGATGGACCGGCACATGGAAAGCCTGGTAGCCGCTTCCAATAACCTGGCCCGGGTATCTGTAAAGGATGGAAATATTTCCGTTGGCTGCCTGGCCCGCTCATCGGACGATTCCCTGAAAGAAGAACTGGCTGAAACCATAAAGGCAACATTTGAGAAAGCCGGGATGGAAGTCGGGTTTAGCGGGGAATACCCGGGCTGGAGCCCAAACCCGGGATCTGAGATCCTGCAGTTGCTGGTAGCCCGTTATAAGGAGCTTTTTAAAGAGGAACCCCGGGTGATATCCTGCCATGCCGGCCTGGAATGTGGGATCATCGGGGCGGTTTACCCTGACCTCGATATGATCAGCTTCGGGCCGACCATCAGGGGGGCGCATTCCCCGGATGAAAGGGTCCAAATCTCCTCGGTTCAGAAATATTGGAAATTATTACTGGACGTACTGCAACACATTCCCGAAAAATAAAGCGCTCCGCAATTTTCTTCTTTCCAGGGGCGGTACAAATTGAATATGAAACACTTACGGATGTCGGATGGTATCCGAAAATTGTGTATATTTAGAAAAGAGCAATGCGAGCTAATCTATCAGGACATGGGCATCAAGAGCTTTATGGGGCGGAGGAGAAAACCCGAAGAGGAAGCGGTTCCACTGAAGGTAAGCGACTATATGACCCGGAACCTAATCACCTTCCGGCCCGATCAGTCGGTGGAGGAAGTAATTGAAAAACTTATCCGAAACCGGATTTCGGGGGGGCCAGTGGTCAATGACAAGAATGAATTGATAGGTATCATTTCCGAAGGGGATTGCATCCGGCATATTTCGGAAAGCCGCTATTACAACATGCCGATTGGGAAAAGCCAGGTGGAAAACCATATGGTCCGGAACGTGGAGACCATAGACGGCAACATGAACATCTTCGACGCGGCAAAGAAATTTCTGGAAGCCAAAAGGAGGCGCTTCCCGATCCTGGAAAATGGAAAGCTTGCCGGGCAGATCTCGCAAATGGACATCCTGAAAGCTACCGTCAAGTTAAAATCCCAGAACTGGAAATAGGTTTGTAGCCCTTCCGCCGGAAGGGTTTTTTATTCCCCGCTTTCTATGATCTCCAGGTCGAAGACCAGGTCGGAGTTCGGCGGGATGGGGCCACTGCCCTGGGAGCCATACCCCAGGTGGGCAGGGATGAACAAACGCCATTTTGCGCCTGTTTCCATATTCAGGAGGCCCTGCTTGAAACCGGCGATCAGCCTGGATGACTGACTGTATTCCATCGCCAAGGGTTCATAGCCGCCCCCCTGTTCCCTTCTTAAATCATACATGTTATAAGCCCGGGCCACTTCCGGGTAGTTGGTGTCGAACAGGGTGCCATCCATGAGGTAGCCGGCATACCGAACCATGACCATCTGCCCCATTTTGGGCCTTTCGCCCGTGCCTTCCTTGACAATGATGTATTTGAGCCCTGATGGCAATTCGTTTGCTGTTTCAACCTGCCGGGCAAATTCTTCCGCCTGATCGTTTTTAACTTTTTTCAGGGCGTTGATCTTGGCCTGTTCTTCCACAAAATAATCAGTGACCACCTGCACGGCATCGAAATCCTTAGCTTCCTTGCCGTTACGGATGATGTCCACTTCTTTCATGACCACGTCCACAACCGGCTTATCAGCCACGGCAGTTTTCACATTTGCAATGGAATCCACTACGTCCAGGCCTTCGACCACCTCCCCGAAAACCGTGTGTTTCCCGTCGAGGAAGGGTGTAGCCCGATGGGTGATGAAGAATTGACTCCCATTGGTTCCCGGGCCTGCATTGGCCATGGATAGGATGCCTTCCTTATCGTGCCTGAGCGAATCGTTGAACTCGTCCTTGAAACGGTACCCCGGATTACCGGTTCCAGTGCCGGTAGGGTCACCCCCCTGTATCATAAAATCCTTGATCACCCGGTGGAATGTCACCCCGTTGTAGTATTTGCGCCCCTTGTATTTATCGCTGACAAAAGGGTTGGTCCCTTCAGCGAGGGAGACGAAATTAGCCACGGTAAGGGGAGTTTTCTGGTACTCCAGCTTCACAATGATATCTCCTTTGGTGGTTTCGATGTTTGCGAACAGTCCGTCGCCCAGGTCGGCATATTTTCCTGGTTTACAACTGTTGATCGCAGCCAGTGCGGATAGGAAAAGTATTGTGGTCGTTTTCATGCTTTACTTTTTAATTTTGGACACTGTCCTTCTGTTTTTCGATGGCATCTAAGCTAATTGTGGATTTTAAGGGGACGTTGGGCCCAATCCGGTCCTGGTCACCCTGATAGCCGTACCCCAGGGAGGAAGGAAATAAAAAGGTTGCCGCTTCGCCTGCTTTCAGGAGTTTGACACTGTTCCGGAGGCCAGGGAATAAAAAATCCCGGTCTTCGCGGTCTACCAGGTACTGCTTCACCCCGATTTCATCCATGCTGTAAATGGTATCATTTTCGAGGCTGAGGATGTTGTACCGGATGGTTACCAGGTCACCGGCTATGGGTGTATAATCCGTTGCTTCATTCCTGGCAAGGTAATAATACCAGGATCCTGAAGCGCTGGCAATATAGCTATGGAGGCTGTCGGCGGCGATTATATTTTTGATCTTCTCTTCTTCCTGTGCCAGCAAGTCCTTATTCCTGGCAATGGATTCTTTCATAAAACTTCCGGAATGCACCTCCACGGGTCGCCTGGGTACAGGGCCCCCGCAAGCGAACATGATCAGACAAAAAGCAATTAAGGCCAGGTATCTCATGCGGTTAATTTTTCCTGTTGGGAGGCCAGCAGGGATTCAAAGCGGGAAATGGTAGCCTCCATGGAGTCGTGGCTACGCCCTCCTGCCGCGTTTACGTGGCCCCCACCACCAAAATGTTCCCGTGCAAAATCGTTTACGGAGAAGTCACCCTTGGACCGGAAGGAGATCTTGATGATCCCTTCTTCGCGGTTCTCTATAAAGATTGCAGCAAAGCGGATCCCTTCCAGGGTGAGCCCGTAATTCACGAAACCTTCCGTATCGCCTTTCTTATACTGGCAGGCATCCAGTTCCTCCTGCCGGAGGCTGGTATAAGCTGTGGCATATTCGCTGCGGATGACCATATTTCCAAGTGCTATCCCCAGCAGGCGGAGCCTTTCGGGCGTATTGGTGTCGAAGATCCTTGAATGTACTTCGGTGTTTTGCGCCCCCCGGTCAATCAGGTCGGCAACTACCCTGTGGGTGCGGCTGGAGGTTGCCGCGTACTTAAAGGAGCCGGTATCGGTTAGGATCCCGGCGTACAGGCAATTGGCTATTTCTGGGCCGATCCGGCCCAGGGCATCCAGGCTTTCCAGGAGGTTATAGACCATTTCGCAGGTGGAACTCATTGCCGGATCGGAATAAGCCAGCTGTGCAAAGTGGTCTGGTTCCTGGTGGTGGTCGATCATCAGAAAAACGGCAGCTGAGGCTTGAAGGGGTTCGGACATGGCTCCGGTCCGGCTGAGTTGGTTGAAGTCGAGGGTAACGATCAGCTCGGCCTCCTTGAGGAAATCAGTGGCTTTATCCCGGTCCCATTCGAAATTAACTACTTCCGCCGAGCCGGGCATCCATTTCAGGAATTTGGGGTAATCGTTTGGGGAAATCACCAGGGCCCTGTGTCCCGTATCGGTGAGGAAGTGCCTGATAGCCAGTGAAGCACCTATGGCATCGCCATCTGGGTTCTTATGGGGTACAACGGCGATCTTCCTTGGCGTACTCAGCAGTTCCCGAATGGTCTGGAGATCCTTTGGATTCATTCGGGCAAAGATACAACATATTGACGATGGTAATGCATGGCCGGGGAATTTTAAGGGGAGCGGCACGGGGGCGGAGGGGCCTTTATGTACGGCAAATAATATTGTTGCGGGTTGAATGCAGAAAATGTACTTTTGCACAAAATTTTTCAAATGACAGGGAACAGGACATTCACTATGATCAAGCCCGATGCGGTTGAAAATGGCTATATCGGGGCCATTCTGGAAAAGATAACCTCGGCCGGTTTCAAGATCATAGCCATGAAATACACCCAGCTCAGCAGGAGGGACGCCAAGGCATTTTACGCCATCCACAAAGACCGCCCCTTCTTTGAGGAATTGGTGGATTTCATGACACGGGGCCCCATCGTTTCGGCTATCCTGGAGAAGGAGAATGCCGTGGAGGACTTCCGGGCCCTGATCGGCGCCACCAATCCTCAGGAGGCCGCGGAAGGTACCATCCGTAAGTTGTATGCCAGGGACATTGGTGAAAATGCCATCCATGGATCGGATAGCGATGAAAATGCGGTGATCGAAGGCACGTTTCACTTTTCAGGGCGTGAGATCTACGGGTCCTGAGCCTAATATTCCGCCGGGACGCCTTCTCTTCCCTCTTCCTATCTTAGCACCAGGTTCTTAATAAGATCCCGACCCAGTTCTTCATTGAGCATGGCAATGATCTTGCTCTTACCCAAACTCAGTTCTTCTCTTAAAACCGAGGAAGACAGGGATACGAAAAGGGTATCGTTCCGCAATTCCACAGCAGTCGTATAGGTATTCACCCCCTTGCCCATGAGGTTTTTCCAGGCATTCCTCGCATGGACCTTGTCTATACCCGACTGCAATTTGTTGGCACTGATAAATTCCCTGAGCAGCCCGGCGAGGGATTGGTCCCTTTCTTTTTTGTTGCTCATGGATGTGTTTCTATTGGTTGATACCGCCGGTAGCGGTATATTATATTTTGCTCATTCACCACCCCGAAGGCCTTTTCGTTGAGCTGAATCAGCTGCTCCGACCATTCGGAATCCTCCCCCTGATAGACCATGAAAAAGGCGCCCTGTTTTTCCTGCACGGTGAAGAATATGGCGTCGTTAGAAGTGTCGTAGGTGCCGTCCGCACGGGGCTGTACTTTCTTGCGAAATCCGCGGTCACCCTGCAGTTGGATGTAGTCTATAGTGGGGTTCAGTGAATAGGTTTTTTCCTGGCCATCGGCCGCCTCCACACGGCTGATTTCCCAATACCCGTTCAGGTTTTTCAAGGCTTCGCGGGAGATGTGCCCCTTGCAGCCTATTAACAGAAGTGCCAGCATGAAACCCATTGCCCGTGCCATGCTACAAGGTAAAGATTTTATAGCTTTGATGAATATTTTTAACGATGGTTTCCGTACGTTCCGGGTGGGTGTCGCTGAGAAAGATCTGGCCGAAGTTCTCGTCGTCGACCATGCCGATGATATGGGAGACTCTTTCTTCATCCAACTTGTCAAACACATCGTCCATCAAAAGGAGGGGCGTGGTCCCGGCTTGCTGCTTTAACAGGTGGAACTGGGCAAATTTGAGGGCAATCAGATAGGATTTCTGCTGCCCCTGGCTGCCGAATTTTTTGATAGGATAGCCCGCGATCTCAAATTTCAGATCGTCCTTATGGATCCCCCAACTGGTATATTGCAGGGTTCTGTCGCGCTCCAATCCTTTTTCCAGCAGCTGTTCCAGGCCCTCCTCTTTCAACTGGCTTTCATATACCAGGCCAATCTCTTCCTGCCGCCCGGAGATGGCCCGGTATTGTTGCCCGAAAAGAGGGAGGAAGGCATTGATAAACAGTTCGCGTTTTTTGTAAATCTCACTCCCATAGGTGTGTAATTGCTTGTTGTAGACGGAAATCGTGGCGGGGTCGAAGGTATGGTTGGCCGCGAAGTATTTCAGGAGGGAATTCCGCTGCATGAGGACTTTATTGTAATTGATCAGCGCCTGCAGGTAGGCTTTATCTGCCTGGGAAATAACCCCGTCCATGAATTTCCTCCGGGTATCACTGCCCTCGATGATAAGGTCCCGGTCTGCAGGAGAGATAATCACCAGGGGCAACAGGCCGATATGGTCCGAAAGCCGTTCGTAGACTTTCCCGTTCCTTTTGATTACTTTCTTGGCACCCTTCTTCAGGCTGCAAACGATTTTTTCGGCATGCCCGTCTTTTTCAAAAACCCCCTCCAGGACGAAGAAATCTTCCCCGTGGCGTATGTTCTGGGTACTTACCGGGTTGAAGTAGCCTTTTCCAAAACACAGGTGGTAAATGGCATCCAGGACATTGGTCTTCCCTACGCCATTGTTCCCAACCAAACAGTTGATCTTCTTGTCGAATTCAAATTCACGGCTCTCAAAATTTTTGTAGTGGACAAGCGATACTTTCTGTAAAAACATTCGGTCTTGGAGCGTAATTAATTAAAATGTGAAGCCTGCAAATTATCGAAAAATAACGAATAATTAGAGCGCCGGTTTTAAGAAAACCCTTATTTTTGCGCCACCAATTAAAGGAAGCATGGCTACATACAAGAAACGCGGTTTCAAACCTAAAAACAAGGCGGAGGAACGGGAAAAGGCAGCCCATAAAAGTGCCACAGCCGAGGTTTTTAGTTCGCTCGATGAAAAGGCTTCGCGTTCAGAACAATGGGTACACAGGAACCAGAATTACATTTTGGGTGTCATCGGGGTCATTGCAGTTGCCGTATTGGGATACCTGGCTTACAACCAGTTCGTGCAGCGTCCCAAGGAAGAGAGTGCCGCCAATGAACTCTACTATCCCCAGCAATACTTCGATCAGGCCCTGAACGGAACAGAGCAGGATTCCCTCTATAACCTGGCGCTTAACGGGGCTGAGGGTAAATACGGGTTTTTGGATATTATTGACGAATACAAGGGCACCCGGGCGGCTAACCTGGCAAACTACGCAGCAGGAATGGCTTATCTGAATATGCAGGAATACGACCAGGCTATCAAATATCTTGAGAATTTCTCTTCGGACGATGCCATTTTAGGGGCCCTGGCCAAGGGAGGTATAGGGGACGCCTTTGAGCAACTCGGCCAACCGGAAGACGCCCTGGACTATTATGAACGGGCCGTTAAACACAGTACCAACGACTTTACCACCCCCAGGTACCTCTACAAAGCGGGGATCACCGCCCTCCAGTTAAAACAGAATTCAAAGGCCCTGGGGTATTTCCGCAGGATTAAGGACGAATTTCCAAAATCCCAGGAGGCCACCACGGTCGACGTGTTTATTGGGATGGCCCAAAAAGGGGAGTAACCATGGCTACGGAGCATAAGAACCTTTCGGAATTTGACCCGACCCAACTCCCGGACGCCAGTCAAATGAGATTCGGCCTTGTGGTCTCTGAATGGAATTCCGAAATCACGGAAAACCTTTTTGAAGGAGCCCGGGATACCCTGCTGGCCTGTGGGGTGCCCCCAGCCCATATTACCCGCTGGAATGTCCCCGGCAGTTTTGAACTCCCCTTCGGGTGCAGGAAGCTGATCAAACATATACCACAGCATGCCGTGATCGCCATTGGAAGTGTGATCCGTGGGGAAACGCGCCATTTTGATTTTGTTTGTGAAGCAGTTGCCCAGGGGGTCAAGGACCTGAATGTGCAGGGCAATACCCCGGTGATTTTCTGCGTGCTGACGGATGATACCCTGGAACAGGCCAGGGCCAGGAGCGGGGGCCGGCTGGGGAACAAAGGCACGGAAGCCGCTGTTGCGGCCATTAAAATGGCTTCCCTGGGACATTGATACCCCTAATTTTGCACACCGCATCTTCCTGCTGTTTCTTTTGGCTGTTAACAATTTTTGGGAAGCAGGTCTCGGCACTCTTTTTGATTTTGAGTACCTTTGAAAACAGAGCAGCATGGGACGATTCAACAAATTGCGCAAGAATAAAAAGTTCAGCTATTCACCCCGCTTTTACGATGACAAGGGGAAGGGAAATCCATATAAAATCCAGCATAAACTCGATAAATACAGGACCACCCTGGATACCCACAGGGGCTTGAAAGGCAAATTCAACAATGCCATGGCCGATTTGCGACGCACCGGTGACCGCCACCTGAATAGCCGTTTCCTGATCATCCTGGCGATTCTTATCCTAGTGGCCCTCTACATAATAGATTTCGACCTATCCATATTCTTCAACAGCTAATGTCTGATCGCATCCAACTCCTGCCCGACCATGTCGCCAACCAGATTGCAGCGGGGGAAGTGGTCCAGCGCCCGGCTTCTGTCGTCAAGGAACTGATGGAAAACGCTATCGACGCAGGGGCCTCCCGGGTGAAGCTTATAGTCAAGGACGGGGGAAAAACCCTGGTACAGGTTACGGATGACGGCTTCGGGATGAGCCCGACGGATGCGCGGCTGAGTTTTGAGCGCCATGCAACCTCCAAGATCAGGGCTGCCGAAGATTTATTCAACCTGCATACCAAAGGCTTCCGGGGAGAAGCCCTGGCTTCTATCGCCGCCATTGCCCATGTGGAAATGCAAACCCGCCCGGCCGATGACGAATTGGGTACCCTCCTGAAGATAGAGGGCAGCGAGGTGGTAGCCCAGGAAGTGACGGCCACCCCGGCAGGGACTTCTGTTTCCGTCAAGAATCTTTTTTTTAATATCCCGGCCCGAAGGAATTTCCTGAAATCCCATAAGGTGGAACTCCGCCATATTACCGATGAATTTCACAGGGTGGCCCTTGCCCATCCCACCGTGGCCTTTCATTTTTACAATAACGGGGGCGAACTCTTCAACCTGCCGGCTACTTCCCTGAAGAAACGTGTTGTCCACATCTTTGGCACCAGGACCAATGAAAAGCTGGTACCGGTAGAGGAGCAGACCCAGGTGGTCGGCATTTCCGGCTTTGTCTTCAAACCGGAATATGCACGCAAAAGCCGGGGGGAACAGTTCTTTTTCGTAAATAACCGGTTCATAAAAAGTTCTTACCTACACCACGCCCTGATGGCGGCTTTCGAGGGCCTTATCAAAGGGGATACCTACCCGGGCTATTTCCTTTACCTGGAGGTGCCGCCTGAGTCTATTGATATCAATATCCACCCCACCAAAACCGAGGTCAAATTCGATGATGAAAGGAGTTTGTACGCAATCCTGCGGTCGGCTGTGAAACACAGCCTGGGCCAATTTAACGTGGCGCCAGTGCTGGATTTCGATCACGACAGGAATTTGGACACACCGTATGCGTATAAAGACAAAGCCGTTACAGCGCCGGGGATTAGTGTGGATCCCGGATATAACCCATTCCGGCAAGAGCCGGGACACTTGCGCCCCAGGTTGCGGCACCCTGTTTCCGGGACTTCCTCCCAATGGGAGGCCCTGTATACGGGATTGGATTCCGGGGAAAGGGAAACCCTGGGCTCCAGCAGCCTGCGCGTGGAGTCCGATACGATCACCGGGAATTTCTTCGAATCCGATGACGCTTTGGACCGCCCTTCGGGTACCACCTTCCAGTTGAGGCGTAAATATATCGTTACCACCATCAAATCAGGCATGTTGGTGATCGACCAGAACCGGGCGCATCAGCGGGTGTTGTATGAAAAATTCCTGAAAAGTACCACGATCCGCAATGCCGTCAGCCAGCAGTTGCTGTTTCCCCTGCATCTTCCCTATTCCAAATCGGAAATGGCGGTATTGCAGGACCTCATGGAACCGCTCAAAGCGGTTGGTTTTGTTTTCGGACATGGGAAAGAAGACCAGTTGGAAGTCACCGGGGTGCCAATCATGGTTTCAGACAGCGAAGTGGAAACGGTGCTTGAGGCCGTGATGGCCGATTGCCATCAGCACGATGAGACCGAAGGGTATTCCCAGGCAGATGCCCTTTCAAAGACCCTTTGCCGCACACTGGCGGTCAAAGCCGGGGACGCCCTGGACCCGGCCTCCCAGATGGCTTTGGTGGACGATCTTTTTGCCTGTAAGGAAACTACCTTGAGTCCGTTTAACAAACCGGTTTACGTGACCCTCACGGAACGGGATATCGATAAAAAATTCAACTAAATGGGGAGACTTACCGAAGCGATCAAGCACCTGCTGATTATCAATGTTTTGTTTTTTATAGCGACCAATCTGTATCCCGACAGGATGTATGGGATGTTTTCGCTATGGTTCCCCATGAATCATAATTTCGAATGGTGGCAATTGGTCACCCATATGTTTATGCACGGGGGATTTATGCACATCCTCTTTAACATGTATGCCCTCTGGGCCTTTGGGTCTCCGCTCGAACGTATGTGGGGCAGGAACAAATTCCTGTTTTTTTATTTCTCGGCCGGTCTGGGGGCCGCCCTCATCCATACCGGGGTGAACTATTATTATTTCAACCATGGGATGGATATCATCACGTCCTCTGGCATTACCAGGGATCAGGTGCTTCAGATCATCGGCGACGGGAAATACAATCCGGACTGGTATCAACTGGCGTCCAAAAGCACCATCGATAATTTCCTTAATGGCTTCAATACCCCAGCCGTGGGTGCCTCCGGTGCAATTTATGGGATCCTGGTCGCCTTCGGGATGGCCTTCCCGAATAGTGAATTGTTTCTTATATTTTTGCCCGTGCCCATCAAAGCCAAATACTTTATCCCCGTGCTGATCGGGCTGGATTTGTTTTCCGGGGTCACCGGATACTCCATATTCGGCAATGGGATCGCACATTTTGCCCATGTGGGCGGAGCCTTATTCGGGTTTATCATGATGTGGTACTGGAAGAAAAATCAGTTCAACAAGAATCGCTGGAATTAAATGAACACAGGGAATATCCGATACCAGTACGCGCGGCTCAGCATAGCGGAAAAACTCATTGCCCTCAATGTGGTCGTATTCGTTGTGAACGGCCTGCTCACTTTTTTGCTCGGCCTGCGTTACGACGCGATAATGCAGTGGTTTGAACTGCCCAAGGATTTTTATACTTTTATTGTTCGTCCCTGGACAATCATCACCTATTCTTTTTTCCACGGGGGGATCTGGCACATTTTCTGGAACATGATGGTCCTTTATTTTGCAGCCAGGATCTTCCTGAATCTTTTTGGCCCCAGGCGCTTTATCAATGTGTATTTTCTCGGGGTGATCCTGGGCGGGCTGATGTTCCTCCTGAGTTACAATGTCTTTCCGGCGCTGATGGGTATAAACTCCTCCCTTATCGGGGCCTCTGCGGGCGTTACGGCGGTGCTGATCTTCGTCTGCACCTACATTCCCAATCAGGAAGTGCGGTTCTTCTTCTTTAACATCAAACTATGGTATATCGGGGTGTTCGTGGTCCTGATCGATCTGGTGCAGATCCCGACAGGCGGAAACGCCGGGGGCCATTTGGCCCACCTGGGGGGCGCCTTCCTTGGATATCTGTACGCGAGTCAACTGGCGAAAGGACGGGATATAGGCGATGGGTTTTCGAAAATGCTCGATGCGGTGGCCGGACTCTTTAAACGCCGGGAAAAAAAGCCCCCCCTCAAGACGGTTTACCGCAAGAAAACCCGTGAAACCACACAAAATGTGAACTATCAGAAGGAAAGCCGGCAGCGAAAGATCGATGCCATCCTGGATAAAATCAGCAAATCGGGGTATGAAAGCCTTTCCAAAGAGGAAAAGGATTTCCTGTTCAAAGCGGGCAAAGAAGATTAATGGATGACTAAAAATTCACTTTTCTCGCAGATCGTGCTTTTCCTCAACAGCGGTGCCGCCCTGTTGTTGCTGGTTTCCTGCGTAACGCACTACGTCACGCTTAGCATGCTTCCCGTATTGCCCTATCTCAGCCTGGTGGTTCCTATCCTGGTGTTCATCAACCTGTTGTTTGTCCTGTTCTGGCTCTTCTTCAGAATTCGGTACATGCTGCTTTCAGGGTTTGCCCTTTTGGTGGCCCTGTTGTTTCATGGGATTTTTTATGAAATCCGGTTCCGGCACAAATCCGTACGCCCGGACGATATGAGTGTTCTGACTTTTAACGCCCGGGGATTCGATCCGTACCATCAGCTGAAGAGCGACCGGGTGGCCGATGACATCCTCGATTTTATAAAAACCCAGGACCCCGACCTGTTATGCTTCCAGGAATTTGACTATACCCAGACTAAAAAATTCACCCAATACCCATTTCACTTCTTCAACTATATTTACGACACCGAACCGCACGTGCCTCAGGCCATCTTTTCCAAATTCCCGATAGTTGCCAAAGGATCACTGGAATTTCCAAATTCGAAAAACAACGCCATCTATGCCGATATTGTATATCACAAGGATACCATACGGGTATATAACATTCACCTGCAATCCTACCAGTTTGTCCCCAAACGCGGACATCTGAAGGAACTGGCAACCCCAGGCTTCTATGAGCGCCTGAACTATACCTTCCACAAACAACAGCAGCAAGCAGAGCTAGTGGCAGACCACATGGCGGCTACCCGGTACCCCATCCTTGTATGCGGTGACTTTAACAATACCCAGTTTTCAAATGTCTACCGGACCATCAAAGGCGACCTGAACGACAGTTTCCGGGAGAGAGGGGCGGGGTACGGACGCACTTTTAACTTTAAATATTATCCGCTGCGTATCGATTTCATTCTGGCCGACCCCAAATTCGAGGTCAGGTCTCACACCAATTTCAACGTTGTGCTTTCCGACCACTTCCCGGTCAAAGCTACCTTACGCCTGGAGGAAAAGCCATAAACAATCCGCCACATCGGCACTGATGTGGATCAGAAGGGCGATGCCAAAAATCCTGGTTTTAGGGAAACATGTCAACAACAGGTATCCTCCTATAGCCAAATAACTGTGCAGGGGGTGGAACCCGATACTACAGCGGGAGGGATCATACACCGGATGTGCCAGCAAGTGATCAAGGTCGATCAGCAACCCGCCCAGGAGGATCAGGATCGCGCGGAGCCGCTGGTTGGGATAGAAGAAATAGCCGATAAGCACCGGCAGAATAAAGTGGATTCCGTAGTGGAGAGCGAACCTAGTCATGGTTGAAGGGCAGGGGATAATTTTGTAATTCCATCAGGCAGGTGGTCCCCAGGTTGAAAAGGAGGTCCAGGACACTCAGGTGGGGGATAAATCCATGGCGGTCGCCGAACACCTGATGATATTGTATGGGGAAGGGGGTGGGTTCCCTCTTGGCATCCACCAGGTAGCGGGCATCGTACAGGCCTTCCGGTTTCAATTCATAGGAGGCGGTCCTGGCCTGAGGCATTTCAGATTGAAGGCAAGCGCACAAGATGGCCGTGACCTCCAGGTTAAAATCCAGTAAAAACCTGAATGCACGCTCATATAGCGGGGCGAGCTCATCTTCATAGTACTCGAAAAAGGGAGAAGTCCTGTAGGCCGTCTGTAAGGTCCGCCAGTGCTGTCGCTGCCAGGGGTAGGAATTCTTCAGCCTGACATCTTTGTATTTTTGTCTCCCCTCCCGTCCGCCTACATGTTGTATGGGGATATTGAGCATCTGCTTTCCCTGGTCGTTGCAGATATAGCAGCGGTTGCGATAGGTTTGTTTCTGGTAATTGTCCTCTGTCTCCCATACCACATCATGTTGTACCAGGGCAGCAAAGGTGTCGATGCCGGGGCAGTAAGCGGGGTGGAGCAGCAATTTCAAAATAAAAACTTTATTTGGCGCAAGGGAAAACGTTGTCCCGGATCCTTAATCCGACTTTTTTCTTCGTTTCCTGAAATAATCGAATACAAACCAGGCAGCCAGCAGGATCAGGAAATAGCGGAAATAGGAACGCGGTTCCCCGTCCCCGTGCACTGTGGTGAAAAATCGATCCCAGCGCGGTTTCCAGTGGCTGATGCCGTCGTTGATGCCTTCTATGCTCATCCAAATAAATACGGGTTTTCCAACTATATGGTTTTCGGGGACGTATCCCCAGGTACGGCTGTCCTCGGACCGGTGGCGGTTATCGCCCATCATCCAGTAATAATCCTGTTTGAAGGTGTAGGAGTTCGCAACCTCGCCGTTGATGCGGACCTGGTTGCCTGAAACGCTTACCGTATTGCCCTCATAGTCCCTGATAATCTTTTTATACAGCGGGAGCACCCTTGGATTCAGGGCTACGGTCTTTCCCGCTTGCGGAATATAGATCGGGCCGAAGTAGTCGTTGTTCCAGGGGTAGGCAGGGTCCTGGGGAAAGATATTTGCCCCCTGCTGCCCTTTGGGTTGCAATTGTTTGACCACTGAATCAATATCGGCATTCTGGCGGAGCGCCCCGGCTTCCTTATCGGTCATCGTAACATAGCGCTCCCGGTCTGTCACTTCCCGCAGGGAGAGGCCTGCTTTCCCTACCACCTCCGGCGGGATTCCCCGGTAGTTGGTGTACAATTCTATTTCCCCATCCGTATTTTGGTTGGCCCCTAGCAGGTAGTCCTTTAGGGTGACTAATTGCGCCTGGTTCAGGGGAGCAGACAGATATTTGCGGTTAAATTCGGTAATGCCTTTCTCCCGCAGCAAGCGGGAAGACACCCCCTTATTGGAATACACGGCATAGGTATACTGGGGTTTGGCCCGGCTGGGGAGGGTAATTTGCTTCCCGTTTATATATACATACCCCCCGATCACCGAGAGGGAATCGCCCGGTAAGCCAACACAGCGTTTTACATAATTCGACTTTTTGTCGATTGGCTTTTTAACCCCTTTCTCCTTTTTGAAGAAAATGCGGACGGTGTCGGCCGGCCAACTGAAGACCACGATATCGTTGCGCTTGATTTTCTGGAATCCCGGCAACCTGAAGTAGGGGAGTTGAGGCCAGTTCAAATAGGAACGAATGCCCAACCCGGGAAGGGTATCGTGTACCATGGGTGCCGCGAGGGTGGTCATGGGGGTGCGGGCCCCATAGTGGAACTTGCTTACAAAGAGGAAGTCGCCCACCAGCAGGGTTTTCTCCAGGGACCCGGTCGGGATCACATAGGGTTGCATAAAATAAGTGTGCACCAGGGTTGCCGCCACAATGGCAAACACGATGGAGCTGACCCATTCACCCAGGGTTGTTTTAGGATGGAGGCTGCGATCTTCGATGTATTGTACATCCAACGCATAATTCACATAGTAGATATAAAACCCCAGGGTAAGGATCACCAGCCAGGTATCCAGGATGGTGTTTTTCCCGAAGCTCCGGATGGTTTCTACCCAGACCACCGGGAACATCAGCAGGTTGATAATGGGGATGAAGAGCAACAGCACCCACCACTTGGGCCTCCGTATGATCTGCATGAGCACAATGGCGTTGTATACCGGGATGGCAGCCTCCCAGGCTTTTCTGCCGGCTTTTTGATAGAGTTTCCAGGTACCCGCGAAGTGGATTAACTGAACAAGGAGTATAAATAGTAACCATTGTGATGCATCCATAACATATATGAATTAAATGGGCCTGCAGGCCCCGGTCATTTTTTTTCTTGACCCCTGCCCCATAAACGGGTCAGGCGGCCTGTTCTTATTTCTTACCCAATTGCAGGACGTCTTTCATTCCGAAAACCCCCTGTTTCCCCAGCAACCACTCTGCAGCAACCACCGCCCCCAGGGCAAATCCCTTGCGGCTGTGGGCCTCATGGCGGATTTCTATGGCATCGATCGCGCTGCCGTAGGTGACGGAATGGGTTCCGGGCACCTGCCCCTCCCTTTTGGAATGGATAGGGATGTTATGGCCGGCCTCCCCGTTGACGGACCAGCCCTGATAGGATGACCGTTCAATAATCCCTTCGGCCAGGGTGATCGCCGTCCCGCTGGGTGCATCCAGCTTTTGTGTGTGGTGGATTTCCTCTATAACCACCTTATAATCTGTCAGCGTACGCATCATTTCCGCCAGATAGGCATTGAGCTCAAAAAATACATTGACCCCCAGGCTGAAATTGGAGGCATAGAGAAAGGCCCCGTTGTGCTTTTCACACAAGGCCTCCATCTGGCCATAGGCCTCCAGCCATCCGGTGGTCCCTGATATTACCGGGATGCCGTTTTCCAGGCAGCCACGGATATTGCCCGGGGCGGCTTCAGGAGTACTGAAATCTATCGCCATTTCCATTTCCGTATAATCCACCCCGGCCGTGTCGATATCTATCCTCGCCACGACGGTGTGCCCTCTTTCCACTGCGAGTTCCTCGATCAACTTGCCCATCTTTCCGTACCCAAACAAGGCGATTTTCATGACTTAAAAGTTAACGGTTACTGCCAGCCCGTAGTAAGGGTCTGTGGTTATGGGATGATAGTTCAGGAACGGGCGGACGTTCAAGCCCGAGGTTTTCATTCACATTAAACTGTTTTAAATGGGCATCCACATTGGCATCAATGATGTTGAGGGCATAGAGGCCTATGGTTATCAGTAGCGCCAGGTCGCGATCGCGCTGGTAACGCTCCTGGGCATCCTGAAGGGCCTGGTCTGAGACGTCGGGGGTGCCGGGGACGACACCGGAATTATTGATGTCATAGAATTCGTCATCCGTGAAGCCCGCCCTCCTCCTTTTGAAGGCCGAACGGAACCGATCGTATTCCCCGTCATTGAAGAGGTAGGCATAAACCCCGGTCCCAATGGCGGCGTAGACTATGGGCACTTTCCAGTAACGTTTGTTGTAGACCTGGCCCAGGCCCGGCAAAACGGCTGAATAAAAGGCGGCCTTGCTCGGTGCAAGCGGGTTGATAGTTTCTTCTTTCCGGATCTCCTCAAAGGAGATCCCTTTGCCCTGAAGTTCCGTGTTGAGGCTGTCTTCGGGGGTTTCCTGAGGTTGTTTTTCCTGGGCCCCAGCCATTTGCATGAGGAACAGGATCAGGAGACATGGCAGGAAATTACGAATCACCGGTAAGGATTTTTTTCAATCGCTGGAAATCCTCCCTGGAGGTAAAAGGGATGCTGATCTTCCCCTTGCCATTTCCGGAGGCCTTAACGGTGACCTTCGCTGCGAGCGCCTCCCGAAGGGTGTGTACGCTGTTCCTGATAAATTCAGGTTGTTCCGTGCCGTTTTTGGCGGGCGCTTTGGGTTGCAGCCCCTTGTCGTGATAAGACTGCACCAGGCGTTCGGTATCCCGTACCGAAAGGTTTTGCCCCACAATTTTCTCGTAAATGGCGATCTGGTCCTGTTTGTTGTCAATATTCACCAGGGCACGGCCGTGCCCCATCGAAATAAACCCGTCGCGCATCCCGGTCTGGATAATGGGATCGAGGCGGAGGAGCCGGATGTAATTGGTAATGGTAGACCGTTTCTTCCCAACCCGTTCACTCAATTTTTCCTGGGTCAGCTGGATTTCCTCGATCAGCCGTTGGTAGGAGAGGGCAATTTCAATAGGGTCCAGGTCCTGGCGCTGGATGTTTTCCACCAGGGCCATTTCCAGGGATTCCTGGTCATTCGCGATCCGGATATAGGCGGGGATAGTCTGCAGCCCTATCATTTTGGAAGCGCGGAATCGTCTTTCCCCGGAAACCAGCTGATAGCGGTTGAAGTCGAGCTTCCTAACCGTAATAGGCTGTATCAGCCCCAATTCCTTGATGGAGGAGGCGAGTTCCTCCAGGGCCTCGTCGTTGAAATTCGATCTGGGTTGAAAGGGATTTACCTCGATGCTGTCCATATCGAGTTCCACGATATGGCCCACCACCTTGTCGGCATTTTTATCGTTTACGGAATTGATGTCATTTTCAGGATCTTTCAGAAGTGCGGAAAGCCCTCGTCCCAAAGCCTGTTTTTTTGTCGCTTTCGCCATTATACTTTTTCCCTATTTTTTTTCAGGAGTTCGTTGGCCATGTTGAGGTAGTTGGCCGCCCCTTTGCTGCTGGCATCGTATTTAATGATGGTCTCCCCGTAGCTGGGGGCTTCACCCAGCCTGACATTCCGTTGGATGATCGTATCGAAGACCATGTCGCCAAAATGTTTTCTGACCTCTTCCACCACCTGGTTGGATAGCCTCAGGCGGGAATCGAACATGGTCAGGACCATGCCTTCGATGTCCAGTTCGGGATTGTGGATGCGCTGGACGCTTTTGATGGTATTGAGAAGTTTACCAAGCCCTTCCAGTGCAAAATATTCACATTGGATGGGAATGATCACCGCATCGGCAGCCGTGAGGGCATTGAGGGTTAGCAACCCCAGGGAAGGGGCGCAGTCGATCAGGATAAAATCGTACTTCTCACTCAAGCCGTTCAGGGCTTTTTTCATCATGTATTCCCGGTCGTCTTTGTCGACCAGTTCAATTTCTATGGCTACCAGATCGATATGGGAAGGGATCAGGTCCACATTGGGGGAATTCGTTTGTATGATGGTCTCTTCTGCAGATCGGGTGTGCTCCATGAGCTGGTAGGTGCCCAATTCCACCTCATCCACTTCAATTCCCAGGCCGGAGGTGGCGTTTGCCTGGGGATCCGCATCAATCAGTAAAACCTTTTTTTCCAGAACACCCAGCGAGGCAGCCAGGTTAACGGTGGTGGTTGTTTTTCCGACCCCGCCTTTCTGATTGGCTATAGCAATTATCTTGCCCATGATCAAAGTAAGTTAGGGGTTAAAAATACGATTAATTACGGTGCTAAAAAATGTATTTTGTTAACACAAAGTGAATAACTTAGGGGGGCGGTGTTAAAGTAACTTAAAAAGAGGGACCCCTTTTTCCTGCGGAAACAAAGTGTGCTTTTATTCGGGTTCCCGGAGCAAATGCCGGAGCAATTGGGCAGCGGCCAGGGGGATACTCGTACCGGGTCCGAATACGGCGAGGACCCCGGCCTCGAGAAGCGCGGGGTGGTCTTTGGCGGGGACCACGCCCCCGACTACCACCCGGATATCGTCGCGCCCGTATTTTTTTAATTCCGAGATCAGCTGTGGCACCAGGGTGGAATGCCCCCCGGCCAGTGAAGAGATCCCCAGCAAGTGCACGTCGTTCTCAACAGCTTGTTTCGCCACTTCCGGGGGGGTTTGGAAGAGTGGACCGATGTCTACATCGAATCCGAGGTCTGCATACCCGGTTGCCACGACCCTGGCGCCGCGGTCATGGCCATCCTGGCCCATTTTTGCGATCAGGATCCTGGGCCTCCTGCCTTCTTTCCGGGCAAATCGGTCGGCCAGCTCCCGTGCCTGGCGAAAATCTTCGTTGTTTTTTATCTCTTTGGAATACACACCTGTAATTGATTTGGAAACGGCTTTATGCCTCCCAAAGACTGCTTCCAGGGCGCCGCTGATCTCCCCCAGGGTAGCGCGGGCCCTAGCCGCTTCCACTGCTAAAGCTAGTAAATTTCCCGCATCTGCCTCCGGAACCGATTTCTTCCCTTTTGCGCTGGCCTCCCATTTGGTTCGGGCAGTTGCTTGCAGCGTCTCCAGCGCCCTTGACACTGCCTCCGGGTCCCGTGTTTTTTTAACCTCCCGCAGGCGGGCCAGTTGTTGCCGGCGCACTTTCCTGTTATCCACTTCCAGGGTTTGCAATTCCTCTTCCTCCTCCGCACGGAAGGCATTTACCCCCACGATGCACTCCTGCCCGCTGTCGATCCGGGCTTGTTTCCGTGCTGCAGCCTCCTCGATCCGCATTTTCGGGATCCCGGCCTCAATCGCTTTGGTCATGCCCCCCAGGGCTTCCACTTCGGCCATGAGCTTCCCGGCTTCCTCCACTAATTGCTGGGTGAGGGATTCCAAATAAAAGCTTCCGGCCCAGGGGTCTACCGGTATGGGTAACCCCGGTTTCCTGCTGCAGGAATAGTTGGGTATTCCGGGCGATCCGCGCCGAAAAATCGGTCGGCAGGGCAATTGCCTCGTCCAGGGCATTGGTGTGCAGGCTCTGGGTTCCGCCAAATACGGCTGCCGCGGCTTCGATTAGGGTACGGGCCACATTGTTGAAGGGATCCTGGGCAGTCAGGCTCCATCCACTGGTCTGGCAATGGGTCCTTAAGGCCATGGACCGGGGGTTATTGGGCTCAAAGTCCCGGATAACCCGGGCCCAAAGCAGGCGCGCCGCCCTCAGCTTGGCAATCTCAGTGAAATGATCCATCCCGATACCCCAGAAAAAGGAAAGCCTGGGGGCGAAGGCATCAATGCTAAGCCCCGCGTCCAGGCCGGTACGTACGTATTCAAGTCCGTCTGCAAGGGTATAGGCGAGCTCCATGGCCGCCGGGGCCCCGGCTTCGTGCATGTGGTATCCGGAAATGCTGATGCTGTTGAATTTGGGCATGTACCGACTGGCATACCGGAATATTTCGGCCACCAGCATCATAGAAGGTGCGGGAGGGTAGATATAGGTATTCCGCACCATGAATTCCTTGAGAATGTCGTTCTGTATGGTCCCCGCCAGTTGTGCAGGGGCTACGCCCTGTTCCTCGGCCGCCACAATAAAAAACGCCATTATAGGAATGACTGCGCCGTTCATGGTCATGGAAACGGACATCCGGTCCAGCGGGATCCCTTCAAAAAGCACCTTCATATCCTCCACGGAATCTATGGCGACCCCGGCCTTGCCCACGTCGCCCTCCACGCGTTCATGATCACTGTCGTACCCACGGTGGGTCGGCAGGTCGAAGGCGATCGAAAGCCCTTTCTGCCCGGCTGCCAGGTTGCGGCGGTAGAAGGCATTGCTCTCCTCCGCGGTGGAAAACCCGGCATATTGCCGGATGGTCCAGGGGCGGGTCACATACATGGTAGTGTAAGGCCCCCGGAGGAAAGGGGGGATGCCGGCGGCAAAACCGAGATGCCCTGCGCCTCCCTATATCCGCCCGGGAAAAGAGGTGTTTTTCATCGGGACCGCCGGTTTTTTCCACGGCCCGGTCCTGCCATGGTGCATTCCCGCGCTCGGGGAGTTGCAGTTGTTGCAGGCGTCTTTCTATTCATCTGCCAGGCGATTTTGTTCTGCTTTCCCTGCCAGCCTTTTTAGGACCAGCGGCTCAATTTCTGTTTTCTGCCCCTTGCCTTTTGCAAACGGCAGGCCCTCAACTTCCCCTTTCATGCGTGCAGCCGGGTCTGGTTGGGAGTTGATACCCAGGAGGGGTTGCTTCCCCTCATCGAATTGCCTTTGGTCCCGTGAGGCGCTTTCCCTGACCTTTTTCTGTATGTTGTGAGACTGCAACTGCTTCAGAAAGCCGCCCCCTGCTTCCAGTTGTTTGAACAGGGCAAGCGCGCGCTCGGCAAGTTGGCGGGTGATCGTTTCTATATAGTACGAACCGTCTGAAGGGTTGGCCACAGAGTTGAAACCGGCCTCGTGCTTTAAGATGAGCAGCTGGTTCCGCGCCATGCGCATACTGAAATCATTAGGGTTTTTATACAGGATGTCATAAGGTAGGTTGGCTACTGTATCGGCTGTGCCCAGGATGGCCGACATGCACTCGGAGGTAGCTCGTAGCATGTTGTTGTTATAGTCGTAAATCGTTTTATTCCGAAGGCTAGGTACCGCGAGAATATGACATTCCGGGGGCAAGTCGTATTCTGTGGCAAGTGAAGCCCAGAGAAGCCGCATCGCACGGAATTTGGCAATCTCAAAGAAATAATCCGCCCCGATGGCCAGCGTAAAAACCGGCGGGTGCTGCGGTACCCCCGCGAACAGGTGCAGGTATTCATGGGCATGAGACAAGGCAGTAAGCCAGTTCCTGTACCCTGTTGGCGCCGGCCTCCTGGTAGGGCCTGCCGTCCACTCCCAGGGGATGGATCCCTGTAAAAGGCTGCAGGGCCTGCAGCATGGATCCCAGGGTCTCCAGGTCGCGTTTCCTGCCCCCGTGCCAGGTACCGGTTTGTACCAGTTTACCAATGGGGTCCAGGTGCAGAAATGTCCCTGCCGCTTCCCCAGGTAAATGCATGCGGAGGGATTGCACATAGGAAAGTGAGAGGAAATCGCAACGGAAATGGAGTTCGATCTGTTCAGTATCAATTCCCTGCAGCAGGGAAACCGGACTTACTCCCTCACGGGGGATATGGAATACGAGGGCTTCCACACCGCCTTCAAGGGCCATTCTTGCCTGCCGGTTTGCTTTTTCGGCCGTATCGGCCTCCACGGTTTCGGCAATCCTCCAACCTGCCCGGCGGTTCAATATCAGGGGTTCGTGGCCACTAAGGTCTTCTTCGGAATAAAAGGGCTTCACCTGCAGCCCTTCCGGGGATTCCCATACCAGGGATTCGTTGTAATCGGCCCCCGAAAGTTCATATTGGATCTGCTGTTTCCACTGTTTGGCGGAGACAGGGGCAAAGCCCGGCCACTCATCATTCCCCATCCTTCTTGTTTTTCAGGCTATCCTCATATTCGATCAGGTAGATTTCCTCATTTTTCTTTTTGAGGTAGTACTTTTCCCGCCCGAATTTTTCGAGTTCCTCCGGGTTGGAAAGCTTATCCATAACCTCCTTGTCCTTGGCGATCTCTTCTTTTAGGAATTCCTGCTGTTTTTCAAGTTTCCTGATCTGCTTTCTCAACTCCAGGTGGATCAACAGGGAATTCGTATCGAAGAACAGCATCCAAATCACAAAGACCGTCAGCACCAGCACGTAGATGTTGCTGACATAGGCAAACCATTTCTTTTTCCTCAGCTCCTTCAGCCACATACCTAAATTAATTTTTCGTTGATGATCGTCCGCACGATGTCCACCGCCACGGTATTGTATTTGTTATTCGGAATAATGATATCGGCGTATTCCTTTGTAGGCTCGATAAACTGATCGTGCATGGGTTTCAGGGTCGTTTGGTAGCGTGTGAGTACTTCTTCCAGGTCGCGTCCCCGTTCATTGATATCCCGTTTAAGCCGCCGGATCAGGCGCTCATCCGAATCGGCATGGACAAAGATCTTGATATCGAACATGTCCCGGATCCCGGGTGCGGTAAGGATCAGGATGCCTTCCACGATCATGACCTTCCTGGGCCGCACGCAAATACTGTCGCCAGTACGGTTATGGCGGGAAAAGGAGTATACCGGTTGCTCGATGGACTGCCCCTGCTTCAACCGGGTCAGATGTTCCCCCAGCAGCTCAAAATCGATGGCCCGGGGATGGTCAAAATTGATCCTGGCCCGCTCCTCCAGGCTCAGGTGGGACAGGTCGTTATAATAGGCGTCCTGAGAAATCACCCCTACCTCATTTTCCGGGAGTTCTCCTATGATCTGGTTGACCACGGTGGTCTTCCCGCAACCCGTTCCCCCGGCGATTCCTATGATCAGCATCTGCCTCAGTTTTGTTTCAAAAATACGGATTTGGACCGAAAGTACTCACATAATCCGGGAGTCCCCTGGCAAAATTGGCCGTCGGTTTCACGGCTGGTAAAGTACCCCGCTGCAGGAATCCCGGGCGGCGCCGGTAACGGAGCTCAATACATTGGTCTTCCCTTCCATCCGCAAAACCCCCATAAAGGCGAATACAAGTGCTTCTTTCATTTCGATGAGGAGCCGATCCGGGACCTTCAGTTGGGTGCCTGGACCCAAACGGGCCTGCAACACCTTAAGGAGGTAAGGGTTCAACGCGCCACCTCCCGTTACCAAAAGGGTCTGCCCGCCTCCCCGCCCAAATTTTTTCAGGCATTCGGCTACCTGTTCACAAATATGATGCACCCCCGTATTCAGCAGGTCTTCCCGGGCTTCATCCGACCTTTCCAGGAGGGGCGCCACCTCTTGCAGGAACCATTCATAACCCGTGGATTTAGGGAAAGGCAACCGGTAATATTCCAGCTGGTTCAAGGCGGCGAATAACCCGGGCAGAAGATTGCCTTTCCGGGCCATCAATCCATCCTCGTCATATCCTTTGTCCAGGTCGCGGCAAAGGTAATTGAGCAGCATGTTGGCCGGGCCTATGTCAAAAGCGATGCGATCCCCTTGCTGTTCAAAGGAGATATTGCTGATCCCGCCCAGGTTGAGGCAAAAATCATAGGTACCGAACAGCAACCGGTCTCCGATTGGGACCAGCGGGGCCCCCTGGCCCCCCAAGGCTACATCCAGCGTGCGGAAATCGCACAGGGTTGGCAAACCGCTGGCCGTTGCCAGGTGCTGCCCGGAGCCGAGCTGAAAGGTAAGCCCTTTCCCGGGACGGTGGTGGGAGGTATGACCATGGCTGGCAATGAAATCCACCTGCAGGGCATTTTCCTTAATGAAAGATAGCGACTGCTCCCCCAGCCAGGTGCCGTATTCGTTATGAAGCAGCAACAGCTCTTCGCCATTGAGGAAGATGGCGTCCCGCAGCCGATCTTTCATATCGCGCTCGTAAGGAATGCTCCGGGCCGCAATGATTTCATATTCCCAATGACCTTTACGGGTGTTAAAATGACAACAGGCCAGGTCCAGGCCATCCAGGGAGGTACCCGACATCAACCCCAGCATTTTGTACGTTTTCATGATTTATTAATTTTGAGAGTCACTGGTAAGCTGCCTTCCGCGCTCGCCAGCCCGAGGAATTGCCGGGCCGCGTGCCGCTGGAAGACGGGAAAGTCCTGGTACACCTGAATGACCGCCCGGGCCTTCTGCACATCCAGCAATTGCAGCACATAGGGGTTCCCGAAATTATAAAGGGCCACCTCTGCCGTATGGAGCATTCGGTTCAGCCAGGAAAGAACCCCTTCGGAAATCCCAAAATTGTTCGGAGGTTTTACACTGGGCGGATAGAGGGCGATCACTACCTTTTGTTTTTCTCCGGAATGATCCGTTGCCTGCCTGGCGCCGGGAGGCATGGATAGGATTTTGGAAATAGCCCCTTGTTTCAGGAGTTGTTTCCCGAATTCCCCCCCCGGGGTATGAGTGACTTCCCAGGCAGTGGGCTTTGCCGTCCGAAATGCTGCCAGATCATTTTCCCGGCCGGATAGCAGCGTGAGGCTGGCCGTTGCCAATGCTGCCAGCAGGGATTCATACTCCTCCCGGCTGTGGGTATGGGGCGCACGGCGGGCGAATGCTTTTTCCTTTAACCCCCAGACGCGTTGGAATGCTGTTTCAATTTGAGAAGGCGATCCCTTTTTTTGGATGGTGGCCAGCCCTTCCTCCGGATGTTCAGCAAAGCATAGGATGTCATTGCCGGCGTGGAAGGCTTCCCATTCCAGCCTACCCGGTTCGGGGAATAATTTAGATACGCTATGCATGTTCAGGGCATCGGACACTACGGCCCCCCGGAAGACGAGGCTTTGTCGCAGCAATCCCCCGATCAGCTCCCGGGATATGGAGGCGGCCACCTTTTTCCCGGAGGTCAGGGCCGGGACCGCCAGGTGACCTACCATGACGGCGTCTACCCCTTCGCGGATTAATTCGGAAAAGGGATAAAGTTCCCCGGCGAGGAGCGCAGCCCGATCCTTTTCCAGTACAGGCAATCCCAGGTGGGAATCGGTTGCCGTATCCCCGTGGCCGGGGAAATGTTTGGCGCAAGTGAGGAGGCCTTCCGCCTGCATGCCTTTCATAAAGGCGGTGGCTTTCCGGGTTACTTCCTCCCGGTTCCCGCCGAAGGAGCGGTAGCCGATGACTGGATTGTCGGGATTTAGGTTGATGTCCGCCACGGGCGCAAAATTCCAGTGTATCCCACTGTGCAGGCAGTCTTGCGCAATCTGCCTCCCAACCTGTTCTATCAGTTCGCCCTGCCCCCTGATGGCACCCAGCGTAATGGCATATGGGTACTGGGGGGTATTTTCCACCCGCATGGCCAGCCCCCATTCGGCGTCCATACTGATCAGGAGGGGAATTTCAGAAACAGCCTGGTACCTTTTGATCAATGCTTTGAGACGGTTCAGGCTTTGTTCGTTGTAGATCACTTCCCGGCGGCCCTCGAAATTGGTCGCAGCGCTGGCCCGGCTATGAAAAAAACACAAACCGCCGATCCGGGCCTTGCGGATCAGGCCCTCCAGCTGCCTGACCTCCTCCTCCGTATCATTGATAAAGGCGGCCGGCATAAAAAGCTGGCCGACTTTCTCGCGAAGGCTTAGTTTCCCCGTCGCCTTGTGGTATGGCAGGATCTTATACATCCGTATCTCGTGTTTTTTTTCCCATAGTCTGCCGGGTAGTGGATAAATTTCAGTAGCAAAATCGAAGGGATGGCCGCCAGTACCACCCAGAGAAAGAAGCCGTCATACCCCAGCCATTGCTGTACATACCCACTCACCATTCCGGGCAGCATCATACCCAGGGCCATAAAACCTGTGGCGATGGCATAATGGGAGGTTTTGGAAATGCCCTCAGCCACATATATCAGGAAAATCAGGAAGGCGGCAAACCCGAAGCCATATCCGAACTGCTCCAGTATCACGGTGCCTACCACGGCATACAGGCTGGTAGTGTGCGTAATGGCCAGCAGGGCATACAGCAGGTTCGGCAGGTTCAAAGCCAGCATCATGGGCAGGATCCATTTTTTAAGTCCGTCACGCGAGATGACGATCCCCCCCAGGATCCCGCCGACTGACAACATGATCACGCCCACGGTTCCGTATATGGTTCCCACTGCTTCTGTGGAATATGCCAACCCCCCGGCTTCCCGGCTATCCAGGAGAAAGGGGGCCGCCATCTTCACCAGTTGGGATTCCCCCAGCCGGTAGCAAAGTATAAATGCCAGGGCATAGCCAATGTGCGGTTTCCTGAAGAAAGAGGCAAAGACTTCAAAATAACTGCCGGGTTTTTCCCTGGCTTCGGCCTGCCCGGATTCGAAAACCGGAGCCGTGAAAAAATTGGCCACGGTAAGTATGGCCATTAGCCCGGCCGTGCAGATCATGGTCACGGACCAGGCTTTGGTGTTGTCGCCATAATAGTTCTCGAGGAAGCCTGCCAGGATCACTATCAGGCCCTGCCCGGTTATCATGGCCAGGCGGTAAAAAGTGCTGCGGATCCCTACGAAAAAAGCCTGTTTCTTTTCAGTAAGGCCAATCATATAATACCCGTCTGAGGCAATATCGTTTGTGGCTGAAGCAAAGGCCGCCATCCAGAAAAATGCCAGGGTGGTCACGAAAAACATATCGGTGGGAAGGGTCAACCCAACCCCCAGCAATGCCAGGGATATAAGCCCCTGCATGCATAGGAACCACTTGCGTTTCGTGCTCTTGAGGTCTACGTAAGGGCTCCAAAGCGGTTTCAATACCCAGGGAAGGTACAGCCAGCTGGTATACAGGCCGATGTCGGCGTTACTTACCCCCAGTTTTTTATATAGGATTACCGAAACGGTAACTACCAATACATAGGGGATTCCCTGGGTAAAGTAGAGGGTGGGCACCCAGGCCCACGCACGTTTATCTTTCCTGACCATAGGCTGTGGTTTGTTCCAGATTGAGGATAAGTGCCCGGCTTTCCCTGCCATAGGCATCCAGAAAGGATAGGGCCAGGGCCTTGTTCTTTTTCACCAGCCCCTTGCCTAATGTAAAACTCTTCCGGTCACCAAGATACTGTTTTTCAATAAGTTGAGCAGGATGTCCCGGTTTGAGGTGCCGGGCGTCCTTAGCGCTGTAAATAAGCGCAAATTCCCAAATAGGGGGAGTTTCTGCATCCAGGGTGAATTGGTACCACCCGGCCGCTTCCACCACGCCAGTAAGCTTTGGGGGAGGGGAAGGCGCGGTTTCCGGTTTTGCAGGACCCGGGGCCAGGGCCGGGTAGCGGTAAAACTTTCTTCTCAGGAGGCCGGCCACATCCTGGTTTTTAGGGAGGGATCGGGCGCTGAAGAATACATTGCCTTCCACTGGTCCGGTCTGCCTGCCCAGAGATATTTGTTTGGAAAGCTCATTTTTATGGCGCCAGGCCTTGTCCTTGTCTGTACGCACCTTGTAGGCGGCATTCCCGATATAAAGGTGTGTGCCCGGGCAATTTCCCGCCCACCAGGCGAGGAGCCTGGCATGCGGGGCCGGGGGGTGGTTCATGCTCCAGTATAACTGGGGCACAATATAATCGAGCCATCCCTTTTCCATCCAGAGCAGGGGGTCCGCATACAGGTCGTCATAGGTGGTTTGTCCGGCATGGGTATCCGACCCGGCCGGGTCCCGGTCCTGGTTGCGCCAAACGCCGAAGGGACTGATCCCGAACTGTACCCAGGGTTTAGCTGCCTTTAACGCCAGGTGCACTTGCTGTACCAGCGAATCCACATTGCTTCGCCGCCATTCTTCCAGGGATTGGCCCGCTCCTGAATCGTTTTGGTATTGCAGGGAATCGTCGAAAACCTCCCCGCTAATCCGGTATGGATAGAAGTAGTCGTCAAAATGGATCCCGTCTACCTCATAGTTATTCACCACTTCTTGGACCAGGGATACCAGGTGTTGCCGAACTTCCGGCAGCCCGGGGTTGTAATAGTACCGGTTGCCATAGGGCACCATCCATGCGGGATGCTTGAAATAATCATGCGTTTCGGCAAGGGTTGTGGTATCCAGGCTTACGGTAGCCCGGTATGGATTCATCCAGGCGTGAAATTGCATGCCCCGCCTGTGGGTTTCGGCAATCATCCATTTCAGGGGATCTGTTTCCGTTTCCGGCGCTTTCCCCTCCTCCCCGCTGAGAAATCGCGACCAGGGTGCTTTTTGGGTAGGATAGAATGCGTCTCCGGCCGTACGGATCTGTACGATGAAGGTATTGAAATGGAGAGACTGGTAGAAGTCGAGCAGGGCCCTGAAATCCTGTTGTTTCTTTGCCCATGGATCGGCCGGATCCCGGGGCCAGTCAATATTGGCTACCGTAGCCACCCAGACGCCCCGGAACTCTACCCCCGGTGGGGGAGTGGCCGGTTTGAATACGCCGCAGGAAGATAGGAGCAGGAAGAAGGCAAGAAGGGCGGGTCTGTTCATACGATAACAAAAAAGGCCTATTATCCTTTACGAAAATAGGCCATTTACCGCTTATGGCTGGGATATCAGTTGAATTTGTAGCGCACGAATCCTTCCATGGCCTCATATTCGGCCATCCCCAGGGCATTGTATTTCCTTGCGGTTTCCTTGTTCCGCTGTTCGGCCCGTTGCCAGAACTCCCGATCGTCGTTGCCCGGGAACATGGCGCTGTCTTTTTGCGACTGGTGTTTGAAGATGGCATTCTTTTTACGTTCCATGTCTTTTGGACCGATGGGGATAGCCATTTCCATATCGGCTATATCCCATTCCTGCCAGGCCCCCCGGTAGAGCCACACATAACAATCCTTCAGCCATTCGGCGCCTTCCTGCTGCAGTTGTTCGATAGCCCTGTACACGATCTGGAGGCAAACCCTGTGGGTTCCGTGAGGATCCGACAGGTCTCCCGCGGCGAAAATCTGATGCGGTTTCACTTCCTGCAACAGCTCGTAGGTGATGCGGACGTCTTCCTGGGAAAACGGTTTCTTCTTAACAGTTCCGGTTTCGTAGAACGGCAGGTTCTGGAAATGCGCATGGGCTTCATCCACCCCACAGTAACGGCAAGCCGCAAGCGCTTCCCCTTTCCGGATCAGGCCTTTGAACTTCTGTATCTGCGGACTGTCCACGTCGCCCGGTTTTTTATTAGCCATGAATTTACGGACTTCCTGGCATTGGGCGAGCAATTCCTTATTCCCCTGTTGCACATCCGTTGCGAAGTCCAGGAAACGGAGGACTTCGTCATCAAAAACCGCGATATTCCCTGAGGTCTGGTAGGCTACGTGGACCTGGTGTCCCTGGTCGACCAGCCGGAGCAGGGTACCCCCCATGGAAATTACGTCGTCGTCCGGATGTGGACTGAAGATCAGGCTGCGCTTGGGATAGGGATCCTTGCGTTCCGGGCGGTTGCTATCATCGGCATTGGGCTTGCCCCCGGGCCAGCCAGTGATGGTCCTTTGAAGCTGGTTGAACACCCTGAGGTTGATGTCTTCTGCGGAGCCAATTTCGGCCACCAGATTCCCCATTCCGTATTCGTTGTAATCCTCGTTGGTAATTTTCAGGATGGCTTTGTTCAATTTTTCGGAAAGCCAAATGGTTGCCTTCTTGATCAGGGTGTCGTTCCAGTCGCATTCGGAGACCAGCCAGGGCGTGTTCACCCGGGTCAGGGAGGATGCTGCGGCATGGTCTACGATGAAGTCACAATTGGGGTGTTGTTGCAGGAAGGTGGCGGGAACGGATTCCCGTATCTTGCCTTCCACAGCTTGTTTAATAATACCCGATTTGCCCTCTCCCCAGGCCATGAGGATGATACGCTTGGCGGCCATGATGGTCCCCACCCCCATGGTTATGGCCTTGGACGGCACGTTTTCCAGCCCGAAAAAGTCGCTGGCTGCATCTAGGCGTGTTACCCGGTCGAGCCGTACCATCCGGGTTTTACTTACGAGGGATGACCCGGGCTCGTTAAAACCGATATGGCCCGTGCGCCCGATCCCCAGCACTTGGATGTCTATCCCGCCGGCATTCTGGATTTTTTTTTCATAGGCCTCGCAGAAATCCCTGACATCTTCTTTGTCAAGCGTGCCATCCGGGATGTTGATATTGCTTTTTTTGATGTCGATATGGTCGAACAGATGTTCGTTCATAAAGCGCACATAACTGTGGATGGAATCGGATGGCATGGGGTAATATTCATCCAGGTTGAAGGTGATCACGTTCTTGAAGCTAAGGCCTTCTTCTTTGTGGAATTTTACCAGGAAGTCGTATACCTTGGTGGGGGTGGAACCTGTAGCCAGGCCCAGAACCACATGTTTCCCCTGCTTTTGCCTTTGTCGGATCAGTTCGGCAATCTCGTTGGCCACAAAAAAGGAGGCCTCTTCCGAACTGTCGTGGATGTGGGTATTGATCTTTTCAAACTTTCGGGATTCCTCATCCGTGGGAAATCCGAAAACACTTGGTTTTGTGATGGTTTCTGCCATTTTAGATTCGATTTTACGGGGCAAAGATAGGCAAAAAAACTTAAATTTGCTGTTTTTTGCCATAAATATTGCCACTTTATGCAGTATTAACACACTATTAAAAATAAAGCCACAAAAAACAGCAAGTCGTTTTATTTCCTATATTTGCCTGTAAGTAAGGGATCATGCTAAAAGAAGAACGCCAACAGACCATATTGAACGAGGTGGAATTGCACAACCGGGTGTTGTTGACAGACATTGCCGAAATGCTGGATGTCTCCGTGGACACGGTGCGCCGGGATGTGAAGGAACTCGACTCGGAGAACAGGCTGCGGAAGGTTCATGGGGGGGCTATCTCCCTGGGGTTTACATTACCCTCGGCCCCCAACCAGAATATCTATGCTTTGCCCCAGAAATCGGTTATCGCCAAAAAGGCGGTAAAACTGCTCAAAGACGGCAGTGTGATCTTTATTGACGGAGGTACCACCTGCCTGGAACTCGCCCGCATCATCCCCCGGCAACTGCATCTTACCTGTTTCACTTTCAGCCTGCAGGTGGCCCTGCAATTGCTTACCAAGCCATTTGTTGAAGTGATTTTCATCGGGGGTGCCATTTCGAGGGATGCCCAGATTTCGGTGGGGGCCAGTACCGTCCACCAGCTTGCGGATATCCGGGTAGACTACGGGTTTATCGGTACGGGCTATGTGGATGCCGTGCATGGGCTTACAGAATTCGACTGGGAGATTGTGCAGGTAAAAAAGGCCGTCATCAATGCCTCAAAAAAAACCGTGCTGCTCTGTATTTCAGAGAAGCTGAATTCCCAGCACCGCTATAAAACCTGCGATGTCCACGCCATCAATACCCTGATTACCGAATTGAAACCGGACAATAACCTGTTGAACCTGTTTCGAAACCACGAAATTCACCTGCTGTAAGATGCCAGACTACAAGAAGATTACCGAATCGCCCTCTCTTTATAACGACCTGGAGTCTATGGAAACCGGGCAGATCCTGGAGAACATGAACCGGGAGGATCAAAAGGTGGCCGGGGCGGTGGCCACCGCCATTCCGGCCATCTCCCGTTTGGTGGATGCCCTTGAAAAACGATTTTACAGCGGGGGGAGGCTATTCTATATCGGAGCCGGGACCAGTGGTCGGCTGGGCATCCTGGACGCCTCGGAAATCCCGCCCACTTACGGGTTGCCGCATACACGGGTCATTGGCCTTATTGCCGGGGGCGATACCGCCATCCGCCGCTCCGTGGAACACGCGGAGGATGACACCGGACAGGCCTGGAAGGATTTGTTGCAGTTCAATATAGGGGACCAGGATACGGTGGTGGGCATCGCAGCCTCGGGAACAACACCCTATGTGCTGGGAGGGGTACGTGACGCAAGGGCCCATGGGATCCTGACAGCCGGCATTACCAATAATCCCGGTTCCCCGTTAGCCCGGGCCGTTGACATCCCGATTGAGGTGGTAGTGGGGCCCGAATTCGTGACCGGCAGTACCCGGATGAAAAGTGGCACCTCCCAAAAGCTGGTCTTAAATATGATCTCCACGGCGCTGATGATACGGATTGGGCGGGTAAAGGGGAATAAGATGGTGAATATGCAACTGAGCAATAACAAACTGGTTGACCGTGGCACCCGTTACCTGATGGAAGGGCTGGCTTTGGATTACGATACGGCCCGGGAAGCTTTAAACAAGTACGGTTCGGTTAAGGACGCCCTGGACGCCCTGAAAAAATAAGGGGGCTAATTCTCTTCAATGGCGGCGACTTCCTCGGCGGTTACCATTTTATCCGTCTTATTGCCCCAGCTGTTCATTACATAGTTCAATACATCGGCCACCTCCTCGTCTGTCAGGCCCAGGTTCGTCATCACATTGTCATAAGACACCCCGTTTACGGTCATCGCCCCACTCTGCCCGTATTTGACCCCCCGGATACTCGCCTCCCGGTGCTCCCGGAGGTAGTCCGATTCGGCCAGGGGAGGGAAGACGTTGGTCACCCCGGCGCCATTGGCCATATGGCAGGTGATGCAGAATTCGGAATACACTTTTTCACCCCTTTCCATGCTTTCCTGTAGTTCCTTATCCTGGAACAACCAGAACGGGGAGGAGGCGCAAACTATCAGATAGGCCAGTAAGAATAATTTCATCGTTTCATTTTTTACCGTAATATACCGGGATTTTGGCCCGGCATGCCTTACACCCTGGGGACCAGGCGGTAGATACCTTTGCCTTCCACGGCCACATAGATCAGCCCGTCCGGACCCTGACGCACGTTGCGGACCCTGCCAATATCCGGCAGGAGCCGTTCCCTTCGAATTACCCGTGTGCCGTCCAGCGCCAGCCGTTCCAGGTACCGGAATGCCAATGATCCCACGAGCAGGCTGCCTTTCCACCCGGGATACCGGTCTGAAGAAACAAATTCCATGCCGCAGGGTGCAATGGAGGGTACCCAATAATGGATGGGTTGTTTCAACCCTTCCTTATGGGTTTGATCAGTGATCGGGGTACCGCTGTAGTTGATCCCGTATGTGATCACCGGCCATCCGTAATTGGCCCCTTTTTCTACGATGTTGATCTCGTCCCCACCCCGGGGCCCGTGCTCATGGATCCAGATTTCACCCGTTTCGGGATTCAGGGCCATTCCCTGCGGGTTTCGGTTACCATAAGTGAAAATTGCCTGTTTGGCCTCGGCAGCACCAGTGAATGGGTTGTCTTCCGGGATGCGGCCATCATCGTAAAGCCGGTATATTTTCCCCCGTCCCTGCGGATGTCCTGTGGATTGAGGTCGCGCTCCCCCCTTTCGCCGACAGAAAAATACAGGTACCCTTCGCGGTCAAAAGCGATCCGGGACCCGAAATGCTGTCCTTTGGTGGTATTTGGCTCCGCTTTGTAAAGGCTTTCTATCTGGGTAAGGCTACCGTTAACAAGCCTGGCACGGATAAGGGCGGTGTTCCCGCCGTTCCCGGGGCCTTCTTCAGAGGCATAGGTGAAGTATATCCACCCGTTTTCAGGGTAGTCCGGATGGAGCCGAATATCCAGCAAACCGCCCTGTCCCCGGTTATAAACAGGAAGATCGTGTTGTACAGGCGACTTGACGCCATCCTTAAATTGGATGATTTTCCCTTCTTTTTCCGTGATAAGCAGGCTGCCATCCGGTAAAAAAGCCATCCCCCAGGGAATCTTTAGCCCACCGACCAGTAATTCGGTTGTAAAGGGCGGATCGGCGACCTCTGAAACCCTGTTTGCCGGATTTTGGGCACAGGCCTCAAACGTCCATACAACGAAAAAACAGGCCAGGACGATACTTTTCTTTAAGTTCAAACGTTAAAATATATAATAAATACGGTGCGCAAAGCCCTAAATATAAAGAGAAAATATAAGTATAAACAATTACGCTGAAGAATATCCTGACCCCAGACCAGCATATTCTTGCCATAACTCAGATTAACCTATGCTCCCCTATAAATCCCGGCAACTGGTGTATGCCGTACTATTGATTGTCCTATCAATCGTATGCTACACAGCCACTGCAAAGACCAGCTTTTATGGGCTATTATCGAAGGCTTCCCATGAGGTCACCGAGGGGAATTCCACCGCCTCAGCGTCTCATGAAATCCTATCGGATGCTGCCACATCTACCCTGAATTCTTCCCACTCCGGGGCTAACGCCGAAGCAGCCCCCCTGTTTGCTACCATCATTCAGGGAGCCAATGAACAGGTGACCTGCCCCAATGACGGAAGTACGCTTGCAAAATTTTTCCTCTGTGGTACCAGCGACATCCGTACCATCTCATTGAGTCAGAGTGGCAGCACCTATCAATGGCAAAAGCTCGATGCCAACCGATGTGCGCTCTCCGTCCTCGCGGACTGTGCCAATACAGACAATACCTGTTATGACAATGTGGGGAGCGGACCGACTTATAACCTGAACTCCGCAGGGGAATTCCGGGTACGGGTGGATGGGGGTCAATACTACTATTTCAAAGCGACCCTTAACCCCCTGAACCCTCAGTTGATCAAGGAGGATATTATCTGCGGGAACCCGGGTCGGGTGGAGGTGACCAATGTCCCTGCGGGGTATGAATACAGCCTGAACAGCAGTACCGGGCCCTATCAGGATTCCCCGTTTTTCAACATAACCACGCCCGGGAATTACAAGGTATGGGTTCGCCTTAAAAACGTTTCCAGCAGCACCTGCCTGTTTCCGTCCAACACGGTGGCGGTTCAGAATCTGAATATAAACGTCGACGTGACTGCCCACGACATCCTGTGCAGCGGGGAATTGGGCAGCATTGACGTGGCGGTTAGCGGAGTACCGGGCTTTTATACCTACCGCCTGTTGAAGAATGGGATTACCGTGGATACATTCGGCCCGAATGCCGCCTCCTCCTACACTTTCGCAAACGTAAGCCCAGGAACCTACAGCGTCCGGGTGGAAACCAATAAATGTAACGTCCTGATCACTCAGGACATCAACAGCGACCCCATAGCCATTGGAAGTGGTATCAGCCCGCTGGCCGTGTCTACCTCGGCTTCCGACAGTTTTGGTTGTGGTGCCTCATCCGTAGATGTTACCCTGGTCACTTCAGGAGGGACCGGGCCATATCGTTACAGCCTGAACGGCGGCGGTACCTTTAGTGCACCTTATACGAACTCGGCCGTTTTTACGGTAACCTCCGCCGGCACTTACAATATCCTGGTCCAGGACAGCAACGGCTGCCAGAAAACCGCCACCGCCACGGTTGAAAACCTTCCGCCTCCGGTATACGGCATCTCCGTCATGGATGCCACCTGCGGGGGCAATAACAACGGAAGTATAACCGTCAATGTAACCAATGGATACGGCTACAACCTGGAATTCAGCATCAATAATGGGGCGACTTATCAGAACAGCAATGTCTTCAATAGCCTGGCTCCTGGTAGTTATGACGTAATGATCCGCTACCAGCAGGATGCCTTCGTCTGTACGACCCCGGCTTCTCTGCAAACCGTTGGCACCCCCTCTTCCATAGTGGGTACGGCTACTGCCAATTCCATCCCCAGTTGTGGGAACGAAAACGGCGGACAAATAACTATTTCGGGGGTTTCGGGAGGCACGCCTCCGTATCAGTACAGCATAGGGGCGGGATTCAGCGGCACAACGGTATTCACCAATTTGGGAGTGGGCACCTATACGCCCCAGATACGCGACGCCAATGGCTGCGTCCAGACCCTGAGCCCCATTACCTTCAACGCCCTGAACAAACCTACCGACATGGCGTTTGCCATATCGAGTATCAATTGCCTGAGCGGCACGGCTTCCGTGACTGTTGCGGTCACTAATGGCACGGCTCCATATACCTACGAAATCACTGCCCCGGCGGGCAGTGCGGTAAACAACGGGAATAACAATGTGTTTCCAGGCCTGGGCCTGGGGACCTACTCCTTCCGCGTGACCGATGCGAACGGCTGTTCCTATACTGAGAACTTTGCCATTACCGATATCAGCTCCATTGCGGCCCAGGCCCAGGCGACCCGGGTGGTTACCTGCGTCGGGGATTCGGATGGGGAAGGGCGTTTCCTGATCGACGGGTTCGACTCCACCTACAGCTATAGCATAGACGGCGGCCCGGTTTCAACCGGCCAAAGCAGCGGTACGGTTTCCCTAACCGGCCTGTCTGCGGGAAGCTATACCATCACTGTTACGGATGAAAACACAAATTGTACGGACACAGCCACCTTGGTCATCCAGGAGCCGTCCGTTGCATTCGCCATCAGCAACCTGAATGTCACGGCCATGAGCTGCCAGAACGGCAATGTCGGCAGTGTAACCATTAATACTACCGGAGGTTGGGGAGGTAACAAATACACCCTGACACGACCTGATGCTTCCACCCAGGGCCCGAAGAATGGCAATACATTTTCGAACCTTTCCCAGGCCGGTCTCTACCAGGTAAGTGTGACCGACGCCAACGGCTGTACGGTTACCGATAGTTTTACGCTGACCCCGTTGGTGGCACCTACCCTTACGGTAGATTCTGCCGGTTCTGACTATTGTTACGACAACATGGATGCCGCTACCATAGCGGTCCTTGCTGCCGGGGGGCTTGGCCCATACCAGTACCGCATTAACAATGGTACCTGGGGTGGCAGCAATGTATACAATGGCCTTACCCCGGGGAATTATACCATTGAAGTGCGGGATGCCAACAACTGCCGCGACAATGTCTCGGTTATGATCGCCCCGCAGATAACGGCAACAGCTACGACCATACAGGAATTAAACTGCGGAGGTCCGCCTGCCCAGATACGGGTGAACATCAGCAATGGGTATCCCTCAGGGGGCAATTATTCGAGCTATGAAGTGAGTATCGACGGAGGCCCCTATACCTCATCCGCCTTTCCGATCAGCGGCAATTCCTTTATTTACAGCATCCCCAATGACGGTTCCATTGTAACGGATACCGATTTCCAATTCCAGGTTATGGATAGCAGGGGATGCATCACAGAGACCAATGTGGTAACTATTTCTCCCCCTGAAACCATTGCCGGTACGGCAGTGCCCACTGATACCAGCTGTGGGCAGGATAACGGCATCATTACCCTGGTGCCGGATACCACTCAGGGGATACCGCCTTATGAATTCAGTACAGATGGCGGGGCTACCTTTAGTGCGCAGAATATTTACTCGGGCTTTGCCCCGGGTACCTACTCAACCTTCATGATCCGGGACAGCCGGGGGTGTACCAGCCCGCTCCTGTCGGCGACTGTCGCGGCCAGCAGCCCGGTGGATGCAAACGTAAGTACCATAGACGCCGTTTGTTCCTCCGGTTCGGTAGAAGGTACGGTGAACGTGGACAATGTAACCAATGGTACCGCCCAGTTTACGTATACCCTGCAAGACATATCGGGGGCAACCGTAGCTGTGGTAGGCCCAACGGCCAGTACCACAGCCAGCTTCCCCAATGTCCCGATCGGAACTTATACGGTGATTACTACAGACGCTTCGGGTTGTGAAGACAGGGATGTGGTGACCATTACACAAAACCAGCTGGACCTGGTCCCTGTTTCCGTTACCACGCCCCCGGATTGTACTACTACCTTTACCTATATAGTGGATATTGTAGGAGGCACTCCGCCTTATTTAATCGGGCTGGTAGGAAACCCGTTGGTGCCCCCGAACGTGGACTTTGATACGCACGATTTCACAGGGCAAATTGCCTATGGGGTGACCTATTACGTTGAGGTAGTCGATGCCCTGGGATGTCGCTATATCGAACAAATCGACCCGATTGCGGGGCCTTCGCCCATGGTGGTGACGGCTACGGGAAGCACTGCCTCCTGTACCCCGGGCGGCAACGGACAGATCGATTACCAGGTTACCGGAATCGGATCCCCGGCAGACATCACCGTCCAGTTGCAGGATACGGATACCGGCGCCATTGTCAGCGGGCCGCAAAGCATTCCCAATGTAATCATACCCTACAATGGAAGTTTTACGGCGCTTCCTCCCGGGAATTACCAGATCCTGGTTAACGATGATAATACGAGTTGTGATGCCAGTACCCTTATTTCAATAACCCAAAACATCCCGGCCTTGGTGGTGGATAACAACACCCCGGCAACGTGTAATGCCGGGGCCCTGGTAACCGTCCGTGGCAACGGGGGCACCCCGGCTTACGGCTACGCCTACGTACCCACCGGAGCTCCTGCTCCCGGCGTTTTCAGTAGCCAGACCACTTTTGAAATTGGCGGCCCCTATCCGGCGGATTACGACTTTTATGTGCAGGACAGTAACGGCTGTTACAGCTTTACAACGGTAACGGTGACCATGGATGCCGGGGTACCCACCCCTACGGTAGACGTTGTTAACCAGTGTACGGCGGTAAGCAATTATACCATCGATGTTACCTCCCCCCTGAGTACCGGTTCGGGCTTACCCGATGAAACCTTCCAGTACGATATCGGTGGCGGTTTCCAGAGCAGTCCGAACTTCCTGGTGCCCAACCCAGGGGATTATACTATAGTGGTCCGCGATGGCAATGGGTGTACCAATTCCGTGATTGCCCGGGTGTTCGACTTTTTTGCGATCACGGCCAGCGCCACCTCCGAACCCACCTGTAATGCGGGTGACGGGGTAATTACCGTGAATACTTCCGGCGGTAGCGGGAATTTCCAGTATGAACTGGACGACGGGGTGAACCCGGTAATCATCCAACTCAACGATCCGGTGTTCAACAATGTCCAGCCGGGGTCCTATTCCATCCTGGTCACCGACCTGGATTCCAATACCCTGCCCCTTTGTTCGGATACCGCCATTGTGGATGTAACTCTGGTGAATTCGCCAGTGATTGCGGCCACCCCCAGCGGTGACATAACCTGCAACGGGTCGGCAGATGGATACATTGACGTGGAATTGCAATCGGGTACTGATACAGACGGACCATTTTCCTATGTATTATATGACGGCAGTACCAGCACGGTGCTGGCAGGCCCACAGGCCAATTCCCTGTTCGACGGGCTTTCCCCAGGCACCTATCAGGTAGAAGTTATCTCCGAAAGGGGATGTACAGACCGTTCTGCCGATGTGGTAATCCAGGAGCCCAGCGCCCTGCAGATCAACACGGTGAACACGGTCTTCAGCTGTAATCCCGGAAGCAACCGTTTCAATACCGCTACCATCACGGTATATACCGATTCCAACGGGGACGGTACGGGAACCCCAACCGGAACAGCCCCCTATACCTACAGTATGAACGATGGGACCCCGGCTTTCGACGGCACCAATTTCCAAACCAGCAACACCTTTGAAGTTGTGGACAATGGAAGTAGCCAGACCATCATCATTACTGCCAGGGACCAGAACGGCTGCGAAATAACGGATACGGTAACCCTCACCCCGCCGTCAGGGCTCACCTTCAGCTTTAACGTGAATCCCATTACCTGCGATGGTACCGGTACAGGCGTAAATCCGGGCACCATAGACATTATAGTTGATCAGGGCCCGGGTAACTATGAGGTGGAAATCCTTCCCCTGGGATCAGAACCGGTTCAGAATTCCGGTGGCACTGACAGGGTAAGCTGGGCTATCAGCAACCCCGGCGACTATATCTTCGCTGTCACCGATGTAGGCAGCGGGGGCTGCAGCTACCTGACATCCGTTGTGAATGTACCCGAATACAACACCATTGAAGCGTTTATTGCCGAGGCCAAGGTGGTGACCTGCTACAACGGGTCCGATGGGCAGATCAGCCTGGAAGTGAATAACTACAATGGTATCTATAATTATGAAGTATTTTCCAGGGACAACAGTGGGGTAGAGACCAGCACCGGGGTTACCGGTACCTTTGATACGGCCAATCCGGTCAACACCCCTGAGATCATAGGTGGCCTGCCGGCTGGCAACCTGGTGGTGCATATCGAGGCTGTGGACAGTCCGTTCTGCGATACGGTGAGCAATATTACCACCTTGCGGCAGCCCGACCGGCCCCTGACAGTAGGCCTGCAACAAACCGCCGAGGTGACCTGTAACCTTCCCGGGCTTGGGGAAGTATTTGCCACTGGCGACGGGGGCTGGGGTAATTATCAATACCAGCTCATTGCACCAGACGGAAGCACCATCCTGCAGGACTATCCCAGTACCAATGTAAGTTTTAGCGGAATGGACGCCGGCACCTATACCGTCAATGTCCGGGATTCCGAAGGTTGTATCGCTTCCAATACCATAACGCTTGCGCTGCCGGCACCAATCTATGCAGACATTCAGATTACCGCCCCTTTGCAGTGCAACAACGATAACAACGGCGCTATACAGGCCTATAACGTAAGCGGCGGGCAGGGCCCGGGCAACTACCTGTATCAATTGAACCGGATTAATGAAGGAACGAACAGCGGCTTGCAGACGACTCCAGATTTCGCTAACCTTTCTTCAGGGGATTATACCATAACCGTATTCGATGGATGGGGTTGCAGCTTCACCACGGCGGTTATTACCATTATGGACCCGGAGGTGGTTGATGCCGAATTGGTGGAATTGCAGCCCCCTGGTTGTGGGGATTTGGGCTTGATGGCCCTCACGGTGACCAACCCCGAACCGGGCGTGAGCTATTTTTACAGGAGGGCAGGCACTTCCGATCCGTTCATACCCCTGGACCCCATGGATCCGCTGGCGACGGTAGTGAACATCCAGGAAGACATTACCATAGATCCCGGACCCTTCCAGTACGAAGTCCAAAATTCCAATGGTTGTCCGTTTGAGCGATCCAACCAGATTTCCCTGGATCCCGCGGCCCCGCTGGTGATTTCCCTGGACCTCACCAATGCCACCATCAATTGTGCAGGCGAAGCAACCGGCATCATACGGTCTGAAGCCTTCGGCGGGATAGGCAACTACGTTTATACCCTGCTGAATTCAAATACGCCCCCCACACCGACAGCGGGCAATACGGTTCGGAGCGCACAGGCTTCCGGTATATTCAGGGATCTTGGCCCGGGCACCTACTACGTATTCGCCCAAAGTGGCGGGTGTACCGCTATCTCGACCCCCATTACCCTGGTAGATCCCCCGCCCCTGGTGCTCGATTCACTGGTGGCCGTGCCGGTGAGCTGTAACGGTGAGAACGACGGGCAGATGATCATTGAAGCCAGCGGGGGTACCGGCGTCATCCGGTATTCCATAGCCGACCAGCTGAGCGAGTTTTTTGAGGCCGACGATCCCATGTTCCCCAACAGGAAGACCTTTACGGATCTTTCACCCAGGAGCTATGATATTATCATTCAGGATGATCTGGGATGTACGATCACCCAGACCGTGACCATCACGGAACCTATGCCATTGGTAGCCGGGATAGGAACCAGCAAGCCGGAAACCTGCCTTGGGCAGGAGGACGGCAGTGTTACCATACAGGTGGTAGGCGGTACGGCTCCCTATGAATTTGCCCTGAACTCATCGGACGACCTTGATTTTGCGGCCAATCCGTCCCAGACCTGGAATAACCTCAAAGGAGGGGAGACCTATGTGATCTTTGTACGGGATGCGATGGGATGTCAGACGAACCTGGTGGTCCCTGTTGGGGTCGGGGTGGATCTGCAGCCCGAGGCTGTAATACAATACGGCTGCGAGGGGATCTTCCCGAACAATACGGCAACTATTGAATTGCAGGATGAGGGAGAATTGCCGAAACTGCTGTTCGCACTGGATCCGGCAGATCCCACAGATGCGGTGACTGCCCAGGCAGGCACCCAGCGCAGCTGGGGGGATCTTGATCCGGGCGACCATACGGCCTATATCTACCATGAAAATGGTTGTACGACCTTTGTGGATTTCACGATAGACGCCTATGAACCCCTCACCCTGGATGCCGTGAAATCGGGAATGAACGAAATTACGGCCAACGCCACCGGCGGATTTGGCGGCTATGAGTACTTCTTCCAGGGCGAGTCCTATGGATCTGTAAATGTATTCACCGTAAACCAGGACAGTAATATCACGGTTAAGGTGGTTGACAGCCAGGGATGCGAGGCAACCATGGTTTTCCCATTCGATTTTACCGGGATGCTGGAGATCCCCAATTTCTTTACTCCGGACGGCGACAATATGAACGATTTCTGGTATCCGAGGAACCGGGAATTCTTCCCCAATCTTGAAGTGAAGATCTACGATCGCTATGGTCGGGTAGTGGCTATCCTGGACCAGGTCAAGAAATGGGACGGCACCTACGACGGGAAGGAAGTGCCCACGGGCGACTACTGGTACGTGGTAAATGCCAATGACAAAGAAAAGCAACAGTATGTAGGGCATTTCACCCTCTATCGATAAACTAAAACTTAACGGTCCGGTTCACAAGGGTGCTCCCCCGGAGCACCCTTTTTTAATACAGGCAGGCTATATTATGGCTATTGACTTCGCCTTTTCGGTATCCTCATCAGGCTGATCCTCAATTGATAAATAATTTCTGGCAGGGGCTGCGCGAATTCTTTTTTGAATTACTTTTATTGTTGCAATGATACCGGCAATGGAGATAAGCCCGAAACGCAGGATTCAGATGCTCCAGATTCTGGCGATAACCCTGTTTTGGCTACTCTGCGGGGTGTTGCTCACCTTTTACAAATGTGTTACCTATGCCAGCGAAACCGGGCGGTTTGTCTTCCTGGTACCCTGGAATCTGAGCCTTGGCAACTATCTCCTGATCAACATGGTGGGACCCCTGGTTGCCGGACCGCTGGGAGGCGCCTTCCTGGTGCTGTACCTGAACGAACGCATGCGCTCCAGCAGCTACCTGCGCTACCAACTGGCGAGCACTTTGTTCTTTTTTGTTTTTATTGTCTGCCTCAATTGCCTGGTGTCATATTCCTTTTATTACCAATCCGAGATCCTCTCCAGCACAACCCCCTTTCGCGAGGCAGTACAACTACTCTTTGACCCCTATGCCATTCGCAATATCCTAACGTGGATGGCCATAGCTTTTTTAACTCTGCATGGCTTGCGCGTTACCGAAAAATATGGTCCGGCGGCCTATTTCCGCCTGCTCATCGGGAAATTCCACAGGCCCAGGGAAGTGGAGCGCGTATTCATGTTCCTCGACCTGAGTAATGCGACGGCCATAGCGGAACGCCTCGGTCACCGTCGCTTTTTTGAACTCCTCCGGGAATTTTACGCAGATGCTACTGAGCCCATTCTGAATTGCCGGGGGCAGATCTACCAGTATGTGGGGGACGAAATATGTGTTTCCTGGCCCATTCCGCCGGGAAAAGGAGGGGGCTTAAACATTCTTCAATGCTTTTTCCAAATTGAACAGGCCATGGCACGGCAGGCACAAAAATACAGGGATCATTACGGGCTGGTACCGGCATTTAAGGCGGCTTTGCACTACGGGTCGGTCGTGGAAGGGGAGATGGGCGTTGTAAAACGCGAAATCGTGTATTCGGGAGACATTCTCAATACCACGGCACGCATCCTGGAGCAATGCCGGCATTATAAGCAGAAACTGATTGTTTCACAGGACGTACTGCAGACCATTACCCCTGAAGCCGCCGGCCATTATAACCTCGTTCCGCTTGGGAACCTGTTGTTGCGGGGCAAGCAGCGGCCCGTGCACCTTTTCGGGGTAAGTTCAAAACAGGTTTCGGCCATAACCCCTGCAGTAAAAAGTGAATATTTTCCCGGAAAACGGATCGTACAGCAGGCGTAGCCCCGGAAGATGTAACATTTAAAAACCATCCCCGTCTAATAGTTTATATGTCTAATTTAAAATTGTTCTTTACCTAATAATTCCTCCTCTCAGCATCCTCTTTTTTTTCCTGAAATACGCGTTTGGAACAACCGTATTTTCAGCCGAATGACTTCCACGGAAACCGGAAGTGCGATGAAAAGTAACTTTCTCAATTTAATTTTTTAATTATGAAAATGTATTTAGCCGGACTCGTGCTGTCCGGACTCATACTGATTGGCTGTACCCCTAAAAAAGGCGAGGTGGCTCAGAATGAAATGCCTGCCCCCGCTGCTGTATCGGCGGTATCCGTGGAACGGGGTGCCTATTTGGTGAACGCCATCGGCTGTTCAGATTGCCATTCCCCTAAAATCATGACTGAAAATGGGCCCATGCCCGATCCGGAGCGTAACTTTTCAGGCCATCCGGCCAATGAAGCTCTTCCTCCGGTTGACCTGACCAAAGTCCAGGGTTATGCTTTGTTCAGCATGGGACTGACCGCCGCTATTGGCCCCTGGGGCACCAGTTATGCGGCCAACCTGACACCTGATGAGACAGGGATCGGGAACTGGTCTGAAGAGCAATTTGTCAGGGCGATGAAAGAAGGACAATGGCGTGGTTTGGAGGGAACACGCAAGCTTTTACCTCCCATGCCGTGGACCCAGTACCGGAATCTTTCGGAAGACGATTTGAAATCTATTTTCGCCTATCTGAAAACACTGAAGCCTGTCAGGAATATTGTTCCGCTGGCAGTACCACCGGCCGGGGCGTAGAATGTGGACCCCCTTGCGGTATATAATTCAAAGGCCCTCCTGTACGGTTGTCCGGGCAGGAGGGCTTGTTTTGGCCTGTTGCTATAGTTTCTGAGCAGTATCCGTCTAAAGAGACCAGGAATTATAATACAATTAAACATTAAACATTTTGTATTACCCTTGCAGAAACATCAAAGTCTTCTCAGATGAGAAGCTAAATACGGGATGGTCCTCTACCTCCCCCGGTATTTAGTTACGCCTTTGCTGGGCATGCATGTTGTTCTATCAGGGCATTCAATGTTTTCGCCGGGACTTTGAGTTCGGGATTCTTTATCAGTTTTCGCATCACCCGATCCGTTACCCGGGCAATGGTTTGCTCGTCATATGGAGTGGAGCGGGATTCGTAATACTGTTCCACCCGCTGCCCGAGAGCCATTTTGTAATTGGCCAGAAAGGCCCGCAAAGGGGCATCCCGGTACCAATCCATATAGGCGTACAGTTCTTCCTTTAGGATCACCTTCACCAGGGCAATGGAGGCAGCCCGTCGATCTTTGGTTTCTTCCAGCTCATTTGAAATGGCATCCAGATCATAAAAAGTAATATGGTCATTGTTTCCGAGGGTGCGGTCTATGTTCCCTGGCAATGCCAGGTCGATGAGCAGGCGGGGCCTGTCGTCTGGCTTCACTTCCCTGATCAGGTGCCTGCAGTTGCCGGCGGCACTGATCAGGACATCAAAATCCCCGAAGTCATTTGCCAGAACCCTCTGCCAGTCGTACACCCCGCATTGGTGTTTCTCCGCCAGCTGAACGGCTTTTTCCCTGGTTCGGTTGCTTATATAGAGATTGGTGAAGTTAAACTTCGAATTATACTTTAATAATTGATGGACAATATCCCCTGTACCTATGAGCAGGATCTTCTTTCCGGAAGGGCTTTTTCCTTTGAAGGTATCCCCCACAACCTTCAACGCTTTATAGGCAACGGAAGTGGTACCATCCCTGAATTCGGTTTCGTTGCTGATGCGTTTATGGGTTTTGAATACCGTTTGTATAGCCCTTTCCAACAAGGAGCCCTGTAATTTTAACCCCAGGCTGAACAGGTGGGCTTTTTTAATTTGATGTACAATTTCGGTATCGCCCATAACCTGCGAGGAGAGTCCGGAGGAAACCCGCAACAGGTGCTGTAAGGTGGATTCAGTGGAATCGCAGGTTTTAAAGAGTTGCGCTTCCCCTTTACTACGGCCTTCTTGCTGTCTTTCAATAAAATAACGGCATAGGAAAGAGGCGGTGGTATGGGCCGATTCGAAGTATATCTCCACGCGGTTACAGGTAACAAGAAGCAATAGCCCTTCAATGTCGTTGAATTTGGAGCAAATGTCCGCTGCCAGCTCTTCTTTTTCAATCTCCGGGATATAATATTGTTCCCGCTTGGAGACCGAAGCTGTTTTATGGGAAATACTAATGTATCGTACTGATTTTGTCATCATATGAGCAAAATAAACAAACACTCCGGCTACAGCCTATGATCAAAATCATCTGCTGCCAGGCCGTCCGGCATCATAGGTGGCTACGGGCTTCTATTCTTTGAGGGTCCTGACGTAGTTGATGATCAGCCAGCGATCCTCGTCTTCGGGGAGCTTCTTTCCAAATTCGGGCATGTCATTCCGGCCAAAAGTGGACTTATAAAAGAGGGCTCCGTCTGATTGTGCCTGGAATTCGGCGGAGGAAAAATCGCCCAGGTCGCCCTCTTGATCTTCGGCTTTGGGTCCGTCCCCATAGCCTTCGGCCCCGTGGCAGGATTTGCAGTGCTTGGAATAGAGCGACTTACCTATGGCCATGTTCTCCTTGTCTGAAGCATCCGTGGGGTTTTTCATTTTCTCATACTTTTCGGGAACCACCCATTTATCCTGATATTCGCTTTTGAAGGAGTATATGCCCATACAAAGGCAAGCCAACAATATTACTAGGGTTGTATTTTTCATGATTCGTTAATTTTTCGATTTATAGATTTTAAAGAGATTATATACTAAATATAACAAAGTTCCCCAAATTCCAAGGATGAGGAGGTTGGGAACTATCAATAAGAAGAGCGGCGTCCTGGAAGGGGGAGACCACATGGTTCTCTGGTAAAAGGTAGACGTATTTACAATGGGCTCCCCCAGGGGTGCCTCCAAAGCGCTTTTTACGTTCCCGTAGGTATCACTGTCTGTGAGGACCACTTCAAGTTTCAACCGGCCGTTCAATCCGGGGATCTCCGGATCAATGGGAACCTCAATATGGCCATCTTCTTCAGTCATATAGAATTCCTCCCCGATACGCAATGGCCGGAAAAGTCGTTGCACCTGCACTTTCAGGGGCGCATCGGCTACGGGCTCCCCGCTAAAGGTATCCGTTAAGGTAGCCGTAATATAGTTGGTACTGTCTTCTTTGATGATCCGGGCTTCCAGGGTGGCGTCCCGGTAACTAATAGATTTCTCCACCTTCGTAAATTTGGGATGCTTGCCAGAAACCACTTGCAGGGTATAGGTACCAGTTGAATCAGGTTCGTAATGGTCCAGCCGCGACAGATCAAAAATGGCGGTACCATCCGCATCAGTTTCGGTATGGCCCAAAAGGGCGAGACTGTCGTTCTCAAAAAGTTGTGAAACATCAAAACCAAGGCCTGCTGCACCTTCGAACCCATCCGCTCCTTTGTATTTGGCGGTAATGGTCAGCAGAGAGGTACCGGGCATGAGTTTTGAATAGGAAAGGGTTACCCTGGGACGGCTTTTCCCTTCCTGGCCATAAGCGCCCCCGTAAGAGAACATGCTGAGGCTCAGGAGAAAAATCAGTCCGTAATATGGCGGGTATTTTGTTTTCATGGGGCAGGAGTTTCTGATTTGTTTGTAATACCCAGTTCTTCCGCGGTTTCATGTATGGGTATTATGGGCAAATACCGGACCAAAATGGTGACAATCAGTAAGGCCATTGCCAGGGTCCCGAAAGTAATGGTCCACTCCAGTCCGCTGGGGTAATAATGATGCCAGGATTCCGGTACACCCTGTATGGGGAGGAAGGGGTGCAATAAAGTGGGGGTGACGATCAGGTAGCGTTTCCACCAGGCCCCGACCACTACGATCAGGCCGATGACAAAGACGGGCAGGGGTTTTCTCCCCTTCGGGAAGATCAGTACCAGTATGGGGACGATCAGCCCGCCAATGATCACCAGCCAGAAGAGGGGGGCGTATTCCCCCAGGAACAACTGATGCAGGTGTTCGGCTTCCCCTTCGGTATTCTTGTAGGCCGGGACCAGGTATTCATTGATGTTGAAATACAGGTATACCAGGCAAAGCAATACCAGGAGTTTACCCATTCTGTCGAAATGCAGGTCCGTGATATAATTGTCGAGCTTATATGTTTTTCGAAGTACATACATGATGCTGATCACTGCTCCTGCCCCGGCCACAAAGGCGCCGGCAATAAAATACGGACCAAAGTTAGAGCTGTCCCAGCCAGGGCGGTATGTGGTGGCGAAAAGCCAGGCCGTGACCGTGTGGATGCCGAAGGCTACCGGGATGATCATCACGGAAAGGGCGCTTATGGCGCGGCGAAAGCGACGCTTTTGTTCAGGATTCCCCTTCCAGTTCAATGAGAGACGGGCATACCATCTTTGTTGTCTTGGCTTGTCCCCGGCGTATTTCTTAAGGATGGCAAAGTCAGGTAAAAGCGGGTAATACAGTAATAGCAGGCTGATTACGAGATAGGTGGAGATTACAATAACATCCCAGATGATGGGGGATTGCAGTCTCCCGTAAAGGAAAAGGTACAACAGCCTTTCGGGGCGTCCCATATCGATGATGATGGTAAGACCGGCCATGACGATGGCTGCCACGGCAATAATCTCGGAGATCCGGGTCAGAGGGGTGCTCCATCGGGCCCCACTCAGGCGCAGGATCGCGGTGATGAGAGACCCTACCAGGCTAATGGCCACGAAAAAGACAAAATTGGAGATATAAACCCCCCATAACACGTAATCCCGCATTTCTGTAATGACCAGCCCCTGCCGTAATTGCCTGCTATAGGCATAAAGGGCCGCCAGGATCACCAATGACAGAAAACCTACCCAAAGTTTGCCGTACAGCCCGAATCTCCTGGGAGCCAGATCGCTTACGAGGTTGTCAAGCTTTTTCATCTTCCTTGGTTTTATCTACAGATTCGTAGGGGGTATAGTTATCCAGGCCTTCTTCAAAATCGGCCAGCCGACCGGAAGGGGGCAGATAAAAGACGCTGGGTTCTGTCCCCAGGTCTTCCATCAACCGGTATCCTGCTTTTTCTTTCAGGAGGGTGCTCAACCTAAAGGTTTCATCCCCGTTGGTAACGGAATCCTCATATGCGTCGCCGAAAAAGAACACCCCGTTCGGGCAGGCAGAAACGCAATGGGGTAATTTTTGTTTTTCGATCATGTGCGGACAAAAATCGCATTTGTCCACCGTTCCTTTTTTACTGGGTACCCCGGCATAATCAGGAGTGTATTGCGTATGTTCCAGGACCATTTCTATATCGGTGGTTTCCCCCTGGGCGGGTTCCTCCCAGTTGAAAACCCGGGTGGAATACGGGCAGGCAGCCATACAGAACCGGCACCCGATACAACGTTCGCTGTCTATCAGGACGATGCCATCTTTCCTTTTGAAGGTGGCGTCAACCGGGCAAACCTTAACACAGGGGGGTTTATCGCAATGCATGCAGGTCGTCGGCTGCCAGTAAGGAGCCGTTTCTTCCGAATCCTGCATTTTATAAACTTTTATCCAGGCATCGTCCCCGGTAATAAAATGGCCTTTGTTGCAGGCACTCATACATTTTTTGGCATTCTTGCAACGGGCCAGGTCGATCACCATCACAAATTTGCGGTTGTCGAATCCTTCCCGCGCACGGTAATGCTCCCCTTTCAGGCCGGGGTCTGCTTCCACCTCGGAAGCGGGGATTTGGATCATGGTGCCGTCCGTAGACATTAATTCCACCATTTCCCCGTCTTCCCCGGCTGTATCCCGGCAGCTGTTCAATGCCTTGAGGGCCCCGGCGGCTACTGCACCCAATAGCCCTGCCTTCAACCCTTTATCTATAAATTCACGTCTCGATTCTTGATTATCTTTTTTCACGGGATGGTAGCTTATTTTGTTTTCCGCAGCCAAGAGAGGAGGGATTTGTTTGAAACATTCTTTTTAATTACACGGGCCCCCTTGAGCGATTGTACCTTCACCCGTACCGTTGTTCCGTCTTCCCTGAGGAAGGTTTGGTACCCGTCTGCATCTTCTCCGGCTTTATTTTCCCCGACCTGTAGTTCCTTGCCCGACCCTGCGAACGGGAGGAGAATGCCCCCCAGTAACAGGGGTAACAAACGCCTGCGGGTCAGGGGTTTATCATTGCTGTTTTCGGCGCTCATCTTTTTGTCCATGATGGATCGGATTAAAAATTATATTTCCTAGTAATGTTAAAGCCAATCAGGAAATCGCCCTTAAAAAAATCATTGGTGTTGAACATATAGTTCTTTTGGGGAACGATGCCGTTCATATTGCTGATAAACAATTGAAATACGTGGCCTGAGGTGGCAAATTCAGTGCCGATGCTGAAACCGGCCAATGGGTCGTTATCCAGGCTTACCCCATCTAAGTGGTGGATAAAGGGTTGACTGTAATCCACGATGATGGCGGTTTGCGGGCTGATTTTGTACCGACCGCCTACAGACAGGCCGATAACGTCATTCCGCATCCGGGAGTCGACCAGGTTGTAATGGGAGACACTGGGAGCGACCTGCATGGAAAAGTTCCGCGTGAAACGCCTGGCAATGATCAGCTGGTTGAAGTAGGAATACCGGTGCTGCCTTAGGCTGAAATTCTCTTTTTTGCGGGCGTCAATGGTAAAATTCCCATAGTAGGATACGCTGACGGGCATGCGGCCCGAACGCGTTTGCCGCAGGAGCGCAACCTTCCAGTTAAAATCCTGCAGCCGGTCGAATTTGGTGGTGCCGTATCCCAGGGTCAACCGGTCGTGAATGGCGTAGGAAGCTCCTATCCGGATATTGGCCGGTGCCCAAATCCCCGCCAGATCGTTGGTACCGCCGTTGATGAGACCAAACCGGTGCGACATCTGTATTTCCAGGGTATTCTTATTGTAAAGGATATTCGTTGGGTTGTCTATGATATAGGAACTCTCGAAGGCGGCCCGTTCGGGCTTATCGGGAATAGTATCTTTTTCCTGCCCTGCGGCCGATATGGTCAAAAGGATGCCAGTTGCGAGGATGAGCGCGCGTTGCGTCAAAAGCCATTGGCTTGCTGGTTGATTAATTATTTTCGGCTCCACGGTCTATCCAACTTTTAATTAATGCAATTTCCTCGGTGCTGAGTGTGAATCCCACGTCTATGGCATGGCCGTTCCCCGGAAGGTGCTGGTAAAAGACGCTTCCTTCCGCATCCCCGGCGGTCACATAAGCCGGAACCAGCGAATTGTAGGCCATGCCCACCCTCAGGTCCGGATTCTGGACGGCCCCATTATGACAAGTGGTACACTGCTTTCCACTTCGGGAGAACAAAGGTTCTATATCCGCGGAAAAGGAGATAGCCTGGTCTTCGGGTATATCGGGGATCACCGTTTCCTCAAGGGCCTGATCGTAGTAGCAGGAATAGCTTCCCAGGCACAGGACAAGAGCGAGTATATGTTTCACAAATTTTGCCATCCTCCTATATTTAAGTAATGCCTGGTAACTGCCGGTTTCTGTGGGGAACTTTATCACGGCTAGTTTTCCAATGCTTCAATAGAGTTCTTCAATAGGGCTTTCGCGTAATTCGGGTTATGAACGCCCTCGCTTTTATCTTCCTCGAGCATGATGTAGTTCCAGGTGGCCTGTGCTATGTGGGCCGGGTAGGTGCCCAGGATGGCACTGCCATCTTCATTAATGGCACCGGCGGTAACCAGAAGGTCGTGCAGGCGTTGCATATCGGTCGCAAATCCTTCCACTTCGGGCGGCGGGCCGCCGGTATGGCAGGTTATGCAAGTATTTTCGGTAGGGACCCAGGTATGGTCGCCATCAGATCCATCCGTGGTTTCTCCCATATGGCAGGCGATGCAGGAAGCCCCCTGCCTGTGCCCGGCGGTACCTACCCCTGGGTAAGCGGTAGACCCGGAAATGTTGGCACCCATGATCCCCTCCAGCATGGTGGATTGAGGCCCGTGGTGAGGACCAAATCGGGAACTGGTAATTTCGTAGTCGGCAGTAGGGCCGGGAATTTCATAACTGTTCCTCGGTTGATGGCAGTTAATGCATAAGATTGCTTCGACCCAGCTCGTCTGAGGCATTTTGGATATCGATTTGTACCGATGGATCGATGAACAGGTCTACCGCCTTCAGGCTGCGCACGGCGTAGTCGTTGCCGTCATTGGCAAAATCAAACGAGCGGTGTTTGTCGTGGCATCCGGTACAGGTAATCGGGTTGGAGACCAGGTATCCATCGGGGTCTGCGATTGAGTTCCCCAGGGAATCTATAAAGAGGTTAGACATGTAGTCTATGAAGCCTTCGTTGTTATGGCAGCGAGCACAGGTTGGGTCGGTTCCTCTGGCCCAGGAAGACCCTGTGGCGTGGCGGGAATCCATGTAAGCCATGCGGATGGGATCCCGGTGGGTATCCGAGTGGCACTGCATACAGGAGGTGGTACCGTCGGCCCCGTCGGCCCCATCCATTCCGTCTATCCCATCAATGCCATCCTTTCCCGGAGGTCCGGGGATGGGATCGCTGGTGCAGTTCAGAAAAAAGAATCCCGATGCCACCAACATCAAGTACCGCAGTTTTGTAATTGTCTTCATATGAACAGTGTTTGAGGATCATAAATCATTGTTAAAACTAAATACCAACTCCTAATTAAAACATGATAATAATCATATTGAGTCGAGAGTGCCATCCAGGCACGGCAAGTATGAAGGTCATTAATGTAGGTTGTGGCCCAGAAAAGAGGAGAACCCTGGGCTTATTGTGTAACAAATTTTGACTTCATAAGTCTTTAATGAAGACAACACAGACTTATGAGAAACAGCAGGCGCAGATTCAGAACATATAACCGGCTATTATTTATTACCGGCCTCACCTACGCAACCACCTGGCTACCTTTTTTGAGAGGGTTGATGGATGGGGAATCCTACACCTGGGGAACCACCTTATTCGGCCACGTATTCAGTGGTTCAGGAACCCAGGGCGATTTTTACTTTGTGGTCCTGAATGCTTTCCTGGGTCTCTGGCTCCTTCTGTCTTTTTACTGGAGTCGATGGCGGATGGTGTTTTACGGTCTGCTCGTCCTATGGAATGGCAGTATGATCGCCAACGCCTTTTATGAGGTATTTTTCGGCCAGGGATATACCTTTCAGGGCGACACCCTGGGCGTCAACGTGGACCTGTCCTACGTGATCCTGCCCTTGATGCTGGGCATCGGGTATCTCACGGGGGTCGTGATTAAAAAGGATGCCCGTTATCCCTTTAAGGCAAGGTGGACCCGGAAAAACACCTATTGGCTGCTTGCCCTGCTGTTGCCGCTCCCGGTTCAGTACTTCCTGTTGCACGGAGGGGAACCCCATGGTCTTACGGATCAGATTGGAGTCATCATTGCGCTTTTGCAGGTCTTCCTGCTTAGTTGGGCCTTCAGGGCGTATGATATTTCGGTAGGTGGGAGTGTCTGAGGAATACAGCCCTTCCTTAGCGGATCTTCGGTACTTTTAGGCTACCCTACCAAACCCGGTATATTTCCCGGGAACCAGTCAGGTACATATCCTGATAGCCACTCATTTTTTGGCGGATCTCCTTCATTTCATCTGAATCCTGCATATATTTTTCGAAACTCTTTTCAAAGCCTGCAAGGTCCTCGTATTCGCTGACCATAACCACTTTGTTGAATGAACCCGTCATATCGGTCAGGATGTGGATCATTTCCGGCTGCCCGCTCATCAGATCTTTTAATAGTCGAGCCAGTTTGGAAGCTTTGCCGGGCTTGCAGATGAAGGTGTCGTGTACTAGGATCATGATTGAAATTTTAAGGTGATTGAATACTATGTAGGGAAGTGACACGCCCTGGGACCCTGTAGGTATGCCTTTATTAAATTACTAAAAATCTGAATACATTTTATCGGAAAAACGAGGGCGAAAAAAATTAAATTATCAAACACAAGGGTATCAGTGGTAACGGATTGAATTGCCACGTTTCAGTTTAACCAGCCATTCTGAAACTACCTATTTTTTGCATGCTTTCTGCAGCAGCAATACCTAATTTGTGATTGGGGGGAGGGGCAATAAAGATTCAAACCCAATGGGGTCCCCTCCTGGAATCTCCTGCTCAAAAAGATATAGATTTCCTAAAAAGAGTATTTGAGTCCCAACCGGATCACTTGTGTTTCAAAATAATTCTGGTAGTTCCCGCTGAAACCCTTTCCCTTTATATCCTGTCGGATGCCAAAGGTGTTGAAAAGATCGGTGGCCGACAATGTGATTTCACCCTGTTTCTGCCAGAGGCTCTTTTTGAAACCCAAATCAACTGAAGCCCTGCCCAATTGTTCGCCCTGGGGGATGTTCCGGAAGATTGATATACGAATGTCAATTGAGCCGTCAGGAATTCGGGGATTCTGTACTCCGAAGATAACTTAGTATCCCACGCCTGGTCATCAGACCCATCGAGAATAAATTCTCGTTCCTGGGGAAAAAGCAGAGTGCCCGTAAACGAATCAATTCGGTTTACATAGCCGTTGAAACTTGCCGAAAGGTCTATATGCTGACCCGCACGTTGACTCCAGAGCAATTCAATTCCTGTATTTGTCGCGCTCCCTACATTCTGGTAGATTCGATTTACAATATCGTACTGCGGGTTGGAAGAATCGATACTGAATACGCGCTGGTAGGGATCGTTTATATTTCGGTGATAAATGGCCGAAAATAGCGACCCCCGGCCCCATATCCACTTGTGTGCCAATTCGAGGGTATTGGTAAATTGCGGCCGCAGATAGGGATTGCCCACCTTAAGCAATTCCGGGTCATCATATTTTGGAAATACTCTCAGTTCAGGTTCCCCTGGCCTATCGATCCTGCGGTTGTAAAAAAGTGATAAGCCTGTTGTGATCGTTAAGTTTGTACGTAAGGCGGACACTGGGAAATAATTCGAAATAATCATAGGCGTCGTTTTGGGGATAGTAGGCATTGGCAGGGTCCAGGTCGTAGAAAACTTCCGTTTGTTCTGCACGCAGGCCCGCTTCCAAGTCCATATACTTTTGCTCCAGCAGGTAGTTTCCATAGAGGGCATAGAGGTTTTCACCCCATTTTGAGAAGGAGCCGAGGCCCGGATAAATGATGGAGTTCTGACCTTGGGTAATGGTATAATCCACAGGCAATCGCCTGATTCGAAGCTTGGATCCGAGTTCGATTCTCCCGTTATACAGGGGCCGGGCATAATCCACGGATAGGGTGCTGGTGTGTTCCAAAGCCCGGATATTCGTACGATCACGGCCGATACGTACTGCAGAACTGTCGTTAAGGGAGTAGGTTTCATCTTCCAGGCCCTGGGTATATTGAAATCCGGCGTCCAGGGAATGTCCGGGCTGTTCAAATGCGTGCGTATAGCTGGCTGAAGCATTGATAAACCGGGTCACTTCGTTCTCTTCCCATGTATAGAACCTGGACCGCTTGTCTATATTGGTATCGATGTAAGCCACCTGTGCGGTATCGATATGCTTTTCACGGTCATACAAACCGGAAATTGTAATGGTATTCTTATCATCCAGGTACCAATCGGCTCCCCCGGAAATTATAGCCCGGAATTGCCTTCTGTTCTCGGGCACCTGGGAGAGTAGGGTACGGCCATCATCGTAGTTTCGGGTAGTAAATTCATTGTTCGGGAGGGCTTTCTGCAGGATAAATTCTGATTGAAGAAAATAATTAATGTTACCCTTTCTGTAATTGAGGTTCACACTTGGGATAAGTTTGGGGTTAAAACTGTAGGACCCCAGTTCGGTAGGCGTGTCGGCCCGTCTTTTCCCCAGGGCACCCAGGCCAAAGGAAACACCAACATCCCCATTGAATCCTTCTTTGGTCTCCTCGCGGTATATGATATTGATGATCCCCGCAAAACCCGTGGCATCGTATTTGGCCGAAGGATTGTTGATGATCTCTATTTTATCGATATTGCTGGCCGGGATATTAGCCAAACCCTTCTGGTTGCCAAAGCCTGTCAGGCTGCTTTGCTTCCCATTGACCAGGATCATCACTTTATCACTGCCCCTCAGGATGACTTTGCCTTCCTGGTCGAAAGTAACTCCCGGCAGCGTCTTCATAGCATCCATTACCGATCCGCCCGCTTGTGCAATATTGTTGGCAAAATTGAATGTTTTTTTATCGAGGGCCTGGCTGGTTATGGCTTCACGCCCTACTACTTCAACGCCTTCAAGCTCTTCGGTGGCGGGTTGCATCAGGATATGGCCCAAATCAAATACCGGATTTAGTCCGCCGGCAATAACTTCTTTGGAAACATCGGAAAATCCAATGAATGAAAAGTTAACGGTATAGTTGCCCAGGGGGATGTCCCGGATCTCAAAACGGCCCTCTTCATCGGTAATCGTTCCGGTAATCAATTCATCGGTGGCTTCGTCAAACAGGGAAACATTGACAAATGCCAGGATTTCCTGGGTAGACTGGTCGGTAACCCGACCGGTAATGACCACACTTTCCTGAGCCATGGAACAAAGGGCCTGCAGCCCATGCATACATACTACTATCCATCTTTTCATGATATCACAATTATTTTTTACAAAATACGGGTAAAATTCTAAAGCGAAATTAAAGATAGGCGCTGTGCTGACTTTTTTACCAAACTTATAGACCGGATTTCGCCTCCTTACCCTCGACGCAATCCGGGCCGAGCGACCATAAACAGATCCGGTGGATCTGTTTTAGCGGGGAGCCAGGCGGTGCGCTGGGCCTTACCGGATGAACCCCGTTTAAGTAGTGTTGCTCGTCTTTTTTGCTGAAACCAGGTTTGACCTAAGGTATGGACAGGATTTCGCCTCTTTTCAGTCGGCGCAATCCGGGCCGGCGACCAAAACAGATCCGGTGGATTGTAAGCGAGGAGCCAGGCGGTGCGCGGGCCTTTCCGGATGAACCCCGTTTTAGTAGTGTTGCTCGTCTTTTTTGCTAGCTCCGAGCTTGGCCTAAGGTATGGACAGGATTTCGCCTCCTTACAGTCGGCGCAATCCGGGCCGAGCGACCAAAACAGATCCGGTGGATTTGTTTTAGCGAGGAGCCAGGCGGTGCGCGGGCCTTTCCGGATGAACCCCGTTTTAGTAGTGTTGCTCGTCTTTTTTGCTTGCTCCGAGCTTGGCCTAAGGTATGGACAGGATTTCGCCTCCTTTCAGTCGGCGCAATCCGGGCCGAGCGACCAAAACAGATCCGGTGGATCTGTTTTAGCGAGGAGCCAGGCGGTGCGCGGGCCTTACCGGATGAACCACGTTTTAGTAGTGTTGTTCGTCTTTTTTGCTGGCTCCGAGCTTGCAAACGAGTTTGCGCTCTCCGCCAACAAAAAATCCAACGCTTTTCGCGTTGGATTTCTTTGGTCGGGATGACAGGATTTGAACCTGCGACCCCTTCGTCCCGAACGAAGTACGCTACCGGACTGCGCTACATCCCGAAATTGGAGGGCAAAAATAAGGAATTATACCCGAAAAAATGAAATCGGATTGCCTGGTGCGGTTTATTGCAGACGAAGGCTTGAAAATTATACCCGGGCCGGATGTGAGTTCGCACATAATTACATTGGCGTATAGCTTTGAGAAAAGATGGTATCGGGAATCTATTCGGGTTGTATCCCGCCCCATGACCACATACATGTCGTTTTTTGCTCAGTATTCGATAACGGGGTATAACCGTTGGTAAAACCTTCGGTCAATCCTGTTTCCAGAATGCCTGACATGTTTTATGAACAGGCTTGCTAAAAAGACTATTTGGGCAGGGAATCCACGAATCGGACACATTCAAAAGGATGGTCCGTGTTGATGTAATCGACCCCCAGGTCGGCCAGGGCTTTCCAGGCTGTTTGGAGATCAGGGGTGGCCCAGAACCGAATCGGCTTGCCCCATGCATGTGCCTTATGTACTGCTTCGGCAACCCGTTCCAAATCTTCTGTACTAAAGTTTTCCCGGCCGTTCCAATCCGTAAAATTTTTAAAGTTCAGACTTATCAGCGCTATTTTGTTCAGCACTTCAGGATCCGTAATAGGTTCGAGGCTCTGAAAGTCGAATGAAATGAATTCAGGATAATGTATATACGACGGAGGGGCAGGCCTGTTTCCGGAGATAACGATGGAAATTTTGGCATTACCCGTTATCATGGGATAGCCTTCCAACAGTTTAACGATGGCATCCAGGGTGGTCCTGGCTTCGGATTTTACATCGATCAACAGTTGCAGCTTCCTTCCCTGCAAAAACCCCATTTGCAGGGTTTCTGAAATGGGTTTAAGGTATAATCGTTCCAACGTCCTCCCCGGCTGTAATTTATCCTCTTCATGGCCCACCAGCAGGGTTCCGCTACTTAAAAAAACATCGGCCTCTATAGAAGAGGCACCAGCAGACAAGGCCTTCCAATAGGGAATATCCTGTTCATAATCATTGTGGGAATGTACCTGGTAGGTTTGGGATGTGCCGGAGAATATGGCAAGCGAGAATAATATAAGAAAGCAGGCTTCTTTGTTCGTCATGTGCGAGAGGCTACTTAAAATTATGCTGATGTGTATTCAAAAATAACCGAAACATTAAGAATTCCGGTTATCCAAATTAATTGAATTTTAGGATCCGGCTGGCCATGTGGCCGCCAAGGCCGTACTCCGTAGGACTGGAGGATAGGATGGTTACCATCACGATTATTCGGAAAAGCAGCCTTACAGCCAGTTTATTTTGGGTGGGCGGGGCTCCCGCTCGCAGGGGTTATTCTTTTTATTTGTTCAGGAAAATCCATCCGGGAATCAGCACCCAAATACTGCCCACTGCTACTGCCAGTGAAACTGGATTACGCCTCCGGCGTGATCCGGAGCAGGGGAGGTCTCGGGAAAATCCATCCCGGCCTGTCGGCCTTGCTGTCTTTTTTGTTTACTCCGAAAAAGTCTAACACGGCTTCATCTCCCATACTGCCCACTGCTACTGCTACTGCCTACTGGATTACGCCTCCGGCGTGATCCAGAGAGGGGAGGTCTCAGGAAAATCCATCCCGGCCTGTCGGCCGTGCTGTCTTTTTTGTTTGCTCCGAAAAAGTCTAACACGGCTTCATCTCCCATATACTGCCCACTGCTACTGCTACTGCCAACTGGATTACGCCTTCGGCGTGATCCAGAGAAGGGGAGGCCTCAGGAAAATCCATCCCGGCCTGTCGGCCGTACTGTCATTTTTGTTTACTCCGAAAAGTCTATAACAGCTTCATCTCCCATATACTGCCCACTGCTACTGCTACTGCCAACTGGATTACGCCTTTCGCAAACAAAAAATCCATCCGCTTTTTGCGGATGGATTTTCCTGGTCGGGATGACTGGCTGTTAGTCGCTATCACAATACGTTATATATCAATTAGTTACACTGTAAATCAAAGGCTGATTAACCTGATTTTGCACTTGAGTCTAAAAGAACGGATAGAGGGTAACTTTATTTATCCTTGTTTATGCCTAAATGTATAATTAATAATACTATGAGGCAAAGTTTATTGCACAACTAATTCTTATTAGAAAATCTATTTGTGGTATCTGACCACAAAAGGCATTTATGATTTAATATTGAATTGTGGCAATATATTGATTGTTAGCATATTTACCGGTTTTTATGTCTTCTTATCGAAATAATTAAATCCAAATCTTGCTCTTTGAAAATTAAAGGATTGATAAATACATTATATTCCAGTAGTGTGTCTAAATCATTAAGCCAATTATATTGCTTTTTTGCTAAGATAACTTGAATATTAGGAGGAAGAATATTTTTGTTACCACTTGTTATCTCGATATAACTCTTTTTATCCTTAATTATTGGATATTTTTCTAATTCACAAGGTTGAAATACGAAGAGTGTTATAGCATCCGGTATTCTTTGAAACTCCATGGATTTGCCATCTTTAAATGCTCTCTGACCAGCTTTATCTTTACCGGTTATAATACCTGATTTATGAAAATTTGTCTTATGAGCCCGGAACGCAATTTTGGTAATATCCTTGTCTGATAAAGTCATTCCAGCTTCCAACTTATTCACTTCAATCTGTCCAACATGTGTGCTCATAAGGTAACTATGAAACGCCAATGAGTTGTCAGAAGCGGCATTAAATAGTGTAAAAAGTTTTCTTTCGGCGCCTTCATATTGAGAACTAAATCTCATGTGATTACCTTCTATATTTATAAACTCTCAATCCCATTAAGAATATCTATAACTAAATATTTTGCAATTATCGCGAATCTCTGTAGCGCGGATTTCTTCTTGGCGCTGGGTAAGGTCTTAATAATACGCTCGGTACTTTACCATAAGAGAATTCCTAATATAGAAATATTCTTTTAATGAAGTATTGTGGAAAACTGTAATGGGTTTCCGAATATTTGATAGGAGACTACCTGTTTAGATACTACCCACTATTTTAAACCACACGTTGCAGTATAGTTAGTTGAAATATGGACAGAACTCTTTTTGAGAAACTTTCTCTCTCATTTCTTGATTTGAACTAAAATGTCGGGAAATGGCCGCAGTAATATCAAAGAAATTGTCTGATTTTTCATTTATCTTGTAGATAAATGGTTTGATAAATATGCAATTGGGGTGTTCAAAAATTACCTTTAAAAGTACCCATCGTAAATTCCGCAGGAATGCCCAACTATCAAAACATCGAAATGATTAAATCCACAAAATTCAGTAGCTTTTGGTAATTCTGTGATTCTAAATATTTGAAAGTCTTAATGTTTTTAAGACATTCATTGATGTTCGCATTTTCCAATTCCATATAGCTTTGAATGGTTTCATCCCCATATCCAAAAATTATTGGACCATAAGGCTTTTTAATATTTCCATGGATGTTAATTATTTCGACATCGACATGTTGATCTTCAAGTTTTCTTTTAAGGGTGCTTAATGTGGAGGTATAGTTAAAATTAAGAATTAATACTTTTTCTAAGTTAGTTCCTGCAATCTTTTCAGTTCTCTGATTACGCCCACTTTCGTTGATATCAAATGGAGTTTTCAGTTCATGCCAGTTAATTGGAAATTTAGAAGTATCAATTTTCGCTTCAATCTCATTTAAATATTCAACAAGGTAATTTGTTATTGTTTCCAAATCTTGATTGAGTCTCTTTACATTGCCCATATCAACATCTTGATCTGACTTTATCTTTCTTACTGAATATATGCATAGCAAATCGTAATACGTCTGTTCTATATCCACCCAGTTTTCTTCGACCATACATGATACATTTTTCCAATAATGGGGATACAGTACTACCCGAATTATATTTATCTACCACACTGTATCTGTTCCATACATTTCCTCAAATCTTTTTTGTCAAAATCATCGGATGGTAACTTACCATCATTATTATTTAATTTTATTAGTCCTACTCATCATAAGAAAATCCTGTGGATCGGATTTTCGCAAAATTTTTGATTGGAAATACCACATCAAAAATGGCTTATATCAGGATTCTAGCCCCAGTGATAGATCGTAACCGTTACCTACAATTATTAATCTATTCATATAGTATAAATGTTGGCGTGTTAAAATTTGTATTATTTACCTACCCCCGTTAAACCTGACCGACTAATAATAGAGATTTTCGGGCGTGATTGTGCAGATTCGTAATACCTAATCAGGGCACAATTTAACTTCTGGACAAGATCGAGGAAAGTGTTCTCGTAAGAGAATTCTCAAGATAGGAATATTCTTTTAAAAAGTAGTGTGGTAAACCGTAATTGGATTTCTTGATTTGACTTAGGGATTTGGAAATCGGTGCGATCGGGATCCTTTTTTTAATAGGAATGGCGTATAATCTTTATTGGCTTATTTTATAGTTTCTTATAGCTAATCGGCGGATAAAGAATAAAAATACAAACAAACTGATTAAAAGTAATGGTATCGATAACTGATAGATTTGTTCAAGACCAAGTGCATAAAACTGCCTATTAAGAAGCGGCACAAGAAAAAGCCCCAGAGCATTATATAGACCATGACCAAAAAATACCATAAGAATATTTTTGAACTTCAAGTAAAAAAGCCAAGAACAATCCAATAGCAAATACCCACAATAGTCCAGTATCGCTGAAATAGTGAGCAAGAGCAAATAATGCTGTAGAAATTACCAGGCTCTTGCCCTTTGAATAAACTTTAGTGAATTGTCTTAATATAGATTGTCTGAAAAAAATCTCTTCAAGAAAGGGAACTAAAAGAATAGCGACAAATGATGTTTGAAAACCGCGAAAATAGGTTACTAAATTTATCGTAAAAGTCTCCCCAATGAGTAATGCCGAAAGTACTATTTGAATAAAATATATTGTCAGATGTAATGAAGTAATTAGTACTGCCACTAAAAGAATAGAACTAATTTTGAAGTTAACATTCCGAAGTTCATATCTTAAAACCTTAAGTTTAAAATCATTAAATATCAGAATTACAAAGACCATACAAACCACCCAAATAGAGGTATTAAACTCGTAAGAAAGAAAGTCCAGAAAGTGATTTTTAGAGTATATAGCAAACAAAGGAATTAATGTTAATCCTATTGATTTACTTAAAATAGTGTGTTTGGTAGTCAAAGTGAATTGGATAGGTTATCCATTAGCATTCTTAATGCGAGATTGAAAAAACAGTTCGATGTAAGTTTTAGGCTCGAAATTAAGGTTTTCAGAAAGATCCAGCTTTTATCATTTTTTATACCCAATCTTCGGCCTTTGATTGGGAGTAGCATTCTTTTCCAGAAGTTCATCGAGATAAGAGAATACTACTTCAATATTCTTACTTTGGTTAGAAAGTTTTTCTTCTTGATTTCCTCAATCTCCATCTTGATATTCATGGTATCCGTAAGCATTTCCCTAATTTTTGTGAATACCCGGATAATTTGAATATTTACGGCAATGGCCCGGTCACTGTTCAAAACACTGGACAGCATGAGTACCCCATGTTCGGTAAAAACAAATGGTTCACTTCTTCTACCTCCCCAATTTGAGGTCGCATTTTGCGACTTCAAGTCTGCCCATTCGTCTTTTGTTAACCGGAACATGAAATCTGCCGGAAATCGGTCGGCATTTCGTTTAACCTGTTCATTTAGGCGTTTGGTTTCGACTTGATAAAGTTCTGCCAAATCACTGTCCAGCATAACTTTTTGTCTTCTTACCAGAAAAATTTTATTACTGATTATCTCGTCCGGATGCTTATTTTTTTACTCATAAAAAATTCTTAAAGTATGGATTAAATACTCTTGATAAATATGAATTTAATTCCTAAAAAATTATTGAATACTGGATAAAACTAAAAATAGTATGGACAGTACAATATAAGCAGTGAATATAATCTTTATCCCAGGTGACAAGTCAAGCTTTTCTATTTCCTCTACACTTATCCTTGATACACTCAAATAGTTTATAACCCCAATCACAAACATTAAGAGAATTATTTGCAAGTCTCTTAATTTGAATCCTAAGAAATTTAATATTGTAATTAGATTAATGCTGGCTATTGTTGTGAGAAACAATATTCCATAAATCTCTGAATCTTGTATTGATGGAAATCTATTTTTATAACCTTTAAAAATCCAAGCGAAGAAAGACTTATAGATATTTTTTTTATTCGCCAATGTGTTAAAAATTTGGATTTAATTCTTTTCTCCACGGAACTTTTCATAATCTTCTTTGGGCCAAGAACCTAGGAGGAAACACATATCCTTGCTACAAAAAAGTTCCAAATATTATACAACCAAAACTTGGATAAAATGTGAACAGCGATAAAATTTATATAAAAATCCTTTCTGTCCCAAAACTTACCAAACAAACCTGCTGAGGAGGGCAAAGATTCTTAGTAGGCTTTAACTGTTTTATTAATCATTATTAATTAATTAGTGAATAAGAAATGCCCTGTTTACAGGGGGTTCCAGCGTTTTCTTATAAAAATGTATGAGCCAATTATAACAATTTATGAATCATTAATAAAATGTTATAATGAACTTTTTTCATGTCTTCGTAACATATTGATATTCAATCAATAAGAAAATTGCAACATGCGCCAGCGTGTTGCCCTCTTGCTTTTCCTATTAAAATTTGCGCAGCAAATAAAAAAACTGAACTGTAGCTTCCATGTTAAATACCAAGTATTAATATTTATATTGAACTGCTCAAAAAAACGTCATTTATAAGCCCTCTGAGCATTGCTTTTCCCGTTGCCGTTGTCTCTCCTGATACAGTGAGATTAAATGCCCCATATCTTCTCCAACCTTCTTCTGCAGTACCCTGGCATAGATTTGGGTAGTGGATAGTTTGGTATGGCCCAATAATTTTGATACTGTCTCTATTGGTACCCCATTGGAAAGGGTCACGGTAGTGGCGAAGGTATGTCGGGCAACGTGAAATGTAACTTTCTTATGAATACCGCAAGCCTGGCAATTACTTTAAGATAGGTATTGGTTTTTTGATTCGTATAGACAGGCAACAAATGGTCTACCTTTCCCGGCCAAAAGGCATCCAAATATTTATTAAGGATTTCGTTGGCCTTTGGGGAGCAGGGGGATCTTTACGCTTTCACGGGTTTTAGCACGACTAGTGTAAATCCAGTTATTTCCGTCGATACCTTTCACAAGGTGTTTGTGTGAAAGGGTTAGGATATCCCCAAAGGACAAACCGTATAACAGGCAAAAAGGAAAACATCCTTTACCCGTTCATACCCTATCCTTTTAAAGGAAGTATCTTCGATAAGGTCGAGTTCCCGCTGGTTCAGGAAACTTCGTTCTGTTTTCACTATCCGCAGTTTATAACGTTGAAAGGGATCCCGCTCCAGCCACTCCATTTTAACCGCCAGATGTACCATCTTGCAAAGCCGCGCCATGTGTTTCATAGTACCATTATTGGAGCAGGTCTTTCTTTTAGTGGGGGGCTCATAATTGCGGACATAATGTTCGAAATCCAGAATAAAACGGTAATCGAGTTGCTTTAGGTGGATATCGTTCGTCCGTAAAACATCACGGAGGAAACTGTTAAGATACTTTTCGGTGGTGTAATAATTCTTCATGATCCGGCGATAGCACCGACTTCATGTTCTTATTATGGTATTCAATAAGCTGGTGTAAAGTCTTATGCTGGCCATCCTCCCCCAAATACCTGGCTTTTATGGCTTGGGCCGTAATGTACTTGAGCTCCTGGACGAGTTGTTTATGGGCATCCAAAATTAGCCCATAAACTTCGTCCAGGTAGCTGTTCAAAAGTTTTAAGGTGGGATTTAAAGGTTTGGCCCGGCATCGGTAATTATCCCAGGCTTTCACGGGGACCGACCTTTTAATACTGATCTCTGCCCGCTTCTTGTTGACAGTGATCCGGGCGAAGATAAAGGCTTCCTCCGGGTGACTATTCTTCTTCCGGAGGTAGAAAATGACCGCAAAAGTGGTGTCAGTTCGCATTATTTTAAGGTTTAAGAAGGACAAATATGGGCTGTAAACCCCTGAAAATCACCCTTAAATCTTCTTAAAGATAGTGCAAACTTTGTGCAAATTTATTCACCTGATTATACACCAGAACGATGTATTTAGATGAATTCAATTGAATATGTTAAAAATAAAAAACACTGAAAATCAGACGATTAACAGTGTTTTGATTCCACCTAAAAGTGGTTCGTCGGGATGACTGGATTCGAACCAGCGACCACGCGCACCCCATGCGCGTACGCTACCAGACTGCGCCACATCCCGAGTTTGCTCTGACGAGCAACAAATAACAAATTTCAAATACCAAACTCCAATCCGCTGCTAAACCAGGCAGTCTGGGTACCAGACGGAGCCTGCCCTGAGCGTAGCCGAAGGGCCACATCCCGAGTTTGCTCTGACGAGCAACAAATAACAAATTTCAAATACCAAACTCCAATCCGCTGCTAAACCAAGCAGTCTGGGTACCAGACGGAGCCTGCCCTGAGCGTAGCCGAAGGGCCACATCCCGAGTTTGCTCTGACGAGCAACAAATAACAAATTTCAAATACCAAACTCCAATCCGCTGCTAAACCAAGCAGTCTGGGTACCAGACGGAGCCTGCCCTGAGCGTAGCCGAAGGGCCACATCCCGGACCGAGTGACCGCAAAAGATCCGGTGGATCTTTTGACGAGGGGCCAGCCGGTGCGCTGGCATCATCACCCAATATTTTTATTTCCAAACGCCAAACTCCAATCCGCTGCTAAACCAAGCAGTCTGGGTACCAGACGGAGTCTATCCCGACCGAAACCCGCAAGGCGGGTTGAGCGTCGGGACCACATCCCCGGACCGAGTGACCGCAAAAGATCCGGTGGATCTTTTGCAACGAGGGGCCAGCCGGTGCGCTGGCATCATCACCCAATATTTTTATTTCCAAATGCCAAGCTCCAATCCCCTGCTAACCCAAGCAGCTTGGACACCAGACGGAGCCTGCCCTGAGCGAAGCCCAAGCGCCACATCCTAAAATCGGATGCAAATATAAAATAATACTTCCAAAGTTAAAGCCATCCCGGGAACAAACGTTGGTAAAATACTTTCTGCCCCGGGAACCAAACTCGAAATTATCCCGAATTTATTGTAAGTCCTTGATAGAAGGTCCGACCAAAAAATCGAAAAAGAACCTATTACTAACAAAAATTGCTATCATGAGAAAATTATTCTTACCGCTTTTCTTTGCCCTGAATCTAATATTCCTGGGCTGCTCCAATGACAACAACGATAATCCGATGCCCGGTTCGGATAACGAGACCACCAATTTTACGGTATCCATAGAGAACGTGGCCGCCGTTAAGGCCTTTATTGGCTCTGGGGTCTTTAATACCCCAGTGGGTCAGGCAGACCCGGGTGCGGCTACCCCCGGCAAGAAATATGAATTTACCTTCCATGCCGGTCGTAAGCAACACCTGTCTTTCGTGACTATGCTGGCTGCCACCAACGACCTTTTCTACGGTCCGGGTGCGGAAGGAATCCCCCTTTACGACGAAAATGGGGATCCGTTCTCCGGGGACGTGACCGACCAGGTGTACCTTTGGGACGCCGGGACCGAAGTCAACGAAGAACCCGCGGTAGGTCCCAATACCGTAACCAATCAGCCGGCTCCTGATACAGGGGTAGACGAAAATGGGAACGTGCTCAAAATTGAAGATGTTACCAATGGGGTAACCTTCAACTATCCGGCCGTAAACGAAGTGATCAACGTAAGTATCATCATATGCAAGGGACGGAATTCAAGGTTACTCTGCGAAGATCTGCCCACCGCACACCTGTCCACCAGCGATGGAGAGAAGCCGGCGCCCGTATCGCCTGGGGTATGGGCCGTCCATAATGGCAGCAACCCTCTCTATATGGAAGGAATGCCCGACCTGGGCCAGGGGGTGGAACACATAGCCGAAGACGGCAATCCAATGGACCTCTTGCTGGAAAT
>CAVRHQ010000011.1:0-195000 GCA_963721045.1 uncultured Flavobacteriaceae bacterium
CAATTAGTTGGGCCGTTGAGGAAGTTGCCATCATGGTCTGCTGCTCATCCGGCTGAGGGAGTTCTTCAAATTCTTCCTGACAGGAAGTTACACTCAGTGCCATGGTAAGCAGTAGGTAGTACACTGAATACTTAAAAAGCTTTTTCATAACGATTTGGATTTTGTTATTCATTTGTAATGGAAACAACCGTGAAAGCAAATACCCTACCCCATTTTTAATTTTTTTTAAGATATCTTTGACAGTAGCGGCCTGCAGGGGTCCCGAATTCGCCGCCGGCCGTTTTAATGACTAAGGCCTCATTACCAAACGTTTAAAAAAAGAATTCATTCTGTCTTGAATCAAGAAAAAAAGGACCATGTCTGTGACGAGGGGGTTTACAGCAACCTCTTCAGGGCCCATTCGCGGACCATCTACAACTACATCTTTTATAAGTTCGGGAACGAGGAACGCGCCCATGATGCCGTGCAGGAAGCTTTTGTGAAGTTGTGGGAAAATTGCGCGAAGGTGCCTCCGGAAAAGGCCAAATCATATGTTTATACGGTTGCCAACAATTTGTACCTGAATGTGATAAAAGCGGATAAAGTCCGCCTGAAATACGCGGAGAAGCCCACCTCCTCCAAAGACACGGTTTCCCCGGAATACGTGTTGGAGGAAAAACAATTCAGGGAAAAACTGGACCGGGCGCTGGACTCCCTTCCTGAAAACCAGCGTACCACGTTTCTCCTCAACCGCGTGGACGGCATGAAATACCAGGAAATTGCAGACATGGAAGGGGTCAGTATCAAAGCCATAGAAAAACGGATGCACCTGGCCTTAAAAAGTCTGCGGGAAAAGATAGACGGGATTTGATCCGGAATGGCTACAATAGGTGTTGTAATAAAGAATCGGGGATCACAGGGTAGGGTTTTTTGCCTCCTGGTTGTTATATTAAGGTAAATCCTGAAATCATGAAGGAAACGAAATTGGCAAAATGGCTGAACGACGAGCTGAGCGAAGCGGAGCTGGCGGAATTTAAAAATTCGCCGGAATACGCTACGTATCAGCGGATCAGGGAGGCGATGGCTACGGCCCGCACCCCCGATTTTAACGTCGAAGAAGCCCTGGAGGAAGTCCGTGCCAGGAAGGCCGGGGGTGTTCCCGGCGTGGTTCGCCTGAACCCCTGGAGAAAGGTCCTGCGGGTGGCAGCTGTCCTTGCCCTGATCTTTTCCATTTCCTTCCTGTACCTCAATACCCTGGACGAAACGGTGCGTACGGAATATGCCCAGCGCAGGGAGGTTTTACTCCCGGATGCCTCAGAAGTATGGCTGAATGCCGGCTCCGAGATCAGCTATGACAAAGGGAACTGGGATAGCGAACGCAGGATCAGCCTGAAAGGGGAAGCCTACTTTGAGGTAGCCAAAGGCCGCACCTTTACCGTGGCCACCCCGGGCGGGGAGGTGACGGTGCTGGGTACCCATTTCAATGTGGAGAACCGGGACGACTATTTTGAAGTGGTCTGTTACGAAGGCCTGGTCCGGGTGACATACAAAGGAGAAATGCGGGAACTTCCTGCAGGGACTTCCTTCCTGGCTATCGGGGGTAGAATCCTGGATGCCCAGGGCCCCGAATCCGACGTCCCTTCCTGGATCCATAATGAAAGTAGTTTCCAAAGTACCCCGCTGGCCTATGTATTGCACGAGTTTGAGCGGCAGTACGATGTGAAGGTGACCACCCGTGATATCGATCTGGACCAACTTTACACCGGCAGCTTCAGCAACACAAATATGAATTTGGCGTTACAAAGTATCAGTACCCCCTTTCAAATTTCATTTAAATTAGAGGGGAACAAAGTGCTTTTCTATGCCGGGGAGACTCCTTAACCGTACCTTCATACTCTTTGTATTAGCCGGAACCGCGTGCTTTTGCGGCCGGGCCCAGCAGGTTCAGGACAGCACGCGAGGCCCTGACCCCCTACCTGCAGCGTCTGGAAAGGGAATTCAACATTAAATTCTCCTATGTGGACGAGGACTTGCAGGATGTGCAGATCAAAATCCCTGAACAAAAAGACCTGGAAGGGATCCTTAGCAATCTGGGCCGGCAGACCGAACTTTCCATTGAGAAACTGAGCGGGCGCTATTATACTCTTGCCAGGCCCGAAACCCTGACGGTTTGCGCCCTGGTACTCGATAATTTCGGCGAAAATACCACCCAGGGGGCCACGGTTGAAGTGCTGGGTACCAATTTGTCTGCCGTGACCGATACGGAGGGGCGTTTTTATCTTGAAAATGTGCCCGGGGATGCCACCCTTCGCATCCGCCATCTCGGCTATAAGAGCCGCTATGTTCCGGCCCGGGAATTACGATCAGGCCAAAATTGTGCCCGTATATTGTTGAGTTTGTTTTACCAGGAACTCGATGAGGTGGTCGTTTCCCAAATCCTGACCACCGGAATTAGCAAACAATGGGATGGCAGCATACAGATGAGTTCTGAAGACTTTGGCATCCTTCCCGGGTTGATCGAACCGGATGTGCTGCAAACGGTACAGGCTTTGCCCGGGATCCGAAGCATAGACGAAACGGTTTCCGACATCAACATCCGGGGCGGCACCAACGATCAGAACCTGCTCCTTTGGGACGGGATCAAAATGTATCAGTCCGGCCATTTCTTCGGGTTGATCTCCGCTTTCAACCCCTATCTTACAGATAAGGTCGATATCATCAAGAACGGTACCAGCGCCCGTTACGGTGACGGGGTAAGCGGCATCATCTCCATGAAGACCAAAAATGAGATCCATGACCGTTTCTTCGGCGGGCGCCGGGGTGAACCTGATCAGTGGTGACCTGTACGGCCACCTTCCCCTCAGTAAATCCCTGGCCGTACAGTTCTCGGCAAGGCGTTCGGTGACCGATTTCCTGAATACCCCTACCTATAACCAGTTCTTTGAACGAGCCTTCCAGGATACCGAAATAAAGGAAAATAATAACCAGGGTACCGATACCGGCCTCAATCAAAACGCGGATTTTTATTTCTATGATTTCACGACCAAAGTCCTCTATGACCTCAATGAAAACCAAAAGATCCGCCTGAGTTTTATCAACATCAACAATACTTTGGATTACGTGGAAACAGCCAAAAATACGGGTCGCAGCAACCAAAGCACCCTGGAGCAGACAAATGTTTCCTTCGGCGGGAGCCTGGAAAGCCGGTGGACAGACCGATTTTCGTCTGAAATCAGCGGATATTACACCCGCTATGACCTGGATGCAAAAAATAGTACCGGTACGGGACAACAACAACTGAGACAGGAGAACGAGGTCTTTGAAACTTCCATGAAATTGCATTCGCGTTATGCCCTCAGCGATGCCTGGTCCTGGGATAACGGCTATCAGTTTTCCGAAGTAGGGATCACCAATGCCACCGATGTCACCCAGCCGCCATTCAACAGCAATATCAAAGGCGTCATCCGCACCCATGCCCCCTATACGGAGATACGGTACGTCTCGCCCGACCAACAAGCTTTACCTCAGCGCAGGTTCCCGATTTAATGCCATAGAAAACCTGCATACCTTCAGCGCATTTATCGTGGAACCCCGGCTCAACCTGAACCTATCCCTCGGAGGCCACTTTCGAATGGAAGTGCAGGGAGAATTCAAAGACCAGACCACCAACCAGGTAGTGGACCTGGAACAAAATTTTCTCGGGATCGAGAAGCGGAGGTGGATTCTATCCAATACGAAAACGGACACCCTGCTCAATGGGAACCCTAATGAACAGGCATTGCCCATCGTTAGAAGCAAGCAGGGTTCCCTGGGGTTCAACTTCGATGACGGCAGCTGGTTTCTGAGCCTGGAGGGATTCTACAAGGCGGTGGACGGGATCAGTACCTCTACCCAGGGATTCCAGAATGAGGACCAGTTCAACGGCGAGATCGGAAAATACGACGTCAGGGGATTGGAATTCCTGGTAAACCATAAAACCGATCGCTTCAGTACCTGGTTGAGCTATACCTATAATGTGAACGAATACACCTTCGAGGCCATAACGCCCTCCGTCTTCCCCAACAACCTGGACATACGGCATACGCTTACACTGGCCGGGACCTATACCTACAACCACTTCAAGATTGGGGCCGGCTTTAATTACCGGTCTGGCAAGCCGTTTACCAGACCTTTGGATCCGCCCAATGCGATCAATACGACCGTATTCCCGAATACCATCAACTACCGGGAGCCCAATAGCAGTCGGCTTCCCGATTACCTGCGGGCCGATGCCTCCGCTACCTACGACTTTCCTCTGAGCCGTACCATCGATGCCACCGTGGGCGCATCGGTCCTCAATATATTCAACAAGCGTAACCTCCTGAATACTTATTACCGGTTGAATGACCAGAATGAAATTGAAACGGTTGAAAGCGTATCCCTGGGCCTGACGCCCAATCTAAGCTTCAGGATACAATTCTAACTACATACGATCCGGCACTTCGATACCGAGCAGGGCAAAAGCAGACTGTATCACCTCCCCCACCTTGGCGGAAAGCTGAACCCTGAATGCCGTGACCCCGGTTTCCGGCTCGCCCAGGATGGGCACCTGCTGATAAAAGGAATTGAATTCCCTGACGAGCTCATATACATAATTCGCGATCAGGGCCGGACTGTAATTTTCTGCAGCAAGCTGAACCGTCTCCGGGTAAAGCTCCAGGTACTTCAACAACTCCTTTTCCTTGGCATGCAGGACGAGGTCGGCGGGGATTTCGCCTTGTATACTTTCCTGTGGCGCCTTTCTTAGTATCGACTGGATCCGCGCGTAGGTGTATTGAATAAATGGCCCGGTATTGCCCTGGAAATCCACCGATTCTTCGGGGTCGAACAGCATCTTCTTCTTGGGGTCTACCTTCAGGATAAAGTATTTGAGGGCCCCCAGGCCGATGAGGCGGTACAGGTTTTCCTTCTGGCTATCGTCGAAATCTTCCAGCTTCCCAAGTTCCTGGGAGATCGCCCTGGCCGTCTGGGTCATTTCATCCATCAGGTCATCCGCGTCCACCACCGTACCCTCCCGGCTCTTCATTCTGCCCCCTGGGAGGTCTACCATGCCATAGCTCAGGTGGTACAGGTTTTCGGCCCAGGAATACCCGAGTTTTTTGAGGATAAGGAAAAGGACCTTGAAATGGTAATCCTGTTCGTTTCCTACCGTGTACACCATCCCGGTGATATCCGGGAAGTCTGCCACGCGCTGGATAGCAGTACCTATATCCTGTGTCATATATACCGCCGTGCCATCCGAACGGAGAACGATCTTCTCGTCTAGCCCCTCATCCCTGAGGTCGATCCAGACACTGCCATCTTCTTTGCGGTAAAAGACTCCCTTTTTAAGGCCTTCCGCTACCACATCCTTCCCAAGCAGGTAAGTGTCGCTTTCGTAGTAGAGTTTGTCAAAATCAACCCCCAGTTTCCGGTAGGTCTCGTTAAACCCCTCATATACCCAGCCATTCATCTTTTCCCACAAATCGACGGTTTCCGCATCCCCGGACTCCCATTTTCTAGCATTTCCTGTGCTTCCAGCTGGATTGGAGCTTCCCGTTCTGCCTGCTTCTTTCGCGATCCCCTTTTCCAGCCGGCGTGAGACCTGTTCCTTATATGCCTTGTCAAAGGCCACGTAGTATTTCCCGACCAGCGCATCGCCTTTGAGCCCCGTACTCCCCGGGGTTTCCCCATTCCCGTACTTTTGCCATGCCAGCATGCTTTTGCAGATATGTATCCCGCGGTCGTTAATGATCTGGGTCTTGTATACTTTCTTGCCGGAAGCTTTCAGGATCTCGGCTACGGAATATCCCAACAGGTTATTCCTCATATGCCCCAGGTGTAGAGGTTTGTTGGTATTGGGAGACGAATATTCCACCATAATGGCCTCCCCAGAGGCTTCAGTACCCGTCCAAAATCAACCCGGGAGCGGATGGATTTAAAGAAATTCAGGTAATACGAATCGCTAACCACCAGGTTCAGGAACCCCTTGATGACATTGAAGCTTGCTATTGCTTCAACTTCCCGTTCCAGGTACCTGCCAATTTGCTGCCCGATCTGTTCCGGGTTCCCTTGATATACCGCAACATGGGAAATAGGACCAGGGTAATATCCCCTTCAAAATCTTTCCGCGTGGGCTGGAATTCAAGCGTAGGAAGGGTATGGCCAAATTCTGCCTTCACTGCCGCGTCCACTTTCTCTTTAAGCAATTCCTGCAGGTTCATAATATCGTTTAATTGAAGGTGCAAAACTAAGCATTTTTCATCCGAACAGCATAAGCAGTGCCGGGTTTCATGGTCCGTGTCCGATTTCGTTACCTTAGGGGAATGAATCGATCGTACCGATAGCACATGCTCGTAAACGTATCCTATAACAACCGGGAAATTACCAGGAAGGTAGACGACGCCGTTGGGAAGCCCTTTTCCCTGAAGGAACGGTGGGCGATGGGCGGGATAGGGTCGCCCAAACTATTCATCACGGAAACCAGCATCGAAATCCGAAACTTGCTTATCCTCGATAATAATGTTGATTGCTGCAATGTGGAACTTCGTCCACCGGGCATTATCGTCCGATTCCGCTCCCTCCTGGAAACGTTCGCCCTGGTGATCCCCTATTACAAACTGCAAATTCATAAAGGGGAGGCCTCTGTTTATTCAATTTACGTGGACCACCATTATATCAAAGTGCGAACAGACCGGCAGCCTATCCGCGAATTTTTCAGGAAGTTGCTGGATTACCGGGCGGATAATGCCCCAACTTCTATTGAAGACCTATGAAAATCCTGCTAACCGGCGCGAACGGATACATCGGATTAAGGTTGTTGCCGCATTTGCTCGATGAGGGCCATGAGGTGGTTTGTGCCGTACGCGACCGGAAGCGCCTGTCAGTGGATAACGAAACCCGCGATAGACTGGAGGTTGTGGAAATCGATTTTCTGCAGGAACCGGAACATCGGCTGCTTCCCGGGGATATAGACGTGGCCTTTTATCTGATCCACTCCATGAGTGCCTCCACCGGGGAGTTCGACCAGATGGAAGCACGATCCGCCCATAATTTCAACAGGTATATGAAGGAGACCCGGGTTCGGCAGGTCATCTACCTCAGCGGCATGGTCAATTCGGATACCCTCTCCAAACACCTCCGGTCCCGGAAAAACGTAGAAGAGATTCTGTATAGCGGGGGGTATAATGTAACGGTCCTCCGGGCAGGGATCATCGTGGGCTCGGGAAGTTCTTCTTTTGAAATCATCCGCGACCTTTGTGAAAAACTGCCGGTAATGATCACGCCGCGCTGGGTACGTACCCGGACACAGCCGATCGCCATCCGGGATGTAATCCAATTTCTGACCGGGGTGATCGGAGTTGAAGATACCTATAACGAATCCTTTGATATCGGCGGGCCGGATATCTTAACTTACCGGGACATGCTCAAGGGCTACGCACGGGTACGGGGCTTTCGAAACTGGATCCTGACCGTGCCGGTTATGACCCCCAAACTTTCCTCATATTGGCTTTATTTTGTTACCTCCACTTCCTATAAACTGGCCGTCAACCTGGTGGACAGCATGAAAATGGAAGTCGTTGCAAGGGACAGCCGGTTGCAGGATTTATTAGGTATAGAGACCCATACATACGAGGAAGCAATTGAAATGGCATTTAAAAAAATTGAACAAAACCTCGTCCTCAGCTCCTGGAAAGACAGTATGGTGAGCGGCCGATTTCAAAAAAACCTTGAAAAATACATACAGGTCCCGAAATACGGGGTCCTGACCGATAAAAAACAAATTGCCGTTGCCAACGAAGAAGAAGTCCTCCACAATATTTGGCAGATTGGCGGCTCTAATGGCTGGTATTATGGGAATTGGCTGTGGAAGATCCGCGGGTTCCTCGACAAGCTCAACGGCGGGGTAGGCCTGCGCAGGGGGCGCACCCACCCAAACAAGATCTTTGCAGGCGATGCTCTGGATTTCTGGCGGGTACTCCTGGCCGACAAGAAACGGAAAAGGCTGCTCTTATTTGCGGAAATGAGGCTCCCCGGGGAAGCCTGGCTGGAATTCAGGCTGGACGAGAACAATACGCTGCACCAAACGGCCACCTTCCGGCCCAAAGGGCTCCGTGGCCGGCTCTACTGGTACAGCATGTGGCCCTTTCATTATTTTATATTTGAAGGAATGATCCGCCGGATTGCCCGCACAAAACCCAAAACCTATCAAAACGCCTGAACTTTTACGAAAGAATAGCCTGCTCTTTCTCTCCGTTGGGATCCTGTTCCTATTTTCCATCATCGTAATTTTCGCCACAGGACCAAGTTACCAGGCTATTGAAACGGCTTCCCTCTGGGTCCGAAACCATTTCGGCTATTTTTACCTCTACCTGGGTTTGGGATGTGTGATCCTGCTGCTGGGCCTGGCCTTCTCTCCAGTGGGGAACATCCGTCTCGGAAATGACAAAAAACCCGAACATTCGCTCTGGGCCTGGACGGCCATGCTCTACAGCGCAGGGATGGGTGCCGGGATCCTGCTGCGTGCCGTACAGGAGCCGGTATATATGCTGCAACATCCCCCTTACCCTTCTTCCCTGCAACCGGAAGTCCTCGCCCTGGAATATACCTTCTATCAGTGGGGGTTTACCGCCTGGGCCTTTTACGCTTTGTTTGCCATGGTGGTCGGGTATGCGCTATTCGTGAACCGGCGGAAGGTGAAAGTCAGTGCATCCGTAGAAAGCACCATTAAGAGCAAACTGGCCAGGAACGGAATTGATTGCCTAACCATCCTCACCACGGTATTCGGGCTTGTTGCCGCCATTGGCCTGGGAACGGCCCAAATACACGGGGGGATCAATCACCTGGCAGACACAAAACTCGGGTTCTGGGTTTCCCTTCTCCTGGCCTTCATTATTTCGGGAACGGCCTTTGTTTCGGCCTGGCAGGGAGTCGACAGGGGGATCAAGATCCTGTCAAAGTACAACATTGTGCTGACCCTGCTGTTGTTGGGGTATATATTCCTCCTGGGGGATATAGGGCCTGTTTTCGGCAACCTGTTGAGTGCCCTCGGCCATTACCTCCTGGATTTTGTGCCCATGAGCCTGGCCATGGAGCCCTTTAACCCCGGGATTGCCTTCCTTACAGACTGGACCTTCTACTACTGGGCTTTCTGGCTGGCATGGGCCCCTTTTACAGGCATTTTTATCGCCCGTATTTCCAGGGGAAGGACGCTGAGGCAGTTGCTCCTGGGGGTGCTCATCATTCCTTCGCTGGGAACGTTTTTCTGGTTTTCGGTCTTCGGGAGTTCCGCTTTCGCGATGATCCGTTCATGGGGGAGTTACCAGGGGCAGTTCGGCAATGTATTCTCCTCCCTCTTCGTTTTCCTCGGACAATACCCCCTGGCGAGTCTCCTGAATGGGCTCAGCCTGGTACTGCTCATCGGGTTTTTAGTCACCTCGGTGGATTCGGCCATTTTTGTACTGAGCATGTTTACCGATGACGGCAGGAAAGACCCCAGCAAGCGCCACCGCCTCATCTGGTCGGTTTTGATATTCGTCGCAACCCTGGCGCTGCTCGTCCTGGCCAATGTGAAGCCTGAGATCGACGTGCTGGTAGCCGCCCAGAAATTGCTGATCATTACTTCCCTGCCATTTTCTTTTTTTATGGTGGTTATGGCGGGTGTGTTTTTAAGGGATGTGATCCGCAGGAAGATACGGGAAGGGTGAAATGTTATTGTTCAGGCTATGCCCCGGGGAGGAAGATTTCGGCCATCATACAGCGGGCGCTGCCACCCCCGCAGGATTCAATGGTATCCAGCGGGCTGTGGAGGATGTCTCCATACTTTCGGATGGTTTTTATCTGGGCTATCGGTCAAGGAGTTAAAGGCGGCGGAACTCATAACCATGAAGCGGCTGCCATCTGTGCCAATAACCTGCAGCATGTTCCCTGCAAAGTGATGCAACTGCCCTTCGGTGATGGCCACGATCTCCTTCCCGCTGCGCATGAGGTGCTGAACCACGTTTTTCCGCTCCTTCCGGTCGTCAATGGCGTCGAGGCAGATGACGGCAAGCTGTTCTCCCAGGCACATCACGACGTTGGTGTGGTAAATGGGTTTTCTTTGCCCGTCAACAGACTGGTAGGCCGTGAAGATCACCGGCGTGTATTCAAAATCCTCGCAAAATTCAATAAAGAGGCCTTCATCGGCACGGTCAGACAGGGAGCAGTAGGCCAGCCGGTTCACCCGGTCCATTACGATGCTGCCAGTCCCTTCCAGGAAATGGCCGTCGGCTTCCGCACTGGTATAGTCCATTATGGATTCGATGACAAAGCCTTCCTTTTCAAGGAATTCCAGGATATCTTCCCGCCTTTCCTTCCTCCGGTTCTCTGCAAACATGGGGTAGAGCGCCACGGTACCATCTTGATGGAAGGAATTCCAGTTATTTGGGAAAATGGAATCAGGCGTATCAGACTCGGGAGTATCATTTACTACGATCACATGCACCCCGTGGCCCCTCAATACTTCCACAAAAGCATCGAATTCTTTTTGTGCCATGGCGTTGATCTCCTGGTTCTTCAGGGCCAGGTCTTCCTGGAAAAAATTATTGACCGCCGTTTGCTCGTTCATTCGGAAACGCACCGGCCTAACCATGAGGATCGTATTCGTGATCTGCCTTTTTCCCTGCTCCATAGGAGGGCAAAATTAGCTATTTCAAGTGTCATTTTGCAACAAATCGGATCATAAGGTATCTTTAATAAAAATTCCATGCCATGCGGTTGCGGTACCTTGGTAAATACAGGGATGTCCTCCTGGGGCTCATATTAATCCCCCTGATCAACAGCATCAACTACCATCTTACCTACTCCCATATCCGATGGGACTGGTATACCAGGACCACTTACCTCATAGATACCGCCCAGGGGTATATATCCTGGTGGCTCTTACGGGAAATCGTCCTATGGCTCGACAGGAAAATGCCGTACCAAAAGGCATTTGCCCGGAGGATCGCCGTACAGCTGATCCTCACCAACCTGGTAGTCCAGGGCTTTATCATCCTCGCCACAGAAGGCATAAATGCTTTATTCGGCGATAAACCCCTCCCTTCTAACTTTTATACCTATAACCTTTTTATCTTCTTTATCTGGATCCTTGTGATCAATGGCATTTATATTTCCATGTACCTCCACCATCAATGGACCCTGACACAGCAGCTCCGTCAGAAAGACCGGTCGCTCAGATCCCAGGGATTTGAAGTGCAATTGGGCCATACCATCCGGAAAGTGCCATTTGAGGAGATGCTGCTGATTTTTGTGGATGAGGGGGTGACCAATCTCAGAACTTCGGATAACAAATCTTTTATTCTGGACCGTTCCCTGAACAAATTGGTCCCCGGACTCCCCGAAGAAGACTTCTTCAGGCTTAACCGCCGGTTTATTGCCCATCGAAATGCCATCAGGGGCTATCGGAAAGGGGCCAACGGCAAGTTGCAGGTACGCCTGGCAGATGACCTGATGGTCCACGAAACCATCACGGTGAGCAGGCTCAGCGCACCCGGGTTCAAAACCTGGTTCCGGGCTGCAGTTCAGCCTTCGTGATATGCATACACGACATTCCAGCATGGAAATCGGTACAGTTCACAGAATTAAGCCTTTCCATGCGTCAATGGATAGAAGGTGTCCCCCGATATTTGCGATCAAATCTAAAATCAAATCAGATGAAGAAATATTTTATATCCCTGGTATTGCTGTGCCTGACCGGGATGCAGGCGCTATCCCAGGAAACCGATTCCTTCCCACAGGAGCGAAAAGAGGCGATAGTTAAGGTCCTTAAAAAATACGTGGCCATGGGACTTCCGGGCACTGCCGTGGCCGTTTACTCGCCAAAAACAGGATTTTGGGCGCATTCGGAAGGCTATGCCAACGTAGAAAAGCAGATCCCCCTTACCAATGAGCACCTTCATTACCTTCAAAGCGTGAGCAAGACTTATATGGCAGTGGTTATTATGATGCTTTATGAACGCGGGAAACTGGATCTTGATGATCCGGTTACCAAATATGTAAAGGAGCCCTGGCTGACCTCCATTGCGGGCAGCGACAAAATTACGCTCCGGATGCTGCTGAATCATACTTCGGGCCTTGCCGAATATAATACGGATCCCCTCCTCGTTTCCAGGATAATCCAGGACCCGCTTACCGTCCTGAGCGTTCGAGAATTACTTTCGTACATCGGGGGAAAACCGCTTGAGTTTGAGCCGGGAAGTAAGTACCGATACCGAAATACCAATTATGAGGTACTTTCCCTGGTGGCCGATGCGGTTACGGGAGACCATGTCGCATTCGTTAATAAGGAGATCCTGGAGAAACTGCACCTTACATCCACCTTTTACCTGACCAGGGCTAATTACCAGAATGACATGAAGCTGGTAGACTCGTACTGGGATGTCTTGCTTGAAGGCCTGCCGGCAGACGTTTCCAAACTCCAAAGGGCAAACGTAGCGTCCATGAAGGGAGACGATGGCCTTGTGGCCTCAACCAAAGATGCCCTATTCTTTTTGAAAGGACTGATGGAGGGTAAATTGGTGCAGCCTGGCAGCCTTAAATTGATGGAACAATGGGTTAAAAATGAAGCCGGAGAGCCGAGATATGGCTTCGGGCTTACCTATTACAATCTGGATGTCACCTACGGGATCGGGCATTCGGGAGGAGGGATCGGTGCCGGTTGCGTGCTGATGTACCTTCCGGAATTGGATTCATATGTCTTCATGGCAACCAATTTCAACACCATGATGGATTCGCCAATCCGCAAAAAAGCTGAAAATATACAGACCGACATCCTTACGGCATTGTTCCTGTAACCCAGCCTATTCCCTGATAAGGGGCAGGGTGCTGCAGCGCAGCAACCCTTCCTGTTTGGAGATCTCGGCATAGGGAATCTCCTCAACCGTAAATCCCTGTTCGCGAAGCCAGTTGTTAAGCCTGGTGAAGTGCTTTTCGGATACGATCACTTTGGGGGAGATGGAAAAAATGTTACTGAACATCATGTACATCTCCTCCTTGCTGATCTCGAAGATGGCATCCCTGCCAAAATAATTCACCAACCACTGGTACTCCTCTTCCACCAGGAATCCGTTTTTATGGAGGATGGCTTTGTCCGAACCCACCGGCTGGAAACAACAATCGAGGTGCAGGGCGTTTTCGTAAGCATTGGTGTTGGATTTCCGCAACTCAAAGGCTTTCACTTTTTTTTGCGGAAACATCTTTTGAAGGTAGTCCACTGCCGCCTTGTTTGTCCGGGCGGTGATGTATTGCGGATAATCGGGTGCGGTATAGGTCCCCACGAAAATATACTCATTCCAGGGCATGACATCGCCGCCTTCCACGTGGACCTCCGCCGGGGGGGTCAGGACATTTTCCGGGGCAATGTCGTCAAGTACGTGAAGGATCGCCTCCACTTCTTTCTCCCGTTCCGGCAGGATATTGGCTTTGATTAATTTATCGCCGATCACGAAAGCGATATCCCTGGAGAAAATCTGGTTGCAATCTTGGAGCACTTCAGGCCGGTACACCTCCACCCCATGTTTCCTGAGTACTTTCTCAAAAGCATCCATTTCCCGGACCATGTCCGCTTCCAGCGGGTAGGTGCCGGCCAGGATGTGTTCGAGGGATTTGGGGTCGTAGGCTGCCTCGGGGCTGGGTACCGGCCCGCAACTTTCGGCAGTACCGAGCAGCACCGCCTTGAGGGGGGCAGTCTCATTCTGAATATTCAGGTGAAGCATGGGCTATGCCTGCAGTTATTTCCTTGTCTTAAGCGGGACGAATGGCCTGCTGTTCGCGCCAACATAAATCTGCCTGGGCCTGCCTATAGGCTCGCCCCGCAGGCGCATTTCCCTCCACTGGGCGATCCAGCCGGGCAAGCGGCCAAGGGCGAACATGACGGTGAACATCTCAGTGGGGATCCCCAGGGCCCGGTAGATGATACCAGAGTAGAAATCGACATTGGGATAAAGCTTCCGTTCAACGAAATAGGAATCCTCCAGGGCCACTTTTTCGAGTCCTGTCGCGACCTCCAGGATGGGGTCTTCAATTCCAAGGTCCCCTAATACTTCATCAGCCGCTTTCTTGATAATTTTCGCCCGGGGGTCGAAATTCTTGTACACCCGGTGCCCGAAGCCCATCAGCCGGAACGGGTCGTCCTTGTCCTTGGCCTTGGCCATATATTTTTCGGTGTCACCCCCATCGGCATCGATGGCTTCCAGCATTTCCAGTACGGCCTGGTTGGCCCCCCCGTGCAACGGGCCCCAAAGGGCGGCGATTCCCGCAGATAGGGAAGCAAAAAGTCCGGCATGGGAGGAACCTACGATGCGTACCGTGGAGGTGGAGCAATTCTGTTCGTGATCTGCATGGAGGATCAATAATTTGTCCAGCGCTTCAATCCGCACCGGGTTTTTCCTGTACTCCTCGTTTGGCTTCTTAAACATCATCTTATGGATATTCTCCACATACCCCAGGGAATTGTCGCCGTAATCCAGCGGCAGCCCTTTTCGTTTGCGCAGGGTCCAGGCCACCAACACAGGAAATTTGGCCAGGATCCGGATGATGGCATGGTACATATCCTTTTCGGAAGAAACATTTACCGAAGTCGGGTTAAAGGCGATGAGGGCGCTGGTAAGGGAGGTTAAAACCCCCATCGGATGGGCCGATTTGGGGAACCCATCCAGGATTTTTTTCATCTCCTCATCCACATGGGACTCGGCTTTGATGTCTTTATGGAATTTTTCAAGCTCCTCTTTATTCGGTAATTCCCCGAAAATAAGGAGGTAGGCCACCTCCAAAAAATCGGCCTCGGCGGCCAGTTCTTCTATGGAATAGCCCCTGTACCGCAGGATTCCTTTTTCGCCATCGAGAAATGTTATGGAACTTTCACAGGAGCCGGTATTTTTAAATCCCGGGTCCAGGGTAATCATACCGCTAACCGAACGAAGCGTATTTATGTCGATCCCCAGTTCATTCTCCGTTCCCTTAACCACCGGGAATTCGTATTTCTTTCCTTCGTATTCAAGTATAGCTTTCTCAGACATATAGGCGTTTTTGTTATCTGTTAGTGAATCCATAAATTTAAGAAAAATCGAAGGATCTTAACAATTCACCAATTGGATTTATGGGATTATTAACAGAGCTGCTCAATTGACCGGTAAAGCGTAGAGTTTCCGGTAATATTCCGCGACCGATTTTTCCCAGGTAAAGCGCTTGGCCCGGGCCCTCTCCTGGATATCCTTCCAGGCCTCCGGGTCTTCAAAAAACAGGTTCATAGCCTCGTCAAAGACCCGCAGCATATTCCCGATCTTTTCTTCGTAACTGGCCCCGTCAAACGAAAAACCTGTAACCCCGTGCAAGACGGTGTCCTTCAGTCCGCCGGTATGGTGTACCAGGCAGGGGGTGCCATTGCGCATCGCCAGCATCTGGCTGATCCCGCAGGGCTCAAACTGACTGGGCATAAAATAAAGGTCGGTTTCCTGATAGAGGGAATCAATGACTTCTTCAGACTGCCCGTTGGTAAAAATAAAGTTCCGGTGGCTATAGCTGATCTCCCGGAACAGGCGTTCATAATCCGGAGCCCCGGTACCCAGGAGCATGAAAATCCCATTTACCTTTTCCAGCCGCCGCAGGATCTCCCTGAGCACTTCGGGGCTCCTCTTGAAAAAATAAAATTTCTGTTCGGTGAGTCGGGCTACGCTCGAACATATAAAGGCGGGGCGGTTGGATAACAGGCCGACAACCTTTTCCCCCGTATGAGCTAAAAAATCAGCTTTGTATTTCTTGGATTCTTCCTGTAGCCACCCGAATATCGCACGAATCGTGTTTTGGAACAGGGCATCAGGCGCGGCTTTCCGTATGTTCAGATAATTGGCCCCATTGAGGATCCCGTGAAGGCGGCCTTCACTGTCGGCCGCTATCAGGTCGGATTCCAGGGCCTCCCCACCGATGAATTCGGGAGGGGAACTGGGCTGTATCACGTCCTCCTTGTACGACGGCGAGACCGTGTGTACGGCATCGGCCAGGCGGATGCCTATAGCCATCAGGTTGAAACAATCCGGGTAGCGGTAATCAACCAGGTCCTTTGGGTCATAGGTCAGCCCCGGGAACCAGTTGGCAAGGGAGGAATAATTCGCCTCTATCGGCCTGATCCCCTGGATAGCCAGGTTGTGGATGGTATACACCACACGCATTTTATTCAGGAAACTGTATCGCGGATGGTATTTCCTGAGGAAAAGCAACAGGCTGGTGTGCCAGTCGTGCAGATGTATAATATCTATTTGCCCGAATTCACCTTGTTTCACCGCTTCGGCCACAGCCGTGCAAAAAATAAAAAACTTGATCGCATCCGTGTAAAAAGGTTCCTCAGGGTCGTTATGGTACATATGTGCAATATCTCCGGCCTGGATTTCCGGGTGGTGGATCACATAATGGGTTAGATGGGGAAAGTCTTTCTTCGGGGCTATTTCATACAGTTCGGCCTGATAGGGAATCCCCCTGAGCTTAAAGTTTAAATGCGAGATAAAAACCCCGTTTTTATGGAGTCTGGAATAGGAAGGCACCACTACGTGGGCCTTGTCGCCCCGGGCGGATATCTGTCTGGGGACATCCCGTACCACATCCCCCATTCCTCCTGCCTTACAGTCGGCGATAGCGTCATTTTCGGCAGCCACAAAAAGAAAGGTATTCATGCAATCTGCGATTTTAGTTAGAAGGGCTCAGGAAATTCGGAATAGGCACATCCCGGGGTAAGCGGGCAGGCATTCCCGGGATAAGGGCAAGCCTGTTTAGTGGCCGGGTAAGAACCAACAGCCGACAGCCTCCGGGACCCCGGTTTCGCCTTTCGGGATCAGCCTGAAACCTTAAATGCCTTCTCCCCGGGATAGAAGGCCGTGGTGCCCAATTCCTCTTCAATCCGGAGCAATTGGTTGTATTTGGCCATCCGGTCGCTGCGGGAAGCAGAACCGGTTTTGATCTGACCTGTGTTGAGGGCCACCGCCAGGTCGGCTATCGTATTGTCCTCGGTTTCACCGGAACGGTGGGACATCACCGTGGTATAACCGGCATTTTTAGCCATATTCACCGCCGCGATGGTCTCCGTGAGTGTCCCGATCTGGTTTACTTTTATAAGGATGGAATTCGCGATCCCCTCTTCAATGCCCCTGGACAGGCGTTCCACGTTGGTCACGAAAAGGTCGTCCCCCACCAACTGCACCTTCTTGCCTAATTTTTCCGTCAGCAGTTTCCAGCCTTCCCAATCGTTTTCATCCATGCCGTCCTCTACGGACACTATGGGGTATTTGGCACACAGTTCAGCCAAATATTCCGCCTGTTCCCGGGAACTTCGCACCGCACCCTTATCTCCTTCGAATTTGCTATAATCATACTTCCCGTTCACATAAAATTCGGCGGAAGCACAATCCAGGGCGATCATGACCGTATCGCCCAGTTTGTAGCCCGCATTGGCCACGGCCTTGCCGATAGTATCCAGGGCGTCCTCCGTCCCCTCAAGGGTAGGCGCAAAACCACCTTCGTCCCCTACCGCTGTACTGAGCCCGCGATCGTGTAAAACCTTTTTAAGATGGTGGAAGATCTCGGTCCCCATTTGCATGGCATGCGAGAAGGTCTTTGCCTTTACCGGCATGATCATGAATTCCTGGAATGCAATAGGGGCATCGGAATGGGATCCGCCGTTGATGATATTCATCATCGGCACCGGCAACGTATTGGCACTCACCCCGCCGACGTAGCGGTAGAGGGATATCCCCAACTCATTGGCAGCCGCTTTTGCTGCGGCCAGCGAAACACCCAGAATGGCATTGGCTCCGATCTTGGATTTATTCGGGGTGCCGTCCAGGGCTATCATTTTCTGGTCGATCTCGTTCTGTTCGAACACCAGCATGCCCCGGATCTGTTCCGCCAGGATCTCGTTGACATTTTTAACGGCCTGCAGCACCCCTTTGCCCATATAGGCCTTACCGCCGTCCCGGAGCTCAACCGCCTCATGTTCCCCTGTGGATGCGCCGGAAGGCACGGCCGCCCTTCCAAGGGCTCCGTTTTCAGTAATAACATCTACCTCAATGGTGGGGTTGCCGCGGGAATCAAAAATTTGTCTTGCGTGTATGTCTAGGATAATACTCATGGGTGCTATATTTTGATAGATTGATTGTAGAAAACAAATATACGAAAGCAGGTGCTTAAGGCCCTATTGATCTGCCTGGAATCCACCTTAAAATAACATTTCGTTATAGCCGTGTGATAATCGCTGGAGGCGTACTCCAGTACGGAGGGATGCGATGCCTTAAATTTCAACGGGATTCACCGGGCTGCCCTTCTGGCCAGGCGCCACACCGTTCCGATGCCGCTGCTGACTGCAAATAATTGCAGGCGCCGGGATACGGTCAGGGACATTGGAAGGCTTCCGTAAGGGACCAGAAACAGATTCTCTTGCCGCAAGTTTTTTACAGCAGGAGGGCATAATTTTGAAGCGGGGCGGGGTTGGAAACCCGGGGATTGGCCCGAAACATGTTTTGGCGAAAAAACAGAAGACAGGTTCAGGAAACTGCAAGCTTTCTACACCGCCAGGGGATAACTTAAAGCGGGGCGGGGTTGGAAACCCCGGGGGATTGCGCCCGAAACATGTTTTGGCCGAAATAAACAGAAGACAGGTTCAGGAAACTGCAAGCTTTCTACACCGTCCAGGGGATAACTTAAAGCGGGGCGGGGTTGGAAACCCCCAGGCAAAGTTATCCGGGCATTAGGCAGCAGGTTCAGGAAAGGTCCGAGAAGGGTACTTTCCTGCATTAATGGGAGAAGGTCGGGGCCCGCCGCGCCGGACACTTCTGAAATCCGCCTCTTATTTGGGTAACGGTAGGTCGCATTGATTAGTGGTTAATAGGAAGACTTCTAAAGATGCACGTTTTTTACAGCAGGAAAGGCATAATTTTGAAGCGGGGCGGGGTTGGAAACGGGGGGATTGGCCGGAAACATGTTATGGCTACAAAAAACAGAAAACAGGATCCGGAAACCACAAGTTTTCTACACCGCCAGGAGATAACTTAAAGCGGGGCGGGGTTGGAAACCCCATTGATAAGTCCCCCTATCCCGTAACCATAGAGAAACGGACGCTTAGCCAACAATCTCTGCGACAGATCGCCAACAAACCGGCGAGTGCCGGTCAGATTAAAATGGCCGGGAAACCGCTTTATGGCTCAGAATAAAGAAAGCCGCAATTAAACCGGTACGTTCTTCTTCGAATGCACCCGGATCAGTTCAAAGAACTGGTCGAAAAGGTAATTTGCGTCATGGGGGCCGGGACTGGCTTCAGGGTGGTATTGCACCGAAAATACGGGCTTCTTCTTCATGCGGAATCCGGCCAGGGTCTGGTCGTTGAGGTGCAAATGTGTAATCTCCAGGCCGGGATGGGCCTCCGTTTCTTCCCGGTTTACGGCAAAACCATGGTTCTGGGAGGTAATTTCTCCCTTTCCCGTGAGCAGGTTGATGACCGGGTGGTTGATCCCCCTGTGCCCATGGTGCATTTTAAAGGTGGATACGCCATTCGCAAGGGCAATTACCTGGTGGCCCAGGCATATCCCGAAAAGCGGTTTTTCCGCGGCGATCACTTTCTTTGCCATTTCTATGGCTTCTTTCAGGGGTTGGGGGTCGCCGGGGCCGTTGGAGATGAAATATCCGTCTGGTTCCCAGGCGCTCATTTCCTCATAGGTGGCATTATACGGAAAAACCTTTATGTAGGCGTCCCGCCTGGCCAGGTTGCGCAGGATGTTCTTCTTTATGCCAATGTCAAGGGCGGCGATCTTATACGTAGCCGAGGGGTCCCCTACCAGGTACGGGTCTTTGGTGGAAACACTGGAAGCGAGTTCCAGCCCTTCCATCGCAGGCACTTCCTGAAGCTCTTTCTTAAGGGCCTCCAGCTCATGGACCCGGGTGGAAATTACCGCATTCATCGCCCCGTTATCCCGAATATAAGCCACCAGGGCCCTGGTATCCACGTCGGAAATCGCAAAGAGCCCGTTCTTGCCTAAAAAGTGTTGCAGGCTGCTCGCATCCGGCCTGGAGAACTCATAGCTGAAATTCTTGCAGATAAGTCCCGCTATCTTGATCCCTTCCGATTCCACCTCATCTTCCCGGGTACCATAATTCCCTATGTGGGCATTGGTGGTCACCATCAGTTGCCCGAAATAGGACGGATCCGTAAATATCTCCTGGTATCCGGTCATCCCGGTGTTAAAACAAACCTCTCCGAATGCGGTGCCATCCTGGTTTCCTACGGCCTTCCCGTAGAATATGGTGCCATCCGCAAGCAATATCAGTGCTTTCTTCCTGGATTGATACTTCATATTATTTTGCGATCACTTTTGTTAACATTGCAAAGAAACATAAAAAAAGGATAAACCGCGAAGCTTATCCCTTTCTGAATTGTAAAATCGAAACCCTGCCCTATTTGGCCCCATCGTCATCCTCGGAAGTTTTTTTTGTATCCGCTTCTGAATCCTCCTCTGCCTTGGCTTCGGGCTCAGCCTGGGAATCGGCAGCCACTTCAGGTTTCTCTTCCTTTTGATCCCCTGCAGGTGCTTCCGCCTTTTTTTCAGGCTTTTCTTCTGTTTTTACTTCCGCTTTAGCCGCGGCTTTGTCCTCAGCCTTGGCCTTAGCTTTGTCTTCGGCTTTGGCCTTGGCTTCTGCCTTGGAAGCGGCCTTCTCTTCTTTCTTGGCTTCAGTTGCCTTTTCCGAAGCATCCCCGCCTTTCTTGCCGCCTCCCCTTCGGGTGGATTTTTTCTTCTTGGGCTTGCCGGCATTGTAAAGCTCATTGAAATCCACAAGCTCAATCATGGCCATTTCGGCATTGTCCCCCATCCGGTTACCCAATTTAATGATCCGGGTATACCCGCCGGGGCGATCCCCCACTTTTTCGGCCACTGTACTGAACAACTCTGTTACTGCCGACTTGTCGCGCAGGTTCTTAAATACAATCCGCCTGTTGTGGGTACCCTTATCGGCCGACACGTTGTTTTCGGCTTTGGATTTGGTGATCAGGGGTTCTACAAACTGCTTCAGCGCTTTTGCTTTGGCCACCGTGGTGTTGATGCGCTTATGCTCAATCAGGGAACAGGCCATATTGGCCAGCATGGCCCTTCGGTGGGCTGCTTTCCGTCCTAAATGATTGACTTTCTTACCGTGTCTCATCGTTCTTCTTTATATGCTTGTCCTGCTGCCCTTTGGGCTACACGACCTGAAAATTAATCCTTATCCAATTTATATTTTGAAAGATCCATGCCGAAGTTCAACCCCTTGTTGATAACCAGCTCTTCCAGTTCGGTCAGGGACTTTTTGCCAAAATTCCTGAATTTCATCAAATCGTTCTTGTTGAAGGAAACGAGATCCCCCAGCGTATCCACTTCCGCCGCTTTCAGGCAGTTCAACGCCCGCACGGACAAGTCCATGTCTACCAGCTTGGTTTTCAGCAACTGCCGCATATGCAGGGATTCCTCATCATAGGTCTCTGTCTGTGCAATTTCATCCGCTTCCAGTGTAATCCGCTCATCGGAAAACAACATGAAATGGTGGATAAGTACCTTCGCCGCTTCTGTCAGGGCGTCCTTGGGATGGATAGATCCATCCGTAACGATCTCAAAAACCAGCTTTTCATAGTCGGTTTTCTGCTCCACCCTGAAGTTCTCAATGCTGTATTTCACATTTTTTACCGGGGTAAAGATCGAATCCACGGCAATGCTTCCCAGCGGGGCGTTCGATTTTTTGTTCTCCTCAGCCGGTACGTAGCCGCGACCCTTTTCAATGATCAGTTCCATATTGATGCTCACCTTGGGATCCATATTGCAGATCACCAGGTCCGGGTTCAATACCTGATACCCGGAAATAAACTTCTGGAAATCCCCGGCAGTCAGCTGTTGCTTGCCGCTTACGGAAACGGAAACCGTTTCCTCGTTTACGTCATCGATCTGCCGTTTAAACCGTACCTGTTTCAGGTTAAGGATTATTTCGGTTACATCTTCAACAACTCCTTCGATCACCGAAAATTCATGCTCTACCTTGTCGATTCGCACAGAGGTGATCGCAAACCCTTCCAGGGATGAAAGCAGTACCCTTCTCAGGGCGTTCCCGACTGTCAGACCGTATCCCGGTTCCAAAGGGCGAAATTCAAATTTCCCTTCGAAATCGGAGGAATCAATCATTATAACTTTATCGGGTTTCTGAAAATTAAATAATGCCATATTTCGGATGTGTGTTGTTTATTTAGAGTATAACTCGACAATCAATTGTTCTTTTATATTCTCCGGAATCTGGATTCGTTCCGGTATGGAGACAAAAGCTCCTTCCATTTTATCCGAATTCCAGCTAAGCCACTCGTAAATACTGCTATTGGCATCCAAGGAATCCTGGATGCTCTGAAGGGATTTGGATTTCTCCCGTACGCCAACCACATCTCCCGGGTTCAGGGTATAGGACGGCACATTCACCACCTCGCCATTTACCGTAATATGCCGGTGGGAGACCAATTGCCGGGCCCCCCTTCTGGAGTTCGCAATCCCAAACCGGTAAACCACATTGTCCAGCCTGGCTTCGCAGAGCTGGAGCAATACCTCCCCGGTAACCCCTTTGCTCCTGTTCGCACGGGTAAAAATGTTCCGGAACTGCCTTTCCAAAATGCCATAGGTATATTTGGCCTTCTGCTTCTCCATCAGCTGGATTGCATATTCCGATTTCTTTCCGCGGCGGCGGTTGTTGCCATGCTGCCCCGGAGGATAGTTTTTCTTCTCAAAAGACTTGTCGTCTCCGAAGATCGGTTCCCCGAATTTCCGGGCGATCTTAGTTTTTGGTCCTGTGTATCTTGCCATCTTCTTTAAATTGGGAAATGAGATTATGAATTAAGGCTTGTCCTTCGATAATCATGTTTCATTTCCATTGAAAATTCCTGTTTCAGGTAATTTTGATTAAATGATTAATTAAACGCGTCGTCTTTTCGGAGGCCGGCAGCCATTGTGCGGCAAAGGGGTCACATCGATGATCTCCGTCACCTCTATCCCCGAATTGTGGATGGCCCGTATAGCCGATTCACGGCCGTTCCCGGGTCCTTTCACATACACCTTCACCTTGCGCAAACCGGCTTCATGTGCAGTTTTGGTACATTCCTCAGCAGCGACCTGAGCAGCATAGGGGGTGTTCTTCTTGGAACCCCTGAAACCCATTTTTCCGGCTGAAGCCCACGAGATCACATCCCCTTTCTTATTGGTCAGGGTTATGATGATATTGTTGAAAGAAGCGGCGATATGCGCTTCCCCTGAAGACTCAATGTTTACTTTGCGCTTCTTGGTGGATTTGGTCGTTTTTCCCGACTTGGTACTTGTCTTTGCCATTCCTGTTTCTCTTCTGTTTGATTCCTTTAGGCAGCGGTCCCCGACCAGATGTAATACCCGATCTGGCTGGATTGCCAACCGTAACTTTTACTTGGTGGCCTTCTTCTTGTTGGCAACCGTTTTCCTTTTCCCCTTACGGGTCCTCGAATTGTTCTTGGTTCGCTGTCCGCGCAAGGGAAGCCCGGATCGGTGGCGGATTCCACGATAACAACCAATATCCATCAACCGCTTGATGTTCAACTGGGTCTCGGATCGCAATTCCCCCTCGATCTTGTAGGAGGACACAGCATCCCGGATCCTTCCGATTTCATCATCGGTCCAGTCGGATACCCTGGTGTCTTCGTTTACGTCGGCCTTCTCCAGGATTTCCTGTGCCCGGCTCTTGCCAATACCGTAAATATAGGTGAGGGCGATAGCGCCCCGTTTCTGATTTGGTATGTCTACACCTGCTATTCTAGCCATAATTACCCTTGTCTTTGTTTAAACCTAGGATTCTTTTTGTTGATCACGTATAGCGTTCCCTTTCTGCGGACAATCTTGCAATCAGCACTTCGTTTCTTTATGGATGCTCTTACTTTCATTGATCTGATTTCTTAATATCTGTATGTAATTCTTGCCTTGGTTAAATCGTACGGGCTCATTTCGAGCTTCACCTTGTCCCCGGGCAGCAATTTTATATAATGCATTCGCATTTTTCCGGAGATATGAGCCGTAACCACATGACCGTTCTCCAGTTCAACCCGGAACATGGCATTGGACAATGCCTCTATAATGGTCCCGTCTTGTTCTATGGGTGCTTGTTTGGCCATAAATTATGCTACTTTTCTGTTTTTGCCTGTCTTCATCAGGCCATCATAGTGCCTGTTCAACAGGTAGGAATTCACTTGTTGTACGGTATCGATGGCCACCCCCACCATGATGAGGAGGGAGGTACCCCCGAAAAACAAGGCCCATCCCGGCTGCAGGTCCATCAGTTTTACCACCATGGCCGGTAATACAGCCAAAAAGGCCAGGAACACCGATCCCGGTAAGGTGATCAGCGACATGATCCTGTCCAGATAATCCGCGGTTTCCTTCCCGGGACGAATCCCCGGGATAAACCCGCCACTGCGTTTCAGGTCGTCGGCCATCTTGTTGGTCGGTACCGTGATAGCCGTATAGAAATAAGTGAATACAATGATCAGGAACCCGAATAACAGGTTGTACGCCAGGCCGAAAATATCCTGGAACTGAACTTCCATCCACTGGCCCACCGCCGTACTGTTAAAAGTTCGCCCCAACAATCCGGGTGCGAACATAATGGCCTGGGCGAAAATGATAGGCATTACCCCGGAAGCATTTAACTTCAGCGGGATATATTGCCGGGAACCCATAATATTTTTTTCATAACCTCCGGAGGCTGTCCGGCGCGCATATTGAACCGGGATCCTCCGGGTCGCCATTACCAGCAAGACGGCCGCCAGGATGACCACACACCAAAGGATGAGCTCAATCAGCATAAACATCAGGCCTCCCGTATTGTTCGTCGTCCTGGAAATGAACTCCTGTACGAACGCCCGGGGCATCCTTGCGATGATCCCGATCATAATCAGCAGGGAGATCCCATTCCCGATCCCCTTATCGGTGATCTTTTCACCCAGCCACATGGCAAAAACACAGCCGGTTACCAGAATGATGACCGAAGGGATAATAAAATTCAACCCTTTCCCAAGCACAAAGGCGCTGTCCGGTACACCCAGGGCCCCCAGGCTGTACAGATAGGCCGGAGCCTGGACGATACAGATCCCGATGGTCAGCCACCGGGTGATCTGGTTTTTGGTCTTCCGCCCGCTCTCGCCCTCTTTGTCCAGTTTCTGAAGGTACGGGACGGCAATCCCCATCAACTGCACTACAATGGAGGCTGAGATATAGGGCATGATCCCCAGGGCAAAGACTGAAGCCCTTGCGAAAGCCCCGCCTGTAAATGCGTTCAGGATTCCGAGGATCCCCTGTTCCGTATTGGACGTCAGTCCGGCCAGTTGGGAGGTATCAATACCGGGAAGAACCACCTGGCACCCGAAACGGTATACCAGCAACAGCCCGAGGGTAAGGATAATACGCCCCCTGAGTTCATCGATCTTCCAGATATTTGATATGACCTCTAAAAATTTCTTCATAGTCTCTGTTGTTCCTTATAAACTTATTGCCTCCCCTCCGGCTGCTTCAATGGCAGCCCGGGCACTGGCGCTAAATTTATGGGCAGATACCTTCAGGGGCTCTTTCAGTTCACCGTCCCCGAGGATTTTCACCAGGTCGTTTTTTCCTGCAAGCCTGTTTGCCATCAGTTCTTCCAGGCCTACTGTCTTTTTCACTGCCTTCTTGTCAACCAGGGCCTGCAGGTCCTTCAGGTTGATCCCACGGTATTCCACACGGTTGATGTTGGTGAAACCAAATTTCGGGACCCGGCGTTGCAAGGGCATCTGCCCTCCTTCAAATCCGATCTTCTTCGAATACCCGGATCTGGATTTGGCACCTTTGTGTCCTCGCGTGGCAGTCCCTCCTTTGCCGGAGCCCTGGCCACGGCCTATGATCTTACCACTCTTGTGTACAGAACCCTTGGCGGGTTTCAAACTACTTAAATCCATTACACTTCTTTTTTAGGCCTCCTCGGTGGAAACCAGGTGTTTTACTTTTTCGATCATCCCCAGAATATTCGGGGTATCCTCATGCTCAACGACCTGCCCGATCTTATGCAATCCCAATGCTTCCAGGGTACGTTTCTGATTCCTGGGCCGTTTGATGCCGCTTTTTACCTGCTTTACCTTGATCTTTGCCATTGACTTCCTGATTAACCTTTAAATACTTTTTCAAGGGAAATTCCACGCTGGCTGGCCACACTACTCGCATCCCTTAGTTGCAGGAGCGCGTCAAAGGTGGCTTTTACCACGTTATGCGGGTTTGAAGAACCCTGTGACTTCGACAATACGTCGTGAACGCCCACAGCCTCCAATACCGCCCTTACGGCGCCTCCGGCAATAACCCCGGTACCATGGGAGGCCGGTTGGATATACACCCGGGCCCCACCGTATTTCCCCTTTTGTTCATGGGGTAAGGTTCCTTTGTTGAGCGGGATGCGCACCAGGTTCTTCTTCGCATCTTCAATGGCTTTCGCAATGGCGGTGGCCACTTCCTTGGATTTCCCCAGGCCATGGCCAACTACTCCGTTTTCATCACCTACCACAACAATGGCGGAAAAGCCGAAAGCCCTCCCCCCTTTGGTTACCTTGGTAACCCGTTGCACACCTACCAGACGGTCTTTTAATTCGAGCCCTCCCGGTTTTACCGTTTCAACATTCTTGTATTTCCCGTACATATTCTATTTTAAAATTTTAATCCCCCTTCCCGGGCACCATCAGCCAAAGCCTTGACCCTGCCGTGGTACAAATATCCCCCACGGTCAAAAGCCACGCTTTCGATTCCTGCTTTGAGCGCTTTTTCGGCTATAGTCTTGCCCACCTGCGCCGCAATTTCGCTTTTGGTGCCTTTGGCTTTGCTTAATTCCTTATCCTTGGACGATGCAGCCACCAGGGTAACCCCTTTGCGATCGTCTATCAACTGGGCATAGATTTCCTTGTTGCTTCTGAAAACAGACATCCTGGGCCTTTCTGCGGTTCCAAAGGATATCTTGCGGATCCTTTTGCGGATGCGTCCCCTTCTATCGGTTTTTGATAATCCCATACTTTCCTTTATTAAGCTGATTTACCTGCTTTTCTTCTCAGTTGCTCCCCTACAAAGCGGATTCCCTTGCCTTTGTAAGGTTCCGGTTTCCGGAAGGATCGGATCTTGGCCGCAATCTGCCCGACCAGCTGCTTGTCGTGAGACGTGAGCTTAATGGTTGGGTTCTTTCCCTTCTCCGAAGTGGTCTGCACTTTTACTTCAGGGGCCAGTTCCAAAATTATATTATGGGAAAATCCCAATGCGAGATCCAGTTTCTGGCCCTGGTTACTGGCGCGGTATCCAACACCCACCAGTTCCAACTCCTTGGTCCATCCCTTGCTCACGCCTTTAATCATATTGTTGATCAAAGACCGGTACAGGCCGTGTTTGGCTTTATGCTCCTTGGAATCCGAAGGCCTCTCAACGGTTACCTCTCCGTTGTCTACGGTAATGGTGACTTCAGAGAACTCCTGTTGAAGCTCCCCCAGTTTTCCTTTGACGGTCACCACGTTATCGGCGACCTCTACTGTGGTCCCCTCGGTAATCTTTACCGGATTATTCCCAATTCTTGACATTTCTCTCTTCTTTAATTCTTAATAGACATAGCAAAGCACTTCGCCACCTACATTCTCCTGTTTGGCCTGCTTACTGGTCATCACCCCGTGCGAGGTGGAAACGATGGCTATTCCAAGGCCGTTCAGGATTCTTGGCAAATCCGTGGATCCGGCATATTTTCTGAGTCCGGGCTTGCTGATTCGCTGTATCTTTTTGATCACCGGCTCTTTGGTGAGCCGGTCATATTTCAGGGCAATTTTAATTGTTCCCTGCACCTTGTCCTCCTCAAACTTATAACTCAGGATATACCCCTGGTCAAAGAGGATCTTGGTGATTTCCCTTTTCAGGTTGGAAGCCGGGATTTCAACTACCCTGTGACCCGCCCTGCTGGCGTTCCTGATTCTGGTCAGATAATCTGATATAGGATCTGTAATCATCTTCTTGACTGATATTTTGTTACCAACTTGCCTTCTTTACCCCCGGGATCAAACCCTGGTTAGCCATTTCCCGGAACATCACCCTGGAAAGTCCGAATGTGCGCATGTACCCCTTGGGGCGGCCCGTTAACTTGCAACGGTTGTGCATACGCACGGGCGACGCATCCCTGGGAAGCTTTTGCAAGGCCTCATAATCGCCGGCTTCCTTGAGGGCCTTGCGCTTTTCTGCATATTTCGCTACCGTTTTTGCCCTTTTCCTTTCACGGGCTTTCATGGATTCTTTAGCCATTATGTTTCTTTTTAAAGGGTAATCCCATTTCGCTTAACAATGATTTTGCTTCCTTATCGGTCTGCGCACTGGTCACGAAAGTTATGTCCATTCCGTTGATCCTGTTGATCTTGTCAATGTTGATCTCCGGAAAAATAATCTGTTCTGTGATCCCCAGGCTGTAATTGCCCCGGCCGTCGAAACCGGTAGCCCGGATGCCCTGGAAATCCCGTACCCTGGGTAGCGCAGTGGTTACCAGCCGGTCCAGGAATTCGTACATGCGTTCGCCCCTCAGGGTCACTTTGGCACCTATAGGCATGCCCTTACGCAGTTTAAATGCGGCCACGTCCTTTTTGGAAATGGTGGAAACAGCTTTCTGTCCGGTGATCCGTGATAATTCATCTACCGCGTGATCTATGAGTTTTTTGTCGGCCACAGCCGCACCCACACCTCTGCTCACAACAATTTTCTGCAGCTTCGGCACTTCCATCACATTCTTGTAGCCAAACTCATCCTTCAGCGCCTTGATCACCCGCGCCCTATATTCTTTCTTCAATCTTGGAACGTAAGCCATAACTATAGTACTTCGTTGGATTTCTTGGAATACCTTACTTTCTTGCCATCCCGTATTTCATAACCTACCCGGGTGGTTTCGCCGCTTTTTGGGTCGATTAGCGCCAGGTTCGAGATATGAATAGGCGCCTCTTTTTTGACGATACCGCCCTGCGGGTTCTTGGCACTGGGCTTTTCATGTTTGGAGACCATGTTGACATCTTCAACTATGGCCTTGTTCTTCACACGGTCTACCTGGCGTACCTTGCCCTCGCTGTTCTTGTGATCTCCGGCGATGACCCTTACAGTATCTCCTGCCTTTATCCTTAGTTTCATTTTAATTTCTTTTTATAGCACCTCGGGTGCGAGCGATACGATTTTCATAAACTGTTTGTCCCTGAGCTCCCTGGCTACCGGACCAAACACGCGGGTGCCGCGCATTTCCCCGGTGGGGTTCAGCAACACACAGGCATTGTCGTCAAATCGGATGTAGGAGCCATCCGGCCTGCGCACCTCCTTTTTGGTACGAACCACCACCGCAGTGGATACCGCCCCTTTCTTAATGCCTCCGTTGGGGGTGGCTTCCTTGACGGTGACCACGATTTTGTCACCAACCGATGCATATCGGCGCTTGGTGCCTCCGAGAACGCGGATGGTAAGCACTTCTTTGGCTCCCGTATTGTCCGCCACCTTGAGTTTGGATTCTTGCTGTAACATAGTTATTTGGCTCTTTCTAAAATTTCAACCAACCTCCAACACTTGGTTTTGCTCAGGGGACGAGTCTCCATGATCTTCACTGTGTCGCCGATGTTGCAATCGTTGGTCTCGTCATGTGCAACATATTTTTTTGTCCGCAATACGAATTTCCCGTACATGGGGTGCTTTACCCGTTTTACCTCGGAAACCACTATGGATTTCTCCATTTTGTTGCTGGTTACAACGCCTACTCGTTCTTTTCTTAAATTTCTTTTTTCCATAAAGCAGAACCAATTATTGGTTTTCCCTTTTTGTTATTTCTGTGGCCAGCCGGGCTACCGTTCTGCGCACTTTTCGAATCTGCAGAGGGTTTTCCAGGGGCGTTACGGCGTGGGCCAGTTTCAGATCGGCCTCCTGCTTCCTGAAGGCGGCGATTTTTTCCTGTAATTCGATATCGGATAATTCTTTTATCTCAGCTTGTTTCATGATGTTGCACTACTTCAGATTAGGCGGCCTCGTAATCCCGGGCTACCACAAATTTTGTTCTTACGGGTAATTTCTGGGCCGCAAGGCGGAGGGCTTCCTGGGCTACATCCAGGGGCACCCCGGCTACCTCAAAGAGGATCCGGCCAGGTTTTACCACAGCTACCCAGTACTCAGGAGCTCCCTTTCCTTTCCCCATCCGTACTTCAAGAGGTTTCTTGGTAATGGGTTTATCCGGAAAAATTTTGATCCACAGTTGTCCCTGCCTTTTCATATACCGGGTTGCCGCTATACGGGCAGCCTCGATCTGACGGGCGGTAATAAACTCGGAATCCATTGTCTTGATCCCGAACATCCCGTTAGACAACTGGGTGCCCCTTCCAGAATTTCCCTTCATTCGGCCCTTCTGGGCTTTCCGGAATTTGCTTCTCTTTGGCTGTAACATGGTTTACTGCTGCTTTTAATTACTTTCTGCGGCGCTTCTTGGCACCATCTTGTTTTCCTCCTTTGCTCTGGCCCTTGGACATGCCCACGAGAGGGGACAGGTCTCGCTTCCCAAAAACTTCTCCTTTCATGATCCAGACCTTGATCCCTAATCGGCCATAGGTCGTATGGGCCTCATGCAGGGCATAGTCTATATCGGCCCTGAAGGTAGACAGGGGGATCCTGCCATCCTTGTAGGACTCGGAACGCGCCATCTCGGCACCGTTCAACCGGCCTGAGATCATTATCTTTATCCCTTCTGCATTCATCCGCATGGCCGCAGCGATCGCCATTTTGATCGCCCTCCTGTAGGAGATCCTGTTCTCGATCTGGCGGGCAACACTGGCGGCTACCAGGTTGGCATCCAGTTCGGGCCTTTTGATCTCGAAAATATTGATCTGCACTTCCTTGTCGGTGATCTTTTTGAGCTCCTCCTTCAGTTTATCCACTTCCTGGCCCCCTTTCCCGATGATGATCCCAGGCCTGGCCGTGGTGATCGTAACCGTGATCAGCTTGAGGGTCCGTTCAATGATCACCCGAGATACACTGGCCTTTGCCAGCCTCGCATGAACATATTTTCGTATCTTATCATCTTCGGCAAGCTTGTCGCCGTAATCATTCCCGCCGTACCAGTTAGACTCCCAGCCCCTGATGATCCCCAGACGATTTCCGATCGGATTTGTTTTTTGTCCCATACTGCCTGCGCTAGCTTTGTGTGTTATTGTTAGATCCAAGGACCACGGTTACGTGATTGGAACGTTTTCTGATTCGGTGCGCCCTTCCCTGTGGAGCCGGCCGTAAACGCTTAAGCATCCGGCCACTGTCTACAGTGATCTCCTTAATAAAGAGGTCGGCGTCTTCTATACTCGCTTCCTCGTTCTTGGCCTGCCAGTTGGCAATGGCCGAGAGCAGAAGTTTTTCCAGGCGGCGGGAAGCTTGTTTAGGGCTGAACCTCAAAATAGCCAACGCCTTCTCAACACCGGCACCCCGGACCTGATCGGCCACCAGCCTCATCTTGCGGGGCGAGGTAGGGCAATTATTCAACTTGGCGAAGGCCAACTGCTCCTTTTCCGCCTTAATTCGTTCTGCCATCTGTCTTTTTCGAACTCCCATAGCTTATTTTTTACCTTTATTCCTGGCTCCGGCATGCCCCCGGAAAGAACGGGTGGGAGAGAATTCCCCCAGTTTATGGCCTACCATGTTCTCGGTAACATACACAGGGACAAATTGCCGCCCGTTGTGTACGGCGATCGTCTGGCCTACAAAATCCGGCGTGATCATCGAGGCCCTTGACCAGGTTTTGATGACGGTTTTCTTACCCGAAGCCACATTTTGCTGGATCTTCTTTTCCAGGCTCAGATGAACATAGGGTCCTTTTTTTAGTGAACGTGCCATTTCCTATCCTTTTATTTCTTTCTGCGTTCTATGATATATCTGTTGGTATCCTTGGTCCTGGATCGGGTCCTGTAGCCTTTGGCAGGAATGCCTTTCCTGGATCTCGGATGGCCACCGGAAGCCCTTCCTTCTCCACCTCCCATAGGGTGGTCTACCGGGTTCATGGCCACAGGGCGGGTCCTGGGCCGTCTGCCCAGCCACCTGCTCCTTCCGGCTTTCCCGGAAATGATCAGCTGGTGATCAGAATTGGATACAGCCCCTACGGTAGCCAGGCAATTCGCCAGGATCAACCGGGTTTCCCCTGAAGGCAGCTTCACTGTGGCAAATTTGCCTTCCCGCGCCATAAGCTGGGCAAAAGTACCGGCGCTGCGGGCCAGGATGGCTCCCTGTCCCGGTCGCAATTCGATACAGGAAACGATGGTTCCCAGCGGGATTTCACTCAAAGGCAGGGCATTGCCGATTTCCGGAGCCGATTGCGGCCCCGAAAAGACCTTTTGGCCTACCTGCAGACCGTTCTGGGCTACAATGTATCGCTTCTCAGCATCCTGGTACTCTACCAGCGCTATGAAAGCAGACCGGTTTGGGTCGTATTCTATAGACTTCACTTCCGCCGCCATTCCCTGCTTGTCTCTCTTGAAATCGATCAGGCGATACCGGCGCTTATGCCCCCCGCCCCGGTTGCGCATGGTCATTTTGCCACGGCTGTTGCGGCCGCCCGATTTCTTCAGGGCCACCAGCAGGCTTTTCTCGGGGGTATCCGTGGTAACGGCATCAAAGCCGTTCACGACTTTGAACCGTTGTCCCGGAGTGATGGGTTTTAATTTCCTAACTGACATTTGGTGTCTTTATAGATTACTGTAAAAATCGATGATATCCCCGTCCTCTACATGAACAATAGCCTTCTTGAAGGCATTGGACTTTCCGTGCTGCACCCCGCTCTTGGTATAGCGCGTTTTTCGGGAAGGGCCATAATTCATAGTACGGACCTTGATCACGGAAACCCCGTAAGTGGCTTCCACCGCGTCCTTGATCTGTAGCTTATTGGCCCCTGGATGCACGATAAAACCATACCGGTTGTACAACTCACTGTCTGAGGTCATTTTCTCGGTTATGATCGGCTTAATCAATACACTCATGATTTCCTATTTGCTTAAATTCGATTCGATTCCTTCCAGGCTGCCCTCAAGCAGCACAATATTCTGAGCATTCAGAATCTTATAAGTACTTAATTCTGAGTTTGTTACAACTTCAGATCCGCCCAAATTACGCGACGACAAATATACGTTATTATTTGAATCGCCCAATACGAAGAGGGACTTTTTGTCTGCCAGCCCGAGGGACTTCAGCACCTGGACAAACTCCTTGGTTTTCGGCGCTTCGAAGGTAAAATCCTCCACCACCATCAGGGCGTTTTCCCGGGCCTTGATGCTCAGGGCCGACTTGCGGGCCAAACGCTTGACATTCTTGTTCAGTTTTTGGCCGTAATCCTTGGAACGCGGACCGAATACGCGGCCCCCGCCCCTGAAGATGGGCGACTTGATGCTCCCGGCCCGGGCCGTGCCGGTTCCCTTTTGTTTCTTGATCTTCCGGGTACTTCCGGCGATAGCGGCCCGCTCCTTACTCTGGTGGGTACCCTGCCGCTGATGGGCCATGTACTGTTTTACATCCAGGTAAATAGCATGGTCATTGGGCTCTATCTTGAAAATGGCGTCAGAAAGGTCTGCCTTCCTGCCCGTTTCCTTTCCTTTGATATCTAATACTGCTACCTTCATTATTTCTCGATCGTTACGTACGCATTCTTATGACCGGGAACACATCCTTTCAGGACCAGGAGGTTTTTCTCCGGCACGACCTTCATGACCACGAGGTTCTGAATGGTTACCCGCTGGCCCCCCATTCTTCCGGCCATCCGCATTCCTTTATAAACCTTTGAAGGCGTGGAGGACTGCCCTATAGAACCCGGGGCCCGCAACCTGTTGTGCTGCCCGTGGGTGGCCTGGCCTACCCCTGCGAATCCATGGCGTTTCACGACGCCCTGGAAACCTTTTCCCTTGGAGGTGGCCGAAACGTCCACGTATTCACCTTCCTTGAAAAGATCGACACCCAGGGTGTCTCCCAATTTGTACCCTTCTTCAAAATACTTGAATTCAACGACCTTTTTCTTGGGAGAAGTACCTGCCTTTTTAAAATGACCTGCCTCGGCCTTTTTAGCACGTTTTTCTGCCTTGTCATCGAAACCAAGCTGAAGGGCGTAATACCCGTCAACCTCATTGGTTCTGACTTGGGTAACCACGCATGGCCCGGCTTCGATGACAGTACATGGAATGTTCTTTCCATTCTCGTCAAAGATGCTGGTCATGCCAATCTTTTTTCCAATTAACCCAGACATACTTTAAATTATTAATCATTAAAAATTCCTGATCCGAATCGAATTTTCTAAAATATCCTCCCAACAGGGCGGTGAAAAATCTGCTCCACTAAAAACGGGGCCAAAAACAATCCGACCCCGAATTTATTTTTGTTACCGTTTTTCCTTTGCGAAACGCTCCGGACATGTCGTGCCACCCCGGAGGGCGGCTTGTTTTCTCTTGGCAGGGCTCACTGCCTGCCCTATACTATCAGACCTTGATCTCCACTTCAACCCCGCTGGGAAGCTCCAACTTCATCAGGGCGTCTATCGTCTTGGAAGAAGAGCTGTAAATATCCAGCAACCTTTTGTAGGAGCTCAGCTGGAACTGTTCCCTCGACTTCTTGTTCACGTGGGGAGACCGCAGTACTGTAAATACCTTCTTGTGAGTAGGTAAAGGGATAGGGCCTGTAACAACCGCCCCGGTGGTCTTTACCGTCTTTACGATCTTTTCGGCAGACTTGTCTACCAGGTTGTGATCGTAGGATTTTAATTTTATTCTGATTTTCTGACTCATCTTCCTGGAATAATTAAGCGGTTACACCTTTAGTAGCCTTGATAACTTCTTCGGCAATGTTGGCAGGGGTTTCGGCGTAATGGGAGAATTCCATGGTCGATGTGGCCCTCCCGGATGACAACGTACGCAAGGCCGTTACATATCCAAACATTTCAGACAGGGGTACCTCGGCTTTGATTACCTTGGATCCGCCCCGGTCGCCCATACTGTTCACATGGCCCCTCCTTCGGTTCAGGTCGCCTACGATATCGCCCATATTCTCTTCGGGGGTTAAAACCTCCAGTTTCATGATAGGCTCCATCAGTACTGGTTTGGCCGCACGGGCCGCTTCCCTGTACCCAATCTTGGCTGCCAGTTCAAACGACAGGGAATCCGAATCCACTGCGTGGAAGGATCCGTCTTTAAGGGTCACTTTCATACTGTCCATTTCAAAACCGGCCAGGGGCCCGTTTTTCATGGCTTCCTTGAATCCTTTCTCCACAGAAGGGATATATTCTTTAGGGATGTTACCCCCTTTGATCATATTGACGAATTCCAGCCCGGTAACTTCCGGTTCGGCAGGTTCCATGGTGAATACAATATCTGCGAATTTACCACGACCCCCGGTTTGTTTCTTGTAAACTTCCCGGTGGTTGGTGGCCTGGGTAAGGGCTTCCTTGTATTCCACCTGGGGCTGCCCCTGGTTCACGTCCACTTTGAATTCCCTGCGGAGGCGGTCCACTATAATGTCGAGGTGTAACTCGCCCATCCCGGAGATAATGGTCTGCCCGGATGCTTCATCGGTCTTCACCTGGAAGGTTGGGTCTTCTTCGGCCAGTTTGGACAGGGCCATCCCCAGTTTGTCCACATCGGCCTTGGTCTTTGGTTCCACGGCGATCCCGATAACGGGGTCCGGGAAATTCATGCTTTCGAGAATGATCGGGTGTTTTTCGTCAGAAAGGGTATCCCCGGTCTTGATATCCTTGAAGCCTACTGCTGCGCCAATGTCGCCGGCAGAAATCGAGTCGATCGCGTTCTGCTTGTTCGAATGCATCTGGTAGATCCTGGAGATCCGTTCCTTGTTCCCGGAACGGTTGTTCAGCACATAGGATCCGGCATTGAGCTTCCCGGAATAGGCCCTGAAAAATGCCAGGCGGCCTACAAATGGGTCGGTCGCAATCTTAAAGGCCAGGGCTGCGAAAGGTTCGCTCGGATCGGGCTTTCTGGAGATTTCGTTCCCGTTTCTGGGGTCGATCCCCTTGATCGCATCCTTGTCAAGCGGGGAAGGCAGGTAGCGGCAAACCGCATCCAGCAGGAATTGAACCCCTTTATTTTTAAAGGAAGATCCGCATACCATTGGAATGATACTCATATCCATAACAGCTGCCCTCAAGGCGGCGTGGACCTCATCTTCCGTGATGGAATCTTCATCCTCGAAGAATTTCTCCATCAGTGTTTCATCATATTCGGCAACGGCTTCGATCAGGGAAGCCCGGTGTTCCTTCACCTCTTCCTCCATCTCGGCCGGGATGTCGATCACATCGAAGGTCGACCCGAAATTGTCTTCATGCCATACGATGGCCCGGTTTTTCACCAGGTCAACGATCCCCTTGAAATCAGCCTCATCCCCAATGGGAAGTACGATCGGCACCGCGTTGGATTTCAGCATTTCGCGGATCTGCTTGCACACCTCCATAAAATTGGCGCCCTGCCGGTCCATCTTATTGACGAAGCCCATCCGTGGCACCTTGTAATTGTCTGCCAGCCTCCAGTTGGTTTCGGACTGGGGTTCCACGCCATCCACGGCGCTGAACAGGAAAACCAGGCCATCCAGTACCCGGAGGGAACGGTTCACCTCCACGGTAAAATCCACGTGCCCGGGGGTGTCGATTATATTGAAATGGTACGGCATGGTTTCCTCTACCGGCTGCCCGTTTTTCAGGGGGAATCGCCAGGTACAGGTAGTGGCGGCGGAAGTAATGGTAATCCCACGCTCCTGTTCCTGCTCCATCCAGTCCATAGTAGCGGCTCCGTCGTGCACTTCGCCTATCTTATGGCTCACCCCGGTATAGAAAAGGATACGCTCCGTCGTAGTGGTTTTGCCCGCATCGATATGCGCAGCAATCCCTATATTTCTTGTATATTTTAAATCTCTTGCCATTATTCTCCCTAGAATCTAAAGTGTGAAAATGCTTTGTTGGCTTCAGCCATCCTATGGGTATCTACCCTCTTCTTCACGGCCGCACCCTCTTCTTTAGCGGCGGCCAGGATTTCTGCAGCCAGCTTATGTGCCATGGACTTTTCATTCCGCTTGCGCGAAAAGTTGATCAGCCATTTCATGGCAGTGGAAATCTTCCTGTCGGGCCGGATCTGCATCGGGATCTGAAACGTGGCCCCCCCTACCCGGCGGCTTCGTACCTCCACATGGGGCATGATATTGGAAAGCGCTTCCTTCCAAAGCTCCAACTCCGGATTTCTCTTCGTCCGTTTTCTTCTCTTCCACGATATCGATGGCATCGTAGAATACACTGAAGGCCACGGATTTTTTCCCGTCCCACATCATCATATTCACAAAACGGGTTACCAACTGGTCGTTGAACCTCGGATCCGGTAAAAGCGGTCTTTTCTTTGCCTGTCTTTTTCTCATGACTACTTCTTGTTGTTACTTCTTAGGGCGTTTGGCACCGTACTTGGACCGTCTCTGTGTTCTCCCGGCGACCCCTGCTGTATCCAGGGCCCCGCGGACAATGTGATATCGAACGCCAGGCAAGTCCTTCACCCTTCCGCCTCTCACCAATACTATCGAGTGCTCCTGGAGGTTATGCCCTTCGCCGGGAATGTAAGCGTTTACCTCCTTGCCGTTGGTCAACCGTACCCTGGCCACTTTTCGCATGGCTGAGTTCGGTTTCTTCGGCGTGGTGGTATAAACCCGCGTACAAACCCCTCTTCGCTGAGGGCACGAATCCAAAGCAGCCGATTTACTCTTCTTGGTAATAGTGGCCCTTCCTTTTCGTACTAATTGTGAAATTGTTGGCATACAGAATTTATGTAATAAAAATAATCCCCTCTTTTAAGGGCTGGCAAATGTAGTGATTATTCATAATAATTCAAATGCGTGGACATTAATTTTAGGGGGATTTTTTAAACCGTTTCCCCACCTTCGGCATCAGGGGAGAAACCTGCGGCATTTTATACCTTAATATATATACCCAAAATTATGGCTCTCCCGGGATTCTGATCCCGCTTTTGGGCAAAAAAGGCAATCAGGTCCGGATTTCCCCGCGATGTTAATTCACAGATACATAAAATAGCCCGGTCATAATGATACAATCATCAATTATTGCGGGGGATTCGATTCATATTGGAATTTTTTTAACAATTGAGCCGTGTTTTCCCTCTAACAATCGCTTCGCCCAATGTTTTATACATAACCATTTCTTAAAATTTTAATACAATTAGTTTGGATTATTAACATAGAATTAGGATTTTAGCGCACAGCTAATTCAAATAATTATAAAATGAGAACAAGTTTAAATGGAATCTTGACGCTACTCTTGGCGTTTTTTGTGCATGTATCTTTTGCGCAGGAGAAGGTGATTTCAGGTACGGTGACGGACCAGGATGGTCTCGCCCTGCCAGGGGTCAATATTTTGGTGGAAGGTACCACTACCGGTACCCAGACAGACTTTGACGGGAATTATTCCATCGAAGCCAGCGTCGGCCAAACCCTTGTCTTTACCTACATCGGCCAGCAAACCGAGCGTAGGACCGTGGGCGCAGACAATACCATTAATGTACAAATGCAGGAGAGTGCTCAAGCTCTTGAAGAGGTTGTGGTAACCGCCCTCGGTATCAAGAGGGAGAAGCAAGCCCTCGGGTACGCGGTCTCCGAAGTAGGTTCCGATGAACTGGAATCCAGGCCTGAAGGCGACATCGGCCGGGTCCTGACAGGGAAAGCCTCCGGGGTACAGATCACCAACCAGAGCGGCTTGTCCGGTTCGGGTACCAACGTGATCATCCGGGGTCTGAGTACCTTCAGCTCCAGCAACCAGGCCCTCTTTATCGTAGACGGGGTCCCCTTTAGTACGGACACCAACTCACAGGGCCGCCAGGGCGACCGGAACGACTTTGTGAACGGGAACAACGGGTCTTCCAGGTTCCTCGACCTGGATCCCAACAGCATCGAAAGCGTCAACGTCCTCAAAGGGCTGGCCGCTGCCACACTCTACGGATCCCAGGGTCGGAACGGGGTGGTGCTTATCACCACCAAAGCCGGTTCGGCCGGAGACCACAGGCCCCAAGAAGACCGAGATCACCGTAAACTCTTCCCTGTTCTTTAACGAGATAGCCTCCCTCCCCGATTATACCCAAAAATACGGAGGTGGTTTCGACCAGTCCTTCGGATGGTTCTTCTCCAACTGGGGCCCGAGCTTCGAAAGGGGCGGCGCCTGCCGGATGGGGTAACTCAACTTCCATTGACGACCAGGGGACCCTGGCCCACCCGTATTCCACTTCCACACCGGCCATCCAGGCGGCCTTCCCGGAATTCCAGGGAGCACGCTACCCCTGGAAACCGGATGAAAGCGTAGAGAATTTCTTCCGTAACAGGGGTGGTGACCAATACCTCCATCAACGTGGCCGGGACTTCAGACGACGGGAAAATAGGATACAACGTGAACTACGGATACCTGAACGACCAGGGATTCACCCCCGATAACAAGGTGATCACGGAATAACCTTTCCGTCGGGGGAAGGGCCCAGCTCAGCAATAAATTCACCGCTGCAGGGACCCTGAACTACGCCCGCACCAAGTTTGTGTCGCCTCCGGTAGCCCTCTCCCAGGGGAATGGGGCCACAGGAACCGGGTCTTCGGTATTCGGCGACCTTTGGTTTACCCCAAGGGAAATCGATATCAATGCGCTGCCTTATCAGAACCCCATCACGGGTGGAAGCGTATACTATCGCCAGGCGAATGATATCCAACACCCTCTTTGGACCGTACACAATTCCGGTTCCATCCAGGAGACCAACCGGGTGTTCGGACAGGCTTCCCTGCAATACGACATCAATGATAACCTGAACATCATCTACAGGGCTGGGACTCGATATCTACAGTGAGAACAATACCCAGTACCAGAACAAAGGCGGTGTAAATGGTAACAGCGGCGATGTGCGGCTGGCCAGCGGGATCTATGAGACCTGGAACAACACCAACACCATCTGGGACCACAACCTGGTACTCAACGGGGATTACGACATCACCGACCTGATCGGGGCCACCTTCAACGTGGGGGCCACCTCCCGCAGGGAAGTATTCGACCAGAACGGGGTCTCCAGTGACGGGCAGCAGGTGTTTGGCGTACTGCGCCACTTTAACTTCCTGAACCAAAACGAGATCCAAACCTTCCAGGAACGAAACCTGGTGGGGCTCTACGGGCAGTTCGATTTCGACTACGACAGCTGGGTGTACCTCACCCTGGCCGGCAGGAACGACTGGGTATCCAACTTTGCCAAAGAAAACCGCTCCCAGTTCTACCCCTCAGCCAGCGTGTCCTTTATCCCGACCGCAGCCTTTGACGGCCTGAAATCGGAGAACGTACTCAACTACCTGAAGATCCGAGGGGGCATCGGGATTTCGGCCAACTTCGAATCATCCGCCTACCCGATCGCCAGCACGCTCTTCCTGGATACCCAGGACGTACAGGACAATACCGGTTCCAATATCGTGACCAATACCACCGGCCAGCGCTTCGGGAACCCCAACCTGAAACCGGAAACCCTGCAGGAGATCGAATTGGGGATCGAATCCAGGTGGTGGAACGGCCGCATTACCTTTGACGGTTCCATCTACACCCGGAAAACCAACGACCTGATCCTCGATCGGCCCCTGGACCCGGCCACAGGATACTATGTCACTGCCACCAACATCGGGGAGATCAAATCCGACGGGGTGGAAGCAGACCTGGGGGTCGACTGGTTCCGAGGGGACGCAGAAGGGGATTTCTCCTGGAACTCCCACCTGAACTTCACCGCCTATGAAACTACGGTCGAAGACCTGGGGCTGGATACGGACCAGGTAATCTACTCCGGATTCTCCAACCTGGGGAACGCCGCCATCGAAGGAGAACCGCTTAGGGGTCTTTTTGGCCCACGGATTCAGAAGTGATGCCAATGGCAATCTGAGTGGTGGATGCATCGGGGAATTATATACAAGCCGCCAGAAGATGGGATTATCGGGGATCCGAACCCGGATTGGGTAGCCAACCTGATCAATACCCTCTCTTATAAGAATTTCAGCCTTGAGCTTCCAATGGAACTACACCCAGGGAGGCGATGTGTACTCCAGTACGATCTCCACCCTCCTCGGCAGGGGCTTATTGCTGAGACGACTGACCGGGAAGACACCTATATCCTGCCCGGGGTAGGCCCCGACGGGAACCCGAACCGGGTGCAGATCAACAACTCGGACTACTGGTTCTAACAATGTGCTGTTTACCCCGGGCGGCAGCTCGAATTGCAGATTTATGATGCAACTACGATCCGGCTGCAGGAAGCTTCCCTCACTTACAAGCTTCCCAGCAAATTCCTGGATAAAACCCCCTTTGGAGCGCTCAGCTTTACCGTCTCCGGGCAGAACCTCTGGTACCGGGCCATCAACACGCCCAAAGGAGCGCACGGTTTGATCCCGAATACTTCTGGCACCGGGCGTGGGGAACGGATTTGGCTTCGACTTCCTGAACGGGCCCAGTTCCAGAAGGTACGGATTCAGTGTTAAAGCATCATTTTAAGAATAAAAAACTATGAAACGAATGAAAAATATTAACAGATATATTGCCCTGGCGGTTTTTGGCGGGATGCTGACCTTCAATTCCTGTGAAACGACGGATCTGGACATCACGGCCAACCCGAACGCCCTCACACCCGACCAGGCCAGTGTGGACTTTTTCCTGAGTTCTATCCAGGAGGATTTTATCCGACAATTTGAAGGAAGCGCCGACTTTGACCCGAACGATAACTTTCAGTCAGGAGGCGCTACCACTTGGCGATGGTTTTAATGAACTGGGGATGCAACTCACCCGTTTGCTGAACATGAGCGGAAGGAACTATGCCAGCGTTTACCAGGCCAGTGATATGGATGACGAATGGACTCAATGCCTATCTAGGTATCCTGGCCGATATCCGGGCCATGACCCCCCTGGCGGAAGAAGCGGAACTGACCCACCACATCGGGATCAGCCAATTCATTGAGGCCTACCTGATGGTTTCCATGGTGGATTATTTCGGGGACGTTCCCTATTCCGAAATTGTTCAGGCTGCAGAAGGGAATTTCAGCCCCAAGGTAGACCCGGGGGCGGATATCTACGCTGCTGCCCTGGACCTGCTGGACCAGGCCATTGCCAATTTCAATGCTGCTGCCGCAGCCGATCCCGCAAACGATCTCTTCTATTACAAAATAACTATCAGCAAATGGGTAAAAGCCGCCAATACGCTGAAAATGAAAATTTATGTTCAGAGCCGATTGGTGGATGCCAGTGCCGTTGCCAAGTTTCAATGCCATTGTGAATTCCGGGAATTATATCCAGGATACCGCCGATGATTTCCAGTGATAACTGGCCGGCCACCAGCGCCTTCCCAACCGGATACCCGCCACCCGCGATACGGGCTGAACTATACGGCTTCCGGGGCAGTGGGACTATATGTCCAACTGGCTGATGAACCAGATGGATACTACAGACGATCCCAGGATCCGCTATTATTTCTACCGGCAAACCGATGCGTACCCAGGATGCCGAAATACCGCCGAATGAAGAGAAGCTGGTTTGTTCCCTGCAATCCCCACCAGCTCAATATGTGAGCCGGTGGGTTTACCTTCTGCAGCTTGACAATGGCTATTGGGGACGGGACCACGGAGACGATGAAGGGACCCCTCCGGACGGCTTGCTGCGAACTACCTGGGGTACCTATCCCGCAGGCGGTAAATTCGATGACAACAGCTTTGACAGGGATCAGCGCCACGGCCGGAGCCGGCGGGAAAGGGGATTACCGTATTGCTTATCGGCATTCGACGTAGACTTTATGCAGGCAGAAATGGCCCTGGCTCAGGGACAAACGCGCCCGGCAGCAAGGGATTTCATGCTGGCAGGGTTTGACAAGCAAATGGCCAAAGTCCAGGCATTCCTGGTAGGGAGGGAAGCCGGGGCGGACACCTCTTTTGAGCCTTCGGCCGGGGATATTGCGACCTACCGGGCAACGATTAGTATCCAACTTCGATGCCGGAACCATGGATGGATAAATGGAATATCCTTGGGAGTGCAATTCTTTATTGCCAACTATGGAAATGGGGTGGAACCATACAACTTCTACCGAAGGACCCTCTATCCCACCACCCTGCAACCCAACAGGGAACCGGATCCGGGCACCTTTATCATGTCCATGTACTATCCGTCCAACTCGGTGAATAACAACTCAAACATCAGCCAGAAGCCAGACCAGGCCCAGCCGGTGTTCTGGGATAACAGCGGGGTACCGCCAGCGAATTAATAAATAGCTATGAACGCAAAACAGACATTCATGAAACAGTTTAGAATCTATATATTTCTCGCTCTCGGAATCCTGGCGGTTTCCTGTAGCGAAGACGAAAAGTTAACGGTAAAAGTCCAGGATACCGTAGAACGGGGGGCCATACTGCGTACAATTTCCACAGCAGGCGCGGCATGGGACGTGTTGGATCCCAGTTCCGAGGTCACCATTGTCCTTGAGGAACAAGATCCTGAGGATGGTGCCTTGTTGAAAGAAGTCCGTGTATATGCAGACATAACAGATAATACAGCAGGCAATAGTATCGATCCTGCTGAAGCGATGTTAGGAACCATTCCTAAATCTGCTTTTTCAAGGGGACCGAACGACTTCCCCCGTACCACGTACAAAACAACACTGGGGGATGTGGCCTCAGCCCTGGGAATTTCCCAGGGGGATTACAACTGCGGGGACCAGATTAATATACGAATGGAAGTTGAATTAACCGACGGCCGTATATTCTCTGCACCTAGTGCCGGTGACACCGTAGGCGGGGGATCGTTTTTTGCCTCCCCGTTTCTGTATAACATTTCTTTGATCGCACCTTTACCAACTGACGACCTATTTACCGGTCAGTACCAGTTAACCACGGTGACACCTGGTATTTATGGCGTATCGGATTATGCAGATGGGGTTTATTCGCTTGAAACCGTAAACAATACCACTAAAGTGATCAAAAATGTGACAACATTCCCGGCTTTTGGAGGATTTGGACCGGTTGATGTGGAATTCCAACTGGTTTGTGGGGAGATTATAGTAACTGCCGGACAAAGCGTAGGTGCAGGTTGTGTGGGCTCCATATTTAGCGGCCCGGCAAAAGTAAATGCCACCTATGACCTTGCCAATCCGGATGACACTGATTTCATTATTAATTTTACTTCGGATGAAGGTGGTGATTGTACGGCACCAGTGCAAGCCGCAATTCGATTGGTAAAACAATAGGAGATCTAGATTAGTTAATTAAAAAGTTAGAGAGACCCAAGGGTCTCTCTTTCTTTATTACCGCAATACTTTAATATTTTTATCCTCCAGTTTTAATACCAAATGGCACATACGGTAAAAAGGTATTGGAAGGTACTTTTACTTTTGGTTGTATTAGGGCTAGCTGGCTATTTCAGCCTTACCGCCCTACTATATTGTGAAAATAAAAATACCATAGGGCTTCTCAAGAATTCTTCGGCCTCCTTCAATGGCTATTCGCTATTCACCACGAACAAAGAAACGTATCTGATCGACAATTGTGGTCGTGTGGTCAATAAGTGGTCCAGCGATTATAAACCGGGCCATTCTGTATATCTGTTGGAAGACGGTTCCATCCTCAGAACCTGTGAAGTGCCCAATAATTCCTTTGATAATGGGGGTCTTGGTGGCAGGATTGAGCGGAAGGACTGGAATGATAAGCTGATTTGGGAGTTCAGCTATTCTGATTCTTTGGTGAGCCAGCATCACGATATTTATCCCATGCCAAACGGGAATATCCTCCTTCTGGCCTTAACCCTGAAATCGAAGGAAGAAGCTTTGGAAGCCGGGAGAAAAGCCGATAACCTGCCTGACGGGCAACTATATAATGAGCAAATCCTGGAAATCCACCCAACCCCGAATGGCGCCGATGTGGTATGGGAATGGAATGCCTGGGATCACCTGGTGCAGGATATCTCGACTTCCAAAAACAATTATGGATCTGTTTCAAAAAATCCACAACTACTTAATATTAACTATTTGGGGCTATCAAGCGGTAAGGCCAATTGGATACATTTCAATTCAATTTCTTATAACCCCGATCTGGATGAGATCCTCCTCTGCTCCAGGCAACTCAATGAAATTTTATATTATCCATCATTCAACGTCTAACACCGGAGGCAGCTTCACATAAAGGCGGCTTGCGAGGTAAAGGCGGAGATATCTTATATCGTTGGGGCAATCCGGATGCTTACGATAAAGGTTCCAAAGAGGATCAGCAACTCTTTGGTCCACACGCCCCCTATTGGATTCCAAAGGATTATAAGGATGGTGGCAAATGTGATGATTATTTAACAACGGGGTGGGGAGGGATACACTGTACTCCAGTATTGACATTATCGATCCACCCGGTTCGGGTTATGGCGATTATTACATTACCAAAGAAAGTGGTGTTTACGGACCTGATAAACCCAGCTATACGTATCGGGACAAAGAGCATCTCGAGGGATTTCTTTTCCCTTATTTTGTCTAACGCACAACGTTTCCCAAATGGGCAACACCCTTATCTCAGAGGGTACCAATGGCCGGTTTTTTGAAATTGATCCGGAAGAGCATATAGTCTGGGAATATATTAACCCGGATACCCCAAAAGGTATTCTCAGCCAGGGGATCCGGAACCTACCGGGAGCAACGTTTTCAGAATTCATCCATATCCTCCTGATTATAAGGCCTTTATAAATAAAGACCTAACCCCCAAAGGATCTATTCAGAGGAAGATCCCTATGAGGAATGCTGCAACATTCATGATGGAAGTTTTACTTTTTGGTGAAACATTACACGCAAGAATACCAAACCAGTACTATTTCATATCCTTATGACAATCTGCCGGCCTTTACTCCGGCGGAATTCGTAATTTTGACCTCCAATGGCAGCAATTTCAGAAATCATGAAGCGGATACTGGTTTTTTCTTTCGCATTGGGTTCTTTTGTTGCCTGCAAGCAGCCAAGGGCCGGCGATACCCGCAGTAATGGCGGCGACTCCAAGCAGGTGCAGGCCACCCCCCCTGTTTTTGAAAAAGTAGCCGCCACCGATAGCCACCTGGACTTCTCCAACACCATTACAGATGATGTCAGTACCCGGGCCAACCTTTTTGATTACGACTACTTCTATAACGGTTCCGGTGTCGGCCTGGAAGATCTGAACAACGACGGCCTCCCCGATATTTTTTTCTGCGGGAACCAGGTGCCCAATAAACTGTTCTTAAACAAAGGTAACCTTAGGTTTGAAGATGTTTCCTCCGCCGCCGGTATCAACCAGGGCAAAGGCTGGGCCAACGGGGTGACCTTCGCCGATGTGAACGAAGACGGCTGGATGGATATCTACGTGTGCCAGGCCGGCCCCGTGGAGCGGGAAGCACGAAGAAACCTGTTGTTCATCAACCAACAGGACGGAAATTTTAAGGAGATGGGCAAATCCTATGGCCTGGACGATCCCGGCATCTCGGTACAGGCCGCCTTTTTCGACTTCGATAAGGATGGCGACCTGGATTGCGTGGTGATGAACGAAAGCGAACTGTTTGGGGTAGACCCCATCAACTTCAGCCGCATCATTGAAAATGAGCCGGGCGCTAAATATTACAACAGTTCCCACCTGTACAGGAACGACAAGGGCCACTATACGGATATTACCGGGCAAGCCGGCCTGGAACGCCCGGTATTCGGGCTGGGCCTCTCTGTTGGCGATATCGATTCCGACGGCTGGCTCGATGTCTACATCGCCAGCGATTACTACCTGCCGGACGCCTTGTTTATCAACAACCACGATGGCACCTTTACGGACAGGATCAAGGATTTTACCCATCAAATTTCCTACTACGGCATGGGCATAGACATTGCCGACATCAATAACGACGCCCTGCAGGATATCTTTATCCTCGACATGTCTTCCTCAGACCACATCCGCGCCAAGACGCTGATGGTACCCATGAGCGCCCGCCGCTTTGACTACCTGGTAAACCAGGCCAATTACCAGTGCCAGTATATGTACAACAGCCTGCAGCTGAACCTCGGGGACAACCATTACAGCAATATTGCCCAACTCACCGGGATGGCCAATACGGACTGGAGCTGGGCGGTGATCCTTTCGGATTTCGACCTGGATGGAGACAAGGACGTCTACGTGACCAACGGGTACCGACGCTATGCCCTGGACAACGACTTACAACAGAAGGTATTTGCCGCAAAACAACGCTATGGCAACCGGGTGCCCCTGGAGGTCAAACAAGCGCTGTACAACGAAATGCCCTCGGAAAGGCTGCCAAACATCCTCTATGAGAACCAGGGCGACCTGCAATTTGAGAACCGGGCAACGACCTGGGGGCTGGCCGATTTCTCCTTCAGTAACGGGGCGGCCGCGGGCGACCTCGATAACGACGGGGACCTGGATATTGTGGTGAACAATATCAACGACAATGCCTTCCTTTACCGGAATACGTCCATAGAACAGGGACGTGGGCATTTCCTGAAGGTAAAGCCCAACGGGCGAACCTCAGAACCATTTGCCAAAGTTGAACTCCTGTACGACGGCAAATCACAGCTGATCGAAAACAAACGGGTGCGGGGATATATGTCTGCGCTGGAGCCTGCCGCCCATTTCGGGTTGGGGGCAACTACCGTGGTAGATACCGTACGGGTAACCTGGTTAAATGGCAAAATGCAGGAAAAATACCAGGTCCCCGCCAACAGCACCCTCACTTTTAATGAATCGGAGGCATCCCGGGAGGCACCGGCCAAAAAATCGGGGCAACCCTGGTTTGCAACCGAACCCGCTGAACGCTACGGCCTGGATTTCGTGCACCGGGAGAATGTATATGACGACTTCGATGCCGAAATCCTGCTGCCCTACAAGCAGTCCCAAATGGGGCCCTATCTCGCCATGGGCGACGTGGACGGGGATGGGATGGACGACCTCTACGTGGGTGGCGCCTCCGGGCAGGCCGGGCAGCTTTATATACAAACTTCCACCGGGTTCCGTAAAAAGACCGTTCCGGTATTCGAAACGGACCGCACCTACGAGGATATGGAAGCCGTGTTCTTTGATCTGGATACCGATGGGGATATGGACCTATACGTAACCAGCGGGGGCTATGAATTTGAAGAAAACAGCTCCCTCTACGCAGACAGGCTTTATATCAACGACGGCCAGGGCAATTTCAAGAGGGCCGATGCCCCCGCCCTCAGGTCGTTCCCCAAAAGTGGAAAGGCGGTTACCGCCTTTGATTTTGACAAGGATGGGGACATGGACATCCTGGTTGGAAACCGGCTTATCCCCAAAAAATACCCGCAGGCCAGTCCGTCTGTCCTGTTCGAAAACGATGGGGGCACCCTCAGGGACGTGACTGAGGAGAAAGCCCCGGAGCTAGTGGATTTCGGGATAGTGAATGCCGTATTGGCCACAGACTTCAACAACGACGGATGGATGGATTTCATCGCCCTGGGCGAATGGACGGGAATAGGCATGTTCGAGAACCATAACGGCAAATTTGTAAACATCGCCCCCGGGAACGATGCCCTCAACCAGAAAGGCTGGTGGTTCTCGGCCACAGAAACAGACCTGAACGGGGACGGCCTGAAAGATTACATCCTGGGGAATGTGGGGCTTAATTTTAAATACAAGGCCGAAAAAAACCAGCCCTTTAAGATCTATGCGGCGGATTTCGACCGGAACGGGACCAACGATATTGTAATGGCTGAACAATACCACGGTACCTATGTGCCGGTCAGGGGCCGGGAATACTCTTCCCAGCAAATGCCTTTCATCCAGCAAAAATTCCCTACCTACCTGGATTTTGCCAATGCCAGCCTGACGGATATCTATGGGGACAGGTTGAAAGATGCCTATGAACGGGAAGCCGACCAGTTTCGTTCTCTTATCCTGATTAACAAAGGCAAGGGTGTATTCGAATCAAAACCATTGCCCATTGAGGCCCAGGTTTTCCCGGTCATGGCTGCCGTAGCCACCGATATTAACGGCGACGGCTTTGAAGATGTGATCCTCGCAGGCAATATTTATGAAACTGAAGTGGAAACGCCCCGTATGGATGCTATTTCCGGCCTGGTATTGCTCTCCAACGGAAAAGACGGATATATTCCCCAGCCTTATGGTAAAACGGGATTATATTTGGATGGAAATGTAAAGGACCTGTTGATGATCCGCCATAAAAACAACAGCTTGCTCATCAATACAACCAATAACGGACCGCTGGGTGTCCATCGGATGGACGGGACCCCCAAAGGGCAACTGGCCGTCAGTCCCTGAGGAAAGCCCTCAATTGATATTTTAAGGTAAATAATGGAAGATACATCGCAGGTTTACGGAATTCGGGCAGTGATAGAAGCCATCCAGGCCGGGGAACCCATCCACAAGGTCTTTATCCAGAAGGGTTTGCAGGGGCAGCTATTCTTTGAACTGGAATCCCTGATCCGGAAAAAGGGCATATCCGCTTCCTATGTGCCCGCCGAAAAGCTTAACCGGCTCACCAAAAACAACCATCAGGGCGTTGTGGCCGAGGTGTCGCCCGTGGCGTTCCACGATTTCGAAGACCTGGTCTCAAAGGGAATGTCCGGGACTACACCCGCCTTCTTCCTTTTGCTGGATGGTATCTCGGATGTGCGCAATTTCGGAGCCATTATCAGGACGGCCGAATGCACCGGGGTACAGGGGATCGTGGTTCCCAGGAGCGGGGCAGCCCCTGTGAATGCCGATGCCGTTAAAACCTCTGCGGGGGCTGCCTTCCGTGTTCCCATTGCCAAGGTAGACCACCTCAAAGATGCGGTATATTACCTTCAGGCTTCCGGGATCCAGGTGATTGCAGCTACCGAAAAAGCAACGGAAAACGTATTTGGTTGTTCTTTAGAAGGACCCATTGCCCTGGTAATGGGCTCCGAGGACAGCGGGATCAGTCCGTCCCTCCTGAAAATCACCGACCGGCAGGTGCGGCTGCCGCTGTTAGGGGAAATTGGCTCCCTGAATGTTTCCGTGGCCTGTGGCGTATTCCTGTATGAAGTGGTACGGCAACGTATGGGCTGACATAGCGATTTTTCGAATACCCCGGGATCGGGTGAACCTAGGATCCCTCTTCATCTTCCTCCTTTTTTTTCCTGTAAATATACCGGATATGCAGAGGGTCCTTATCCTGTTTCAGGTGGGGTGCCTTTTCCTATGAAGTTGCCGTCTTCATCAAATTGTTGCAGGAATTCATCCTCCTCTTCTTTGTAATCATCGGCTTCCCACGAATAGGTCGGTGCAGGCGGTACTTTTGTATGAAGGCTAGCGGCCAGGAACAGGCCACTCAAGAAGCCGCCCAGGTGGCTTTCCCATGAAATCCCCTCCAGCAGGGGGAAGATCAGCCATAGCAACCCCCCGTAAATAAAGACGACAATTAAGGACAGGGCCACCAACCGGTAATGCCTGGTGAAAATGCCCTTGAAAAAAATAAAACTCGCCAGAAGGTAGATCAGGCCACTGGCACCGATATGGTAGGAGGGCCTGCCGACGAGCCAGGTAAAGGCCCCTGTAAGCAACAACCCGTATCCCAACACTTTAAACGAAATATCCCTGTAGAAATAGAGAAGGGAAGCCAGGAGAATAGCCAGCGGTAGGGTGTTGTTATAAAGATGTTGCAACGAGCCATGGATAAAGGGGCTGAGGAAAATACCCCGGAGGCCTTCCAACGTGCGAGGGTACACCCCGTACTGGTCGAAGTTCACCCCAAAACGGACTTCGATGTAAAACACCGTCCAGATTATGAGTACCGCCACCATGGGGACAATCAAAACGCTGTGGGTATAGCGGAAATAGTCGTCTTCTGACATGGGTATGAATGTACGGTTTTTCTAAAGTTTATTAAAAGTAATAATACTCCTCCCCTCTCTGAGGGGAGCTTAATGAAGGCGTCCCAACTTAGGCAAGGACTTAAAATACGGCACTAAACCACTCCTCCCTTTAGTCAAAGGGAGCCCGCCCCGACCGAGTAAAACGAGCGTCGGGGGTGACCCCGACTGAGCAGAGCGAACGTCGGGGATGACAGTTGGGAGTACAGCCACTAAATTATTTGAACCTGTCATGTCGAGCGGAGTCGAGACACCGACAGGTTTCACTAACGTTAAAAAGTGTAGGGTATCCGCGAATCCGGATCAATCTATTTATCTTATTTTTATGACATGAATGAACCCCTTGCAGAACGTATCCGCCCAAAAAGCCTGGATGAATTTATCAGTCAGCACCACCTGGTTGGCGAGGAAGGCGCATTGAGCCTGCATATCCGGAAAGGCCTCCTGCCATCCCTGATATTTTGGGGTCCGCCGGGCACCGGGAAGACGACCCTGGCACACATCATCGCCAATCAGAGCGGCAGGCCGTTTTATACGCTCAGTGCCATCAGCAGCGGGGTAAAGGACGTGCGGGAAGTGATTGAAAAAGCGAAGCAAAGCGGCGGCCTTTTTACGACCAAAAATCCCATCCTCTTTATCGATGAGATCCACAGGTTTAGCAAATCACAACAGGATTCCTTGTTAGGTGCTGTGGAAAAGGGGTGGGTGACCCTCATCGGGGCCACCACCGAAAATCCAAGTTTTGAAGTGATCCCTGCCCTGTTGTCCCGCTGTCAGGTATACATCCTGAACCCATTCGGGAAATCCGACCTGGAGGCGTTGCTGGAAAGGGCCCTGGAACGGGATCCCGAAATGAAGTCCAGGGATATCCGCCTGGAAGAAACCGAAGCCTTGCTGCGGCTTTCCGGCGGAGACGGGCGGAAACTCCTCAATATCTTCGAATTGGTGGTGAATTCGGAGGAAAAAGAACCCGTTGTGATCACCGATAAACTGGTCATGCAAAAGGTGCAGAAAAATACGGTCCTGTACGACAAAACCGGGGAACAGCATTACGATATCATTTCAGCCTTTATCAAAAGTATCCGGGGGAGCGACCCGAATGCTGCGGTATACTGGCTGGCACGAATGATCGAAGGAGGAGAAGATGTTGCCTTCATCGCAAGGAGGATGCTGATCCTCGCATCCGAAGATATAGGCCTGGCCAATCCTACAGCCCTGGTTATGGCAAATGCCACCTTCCAGGCCGTTACCGCCATAGGATATCCCGAAGCCAGGCTCATCCTGGGCCAGTGTGCCCTCTACCTGGCAACCTCCCCCAAGAGCAATTCGAGCTATACCGCGATCAAAAACGCCCAGGCTGCCGTTAAGGAAACCGGGGATTTGTCGGTCCCCCTCTCCCTTAGGAATGCGCCGACAAAACTCATGAAAGACCTGGGATACGGAGAAGATTACCAATATGCACATGACCATCCCAGGAACTTCGTGGCAGCAGAATTTTTACCCGAAACCCTGGAGGGCACCTCCTTTTACCTCCCGGGCACCAACCAGCGGGAAAAGGCTATCCGGGAATTCCTCAGCAAACGCTGGAAGGAGAAATATAAATTGTGAGGTAGAGGCCTGCTTGCAAAATAAACGGCCGTATAGGAAGTACGTAAAAAGCAGGAGCTAAAATTCTATGTGAAGTTCCTTTTCCGTCCGCTCCCCGTTTTCATAGTATTCATAGATCCAACGCCCGCCCCGTTTGTAAACCAGGCCATGACTCCTGTCATTTTCAGCCAGGTATACGTCCGGGAGGGAGGAATTAAAAAGCCTCATTCGGATCTTAGGGCTTCGGTCTACCAGCTGATACCCGTCTGGCAGCTTCTGTGCATACCAGATATCAGGTGCTGTTTTCGCAGGGATGGTTCTTTCGCCGGGGCGTTGTCCCTCAAAAGGTTGGGGAGACCTGTCCCTGTAGCTTTGTTTTTCTGGGGTGGCCTCCTGCTCAACCACAGGATCCCCGACCGGGCTTCGCGGCCTGCCTTTTTCCCCGGTGTCCGGAGCAACCGTCTTCACGTCACCGTCAAAATTCATTGTGATGGGAATTTCCCTTTTCACAGGGGCGGCATCCGGTTCGTAATGATAGTTCAAGGCTGATATGGAACGGAAGGCCTCCCTTATGGCATCGTCGAACCCTTCCTTCAGGTCTTTCTCCCGGCTGTCGCCCTGCTGCGTCCTGAAAACATCCTGCCCATGGCAATCTTTCAACAGGAGGACCACCCGTGTCCGCAGGGCGGTGGATTCATCCAGCAGCTCTATCCTCAGACCCTTGCAAATGTCTGCTATATCGGCTGGTACCTCGCCCTCATAATAGGCTATGAACCCTTCCTCATCCAGCAGGTGTTTCACCAGCGTACTGCTGCGGTATTTGTTCTCCGATTCAAAATCCTGGAATTTCTTTGGCACGACCACATATTGATAGGCATTGATCTGCCCCCTGACAAAGGAAACAGAAGCCAGCAATGCCGTGAAACAAAGGAATTTTAAACCGCGCATCGGTATTAGTTTCTGCCCCAAGATAGGATATTTAATCCTAACTGTAAAGAGGCATAGTGGGAGTCCGGGAGGTTGCTGTACGCCAATAAATTATCGGCCAGGATATAAAAATTTACCGGGCCGGCCTGCAGGCTCATCCCAAGCCCCAGATTCGTGAGGGAAAACTTGTCCACAGTATAGGTACCCTTGAGTGAGAGGAGGTTCCCGAAGCGGTGCTGGTAAAAGGCCGTAAGGGCCGTTTGTGGCCCCCGCGGGCGGTTGACGACGTACAGCTGGCCTCCCAGGCTGTTCGCGTAGCGGTATCGCTTGGAACGCCTGCCGGGTTGTACATCACAATCGCAATCGGCCTGGGCCTTCTGGGGCTGACCGAAGTTATACCTCATCGAGGCGTGGACCCTCGTTGGCCTGAAGGTAATATAATTGCGATTGTCTTCTTCAAAAGGCACCAGCCTCTCGATTTCATCTACCAGCTCCTGCCAGAAATCCGCATTGGGATCGTCCAGGGCATCGGGCAGGATCACCTCTATCCCCTCGGTTGTGGCCCTGCCCCGAAGGTTGAAATTCCTTGGATCCGTGTGGTGGTATATGAACCCCAGGTCCAGGACGCTACCGGTTATCAGGGTCCTTTCATTGAGATCATAGCTGAAGCCAATGTCGATCCCCAGTCCCAGGTCACCTCTCAAAAATCCCCTGCGCATCAGGAGTTTGCGGATCCCGGAGCCGTCGTCTATGGTATCGTCATCCAGAATTTTCCGGATGGCTTCCAGGCCTGAGGTCCGTAGGAACATGTCGGCCACCAGCGTGTTCGCAAGCAGGTTGTTTTGCCCCTGGGTAGTCACAAAATATCCGGTGTTCCTGGAACTGTTAAAATCGATTATCCCGGAATAGAGCTTCGCCCGGGCGCCGAGGGTAAGTTTGTCTGATATTCGACGGTTGATACCAAAATGAAAGACATTCAGAACTTCCCCCCGCGTTTTCAGGTGCCCCAGGTTAAACCGCCTCCCCAGCTGATCCGCGTTTCCCTCGAAGCCCAGGATTGCCAGGTCTCGGGGCCAGTATACAATGACATCCCCTTCATGGTATATGCCGAAAGAATAATAATCTTGTGGCCTGTTCCTGCTACGGAAACCCCCGTTCAGGATCTCCACCTGGTAGGTGGCACTCACTTCATCCCTTGGTTTCATGCCAAATACCGCCCGGTCTCGTACTTTTTGCGTAAAATCAAGGCCGTCATTCGCAAAAAGGTCATATACTGTTAGTCCACTGCTGCCGGCAGCCAGGGAGACGCCTGACAGGCCCGGTACTCCGGCATGCCACTGAAAATCGGTCTGCGTGCCCGGATTGAGCATGAGGGCCTGCGGGATTTCTACAAAATCGTACAGCAGCTCTTTATTTTGCGCAGATAATTGCCCCAATCCAAGGAATAATGCCAGGAAGCACGTAGCTGGTCCCTTCATTTCAGGCGGATCCTGATTTTGGCACTGGAACGGAGGATTATTTTCGGATCGGGCAGGCTGGACACACTGGCGGAGTCTCCCAGATTTCGGCCCGTGACGCGGATACCGGATGTATTCCTTAGGATGTCAAGGCTGCGCCCGGATGCCCCGCCATAGGCTATTTCCCTGTTAAGGATGGCCGTGGGTGCAGGATCCATGTGGAATTGCTCCGTATCCAGTACGTTACCAAGGTCATCCAGAAATTCAACGGTGATTTCCAGCTCCTTACTGCTGGTATTCTCCAGTTCGTAGCTTACTACACCATCAAGAACATTGTCGGAGACGAAGTTTTCGGCGAAGGCGTCAAAATTGAAATCCTCGACGTAATAAACCCCTGCCTGGGCCTCGTTGATCATAGTTTCCGGTACTTCCACATACAGCAGGCTCGCTTCTGCCGTAGGGGTAATTTCCAGATCTTCATATTGGGTGAAATCCTGCTTTTTGGCGCAGGAAAGCGATAGGAGCAGGCAGCATCCGACCGAGATGAGATACGAGAGATGATTTTTCATAGCATAAAACCTGGGATATTAAACAATCCGTTATGCCCTCCAATAGTGTCTTCCCTTGTATAACTCTATAAATATGATTTTATTTCACGCAATCCCGTTATCGCAGCACCTAATCCTGGTGCCGGTTCATTGTGGAGGTTCAGGTGTAGTGTATGCAGCCCAACTGCCCGGGCTCCAAGGATATCGGCTTCCAGATTGTCACCGATCATCAGGGACTTTTCGGGGGTGGTCCCGGCCCGTTCCAGGGCCAGCCTGAAAATGTAGGGATCCGGCTTCTTCACCCCGGCCATTTCCGAATTGATCACCTGGGTGAAATATGTATGGATTCCCGAATTCCTGAGTTTCCGGTCCTGTACTTCGTGAAATCCGTTGGTAATGATATGAAGTCGGTATCGGGGATGCAGATAGTCCAGGGCTTCACGGGCATCCGGCAGGAGATGCGAAAAGGAAGTGAGTTCTTCAATATAGCGTTCTGCGAGCAGGTGAATCAGCGCGTCCGTTATGTCCACCTGAAGTTTATCGAAAGTTTTCCGCAACCGAAGATACCTTAACTCGTCTTTTGTGATGCGGTTTTCCCGGTACTGCTTCCAGTATTCCAGGTTCAAGGGCACGTAGACTTCCAGAAAGGCATCAAGGGGAACGGCCATGTCGTTCTCGGCCAGGATTTTGCTGAACGTAAGGCCCGAGTTCCTGTCAAAGTCCCACAGCGTATGGTCCAGGTCAAAAAACACGTCGGTAACAACCCCTCTAAACATGGTATTTTTTGATAATGCTGCTGTAGAGGTGCATCCAGTCCACCTTTTGACTGCCGCCCAGCAATTCATTCGAAAATATGGTCAGGAACTCGCCATTTACGCGTTTTACCTGTTCGTATATCCCATCCACGGTTTCCAGTATCTTTTCCTCCGAAGTCATGTACTGGAAGGCGTAATCATGGACGGCAAAAGGATGAACTTTCAGGGGCTGTTGCACTTCCAGCGGAATATCATAGAAATAAAAAGGCGTACAGGTACCGGCCCTGAACCCGATCTCATGCGTGTACCCCATGGTGAAATCATCGGTAAATTCGGCTTCAACCAGGTTCCTGTAGGTTTGGGGGATATCGACCCGGTTATAGCGCAACCTGCAAAAATTAACAGGCCTGTTGATGACATTGCTGAGCTTTTTTTTCTCCTCCTTCAAAAGTCCGGTATTGCTGAAGGAACTGAAGGAGGCGGCCAGGGAGACCTTGCTGTAATCTGCCACCGACTTGATAAGGTGGCGGAAGGTATTGTTATTGGGCGACACGTTCTTGTCATAAGTGGAGTAGGTCGCAAACTGAAAAAAGAACATGGATTGTACATTGTGTACTTTGTGGAGGGCGATCAGGGCCGAAAAATTGTCGAACGGGTCTTTTCGCAGTTTCAGCCATACTGAGATGCGCTGGAAGACCCTTCTTATCCGTAAATTCACCAGGTCCAGGATCAGGCCGGCCACCCCGCGGACAATGCCCCGGTTGGCAAAGCAATGGGAGGTGGTGACATCGATAATCGAGGTATGGTCATACCGCCTGGTTTTGGCCTGCATATTCGGAAATCTTCTCAGCAGCATCTCGAGTAGCTTAAAGGCCCAGATATCAACAATGGGCAGATGGAGGAAATTGTTGCGGAAGGCGAGGCTTTCGGAGGGTGGAAATCGCTGAAAAAGGTCCTTTACATGGGGCAAATACTCTTCATACCGGCTGAGGAGGTAAAAACTGGCCGCAAAAATGTCGAAGGGGACCGTACTTCGATCCCCGGCCCCAAAGAAACAGGGCACCCCGTCCCAATCTGCAATGGTCACCCGGAAGTCATTGATCCCCTGTTCAAAAAGCAGGTCATTGCTTCGAATGAAGAATTCATTCTGCAGGGGCTGTTTGGTATAGGTAATTTTCGGACCTGAATGCTTGATAAAATCCTCCACCTTGGTGGTAAAGCTGATCTCTATCCCCAGGATCCTGGTAAATACCTGTTTCATGGTATAGCTGAAACGCGGCGTGATTTTATGGGTGTAGATCAGGAGCATGTTCACAGGATATGATGATCGGCAAAACTATAATAATCCTTTTCGGTTATGATGAGGTGGTCCAGGATTTTTATATCCAGGGTCCCGCCCGCCTCTTTCAGTTTTTGGGTTATATTTTTATCCGCCTCACTGGGGGTTAAAATCCCCGACGGATGATTGTGTGCAAGGATGAGGGCCACGGCGCCCAGTTCCAGGGCCTCTTTCATCACGAGCCTGACATCCACCAGCGTTCCGGTTATCCCCCCCTTACTGAGCAATACGGTATGTAGTACCCGATTCGCATTGTTCAGGTAAACAATCCAGAATTCTTCATGCGGCAGTTCCCCAATCAATGGGTGCATGAGTGCAAAAGCATCCGGGCTCCCCCCTATCCGGGTTACTTTTTCATGGGCCTCCCCCCTTCTCCTCCTGCCCAGTTCCATGGCCGCCGCAATGGTCACCGCCTTGGCCTCCCCTATGCCCCTGAACTGCATCAGACGGGGAACAGACATCCTGCCCATCAATGCGAGTCGGTTATTGGCTGCTGCCAGGACCCGTTTGGAGAGCGCCAGGGCGCTCTCCCTGCTACTGCCGCTTCCCAGCAGGATGGCCACCAATTCCGCATCGGTAAGGGCTCCGGGGCCCTTGGACAGTAATTTCTCCCGGGGCCGGTCTTCTTCAGACCAGTTTTTAATGGTTAACGCGGCCGTTTCTGCTTGCATTCCCTAAAGATAGTCATCTAAAAAAATGTAAGGTAAATTACCCGGTTAAAATCGCAATTCCCCTGCATGGGAAGGATTTTTATGATCCCGGGGAGAAAGGAGGCCGGGGTATCGCTTTAAAGTAACTGTTCCCTGAGCTTTTCAAGGTCTAAACCCCCGTAGTTTCCGGAACTCATCAACAGGAGTACGCTTTGTTTTACGTCTAGATTAAACAGGAATTCCCTGAAAGTTTCGGGATTGGTAAAGACATGGAGATCTTGCCGTTCAAAAGCCTTGCCGATCTGCTCCGGGCTTACAGGCGCCAGGCGTTTGATTGCCACGGCATCCGGGCTGTAAAATACGGCGGCAACGTCCGCGGGGTCAAGGGCTCCCCGGTATTCCAGCAAAAAGGTTTCATTCAGGCTGCTATACGTATGCAGTTCGAGGCAGGCGATCAGTTTCCGGTGCGGATATTGCTCTTTTACGGCGCGGGTTACCGCATCCACTTTGCTGGGGGCATGGGCGAAATCCTTAAAAACCACACATTCGTCATTTTCGGCAATTTTTTCCAGGCGTTTGGAAGCGCCTTTAAAAGAGGCAATGGCTTCATAAAATTCCGATTCATCAACCCCCATATGCTGACAGATCCATTTCGCACCTGCCAGGTTGCTCAGGTTGTGCCGGCCGAAAATTTCAATGGGCATAGGTCCTTCCGGCGTTTCAAGGTAGGTTCTCCCCTCTTCGACAAAATATTCCGGGCTGTGGTAGGGCAATTTCCGAATGGGGCGGGTGGATTCCTCCACCAGTTTCCGCACCTCCGCATCTTCCTCGTTGTAGGTGATACTCCCCCCGGCTACTACGCTGTCAATAAAGATGCGGAACTGCTCCACATAAGATTCATAAGTTTTAAATACGTTGATATGGTCCCAGGCAATCCCGCTAAGGAGGGCAATATTGGGCCTATACAGATGGAATTTTGGCCTGGGGTCAAGGGCGGAAGAAAGATACTCGTCCCCTTCAAGGACTATAAAATCATTCTTTTCACTCAGGTGCACCATCCGGTCGAAACCCTCCAGCTGGGCTCCCACCATATAGTCGGTTTCCCGTCCGTGGTATTTCAAAACGTGCAGGATCATGGCCGTAATGGTAGTCTTCCCATGGCTGCCCCCGATCACTACCCGGGTTTTATTCCTGGATTGCTCGTAAAGGAATTCCGGATAGGAATAAATCTTCAGCCCCAGTTTTTGGGCCTTTATAAGTTCGGGGTTGTCTGCTTTGGCGTGCATGCCCAGGATTACGGCGTCCAGCGCGCCGTGAATCCTGGATGGGTCCCATCCGGTGGCCCCGGGTAGCAGTCCATGGGCCTGTAGCCGGCTCTTGGCGGGTTCGTAAATAACGTCGTCGCTGCCACTTACCTTGTAACCCTTGTCGTATAATGCCAGGGCCAGGTTATGCATGGCACTCCCCCCGATAGCGATAAAGTGTACTTGCATCCTTCTGGTCTTGGCGGTAAAGATAGGCATACAAAAGTCCATAGCAAATAGGGTTCCTCCCGGGCAAATCTTTTTATCTTAGCAGCAAAGGCATCAGATGGAAACAAGTTTACAAAACCTCCCTTCAAAAGAGATCATGCCCGGTTTTCATGGGAAAATGGTCCATTCCAGGCATATGACATTGGCTTTCTGGGAGGTACAGGAAGGGTCCCGGGTCCCGGAACATTCCCACGCGAATGAACAGATCATGCATGTATTGGAAGGCGACTTTGAATTTACCGTTGGAGGCGTCACCGGGGTGTACCATCCGGGCGACATAGTGGTGGTAAACGCCCACGTCCTTCATAGTGGCGTCGCCCTAACTCCCTGCCGGTTGCTGGATGTATTCAGCCCGGCCCGGGAAGAATATAAGTAGGCAGTAGGCAGGGGCAGTAGGCAGCCATGAAGCAGAGTACGAGGTACAAAGTTATTAAAGGTTTATAAAAGTGCTCTTTGAACTTTAAACTTTGAACCCACGTGCCTGCTTGTTTATTGTAGTGAAAAAAACTAATTTGAAACGGGGAGGGGTTATGATGCCCCAAATAAGTAGACAGTAAGCAGTGGCAGTAGGCAGCCATGAAGCAAAGCGTAGCTCGCTTCATGATGCAAGCAGAGGAAAGTACGAAATACGAGGTACATATTACGAAAGAGTTAAAGGTTTATTAAGAGCTCCTTGAACATTGAACCTTGAACCCAAGCGCTTTGAACATTGAACTTTGAACTTTAAACTTTAAACTTTAAACTTTGAACATAAGTCTGAAAGGAAAAAAAGCATTGGTAGGAGGCAGCAGCCGTGGCATCGGGCGTGCCATCGCCCGGCAACTGGCCGAAAGCGGGGCCGGGGTAACCCTCATGGCGCGCAGCCGCGATACCCTGGAAGAACTGGTTTCCGGTTTGCCGACAGACCGCGGGCAGGAACACGGGTACCTCGTAGTGGACTTTGAAGATTACCGGGGATATAGCCAGCAGATTGAGTCATACTTCGAAGGGCATACCGTCGATATCCTCGTCAATAATACACAGGGCCCCCCGGCGGGTAACAGTCTTGAAGAAAATACAGAGGATTACCAAAAAGCATTCGACCTCCTGTTCAAAACGGTGCATTTCACAACCCAATGTGCCCTTAAACATATGCAGGGACAAAATTGGGGCCGGATCATCAATGTCGCATCCATTTCGGTCAAGGAGCCGCTTCCCTACCTGGCCCTTTCCAACACCATCCGGGCCGCCGTGGTGACCTGGGCCAAAACACTGGCGACCGATGTAGGCCCTTACGGCATTACCGTAAATAACATCCTGACCGGTTATTTCGATACAGAGCGCATAAGCCAGCTAAACACCAAAAAGGCGGAGCAACTTGGCATTTCCAGGGAAAAGGTCCGTGAAGAAATGGAATCCCGGGTCCCGGTAGGCAGGATTGGGATCCCCAGGGAATATGGATACCTGGTGGCCTTCCTCGCTTCAGACCAGGCGGCCTACCTTACGGGGACCAGCATTCCCCTGGACGGCGGATTGCTCAAATCACTTTAAAGCCAATGATACCAATGTTTCAGAAGCAACCAATCCTATAGGCGTGCAAATCGGATCACGGAGAGCGGATGGCATGCAATGCTTCAGGGCCCTTTGGCCGGCCGGGCTTAAATTTGGACCGGGATTAGGCATTTTTCTGATCTTGTTGTTCGGGATCCCGAGGTTTATGCTCGTCCTCGGTGCCAGCTCGGGAAACGGATATTCCCATGTTTCCCTCCTGTTCCTTGCCATGTGGATTGTGCCCTTTCTCCTGCTCAATAAGAAGGGGTTACACCTGATCGGACTTAAGGCGGCCTGCCCTTGCCAAATGGTGGGGAATCTCCCTGTTTCTGGGCTTTCTGGCCTGTTTGATTATCTATGTAACCGGATTCAACCTTTACGGAAAGGATCTCAGCAACTGGTTCGTTTACATAGCCCGCTCCTACCGGGGGGCCGTTCCCCTGGATATCGCTTCACACAGAACCGTTGTCTTCCTGATTTTTGCGGGGATCGGCATTACCTTTAGTCCTATCGGGGAAGAACTGCTCTACCGGGGGCTCATCCATCAATGTTTTGTTCCCCGGTTAGGGGAAAACAAAGCATCTATCATCGACAGTTCAGCCTTCGCCATATCCCACCTGGCGCATTTTGGGATTTTGTACACCGCAGGGGGATGGGAATTCCGGTGGGTCCCCGCTTTCCTGTGGGTCTTGTTGATGTACATGACCGGACGACTCTTCTTTTACTGCAAGGACCGCGGGGGATCTTTATACATGGCTGTGGTATGCCATGCAGGATTTAACCTGGCCATGAATTACTTTATCTGCTTCTATTTGCTATGATAAGGGCTGGCAAGGGTGGCCCCGGCCTGCCGATTGAAGGCAAGGTTTTATTTTGAAGGGGGAAATTTGGAAAAAACCTTCCCGGCCACCGCCCGTAGCTTCTCCTCCCTGCTGAGCGGGGTGGCATTGTCACTATAACTGCTATTGCTCACTGCCTGCCAGAAAAGGGCATCCTTCTGGCTGTCAACCAGGTCGAAAACAATTTCCCGTTCCAGGTTGCCCTGGCCCAATGGCAATCCGACTGAAACGCCTCCCCCGACATGTCCCCCGGTTCCGCCAACCCCCACGCCGACAGCGCTTCCCCCGGGGCTGCGATAGGCATTACTCTGGATATTGATCAGGAAATCAGGCTCTTCCGAAAGCAAATAGCCTTTTCCCTGCATGATGGAATCCACAGCTTCCATGAGTCTGCGGGTATCCAACTCACTCAGGCCCGTATTCAATTCCGGATAATAATTATACGTGCTGTAATTTGTAAAATCCGTGCCTTTGTCGTAGTCGTAGTTCACCCGGATGGAAACACAGGAAGGAAGGCATAACACCAGGAAGGTTAATCCGAAATAGCGAATAAGGGTAGTGATGGGTTTCATGGGGATTTGCAATGGTTATTTGAAGGCCCCTGTCAATCTTTTAAGTGGGAATGGGGGCCCGGTACACCGTTTTCGGGCGTTTAAAGGGCCTATTGCTAAGGTAGCGAAATTTAAAATGGCCCTGGCCGAATTCCCGTACTAATTGTTTAACAGCTTCCAGAGACGATCTTTAAGGGGTTGCAGGCCCAGCCCGGATACAGAGGAAATAAAAAGGTAGGATCCATTCTCAAAATCCTGGTCCAGTTCCCTTCGCATTTCTTCCATGAGCTCCTCATCGAGCATGTCCGATTTTGAAATCGCCACCAGGCGCTGCTTATCCAGCAATTCGGGATTATATTTCCGCAATTCATTCAAAAGGATTTCAAATTCCCTGGAAATGTCCTTGCTGTCTGCCGGGATCAGAAACAAGAGGGTGGCATTTCGTTCGATATGCCTCAGGAAATAATGTCCCAGCCCCTTGCCTTCGGCAGCCCCTTCAATGATGCCTGGGATATCGGCTATGACAAAACTCTTGAAATCCCGGTACTGAACGATACCCAGGTTAGGTTTCAGGGTGGTGAATTCATAATCAGCAATCTTTGGTTTGGCGGCGGTAAGCGCCGCTAACAGGGTAGATTTGCCCGCATTCGGGAAGCCTACCAGGCCCACGTCGGCCAGGACCTTGAGCTCCAGGGTCACCTGCCTTTCCTGTCCGGCCAGGCCAGGCTGGGCATAGCGGGGGGTTTGGTTGGTAGCCGACCGGAAGTGCCAGTTTCCAAGCCCTCCCTTTCCCCCTTCAAGCACTACTTTTTCTTCTCCGTCTTCTGTTATTTCAAAAAGTATCTCGTTAGATTCCGTATCCCTCACCACAGTACCCAGGGGCACATCCAGGTAAACATCCGTGCCATCGGCCCCCGTGCTGCGGCTTTTGCTCCCGTGTTCGCCGTGGCCAGCCTGGAAATGGCGTTTGAATTTAAAGCCAAGCAGCGTCCACAGGTTTTTATCGCCCCGCACTATGACATGGCCACCACGCCCGCCATCACCTCCGTCCGGCCCTCCTTTGGGGACATATTTTTCCCTGCGGAGATGGGCAGACCCCTGCCCGCCCTTGCCTGAAGTCAGGTGGACCTTCACATAATCGACAAAATTTCCTTCTGTCATAGGGGGACGCTGTTACTCGTATTGTTGGGGAACTCAGGCAGGTACTTAATGCCCGGGAAGTCGCCAGTCTAGGTTTTCAGGCTTCCTGCAGGGCATCAATTACCTCCCGCAGGCGTTTGGTGATCTCCGGGATGGCCCCTATCCCGTTCACAACATGGAATTTACCACGGGCTTTATAATATTCCCGCAGTGGGGCGGTTTTATCGTTGTATTCCTCAAAGCGGTTCCTGATGCTCTCCACATCCTGGTCATCACTTCGGCCACTGGCTTTTCCGCGTTCAAGGATACGATTGATCAACACCTCATCCTCAGCTTCCAGGGCAATGGTAGCGTCGATCTGCATGTCCTTGGACTCCATTAATTCGTCCAGCGCCTCAGCCTGGGCGGTGGTTCTCGGAAATCCGTCGAATATAAACCCGCTGGCTTCCAGGCTTTGGTCTACCTCTTCGCGCAGCATTTTTATGGTGACGCTGTCTGGCACGAGCTCGCCCTTATCAATATAAGACTGGGCCAATTTTCCCAGAGGCGTCTTGTTTTTTATGTTGCGGCGGAACACGTCGCCTGTGGAAATATGCTTCAGGTTATATTGTTCTTTCAGAAAAGTGGCCTGGGTACCTTTGCCCGCACCGGGTTTTCCGAACAAGACTATGTTTATCATCTGGTTTTGGTTTAACTGGTAAATAGCTCTCAGATTCCGTCCCTGTTCCTTGTAATCCAGGCCATAGCCAACAATGAATTTATCCGGGATCTCCATCCCGAAATAATCAATGGTGTATTCCCCGTTGTATAACTCCGATTTAAAAAAAAGGCTGGCAATTTTGAAATCCTTCACGTGTGTATTCGCGAAAAGATGGACAAGTGCCTGAAGCGTTCTCCCGGTATCGATAATATCCTCCAGGATAATAACACTCCGACCTTTAATATGGGACGGGACATCGAGCAGCGTCTGCACAATCCCCGTAGATGTCAGGCCCCGGTAGGAACTTAACTTTACAAAGGAAACCTCACAGGGGTGCGGGTAAAACTTTAAAAAATCGGACACGAACATAAAGGCGCCGTTCAGGACCCCGACAAATACAGGTACTTCGTCCTTGTAATCCCGGGCTACTTCCTCGGCCACTTTTTTCACGGCAGCAAGAATCTCCTTCTCCGTTAGATAGGGCTTAAACTGCTTGTCGTGTAACGTTATCAATGGTCTCCTTTTGGTGGAAGGGCAAAGATAACATTTTGATTTCTCTTTTTTGTTTCGCTTCCCGCTCAATCTAAGAATTAGCCTTATTTTTGTGCCAGTTTGTAGCATTTGCTACAACTGAATTCAAATTAAAGGGCCATGAACTTTTTCTCCTCCGATTTTAAACTGGGCATTCTGGGTGGCGGTCAATTGGGGAAAATGTTGTTACAGGAAACCCAGAAATTTGATATTCAGACCCATGTCCTGGACCCATCGCCAGACGCCCCATGCCAGGTTGGCTGCAACCGGTTTGAGGTAGGAGACCTGCTCAATTACGATACGGTCCTGGCTTTCGGAAGGACCGTCGACCTCCTGACCATAGAAATCGAAAATGTCAATGCGGATGCCCTCCACCAGCTGGAAAAAGAAGGGGTGCAGGTATATCCCGGCAGCCGTACGCTCAAGACCATCCAGAATAAGGCGAACCAAAAATTATTCTATACAGACCACGACATCCCCACAGCACCGTTTGCGCGCTACGCTTATACCAGTGAAATAAAGGACAGCCTGGCTAATGGCGGCCGGTACCTGCCTTTTGTCTGGAAACGCTCCCTCATGGGATACGACGGACAGGGGGTACAGGTGGTCAGGCAGGAGGAAGATCTCAAGGGGTTGCCCAATGTGGAGTGTATAGCTGAAGACCTGATCCCATTCAAGAAAGAACTCGCTGTCATTGTGGCCAGAAATGTCCGGGGCGAACAGGCCGTCTATCCCGGTGGTGGAAATGGAATTCCATCCGGGGGCTAACCAGGTGGAATACGTCATCTGCCCTGCCCGGATCGGGGAGGCTGTGGCTGCCAAAGCCCGGCAACTGGCCAAAAAAGTGTCGGATGAGCTGCAGCATGTGGGGTTACTGGCAGTAGAGATGTTCCAGACCGCCGATGACCAGATCCTGGTGAATGAAGTAGCGCCCAGGCCACACAACAGCGGCCATTACAGCATAGAAGCCAGTTATACCAGCCAGTTTGAGCAACATTTGAGGGCCATCCTCGGCCTGCCCCTGGGCAGTACCGCTAGCAAAGTCGCTGGCGTTATGGTGAACCTGGTCGGGGCCGAGGGCTTCACCGGGGAGGTCGTCTATGAGCACCTGGAGGAAATCATGGGTCTGCAGGGGGTCACCCCCCATATCTACGGAAAGAAAATTACCCGCCCTTTCAGAAAAATGGGCCATGTGACCATCGTAAATGAAGACCCCGATGTGGCCAGGAAGCTCGCAGAAAAGGTTAAGAAAAAGATCAAGGTAATTGCCAAATAATAGAAAATGAAGAAAGTAGCTGTGGTGATGGGAAGCACCAGTGACCTTCCCGTGATGCAGGAGGCATTGGACATCCTGAAAGATTTTGGGATTGAGGCAGACGTGGACATCGTTTCGGCCCACCGGACCCCGGACAAGCTTTTTGATTTTGGCAGGAATGCCCATACAAACGGCTACGGCGTCATTATTGCCGGCGCCGGGGGAGCAGCCCATCTCCCGGGGATGCTGGCATCCCTGTCTCCGCTCCCGGTAATCGGGGTACCCGTTAAAAGCAGCAATTCTATAGACGGCTGGGACTCCATCCTCTCCATTTTACAGATGCCGGGCGGGGTCCCCGTGGCCACCGTAGCCCTGAACGGGGCCAGGAACGCCGGTATCCTGGCCGCCCAGATCCTGGGGGCTCACCGATGCAGTCCGTCCTTAAAAAAATCCAGGAATACAAAGAATCCCTTAAAGAAAAAGTCCACAAAGGGGCCGAGCAAGTGCGCAAAAAAAAGTGAAGTTTCTATCCGATTTCCTAATGTAATTTTCCGAATTCAATGAATCCACTTTCCGTCGCCTTTGACGAGGCGCCATTTTCACAAATTAAGACCGAACACTTCAAACCCGCCATCCTGGAGGCTATAGACGATGCCCGAAAAGAAATTGACGCCATCGCCGGCCAAACGGCCCCTCCCTCATTTGAGAATACAATCGTAGCCCTGGAATATTCAGGCCTGCACCTGGAACGGGTGACCAGCCTGTTCTTTAATCTCAACGCGGCGGAAACCAACAAGGATATCCAAAAGATTGCGCAGGAGGTTTCGCCCCTGCTTTCTGAATTCAATAACGACATTACCTTAAACAGGTCCCTGTTTGAGCGGGTAAAAGCTGTTTACGACAAACAGGGCGAACTCGATCTGAATGAAGAACAGAAAACGCTACTGGACAAGAAATACAAAAGTTTTAGCCGCAATGGGGCAAACCTTCCCGAGGATGCAAAAAAAAGGCTCCGGGCTATAGATTCTGAACTATCCCGGCTGAAATTGTCATTCGGGGAGAATGTCCTGGCCGAAACAAACCGGTATGAGATGCACCTCACAGAGGAAGCCGACCTCGAAGGCCTTCCGGAGGGTGCGAAGGAGGCGGCCAACAACAGCGCGGGGTCCCGCGGGAAATTGGGCTGGGTGATTACACTCGATTATCCGAGTTATATCCCGTTTTATGAAATACGCCAAAAACCGGGAACTGCGAAAACGAACTCTCCATCGCATTCGGCAGTAAAGGCTTCCATGGGGACGAACTGGACAACCAACAACACGTACTGCGGATCGCGAAGTTGAGGCACGAGCGTGCCAGGTTGCTCGGCTATGATTCACATGCACAATATGTGCTGGAAGAACGAATGGCGGAGAAGCCGGAAAAGGTATATAAATTCATGAAGGAACTCCTGGAAAAAGCCAAACCGGCGGCTGAGAGGGAATTCAGGGAATTACAGGATTTTGCAAGGGAACTGGACGGGATCGGACGGCTTGAAAAATGGGACGGCGCCTATTATTCCGAAAAACTGAGGCAGAAGCGGTTCCAACTGGACGATGAACTTTTAAAACCGTATTTCCAACTGGAAAAAGTAGTCCGGGTGGGTGTTTCAAGGTGGCAGAAAAACTCTTCGGCCTGAGTTTCGAGGAGGTCAGGGATGTGGAAACCTATCATGAGGAAGTGAGAACTTTTAAGGTATATGATGCGGAGGCAGGAGTTCATCGCCCTTTTTTATGCCGATTTTCATCCCAGGGCCGGTAAAAGGGATGGTGCCTGGATGACCGTTTACCGCCCACAATACCGGCTGCGGAACGCCAACGTCAGGCCCCATATTTCGAATGTGTGCAATTTTACGCGGCCTGCGAAAAAACCCCTTCCCTCCTGACCTTCAATGAGGTGACCACCCTGTTCCATGAATTTGGCCACGCCCTTCACGGGATGCTCGCAAACACCACCTATCCCAGTCTGTCAGGAACTTCCGTGTACTGGGATTTCGTGGAATTGCCCAGCCAGATCATGGAGAACTGGTGCTTTGAAAAGGAAGCCCTCGAATTGTTCGCACACCACTATCAGACCGGGGAATTGATCCCGATGGAACTCATAGATCGGATCAGGGAATCGGCCACTTTCCAGGAGGGGATGGCCACCCTCAGGCAATTGAGTTTCGGTTTTCTGGATATGGCCTGGCATGGGGGTGACCCCTCTGGTGTGGACGACGTAAAAGCCCACGAAACGAAGGCCTTTGAAGGGACCCAGCTCTATCCCGACTATCCGGATACCTGCATGAGCACCGCCTTCTCCCACATCTTCCAGGGGGGATACGCTGCCGGGTATTACAGTTATAAGTGGGCTGAAGTGCTGGATGCAGACGCCTTTGCCTTTTTTAAGGAACAGGGCGTTTTTAACCGGGAAGTGGCGAATACGTTCAGGAAACACATCCTCTCCAAAGGGGGAACGGAAAGCCCCATGCTCCTGTATAAGCGTTTTCGGGGAAGGGAGCCCAAAATTGAGCCACTTCTGGAGCGTGCCGGCCTCATAGCCAAAACGGGCTGAAGATCTACGGGTTTTTGACCCGCCAGGCGGCATATCCGCCGCTCAGATCCATCACCGGGTATCCGAGGGAATCCAGCGCATGGGCTGCACGTGCACTTCGGCCTCCCTTCTGGCAATAGATAAACAGGGTCTTGCCCTTTGGCAGGGTGTCCATGACCTTCAGGAAGTCCTCACTTAACCAATTGACATTCAGGGCACCTTCCAGATGACCCGGCCGAATATTCTTCCGGCGTCCGGACATCCACCAGAATACCGGATTTAAGATCATTTTGTGAAACCTCCGTGATAGGTTTCGACTTTACTTGCGAACAACTTGCAGTTGCCCATAACAAAACGAGCGCAACGCAGAGGTTTTTTAGGAATCTTTCATTCATAGCCGAAATGTATAGAATTTTATAAAAATAAATTACATTTGATTTCAATGGAGAAAAGCATGGCGGTGAACAGTTTGAAACCCCATACCTGGGTGGATAGGTATGCGGATTATTTATACAACTATGCCATTGCAAGGGTAAGCGAGCGGGAGGTAGCCAAAGACCTGGTACAGGAAACCTTCTATCGCAGGGGTTAAATCCGCAAAAAACTTCAAAGGCAATGCCTCTGAGCGCACCTGGCTCATAGCCATCCTCAAAAGGAAGGTCATAGACCACTATCGGAAAATAAACTCCCGGAAGGGGCAGGCAGAAGTGCATATGCACTATCAGCCAGGCTCAGACCAGGAGGGAGACTGGCTCGAAGAACAGGTGGCAGGTCCTTTAAGAGACCTGGAGAACAACCGCCTGGAAAACGAAGAATTAGGCATGGCCATTCAGGAGTGCATTTCTAAATTGCCAAAAAAACAATCCCAGGTTTTCACCATGAAAACCATACAGGGATTGGCCACTGAGGACATTTGTAAAGAACTGGGAATAAATCCGTCTAACCTTTGGGTAATGATCCACAGGGCACGAACTGCCCTGATGGGTTGCCTTAACGAAAATTGGTTCGAGTGATGATATCTTGCGACGAAGCCGCTATTATTTGTAATAAGACGCAATATCGGGAAGCCAGCCTGGCCGAAAAATTAAAGCTAAGGCTCCACATCCTATGGTGCAATTCGTGCTATAGCTATGTGAAAAAGAATACCAAACTCACTTCCCTGTGTCGCAAGGCCGCGCTGGAGGGCCTGACAGAAGCGGAGAAAAAAGCCCTGAAAGACCGGATGGCAGGATTTCAGGGGTAAATGGCCTGAGCGCCCCATACAATTCCCAGCCAAAGCATAGGTACCGCCTCCACCCAGAATGACGCATAGTAGCGAGACTGCCGCCTTCGGGTCCGCCACATAACCAAAAAGAGCAACAGCAGCACCATGGTTTTGCCCAGCCACTCAGACGGGTAAACCTGCTCCTTAAGCCAGGTAAGCCCAAAAAAGACGAACGATGCCACCACCCCGATGAACCGGGTTGTATTCACCCCAAAACGCTGAGGTATGGTCTTCAGGCTGGGGTCATCAAGGGCCATATCACGAACTTCGAAGGGCAGCATCAGGATCATCACCAGGATCAGCCGCTGCAAGGCTTCCACCTGTACATCCCAGGTTAAAGGCCTGCCCGCCGCCATACAGGGAAGGATAACCGTAGTCCCCCCCCAAACAAACCCTACCATCAGTATTTTCAGGACCCCCATTTTTCTCAGGTTCCCGGCCTGCGGCAAAACCGGCAGGGCATACAACACCACCAGAACGGCTAAAACCGCCAGGACGGTCCAGTCCCTGAAACTGAGGCTGTTCGCATGATAGGCGGCAATTCCGGCAGCGATGAAGCTGAAAAACTGTATGTAGCGGTGATAACTATTCGATACGAGGATGTATTTCTCCGCCTCCACCCCGTATTTGATGAAATTATAGCTGGCGATGGTGGCAAAAAAAATAAAAAGGGTCAGATGCTCATTGAGGGAAAGGTGAAAGAGCAGCCCGGTTACATAAATCAGGCTCAGGATCGCCAGGGCTACGTGAATACTCGCATCCAGGTAAAAGTCGAATAGCTGCCGAACGAACCTCATTAAACAAAAGTATGCAAACTGTTTATAAGCAGCCTTCACGGTTAAAAACTTTCCTCCGTCCGCCGTCGAAAATCCCCCGTATTACAAGAATTTATCCCTAATTTTGCGCAATTATTTCAAAGGAAAAACACCTGAATTCATGAGGACAGACCTTTTTTCTTTACGCCATATCGGAATCCGTGAAGAAGACCTTCCGCATATGCTTAAAACCATAGGGGTAGAGAGCCTTGACCAATTGATCCATGAGACGCTGCCGGATGATATCCGCCTGAAGGAAGCCCTTCCCCTGGAGGAAGCCATGAGTGAAAATGAATGCCTCACCCACCTGCAGGAACTGTCTGAAAAAAATCAAATTTTCAAAACCTATATCGGCCTGGGGTACCACGAAAGTCTGTTGCCTTCTGTCATAAAAAGGAATGTCCTGGAGAACCCGGGGTGGTATACGGCTTATACCCCCTACCAGGCAGAGCTCGCTCAAGGGCGGCTGGAGGCGCTTTTGAACTTCCAGACCGTAATCACCGATCTGACCGGAATGGAAATTGCCAACGCCTCCCTCCTGGATGAAAGTACCGCTGCCGCCGAAGCCATGACCATGTTGTTTGAACTCAGGAGCAGGGAACAGAAAAAAAATAACGCACATAAATTCTTTGTTTCCGAAGAAGTATTACCTCAGACCCTATCCGTCCTCCAAACACGTTCAAAACCTCTGAATATCCGACTGGAAGTGGGCAAGCATGAAGATTTTACGCACGATGCTTCCTTTTTCGGAGCCCTCCTGCAGTATCCGGGAAGTACGGGCAGGTACATTCGTATTCAGACTTTGTGGCTTCAGCCCATCAAAAAGAGATCAAGGTTGCCGTGGCAGCCGATATTCTCAGCCTGGTCTTGCTTACCCCCCCCGGGGAGTTCGGTGCCGATGTGGTAGTGGGTACAACCCAGCGTTTCGGGATCCCCCTGGGATACGGGGGCCCGCATGCAGCCTACTTCGCTACCCGCGATGCCTATAAACGAAGTATCCCCGGAAGGATTATAGGGGTCACCAAAGACCTGGACGGAAAACCAGCCCTTCGCATGGCCCTGCAAACAAGGGAACAACACATCAAAAGAGACAAGGCTACTTCCAATATCTGTACGGCCCAGGTCCTGCTGGCCGTGATGGCCGGAATGTATGCCGTGTACCACGGCCCCGGGGGGTTACGCTATATCGCCGGGAAAGTACACGCCATGGCCATTACCCTGGCTCACCATCTTCAAAAAATGGGTGTCGACCAGCATAACCAATATTATTTTGACACGCTTTTGCTAACGGCGGATACGGCCAAAGTGCGTCCTGTGGCGGAAAAACACGGGGTAAACCTCCTGTACATCGGGAAGGACAGGATTTCCATAGCCCTGAATGAAGCGACCTCACTTGCCGATCTCCAAAAATTGGTTGACATTTTTGCTGAAGCCCTCGGTACCACAAGCCCGGCGATCCCGGAGCTGAGCAGCGGACCCGAATTCCCCGCCCCTTTACAGCGAACCAGTGACTTCCTCGGAAACAAAGTGTTTACATCCTACCATTCCGAGACCGAACTTATGCGATATCTGAAGCGGCTGGAGCGAAAGGACCTGGCACTGAACCACTCCATGATCTCCCTGGGTTCCTGTACGATGAAATTGAATGCGGCTTCAGAAATGCTGGCCCTAAGTAATCCCCGTTGGGCGAATATTCATCCTTTCGTGCCCGTTGAACAGGCCGCAGGCTACCACTTTGTATTACGGCAACTCGAGAAGGACCTGAGTACGATCACTGGTTTCCGGGGCACTTCCCTGCAACCCAATTCTGGAGCCCAGGGCGAATATGCCGGATTGATGACCATCCGGGCCTACCATGAATCCCGGGATGAAGGGCATCGGAATATCTGCCTGATCCCTGCTTCAGCGCACGGGACCAATCCCGCATCGGCTGTAATGGCAGGGATGGAAGTGGTGGTAACCCGTACCGATGAAAAGGGAAATATCGACCTGCAGGACCTCAGGGAAAAAGTGGAGAAATATTCGCAGAACCTGGCGGCCCTAATGGTCACCTACCCCTCTACCCACGGCGTTTTTGAATCGTCTATCAGGCAGATCACACGCCTGGTGCACGAACATGGGGGGCAGGTTTATATGGACGGTGCCAACATGAATGCCCAGGTAGGACTTACCAACCCTGCAGCCATAGGTGCAGACGTATGCCACCTCAACCTGCACAAAACTTTTGCCATCCCACATGGCGGCGGTGGGCCGGGAGTAGGCCCCATCTGTGTAGCGGAACAGTTGCTTCCATTCCTCCCCGGGAACCCAGTGGTACCAACCGGCGGGCTCGAGGGAATTACGGCCATTTCCGGGGCTCCATGGGGAAGTTCCCTGGTTTGCCTGATCTCCTATGCCTACATTAAAATGCTCGGGACCAAAGGACTTACCCAGGCTACCCGTATTGCCATCCTCAACGCCAATTATATCAAAAACCGTCTCGGTGGCCGCTTTGAGGTACTTTACACAGGCGAAAAGGGGCGGGCAGCGCACGAAATGATCATAGACTGCAGGCCTTTCAGGCAGCAGGGCATCGAGGTGGGCGATATTGCCAAACGCCTTATGGACTACGGATTTCATGCCCCCACCGTATCCTTCCCGGTGGCAGGTACCCTTATGGTTGAACCAACCGAAAGCGAGAGCCTTATGGAACTCGACCGGTTTTGTGATGCCATGTTATCCATCCGGAAGGAGATCGACGAACTGGGTGGGGATGCCGGGAATTCCGTATTGAAAAACGCCCCGCATACGCTCGAAATGCTCACTGCAGACGTCTGGGATTTCCCCTATAGCCGGGAAAAGGCAGCATACCCCCTGCCCTATCTGGCGGAAAATAAGTTTTGGCCCAGCGTCCGCAGGGTGGATGACGCATATGGTGATCGTAATCTGATCTGTACCTGTGCTCCCATTTCGGCCTATGCAGAGGCCTGAATATCCGATTTACGGGGCTTTTAGAAGGCTTAAAGCCCCGGCCCCCGCGCAGATTCCGTGCGCTGAAGGCCTGCTGAACATCGTAACGGCAGGATTTACCGGCGGCTCATTTGCCAAAATTTGGGTAGTTTATATGAAAGATATCAATTCCCTCAGTTTATGAATATAGGCATCACAGGCACCGGAAGCTATATCCCAACCATCATCTCCGCCAATGAAGATTTCGCCCGGCATAAATTCCTTAACAGGGATGGAAGTGAAATTCCCTATTCGAACAGTCAGATAATTGAGAAATTTGAGGCTATCACAGGAATAGGACAAAGACGCTATGCCAAAAAGGAGTTCAACACGTCCGATTTGGGCTATTTCGCGGCCATAAAGGCCATAGAGGACGCCGGTGTCCAAAAGGAATCGCTTGACCGCATCATTTTTGCACATAATTTTGGAGACATTGCCTATGGAAAGACTCAGGCAGATACGGTTCCCAGCCTGGCAACGCGTGTGAAGCACCGCCTGGGTATAGCCAACCCCGCTTGTGTGGCCTATGACCTATTATTCGGCTGTCCCGGATGGATAGAAGGCATTATCCAGGCTTTGGCACTTATGCGCAGCCACATGGCTGAAAAGTGTTTGGTGATCGGTGCGGAAACCCTCTCCCGTGTGATTGATGAAAATGACCGGGATTCCATGATCTATTCGGATGGGGCGGGAGCCTGTATCCTGGAGGCAGGATATGATGCCAAGGGGTTCCTTGGGCATTCCTCCGCCACCTACGCTAAGGAGGAAGCTTACTATTTATACAATGGGGAAACCTACGATAAATCTGCCTCCGACACTACGCAATATATTAAGATGTATGGGCGAAAAATCTATGAATTCGCCATTACTTATGTTCCGAGGGCCATGAAAGCATGCCTGGATCAAAGCGGGATTCCCATCGAGTCCGTAAAAAAAGTTTTCCTGCACCAGGCCAATGGAAAAATGGATGAGGCCATTATAAATCGTTTCTACGATTTGTACGGATATGCAATGCCCGGACGGGATCATGCCCATGAACATTCATACCATGGGGAATAGTTCCGTAGCCACCATTCCCACCCTTTTTGATATGGTGAGAAAGGGGCAGATCGATAACCAGGAGGTAAACAAAGGAGATGTTGTTATCTTTGCCAGCGTGGGAGCCGGCATGAATATCAATGCCCTGGTTTACCAAATCTGATATGTACGAAAAAAATTTCCCTTCCAAAAGGTACCAGCGCACCCTTAATTTCCTGAAGAAACATGTGCCAACGGATGAGGCTATTCTGGACCTGGGGGTGGAGAATCCGTTCTCGGAAATCTATGAAAGCGAAGGGTACCGGGTGGCCAATACCGGGGGCGAAGACCTGGATCTCGAAATATCCGCCGTGCAATCCAGTTCAGGCCGGGGTCGTAACCGCATTTGAAATATTCGAACACCTGGTTTCCCCATTCCATGTGCTACGGAATATCAAAGCCGGGAAATTGGTTGCAAGTATCCCATTGAGGCTTTGGTTTTCCCCAGTGCATACAGAAGTAAAACCGATCCCTGGGACCGGCATTATCCATGAATTTGAAGCCTGGCAGTTTGATTGGTTGCTGGAGAAGGCAGGATGGCAGATCGTAGACAGCGAAAACTGGACCAATCCGGTAAAAAAAATTGGCTTACGTCCCTTGTTGCGCGCTCTTTACCCCCAGGTACTATATCGTATACGCGGAGAAAAACACCGAGGACGGCAGGTAAAGCTCCGGAATCTCCCAGAATTCCTGAGTGCCAAACAATGAAATACTACGTCATCATTCCGGCCCATAATGAAGAAGCCTATTTGCCACCATGCTGGATACCTTGCTGGGGCAAACCCTGCCCGCACATAAGATTGTGGTTGTAAATGACCACTCCTCAGACGGGACCGAGGAAATCATTGATCAATATGCGGCGAAATATCCTGTAATAACCAAGGTAAACGTCGACTTCCTCCGGGAAGCACCTTCCGGGAAGCAAGGTGATCAATGCGTTTAATGCCGGTTACAACCTCCTGGATGATACTATGATTTTATAGCGAAACTCGATGCTGATCTCCTGTTGCCGGAAACTTATTTCGAGAGAATTTCCCAAATTTTCGGTTCCCACCCCAGGGTGGGCATAGCCGGCGGGTTTAGCTACGAAATGGATACGGAGGGCAGGTGGCGCTTGCACCACCCAATGAATAAGGACGCATATCCGCGGGGCCTTCAAATCCTATTCCAAAAGTGCTTTAAGGCAATTGGCGGGCTCAGGAATGCCATGGGCTGGGACACCCTGGATGAGTTGCTGGCACAATACCATGGATTTCGAACTTTTTACCGACGATACCCTTGCGGTGAAAACGCTACGCCCGGTAGGATCTGCTTACGACAAAGAAGCCCGTTTCCTGCAGGGTATCGCGATGTACCAAATGCATTACGGTTTCTGGATTACGGCTATAGCCTCGGCCAAAATGGCCTGGAAAAAGAAGGAACTTACGGTTTTTACCGACAATCTCCTGGGGTATTTCAAAGCCAGGAAAGGCCAAATGCCTTATCTGGTAACCCATGAAGAAGGTGCTTTATCCGCCGGTTACGCTGGGGGAACATCCTGAAGAAGCTATTTTAATGCTGAGGCAATAGGTTCGCCCGTAGAAGCGCTTGGGAATTCCATTCCAAGCAAGACTGATACGGTAGGGGCGATATCGGGGATTTCCGTTCGCAGCGAGGTACTGCCGGCCCGGATACCCTGCCCGTAAAGGATCAGGGGCACATGGGTGTCATATTGGTATGGGGACCCGTGCTGCGAACCGGTGGCACCATAGGTGGCGAATAACCGGGGAGGATACCCAGAGGATGTCGCCGGATCGTTTTTGGTTGTAGCCGTTTTGAAGAAGATATGGGATGCCCCGATTGTATTGTTCCTGCTGCATCTGGTAGGCCGTGTACACCTTGCCTATCCCTTCATACTTTATCAATTCTGTGGCTATTTTCTCCTCTACTTCCCGGGGGCTTAAATCAAGGTTCTCCAGCAAGCGGTGGTTGAGGAAAATCTGATGATTGGAAATATTTTGGATTATGTCATAGGTCCCATAGGTATAAGCGACAAAATCCCTGAATTCATTCCGCCTGGCCAGGGCTCCTCATCCCCTGAGGCGATCTTTTTTTGTTTTAATTCTCCGGATGACCTCATAGCACCATGATCTGCCGTGAGGAAAAGGGTATATTGGCCTTCGCCAACCTGCTTGTCCAGAGCTTTTAGCAAGCGGGCCAACTCTCCGTCCAGCCGAACATAGACGTCTTCCACCTCCTTGGAACTAACCCCGAAACGGTGTCCTATATAATCGGTGCTGGAATAACTGATCGCGAGGAAATCGGGTATGTCGTCTTTCCCCAGGGCTTCCTTTTCCAGGGCGAGCAAGACAAAATCGGTAGTAAGACTATTGCCAAAGGGTGTTTCCGTTAAAAGGTCGTACTGCCCATTGCATTCCAGAGGAGTGGAAGGTTATAGGGGAATGTCGGTTTATCCTTCCCATTAAAAGTCCCTTCAAAAGGGGAATCGTCCGGGCCGCTTTCCAGGTAGGTAGTCGATTTTATCAGCCGTATCCCATGGTTCCGGTATTGGTTTATTTTTCCGGATGCATTGTAGTCCGCTACCCAGGCAGGAAGTTTATCCATATAGTACGAACTGCTAATCCAGTGGCCTTCCGAACCTCCCTGAAACCAGTAAGCGGCATTGGCCAAATGGCCCCCCGGCAATACCGAAGCGCGATCCTTTATGGCAACGGCCACCACTTTCCCGCGCTTTTGGGTATGTAACCGGAGTTGATCGGTTAGGGTACTGGCCTCCAGCCGGAATGGAGATACCTGTCCTGCCGTGGTAACCGTCCCAACCGAAGTCATGGTCGTATCCGTAACACAGTAGATTTCTTTGCCGTTCTCCTTGTCAAACCAATTGTTCCCTATGATCCCATGATCCGAAGGGGTGGTACCCGTATAAATGGACGCATGCCCGGGTGCGGTATAGGTAGGGACATAATTAAAATGGTGGTTCCTGGCCAGGAATCCGTCGCCGACCAGGCGTTTGAAGCCATCATCCCCAAAATGATTCCAGAAGCGGGTAAGGTAGTCATAGCGCATCTGGTCGACCACAATCCCCACTACCAGCCTGGGCGCATCGGTGGGGGCGATGGGCGGGTTTTCATCAGCCCGCCTTTGGGAACAAACCTGTACCGAATACAAGCAGATAAGGAGCATACACAGAGTTACAACCGATTTATTTTGGAACATACCGCATAAATTAAATGCCGCAAAAATAAAGATTTAAAACCTTTAAATTTTATTTGAAGGTTAATTGATGGTAATATTGTTATTTTTATCAAAGGAAGCATATTTCTAGCCCATGAACTATCTGGCATCCATTGGCAGTTACTCCATTATGGTCCGGGAGGTTTTCAAAAAGCCCACGAAATGGTCCATTATGAAATCCCTGATTCTGAAGGAAATAGACGAGCTGATCTTCAATTCCATGGGGATCATCATCTTCATATCGGTATTCATCGGCGGGGTAGTGGCTATTCAGACGGCCCTTAACCTAACCAACCCATTAATCCCAAAGAACCTGATTGGGTTTGCCACCCGGCAATCGGTGATCCTGGAATTCGCACCTACTTTCACCTCCATTATCATGGCCGGAAAAGTGGGCTCCTATATCACCTCAAGCATTGGGACCATGAGGGTGACCGAACAGATAGACGCCCTGGAGGTGATGGGTGTGAACTCGCTTAATTACCTGGTTTTCCCAAAGATCATCGCAATGTTACTCTATCCATTTGCCGTGGCAATAGCCATGTACGTGGGTATCCTTGGAGGGTGGATCGCCAACGTTACCGGCGGATATAGTTCCAGCTCCGAATTTGTGGAAGGCCTGCAACTCGATTTTACACCCTTTCACGTCACCTACTCATTTATCAAGTCGATTGTATTCGCCTTCATCATCGCTACCATTCCATCCTTCCACGGATTTTATATGAAGGGTGGTGCCCTGGACGTGGGAAAAGCCAGTACAACTTCTTTCGTCTGGACCAGTGTGGTGATCATCATCCTCAACTTTTTCCTCACTCAACTTCTGCTGGGCTGATGATAGAAGTAAAAAACCTACACAAATCCTTTGGTGATTCGCTTGTGCTCAAGGGGATCAGCACCACCTTCGAAAAAGGGAAGACCAATCTGATCATCGGGCAGAGTGGTTCCGGAAAAACCGTGTTTATGAAGTGCCTGCTCGGGTTGCTGGAACCGGAAGAAGGGACCATCGCCTATGAAGGCAAGATCTACTCAGATCTGAGCGGCGACGAGAAACGCGACCTCCGGCAGGAAATGGGGATGGTTTTTCAGGGAAGTGCCTTGTTTGATTCCATGAGTGTAGAAGAAAATGTCATGTTTCCCCTGGACATGTTCACCAGGCAGTCCAGGGCCGAAATGCAGGATCGGGTAGATTTTGTGCTCAAAAGGGTCAACCTGGTGGATTCCCATAAGAAGATGCCTTCTGAAATATCCGGGGGTATGAAGAAGCGGGTTGCCATCGCCCGGGCCATTGTTATGAACCCGAAGTACCTGTTCTGTGACGAGCCCAACTCAGGGCTCGATCCAAAGACGGCCATGCTCATCGACAACCTCATTAAAGAGATTACCGAAGAGTACAATATGACTGCCGTGATCAACACCCACGACATGAATTCCGTAATGGAAATTGGAGAGAAGATTATTTTCCTGAAAGACGGAAAAAAGGAATGGGAAGGTAGTAAAAGGGAGATCTTCAGAACCGATAACGAGGCAGTAACCAACTTTGTATATTCATCCGACCTTTTTAAAAAGGTGAGGCAGATGTATATAGAAGAACGGGATTAGCGCGCTGCTTCCCGAACCTGAACCGTGCTGTCATTTAAACGCAATTTTAGCCAGTTGCTGAGTTTCTCCATGTCTTTTTGAATATTTTCCGGGCTTTCCCCGGCATTCCATCCGGCTTCGAAAACCGGGATGGTGTCCGTTTTCTTAAAGTCCGTGCTGATCGTATAGGAGAAGGCGAGATGGTTCAGGTTTTGATAATTGGCCCTGGCCTCCGCACTGATTGCCTTGAAGGGAATCTGTTTTCCGGCATTTTTACTTAAAGCAGACAGTTCGGTCTCCAGCAGTTGGATCCGCTCATCCTTGTCCATCAATTCGGCTTTCTTTGACTCATACAGATCGCTCATGTAACTGAATTTAATTTGAGAATCATCTCCCCCGCCCTGCACGACCCGAAATTCAGTATTGGATAAAATAGGGAAATTATTCTTCTGGCTACGCCAGTTCTCCACCACTTCTTCCGGGATGCGCTCATCCCCCATCGTTACCACTTCGATAGTGGAATGTTGAGAACCGCCATAATGGATTTCGGTAAGGTTGTCCATAAAGCGTCCATTTTCCTTGAATTGGTAAGTGCCGATAGTTTCATTTATAAACTGCCTGGCCTGGATCATATAACGCGATTCGCTAAAGACCTTGTAAAACGTGTACCCGGCAGGGATCATCACCAATACCGCCAGCCCCGAAGCCACCCTGGCAATGAATCGCCTTTTCCTGGAGTTCACATAGCGCACCATTGGAAATCGCAGGAGTTTAATGACCAGGAAAGTGGCCAGGGCAATAAATATGGTATTGATGATAAAAAGGTACATGGCACCTCCTGCGTACCTCAGGTTACCGATTGCCAGGCCGAATCCCACAGTGCACAGAGGCGGCATCAGCGCGGTGGCGATGGCCACCCCGAAAATCACGCTGGCTATAGTTCCCTTCTTCGCGCGGGCGATGACCAGGGCAAGGCCCCCGAAAAATGCAATGAGCACGTCTCGGATATCCGGTGCCGTCCGCGCCAGGAGTTCGGATGATTCATCCCTGAGTGGGAAAGAAACAAAGAAGAGGTATGCGGTAAGCACGCTGAGGCCTACCATAACGCCAAAATTCTTCAAAGACCGGTTCAGGGTATCCAAATCATTGATGGCGACAGACATGCCGATCCCCAGGATGGGTCCCATCAGGGGAGAGATCAACATGGCCCCGATCACCACGGCCGTTGAGTTCGCATTGAGCCCTACCGACGCGATAAAAATGGAACACACCAATATCCAGGAGGTATGGCCCTTAAACGGAATGTCGGCAATTATAGCATCCTTGGTGGCCTCCCGGTCTGTATTTTGCTGGATATTCAGAAGCTCGTACAGAAACTTCCGGATGCTGCCGATCAACCCCTTAAAATCCTTTTTAACCTCCTCGGCGTTCTGTTCTTCCTCACTGGTTGGGGTGATATTGTCCTGATTGAGATTTTCCTTCATATTATTCGAACTGATCGCCATAGGTTTCCTTAACCCTGGCTAAGATTAATTTAATATCCTGTTCCCTGGCCCTGGGGATAATCAATAACACGTCTTCCCTGTCCACTACTATGTAATCGGACAGCCCTTCCACCACCAACAGCTTTCCCTTTCCCGTGCGGAACATATTTCCGTGGGAATCCCTGCTCAGCAACCTGCCGTTTACCATCGCGTTGTCTTCAGGGTCCTTCTCTAATTTCTCGTACAGGGACCCCCAGGTACCCAGGTCATTCCAGTCAAAACCAGCCGGAAGCACATAGATGGCTTCTGACTTTTCCAGGATAGCATAGTCTATGGAAATATTCTCCGCCTCCGCATAGTGGGCGTCGATGTAACTTTTCTCTTTCTAGGTATTGTAGGCCGGAATTCCCGCTTCAAACAACCCGATACAATTCCGGCTGGTAGGATTTGAAGGCCTTCAGTATGGTTTGCGCACGCCATACAAAAATGCCGGCATTCCAAAGGTAATTCCCCTTTTCCAAATAGGATTTCGCCTGTTCGTAGCCGGGTTTTTCTGGAAATTAAACACTTTTTTAAATGCTCCATCGCCCGAACTTTCGCATTCAATATATCCGTATCCCGTATTGGGAAAGGTAGGTTTAATCCCCAGGGTACACAAAACTTCTTCCTTTTCACTTAGCCTGAAGCATTGCATAACATCCCGAGCAAACGCCTCCTCATCTTCTATCCAGTGGTCGCTTGGGGCAACCAATATCCGGGCCTCAGGATCCCTTTTATGTATTTTCATGGCGGCATAGAGGATACAGGGTGCCGTATTTCGCATGGCGGGTTCGAGCACCAGTTGTTCGGGCCGGACAGAAGGCAGTTGTTCAAGGACCAGGCCATTATAGCGTACGTTGGTCAAAATCAGGATGTTTCGCCCGGGAATAAAGTTGCTCAGCCGCTTAAATGTCCTTTGCAAAAGGGTTTCGCCAGTGCCCAACATATCATGGAATTGTTTCGGGTTCTGTGCCGTACTCACCGGCCAGAAGCGGGAGCCGATTCCTCCCGCCATTATCACGGCATAATATTTTTTATTCATGGTTGTTTGCAAGTTTTCCCGGCGAAATAAACTATTTCCCGGAAATTATACATATTCATGCCTTCAGTCCCCGATAATCAACGCTGCACCCATTCCACTTCCGCGTTGGGCTGAAATAGGTAAATCTTTCCCGGTTTCGATTTCCACGCATTCATAGCGTTTGGTTCGTTTCCGACCTTTTTTAAATTGCTTTCCGTTGTAAAGCCTGAAAATACTACCGGTCGGTAATTCAAATACACAGCTTTTATCATTCGGCGCGTCGTACTGCATCAGGGCTAAGAGACAACCGGTGATCCGTTGAACTGCTGGCCCTGGGGTTTTTAAAATGCCGTGCCAGTACCGGAAGCAGGCTGGCCGGAAAAATTTCAGGGCGTAAAAGGGGAAGCATCAGTTCCTGAAAAGCTGTGTTTCCATTCCCTGCCATGTGGTTTGATTCGCCTTCCAAACTGTTCGAAAGCCACCAAATGGGCAATTTCGTGGATCAATGTAATCAGGAACCTGTATTGGTTCACTGAAGCGTTTACGGTAATCCGGTGGCGTCCATCTGGAAGGATCCGATAATCCCCATGCCGGGTGACGCGCTGGTTGACTACTTTTAAGTGTACCTTGTGGCACCTGATCAACTCCAGGCAGGGGCCAACGGCCCCCTCGGGGACATATTTGCTTAAGATGGCGTTCATTGGCTCAAAAATAGCCTTTATCCCCTAAACTTCAAGAAATTTATATCAGGGCAATGGGCAGGAAGCACAGGCCGGGATAGGCATCCACAGGCCAAAATAAGGTCTGCAGGTGACCAGGCGCAGGTTATGTTCACACCAGACGGATAGTGGTTTCAGGGGGTGGTGCTGCTCAGCTGCAATACTTTCCCGTTGAAATATCGTTGCCCGGTGAGGCTGAATTCCTTGATAAAAGCTGCCATTTCGGAGGCAGACAAAGGGGCTTTGTATCCCGGGAAAGCTTCCCGCAGCATTTCCGTCTGTACCGCACCCAACGCGAGCGCGTTAAAGGAGGGACCCGTATCCTTGAATTCCTCTGCCCATAATTCCGTAAGGGCAATGACGGCAGCTTTGCTACTGCTATATGCTGACAGGCCCGGAAATTTTACGCTTCCCTGTATCCCGCCCATGGAACTGATCACAACCACGTGCCCGTCCTTTTTCATCCGGGGCAGCACCCTGCGGGTAAGTTCGGCCAGGCCGAAAACATTAACGTCGTAAACTTTCCTGAATTCTTCAGGGTCGGTTTCGAGAAATGGCTTGTTTATCAGACGGCCGGCATTGTTGACCAGTACGTCGATTTCCATATTCTCCTCCCGAAGGCGTTCACAAAGGCTTTCCAGGTGGTCTGTTCGATTCAGGTCGAAGGGGATGGAGGTTACATTCTTATATTTCAGTCCTGCCACAGGCTCCTCGTTCCTGGAAAGTGCCAGGATCTGGTGGCCTTCTTCCGCCAGGAGTTTCACCAATTCAAACCCGATGCCCCGGCTGCTGCCTGTTACGATAATATTAGCCATCAGTTATATGAAATTTCCTTTTCACGGGAATTGGATATTCCTTCAATTACAGGGATCATGGCATTGACCAGGGTCGCCATGTGGTCAAAGTTCATCAAAGATACCTCATCCCCTACCTGGTGATAGGCGTCGAAATTTGTGAAATCAAAGGTGCAAAAGGTTTGGGATGGCACCTGGAATTCCTCGTGAAAGGGGTAATTGTCCGATCGTTGGAAGAGATTGTATTTTCCGGCGGTGGGCAGGAAGCCCACTATACTGTCTCCGGCGTACCGGTTGCAAACGCTCGCCAGGTTAGACCGTTCGTACCCGGTCACATACATCAGATAATTCCGCCCGACCATGGGAACGCCGGTCATCTCGAAGTTAAGCATAAGGTAAAGCGGGAGACCCTTTTCCTTTAGTAGCCGAGCCAGGTGCCCGGAGCCCAGCAAGCCGTCTTCCTCGGCACTGAAAAAGGCAAAAATCAGGCTGCGGCCGTTGGTATGTTCCTGCCCGAAATACCGAGCCAATTCCAGGGCCGTGGCTGTTCCTGAGGCATTGTCGTTTGCGCCGTTCGCAATGGAATCCCCGTTCTGTGCGGGCAGCACGCCAAGATGGTCATAATGTGCCCCGATCAGTATATATTCGTCTTTCAGGGACGGGTCGTTGCCCTCCACCATGCCCACAATGTTATAGGCAGTAGTCCCGGAAACCGAGAAAGAGTCCCTGTAAGAAGTAAAGTAGGGTTTCACGCGGTTCACACGGAGCTGGTCTTCGAGGAACAGGGCAGCCTTTTCAATGCCTTCACTCCCCGTTCCCCTCCCTTCGAGGGCGTCGGATGCCAGATAGTTCATGATCCTCCCAATGGTAGCATCGTTGGAAAGGGATTCCGGGGAAGGATTACGCAGGGCTCCAGAGGGTTTATGAGAAGAACCGCAACCGAAAATAATTCCCGAAAACAAAAGGAATGTAAGCAGGTACTTCGAAAATCCGTTCATGAGATATCCATGTTTGATGCAAATATGGGATTCGCCATTATTGAACCGGCCTGAAAGACCCCGGCTGTCCTTTGGCCTGTCAGGCCAGCATGGTGACCGGATGCTCCAGGTATGTCCTGAGGGTCTGCAGGAACTGGGCACCGGTAGCGCCGTCAACGGTCCTGTGATCGCAGGCCAGCGTAAGCCGCATAGTATTCCCTACCACAATTTCTCCGTTTTTAACCACAGGTTTTTCCACAATGGCCCCCACGGATAATATGGCGGAATTGGGTTGGTTGATGATGGAAGTAAAATCGAGGATCCCGAACATGCCCAGGTTGGAAACCGTAAAGGTACTGCCCTCCATTTCGGCTGGGGTCAATTTTTTGCTTTTGGCGCGGCCGGCGAGGTCCTTTACCCCGGCACCGATCTGGGTTAGGCTCATTTGATCGGTAAATTTGAGTACCGGAACCACCAGGCCTTCCTCCACGGCTACAGCCACCCCGATATGCACGTGATAATTGATCAGGGTATGGTCGCCTTTCCAGGAAGTATTCACCTGCGGATGTTTTTTAAGGGCCATGGCACACGCTTTCACCACCATGTCGTTAAAGGATACCTTGGTGTCTGGCATGGCGTTGATATTTTCCCTTGAAGCCTTGGCCTCATCCATATCCACTTCGATCGTCAGGTAGTAATGCGGAGCAGTAAATTTAGATTCGCTTAACCTCTTGGCAATGGTTTTCCGCATCTGGGAATTTTTAATCTCTTCCGAATGCTCTTCTCCCACGGGAAGCTGTATGGCAACGGAGGCTGGTTGGTCCTGTGCGGTGGCAGGTGCGCTCTCTGGCGGCTGCTTTTTCTTTTGGCTTAAAGTTTTCGATGTCGCGTTTAACGATGCGTCCATTGTCCCCGCTGCCTTCAACATCTTCCAGGCTGATGCCTTTTTCCTCGGCCATTTTTCGGGCCAGGGGAGACACAAAAATCCGTTGTTCGTCTTGAGATCCCGTTTTTTCCGGGGTGCTTTCAGGGCTGGTTTTGGCAGGGCCCTGGGCTTCCGCCGCTTCTTTCTCCCCTTCCTTGTGCTTTTCTGCCGGCCCGGCTTTGAGCACGGCATCCACGTCTGTGCCCTTTGGCCCTATCACGGCCAGTACCTCATCCACCGGGGCCGACTCACCTTCCTTGATCCCGATGTAGAGCAGGGTTCCGGAATAGAAGGATTCGAATTCCATGGTGGCCTTGTCGGTTTCGATTTCTGCCAGGATATCCCCTTCAGAAACCTCATCACCTACTTTCTTCAGCCAGGAAGCTACCGTACCCTCTTCCATGGTATCACTTAATCTGGGCATTTTTATGATCTCCACGCCTTCGGGAATACCTCCGCCCGTTTCCTTCTTTTCCACCTCTTTTGCCCCTGCATCATCCTTGTCATTGGCTGGCTCTTTATCTTCTTTTGGTGCAGGCTGTTCCTTTTCGGCCGATTTAGTCCCGTTATTATTTATCAGCCCCGATATGTCCTCTCCTTCATCCCCTATAATGGCGAGCAGGGAGTCTACCGGTGCCCCATCTCCCTCCTTCTATCCCAATGTACAGCAGGGTGCCCTCATGGAAGGATTCAAATTCCATGGTGGCCTTATCCGTTTCAATTTCCGCCAGGATATCGCCTTCTTCCACCTTATCCCCCACTTTCTTCAGCCATTTCGCCACGGTACCTTCCTCCATGGTATCGCTTAGCCTGGGCATATTGATTATTTCTGCCATGTGTTATAGTTTGTGTTCCAGAAAAGGGTAATCTTTCTGTTCGTATACCATTCGTATAATTGCTCCTTCGGAGGGAAATCGGAATTGTCCGCAAACTCCTCACATTCCTTGATTTTGCTCCCTCACCCTTTTATCTATTTTCTTAATCTCTTCGTCAGTGGCATATTTTTTATCCTTGATGACGTCCAGGACTTTGGTGATCGGATCGATTTTCTTGTATTCCTCCACTTCCTCTTTGGTCCTGTAATGCTGGGCATCCGACATGGAATGCCCCCTGTACCGGTAGGTTTTCATTTCAAGGAAGGTAGGTCCGTCCCCTTTCCTGGCCCGCTCAATTGCCTTGCTCATTTCCTCGGCAACGGTCTCGGGATCCATGCCATCCACAGGACCGCAGGGCATTTCGTACCCCAGCCCCAGCTTCCATATTTCTGTGAATTTCGAGGTTCGGGCAACCGAGGTTCCCATGGCATAGCCGTTATTCTCACAAACAAACACTACCGGCAGCTGCCAGAGCATGGCCAGGTTCATCGCCTCGTGAAAAGAGCCCTGCCTGACGGCTCCGTCTCCCATATAGCAAAGGGTTACGGAATCGCGCTTAAAATACTTATCCGCGAAGGCTATTCCGGCTCCCAGGGGAATCTGGCCCCCAACGATGCCGTGGCCTCCGTAAAAATGATGTTCCTTTGAAAATATATGCATGGAACCACCCATCCCTTTGGAAGTCCCCGTGACTTTCCCAAAGAGTTCGGCCATGACCTTCTTCGGATCTACCCCCAGCCCGATAGGCTGTACATGATTTCGGTAAGCAGTGATCATCCGGTCCTTGCTTGTATCCATGGCATGTAGGGAACCTGCCAGTACAGCCTCCTGTCCGTTGTACAAATGCAAAAAACCCCGGACTTTTTGTTGAATATAAACGGCAGCCAGCTTATCCTCGAACTTGCGCCAAAGCAACATGTCCTCATACCATTTAAGGTAAACCTCCTTGGTGATTTTTTCCATGAACGCTATTTAATTTATCTTTTCAATTTGAGACTGGCCCGATCAATTTCCGGGCCCGTAACGATGTAGAAGAACAAAAATACACATTATATCAATAGCGGAAAACAATTGACAAAAAAGCTTGGAAACACTCAATTGTGCAGACATTCCGGCCGAAATACCCACCTATGCACTGCCACCGGGCGGGGCCTCACTGCAGGTTGGCACGACCGAAGGTAAAGGGCAGCAAATCGGAGAGGGAGGAACATTCATATACGGGTCCTGTGGCACCCATAAGCAGCAAGCGTATCCCTTCGGCCTGCCGTTGTTCATATTCGGCTATTGCCTGCCTGCAATTGCCACAGGGAGCAGCCGGGGTATCTACGCTGATCCGATCTGAGGCTGCACTGATGGCAATCGCCCGGAGGGCAACACCGGGAAATCGGGCACCGGCCTGGTAAACGGCCACCCGTTCGGCACACAACCCGGAGGGATAGGAGGCATTCTCCTGATTATTGCCAATAACAACCTGCTGGTTTTCCAGCAATACGGCCGCTCCAACCCTGAAACCAGAGTACGGGGCGTACGCCTGGTCCCGGGCTGCAATTGCCGCCTTCATCAATTCGAGGTCTGCCGCAGGTAATTCCTCCATGCCGTTGTAAACCCTATATTCAAAGGATATTTTTTTTCTGTGCATAAATTAAAGATACTACAACAGGAGAAGTTAAATAAAAAAACCTGCGCAAGGCAGGTTTTCGTGAATCTTGAGACCCTAGAGGCCTTAGTCGTTATAGTATTCCTGGCCCAGGTTGAAGCTCAGGGAGAATCGAAGCGTGTTTTCCAGCGGATTCCGCACCTTTGAGGTGGAGAAGAGGTATGAAAGGTCTATCTGGGCTCCCTTGTATTTGAATCCGGCTCCCAGGGTAAAGAATTTTCGGGAACCTTTATCCTCGCTTTCATTAAAATAACCGGTTCGCAAACTAAACGCCTCCTGGTAAACATATTCAGCACCCAATGCCCAGGTTATTTCCTTTAATTCCTCTCCGAACCCGTCCGGGGCATCCCCGAAAGATTTGAAAACCCCGTTCAGAAAAGAAATATTCTGGTATTCCTCATTATCGAGGGCATCAATAGTCCCGTCCCCATTAAAATCCTTAGGGGTAGGTACCAGAAGTTTGTTGAATTCGGCAGTAAGCCCCAGGACATTCTCCGGATCCAGGATAAAATCGAACCCGGCACCGAACTTCAGGTTGGTCGGCAGGAAATTTTCCTGTCCTCCCTGATCGTATTTTATTTTCCCCCCGAGGTTGGAAATATTGAATCCGGCCCTCCAACGGCCGTCGAAGGCATCGTAGGCAATTTCCCTGGACCGGTAAAAGCCTGCTATATCAACCGCGATGGTACTGGCTGCCTGTGAATCGACATCCCCGTTCTCCGGGAGCTTTAAATTGGAGCGTATAAAGCGTCCCGCCACGGCCATGGAAAACAAATCGCTCAATTTGAGGGAATAAGAGCCGTCCAGCGCCAGCTCATTGGGTTTGGCCAGCGTTCCGGGGTCGTTCGCAAACTGCCTGAGTTCAATTTCTCCTAACGTAAAATAACGCAAGCTGAATGCAAAGGCGCTACGCTCATTTATTTTATTGTAGAAGTTCCCGTTCAACAGGGAAATATCGGTAATTATGCTCTCCAGATAGGGTGTATAGCTCAAAGCAAACCCCATTTTGTGTTCGGCAAAGGCGTATTTCGCAGGGTTCCATTCTTGTGAGTAAGCATCCATGGAAGTGGCTACACCCATATCTCCCATCCCTGCAGCTCTCGCGTCAGCCGCAATGGTAATAAAAGGCACCGCGGTCGTAATCACCCGGTCCTCCTGAGCAAACAGGTTCACAGCCCCGGTCAGAAACATAAGGATCAGTAATTTTCTCATCTTTTACACCTAAAATTTGGTTGGGCAAAATTCTCAAAAAAATAATAGAAACGCGCCAATTAAATTGTTGTATGTCCTCTAAACGGGCAATTTGGAGATATCTTATATTGACAGCCCTATAATTTTAAGGAAGGGAGGCGGCAAGCCAGGCGTATGTTTCCCGTCTTGAACACCCCAGTGTAAATGCATTTTAGCTCCGATGCAAGCCATTGGATATAAGCCGGATATACCACCACAAAAGAATGCATTTCATCCATACTATATTGGTATTTATGCCGTTATGGAAGTATATCACAAGCCAATATTCCAGCCCATAGCTGGCCGGGCAAATTTTTAAGCCGGTGATAAAATAATCTATTCAAATGTCCGTTTAATTAGCCGAAAGCGGCACAAAAAAATAATTGGCTTGCTGAACAAACGATTTCAAAGGTTAGTTGAATTTGGGATGAAGTTTAAAACGGGAAATACCCCGACGGTGATCCGGAACAGGGTATCCGAAAAGGACCACACTCCCGGTCCCCGGTATCGGGGAAACACCAAGACCTAATAGGAAAATTGAAGATCAACACATGAAGAAACTTAAAATCAACCTTGTAATTTCTTGTGCTATTCTTGCCGGAAGTTTCACCATTACCGGCTGTAAGCACTCCGGATCATCCAAGGATATTTCCAGGGCCACCGGGTGGAAGATCAATGCCAAGGAAGGCGGATTTCAATACAATTCCGATTTCAAGGAGCAGGAGACGGCTCCCGGGCTCGTTTTTGTTGAGGGGGGGACTTTTACCAAAGGTAAGGTGCAGGATGACGTAATGCACGATTGGAATAATACCCCGACCTCTCAACATGTTCAGTCATTCTATATGGATGAAACTGAGGTGACCAACGTGATGTACCTGGAGTACCTGGATTATCTCAAGGCCGTTTATCCTCCGGAAAACCCGAAATATACGAACATATACACCGGGGCTTTGCCCGATACCCTCGTTTGGCGAAACCGCCTGGGCTACAATGAGACCATGACCAACAACTACCTTCGGCATCCTGCCTATGCAGAGTATCCTGTGGTTGGGGTTAACTGGGTGCAGGCCGTACAGTTTGCGGAATGGCGTACTGACCGGGTGAATGAAAATATGCTGGAACGGGAAGGCTACCTCGCCAAAGATGCCAAGTACGAAGCCCTCACCGGCGAAGTTCAGGGCACCTTCAGCACCGAGGCCTATCTAAACCGGCCCGAGTCGGTATACGGGGGCGAGATAGATTCCCTCCAGGGCAAAATGAAGAAAGATTCCATCCCGGCTTTTGCCAAAAGGAGTTCCGGCATCATTATGCCAGAATACAGGCTGCCTACCGAAACGGAGTGGGAATATGCCGCTCAGGCCCTTCAGGGGACCCGCGAATACAACAACTACAGGGGCCGTAAAAAATACCCATGGGATGGGGACTATACCCGGAACGGACAACGCGTGGGCCGGGGAGATCAGTTGGCCAACTTTAAACAGGGGAAAGGTGATTACGGCGGAATTGCCGGCTGGTCCGACGATGGTGCAGACATCACTGCCCAGGTTAAATCCTACAAACCCAACGACCTTGGACTCTACGATATGGCTGGTAACGTAGCCGAATGGGTGGCCGATGTGTACCGTCCTATCGTGGATGACGAAATAAGCGATTTCAACTATTACCGCGGTAATGTTTATATGAAAACCTCCATCGGACCGGACGGCAAGGTGAACGTTTTGCAGGATAGTATTGTATACGATACGCTCCCAACCGGCAAGATCGTGGCAGTGAACCTGCCCGGAGAAATCAAAATGGTGCCTGTGGATGCCGAGGACACCTATTTGAGAACTAACTTCTCCACCAGTGACAACAGGGATTACCGGGATGGCGATTACGGTTCTTCCAGGTTCTTCGACCGCTTTGGAGACCAGGAAGATGAAAAAAAGAAGCGCAGCATGTACAATTCTCCCAAGCATAAGGTGGAAGAGGATTCGCTGGGGCACCTGAAGCGCCAGTACGACACCTCCAACAACCGAACCACCCTGATCAACGATGAAGTAAGGGTATATAAAGGCGGATCCTGGAGAGATAGGGCCTATTGGCTCGACCCGGCGCAACGACGTTTCCTCCCGCAATATATGGCCACCGATTATATCGGGTTCCGATGTGCCATGTCCAGGGTGGGATCCAAATCCAAATCCAAAAACAAGACCGTACGCAGTAAGAAAGTGAAGTAATTTGATGCGGTTTAAAAATAACAGCCCCGGCCAATTGGTCGGGGTTTTTTATATCTTTGGGGCATGACCACCGGCCAGTTGCACCAAAGGTTTCTCAGGTGTTCGGGAGTTTCCACTGATACCCGTAAGATCCCCGCAAATACGCTCTTCTTTGCCCTAAAGGGTGTAAATTTCAATGGGAACACCTTTGCCGCAGAGGCACTCGAAAAAGGGGCTCGCTATGCCGTTGTGGACGAGGCCGAATACGCTACCTCCGAAAATATAATCCTCGTTGATGATGTCCTGAAAAGCCTGCAGCAACTTGCGAGATACCACAGGAACCTTTGCAAGGCAAAAATCATCGCCCTTACCGGCAGCAACGGGAAAACCACAACCAAAGAACTGATAAACAGCGTATTAAGTCAGGCCTTCAATACAGTGGCCACAAAAGGAAATCTCAACAACCACATTGGAGTGCCATTAACTTTACTGACAATTCAGGACGATACCGAATTTGCCATAGTGGAAATGGGTGCCAACCATCAGGGCGAAATTGCAGCCCTTTGCGATATTGCCGAGCCCGATTACGGGTACATTACCAATTTTGGCAAGGCCCACCTGGAAGGATTCGGAGGGGTACAAGGGGTTATAAAGGGAAAGAGCGAACTATATAATTTCCTGATCAGAAGCAAGCGACATATCTTCTTCAATGCGGATGACCCGATTCAAAAAGACCGTTTAGGCGACTACCCTATGGCCATCGGATATAGCCGGGACAACGACGCATACCTGAGAATCGGGTTCCTCGACGCCAATCCATTTGTGCGGCTCAAATTCAACAGTACCTTCATCACCACCCAACTGGTAGGCAGTTTCAATTTTTATAATTGTGCGGCTGCCACCCTGATCGGCAATTATTTCGACGTTCCTCATGCCCAAATCAAACGTGCGCTTGAAAGCTATCTGCCTGTTAGCAATCGTTCCCAGTTGCTTGAAAAAAATGGATACCGCATCCTGCTTGATGCTTACAATGCCAATCCCAGCAGTATGCAGGCGGCACTGGACAACTTTGAACTCATGCCTGGATCTGTCAAAACGGTTTTTCTGGGAGACATGTTCGAGCTTGGGGAATCCGCAGGGGAAGAGCATCAGCAAATCGCCCGTCTGGCTGCTTCCAAAGGTTTTGCAGAAGTCTACCTCATTGGCGAAAATTTTTCCAGGGTGGAAACTGCTTTCCAGACTTTTTCCTCCTTCGAAGAGTTTAAAAGCTATCTTACGAAAAACAAGCCGGCACCCGGCAACCTCCTGATCAAGGGGTCCAGGGGGATGGCCCTGGAGAGAATCATCGATATCCTTTAGCCGCGACTCCCGGAATGAGTATGAGGGGAGCACCCTGAATATAGGATACAAGGTAACTCAAAGTGAAGGTTTAAGCCTGGTTGGCTTTTGTCCCTATTTTTGTTTTAAGGTGGTCCGACAGCCGTAAGGACAGGGCTACCAGGGTAAGAGTGGGATTTGGGGCTCCCGCGGTGGTAAAACATCCGGATCCTGCCACAAAAAGGTTGGCAAGCCCGTGTACCTTACAATTTTCATCAACAACTCCCTTGCTGGGGTCGGAGCTCATCCTGGTTGTGCCCATATGGTGCCACCCGGCATTGGTATTTTCGGGGAAAGACGAATCGTTCTCATCTTGTAAAAATTCGAGGAGTTTTACCCGCCCCAGCCCGGCTTTTGCCATTTGTATCCCGATAATTTCGCTGATCTTGCGGAGGCTTAGCTTATCCAGTGGGGTAAGATCCCAGTTTAAATGGGCGTAGGGCACGCCGAGGGCGTCCTTTTCGGAACTCAGGGTTACCCTGGAATTTGGATTCGGGGCCTGTTCCATCCTGGTATCCAAAAGAAATGAATCCGGCTTGATTATCCTGGATTTGAGTCTCAGGAATTTGGTCAGCCAACTGGACTCCATCAAAGATTCCATGGCCTTCCTCGGGTCGTTATCTGTCCAGGTTTCCATGGAGGGCTCCACATTCTCATATACGTCCAAAGGGCGGAGTTTGGCCGTACCGTTAAGGATCCTGTTCTCCATCTGTGTCGCCTCGGTAATGGCCAACTCGGCCTTTATTTTACCGCGATCATAGAGCCCGGTAGGGAAGGGTTTGAACAAGCGTAGCTCGGAACAGATCATTTCGAAATGTTCCATGAAATACCTTCCCACCACATCGTGCTCATTGCCCAGCCCATTCGGCATTTGGGTATTAGATGCCAACAAAATCCGGGCATTCTGGATAGCCCCGCATGCCAGGATAAAGTGCCGGGCTTTCACATTGAATTTTCTGCCTGCATGGTTGCTCAACCGTATTTCCTGTACTGCGGAAAGGCCTTCATTTGCAACGATATTGACTGCCGTGGCGTGAGTATAAAGGCGAATGTTTTCGGATGATACAATGGCGTCCTTGTATACCTGCCCCATACGGATCGGATTTTTTTGCCATATCTTGTTCCAGATGACGCTTTGGTCCAGGGGGAAAGGATTCAGGTCGGGGATTTCATTCTTCCAGTAATCCAATTCGTATTCGTTCGGCCCTAGTTGGAGGGTTTTATTCGCAAGGCCATAGTACGGCTCCAATTCCGCCCTGCTTATCGGCCACCCGCTATACGGCACATAATCACGCTTCTTAAAGTCTATAGGGTCCAACGGTGAGCACATCCCCTGCCAATGCCCTGTGGTACCACCAAAAAATCGCAACCTGCTGGATTGCAGCGGATAATACTTCTGTCCGCTCGTCTCCCCGTCATTCAATTTCTGAATCTCCATGTCAAACTCAAATCCGCCGCTTTCCAGCAGGATCACTTTTTGGGGTGTATTGTTCCAGTCGAGCGCAATGCTCAGGCCTGCCGCACCGGCCCCTACAATACAGATATCTCCCTCGATGACAGTATTGTTGGCGATTTCAGAAGCGTCTATATGCATATTTTATTATTCAATAATTGAAAATAGAGCACATTGCCGTGCCCCGGTAACGGAAAGGATCCATCCTTCGATAATTACAATATTTCCAGCATTAAAATCCTCCTTGATGTGTACTTCATAAGCCGGGATCGAAACACGGGGAACTCCCTATCTCTTCCTGGAGTTTCTCCTTCAATATCTCTTTATCGTTTTCCGATGGGAATTGTTTTCGGTATTGCCTGCCAATGGCCCGGATGTCATCCCTGCTCATAATCTTCAAAAGCAATTCCGGCCTGGCAATCGGATCGATAAAAAAGTTGCGGAAATAGGGAGCAAACCACCATGAACAGGCAGCTACCACACCGGCCGCCAAGGCAATGAGAAATGTTCTCCTCTTCATGTTAAGCCGAATATGGATCCGGGTATGGATCGATTTTTGGTAATATTAAATGATACGAATAAATTCAGCAAATTAAATCGTTTTTAAGCTCATGAATTCAGATGAACCCCCTGATTCTTAGCCTTGTTGGAAATCGGGAAACAGACAAAATTCAAAGTGCCTACATTCCAGACCGGTGGTACCTTACAGAAACCCCTCATGCCTAAGCTGTTAACGTAATATACCCGTGTTTCGGATATTTTTTAGTTTCTGCCTCAAGCTCAAACTGCGTTTGGCATTCGCCTGCGAACCATTCCATGCCCACTCACAGGAAGGATTACGGCTTCGCCGTGATCCAGACCAATCGACCGCTCCTGCAAATAATAATCCCGGCGATACCTCGCCGGGTATTTTTTAGTTTCCGCTTCATGCTCAAACTGCGTTTGACATTCGCCTACGAACCATGCCATGCCCACTTCACAGGGGACAGGATTACGGCTTCGCCGTGATCCAGACCAATCGACCGCTCCTGCAAATAATAATCCCGGCGATACCTCGCCGGGTATTTTTTAGTTTCTGCTTCATGCTCAAACTGCGTTTGGCATTCGCCTGCGAACCATTCCATGCCCACTCACAAGGAAGGATTACGGCTTCGCCGTGATCCAGACCAATCGACCACTCCTGCAAATAATAATCCCGGCGATACCTCGCCGGGTATTATTTAGTTTCCGCTTCATGCTCAAACTGCGTTTGGCATTCGCCTGCGAACCATGCCATGCCCACTCACAGGGAAGGATTACGGCTTCGCCGTGATCCAGACCAATCGACCACTCCTGCAAATAATAATCCCGGCGATACCTCGCCGGGTATTATTTAGTTTCCGCTTCATGCTCAAACTGCGTTTGGCATTCGCCGAAACTAAATAATCCATCCGCCCGAGGCGGATGGATTATGTATTTGATGTGGGATATACTGGATTCGAATGCCGACGCTCCGGTCGGCATCCCGACCCCCGCCTCTTCGGGCGGGGCGTCGGGACCAGTGACCATCTGGAAACTTTATTGGGGGGGAGGAAGTATGATGTGGGATATACTGGATTCGAACCAGTGACCTCTGCCCTGTCAAGGCAGCGCTCTAAACCAACTGAGCTAATATCCCGGTTGTGCCTTTCAAAAGGGATTGCAATATCGTAAAATTATCCATATCCACCCATTTCGCAAACGGCAATATCCCCGGTTTCATAAATTAGAATACCTTAGTGACGCAGACCCGATCCCAGGGCCGGGCCGGGCCGGAGTAACAAATCATATTCCCTGATGGACCTTTCCGAACATCCAACATTTATTAGCTGCGACTGGGGTACCAGTATGCTCCGAATGAGCTGGGTTCGTTCGGATTCCTTTGAAACCATCCAATCATTTTCCTCCTCTCAGGGGATCCGGGACACTTATAATGCCTGGCAAAAGAAAAAAGGAGGTACAGACCGGTATACCTTCTATGCCGAGGTACTGGGAAAGGCGCTTGAACACCTGGATCGCAACACGGAACTCATAACCCCTGGAATACCCATTATCTGTTCGGGGATGGCGTCTTCCTCTCTTGGCATCATGGAACTTCCTTATGCGGCTTTGCCATTCTCCCTCGAGGGAGGGGATGCCCGCGTCAGCCTTCTGGAGGCATCAGCGGTGCTTCCGAACCCGATCTTCCTGATCAGTGGGCTGCAAAGTGATTGCGACGTTATGCGAGGGGAAGAAACCGAACTGATCGGGGCCCTGAAACTCGAATTCCGACCCGCTTCCTACCGAGTTTCTGGCCATCCTCCCGGGCACACACAGCAAACATATTCAGGTGAGCCTGGGAAGCATAACTGCTATCCATACCTATATGACCGGTGAAATCTTCACCCTATTGAAAAATCACAGTACCCTGGGACATTCCCTGGCACCTTCGGGTCTCACCCAGTGGAGCAGTTTCAGGGAGGGATTGGCTCACTCCTTAAAAAATCCCCTGTTAAGCGCCCTTTTCCAGATCCGTGTGAAAGAATTGTTGTACCAGGCAGACAAAGAAGGAAACTATTACTTTTTAAGCGGTTTGTTGATCGGAAGTGAACTAAGTTCATTAGACGAAGGCATAAATCATATTGTATTGATGGGCAACCAGCTCCTGAGGCCCCTTTACGCAGACGCCCTGCAAACTCTGGGCTGGCAGGGGCGGCTGACCGTCCTGAAAACAAACTCTCCCCTGGCTATACAGGCCGGCCAGCTACACCTTTACCAAACCAAAATCAAGGCATTATGAGTGGATTTTCTTTTGAATCGTTTGAACGCATCCCTATCATAGGTATCCTCAGGGGCTACCCGGAGGAGGAAACGCGCCATATTCTGGAGGCCTATGGCATGGCTGGCCTCACCACCATAGAGATCACCTGGAATTCCCCTGATGCCGCTGAAACCATTCGCCAATGTGTGTTGGAGTACGGGACGAGTCTGAATGTGGGTGCAGGCACCATTTGTTCCACGTCGCACCTGGAACGGGCACTGGATGCGGGGGCCCAGTTTATTGTAACCCCAGTGTTGGATCCGGAAATAATTTCTGCCTGTGGGAAGAAGGAAATCCCGGTATTTCCCGGAGCCTATACCCCTACAGAAATATACCGGGCCTGGGAAGCCGGCGCCACCATGGTGAAAGTATTCCCGGCCGGGACGCTGGGCCCCGAATATATCAAACAGGTATTGGCGCCCCTCGATACCGTGAAATTACTGCCTACCGGGGGGATAAACCTGGATAATATGGGCAAATACCTCGAGGCAGGAGCCAGCGGATTTGGCCTCGGCAGCTCACTTTTCCCCGGTAAGTATATTAAAGGGGGAGATTGGCAACGACTTAGGGAACACTTGGAACAATTCACTTCCTTCTTTCATCCCCGACGGCACGGGGAATGACCAAGATGCCTTTGGCAGATGACTCAGGATTCCATTACGGAATTCCCTGTAGGGACTATCAGCATGGGAATGCTTGAATACCTAACAATCCGGCCCGCGGTATTGCCCATCAATAAATGATTCCAGGCCACTGTGTCCGTGGGTTCCCATAACGATGAGATCCATATGGTGTTCCGTCGCATAATTTAGGATTGCATCGGCGGTAGGGCCTTCCAATACCACTTTCTTGATTTGCTGGTCCCGCAAACTGAGGACGGTGGCATTCAAAAAATCTTCGGCTCCATGTTCAACTTCTTCATACAATGGGGCCTTGTCGTGAAAGAGATCCAGGTTATACCCCATATTGGGGACACAGAAGGCATCCGAATAAGTGACATCCGTAATTACGTGAACCAGGGTTACCTCCGCCCCGATGGCCCTGGCCAGGGCATAACCCGTGGCCGCAACCTTTTCCGCAAGCGGAGTGTAATCCAGGGCAATACAAATTTTTTTCATCGCTTTCTCAGATTAGAATCCATTTTATAGATGATCCCTTCCTCCGCGCGCGGAAACAGGCAGGATGCTCAGGAATTGCTGTCATTGTTCAGCAGATTGCCCTCAATATCGGTATACACCTTGATCTGCTTGCCATTTTTAGCAAGTGTAAGCCTGTAGTGTTCCTTTTCCAGGCCATCGCCGTAATGCACCATGTCAAAAGCATCCTTCTCCAGCGTCCATCCCGGGTAGGTTTTCGCAATCGAGAGGCGGATAGCTTCGGGTGGGGCGAAATTCCGGATATGTTCGGTTGTATTCAGCAGCTGGCCGTCCCGATCATATTCTAATTCCATTTCGGATCTGAGTTTCAGCCCTTCCCCTTTCAGGGTTATTTTATAGGTTCCGTAGTCCTCTCCGGAGTTGATTTCCTGGTTTAAAATCTCCCTTCCTTCTTCCGGGTCGATCGGCTGTGCGATGTAATCTGTAATGGCGTATTGAGGGTAGTTGCGCTCAATATCCTTCAGAATAGCGTCCGGAACCTGGCTTTTATCCATTTTTGCTTCATAAAGCACCTCCTGGGCGGCAGCTTTCCCGGTTACTGCCAGAAAGGCAGCGCCGATTATCCATGTGGTCATTGTCTTCATAAGTCTAAATTTTTAATGAATTATATGCTTTTCAAAGGTAGCCCGGGGTAAAGGGGGACACTGCTACCTGGGTAGCATTATGCCTGTATTTATGATATAAATGGATGCAGGAAATAAAGTTTGCCCCAAGGGGAATCCATCCCACGGCATTACCACCCTGGTGGGTGAGGCTTATGGGTTGATGCAAATATTACTGAAAATGAGGGCGGAAGGCGGGGGATGGCTTAGGGAACCAACCTTTCTTCGGAGATGGAAAGCAGTACCTCAATGTCTTTTATATCGATGTGCTTGCGGCTTACACGGATAGCCCCGCATTTCTTCAATACCTGTATATGCCGGTTAACCACAGCCCGGGTAGTACCGATCAGGCTGGCAATCTCATCGTTAGACAGATTATTGATTACCTCCAGTTGATGGGATTCTTCATTGATATGCTTCAGGAGAAGATGTGCCAGCCGAACCAGGGTATTGTGCAGGGAGATATCGGCTGTGATATCTTCAAACTGTCTCATTTTATGCCCCAGGTAACGCAGAATGGTATGATTCAAAATCGGGTATTCCGAAAGCCAGCGCTTCATATCCTCCATGGGATAACTCAGCAATTCCAGGTCTTCCAACACTTCCCAATAGACATCATGTGGCCGTCTGTCGAGAAAATATATAATGTCGAAAAGGGAGCCGGAAGTAAGAATAAATATAGTGTGTTCCCTTCCGGTATTTGGGTTGATCTGGAAGGCCTTGATCTTGCCCATTACAATAAAATGGAGGGCAAATGAAACTTCCGAACTATTTTTAAACGTCCCTGCCGGCCATTTTTCGGGCTTCATGGAACCAAGAAACTTTCGCAACTCGCTCCCCGGAAGGCTGCCAAAAATCATAGAATCTTTTAGCGATTCCAGATATCGTATAAAATGGCTGCTATCCTGATTCATTTATACAAGGTAATCATGTGTGCTAACGTGCAATCGAAGGTATAAAAAAGGGGCGGTGCCTGGATGAATTTTAAAATAACTTTAAAACTCCGGCATCGTCGACTGCGTTTCAAAAAAGTGGAAATACGCCTCATCCCGGCCACCTGCCGGGCATAGGCAGCTTCTTTTGGATTAGCTGTTTTTTGCGGGCAAAATAAACAAAAGAATTACCTGTACAGGCAAGCCTGTACAGGATAGTGGACAGGGCGAAATCCGGGAAACTCCCGGGTTCCTATTGTTTTTTACTGGCGAATTCCGCGAAGAGCTTTTTCTTGAATTCTTCCAATTCCTTCTCGACCTTTTTTAGGGCCTTATGTGCTTCCACCAGATCGGTTTCCTCCTCCTTGTTCAGATGGTCGAATACACCCAGGGATAACCTTTTGTGCCTGTCGTGCAGCCGCTCAAGCTGCTCGCGCTCGTTATAATAGTTTAACATTTTGATGCGAATTTTAAATCCGGAAGTCCCTTCCGGGGACCACGGCATCCAGGCCATAGCCTGAGGTTCATACGGACGAAGGTATGGCATGGAGCCATAATACAATGCTACCAAAGTAGCAGAGTATACGGATTTCGGTTGCTATGTCCGATGATTGTAGGCCCCCTGTTCTCTTTTTGCCTTACTGCTATTTTAAACTATACAGGTATTCCACCAAATCAGCCATCTGTTGGTCGCTAAACCCTGCATCCAGATTGGAAGGCATGAGTGAATGCTGCAATTCTTTTCGGGAAACGATATCGTCTTTGTCGTAATTCAACTGTGTTCCTCCGGGTAATTTCAGGGAAACCTGATCATCGGTCTCATTAAAAATTATCCCCGTTGCACTGGAGCCGTCCTTTAATTTCAGGTCGTAGCCCTCATATCCGAAACTGATCCCCGCATCCGGATGGAGAATCGACTCATAGATAGCCTCCCTGGGCAGTTTACCGCCAATTTGGGAGAGTTCGGGGCCAAAATCCTTTCCTTCTCCCTTAATCATATGGCAGGTCTGGCAAAGCCTCTGAGCGATGGTCTTGCCCGGCCCGACTGTACCCTGTAGCTTCATAAGTTCATCGATATCCCGGGTGGTTTGGGCAGTTGTTAGCTCATCCATATTGAGATATTTAGCGGCTTCGTCGCGGATACCTTGTCGATAGGAAGCCGCCAAAACACGGGCAGCTGTCGGTTCAAGCTCCTTCGGCAAACGCCCGTCCTTCACATAGGCAAGTAATTGTTCGTCACCGCCCCATCCCCAGCCAAGGGATCTAACCGCCTCTTCCCGGACTTCCGGTGTCCGGGAATCCTCTTCCAGCACATGGATGATCAGCTGGCTACTGGCCGTGTTCTGCACCTTCGCCAGGGCAGAGAGGAGTGAAAGTACCTCCTTGGTATCATTCCCATCCAGGACCTTCTTAACCAGCGGCCCGCCATCGGCAGCAAGTGCCAGACTGATGGCCTGGGTCCCAAGGGTACTGTCCGGGTACTCCATGGCAATCTTCAATAATTCCTTATTTCGATCCCTGAGGCCATACCGGTCAACCAGGTTTACAAATTTTTGGGTGCCAATGACCTCTTCAGACGCCAGGGTCCTTTTCAGGGCGGCGCCGGCGCCGGGATTCTTCCGTACCGTTTCGGGGCGAAGGTGGTTCAGTACCAACTCGGTAATATGCTTTTCATCTGCCCCTTCGGTATCGAGCAACTTCAGGAGGGTAGTCTCCTTCAGTCCGGGGTTTTCCCTGTGGAAGTCGAAAGCGCGGAAATAACGCAGCCGATCCGTACTGTCTATTTCCGGATTTGTAATGCATTCCGCAAGCAATGGCAGGGTCTGGTCGGTCCGTGCCCGCCAGATAATGTCCCTCGCGGCTTCAGGGTTGGCTTTCAGCCCCCCTTTGGCCTTCCATGCTGAAAAGTATTCGTCCCAATGCCCGTGGGCACCTATTCCCAGTGCCTCCAGGTACCAGCGATCCTTCCCGTCGTGCTGCAGGGCCAGTTCAGACCAAAGGCCTGCGGCTTCCTGAGGCGGGTGGTATCTGAGGGAAAGGGCCACTTCGCGACGTACTTGTGCCGAAGGGTCGTGCACCAGCGCCGACAAAATGGACGTAAGCTCACCTCCATCCTGCCGTGCAGCCCGAAGGCCCGTTATCCGGATATTGGGATCTGCGTCTTTTATGGCTTCCATGATATACCGGCGTCCGTTACTGGTTTTGGACAGCAACCACAATGCCCTGGCCCTGAACCTGGGGTTCTCACCCTGTCGCCACAACTCCTCCAGAGCCGGAATTGCTTCATCCCCAAAGTTTTGTATAGCCTTCCAGGCTTTGTAACGTACGGCCAGGTTCGGGTTTTTAAGGGCCTCTATAGCCAAGTCGGGTGATTCCAATGAAATCTGATTATTGACGTAGGGCGTCCCCGGAGGGGCAATCCTGTAGATTCGCCCCCGGTTCATATCCCCCATTTGGTGCCCCCCTACACCGGGATCATACCAATCAGCCACAAAGAGGGAGCCATCAGGCGCGATGGTTACATCCGATGGGCGAAACCACTGGTCCCGGGTACCTTCCAGGATGTTTGCAATTTCAGCCTTGTATCCAGCCCCGTCGTTTGTCACCGGGTATGCCCTCACAATATTGGGTCCGGCATCGGCGTGTATAATCTGATTTCTAAACCGTTCCGGTAGCAGGGCCCCTTCATAAACAAGGATCCCGGTGGGCGAACCAGCCCCTGTTTGGAGGAGGTTAGGTACCACTCCCGGATCGTTCAGATGCCAATGCCTGAGCGGGATCTCAGGTTCCATATTGGTGCGGTAGGACTGCCAGCTCGCACCGGTCATTTCATCGGTATAGCCGTAATTCCCATATTCCATTACATAGTTGATGCGCACCCCCCGGTTGCCGTCGTCATCATTATCCGACTGCCACAGCGTTCCATATGAATCAACGGCTACCTCATAATTATTGCGGAAATTATTGGCCAGGACCTCCACCCCGCTGCCATCAAGGTTGGCGCGGAAAACCATTCCCTGGCGCAGGGGATGGCCGTCGGCCACCACCTTGAGTCCATTTTTATCGATTATCGGGTGTCCCTGCGCATCCTTTAATCGTTCCCCGGCATTGCCAAAATTAAAATACAATTTCCCGTCCGGCCCGAAAACAAATGCGTGTATGGCATGATCATGTTGAACCCCTTCGATCCCCGAGTACAGGATTTCCTTTTTCTCGGGATGTCGTCCCCGTCACTGTCCGTGAAAACATAAACATTCGGGCTGCACGAAACAAATACCTTATCCCCAAGGACCGCAATCCCGAGGGGGGCATTAATATCGGTTCCCTGGTAAAACACCTTGGTGGTATCCGCCTTCCCGTCCCCATCGGTATCCTCAAGGATCACAATGCGGTCTCCTTTCTCCCGCTGGGGGTTGCCCGGATTCAGGGTAGGCCTGTAGTTATAGGCTTCGGTAATCCAAACCCGTCCCCTGGAATCGATATCCATATTGGTGGGGTTCAGTAACTGGGGTTCCGATGCGAACAACGTAGCTTCCAACCCTTCGGCCACTTCCAAACTGGCAAGGGCATTCTCCGGAAGCCTTTTTTCCTCTTCACTCAGCAATGAGTACAGGCTGTCGCGTATCTCGCGGGCGGATAGCTGCGGATCATTTTTTTGTTCCCGTTACAGGAACTAAAGCGGTAAATAGGCCCAGGGAGACAATTATGTAAACAGGGCCAGGACGAACCTTTTCTTGCAGGTCCGCCAGGAGAAGTGATTTGTTATGCATGTTAACATATACTGGTTTATCAGTTCTTCCCGGTTTAAACTTCCCAACCTTCCCTGTAGGTTCTTGTGACGAACTGGTTGGCTTCCTCCAGGTTGGTTATCCGCATATTATCGCCGTCCCAAAGCAATTTCTTGCGTCCGTAAAATTCCATTGTCGCCCAGGTCATTTTCCCTTCGCAGCATATAGCTTCGAATGGCCAGGTTCCCCATCAGTACCGTTTCGGTCATCGGGCCGGCATAGTCAAACGAGGAAGTCAGGGCCCGGTGTTCAGTTGCTGTCGAAACCCGCCTTGCAAGCTTCCACCCATTTCCGTTGGTGGCCATATTCGGGTTCATCATTTGGTTCGGTTTCCGGGCCGAATTCCGTACTTCCGTCCTGCAGGTACAGCTTGGGCATCAGGGGGGAACTGTCGTTGATATTGGTTGAAATGATGCCATTTTCCCCATGTATCATCACCCCGTTCGCACTGCCTGTTCCGCCGATATCGTGATCGGCAGGAATGATTTCGGGATGGGATGGCCGGATGCCCCCGTCGCTCCAGGTCATTTCAACAGGTGATTTGCTTTTTTCCGTGGCTTCAAAATGAAGGGTGATGAAAGAAGAAGGCGGGCAGCCTTCCGGATGGTAATCGGCGTTCCACATTTGGGTATAGACTGAACCAACGCTGCATTCGGCATCGGTTGGGTATTTCAGCCCAAGGGTCCGGAAAGGGATATCGATCAGGTGGCATCCCACATCGCCAAGCGCTCCCGTGCCATATTCCCACCAACCCCTCCAATTAAAAGGATGAATATTCGGGATATAGGGGGTAGCGGGAGCAGGCCCCAGCCAGAGGTCCCAATAAAGCGATTCCGGTTTGAGACTTTCATCTGGTTCTGGCATGGCAAATCCCTGTGGCCAAACCGGCCTGTTCGTCCAAACCTCAACCTTGTGAATCTTTCCAAGTACCCCTGAGTCTATCCAGTTTTGCACCATGCCCAGCAAAGGGTTAGAGCCCCCCTGATTCCCCATCTGGCTTACGATTTTGTGAGTTCGTGCCATCTCTGTAAGCAAACGGGCTTCTCGAATGTTATGGGTCATGGGTTTCTGTACGTAGACATGTTTCCCCCTGGCCATGGCATAAGTAGCTGCCGGGGCATGAACGTGGTCGGGAGTAGAAATGGTTACGGCTTCTATGTCCTTTTCCTTGTCGAGCATTTCCCGGTAATCATTGTAAAGTTTTGCCTTTGGAAAAGAGGTCACGGAAGCGGCGGCCGATCCGGCAAAATCCACATCGCAAAGCGCAACTACCCGTTCCTGCCCATTTCCCGAGGCATTGAGGATATCGCTGATGCCTTTGCCACCGGCGCCTATGGCGGCCAGGTTCAACTGGTCACTTGGAGGTGTATATCCGGTTCCCCCGAGGACATGCCGGGGTACAATAAATATAGATGAGGCCAAGGCTCCTTTCTTGACGAAGTTCCTGCGGGAGATGCCCGATGGATGTCGGGATTGTTTACTCATGTGGTTGGATTTAGTTTAATGGGGGCAACTTTTTGTCGCATTTCCGAAGTTTAAATGTAGCAATACTTGATTAAACTACAGGGGAAGGAAGGTATTTTCTGGATTAGGAATCGTTTCATGCGGAAGGACCTACATCCGGAACGGGTAATAAGGGGAAAAATTTTCCTGATATCTTCTCCCCTTTTGGAATCCTCGGAACCCCGGCCAGCAATTCTTCATCGGTATGGCTCATGGTCCCGTCGGCAAAAACGTTCAGGACAAAAGCCCTCCGGCTGTTTGCCGATCTGTTTTCAAAAGAACCGTGTACCATCAGCGGGTGGTGGAAGGTAGCATATCCCCTGGGCAGTTCCACAGCGACGGGGTCTGCGAAAGCCTCTTGCTGTTCCTCGCTCAGGCAGCCCTTCAGCGCCTCCATGTCTCCGGCCAGCGATGGCGCATGAAGCAAGCCCCATTTATGACTGCCGGGCAGGTAGTGCAGACAGCCGTTTTCACGAGTTGCATCATCCAGTGCGGTCCAACAGGTTAGGTGTTGCATGGCGATGGTCCGGGTCCAGTATGAATAATCCTGATGCCAGGCCACGACCCCGCCGTGGTGCGCCGGTTTGCAAAATAGCTGATCGTGCCAGAAGCGCACTGGCCTTTGTCCCAGGAGCTGATAGGCAGGCACCAGGAAAGCCGGATTCCACAACACATCATGAAAAGCCTGGGAAATCCGCCAATGTCCGAGGGAGTGAAATAATATAGTGTTTGGATCGGCAGATTCATTGCTGTGGAATTCGTAATACAAATGGTGCCCCGGGTGGCTGGGGTCAGCCAGTTCGGCCAGTTCCTGCCTAAGCACATCCACCTGTTCATCCCCCAGCATTTTTATCCCGGATACATACCCAAACTCCTCAAAATGGCGGATCTGTTCATCAGATAAGCGGTAGGAGTCCCATACTTCGCGGGTTTCGGGAAGGCTGAAAAGTGATGATACCGGTTTGTGGAAAGAGGCCAGGTCTATAACCTGTTTCATCTGTTTACGATTTTAGGTATTTTTCAAATGTAGTTTTTACGTGCTCCCACATGGTTGCCGTAAGGACATGTCCTGCCCCCGGCTCTATATAATACGTGAATTTTTCAGGCACCCCGGATTCCCTGTATGCCTTTTCAATGTTTTCCAGGCCATGCCGTGCATATGTTATCGGCGTTCCGGGATCTTCCTCCCCAAAGTTTAAATGCAGTGCACGTGGCGCGATCAGGGCGGCAATTTCGGGGGTATCGCCATGTGTTTTCCAGCCTGGTACAAAATTGGGGAAACAATGGATCAGGTGATTCGCTTCAATGGCATCGTATGTGGGCAGGCAACAATTCCCGATCACGCATTTCAGGCGGGGTTCCAGCGGCCCCACCAGCCAGGAATGGGTAGACCCCATGGAATGCCCGTAGCACCCCATGGAGGCTGTAATCCACCTCAGGTCTCCCGCCGAGATAAGTCAATGGCCCGTTTCATGTCGAGAATATTCTTCCAGGCCAGGGACCGGCCCCGGACTACCTGCCGGAGAAACTCAAATCGCTCATAGGCATTCCCCTGTAACTTTCCGGTCGGATCCTGCCTATCCTCAAAGCAGAGGGCATCCGGGCAAAGCACTACATAGCCTTCTTTTACCAGGGCAACTGCCGTATGGTGCATGGGATTGCCAGCCAGCCCCGCCGGCTCACTCTTCCCCAAATGATACTCCCCATTGTGCTGGTGCCAAACCGCGATCCCCGGGGCGGGCTGTTCCCTGCTTACCCCATCGGGAATCAACAGGAACGCCCCCACCGGTTCCCCGGGCTGCACCTCATAGGTGATCCGTTCGATGCGGTAACCATCCTTCTCGATCGTTTCCCCAAGGACAGCGTTCAACGGACCAGGTTCCGGGAAAGGCCCTCCCAGGCATTGGACGTATTGCTCCAAAAGTGATTCCATATTCCGTGTTTGAATTGCCCGGTCATTTTTAAAAGAAGCGGCAGCCCGATATGGCAACCAGGCCGAAGCCGCCGCCCATACGCCTGCGAACATGTTAAACCGGATAAAGTTTCGGCGATCATTTTTCATCTGTAAATCTCAGTTTGGCGTTTCCGCCCCAATGCCCTACAAGGTACCAAATAGGAGCGGAAGATGTCCATCCCCGAAGGGTATTTCCCCGGGTTAAATTTTCTAATACCGGCCACTTTCACCTGCTTAGTGGTCGACAGTGACCGGAAGTGGTGGGTAGGGCTTCGCTATCGGGTTGTCCAGTCGCAACAATTTATAAACCAGGGGGGCAATCTGCGCACTAAAAAGCTGCTCCTCACCTTGTCTTTCGCCTGCGGCCGGGATCCCGCTCCCGAAGAGTGCCACCCAGACCTGCCCGGAGCCCATTATTTTTTCACCATGGCTCTTCCAGGACCCCGGGGGTGAAGTACCCCTGCCGTGGTCGGTTGTTATCAGGAAGACGGTACGTCCCTTATAGAACGGGTCCTGTTGTGTAAAGTCGTACAGGTCGTGAATAAATCCGTCTGTGTTATTGGCCGAATGCAAATAGGCCTGATAGTCGCCGTCATGTGCAAAATCATCGGTCTCCCCATAGGCAATGTATATAATTTTGGGATGTTCCCTTTTCATATATTCGAGGGCGTAATGTTGTGTAAAGGCATCCAGCCTTACTGAATTCCAAGGGGTGGGCACCTGGGGCAGCAACTCGTTCAGGAATTTTTCGCGATCGGTGAGCCGATCCCCGGACGCCGGTTCGAATCCGGCATTTACCGGTACCCCGGAGCGCTCTTCGTTGACGATGTACGGGAAAACATCCCAGCTGCCAAATGCAGCCACCCGGCCCCTGAAACGATCCGATTTCCCGGCCACTTCCAGGAAGGTGACATTGGGATTATTTACTTTGTCATTGCTATGAATCCGGACGTCATCGGCCCTGCCGGTCAGGATTTCATTGTAACCCGGATAAGAGAACCACATTTGGTTGGTAAGATCCACCTTGCTGCCCAGATAGCGGTTCCCGTAAACCTGTCCCATCTTGGACATCTCGTTCCAGAGGAACGGGAACAGGACTTGCCTCCGTTCGCCCGGCTTGGCTCTCCAAAACCGGGCCTTCAGGCCGGCTGTATCTGTTACAAATTCACTATTGCCAATTAACAGCGAGTCGGCGCCGGAAAATACTTCCTGCCAGCGCATCCCATCAAGGGTGATCAATACCACTCTGGGAACCGACTGATCCTGGGCCTGCGAAAATTGCATCAGGACACTTAAGGCAATCAATAGAAAAAACTCTCTCATATCAATACATTCTCGATAACAAATAAAAAATTCATTTAGCAGCAATATCCCTTTACCTGCCGGGGCCGGAGGTTTCCCTTACCGTTGCGGAAACCATACCATCATGGATGAATCGCCCCGGTTGTCCCATGAATAATAGGGGATCAGGCTCAGCTCAGATTCCAGCAGCTTCCCTTCTACCCTATCCTTTGCCGGAAGGGTTATCCTTATAATCCCTTTCATTTTGCCTTCTGAAATGGCTTTCGTTGAAATTTTCCCTGCCCCGGGTACCTCATCCAGTAAAAAACGTTGCACGGCACCCGAATTGTCTACCCCTTCCGCACAATATACCAGCGGTCCCCTGCTTATGGCCACCCGGTTCCGATCGGCAGCTACTCGCGCGTCGGCCCTGTTGAAGCGAACAGGCAGGGGAAGCGTCAGGTTTATGGTATCGCCCGGTTGCCAGGTCCTGTTTATCGAAACAAATCCCTTTTCAACCCGTAAAGGCATTTCTTTCCCATTAACTTCAAGGGTTGGCCGTTGCCCCGTTCGGTTGGCATAGGTATAAAGGGCACCGGGAACGAACTGATCCCCGGTCCATGTAGGAATTCTAAGCCTTACCGTGAATTTCTGTTCTTTTTCCGGGATCACTTCCACCCGTACTTTCCCGCTGAAGGGATAGTCCGACACCTGTCTGAGGGTCACCTGGCCCGTTTTCAAAGGGATACGGGTATGGCTGCTGGCGTAGAGGGCCAGGTATATCTCATCGGGGGTATAGGCATACATCATGCCGCTCACCTGAGGCAACAACCTGGCCAGGTTAGAAGGGCAGCAGGCGGTATGGAACCATGGTGAACGCCCGGGTTCTCCCTGGTTAAAGGGAGTCACCCCATCAGCTTCCAGGGGGTTGACATAGAAGAATTCCTTACCGTCCAGGCCCATCCCCGCCAACGAATTATTGAAGAGCGCCACCTCTGCCACATCCATATATTTTGCATCCCTGTGCTGTAAAAACATCCTGAAATTGAACAGGACATTCCCTACCGCTGCACAGGTTTCATCATAGGCTTCCTTATTGGGGAGCTCAAACTCCGGGCCAAAGCCTTCGATACCACGAACGGCACCCAGGCCCCCCGTAATATGCATTTTAGTATCGGTAATATTATGCCAGATTTTATCCAATGCTCCCGAATAGCCCTTTGTATGGGCCAATGCCGAAACATCCGACATGGCCGAATACATATAGGCTGCCCGAACGGCATGGCCCACCGCGGTTTCCTGCTCCGCAACCGGTGCCTGTTGCTGGGCATAAGCCGCAGCCATTACGCCTTCCCCATCCGGAACATAGGTAACCCCCCTGATGTCTAAAAATTTCTTAGCCATTTCGAGGTACAGGGGGGTGCCTGTTGCACGATACAACTTTACCAGGGCGAGCTCGATCTCCTGATGCCCGGGGGCCTGGTTTACCGGTTTTCCTCCATTATAATTGGGATCGCCTTCAAAAAATACCCGGTTGACATGCCTGGCGTTCTTTTCCGCAATTTTAAGCCATTTGTCCTTGCCGGTGACCTCATAATAAGCTACGGCGGCTTCATACATATGCCCCATGTTATAGAGTTCATGGCTGTGTAGTACATAAGAGTAAGGTTTGTCTCCCATGCCGCTTCCACCCCAATGCTCGTGATTCCGTGAGACACCGGTAATATGGGCAACATACAAGTAACCATCCGGTTTTTGTGCTGCCCCAATAATGTCGATAATGGAATCCAGCTTTTTTTCAAGTTCCGGATCGGGGTTTTCAGCCAGGGAAAGGGCTGCCCCCTCCATGACCTTATACAGGTCTGAGGAAAGGTATCTGTGTGGGAAAGGCAGATCAGTGGTATCACCTTGCAGGAATTTTGCCGTTTTCTCAAGGTTTTCAACTGCAGGACGCGTCTTATTCAGCGCAAATGGCAGGAGTGAATCCGCCTGTATTTTAAGAAGGGGTTTCCAAAAATGATCCTCCAGCCGAACCTGGTTGAATGGCACCGGTTGCAGGGATACCGAACCCTCCTCCTGTGAAGGAATATCAGCGGGCGAGGCTTGCCGGCAATGAAGCATGAGCAAGGTGCCGATGAGGCTTAAAATTCTAAAAAACCAATTTCCACGCATTCTTTCAGCTTTAACCGGTAGCCGCAAGGCCTTCGGCTCATTCAGGCAGGCTATAGGTTGGAAACTCCGTGATCCGCAGCGTGCTGCACCCGTAAGGGATCAGGGTAATGTCTTGTATCCTGCCTTCGGTATCCCCGCTGTACTGACCCCAAAATGCCGGAAGGTAGGGTACCCCATGGTCTGCTGTCCATTCCGGGATCCTAAGCCCTTTCATCACCAGGGAAACGGGGGCATTTTCAAGGTTCCAGGGGTAGCGGCCGTCCCATTCCTTTTCTATGACCATAACCGATTCAGGTAGGTCGTCCAATTCATTTTGAAGCAAGCCGAAATTCCAGGCAGTTTTGGGAAAAACCTCGGTAAATCTCCCAAACCGGTCTCCCCGGTCCCTGGTTTTTTCTTCCCCTTCAATCCGAAGGGCATATACCAATGGTCCTCTTTCCACCGCCGTGGTAAATTCATACCAGCTCGACGCTTTTGTTTCCATGGGAAGGTGCAGCCGGATTTTGTCCCCGTTTTGCCATTCCCTGGTCAGGACGGCAAGGCCATTGTGCCTGTCCGCTTCAATTTGTTCCCCATTGACGGTAATTGTAGCCTTTGAAGCCCAGGCAGGGATACGGAAATGCATAGGAAAAGTAGCCGCTTCCGGAAGCCTGAGATGGAAGTCCACATCCTCCCGGAACGGATAGCCCGTATCTTCCTCAAGCTGCAATTCAATCCCCTGGGCCACTTTCACAGAAACCGCACCTGGCGCATATTCCAGGGCTGCTACCCCGCCGTCGGGGGTGGCGTAGAATAGATTCTGCACGAATTTAGGCCAGGCCTGATGCATATTGGTCGTGCAGCACGGGTATCCGGTAAGGGTGCCGAAAACAAAATCCGTGCCCTGGTGCCCCTGGTTCTGGAAGGAAACATCCATCCGGTCGCTTAGTTCCACCTGATTGGCCGCCTGGAAGTATTGTCGGGAGCTGTAATCATCCGAAGCCTGCGCAGGCAGGGCATTATAGGCAATCCGTTCCAGCAAATCCGCCATTTCCATATCCCCTGTTATTTTCAGGATGGTCTCCAGGGAGAACATTTCCTCCGAAATGGCGCAAAATTCAATGCCCTGAATGGGATTTGCCCCATGCAGGGGCTCATCGCCCCCATACATACCCTGGGCTTGCCCGTGAAACTTACGGATATCTTTCAACGCCTTTTTTATTGCGGCCAGGTGTTTGGGGTCGGCATCACGTTGAAAGCACACCGCCGGTTCTTTGAGTCCCTGTGCGAAATTAACAGTGTGCAATCCCCCAACTTTAGAGACTGTTAAGGTATTCATTTCGGCGGTATCGAAAGGATACCTTTTCAGGGAGGCATATTGCCAGACTTGCCGAGGGTCGTTTAAATTCTCATCATTAAGAAAGATTTTCGTCCAGGGAAAGGTTTGTTCGCGGATCAGTTCCCCAAGATCGAGCAGAAACGCATCGCCGGTGATCGTATAGAGCCAGTAGACCACCATCAGGTTGTCCCCTCCCCTTCGATTGGCCCAAAGGCTGAGGTAGTCCAGGGGTCGAGAAGGGAGTTCCCGCAGCTGGTAGCGGAAGTACTTTGTCAGGGCCCGGATGACCCGGTCATCACCCGTAGCGTTGTAATATTGTCGCAATACCTTGAGCATGACCATTTTCGGCCACCAGTCCCTGCGGTCGCCCCGTTGCAACCCCGGCTCATTATCCGGCTCGGTTTCAAAAGGGACCGGGCCAATATACCCTTCCGCCGTCTGATTTTCCAGGGTCCAGTCTACCCACTTTTGTGCCTTGGCTTTTAACCGGGCATCATCGAGGATATAGGCCAGCGGCAAGAGGCCGTCAATCCAGTATGGGCCCCGCTCCCAGCCATCCCCATCCCCGCCGAGCCAGCCATTCCTCTGCCCCACCACTTCGGGGTAAATGGAATCCAGCTTGCCCGCCATCCCGGAGGCCATGCGTTCCAATTGCGTCCGGAGCCATCCGTGGGGTCTGATACTCCCCAGCGGCAATTCCATGTAAGCCGGTGTTGTCAAGGGAGACCGTCCCACGGGGTAGTTCGAAACGTATGGATGCCCCTGTTCCTCCCCGGGGAGGGCCACATCGCTTTTCTCCCGGCAGGCTGAAAGCACGGCAATTGCAGCAATAAGGATATATTTGTTGATCATCCGTATCAGAATACAGGGGGCATGTTTTAACGAAGTGTCTCCATAAACGCAAAATCACCTTGCCTCCGGAATCCACCCTCTAAGATATCGGAAAATACGGAACCGATCCCCGCAAACAGCATCAAATACATAAAGCCTTCTTCTGGGGGCAACGGGCGCTGGTATGGAATAGTTTGGAAGATAACTCGTAATTTGGTTCCCGGGAGGATGCCCCGATAGAGACCTGCAAATATTCTAATCCATGGATCTGCGCCATATAAGGACTTTACTTCAACAAAAGGGTCTGCTACCGGACGGGGACATCGAATGTATTCCCCTGAGAGGAGGAGTGTCTTCAGAGATCTGCTTACTAAAGGGAGGGGCGGAGCGGCTTGTGGTTAAGCGGGCCCTGCCCCGCCTTAAAGTCCGCGAGATGTGGAAAGCAGATACTTCCAGGAGCCAGGTAGAACAGGCCTTTATTGCCTATGTGGGCCGTTTCAACCCGGAAGTGGTTCCAAAAATCCTGTACTCGGCACCGGAGGACGATTTCTTTGTGATGGAATACCTGGGTTCAGAATACAGGAACTGGAAGGTACAACTCCTGGAAGGCCATTTCGACCAGGCGGTAAGCGCCCGGATGGCGAAGATCCTGGCGGATATCCATAGCCGATCCTATGGCGATGAAACGGCCAGGAAGTGGTTCGATACCCCCGATAATTTCCACAGCCTGCGGATAGAGCCATACCTCCTCACCACTGCTGAGCGGAACCCACATGTAAGGGACCTTATGCTGCAGGAGGCGGAACGGCTGGCAAAGCAACGCCGTTGCCTGGTACACGGTGATTTCAGCCCGAAGAACATTATGGTGGGCCCGGAACGCACGGTGTTGCTGGACCATGAGGTAGCCTGGTACGGAGACCCGGCTTTTGATCTGGCATTCATGCTTACCCACCTCCATCTGAAACAATTTATGCTTGGGCCCTCCTTTGAGGACTACCCCGATCTGGCCCGGGTATTCTGGCATACCTATTTTGAAAATTTTCTCCCCGGACCCGGGGATTTGAAGAAACGGAGCCTCCGCCTCTGGCTGATGGTCCTGCTGGCCCGTATAGACGGGAAGTCCCCTGTAGAATACCTGGCGGAAAATGCGAATGCCAGACAATTTATCCGATCTTTCGCAAACAAGGCTTTACTCGAAGGCCATTTTACCCGGGACGTCCTGGAGGAACAATGGACCCTGGCTTTGAAAAATTACTACCAACATGAAAATTAAGCATCTTGATGCCTATCAAATCCTGGATTCCCGGGGCAATCCCACCATTGAAGCTGAAATTTCGCTAGACACGGGGATTACTGCTCTGGCTTCAGTGCCGGCCGGCGCATCCACGGGGAAATTCGAAGCACAAGAGCTCAGGGACCACGACCCGCAGAAATTCCTCGGCCGATCCGTCTACCGGGCGATTGACAACATCCGGACCATCATCGCGCCCGAACTTATCGGAAAACGAGCAGATGATCAGGAAGGGATAGACCAGCTGCTAATTGGGCTTGACGGAACAGAAAATAAATCCAGGCTGGGTGCCAATGCCCTGCTGGCGGTATCCATGGCTGTAGCACGTGTTGCCGCGTTTGCCAAAGGAATCCCTTTATTCAAAAGCCTTACCTCAGGGGAAGGGCACCTGATCCCCATCCCTGAAATTCAAATTATGGGGGGCGGGGCGCATAGCGGGAGGCGGATCGATATCCAGGATTTCATGGTCATCTGCCACGGGGCCGCCTCTTATGCCCAATGTCTTGAAATGACTTTTAATATTTACCACTGCTGCGGTGAGTTGCTGAAGGAAAGAAATAAGTTGTATGGCCTGGCTGACGAAGGGGGGTATTGGCCGGCACTGGACTCCCATGAAGAAGGGTTCGAACTCATGCTAAAGGCGATCGAAAAAGCAGGCTACAGGCCTGGTACGGACGTAAGCCTTTCCCTGGATGTCGCGGCAGCCGAACTGTTTTCGGGTGGATGCTACCATTTGACCCTGGAAAACCGTACTTTCACTCCAAAGGAATTTTACGACCTCATACATAGCTGGTGCCAGGCCTACCCTATCCTTTCACTTGAGGATCCGTTCGCCGAAGCGGACCGTGAAAACTGGGCAAGGCTTACCTCAGCCTGGGGTGACGAACTCAATATAATCGGGGACGACCTCTTCGCGACGAACGTGGAACGCGTTCGTGACGGCGTTGCCAATAGGCTGGCCAATTCGGTATTGATCAAACTGAACCAGATCGGTACGGTCACCGAAACCATTGAATGTATCAGGCAGACGCAACAAGCCGGGTGGTTGCCGGTAGTTTCCGGCCGATCCGGGGAAACCGAAGATCCGTTCATCGCCCATCTGGCGGTCGCCACCAATGCCGGGCAACTTAAGCTTGGCGCCCTGGCCCGGTCTGAAAGGACCGTGAAATGGAACGAAATTCTGAGGATTGAAAGGGCATTGAAGGAGGAGGCGCAATTCGCCGGCGGCCGGCTATTCGATCGTCATGGCGGATAACGGGAGTTATCCAACTACCCCAAAATTTTCATCGGGTTTATGTCACGATTATGAGAATAACATAACGGGATGATTCCCGACCGGCTTTCAAAAGGGAGAACAACTGTGTAATTTTTAATTTTATTCCCTGCAAGCTTCAAGCCTGTGAACATCGGATTAATGAATTGTCAAACGGTTTCATCAAGACCGGTGATATGGCGATAGAATTAAACGATTTTTCTTACAGTTCACAGTATTTATTTGTCATGCCTATGGGTTGCGAATACCTTTAGTGCTAATTATTGCGTTATAATAACCTATATCCCAAAGACCCTGACGGAATAATGCTCCAGGCCGCCTTGTCAGAAGGAGAAATAGATATGGACAGCTATTGCTGATGAAATTTTTAAAGGCCTTCGAAAGTATGAAAAAATCTCTGATATATAAAACCGCGTTCTACCTGATGTTTCTTGGAACGCCCTTATAGGCTTCTACAAGGGGGTTTGGCAGGCAACCGGAGGCAAGGATGCTCAGTGGTACCCGGCCAGCCTGCTTGCTAAAAACATCGATCTCTACAATTATTATCTGGTGCATTTTAACGAGTGGTTTATGAGGAGTGTGCCCAATTACTACTTTCAGCTATACTATCTACTCCAGCCGCTTTCATTTTTATCCTGGGACACTTTTAAGTTGATCTGGTTCCTGCTGAATGGCCTGTTACTGTTGATTTTCCTTATTCAGATAAAGAAAGACTTCAACTTCGGGTACAGGCAAATGGCCATCATTTTCCTGCCATTTTTTATTGGTTATCCCCTCATCAGTCTGTAGACAATGGCCAATCGATCTATATTGATCCTTATCCTTACGTACTTATCCTGGAAATTCAGGGAAAACAAGATGTTGCTTCCCATCCTCCTGTCGCTTTTTAACGCTTAAATATTCGTTTGGAATCCCCATGTTGTTCGGATTTTTATTAATGGGATATTATAGGTCCGTAATATTAAGTGGATTGATTACATTGATATTTCCGTTGTTTATTCCCTACAGTTTAAATTAAACTTTATTTCCACTGTATTTTCTACCCTTTAAAGGTATAACACAATCGGTGCAAACGCTAGGCCTTTGAGGTCCGGGCCTTCGGACTTGATGAGCCTTTATGGGCTGTTATTTGAAGGGCCATTAATGGGAATAAATACTCTAACTATTGGTCTTATAGTATTTTTAGCATTGTTCCTTTATCGACTATCAAGTTTCATTTAAATGAAAGGACAATTTTCTATATGTTCCATCCTCTTTTCCTTCTTTGGGTTTTATCATTTTGGACATGATTATATTTATTCTTACTGATTCTTCCATTTCTTTATAGGTTCGAAATATTTTAAAATTCTCTATCGGATATTTGATGCTTTTCTGTTAGTCCCTAGATTCATCCGTATTCTAGATATTATAACTGGTGAAGCGATAGACGTTAGGGAATTTATGAGGAATAAATATTTAGTAATATTCAACGTTTGTTTTTTGATATTCTATTTTTTTCTGTTGATAGTGAACGATATCCGATCAAAAAAGAAAAGTGATTCTGAGCGAGATGCTCGTGTCCAAGGAGAATTATGGAAATATTCATAAAATTAATAGGCGATTTTTTACCTTTTCGAAATATCCATCAACCTTTAAAAAATACCATTATCGGAAGCTTTAATTTTGTTTACTGCCTGGCGGGAAAAGGGAAACGGTTTACCGAAAAGAATATCCGATTGCCAAAATACCTGCTTAAACTGGATGACGATCAGACCATTTTGGAGAAGAGCATCCAGGAATTTAACTTCCCGGCCGACGTGTACCTCTATTTGGTGATAAACAAGGAACATCAGGATTATGTTGGACGAATCTGGAAAGAATCATTTCCGAATTCGGGAAATAAATATGAAATTATTAGTCACGGACGATACCCGGGGGCAGGCTGAGACTGGTTATATTGGCTGCTCGGCGATTAATAACAACTATCCTATATTCTTTTTTAACGGGGATACTATTTTAAAGCAGAGGGATATTGAAAATATGGCCCGGGACCTTAAAGATTTATGCCGGGGCAATCGATGTTTTTATTGAGGATCGGGACCATTTTAGTTTTGTGACCCTGAACGAGGAACAGCTGGTCGGCAGGATTGCCGAAAAGGAAGCCATTTCACGGTATGCCACCACCGGCTTATACGGATTTGCAAACGCAGTCCATTTATCGTGATTATTACGGCCGCATCGAAACAGGCCGGGAAATGTATATCAGCGATATCTATAAGCTGATGCTACAGCAGGGTGAAAAGATCAGGGGCGTACGTAACATGGAAGGGAAGGATACGATCATCCTGGGGACCCCGAGGAATATTTTTCCAACAAGAATAAGGTGTGATGCGGTATTTGCGAAAAATATTCCTGTTTATCAATAGGGATTATTTTTATAGTCCTTGTTTTTAATTTCCTGGATATCAAGAACCTGGATGTCAGCAGCATACAATCCACCTATTTTAACTGGAAGATCTTCTTTTGTATTGCTTTTTATGTTATTTCGCATTGTATACGTTCCCTGAGGTTATTCGTTATTTCTGGTGATGTGAAGTCTGCCTTGAAGGCTGTTTTTGTCGAACAATTCAAGACCAATGGGGTTAATCTGATCATCCCATTCAAACTGGGGGAGGCCTACCGTTTCCTCCGTTTCAAAAAAGTGTTTAATTCGGGCTTTACTTCCCTGAATACATTGATAATCGAACGGTTCTTTGACTTTACGATCCTGGCGTTCCTATTTTCCGTTGGCTTGTACATCTATCCGGGGGAAGTCCCTGAAATTCAAAACACCATGGTCAGCATCATGCTGGTATTGATGTTGATACTTGTAACCATCCTGTCTCTGGAAGATACCGTGCTCATCATCCATAAAAGGCTGCTGTACCGATCAGAAAATCGCTGGAGTTATCCATTACTCAAGTTCTCGCACGAATTTTTAATGAACCTGAGGGAGGCGAAAAAGGTTTTAAAAGCCAAGTCGCTCTCTATTTTATCATTTACGATCCTGATATGGAGTTTTGAACTGTTGAGCCTGTTTATTTTCTTCGGGGAGTTGAGTTATAGAATAGACCTGCTGCATCTTGCTGACAGTTTTTATCGCATTTTCTTCCCTGTTGCCAAACGGGCCTCTAGGGTTTGGTGGCGTACAACTATCGTTTTATACGATCTTTCCTGTTGCACCCGTCGTTTCAATAACTACCTGATTGCCTCTACAGCCTATACAGTGTATATTTTCGGAACGGGGATATCTGATCTCTTTGTCCTGTTTATATTAAATTTTATCAAGAAAGGAAAATGAAGGAAAACAAGCTAATAATCGATCTGGACAGTACCATCACTGTTGATGACAAGAGCCTGGACTATCCGATAAAACCGGTGAATACCACTGGTACGGGAAACCATGATGAATCGAATAAGAAATTCGATATCACGATATTTACTGCCAGAAATATGAAATCCTTCAATGGGGACCTTCAGAAAATCCATGAACATACCAAACCAATCGCCTTGAAATGGCTCGCTGAAAACAGCATCCCATATAACGACATAATTTTTGGCAAACCCTATTGCGGGGAGGAAGGCCATTATGTGGATGATAAAAATATTTCTGTTGAGGAATTCATTTTTAAATTTTCAGGACCTTACAGGAATGCATCCATAGACATGGTAGTGCCCTTCTATAACGAAGAGGGGAATATTATGGAGATGTACCGGGACCTCAAGAAGCTGGAACGGCTGTTTCATATCCGTAAATACCTATTTCGTCAACAACGGGTCAAAAGACGGCTCCGCCGGGCTATTTGAAAAACTGGAAAAAGTGGAGAAAAAGATGGATTTGGTACATGTGTCTGAAAACCAGGGATACGGCTATGGGATTAAGCAGGCCTTCCTGAAAAGCGAGGCTGATTTTATCCTTCTGAATCATTCCGACAGGCAATTCGACGCCTATTCCTATTTTCTCACACACCGTGAGGACATCCTTAAAATGGATCAACCGGACACCATTTTCCCTTTGCGGAAAAGCAGGCCGACTCATCCGATGCCCTGTTCTCATTTTTCCTTAGGATGGCGATCACCATTTTATCCTTCAGACCCATAAAGGATTTCAACGGGCAGCCGAAACTAATGGAAAGAGGCCGGATTGCGGATGTTGAAAAGCTCCCCAATGACTATACACTGGATTTCATGCTCTACAAGATTATAAAACCTCAATACTTTTTCCCGATCATAGAAAAACCCCGGGATAAAGGCGTATCGAGCTGGAACAAGAATCTCTTGGGCAAGTGGAAAGTGTTTCCTGACTTATCTATCAAGTGCCTTAAAATGACCGATATATATTATCTTGACAGCAAGATCTTATCCGATGAGATAAGCCAGTATTCGGTAAGTTCACGCTATTCTGAGATCAGGATCGGAAACCAGACTGTGCGGGAGCGCATTGAAAATTTACTTCCCCACAGGGAACTCAGGTACATCGAGGACATTTCCGAACTGGAACAGGACTCCGCCTCAGACGAAATCCTGATCTTTAGTACCAGTGTGTTTGCAAAAGATCTGGATGCCCTCGAAAAATTTCTGAATTTCGCAAGCTACTCGATGATCAATGCCTTCTGGGGACATAAAAATTGCTTTATTTATAAAGGGCATAAATCCCGCTTCATCGCTTACCTGAAGGACCTCAATACACGGGATATCTACTTTGTCCGGTTTCCCGGATTTATCCTGGACCTCACTTCCCTCCCGGAATTAAAGACCCTTTTAAGCAACAGCCACGATTCACGGCATTTCAACGACATCCAAAGTATTGGGGACCACTATGTGAAAAAGTCGCTGGAGTCCAAAAAACTTAAGTCGGAATTCGAATTCCTGCGACATGTCCCAGATCATTTGCAGCGCTATTTCGTGGAAGTGTTCGAGTTTAACCAGGAGGGCGATGTCGCTCAATACTCCATGGTGTCCTACGATTACAAGGACGTTTCCCATTTATATCTCTCCAATAGCCTGGACGAAGAATCATTCAGGATATTGTTGTCCCTGGTACAGAAGTATTTTGACGATTCGAAAAAACACATTGACCTCCCATACGAAAAAAACTCCTTTGACGAACTGCTCGAAAAGAACAGTGCCCGGCTGGAGCAGTTGAAAAAGATCGAATATTTCGGCTCGCTGGACGCATTCCTCCAGAATTTCAAGGACATATCCGTGCACGATCACCATCAGAGGGTACAGAAGGAATTGCTAAAAAGGGAAAAGATTTATAGGAAGGAAGATTATATCTTTTCACACGGAGATCTATGTTTTTCCAATATTCTGTTCTCGCCGCAAAACGCTGAAATTAAATTGATAGACCCCAAGGGCTACGAAAACCAGGGTATGCGGTCTCCCTATTACGATATGGCCAAGCTTTCCCATTCTATCCTGGGGAACTATGACCTGATCATCAACCATATGGCCGAAATAACCTTTGATGATGAAATGCACGCCTCCCTGAATTTTAAACAGTTTGATTACCTCAAAACACAGTATCCCCTCTTCGTAAACATGGTTTCAAGGATGAACCTTGATATGACGCTGGTAAGGCTGGTTGAAGCCTCCCTTTTCCTAAGCATGATCCCTTTTCACTACGAGAACAAGCGTAAGGCATTTATGCTGTGCATGCGATCGGTGGAGATATTTGAAGAACTGGATCTCTGACATAAATTGACTGTAAAAGTAAGTACAGGTTACCCTTTCGACTTTTCAAAAACACATACGCCAGACCACGGGCTGGATCCCTGTTTCCCCTGTGATTCCGGCAGCAGGGCCAGCAATCGCATGATGAAACCCACCCTTTTAAACCGGGCTGCCGTTTTAAAGAATGAGTGGACTTTTACCACTGACCAGCCGAAAGAATTGAAAAAACCAGGGCCTTCCGGCGGGCCAAACCTGAACCTGGCATTGGCCTGCTTCAATTTTTCACCTGACTGCTTATTCATCATTTTTACTAAACCCGGAGAAGCCAAATCCAGGATCCATTTATTAAAATGGGCCGGTACCGCCAGGTCACGGGCAAGATCGCTAACCTGTTCCGGGCTGAGATAGACGAGCAACCCTTCAGAAACGATCAGGATATGAGAGGCCTCCCCATTAAGCCTATCAAAAAGCTTCTGTCTTTCCGCTTCAGACCCCAGGTCCAATGCAATGCGCTCCAACCTGCATCTGGGCTTTTCATCTTTTAATGTTTCCGTTTTGTATTCCAGGATCCCGGGGAGGTCTACTTCCACCCATTTCAGGCCTTCCGGAAGGGGTAGCCGATAGGGCCGGGTATCCAGCCCCGAGGCCAGGCATACAACCATATCTACCCCGGCCTCTACGGCTTCCATAATGGCATGGTCAAACAAATATGTCCGGACAACAATGGCCCAGGAAATTTTGTTTTTGGGATCCATAAAGGCCTTTATTTCCTTCCCCTTTTCCCCTGCGAGTTTCCCTGCCAGCACGTCCTCAAAAAGGGCATCCTGACGCGGGCCTTCCTCGGCCCTGTACTGTGCCACCCAAAATGCGGTATCTGAAATGTTGCTTATTTTCATCCTCCTGTATTAAAGGCTTCGAATATATCCCAATCGCAAACAATTTAAAATCAAAACGGATAATTTATTCCTTCCCTTCCACAGCAAGGCCTTCAGACCCGGTGATATAATGGACATTGCACATCTGAGCGTATTTGCTTTTTCGGATTGGACCATGCCGGGATGGCAGGTTAAGGCTATTATTGTATTTTAGGGCAGAGTTCCCATAGTGGAATTACTATCCATAGCCAATTTCGTTAGCGTTTAAATGACAACTACAAAAATGAACCCAAATTTCCTCTGTTTCTTCCTGCTGAGTTGCCTGTCCACAATTGCCCAAAGCCACACTTCCCGAATTGAACCGTTGCCAGGGGAAAAATGGTATGGCGGCTATACCGCCAAAGCCCTCTGCAATACGCCTTTGGAGGATCTCAATTTTCAACCTTACCAGGAAAATGAGTCGCTGATGGATCTGTCCCGGGATAACCGCGGGAATCAGGCGGCCCCCCTACTCGTGTCAAGCAAAGGGCGCTTCGTTTGGAGCGACCAGCCGTTTGCCTTCCGGTTTGAGGATGGGGTATTGATCCTGGATTCGGACCACGAGACTCTGCAAGCCCAACCGGCGGGCCAAACGCTACGTGACGCATACCTGGGCGCCATGCAAAAACACTTTCCCCCATCGGGAAAGACCCCGAATGAATTGATGTTCAAAATGCCACAATACAATACCTGGATCGAATTGGGGAAGGACCAGTCACAGGAAGCTATCCTGAAGTACGCCAATGATGTACTGGCGAATGATTTCCCGCCGGGGGTATTCATGATCGATGATAACTGGTCCCGGTATTACGGAAATTATGAATTTGAACGGGAGGCCTTTCCCGACCCCAAAAAGATGGTGGACCAACTGCACGGGAAGGGGTTTCGCATCATGCTTTGGGTGACCCCTTTTGTAAGTCCGGATAGCAGGGAATACAGGGAATTAGCAGATTTAAATGCCCTTGTAATGACGCCCGATGAAAGCCGTCCGGCCCTGATTGAATGGTGGAATGGCTACAGCGCCTGTCTTGACCTTACCAAGCCGGCTGCCATAGACTGGTTCAGGGAAAAATTAAACGGATTGCAGGAAACCTATGGGATTGACGGCTTTAAATTTGACGCCGCCGATTTTGATTTCTACGAAGAGGATTCCCCCCGGTATCAAAGCCAGGCCACAAATACCAGGGGCACCTTACAGGCCGAGCGTTATGCACAACTGGGTACAGAATTCGATTTTAATGAATTCCGGGCGTCGTGGAAAATGGGAAACCAACCCCTTGCCCAGCGCCTGCAAGACAAGGGCTATTCCTGGGACGAGTTAAAACTTTTGATCCCCGATATGGTATCGGCCGGCATTATCGGATACGCCTTTACCTGCCCTGATATGATCGGCGGAGGCCTTCGATCCAATTTTGAAAACATAGATTATTCGAAGTTCGACCAGGAATTGATGATCCGATCTGCCCAAATACAGGCCCTGATGCCCATGATGCAGTTTTCTGTGGCCCCCTGGCGGGTACTGGACCCGGAGCACCTGGAGATCTGCCGGAAAGCAGCCTGGCTGCACGCAAGGATGGGGGACCATATCTATGAACCGGCCCGGCAGGCCGCCGAAAACGGGCGAACCGATCGTCCGCCATATGGAATACGTTTTCCCCGGACAGGGATTTGAATCGTCTGACGACCAGTATATGCTCGGGAATGACATCCTGGTGGCACCTGTAGACGAAAGAGCCATTCCAGAACAGTCAAATTGCCCACAGGAACTTGGATCGATGAAAGCGGAAAACATTATAAGGGAGGGAAGACCATTGAAGTGGAAGTCCCTTTGTCCAGGCTGGCGTATTTTAAGAGGTCCGGGGGCCAGTAACCCCGGTTTGCCTGCAAAGAAATGGCCGGGCCGGACATGCATTATGGAAGTGAAGATTCTGCTATTTTCTCCGGGAATACTTATATTTTGGTGGCTGTGTCCCGTTTTTGGAAATAAGCCTTCAGTTCTTCGGGGGTACGCTTCCAGTATTCAATGATGGGGTTTTTCTTCACCTTCTCATTATATTCATCAATAAAATGCTGGTTTAGGGAATCGTTGTCTTTATATTTAACCCTTAGCTCCTCCAGTTTCCTGTGCAGTTCCGCCTGCACACCGGCATACGCCGGATCACCATAGACATTGTGCATTTCCTGTGGGTCTTTCTCCAGGTCCAGTAATTCCCATGCATCAATGTCATAATAGAAATGGATAAGTTTATATTTATCTGTTGTGATGCCGTAATGTCGCATCACATTATGTTCCGAGGGATGTTCATAATAGTGGTAGTAATGCGCGTCCCGCCAGTCATCCGGGGTATTCCCTTTAAAACCGGCACCATACTCCTGCCCTGCATGCTTCCGGGAATTTCTGCCCCTGCAATATCGAGGAAGGTTTCTCCAAAATCGAGGTTGGAAACCAGGTCTTCATTTACTGATCCGGGTTCCACAACTCCTGGCCAGCGGACGAGCAGGGGCGTACGCAGTGATTCCCGGTACATCCAGCGTTTATCAAACCAGCCGTGCTCCCCGAGGTAGAACCCCTGATCGGACGTGTATACCACAATGGTATTCTTGTCCATCCCGTTTTCTTTCAGATAATCCAATACCCTTCCCACGCTTTTATCCACCGCGGCAACGCAGGACAAATAATCCCTCATGTAGCGCTGGTATTTAAATCGCACCAGGTCTTTCCCGCCCGGGTTGGTTTTTTTATATTCCTCGTAAATGGGGCCGTAAAGGGAATCCCAGGTTTTCAATTGCGCTTCGTTCAAACCATTCCTCGCCGAATCGGACATCTTCAGGTCTCGATCCATCCCCATGGTAGTTGCAATGGTCATATTATTAAGTTTGGCGGCCTCTCTCCCGCCGGAATAATCATCGAAAAGTGTGGTCGGTTCCGGAAAATCAACGTCTTCATACATGCCCAGTTCATTGGGACCCGGGTCCCATGACCGGTGCGGCGCTTTATGGTGCATCATCACCATGAAAGGCTGATCGGAATCCTTTATGGAATCAAGCCAGTCCAAGGGTTTTATCCGTAATGATCTCGGTAACATATCCTTCTGTTTGGTATTCCCCGGATTGGTTGATAAAGGTGGGGTTGTAATAACTGCCCTGCCCTGGGAGGATGTCGTAATAGTCAAAACCCGGTTGGGGTACCCCCCAAGTGCAATTTTCCGATCATGGCGGTTTTGTACCCCGCCTTTTGAAGCAATTTGGTGAAAGTCTGCTGGCTGAAGTCGAATTTGGTGCCTATCGTATTATCCACAAACCCATTCAGGTGGCTGTACTTCCCGGTAAGGATAGTGGCCCGTGAGGGGCCGCAGATAGAGTTCGTAACCAGGCAGTGATCAAACCGCATCCCCTGCTTCTGCCAACCGGTCTATATTCGGGGTAGGCGCCAAATTGGCCAGGGGCCCGCCATAAGCGCTGATCGCCTGGTAGGCGTGGTCGTCGCTCATGATAAAGACAATATTGGGCCTTTGCGGAGGACGTTTTGTCTTCTTCAGGTTTTTCCTGGCACCCTGCAATTAAAAGCAGGGAAGCTACCGGTAACCATTTAAAAAAGCTGAACTGGGATTATGGATTTCATCGCTGTCCGATTGGTTATGGTTCAGTCGGATTGCAAGGTACACCAATTCCATTTAAAAGCATGGCTATATCCGTCCCGGTGGATAAGACGATGCTTCTTAATGGTTCCGATTCCCTAATCTGCAAAAGCAGTATAAGTTATAAATTTTGATTCAGTTGTCCTATTCACATCAACATTAACAATAAAATCAATTTATGCCAAATACTGTATATTCCCTGGCTGTAATAACGGCCGGATGGCCCCTTACCAAAATAAATTATCAAAATATTTATTTCTTTTTTCGAAAGTATTTGAAATATTCATATATTATAATATCTTTCGTATCCTGTTTATTTCAGGAAATTGTGGAACCCAGGGACTTAGCAGTATGAAATTTGACGCACACGTACATTTCAATGCCTTAAATGAGGCGTTCATTGAATATGGGATAAGGAATAATATGCGGTTCCTGTCCATTAATACTGACATCCCCTTTTTCCCTCCCACAGGCGAACAGCTCAAAACCATCGCAAAAATAAAGAAACGGTATCCGGAACACATAGATTTCGCCGGGACGTTTTCCTGCGATGGATGGGGAAAAGCCGGGTGGCTTGAGACCAGTCTGGATGCGGTACGCGAGGCCTTAGACCTGGGCGCGGTAGGCATAAAGGTGTGGAAGAATATAGGCATGTCCCTGAAAGACGATTCCGGGGCCTATGTTATGATAGACCACCCTTCCTTCGACCCGATCATGCAGTATCTGGAGGACCATGACATCGCGTTGCTGGGACATAACGGGGAACCCAGGAATTGCTGGTTGCCCCTTGAGGAAATGACTGTGGAATCGGACAAATCCTATTTCGCAGCCCATCCGGAATACCATATGTACCGGCATCCCGGGATGCCCGACTACGAAGCACAGCTCAGGGCCAGGAACAATATGCTCCGAAAACATCCGAACCTGCGGTTTGTGGGCCTGCACCTGGCCAGCCAGGAATGGGATACGGACCAGGTAAGTGAATTCCTGGACGAATTCCCCAACGCCATGGTAGACCTGGCTGAACGGGTTTGCCATGTACAACACCAGGCGATGGATCAGTGGCAGAAAGTGCGGGACTTTTTTATCAAATACCAGGACCGCATCATTTATGGCACGGATATCATCGTCGATAATAGCCTGCCCGATGACAAACTGCTCCGCCTGATGGAAGACAAGTACCGGAATCATCATCGGTTTTTCACTCAGGCAGACTGGATGACGGTTCCCAAAGTAAACGGCCGGTTCAGGGGCCTGGAATTGCCCGCCACAGTGGTTGAGAAGATCTACAGCACCAATGCCCTGAAAACCTATACATCGCATCAGCGGAAAGCGATCGCCTCCTAGCTCCCTGAGAAAATGATCCTAAGAACGCTATTTATTATCGTATTGCTGCTGCTTCCGTTCCCGGATTTAGCGCCCGGCCCGTCATGTGAAGTCGGTGGTAAAGAGAGTCCTTCCGGGATGTTTTATACCCTGGGCGATTTCGGGAAAGTCCCGAAATTTGATATCCATATCCATATCAATACGCCTCAGGAGTATTTTATGGCCGTCTCAAGAAACGATAATTTCCGCTTTCTCGACATTGTGGATGACCGCCCTTTCGGGGTGCCCATGAAAGAACAGCAGCGGTTGGCCATTATGCATTTAAAGGCCAATCCCAACCTCATGCGTTTTGCCACCACCTTCCCTGTTGACGACTGGAACCAACCACACTGGGTAGACAGCACTATTGCCCGCCTGAGCCGTTCCTTTGACGCGGGGGCCAAAGCAGTGAAGATCTGGAAGAATATCGGAATGGACCTTCGGGATTCCAACGGCACATTTATCATGGTAGACAACCCGCGCATCGATACGGTGCTCCAATTTCTGGAAAAAAGGAAAATCCCTCTTATCGGCCATAACGGGGAACCACGGGACTGTTGGCTGCCTCTGGATAAGATGACCTTCAACCAGGGATATTATAGTGCGCACCCGGAATACCACATGTATTTGCATCCGGAATATCCTTCCTATGAGGACCAGATCCGGGCGAGGGACCACATGCTCGAAAAACATCCGGCCTTGCAATTTATGGGGGCACATTTGGGGAGTTTGGAATGGAGCCTGGAGGAACTCGCAAAAAGGCTGGACGCCTTTCCGAACATGCGGGTAGACCTCACCCGTATACCCAACCTAAAACTGCATACCCTAAAGAATCGCGACTATACAAGGCAATTTTTCATCAAATACCAGGACAGGCTGATCTATGGTACCGATAACGCCATCAATACCACTGAAGCCCCGGACGAACTGAAAAAAGCCGTGCATGAAAAATGGGAGCGTGATTGGGAATTTTTTACCACGGATAACCGGATTAACCTCCCCGGATATGGGAACTTATACGGACTGAAGCTTCCGCGGGAAGTGGTGGATAAAATTTACCTTAAGAATGCCCTGGCATTCCTGGGCTGGACCGACTCTGAATCCGGAAAGTAACCCGGTTGGAAAATACAGGCCTATTTGATTTTGGAAAAACGTACCAAGCTGTTTAAAAGGCACCTGATATGAAAAAAATAGAACGCAGGAAATTTATCCGCAATACGGTTTATACAGGGCTGGGGGCGTCTCTCCTGCCCACTGACCTCCTGTCGGCAAGCCCGCAAGGGAAGTTGGAACCCCGGGGAACGGGGGAAAATATTTCCCGGGGGGGCAATAAAATTATTGTCGCCGGGGCGGGGATTACCGGGCTTTGTTGTGCCTATGAATTGGTTAAACAAGGCCATGAGGTAGTGGTTTTCGAAGCGAGCGGCAGGCATGGGGGACATGTTTATACCGGTCGGGACGGCCTGACTGATGGCCTCTATGCCGATTATGGCGCCGACCATATCACCAAGCCCGGGTACGAAAAATTCTTTGAATATGTGGAAGAATTCGGATTGCCGGTGCTGGACTATCCAAACGCGGAGGGGTCCCATGCCGCACCAGGGAGGAACGGCCTTCAGATGATTGATGGCAAATTCTACAGGGATGAGGAACTTTCCGATCCCGCCATTCTGAAAAGTTTCGGTTTAAACGAACGCGAAGTACATTTTTTATCGCAGAACCCCTGGCACGATTTTAGCCCTTTCTTCCTGGAGCCTTACCTGGATAAGTTTACAGACCCCTTGCAGCCATTCGGCGTGGGATACGACGACCTGGACAAGGTACCCATATCCGAAATATACAGGAAAGAAGGCGCTTCAGACGCCGCGCTTCGCTTCCTCGGCGGAAAGAATACCTCCGCCCTGTTCCGGTTATGGCGGATGTACGTACATCGGGAAAGAGGTATCCCCTGGTCCCACGGTGACACCTATCGCCTGCAGGGAGGCAATCAGCAACTGCCCAACGAATTTGCGAAAAGGCTGGGCGAACGCGTAAAATTAGACCACCCCATTGTTGCGATAAAAAGGGATGCCGACGGGGTAACGGTTTCCTATACCGCTTACGGATACGATACCATACATGAATACCGGGCGGACTACCTGGTGAATTGCATCACCCTTCCCGTCTTCAGAAAGATCCCCGTTAGCCCGGCCCTAAGGCCTGAAAAGCAATATGTTGTGGATAATCTGCAATTTAGCTCCCATCCATTTTTCGTTTTTGAAGCCAGTTCAAGGTTTTGGCTGGAGGATGGATTCAAAAGTATCAATATGGATTTTGAGCATCCCGACATTTCCATGATATGGGAGGAGCCCAATGAAATAGATACTGACCGTATCGTACTCAAGGCCTATGGCCCTGGCGGATTGTCCCCGCAACGGGTTCTGGCTGCATTCCGGGAAGTGTATCCGGGGACCAGGGACACTATTTACCAGGCCCTTACACACGACTGGACCAAGGACAAATTTGCGCCAGCCTGCGAAATGGAGTCCTTCCCGATCGGTGAAATGCACCTCTACTGGCCCGAAATCCTGAAACCGGACGGCCGTATCTATTTTGCCGGTACCTATGCAGATACCTTAAGCCGGGGTATGGAATCCTGTATCCGTTCTGCCCAAAGGGTTTCCCGGGAAATAAGTGCCATCTCCTAAAGTTTTTGGTATCCATATGAGGAAGTATTCGTTCACCCTGCTTACCGCCCTTTTGCCCATTATGGCCTGGACAGGCCTTAGGCCCTTTTTCAGTGGCCCGGTTAGGGGCATATCGAAAATGGAAAAATCGAAGGCATATTCGCCAGGGTTTCAGGAGAACGAGCCGCCACAGGTTACCATCCTCTCTCCCAAAGACCATGAATCCTACCCGCTGAACAGCCGTGTTCCATACAAAATATCAGTGTCAGATAAGGAAGACGGGGAATCAAAATACGATGAAATAGCTTCCGGGGAGGTCCTGGTTCAAGTGACATACATTCCGGCAACGGAAACGAAGAACTTCAACAATGTAAAACCAGTAACGCCGGATCCGGGGCTTCTGGGCATTGCCGCTTCCAATTGCCTGTTATGCCATGCTTTCAAAGGCAATTTGATCGGCCCGTCCTTCTATGAAATAGCGCAAAAGTATCAGCAAACAAAACCTGATCCCGATACGGTCGCAAACAGGGTTATGAATGGTTCCACCGGGGTTTGGGGCGACAAGGTTATGCCCAGCCATCCGGAACTGACCTTACAAGAGATAAAGGCCATGCTACATTGGATTAACCAAAATGGGGCGCAGGAGGGGAAACAATATTATCACGGCCTGGAAGGCACTGTAGAATTGAATCCCGATTCCCCTTCCGCCAAAAAAGACGGGGTATTTGTAATTACTTCATATTACCAGGATCACGGCTTCGATGGGGCATTGAAAAAAATTGGCACCGATCAGGTAATCCTGCAGGTCACAGAATAATCAGAAGGGCAGGATCAATATGTTTCCTTCATCCAATTATAAGGTTCCCTCTTCATCCATAATCCCCTGGTAAAATCCGGGAAATCCTGGGGTTCCCCATTGTTCTCAATCGATTGTTCCGACAAAGGCGTAACAGAGCTCCAGGCAGCGGCGTCATAAGCATCCAGTGGCGGGGGAACGTTCGCTTTGGCAGATTCAATAAAGGCGTTCAGCACAAAAAAGTCCATTCCGCCATGTCCAGAATTTTCGGCATATTCCCCATATTTCTTCCAGAGCGGATGGTCATATTTTTCCAACCAGGAATCCGCATCATCCCATTCATGGGGCTTCGAAATGCCTTCTATGTAGATGCGGTTGCCATCCACCTCCCAAAGTCCGTTGGCCCCCTGCACCCTGAACCCAAGGGAATAAGGTCGTGGTAAATTGGTGTCGTGGGTAACCAGGATGGTTTCTCCGTTGGCCGTTTCGATCAGGGAGGTAATAACATCCCCCTCTTTGAATTTTATTTTGGCGTTCGGGTGGTCTTCGCCCCCCACTTCCACCACATAATTATGCAATCCAATGGCCTTGGTCGCATGGGAGGTCATAGACACAAATCGGTTTCCCCTGTTCACGTTGGCCATAGTGGCCACCGGGCCCAGGCCATGGGTAGGGTAAACGTCTCCATTGCGTTTTACCGAATGCTCGGTACGCCAGGCGGCTTCGGAGATGCCTTTCTCACCAAATTCCGCCCCCTTGCCATAGGCTGTTTTCCCGTCATTGAATTTGACACCGCGCAGGTCGTGCTGGTAGCCGCACCTGAAGTGCACCAATTCGCCAAATACGTTTTGGCGTACCATATTATGTACAGCCAGGATATCCCTTCGGTAATTGACATTTTCCAGGATCATCATATGTACCCCGGTCTGCTCGTGGGTATTTACCAAATCCCAGCATTCTTCGAGGGTATTCGCGGCTGATACCTCAACCCCTGCATATTTACCTGCTTTCATGGCATCAACCGTCATCCTGGTATGCCAGAGCCAGGGGGTGGCAATCACCACCGCCTCCACTTCCTCCAGGCCCAGCAGGTTTCTATAATCGTGCACATTACTGCCAAAGGTTTTGGGGGTTTTCTGCCCGGCTTTGGAGATCAGGTCTTTTGCAATGCGGATGCGGTTCGGGTCTATATCACAAACAGCCACCACGTTGACATCTTTCCGCAACAATAGGTTATTTAAGTGGTTGGTGCCGCGAAGGCCCGCCCCGATAAGCCCTACATTGATCTTTTCATTTTCACTTCCCTTGAACATTCCGTAGGTGAACCCCGGTGCCAGTACGGCGCCGGCTCCAAAGGCAGTGGATTTTTGCAAAAAATTTCGTCTTGATGTCATAGTGGTACTTGTTTAAATATTATTCCTCAATTTATTTCGGACTTACCTCAAGTAGTAAAAAGTCTTTAAAAGCCACCTTTAAGGTAGGGTTATTTCCTCGGATGTCCCCGAGTGTCTTATCGTTGAAATAGTCGCGTACCGTATAGGATCCTTCCTCCGGCAAGCCCCTCAGCTCCACCGGGCCATCCCAGTTTTCCGCATAGAATGCATAATACATCTGATCGTCCTTCCTGATGGCATGCCCTTCCGGTTTGTCATAGCCAATATCGTAGAGCCCGCCCTGGTATTCGGCCCTGGACAGCATCAGTTCGTTGTATAGTGCAAACCATTTCTTCCATTCCTTTTCCTTTTCTGGTGTCAGTAAATAGGATTCATGCGCCTTAGGGTTATCCTTAGGCCAGGTGAATTTGGTCCCAAGGACGGCTCCGACTCCAAACGAACTGGCGAAGTCATCCGCCCCGTCACTCAATTCTACATGGTCTCCATAATAAGCCGTCTGGGGAACCAGGGCCTTATAAGTCTTCCCTTTATGGCGGATTTGCCAGCTCGACAAGGGGTCGGAAGCCACAGCCTGGTTCATATAGGCCATGTTATAATAGGACATGCAGGTACCACACGGGCAATTTTCCACCACGGCATGTGGCTTAATCGCCCTTGCCTCATTGTAGATCATGTGAAAAAAATCCGGCACCCCTTCAACAGACTGTAATGGGTTGTCGAGAGAATAGTCCGGAGCGACGGCATTCATGTGCTGCCCGTCCATTTTTAATCCGTCAAAGCCCCAGGTATCCATGAACAAGTGAATGGTTTCTTTGGTGTGGGCTATGGTTTCCTCCTTGGTCGGTGAAAGGTAAAAGGCATCCCACCAGCTGATATACTGTGGGGAGCCATCTTTCCGAACCACCCTGCTGTGGGGATGCTGTAGCAGAACCTTACTGTCCGGGTCAGCGGCCAATGGTGTCCACCAGATTTTTGCCTTGAGGCCATACCCGTGGATTTTATCAACCAGGCCCTTTATTTCACTGTTGCCCCGGGGAAATTTTTCCGGATTGGCATTCCAGTCTCCTTCCGCTATTTGAAACCCGTCATCCAGGACTGCCCATTTTATCCCCAGTTCTTTTACCTTGGGAAGGGTTCCTATGATTTCATCCAGCGTGAACTGGCGTTCGTACCCCCAGGCACACCAGATAGGCTCAAAGGCCTCTTCCTCTGTCGGTACCACGGTAATACCCCTGGCCTGCATCAAGCTGGAATATCTGGCCAGATTGTTGAAATAGTCCCCCTTACTTACCGAAACAAATGTTTCCAGGGTTTGAATAGTATCCTTTGCCCTAAAACGCGTACGCTCGTCAAAATCCTTCCTGACCCCGACCCTAACGGCCGACTGGTTTTCAGGGATTTCTGTAGGTAAACTTACCAGTTTCGGGACCAGGGCAAGGTGCCCGACGGCAACATCTATATCTTTTCGCCAAACCGCTGTTACTGGGATACCCCCGCCGTAATCCGTGGCATTCATCCCGAGATAGTTCTTCTCGTAATATCCCGCCTTCAGGGGACGGACCCAATCCTTACGGCTTTCCGAGGAACTTCCCTGAAACGCCCAAAAAGGCGGGGTTTCACCCTGAGACCTTATGTTATAGGCATTATTGACCCAGCCCTCGACAAAAAGGTCGCCTGCAGAGTTATTGACATAACTGACCTGGGTAGAAACCAGATCCGGAAACCCCTGGTAGGCCTTGATTATAAGGGTCTTATGAATCTTTAGGCTATCTTCTCCATAGTTCCCTTCAAGGATCCATTCTTTCCCTGGCACTTTGCCGTCCAGTTCCCTTTCGGAGACATTCTCCAAAGTAAATCGGTCGATTCTTTGCCGGAAACCAGGAGTTTTTCTGCAGCCTGAGAACTCTCCATAAGCGGCTTGCCCCGGCAGCGGATGAGGACAGTTGTGTCTGCATATTCCCGTTTACATCGAATACAAGGTTACCCTGCCGGACCTCCAGGGCGGATTTCTCCATTCTGATCCATAGTGCCACATGAGGCAGAGAACAGGGCAAGCAACATATATACAGTATTTGGCAGGAATCTTTAAAGACATATCAATCCATGAATTTTTTTGCGTTCTCACTATAAACCTTTCTCAGGGTGTCATCACTCAGTCCCCATCCGTTGAGCGCCCAATGATACCCAAACTGATCGTGTTCATAAAAGTGTTCATCCAGGGTTTCCAGGATACGGAAGGTTATCCGGTACATACTGGCATCCATGCCCATATCGGTCCCATAGACCAGCCGGTCCTGGTATTTCTCATAGAAGGCACGCGTTGTCCTCGGTGATGGGGGCCGCTTCGGCATATCGGGCGGCTATATCCGCATATAGGTTGGGATACTGGTCAAAAAGCCTTGCCAAAATACTGTAGTCATATGTGCAGTTTGCATAATGACAGGCAATAAATGTAGTGCCGGGGTTGTTCTTTACGGCTTCTTCCAGCGTGTTTAACAATTGGGCGTGTCCGAGCAGGCCGGGTTTGGTAGTATCTACCTTCCAATTGGCGGCATTCATCAGGCCGTCATTATGTTCGTCAATGGGTTATACATCCAGATTGGTTCCGCGACATGGATACTGACAGGCATGCCCAATTCCCCACAACGCTTCAGGAGGGGCTGTATGCGCTCATCATTGATATGCAATCCCGACGCAGGGGTCGGGCCTGAATAGAACAACCCGGAGCCTTTATCCCCCAATTCTCCCACACCTTTGGCCCCTACTTTATAACAGCGCTCCAATTCTTTAATGGCCTTTTTGGTCCATCCTTTTTCATTATAGCCGGTATAGTCAAAACCGCACCATATTTCAAAGCGGTCGCCATACTTGGAGTATACATTGTATATACTGTCGAATTTTTTTCCGGTCTGATAGCACAGGATTACGGTTTTGGCAATCCCTACATCATCCATGGTCTTTATCCAGTCTTTAATTTCCTCTTCAGATTTGGCATATGGGTGGGAATGCAGGTCGATCACCGGATATTTGGCCTTGGAAATAGTGGTTTTGGGAATGTTGTACACGGAAACGGGCCGGTAGTTTTTCAGCAGGATATCATCCTGGGCCCTGCCCAGGGTCATTGCAAAAATGAGTAAAACGGAAAATAGCATTCTTTTCATGGCTATTTAAAATTAATGGTTCGTAATTTTTTGGCTACCAATTCAGTTGCGGCCTCCGTTGCCACCGGGAAAACTTGCCTTAAATCGATATTGTCGGTGGTTTTGAGTTCGGGTTGCAGCGACTTCATGAAAGTGTGTTTAATTTCCGTGGCCAGATTGATCTTTGTGATCCCTAATTTTATAGCTTGTTGCAATTGATCATCAGGAATCCCGGAACTCCCGTGAAGTACGAGGGCGGCATCGGTAACCGAATTTATCTTTCCGATCAGCTTAGTCTGCAACTCGGGAGCTTTTTTATAAAAGCCATGGGCCGACCCAACAGCGATGGCCAGGGCGTTTACACCCGTAGCCTCGACAAACGCCCCGGCTTCTTCGGGCTGAGTATAGATCATCTTCTGATCCTGCCCCAGTTTGGAAATATACCCGAGTTCGGCTTCCACATTGATGCCATGGGGCGCCGCATATGCTACAATTTCCCGGGTGATTTTGATATTTTCTTCCAACGGTTTCTCACTTGCATCAATCATAACCGAGTCGAATCCGGCATCAATACAACTTCTGACCAGGTCCAGATCCTGGCCGTGATCCAGGTGCAGCCAGGCAGTAACCCCATATTGAGAAATGGCACTTCTGGCCAGGGCTACAGCTACTTCGAGCCCCATGTACTTTATCGAACTTTCGGAAAGTTGCAGTATAAGTGGAAAGCCCGTATCCCTGCGCCGCGGTCAGTACAGCCGAAAGGGTTTCAAAATTATAGAAATTGGTGGCCAGGAGGGCGGCCCCATTATTCTTATTCAATGCAAGTTTTTCTTGTAATTTCATGAATCACAGGGTATATGAAAACCTGGTTTGAGCTATTTTCCTTATTTTCTCCATGTCTTCGAATGCGGTAGTACCGCCGGGCGCTATGGTATTGAGGGCGCCTGTGGCATTCCCGGCTTCCAGGCAGCGCAGGGGGGGCTCTCCTTTCAGGAATTCCCGTATAAACCCCGCATTGAAACTATCGCCCGCCCCGATGCAGTCCACCGCCTCTTCATTGATAAATGCCGGTTTAGAAAGAAGCTGATCCGTGGTTCCAAAGGAATGCGCCCGTTGATGCCATCTTTGATTACGACGGTACTTGGCAATGGAGCGAATATTTTGGAGCCCCGCTGCTATATCCCCGCTTTTTGGTCAGGTGCTTAAATTCTTCGGCATTTGGCATAAAAATATCTATATGGGGAAGGAGTGAATGAGGTCTAAATCCCATTCCTCGGAGGGGTCCCATTGCGGATCCATAGAAGTGGTAAGGCCTAATTTTTTGGCGCGTTTAAAAAGGTGGCTCGCTCCTTTTCGAAGGCCCGGCTGCAAAAAAATAGAACTTACATGTAGGTGCCTGAATTTACTTAAAATGGCATCTGTCACTTCTTTCTCCTCTAAATGCTCCATTGCGCCGGGAAAGGTTACATTGGCGCGATCCATATCGTAGTTCATCACCACGGTCAATCCGGTACTGTGCTCCGCCGAACTAATGATATGATCTGTATTTACTTTTTTAGCCCTAAGGGACGAAAAACCAGGTTTGCAAAATCATCCCGTCCAATTTTCCCCAGAAAAGCCACTGAGCATACCCAGGGAACTTAAATTGCTGGCGAAAATGGCCGAGCTGCTCCCCAGAGTGATCTTCATTGCCCTGGCGACAATTTCCTTACCCACTTCAGGAAACCCCTGTATCTCGTTCAGGATGAGGTCTACATTTAATTCGCCAACCACCAAAACATCCAGGTTCCGGTTACTCATAACAAGGGGGATTGGTTAAAAATCTTTGCCATTTAAGGATCATGTTTTATTCAAGAGTCCTGTTGGGACGCGGCCCGGGGCTGACGATGCCGGGGTTCAAAACCTCCCCCGGGGCAGGGATTCAGCTCGTAACCACTGCACCCTGCTATCCTATAGCTACAGGATGCCTTTTGATGGCTACAACTCCTTTTCTATAAAACTCGAACCCATCAGCCAGGCTGTAAATACAAAAATATAAATAATTATAACTTATTATACCTTTTTTTCTTTAATATTTATCTTATTCTATCTTTCTATTTTAGATTTTTTGAAAATTAGGTCTTAAATTTTACGGACATGAAGCGAGTTTAACGGATATTCCCTGGCCTGTACCATGGCCAATTTCTGAGGTTAATTTGCCTGAATAGCTTCCGTTCTATCCTGATATGGGTGTCATAAATTATTAATTTAATAATGTTATGAAACTATTTTATCTTTCTTTTCTTTGGCTTTTATTAAATTTTTTGAGTATCCTTATACCCGAATGAAGGCTACACCGCCTGTTCAGTCCCGGCCTGTTTTAGGCGCCGGGCATTTTCTGTTTTACAGGATTCGGCAGGTCCGGCATAAAATGGTATATATAATTATTAAGGTAACAGCTACTCTAAAATCAGGTAATGAAGCGATCGGCATTTATTATTAACAGCCTGTTGACCGGAATACTGGGGGGTGTTAACTGGGCTTTTACAGGCCGGAAGATCCCACCTCATAATTGGGAGGGATATGATTTCGGTCCGCCCCCAATAATCACGGACCGGTTGTACCAGGGCCCATTTTCTAATTATGGCCCGGAAGCCAACGTACCCGGGGGCGAAGTGCTTATGACCACCACCCCGTCCAACAAAAAAGTGGTGAATTACGGAATGGGATTCGTTACCTACCTCTGTGACGAAGTGGGACCGCCCAAAGTTGAAGGGAAAACGCTTGCGGGAAGCCATTGAAGATTTAGCGAAATGGGAGCTCGGGGATGTGCTGTACATTCGGGTAGACTGGAGGGACATTCAAAATAAGCCGGGAAGGCTGGATTTTCCTGAACATTGGGATCTGGCTTTTGAAATGGCGGAGAAATACGGGAAGCGGGTAGCATTCAGGATACAGTTGATGAGCCCGGTAATCGAGGAACAATCCATGCCTGATTTTCTATTGCCTCTGGTCCCCATGGTTAAATTGGGAACCACAGACCAGATAGGGATCCCCGGGAAGGTACATTATGCGCCCCGTTATGACCATCCGGCTTTCATGCAGGCATTTAAGGAGATGGACGATTTGCTATCCGAAAAATATAACGGCCATCCGCTGGTGGAATACGTAGATAGCTGCATGTATGGCTTTTGGGGGGAAGGCCATACCTGGCCCTTTGAAGGCAATCCCTTCCCGGACTATTTTACAGCCGAAAAAACTTTTATCGAAATGTTTGAACACCAGGCAGCCAACTGGACCAAAACGCCCCTGGTGACCAATACGCAACCCGACTACAGCAATGTTGGCAACTCCGAAGTTCTGGACCGGACCATCCGCAGCCATAACTGGATACGTACCGATACCATATTTATTGAAAACACACAGATTGACGCGTTGAGCAACCGGCCCGCGTGGACGGCGGCCACCATTGAACAAGGCCTGACCACAGGAGATGCGGACAGCCTGGACATCATAGAGGGTCTTACAAAAAATGAAAACATAATAGCCCATGTGAAGGATGTGGGCCCCAATTACTTTTCCCTTTGGAACTGGCATCGCATTTCCAGGCAAAATCTTGAGGGGTATTACCGAAAATATCCCGGGCCGCTGGACCAGCTGAGCCTGCAGATCGGATACCGGGTCCGGCCCTCCTGGATCTGGTACTTCAGCAGGGACGGGTACCCGGGCATTGTTCTGGGATTGGTGAATGACGGGGTATGCGGTATCCCGGGCGCGCTGATACTCACAGTTAAGGATACCAACGGGGGATTTGAGTTGACCGGAAGCCTCGATCCCGGCTATCCGTTACCGGGCAAGGTGCGACAGGCCCTGTTTATGTTGCCGAAAGGCACTTCATGGGACGCGGTTGACATTCGGGCTGAAATAGAAGTAAAAGGGATCAGACGTCCATTGGCCTGGGCATGTGCACAGGAACTGGAGCCCGACGGTTCCCTGAGATTAAGAAGGAATGTTTAACCAAGAGACCTAATCGATGAAATCAAAACTTTGGCTTGTTTACGCTATCATTACAACCCTCTTTTGGGGAATTTGGGGCGCTTTTACCGGTTTGCCCACCTCCTACGGGTTTCCCGAGACCCTTATCTATTGCGTCTGGGCCGTTACCATGATCCCGCCCGCGCTGATAGCCCTTAAATTGGCCGGCTGGCAGTTAAACAAATCCAAAAAAGCCATATGGTACGGACTGTTAATCGGACTGCTGGGAGCGGGGGGGCAGATGATATTGTTTCGTTCCGTGACCCTCGGCCCTTCCTATTTGATCTTCCCTATCATCTCCCTCTCCCCAATGGTAACCATTATCCTTTCTTACCTTATTTTAAAGGAGCGTACGGGGATCCTTGGGAGCATCGGTATCGTCCTGGCACTTATTGCCCTGCCCCTGTTCGATTATTCTGGAGAGGCACACGAGGCAAACTATGGGTTTGCCTGGTTTCCACTGGCTATCCTGGTGCTCCTGGCATGGGGCCTGCAGGCGTATTTCATGAAACTCGCAAACGAGTCTATGAACGCCGAAAGTATTTTTTTCTACATGATGATCAGCGGCTTGTTATTAGTACCGGTTGCCTTATGGATGACGGATTTCTCTTCGGATATCAATTATGGCCCTGAGGGGCCCTGGCTTGCAGCGGGTATACAGGTATTGAATGCGATTGGTGCCCTCTGCCTGGTGTACGCCTTCCGCTATGGCAAGGCCATGGTAGTTTCGCCTATGACGAATGCAGGTGCGCCTTTGATTACGGCCATCTTATCCATGTTGCTATTGGGATTCCTTCCCAATGCTTTTAAGATTGCCGGTATAGTGCTGGCGATAGTGGCGGCGGTGTTGCTGGCTTTCGACCCCGGAGACGAAGAAGCTGTCACGAGCGACTTTGAAAGTGAAATTAAAGAATAACAAGCTGGATTTACAGAAGGTTTTGGCGGGTCTGTCGGTACCCGTCATTCCCGGAAATACAGCAGTTCGAAACTTTCAACCGGGAGCGGGCTAGGCGATTATGATGCTTATATTCAGATCGGTCAGTCGGCGTTGGTCTTCCTTACTGATATTCTCGTCTGTGATCACCAGATCAATTTTGTCCGGAGGGCAAATAAATGCCAGGCTCCTCCGCTTGAATTTACTCGAGTCGGCCACCAGGATCACTTCCTTGGCAATTTCGATCATGATCTGGTTGAGGGACGCTTCTTCTATATTCGGGGTAAAGGCCCCCAGGGTAGTGTCAAAGCCGTCGACTCCCAGAAATAACTTATCCACATAAAAGTTGCGCACGCTCTTTTCGGCCAGTGGCCCCACCAGGGAGTGGGAACTTTTCCTCAGTGTCCCCCCGGGAACAATTATATTGATCTGCTGGCTATTGATGAGCTGATTGGCAATATTAAAGGCATTGGTGATTACGTTGATCGCGTTATTAGGATTCAGGTTCTTGGCTATTTCCATGGTGGTGGTACCGGAATCGAGGATAATGGTTTCCCCGGTCTTGACCAGGCCGGCCGCTTTTTTCCCAATCCGGATCTTCTCCGCCAAATGCATCTTATCCTTGTCCGATAAATGAAAATCAATGCCCACCGAATTTTCGAACTTCATGGCCCCTCCCCTAGAACGGATCAGCAAACCCTTGGATTCGAATAATTCAAGGTCATTTCGTATGGTGACCTCGCTTACGTCAAAGTCTTCACTTAATTCATGAACAAAAACCTGTCCGTTCTCGTCCAGGATATTCAGGATCTTTTTGCGTCTTTCAACGGTGGACCGTTTGGTCCTTTTATTCTCCATTTTCGAATACTATAATAAGGTTCCTAAGGTAACAAATTGTACTCTATATGCAATAAGGGCCAAATCACTGGTTACGGAAGGTTCCTTTTAGTTATTGTATTAAATTATTAAATAATACGAAACTTTTAATAACTTTTTTATATTTGTATGAAAATGTTATGAAAGTATTTGAAAACCACAAATAACAAGACGCCAGATGGAATATCTCAAAATGGATGAAGCAAAGCTTGGGAGCCTTGGCGCTTTGGAAACGGCAAGAGAAATCGCCGGGCAACCGGAATTGTGGCATTCAATCTTTAACAAAGTACAGGCAGAGAGCAAGGCGATCGAAGGTTTTATGTGCCGCGTCCTGGGCAAGGTTGACAAGATAATCCTGGCCGGCGCCGGCACAAGTGCATATATAGGGTATTCGGCAGAAGGAGCGCTTCAACGCAGGAGCAAGATAACAACTCTTTCGATCGCAACCACCCACCTGGTTTCCCATCCGGAAGATTATCTGGAAGAAAACACGGCCACTTTGATGATTTCCTTTGCGCGTTCAGGCAACAGCCCGGAGAGCGTTGCGGCAGTCAAACTGGCCGATAAGATATGCCGGGAATGTTATCATTTAATCATCACCTGTAACCCGGAGGGCGACCTGGCCCATCAGTCGTTCAAACAAGACAGTTATGTGTTCATGCTCCCGCCCGATTCCAATGACAAAGGCCTGGCCATGACCGGCAGTTATTCGGGGATGTTGCTTTCCATCCTTTTGATCAATGATATTGAATCCGTAAAAAGTCACGAGCAAACCGTCAGCCAACTCGGCAATTACGCCGAAACCCTTCTCGGGAGGTATCTGAATACCATCAGGAAAATAGCCGCCCTTCCTTTTAAAAGAGCCGTATTCCTGGGGTCGGGCCCGCAGTTTGGGACGGCAACCGAATCGCACCTGAAATTACAGGAACTCACGGACGGACAGGTAATATGTAAGAATGATTCCTACCTGGGATTCCGTCATGGCCCAAAAGCGGTGGTGGATGAAAACACCCTCATGGTGTATTACTTCTCCAACCAGGAAAGTGTGCTGCGGTACGAACTGGATCTTGTAAAGGGAATGAACGAAGGTAAAAAACCCCTGTTTCAGGTGGGTGTTACCGCGGGCAGGGTTGGAAACATCCCGGTGGACGAACTTCTGGTTTTGGGGGACTCCCCCACTGACGTGCCCGAAGAATACCTGGGCGTAGCCGCCATCCTCTTCGGACAGATGTTGGGCTTTTTCAAGGCCCTTGACCTGGGATCACAACCCGATTCTCCCTCTGCCAGCGGGGCTATTTCCAGGATAGTAAAAGGGGTTAAAATATATTGAGGCCTGGCCTCCGGGCCCGTACTATCCATACTCTGGTTCCGGAAAAATATAAGTGCTGAGAAAGAAGTTTAAATAAAAAGTTAAAAGAAGTATTTTATAATTTAATGAAAGGTTGTATAAGTCTAATTTATTTTATAGTTTTGAGATTAAGAGAATTTTAAGAATGATTAAGATTGTTTTTGTTGTTTTTAACAAATTCTCCTGATCGTTAATTTGGATGCTCCCGGGCTTATAAATTGTCGATAGTACAGGGGGCAAGGCGCAAAAACCGGAATAATTTCACTTTAAAACGGATGCTTCTTTGAAGCCTTCTTATTTAGAAATGAATGGGGTACTGCCAGATTGAGGTAGTTCACTCGCTGCCACTAAGTGTATTGACTTATAAGAGTGCGCAAAATTCTTTTGTAAGGTGTTTATTTTCAACTAACTAACTTAAACCTATTGATTATGAAACAAAAATTCACCAGACCGCATGAGAATCCCATGGCCTTCCTGGCGTGTATTTTTATGGTGGTATTTGGCATCCAGACAGCATGCGCCCAAAATACAATTACCGGAAAGGTTTCGGATAATTCGGGCCCGCTACCGGGAGTAAACGTTGTGGTTCAGGGTACTACCAACGGTACCGTAACGGATTTTGACGGTAATTACTCCATTCGGGTTTCGGATAATGCCGCTACCTTGATCTTTTCATATATAGGGTATACCACCCAGCGCATTTCGATCAATGGAAGAAGTACCATCGATGTGACCATGGCCGAAGATGCCCAGGCGCTCAGTGAAGTGGTGGTAGTAGGGTATGGTACTCAACGTAAGGCCGACTTAACGGGGGCTGTCGGTTCAATAGGCGCAGCCCAGATAGAGACCAAGCCCATTACAAGCCCGGATCAGGCATTGGCAGGGACCATAGCGGGGGTGAACATCACCAACCGTAGCGGTGACCCGGCCGCCCCCATCAGCGTAAACATTCGTGGTATTGGAACTCCCGGTGTAAACGACCCGCTTTGGGTTATTGACGGGGTACCTATTGTACAGACCACCAATATTACCGTAAATACCTCCTCCACCACCGACTCCAACCCGCTTGCAGGGCTTAATTCCAATGATATCGAATCCATCGATGTCCTGAAGGATGCGGCCTCCACGGCAATTTACGGGGCCAGGGCCGCCAACGGGGTAATCATAGTCACTACTAAAAGAGGTAAAGCCGGCGATGCGCGGGTTACCTATGACGGATATGCCTCCATGGCCACTACGCGCGACCGTATTGATGTGCTCAACGTGGAACAATACATAGATATCCAACAACAATTGGGTACCGACGTGTCTGAGTTCAGCGGTCGCCCCTTTGTTGATTGGCAGGATCTGATCTTTAAGACAGGTTTTGTCCAGAGCCACAATGTAACGGTAAGTGGCGGGAGCGAAAACGCCAATTATTTCCTGTCTGGCGGGTATATGGACCAGGAAGGTATTGAAAGGGCGCAGGGCTTTACCCGGTATTCATTTAAAGCCAATTCCGATGTAAAGGTTGGAAAGCGGTTGAAGTTCGGGGAATCTATCCTGCTCAGCCAAACCGATCGCCAGGTACAAAGTGAGCCCGGTATCTATGCCGGATTCAATTCCGCTTTGAACGCCCCTTATTACCAACCATACGGGGACGGTGCCTTTGGATACAACCCGATCAATCCTACCACCGTGGGTGACGGGTCTGCAACCAACTACTTATTCAATACGGATGATCGCTTTACCAAAACAACCATACGCACCAGGAAGGTTTTAGGGAGCTTTTATGGCGAACTGGAATTAATGGAAGGCCTGAGGGCACGTACTTCCCTGGGATTGGATTACAACGTGGGCCGTGGGGAATACCTCACTACCGATGCCGTGCTGGACAATTCAACCGGCTCTTCCCTCCTGGTTTCTTCCAGGCCCGAAGAATTGACGCTGACTACCTCTGCTACCTTGCAATACGACAAAACTTTCGGGGGAGATCATAACCTGGGTGTCCTCGTTGGGTTTGAACAAACCAAATTCCGGTTTGACAAGGTGAGGTTACAGGGTCGCGACCTGTTCAACATAAATTTCGCCGCAAGCGGTACGACCGTAGCCGGTGCAAACGAAGCAGACCTCTGGACTTTACAGGGATGGCTGGGGCGTATTACCTACAACTACAAAGGCAAGTACCTGGCTACCTTCAACGTTCGGCGCGATGCGACCTCCAGGTTCGCAAAAGCCAACAGGGATCAGATATTTCCATCGGTATCCGTTGGTTGGAGGATTTCGGATGAAGACTTTTTCCCGAAAGGAGAAGACAGTTTTGTCAATGATCTCAAGATCCGCGCAGGATGGGGGCAATCAGGGAACCAGTTTACAGGTCTCAACTTTGCCTTCCTGAGTTCCATTAATAACAATATCCGCTATGTTGTGGGAGACAGCCAGCAAACGGTCGTGGCCCCGGCCCCTACCACGTTTGCCAATGAGAATCTCAAATGGGAGACCAGCAACCAGTTTGATATTGGGTTTGATGGCTCCTTCCTGGATAACAGACTCAGCGTCACAGCTGACTATTACAACAAAACAACCCAAGACGTGCTCCTTGGATTGCCGCTCCCTTATGTATCCGGGTTTTTCCTGCCTGCAGACGCCAACATTGGGGAAATAAAGAATTCCGGGATAGAGTTATCCTTTAACTGGAATAATTCCGTCGGCGATTTCAAATATAGTGTCGGTGGGAACCTGACCACTGTTAAAAATGAGGTAACAGACCTGGGGCAGATCCCTCAGATCATTACCGGTATCGGCGGGGCATCAACCCACCGGACCATAGAAGGGGAAAGCCTGGGGCATTTCTTTGGGTATAAAACCGATGGCTTATACCAAAATGACGCAGAAGTAGCTGCCGCCCTGCCCGATGCGGGGGGTACGCCCTCCCCGGGAGATATCCGCTTTGTGGATGTGAATGGCGACGGGCAAATCAATTCTGAAGACCGGACCATCATTGGCAGCCCATTCCCGAAATTTTTCTACGGCTTCACCCTGAACGCCGAGTATAAGGGATTGGACTTTGCGATGAATCTGAGAGGTGTGGGCAACAAACAGGTCTACAACTCGGCAAGGATTGCCCTGGAAAGCCTTACCGGTCAAAATAATTTCAGCACCCAGGTTCTGGACAGGTGGACCGGTGAAGGGACTACCAATTCCAGTTCACATCCGAGATTGGCACCTGGCGATCCAAATGGTAACAACCGGTTTTCTGACCGTTGGGTGGAAGATGCAGGATATTTGAGGATCCAGAATGTTTCCCTGGGTTACACAATCCCTCAGGACAAGTTAAAGAGCTGGACAGGCGACTTTGTATCAAACCTGCGTGTTTACATAGGCGCACAGAATTTGTTTACATTTACCAAGTACTCCGGATACGACCCGGAAGTTGGGCGTACACAAAGTTTTCAGAAAGGCGATTTCACCCTGGCTACCGGCCAGGACGGAGGGGCCTCTCCCCTGCCGCGGATTGTTCAACTGGGTTTGACAGTAACCTTTAACTAACCATGATCTTTACTAAATTATAATAATCCTATTATGAAAAAAATATTCGTACTTATTGCAAGCCTCTGCTTTCTCGGATTAAACTCCTGCAGTAATGAACTGGATCTGCAGCCGCTGGACAGGCTTACAACAGATACCTTTTATAAGACCAGGGCGGATTTTGACGGGGCTATCTTTGCATCCTACTCTTCCATACAGGATTTTTGGGGGACCAGTACCGAGACCCTGGGTGAGATGGGAGAATTCTGGAAGATTTCCATGACAATAACCGATGATGTGGCGGCCGATGCCGTCAACTCCGACCAGATCTCCAGGGATATCGATAACCTGCTGATCCGCTCCAGTGACGTGCCCTATGCGGCTGTATACACCCAAATATATGAAGGCATCTACAGGGCCAACCTGGTGCTTCAGAATTTGGATGGGGAAAATGAGTTGACCGCCGCCGATAAAACCGTTCTGGGAGCCGAGGCCAAATTTTTACGGGCCTGGTTCCATTTCCAGGCAATGAAATTGTTCGGCACCCCGCCCCTGGCACTTGAAATAGTACCCGGCATCTATGACCAGGCCAAGCCCAATGCCACCAAGGAAGAACTCTTTGCCGCCATCCTTTCCGATTTCACAGATGCCGCCGCCGGGCTTCCCGCTACATGGGATAGCAGCAATACAGGGCGTGCCACTTCTTGGGCTGCCAAATCCTATATCGGAAAAGTAAATGTCTGGAAGCAAGATTGGGCTGCAGCCATTACCGCTTTCGAAGATGTCGTGAACAATGGACCTTACCAGTTATTGCCCGATTATGAAAGCGTTTTCGCCTACAATAATGAAAACAACGCTGAATCCATCTTCGAAATCCAATACGGAGGCCCATTCTCGGATGATAACCTCTGGGTCTTCGACGATACCCACTCCGAAAATTTTAAAGCTTCCCAGGGTACCGGCCGGGGATGGTATTGGGATGCCTCCAATGGGGCACCAGGCGGGAAACTGGGGTATTGGGACCCCACCCAGGACCTGGTAGATGCCTTTGAACCAGGGGATCTAAGAAGGCAAACGATCCTTTACGAGGACGGCGATACCTATTATACTTTTGACGGTACCCGCGTACGAGTTGCCCTACGACCCGGATTGGTCTTCAACCAACTTCACCCTGAAAAAATACAGGGGTTCAATCAATGCAGTCAGCGATAACCATGCCCCTAACGGACAGGCAGACTTCAACAACGAACGCTGGTTCCGCTTTGCGGAGTTGAAATTGCTGTACGCCGAGGCGTTGATCGAAGGAGGGGGCGACCTTACGATCGCCAAGCAACAAATTGATGATATCAGGGTGCGGGCCGGCCTGCCGGTCCTTGACGCAAGCGCCGACCTTACCCAGGCGATGCGCCAGGAGAAACGCATAGAACTGGCCCTGGAACCTCACCGCTGGTTCGACATTACCCGATGGGGCATCGGTTCGCAAATATTTGGCGCTGCCTGGAACGACAAGTTCAATGTCTTCCCGTTCCCCCTTTCGGAAATAGAGCGATCAGACGGATTATTAGTCCAGAATCCCGGTTATTAATAAGTGTGAAATAAGTTTAAGTGTTCTGAAATTTGAGTTAGTTTTATTTTAGTTTAATTCACTGGAAATCCAATCTGTATTTTACAGGTTGGATTCCTTTTCTATAGCCACTGATTGCAGTTTTTTATATTTCAAGCTCCATGATGAGAACGTTAGTATGCCTGGGAGTAGTGAGTTTTGTATATCTGTTTTCTTCCTGCAACGATAAAAAACCCCTCTTCAGGGAACATTCGCCCGATGACACCGGTGTCACCTTCAACAATGCACTAATCCTTTCAGACAGCTTAACTGTCCTGGAGTTCGAATACATGTACAACGGGGCAGGTGTGGCTGTGGCAGATTTTGACCGCGACGGCCTGCAGGATTTGTTTTTTACGGCCAATATGTCGAGCAATAAGTTGTACAGAAACCTGGGCGATTGGAAATTCAAAGATATTACCGCCCAAACCCATACCGGGGCTACCCGGTGGTCTAATGGAGTGGCCATTGTAGACATAAACCAGGACGGGTACCCGGATATTTATGTAAGCTGCGGGGGTTCCCGGAGTTCAGTAGCCAAAGACAGAGACAACCTACTGTATATCAACAATGGGAAAAAGGGGGATGAATTGAGGTTTACAGAATCTGCGGAAGCCTGGGGTCTCAATGACGACAGCTACTCCGTCCAGGCGGCCTTCTTTGATTATGACGGCGATGGGGACCTGGATGTGTATCTACTGAGCAACGCCCTGGTCGACTTCAACCGGAATACGCGCAGGCCCAAAGACCGTTCGGGCAACGCCCCTTCCGTGGATAAATTGTTCAGAAACAATGGGGACGAGACCTTTACCGACGTTTCGGAGGAAGCCGGGATACAAATTGAAGGGTTCGGCCTGGGGGTGGAAATCTGCGACATCAACAGGGACGGGTGGCCGGATATCTATGTTTCCAATGATTTCCTTACGGACGACATCCTCTATGTCAACCAGAAAGACGGTACCTTCCAAAATCAGATCCGGGATTATTTCCAGCACCTGACATACAACGGGATGGGCAATGATATCGCGGATATCAACAACGACGGCTTTATGGATGTGGTGGTCCTGGATATGTTGCCCGAAGACAATAAGCGTTGGAAGCTCACCATGATGGGGAACAATTACAGTGAATTCCAGACCGGCCTTTCCTATGGCTATATGCCCCAATACATTCGAAATACCCTTCAACTGAACAATGGAAACGGGACTTTTAGCGAAATCGGGCAAATGGCGGGGATAGCAGCAACCGAATGGAGCTGGAGTGCCCTGTTCGCAGATTTCGACCAGGACGGCCTCAACGATTTATGCGTAACCAATGGATACCGGCAGGACATTACCAACCTGGACTTTATGGTTTACGGCAATCGCGTCCTTACCATGGGCACAGCGGAAGCCAATAGAAAACAACGGCTCGACGAATTGAATAAACTGCCAGGCATAAAACTGCCCAACTATTTTTACCACAATTCCGGAGACCTGACTTTTGAGAACCGCTCAAAAGAAGCCGGATTTACAACTCCTACCTATTCCAATGGCATGGCTTACGCCGATCTGGATAACGACGGGGACCTGGACCTGGTGATCAATAATATTGATGATCCCGCCGGTATTTATGAGAACCAGGGTGAAGCAGAGACCAAAGGGCACTACATTAAATTTAATTTTAAAGGCAGGAAACCCAATTTAAACGGGTTGGGGAGTTCTGTAGAATTGCGGTATAGCGGGCAAAAACAAAAGGAATACCATACCCCCTACCGCGGCTATTTGTCTACCGTAGAGCACGGGCTGCATTTTGGCCTGGGCCCGGTGCAACAAATAGATACCGTTCTCGTAACCTGGCCCGACGGGAAAAAACAACTCCTGACACAAGTCGCTGCAGATCAGGCAATCGATCTTAAATATGAGGATGCAACCACCTGGGAAGAAAAGCCCCAACCAGTGGCCAGGCCGCTTTTCGAGCCTTTGGACAGCGTCGGGTTGGAACACACCCATCGCGAAGATGACTTCGTCGATTTCAAGATGCAGCCCCTGCTGCCCTATATGCATTCAAGAAATGGCCCGGGCCTGGCCGTTGGCGATATAAACGGAGACGGCCTGGACGATTGTTTTGCCGGGGGTGCAGCCGGGCAAGCAGGTGCATTGCTGATACAACAACCTGACGGCACATTTCTGCCGAAGGATTTTGAGGACCCGGACTATGAAGATATGGGGTGCCTTTTCTTTGATGCCGATGGGGATGGGGACCAGGATCTATATGTTGTCAGTGGGGGAAGCAGTTTCCCTGAAGGCGATCCGCTATATCAGGACCGGCTCTATGAAAATGACGGAAGCGGGAAATTCAAACGGTCCGCCGGCCTCCCCAAATTTACGCAGAGCGGGGCAGCGGTTGCCGCCGCAGATTATGACAAGGACGGCAAAATCGACCTTTTCGTAGGGGGCAGGGTACGCCCGGGATCCTATCCGTTAAAGCCCAAAAGCATTTTACTGAAGAATACCAGCCAGCCAGGGCAGTTGCAGTTTGAAAAGGACCTGCAACAGGGTCTCCCTGTAGACCTGGGGATGGTGACAGCTGCCATCTGGACCGATTTCGACAACGATTCCTGGCCTGATCTGATGGTTACCGGAGAATTTATGCCCATACGTTTCTTTAAAAATAACCATGGCATCCTAAAGGAAATTGAGGCCGGGCAGGGCCTCCGGAATACGCGGGGCTGGTGGAACAGCATTGTAGCCGGGGATTTTGATGAAGACGGGGATATGGATTATGTACTGGGTAATCTGGGGCTGAACAGCCGCTACCACGCTTCGGAAAAGGAACCCCTGTCTGTATATGCCAAGGATTATGACAAAAACGGGACTGTAGATCCCATAATGTGCCAGTACATAAACGGGGAGAATTATATCGTTCATTCAAGAAGTGACCTGATTGCCCAGATAAGCGCTATGAGGGGCCGGTTCAGGTCATATTCTGACTATGCGGAAGCCACATTCAAACAGTCATTCCTCAAAGAGGAAGTGGCAGACGCATATGTGGTTCAAAGTGAAACGTTTGCCAGCAGTTATCTGGAAAATCTTGGAAATGGCAAGTTCCGGATAACACCATTGCCATTGGAGGCCCAAACCGCTCCCATATATGGAATGATCACGGGAGATTTCAACCAGGATGGCCATCTCGACCTGCTCGCCGTAGGCAATTTTTATAGCGGGGAAGTCTTTTCGGGACAATACGATGCCTCCTTTGGCTGGTTCCTGGCCGGTGACGGGAAAGGAGGATTGCATCCTGTGGAAGCCCGGGAGAGCGGGTTCCTGGTTAAGGGCGACGCCAAAAGCCTGGTTGAGTTGACAGCCGGCGGCCGCCAGGTGTTCATCGCAGGAATAAATAACGGCCCCCTCGAAGTACAGGCACTTAATGCCATTGTGCCCGGGAAATATCAGGTTCAGGAGCATGACACGGGGGCCCTGATCCGATATGCCGACGATTCAACACAACGCTTTGAATTTAACCGCGGTTCGGGATATTTGTCACAGTCCGGCCGTACGCTCCGAATTCCGGAGACGGCTATTTCGGTGAAGATTTACAATGATCAGGGGGAAGAACATGAAATCCTGGTTACCCCATGAAGCGAGTAGCCGCCTATATCATAGCTTTGACCTGCCTTCTCGGGCTGATTTCGTGTATCAACAGGCAAACCGGGGGTTTTCGCCTCCTGGGGCCTGAGGAATCGGGAATACAATTCCGCAACACCATTGTGGAAAACGACAGCATTAACGTGCTGAGCTATATGAATATCTATACGGGTGGAGGAGTGGCCGTAGGCGATGTGAACAATGACGGCCTGGCCGATGTGTATTTCAGCGGCAATATGGTTTCCGGGCGGCTGTACCTCAATAAAGGCGGATTACAATTTGAAGACATCAGTGAGCGTGCCGGGATCCTGAACTCCAGATGGGGTACCGGGGTCACCATGGTAGATATCAACCAGGACGGCTGGCTGGATATATACGTTTGCGTTGCCGGGAATGCCCGGGGAGAGGAACGCGCCAACCTGTTGTATATCAATAACGGGGACCTGACCTTTACCGAACAGGCCGAGGCATATGGCCTTGCAGATACCCGTATGTCCATGCAGGCTGCCTTTTTTGACTATGACAAAGACCAGGACCTGGATATGTACCTCCTGGTTAACCCGGCTTCCTATGACAAAAAGGTAAATACCAGCCTCCCCAGGAGGCTGCAAGGCGAGGCGCCAAACAATGACCGCCTCTACAGGAACGAAGGGAATGGTAAATTCGTTGACGTAACCCTGGACTCCGGCATCCTGACCGAAGGCTACGGCCTGGGCCTCGGGATATCGGATATCAATATGGACGGCTGGCCCGACATCTATGTGTCCAACGACTTTATAGGGAACGACATCCTCTATATTAACCAAAGAGACGGGACCTTCAGGGATGAGATTGACCAGTATATAAACCATACGTCCTATGCCGGGATGGGCAATGATATTGCTGACATAGACAATAACGGCAAGCCTGATATCATAGTCCTGGATATGCGGCCCGAGGACAACAAACGTCAAAAACTGATCATTTCCTCAACCGGCTACGATCGTTTCCAAAGGATGCTCGATGCGGGGTACAACCCCCAGTACAGCCGCAATACCCTCCAGCTTAACCTGGGGGAAAACCATTTTAGCGAGATCGGCTTTTTTGCCGGGGTAAGCAGCACAGATTGGAGCTGGAGCCCCTTGCTGGCCGATTTCGACAATGACGGTTACCGGGATTTATTCGTTACCAACGGATTTATGCACGACCTGGGAAACCTGGATTATATCCATTACCAGGATATTTACGATACCCCCCTTGGCGACCCAAAAACCAAAATCAGGCAAAAGCTCGCTTCCATCCGGGAACTTCCGCCTGCCAACCTCGTCAATTATGTCTACAAAAACAACGGCGACCTCACATTTACAAGCCAGGGAAAAAACTGGGGGATGGACGCACCAAGCTGTTCAACCGGTGCCGCCTACGCCGATCTGGATAACGATGGCGACCTGGACATGCTGGTAAACAACGTAAACCAACCGGCATCCATTTATGAAAATATCAGCGCCGGGAAAACTTCCAACCAGTATCTCCGCATACGGCTTCACGGCAGGAAGGGTAACCTTGAAGGGATAGGAAGCCTGGTAAAGGTAACTGCCGATTCGCTCACCCAGTATTACCAGCATTTTTTGAGCCGGGGATATGAATCCAGTGTTGACCATACCATCCATTTCGGACTGGGAAATCACAAAAAAGCCGAAAAAGTGGAAGTCTGGTGGCCGGATGGCCGGTACCAGGCCATAAGTGACGTGCCGGCCAACGAAATCCTGGACGTCAATCAGGAACAATCGGCACCTGCTGCCATCGAAGCTGTGAAGGCGAAAGCTGACCATCTATTCTCAGACAGGACCGATTCATTGGGAATCGATTTCCGGCATAAGGAAGACAAAATGGTTGATTTTAAATTGCAGCCCATCCTGCCCCACATGCACTCAAGGTTAGGACCAGGTATAGCCGTTTCCGACGTAAATAACGACGGTTTCGAAGATTTCTTTGTAGGTGGTGCAGCTGGACAAACGGGACAGCTCTATTTGCAGGATTCCCTGGGGGGATTCCATTCCGGCGAATGGCAGGACGATCCTGCATACGAGGATCTGGGCGCTCTTTTCTTTGATGCCGATGGGGACGGGGATGAGGATCTATATGTAGTAAGCGGAGGCGTTTACATGGAAAATAAACCCGAAAGGTACCAGGACCGCCTCTATATAAACGATGGGCAGGGGAAGTTCAGCCGATACGAGGGCCTACCGGAAATTACGGCGAGCGGTTCGGTCGTGACCGCAGCGGATTTCGACAGGGATGGGGATCTGGACCTGTTTATCGGGGGCCGGGTCAGCCCCGGTTCTTATCCGTTGCCCGCCAGAAGTTACCTGCTTGAAAATGTTTCAGGGGAGAATGGTACTTCCGTCCAATTCAAAGATATAAGCAATTCCATCCCGGGCTGGGAACACCTTTCCATGGTGAGTTCCGCCCTTTGGTCAGATTACGACAACGATGGCTGGAAAGACCTGATGGTAGTAGGGGAGTTCATGCCGGTCACCATTTTTAAGAATACGGGAGGAAAACTGGCCTATCAAGATGAGGCAGGGGCCGGATTAGGAAATTCTTCTGGTTGGTGGAATAGTATAGCCGGAGGGGATTTTGACCATGACGGAGATGTGGATTACCTCCTTGGCAACCTCGGGCTCAACAGCAAATATACTGCCGCTAAAGGCGAGCCCCTTAGCATTTATGCCAAGGATTTCGACAAAAATGGGACTATAGACCCGGTGATGTGTTATTACATAGGCGATAAGAATTACCTGGCTCATTCCAGGGACGAGATCATCAGCCAGATTACGGCCATGAGGTCGCGTTTCCAAACCTATGAAGCATATTCGGAAGTCACCTTTGAACAGGCGTTCCTTCCCGAGGAACTTGAGGATGCCTATGTGGTAAAAAGCGAAACCTTCGCAAGCGCCTACATGGAAAACCTTGGCAATGGCACTTTTAACCTGCATCCCCTGCCCAAAGCTTGTCAATTGGGCCCGATTGAAGGGATGGTCGTGGAGGATTTTGACGGGGATGGTCACCTGGATGCCCTATTAACCGGCAATTCCTATTCTACCGAGGTATCCACCGGCCGGTATGATGCCATCAAAGGGATTGTCCTTAAGGGAAATGGCCGGGGAGGGTTTGATGTTATGCCTTTAGCCAAAAGCGGCCTGTTGAACGACCAGGACGCCAGTGGCCTGGCGCTCATGAAAAGGTCTCCCGGCGGGATGTATACTATTCTGGCCAACAATGATGCGCCTCTAAGGGTATTTGAACTGGGTCCGGATAAAAATACCGGCTCTGTCCTCCTTGCCGGTCCTGCTGTGCTCTGGGCAGATATCATATACGATAACGGGGAACATCGTAAAGTGGAATTCTATGACGGATCAGGCTACCTATCCCAAAGTACCCGGGGTATTCTATTGAACAACCACATAAAGGAAATCCGGTTTCAGGATAAGGATGGAAAAGAATATCCCGCTTATAAAAAGTAGGGAAACCATTGGCATATACGGGTCGTAGTGGCCGAAAATATATTTCGTTAACCAACAAAACATGTACTTATGTCACAATTCGCAGGCGATGTTTCAAAACGCCTTTATTCACTGGATGTTTTTCGTGGACTTACCATGTTTCTTTTAATTGCGGAGGGGGCTGGATTCCACCACAACTTTTATGAATTGGTGAAGGATAATGCCTTCTTAGAGCCTATAGCCCTTCAGCTGCACCATCATCCCTGGCACGGCCTTCGGTTTTGGGACCTGATTCAGCCCTTTTTCATGTTCATCGTGGGGGTCGCCATGCCTTTTTCGCTTAGAAAACGGCTGGCCACCGGTAGCAGGCAACAGGTAACCCGGCATATTGTTAAGCGATGCTTCCTCCTGTTTGCATTTGGGGTTTTGCTGCATTGCGTATACGCCCACGCATTGGTTTGGGAATTATGGAATGTACTGGTACAACTGGCATTTACTATTCTGATCGCCTATGCAATCATGAATTTGCCCCATAAGTATCAAATCCTGATCTCAGCCGGGCTGCTCCTGCTCACCGAATTGCTCTATAGGCTTTACAACCCCCAGGATCCCTTTAACGAAGGACACAGTATTGGTTCCTATATGGATATGGTTTTCATGGGAAAAATAAATGACGGGGGCTGGGTAACCATCAATTTCATTCCAACCGCAGCCCATACCATTTGGGGGGTTGTTTGCGGGCAGATCCTTCTTTCGGCAAAAACAGGTATGGAAAAAGTAAAAACCTTTTTGCTTTGGGGGATTGTACTGTTGGTTTTAGGTTTCGGGATGGACCTGCTGGGCATCACCCCTATTATCAAACGGATAGCCACCAGCTCGTTTACGCTTGCTTCCGGGGGTTTTGCCCTGCTTGCCCTGGCTCTTTCCTTTTGGTATATCGATGTAAAGGACCATCAAAAGAAGTGGATGCGGGTTTTTTCCGTGGTGGGCACCAATTCCATTTTCATATACCTTTTTTCAGAGACCGTAGGCCACCAATGGTTCACTGGTTTTGGTAAGATCTTTACCGAGGGCCTTCTGAAACCACTGAATGTTCCTGAAGATATAATCCTGGTAATCAATGCGCTATTTGTTCTATATATGTTCTGGTACCTGACGTATTTCCTGGATAAGAAGAAAGTATATTTCAAAATATAGGGCCCAGACCGGGAGGCCATGGTTTAACCAAACCATATGGACTTACTTATAAACGGATTTGCCACAAGGCATGAATAAACCTAAAATACAAGGGAAATGACCCATCTCAAAAGAAGAAAATTTATTACAAATACGATCAAGGCAGGGGTCAGCGCCTCCATGTTGAATCTGGATACGGCCATTGGCCGGGAGCCGGATATCGAAACCAAAACCCCCAAAACCGCCGAAAACCCCAAAAGGATTGTAGTAGGGGGAGCGGGCATAGGAGGAATGTGCTGTGCCTATGAACTGATGAAAATGGGGCACGAGGTGACCGTTCTCGAAGCTTCCGGCAGGCATGGAGGCCATGTCTATACCGCTCATGACGGCTTGTCTGACGGCTTGTATGGCGATTATGGCCAGGAACATATTACCCGGCCCGGGTATGACCGATACTGGGAATATATTAAAGAATTCGGCCTGACGGCACTGCCATATCCCAGGCGGAAAAATGCGCTTCGGAGGATTGATGGGAAGTTTTATACTGAAGAGGATCTGCAAGATCCGGAAATTCTGCGTGCCATGGGCTATAACGAAAAGGAGGTCGCCTTTTCTCTCTTCGAATCCCTGGGGGGAACTAAATAAACTATATCTCGAAAAATACTACGGTAAGATCAAGGATGAATACCAGCCTTTCGGCAATGGTATGGACGAGTCTGGACACCATTCCCATCACGGAAATTTACCGAAAGGAAGGCGCTTCCGAGGCCGCAATTGCCGCCTGGGCGGAAAAAATTCTTCCGCCCTATTTTCAATCTGGATGTCCGCCATCCTGAACATTCGGGGGGTCCCTGAATTTCCCACTGACATTTATCGGCTCCAGGGCGGGAACCAGATGTTGCCCAATGCATTCGCGAAACGGCTTGGACCCCAGGGTTTGGCTGGATAAAACGATCATTTCCCTGCTAAATGAAGAAGACGGGGTTACGGTTACCTATAGAGATCAGGAAGAAAGTAGAGAAATCAGGGCTGATTACTATGTAAATTGCATCCCGCCCCCGGCATTTAAAAATATTGCCGTCCAGCCTGCTATTCCAGAGGAAAAACAATATATCATAGCCCATGTTCAATATGATTCATACCAGCGGTTTGTCTTTGAGGCCAGCTCGAAATTCTGGGAAAAAGACGGACTGAGCATAAACATGTTCCTGGACCATCCAGACATTTGGGATGTATGGCAGTCTGCCACGGAGGTAGATACGCATCGGGTCATCGTACTGGGCACCGGCGCGGGGGGGATTTCGCCACAGCGGGCCCTGGCTGCATTCAGGGAATTGTATCCCGGGAAGGGAGGGATACCATAGTGCAGGCACTCGGGCAGGACTGGACAAAGCATAAGTTTTCCCCTACCTGTGAACGCCAGCCATTTCCCATTGGGGAACTCCAGCGGTTTTGGCCGGGGATCATGGAACCCCTCGGGAGCGCATCCATTTCGCAGGGGCCTATGCGGATAACCTGAATTGGGGTACCGAAGCAGCCACGCGCTCTGCGAACCGGGTAGCGAAAATGATTGATCAGGCATAGCGATCCAAAGAGCAGGCATCCCCCGGAATGAAATATGCACATCCCGGCCAGGACGATTCCCCTGAAGAGATACCCTCTCTCTGGGTATTAAAACCAGGCCCGGAACTGTGCGAAGCGCACCGAAAGACCTGCCGGTATTGTAACACCCTCATCATTCCGGCATAAGTAGAAAGTATGGATACAGGTGCACCGTATCAACATTGCGTACGCATATATCGTCTCAACTTCAATGGCGGTATGGTCGGGCACAACAGATTTCCCCATTATTGTAAAATTCAGTCCCGCGAAATTCTTCTACTGTTTTACCAAATTCATTTCATCCTCATTAAGGCGAAGAAAACGTACCGCATTATTATATAATAAATCCCGTTTTTGTTCGTCCGTTAAAAATGGGGCTTGTTCAATGGCTTCCACGGCCTCCCCGATTTTCTCAGGCCATACCATTTGGTCCGAACCAAACATCAACCGTTTTCCAAGTCCGGCCCGGATAAGCTTCTTCCAGATAATCATAAAAGGCCGTACGCGGAATGACCCAGGTTATCGTAGATACATCTGCGTATAGCTGAGGATACTGGTACATCATGGAAATCATTTCTTCTCCATAGGGGTATCCCGCATTCTCAACATAAAGCCGAAGTTTGGGATGCCTTACAAGCACATCCTCCAGCAAGCAAGGGGTTACCTGCAGCAGATCGAAAATGGGGCATATAGGGCCCGATTCCCAAGGTATGGATAAGCAGGGGCAGGTCGAGTTCTTCGGCCAAATCAAAATAGGGTTCCAGGGAGGGATCGTTCGGGGGTATTCCGTTGAGTTGTGTCCCGATTTCACCCATCCCCTTAAAATGTCCGGCTGCATACTCTTGCCTTAATTTATCGATTTCGGAGGGTTGGGGTTTTAAGTATAAACGGGGATGCAATAAAGCGTCCGGGAGCTGCCTCAGACCATTTTTGGACTGTCGGCCATTCCACACCACTGAGGAATCCTTCCACGATGTTATACCGGTCCATAATCGCCAGCGATTTCTCCATCAATTCGGTGGGATCAGAGGCTGGGACATCACCTTTACAGGGCTCGGGCCGACAAAGGGAGGGTGTCCCGGCAGGTATATTATGGGGAAGGCCCGTATGCATATGCATATCAATAATGGGAGGTCTTTCCCGAAGTTCGGAGCCATTTTGGGAATACCCATTCAAGCTCAATAAAAGGATAATGGAAATTGGCAGTAAATTTTTCATGGTGTTAAATTTTAAAATTACGTATTGATATTGCTCTTGACCGATCGTGTTTTCCTGCAGATTTCATTTTTCATAACAGCCGGGACATCTGTTCAACTTTGCCTAACTGCATACTAGTTCTGTGTTTTAATTTTTTTGTAGCTCGTTTTGAAGCGATATGATTGGCGATATATCTGGCATCCCTGCCAACACCCACGATTAAGGTTGAACTAAGGGTACTTTGAAAGGGTAAACCCATGAAATACAGCCCCGGATAAGCGGTAACGACTCCTCGTTTGTGTATCGGATAACCATATTCATCGAAAATGGGGAGATTGATCCAACTGTAGTCCGTCTTGAAACCCGTACACCAAATGATATTCTCCACCCTTAGCACACGGCCGTCTTTCAGTTGCGGATGGCCATCACATCGTTGCGATGGTTCGTTCCACCCATTCCACAGCTGCATGGTGCAATAGTTTTTTGGTGCCCCCGGCTCTCGGTATCCCTCGTGGTGGGTAAAAGAAGTGCTTGCGTAACTTTCGCCCAAGAGGATTTGCAACGTTAATTACCTTTGTTGCGGCAAAAACCATTATGGGTGTGATGAGGCGATCAGCCAAAGTGGAATGGGTTGCGGGCTCCTCTCCGGGATCTCTGCCAGAAAGCCATACCTTGTGGTTCCGGGCCAATTCCAGGGCGATCTCAGCTCCTGATTGGCCCGCCCCTACCACGAGGACCGGACCACCACGGACTTGAGATGGAGTTCGGTATTCGGAGGAATGCATCTGGACAATTTGCCGGTTCAGTTTGTCAGCAAATTTAGGGATCCGGGGATTATGAAAGGCCCCTGTTGCCACAACCACATTGTATGAAGATATCCGTTCGTTATCGGTTTCTATGATATAATGATCATTTTCAGTATAAAGGCGGACTACCTTAACACCAGTTCTAACCGGAATACGGAACCGGGAAGCATAGGCCTGGAGATAATCTGCGATGTCGTCCTTACTCGGGCACGATCTTGGCGGACCCGGATAGGGCATCCCAGGCAGATTGTTATACCGCCCAGGCGTAAATAGTCGAAGAGAGTCCCATCTATTCCTCCAAACCGCCCCAACTTTGTCGTTCTCGTCCAGAATAATACATGGCAACCGATGACGGGTGAGGTGATAGGCAGTGGCCAGCCCTGCCTGACCGCCACCAATAATCACAATTTCGTATGGTGTATCACTCATCATTTTATAATTAATAGTTGCTCATTTTACTTTCTCTCCAATTGCGATATTCACCCCAACTTCCAGGGTGGCCGGTACCTTTCCGTAGGGGCGTTCCCGTATCGTTTGTTCCAACATTTCGACCACCTGATTTTTCTGCCCGTCATCTAAATCGGAAATCATCTGTGTGATAGTCGGATTACTGCTTGTAAACCAGTTCCACATCTCCTTTCCGGTGTGGAAAAATACCTTGTAGACGACCGGTTTTACCTGTACATTTCCCAGACCGGCTTCTGCCATTTTCTGCCGAAGGACACTTTTATCCGTCCCCTTGAACGGCAGCGGTGGTGTGTTTGGTGACAAGTTGACAAAATCCGGTTCAACTTCCTGAATTGCCTGTATAAATATGCCCGGGGATTCTGCTTTCAGGTTGGGCGCGAAAGCCACCATAAATACCGTTCCCCCGGGGCGGGTTACTCTTACCATCTCATTGAGGCCACGTCGGAAGTCAGGGAAGAGCACCACCCCGAATTGGGACCCTGCCATATCGAAAGTATCGTTGTCCAGTTCGAGTTGTTGTCCATCCATAACCCAGCCTTTAAGGCTGGTAAGCCCTTCCTCCGCAGCACGTCCCTGCAACCGCTCTATCATCAGCGGGGAAATGTCCACTGCCAGGACGCTGGCCCCGAAGCGGGCGGCGGGTAGGCTTAAAGCCCCGCTTCCAGAGGCTACATCCAAAAGATGCATGTCCGGCTTCAACCCTGCGAGGCAAAGGGCGGTTTTGGCCAAGTCCCAATTGGCGGTAGGGGTGACATACCTGTCGTAGTTAACGGCAATACCGTCCCAGGCATTTCGGATTTTAGATGCTTCTGTAGTAAGCATTTCAAATAATTTCAATAAAAGAACAAGACAAAACTACAGGGTACGATGCAAGACCGCATCGGTGTGATTACTCAATTTTTGGGAAATGAAAACTGGGTAATTCTACCCATAGGAAGGATAATATTCGAAACCGAGAATGGGAAAAAAGATGTATTATCGGGATTGGAAAGGTTAGACGGTAATAATCAAAGTGCGTTGTGCAGTATCTTATTCTTTAGAGCGAAAGTGGTTGCCTCTACACGTGAGGACACCCTGAGCTTATTGAAAATATTACTCACATGACGGTCCACGGTCCGCTCACTGATAAATAAATCACCGGCAACGGATTTATTGGTTTTCCCGGCGGCCACAAGTTGCAATACCTGGAGTTCGCGGAGAGTCAGGCTGTATGTTTCCTGACTCCGTTTCTGGTTCAACAGCCGATTGATCCGTTCCAGATCAGGCATGGCCCTGAGTTGTTCATAAACCCATTTGGCAGCTGCATATGCCAGATCTGAATTGTCCTTATCGCCCATTTCCCGATATACGCGCCCTTTCAGTTCCCTGGTATGTGCCGATTCATAGGGCAAATGCAGTCTTTTCCAAATTTTCAATGCTTTTTCCAAATGTTCCAGGGCATATTGAAAACTCCCTTCTGCAAGAAATACAGCTCCCCGGCAATGAGCGGACATTGCATGTAGATAGGGTGCGTCAAATTCGCCTGCAATGCGAGATAATTCCCCGGTGGCTTCAAGGGCTTCTTTGGGTCGCTTCACATCTATCATGATACGCACGACCGCTGGAAGAAGTTCCGCTCGCTTTTTGGTATCCTTTGTCTCTTTTAAAGTATTTCTTATTGACGTTTCAGCTGCATCATGCTGTCCCTGTGCCAAACGGAGCAATGCAAGGCCGGGTTGCGGTTTTCTACCCCATTTGGAAGCTTCGCGATAGCAGTCTTCCGCCTCTTCAAAATTTCCCAGTAGACGAAAGAGTTCAGCTTTGCAGTAAAAGGCCTCTCCGGCTGCCGATTCCCCCGGTGGTCGTGTCAATAGCTTACACGCCTCCTTAATTTCTTCCAGGGCCTTATGCCATTCGCCGTGAAATTGGATAATCTCGGCTCTGCGCACCAGGCATTGCCCTCTGAAGGGCACAATGTCCGGCTGGGCATCGCACCAGCGGGTCAGCGCGGATGTCCACTCATGTGCCCTTCCCAGATCCCAAACTTTGCGACAGGTTTCGATGACCGCGCAGTATACGATTCCGCGTACGATAGGAAAGACTTCCCCGGTTTCAACGGTTATCATCGTTTCGTCGAGCAGTTTAATCCCTTTGGCCACATCCCCAAGTTGTATCAATGCCTGTCCGTGTCCCAGCCGTCCCAACGCGATCAGGTCGGCATCTCCGAAACGTTCTCCGATAGTTGCGGCCTGTTTAAAAAGTTTCTGTGCCTTCTCGGGCTGCCCGGATGAGAGTGCCCCCAATCCCGCGGGAACGAGGAACAATCCCTTCTCAGCACAGTCGGGCACGTTTTCATCACCCAAGAGCCTTTCCCCTTTGGCGAGCCATCCACTGCCCCTTGCCATTTCCCTGGCGTTCATAAACATTAGTCCCAGCCAAAAGGCACAACGCACCGCCTGTTCCGTTTTCTTCCGGTCCAGATAGCCATTATGGGCCGATTCCAAAATTTGATAACTTTCAGAATCCCTTCCGGTCAGATAGGCTGCCAGGGCGTATGTTTCCAATTCTTCGGGCTCCAGGCCGTCGTTCTGGTCGACGTTCAAAAGTCGTTTATAGGTTCCTGTCCAGTTTTCTAATCTTGGCATGGCTTCTCACTTCTTAAACTACAAAGTATAATTCCCTGATATCGGCTGTCATTCTGCCTAACACTTTAATCCTGTTTTCATCGCCTACGATAGCAAAACCCCTTGGGCAATCAAGGGCTGCCCAGATAAACTCGTCCTTTATGAATCCTGCATCATCGGCTAATGAATCATCTGGCTGCCGAGGGGCCGCCACTACAGCAAATTCGCCTATCTTTCGGGGATAAATGCAAAGCGGATTTGGCTTCCTCAAACGAGGTAGCAGGAGGGGCTTCAAAAACTACCTCTCCGGCTTTGGCTTCTCCGATTAATTTGTCATCGTCTGTCATTTTGAATTTCCCGTTATCCGCTGTTAGTCGCAGCTCCTTTGAAAGAGGAAGAGGCGCCCTGAGTATTACTTAAGTTACATAATCTGTTTGATTGGCCATAATGCTGCACACATAGCATCAGTTACCCAAATTGGGTGGCCCACAGAATCTGGATGATATGGTTACCTTTAACATTTCTCTAAGGTTTATCTTGAAGTTAGTTTTAAGTTATTAAACTTTTTGCTTTGCTATTGTCCTATAGGCATAAGCTATTGTAAACGAACAAAAGAATTAAAACTGTGATGCAGATGATTATTGGTTTTTAATTTTCGATAATGGCAGTCTGTCTAGAAGCCATTCTGGATTGTTTAAATATAATCTAAAATAAGGCTTTTCCCCCATCAGGTTGAGAATCCGCTTTAGGTTGTAGGCGATAAAGATTGGTCCCACATGCGCGGAGGCCCTGGCCTTTGTTGTTTTGGTGATTATATGGGAACCCACCATTGTCTTTTAATGGTGCCGAAGGGATATTCCACAATGGCCTGTCTCCTCTTGTAGATCTCTTGGTTCCCCGCCAGAGTGGGGCAGGTAAAACCTGTTATGTCATTTTCTTTAATACCGAAGTCGGTCACCATTTTTTGGGGTTAGTGGACTTTCAACCCAAAATAATCCATTACTGCCTCGTAATTGCCGATGTCGACCCCGGCAGTTTTAAGGCCTGCAAGGGCATCACCATCGGGATTGCTCCCAAGGTTGACCGAGGACTTGATAAAAACCAGTCTGAACTCCACGGCCTGGGGCACTTGCTCATCGGAAACAGACTTTGAGTCCCATCCGTTGGTAGTGCGGCCAAGTTGAAATTCACTTCTTCTGAGTGACAATTGGAGGCGAAGGCCAATTTCCATGTTACTACTACCATTAATATCTACTGTGGTCAGCATAGGGAGTTGTTTTACATTTCCCTCGACTTGATAATTAGCATCTACCAGTAAGAGGCGCGCATAGGCCAGCACCGCATTGCCCGGATAGTAAAATTCGTTAACGGTAACGCCACCGGTACTATCTGCCGGGATTTCATACGACCGAAAAACCATGTTGGCGCCATAGCTACCGTTAGAACTCCAATCCGCTTTACTTACAATAAAGTCAAAGGTCTGTACATTGGCATTGCCGTCTTCGCCATTGGTGCCCTGTTCACCCTGTGGCCCTTGGGCGCCTATGGGGCCCGTTTCCCCGTCTTTGGAGCATGAGGCCACTACAATTGCCGAGAGCAGCAGCCCGTAGATCAAAAGTTTTAAAGTTGTTTTCATGACAGTTATATAAATTGTGTTTAAAATGTTACCTATAAATAAATAATGGGAAGGGAAACAAGTAATGAAGGTAGGCCAACAACTGCCCACGTGTTTTCACAGAAGTTCAAAAAGTTTGTACAAGAGTTCAAAGATTTAAAACTATTCTTCAAACTACATTCTTGGCAGAGGACTATATTGCAGGGATATACAACAGGAGTTGTTTAAAAAATCGGTTACTTAATATTACACACCAAAAATCTGCCGTAGTGAAAACAAAACCATCCATAGCGGTTTTGCTGATTTGTTGTCTCATGGGCCCCGTGGCAAATTCGCAGGAGGGCGACGATAAGCTGCCAAATCGTTTTAGTGAGCTCGGGCTACCTTATATTCAAAATTACCCCATCGACATCTATGGTGCGTCTTCGCAAAATTTTGCAGTTGCCCAAAGTAAGGAAGGGCTGATGTATATTGGGAACAACGATGGGGTTCTGGAATATGACGGCATCTCGTGGCGGCTTATACAATTGCCCAATAAAGGAGTGGTCCGTTCCTTGCTAATGGCCAAGGACAACAAGCTGTATGTTGGTGGGTATAACGATTTGGGGTATTTGGCAGCGGATGCCACGGGTCGTTTGCAGTTTGTTTCATTGGCCGGTCACCTTGATAAGAAGGACCGCTCTTTTCGGAATATCTTGCATATCTGCTCCGCCGGGGATTGTATTTATTTTCAGGGTGATGACAAGCTGTTTGTATGGAAGCGGAATACGCTGCGGGTCATCAAAACATCGTCCCGGTTCGAGTTATTGAAAACCGTTAACAATGACCTTTACACCGTTGAAAAAGGCCCGGTGATAAAAAAGCTGGTGAACAATTCCTTTAAGGAGATAATCGATGCCGGGTTGATCAGGGGCGTGAGGGTTACGGATATACTCCCTTATAAAGACGGAAGGGTATTGATCCTTACATTAGACAAGGGATTATTTATCACAAAAGGAAATAATCCGTTCCCGTTCGAAACCGATGCCAATAAATACCTGATTGAAAATAAAGGCAGAAATGGAATTAAACTGGGCAATGGCTGGTATTCGTTTGCAACATTTGATCAGGGGATAATCGTAATGTCCGGTAGCGGCGAGGTTGTAAAGATCTTGGATAAAGTGGATGGAATAGCGGACAATACCGTGTTCTATCAGTACGAGGACAAGCAAAAAGGATTGTGGCTGGCTACCGACAACGGGATTTCCAGGCTGGAAATACTATCTCCTTTTACGGTGTTTGATGAAAGACTGGGCGTGCAGGGCTTTGTAAACAGACTATACCGCCAAAACGGGAAACTGTATGCCGCCAATTTCAAAGGGGTTTTACAACTGGAACCGGACGGCAAGAAAAAGGGAGGAATATTTAAAAGAATCCAGGATTCCGCGGCACAGGCCTTTTATTTTCTTTCGTTGGGCGATACATTATTGACCGCTACCATAGGAGGTACGGATATGGTTCTGGATACTGGGATTATTAAACGTTTCAACTATAAAAGTACTGCGTTGCTAAGGTCAGGGAGAGATCCGAACCGTGTTTTTATAGGGCTCCTTGATGGACTGGCATCATTAAAATATGATGGAAGCACTTGGAAGGATGACGGAATGATAAAGGGTATTAAGGACGATATACGCGAGATCGTGGAAGATAAAAACGGAAACTTATGGCTGGAGTCGCAGGTGGATGGCATATGGAGGGTTGTTTTTAACGGCAAGGATTTTCACGATCCGGCCGTAAAGCATTTTAGGGCCGCCAAAGAATTGCCCGAAGGGGTTTTGTTTTTGCACTATATAAGAGGTAAGCCTTTATTTGATATCGATGACAAAATATACAACTATGATGAAAGACGGGATAGTATTTTGCCCGACATGTCATTGAGCAAACAGTTGGGGCTATCCGGAAAAATTTCACTCAAGATGGAAGACCGGCATGGCAATATTTGGATGTGGGCCCAATTGAAAAAAAATGGGCCAAAAGCAAGGGTAGTTGCCTTGCTGCGGGCCGATGGTTCCTACCAAATAAAAAAAATTCACGATGAGCGGATCGCCGGCCCTTATGGGACATCGCTTTTACCGGAGGATAATGGTGTTGTTTGGTATGGCGGCAGCCAAGGAATTATACGGCATGATATGAACCTCGATTACGGTTGCAAAAATGATTTTTATACATTGATCCGGGAAGTTTCCATTAACAACGATTCGTTGATATTTGGCGGAGCAAAAACGTACGGCACTTTATTGCTGCCCTATAAAATGAATGGGCTCAGGTTAGGGTTTGCCGCAACAAGTTTTGAAGACGAGCATAAAAACCTTTTTCAGTATTATCTGGAAGGATTTGATAAAGACTGGTCGCAGTGGACCACCGAGACCCAAAAAGACTATACCAACATCCCCGAAGGTGATTATACTTTCAAAGTGCGTTCCAAGAACATTTTTGGGAAAGTGGGTGTGCCTGACGGCTATTCCTTCACTATCCTCCCGCCGTGGTACCGTACCTGGTGGGCCTATTTGATCTACGCTGCCCTTGCAGGGCTGCTGACATGGCTTTTTTCACTCTGGCGTTCCCAGCAGTTGTATCGTAAAAACCTGATCTTGGAAGGGATTATAAAACGTCGAACCGAGCAGATACGTCAAAAAAACGAACAATTGAGCCATCAGACCGAAAAGCTCAAGGAAATGGATACAATGAAGACCCGCCTCTTTGCCAATATTTCCCACGAATTTAGAACGCCGCTTACCCTGATTAAAGGGCCCATTGAAAAATTGGAAGAGGCACGGGAAAACAAGATCAGTACCGTCAATATTAAAATGATCCGCCGCAACGCCAACAGGTTGCTCAACCTGATCGACCAATTGTTGGAACTTTCCAAATTGGATAGCGGCAAACTCCGATTGAACGAGGCCGAGGGCGATGTCTTTAAATGCATCAGGGCCGCAGCTTCGGCCTTTAGCTCGCATGCCGCATCGCGGAACATGGACTACCAGATACGCGTGCCATCGGAGATGTTATGGGCTTCCTTTGACAGGGACAAACTGGAAAAGATCATTTACAATCTGCTCAGCAATGCCTTTAAGTTTACCGAAGATGAAGGTAAGGTAATCATCGAGGCCGAATTCCGGGGCGGTCGTTTACGGGTAAAGGTATCTGATACCGGCGGCGGTATCGCCACCCAAAAATTGCCCCATATCTTTGACCGGTTCTTTCAAGTGGACCATAGTTATACCAGGGAAAAGGCCGGGTCGGGCATTGGCCTGGCGTTGACTAAAGAATTAACCGAACTCATGGGAGGCACCATTTATGTGGAAAGCGAATTGGGAAAAGGTTCAATTTTCAAAGCAGTGCTCCCCATGGAAGAAATCCGGTCCTACAAGCGGAAGGAGCCGGAAGAACTTCGGGTCGCCCCATTCCACGATAACGATGATTGGGAGGAAACCACCGTTACCGAAACCGATGGAAAGGATACCAAAGTGTTGGTCATTGAGGACAACAATGATATGCGCCATTTTATACGGGAACAACTTGAACCGCAGTATACCGTTTTGGAGGCCGTAAATGGAAAAGAAGGGTTAAAACTGGCAAGCAAAATTGTCCCCGACCTGATCATCACCGATCTGATGATGCCCCGAATGGATGGGATCACGCTCTGCAAAAACTTAAAGACCAATATCAACACCAGCCATATCCCCGTCATCATGCTCACGGCCAAGGCTGGGCTAGAAAACAAACTGGAAGGCCTGGAGACCGGGGCAGACGATTACCTCATCAAACCTTTTAACGCCAAAGAATTGCGGATCAGGGCAAAAAACCTGATCGAGCAACGGCAACAGTTGCGCGAACTGTTCTCAAAGAATATTTCGTTAGATCCCAAAGAGATTACCGTCACTTCATTGGATGAAAAATTTCTGCAGCAAGTACTGACCTTGTTGGAAGACCGCTATCCCGATTCCCAATTCGGTGTCCCCCAAATGCAAAAGGGGATGGGAATGAGCAAAACCGCCCTTCATAACAAGGTCAAGACCCTCACCAACCATCCGCCGGGAGAATTGTTACGGAATTTTAGACTTAAGCGTGCCGTCCAACTTTTGACCCAAAAGGCCGATAACATCTCGCAGATCGCCTACGATACGGGCTTTAACAGCCTTTCCTATTTTACAAAGTGCTTTAAGGAATTGTATGGTATGTCGCCATCTGAGTACATCCAGAAAAAGCCATAATCATAGTACATATTAAGCTCCCCTCCTTTTTTTCAAGGAGGGGAATGAATCATTCACTATGGACGGATGAGAAAGGGGTGGTAAACCTGCCTGCCCACCAAGACCCTTGGGCAGTTGGCATCTACTTGCTGGCCCAAGTTCCCACTTAGGAACTATTGTACAAACTTTCCGAACCCCTGTGAAAGCGAAGGGACTACTCTCCCTATACCTTTATGCCGATTATTATTTGAAGCAGGGGGGATGAAATTTAGGGGCTGTTGGAATCAATGTATTGACTAAAATTAAAGGGATGAAAATAAGCGTAAGGATTATCTGTTGGACACTGGCCCTTATGATGGTAGGCTGTAGCAAGGACGATCCCGCCGGGCCCACAAAGGAATTGCCCGTGAATAGGGCGCCCGGAACGTTCGACCTAATCGGGGTGACCGATGGGGCGGTAAAAGTGGACGTGCTGCCCTCCTTTAGTTGGAAGGCCGCCACGGATCCCGACGGCGACCCGGTCGCCTATGACCTATACCTGGACACCATCTCGGACCCGGCCACCCTGTACGCCGGCGACCTTGCGGATCCCAACTATAAGGCGACCGAACGCCTGCACCTGATCACGGGCTACCATTGGAAGGTGGTGGCCAAGGACGGCCAGGGCCATACCACCCCGAGCGCTACAAACGGATTTACCACCCGCAACCTGAACTTCCCGACAAGCCCGGTAACCGCCGCGGCGGACTTTTCGCCAAGATATCTTCAAACCACCGCCGTCTTCGAGAGCAAGCTCTGGGTGATCGGGGGATACGACGGGAACTATAAAAACGATGTGTGGTACAGCGGGGACGGGGCCACCTGGACGGAAGCCACCCCCGCGGCGGACTTTTCGGCAAGACAAGGCCATACCACCGCCGTCTTTGGCAACAAACTCTGGGTGATCGGGGGATATGACGGGAACTATAAAAACGATGTGTGGTACAGTAACGATGGGATTACCTGGACGGAGGCCACCCCTGCGGCGGACTTTCCTCCAAGAGCCTACCATACCACCGCCGTCTTCGACAACAAGCTCTGGGTGATCGGGGGATACGGTGAGGGCTATAAAAACGATGTGTGGTACAGCGAAGACGGGACCACCTGGACGGAGGCCACCCCGGAAGCGGCATTTTCGGCAAGGAATAGCCACACCTCCTCCGTCTTCCACGACAGGCTCTGGGTGATCGGGGGATACGACGGAGGCTTTAAAAACGACGTATGGTACAGCAACGATGGGACCACCTGGGCGGAGGCCATCCCCGAGGCGGGCTTTTCGGCAAGGAACGGCCATACCACCACCGTCTTCGACAACAGGCTCTGGGTAATCGGGGGAAATGACGGCTCCAAGAAAAACGATGTATGGTACAGCAATGACGGGACCATCTGGAACGAGGCCACCCCCGAGGCGAGCTTTTCGGGAAGAAAAGGCCATACCACCACCGTCTTCCACGACAGCCTCTGGGTAATCGGGGGATATAATGACGATGATGACTCCGAGAAAAACGATGTCTGGGCGATGGATTAGCGGAAAAATTGAATTTTCTAAATTCAGACTTATTTGAAACCTTTTATTTTCAATTTAAACTATACTCATATCATTTGGAAATTCGGAAATTTTGAGAAACCAGCCCGACCGGTGTGGGGAGGGAAAAACACAAAAACACAGGTTTCCAAGCAGCATGAGTATAAAATATTGGGTAGGGCAGTATTACAACCAAAAGTCTCATTAGCCAATTTTATACCATTGCCATACTGATAATACCTAAAGAAATGCTTACGACCCTTTTACGGAACTCAAACAAGTATATTTAAACGGCAGTTAATCTGAACTATACCGGTTAAACGTTTAATAATACCTAAAAAGTTCATTTTTCCGGTATAATCCCTTAGTTTATTTTTGGAGTATAATTATACCGGTTTTGAGGTCAGATATGTATGCCAAGTATGCAAAGAAATTAAGTGCCTCAGGAGGTCCAAACCTTGGAACCGAGAAAACCAATATGTCATTTACGCCGCAGAATCTAGGACATTGGCCGTCCTTTAAATGGTAGCACACCGAACCGTAAAAATGCGGAAGGACGATTTCGAGATATCCGCTATTACTCTGCCCGATTCAAAGAAGTATTTTGAGGAGATGCCCCTTGATAAATTACCTCCAAACTGGAGGCCAATGAAGGCCCACAGCCTTCTACAAGCGTTAGGCGGGGATAGGTATCATTCTAAACGAAAATAACTTATTCTATTTACTTGCTAAAAATCTACTTCTCAATTGCGGAATTCGACAATTCAAAGCAATTATCAAATCTTTATGTACCTATTTTGAACCCAGGCTAAAACAAAAAAACCTCCAATCTCTTGGAGGCTTTGTATTTACTAAGTGGGCCCTACTGGGCTAACTCACCGCGCCTGCCTATCGCAGGCGGGTAAATTTTCCCATTGGGAAACCACTTCTGCAAATAGAAAACCCGCTCCTTCCGGCGCGGGTTTTCTGCTTGATGTGGGCCCTACTGGGTTCGAACCAGTGACCCCCTGCTTGTAAGAAATGAAAATATTCTATGCATCTGATTATATATATTTTCTTTTAATCTGTATATCAGCTTTTTATAAATTTTCTGTTGCTATATATTTTCTTTTAATGTAACTTATTTTCTCTATTTGTTGTACCTATGTTGTACCCAATCTTGAAATATTATGGCAACAATTAAACTGGTAATCCGGAAAAAGAAGCTTTCCAACGGCAGATATCCAATATGCCTGAGAATCACTGACAACAGGAAAACCAAATACTTCAAAACTATCTTCGATGCCCATCCAAATGAATGGGATACCAGGGCCGGAGTATTTAAGGATGACTATAAAAATTCGATTCAATATAATCGACTATTACTTAAGATTAAGGATCATGCGTATAGCACATTTAGTGAACTGCGTTTGAGCACAAAAACATTTCTCTAAAGCAATTTGAATCGGCTTTCCGTGAGAAAAATAATTCGGTCGATTCAAATATTTTTAAGTTCTGGCATGAACTTATTTCTGATTTAAATAAGGCCGGAAGAACTGGAAATGCCCAAATGTATCAGGACAGCCTTTCCTCCTTCAAAAACTTTCTGGGTAACGAAAATTTATCTTTTACGGATTTAAATGTTCGCCTTCTCACAAAATACGAGGTTTATCTTCGTTCAAGAGGCGGTACAGATGGTGGGATTAGCGTACGTATGAGAGCGATCAGGTCTGTATATAATCGGGCTATTTCCATGGAGGTAGCTAATAAAGAATACTATCCGTTTGAAAAATATAAAATTTCTAAATTGAAAGGAAAAAGCACCAAGCGTGCATTGGACCTGATGGAAATCAATGCCATTTTGAGTTTGGATATACATAAACATCCACATTTAACACATAGCCTGAACTATTTTAAATTTAGCTTTTATAACAGAGGGATGAATTTTGCCGATATGATGAAGCTAAAATGGACGGATGTAGAAAGAAAATCTATAAATTATAGAAGATCTAAAACAAAGGGTAATTTCAGTATTCAAATCCTTTCTCCAGTGCAAGAAATACTGAATTTCTATGCCAGCACTTCAATAGGTACTAAATACGTCTTTCCTATTTTATTACAGGATAATCTGACCCCTGTACAAATTGAGAATCGTAAGAAAAAAACACTGAAATATTATAATAAAGATCTTAAGGAAATTGGTGAATTATGCCGGATAAAGAAACCGATGACCAGTTATGTCGCCAGGCATAGTTATGCAAATTTTCTAAAACAAAAAGGAGTTGCAACGGATATTATTAGCGAATCATTGGGGCATAAGAACTTAGCAATTACACAAGTATATCTTAAGGAACTGGACAATTCTGTAGTTGATAATGCGATGAAGGTTTTACTATAATTCCCAGCAGTCCCCCATCAAGTGTCATATCAACTTCAGAATAATTCATGCCATCAGGGCCTGCCTGGGCATCCACGGTAAAAATGTAATACCTGTTCGGTGATTGTGGTCGGGGAACAATAAACGCAGATTGCGTACTTGAATCATCGCCTAGCAATCCCGTACCATTGGGCATTGGTATGTGGTTGCGGTTCCATACGGTTATACCATCTGTATAGAATAATAGATTTCCTAAACCATCAGAAATTGAAGAGCAACCTTCAGTCGTATGTAAAGCACCATCCGTTAATGCAATAGGGATGCCTCCGCTAAAATCGACACCGGCATTCCATCCAAAAGCACCAGATGGCAGATTCCAACTGTGCACTAACACGACCAACGAGAATTACAAATAAAAGTGGAAACAGTAGGTTTTTCAAATAAGGTTTGGTTTGGCTTATTTAGGGCTAAAGATAATGTCTAAATAGGGCAAATGTAGGTAATACACTACAAAATGCCTTGAATTTAGACTAAGTGCGTACTACAATACAAATCCAATTAAGCGGATTCCAATTCTGAGCATCATTCAATCCATAAATATTTCTACTCCTTCCAGTTTATAATCAAGTAGGGATCTTTAAGGGAAATAGGTAAGTCGGATTGACCTCCCTGCCGCATTAATACTATGCCTCGTTTTTCACCATGAACTATGGTACGGCCATGCAGGAAAATAGCAATTTGCTAGATTAATATGATTCGATACATTACATGAACAGATTGAGAAATCCGCGCTTTCGGGTATTCATTTGCTTGTACGGCCAGACCTCGGTTCACATGAAATAAATCACTAGTTGCAAACTGGCGGTATAGGTGGATTATTATGTTGCATTTAATTAAATGCCTAAGATCAGGAAATCCGAGACATTTGGAATTCATTTACTTCATTGTATCGAACTTTCAGTCATAGATTCTGATTGAATTAAGCATTGAACTTAAATATGGCTCATACTTGCGGTATGAATAATAATTTGAACTTATGGTTATTACGTATACTTTAGCTTTATTCTTTCTACCAAATAATGTTTGAAAAACAAGTGATTCTTTGTTTCCTTGCACAATTTTAAATTTTCGCTGAAAACTTCATCAATCCCCTGAACGGATAATTCTTTATAATCCAACTCCTTAACTATCCCTAAATTAATCAAAGTATCGTTGTGTTTTGTAATATAATCCGATATGGGCATATCATAATTTATAACAACTAATTTAAATTTACATCGGTCACACTATCCCTGATAATTGAAGTAAGAAGATCAAATTTAGAAGAATCAGAATTCTCATACCACCAAGAGGAAGGAATAGATATTTCAAAATCATTATTCCTTCCTTTAATTATCTGCCAATTCTCTGCATTGATAAAATTCGACTTCCAAGTACCAATTGGTTTTCCATCAATAAATTCCCAGAAGCTATTTTCTTTCCTTTATAAAAAAATGACCATTCCCCTTGCTTCTTAAGCCTATCACCAAAACCCGACATTGCCAAACCTGTACCTGAGAAATATTCATGGTAACTATATTCTTTCCAAAGATTACATGAATCTATTCTGACGAAATATTCATCAAGTGTACGTTCGTCTTTAATTTTAATTGACAGTCTTCCCCATTTTTACAAGAAATTAACAAACAAATGGAGTAAAAAACTAAGTATTTTAAATCCCTTTCATTTTTTCTTTTTATCAATATTTGCATTCAATTCAACATTCCCTTCAATAACTAATAAAATTCCAATTCCCCCTCCCCTGCTAATGCCGCCAGATGTTCGGTCTGAGCTGCTATTTTCCGTATTTCTATATTGAACAGAAAATATTTCACCCGAAATTGTTGTTTCTCTGTCGATAACATCTCCGTTATCATCAAAAGTTACAGAATACTCACCACTAATGGATGCTGCGCCTTTTAAACCTAGGCCAGCTCTATTTATTATCTTCCTATCAGTATTCACATTATAATTCACATTAACACCATCTAAAATTCTAAATTCGATTTGACCTTCAAAATCAACTAATTGCTGTGAGATAATACCTATCTGATTCTCCCCAAATTTTGCCTGAGGTCCGTATGAAATTCTTGCATTAGCAGATAATGTGCCGCTCATATTATCATTTACGGCTTGTTTGAGACCATTCTTTCCTTCTTTTAGCCTTTGCATATCTCGCGCATCAAGTTCCTCCACAGACATAGTTCCTCTGCTGGCCATTTCATCCTTCCCTCGTCCAATACCAGTAATAAAATCAAAAAGCTTATATAACCAATCATAAGTACTTGGAGGCTCTGGGCAATCACCATCGGGACAAGGTGATCCATAAATAGCATTCGAATTACCAATAATCCCTCTTCCATCAGGATCAACAAAATAGATCGGATTATTAGCAGCATAGTTAAATGGAGAAAGATTAATATAATTCTCTGCCAATGGATCAATATTCATCCATCTACCCAACGCTGGATCGTAGTTCCTGGCTCCAAAATCGTAAGTATTAATACCAAAGCTTTCATCCAACTCTTTTCCACCAAATTTAAATTTCTGGGCATTAGAGTTTCCAATCGGTGAAGTGCCTAAATAGTTGTACCCAAGATGTTTCAATCCAAAGGGGTAATAATTATTCTCTTCAACAATTTCAGTGACCATAGAATCTGAACTTACTGTGATTTGGCCATCATGATTTGCATCGGTATAACTAAGACGTACATTGTTTAAATGATCCTTATATTGATATAGATACTCATAGCCCCCTGAACCATCTGGTGCAACAAAGCCCTCCGGTTGAGCGAAGAATTGCAAAGTGCCATTTTCATAAACAAAATCACCGTCATACGCTGTAGTTGTCACAGAACTTAGCCCCGTATCATTCACGATTTTTTGCAATTTGATTCCCGTGGCGTCATAAATATAGTCAATTGTGCTAATGGGAATTGACAAGTATTATTTGAGGACTAAGACCTCGACTATTTAAAAGTAACATCCTCTGAATTGTCTTCCACAATTGAATCCTTATTCATTTCAAAATACAGTTCCCGTCTGCCATCTTCTTTCGCCTCTAGAATTTCCTTTTTGTGAGTATGATTATTTATGAACATAATTCCTATAGTCCCCAACAATAAATAAATTAGTGCCAAAAATGTGATTGCGAAGCTCTTGGGAAGATAGTAGTTAGATGACAGGCTTCTATGCAGATCTCGGATCATCCGCCCTGGGAATGCTGTTTTTTTTCTTGCTCCCTAAGGTAATATTTTAAAATATCCTCTATGTGCGTGGCATCCGCCACAACCCGGATATGGTTTAAACTATCCTTTAACTTCTGAAGTCTATTAATGGAAGAGTTGAATCCCTCAATCTCCTCAGTCAGCAATTCCATAATTTCATCCATTTTTTTCATCCCGATCTAGTTTAGTATCCATATTCGAATCCCTGTTTTACCGTTTTTACTATTGCTTTTTTTATGGTATTCTTGACAATGTCAGCTGCCATCTTTTGGCTTAGAAGTACAGTCTTGTCCAACATTTTGGCGACTTTTCCACTATCCAGCAAAATGCTCTTGCCGGCATTATTGGATAGTTCAATGGCCAGCTTGCTACCCGACATAGAACGGTGCACTTCACTTCCTTTAAAACTCTGTCCCTTATACTCAAAGCGAAATCCCTGCAGCTGTTGCGATTTGTTGATTGAGGGGATCACATCCACTTTATAGGCCTTCATGGTCTGGATATACTGATCAAAGCTTTTAGGCTCATGCCGGGCCATGGCCAGATTGTGGATCATTTGTATCTCGGTGCGGATCAAATGAGTTTTATAATCATTCTGCAGTTGGACTTCCTTGACCGTGGTGAGCCCCATATCCTTTGCCACCTGCTCTGCTGCCAGCTGGCTTCTCTTACCTATAAAGCTATCATTGTATGCCTGCCCCTGAAAGTTGATCCGGTTCACATAAAGGTGTACATGGGTATGCTCCTTGTTTCGGTGAACAAAGGCAATGGCCTGATGCTCTTGCAGCTTCATTTGCTCAATGAATTTTTGGGTAAGTTCGCCCAGCTGTTCCTGGGAGAGTTTCTGTCCGTCTTCAATGGTGGGGCTTAAGACAAAACTTAAGGTATTGTTTGTACACCTTGAATTCTGCTCCTGGATGATCTTAAATTCCTGGGAAATCTGTTTGGGATTCTCCCCCGCCAGATGTTGGCTATAAACTACCTCTGCCCCTTTCTCCTGATTCCAGCCATAACTCATCGAGGCGGCGGTATGAGCTATGGCTTTTCCTTTACCGATCATTTCTTAAAGTGGTATAAATGGGTTCGTATTTGTTCGGCCAGCTGGGCGACTTCCTCAGCCAGTTTTGGGTTTCTCTTTTTAAACATATTGCTGATCCGACTAAAATGGTTTTTATACTGGACCAGCATGGAATAATAGGCAATCTGTTCGCTGGTCAGGCGTTCAATGACGTTTTGGTCAAAAGCGGTCCTGCGGCAATATTCCGAGAGGGAGATCCCGGCTCGTTTGGCCCGGTTCTTCAGCAGCTTTTTTTCATAAAGCGAGCAGCGGAATTTGATGTAGGTGCCTTTCATTTGTCTTTAAAACTTTGCGACCTCCGGGAGCAAAGCAAGATTGTTTTTGTGGCAACAAAAACACATCTTGAATTCCCTACTCAAACGCAGGAATTAATTTGCCTCCATGAGCCACTCATTTAGGTCTTTAAAGCCCTTATATGCTTCAGAATGATCCTTACAATTTGGATGATCATTCTATTAATTTTTCCTTTACAGTTGTGCCACCCGAATCGTTATCCAGGTAGAGGTCAATGGTCTTATAAGTACTCAGGATCGGAGCTGCTTTGTCTGCCAGGGAAATGGAGTTTAATACCAGTAGGTCGTGTGTATCCTGTATTGTGGGGAATTTTACAACCAGGCTAAGCAGATCAAACATCCCTTCCACAACGGCCAATGACAGGTGACCATGGGTAATCAGGGAAAGATCTTTTGGCGAGGTGGAACCTTTAAAGTATTTGTTCCGCAGTTCCCAGCCACCTGATTTGTTTACCAGGCCAAGGGCGAAATACTTTTTACCCCGGCACTCGTAATGGACTTCTTTGCAAAAGGTTTTGGCGGTAGCCAAAGGGATCCTTCGGGATATCAGGTACTGCTCCAGGGCCGGATAGGTAATATCTCTTACTATTCGAATCACAATGCTCTGGGTTTCCTCTCCTTCAAAAAGCTCCTGCTGCTGAAAAGAAAAAAAGGAATCCTGTTGGGCCAGATAATCCAGGGCCTCCTTAACTGAGCAGTTTTGAATTCGGCATACCAGGTCAATCACATTGCCTCCCTTTCCGATTCCGTGGTCATACCACCGGTTCCTTGTTTTAGACACCTTAAAAGAGGCTTGTGTTTCTGACCGGAACGGACTCAGAAACCAAGCTTCTTTTTCCGATTCCCTGCAGGGAAACTGCCCTAGTTTTTCCAACACCTTAGTTATGGAAAAACGACGGGCTGTTTCACAGTTCATTCTTTTGTTTTTCATAAGCTGGGTACTTTTACTCTCAATTTTTGATGATATGATGACAGATCCCTTCAAAGCCCCGTCACCATTGGGATAGCAGCGTCATCAATTTTGTCATCACTTCATCATTTTTGAATTTTTTTTACTCATTTCTGTCATCACTTTTATTTTTGATGACAAAATGATGACAGTTTGATGACAGGCTTCAGCCCCGATAAATCAGTGGCCTGGGCTCATTCTGTCATCACGTCATCAAAATTTTGGGTCAGAAATCCTTTTTTTACCGTAAAGTACCTCCCTTTGGCATCCCTCAAGTCTATTTCCCCATCTCCCCAAAGGATAATTTTCTGGTACTTATTGGAGTTGTCCTGGTTGGTAAGTTTCCAGTCGTTCTTCAGCAGCTTTCGCAGCTGGGTCAGATCCGTTCTTACCCGGGTTCTGTTCAGTACATACAATGCATCAATCGGGCAAAGATCCACTTCCTCCAAATCGAACTTCTCCATGACCGTTAAGAGTACATTGGCCAGTTCCTTTTCTACCCGGTTGCGGTTATTCTGAACAAGCTTGATCAGGGCCTGGTGTTTTGATCTGCTTGGGTGTAAACCACATCCGTGTCAAGTGATCGGTGGATAGCTTTCGGTGCTTAAGGAAATACAGGAAGGCCGGAATCTCTGATATCAGTGCTTCGAGAAATTCCGTATTCTCTTTCTTGAGGGTAGGTACTTTTAGCACCCAGAAGCGGGTTTCATTGCCATCGATCTTTATAAAGTTCTCTTCGTTATTGCTGCATAGGATGAATTTTCCAAAGAACTCCACCTCCCTTTTATCCTTGCCCTTGGCCTCCAGCTTATTGATGTTGGTAGTGCTCAGGTATTTGATCCGTTCGGTAAGTTCTTCCTTATTGAAGAGCACTTCGTCAATGCAGATCAGTAGCTTGTTGGCCCAATCCGAATTGAACTGGCTGCTGAAGCTGTCATTGGTCAGATAGGTAAGGTTGTTCTCAAAGATGGCTTTGAGCCATTTTAAGAACGTACTCTTGCCTGTGGAGCGTTCTTTGATACCAGGCATAGAATGGGCAGGATTTGGATGGGTTTGGTATAAAGCAGCTGGAGGTAGTCCAGGCCCAGGGCTTCATGCTTGCCAAAGATGTGTTTTACCAAGTTTAGGGAGTTCTTTAGATCCCCCTCCATTGGCTCATTTCTGAGTGGGGAATAGGTATTGTAAAAGTTCTGGTATTCTTGCCTGAAATCGGTATGGCTTGGAATGCAGGTAAAGCCATCATACTTCTGGATCTTACTTAGATAATCCTTACCATGGTCCTGCCGGATAGTCTCAATATTCCAGGGCACCAGGATCTCATTAAAGTGGCCGGCGATCGTAGGAGCCTGCACATGTTTAAAGTAGGTAGTACCTACTCGGATATAGGGTATAGTACTCATCCCGAAAGTATTTAATAGATTATTATAGGATAGGTACTATCGCTTCCTGTTATTCAACAGCTGCTGGTTAAAGCGATGCTCCAGGGTTTCATCCGAGAGGTCGGGCTGGCCAAGCAGCCAATTGTCAATAGTTTCCTTATTAAAGAACTTTTGACGGATGTGAGGGTTGTTGCCCATTGGGATGAGCTTCTGCTGGGTTAGCTTGTAGATCTTGCTTTTAGAGAGGCCGGTGTACTCTGCCAGGTCCTCGATGTTTAGTACTTTCTTTTGCTGTCCCAAAAGGTGTTTAATCTCTTCCAGGAGCCGTACGGTTTTGTTTTCTTGTTCCATGGCTATTGAATTAAAATTTGGTGATAATTCAAAGTAGAACAGTCATATCAAAGCTTATGCAGAATCATGAAAATTTAACTTCGAAAACGGAGAATTTTTATTGAAAAACTCCTGATTCTGAATATTTGTTGAATATTATTCAATGAACTATATCAAATGTTCATTGGAAGGAAGAATATGAAAAGTAACTTTTAAATAATAGAATTATGGCAATTGATCTTATAACTACGAATGATTTAGCAATCTTCAAAGAAGACCTGCTTAATGATATCAAGAATCTATTAATAGACTACAACCAGATATCACTTAAAAGATGGGTCCGTTCAAAAGATGTCATGGCCAAGCTTCAAATTAGTCATGGTGCATTACAAGCTCTCAGAAATAAAGGAACTATTCCCTATTCCAAAATAGGGGGAATATTACTCTATGATCAGGTTTTAATCCATAAGATACTTGAGTCAAACGACATCACGGTATCTTAATAAGTAACAATAGGAAGTTTCAGGAGTTTATAAAATCGGCTATTTCTTACCATGATAATTGTTGTACCTATGTTGTACCCGGTAAAAAAAAGAAAGGCCTCCGATTTCTCGGAGGCCCCGTCTTTGTTGATGTGGGCCCTACTGGGTTCGAACCAGTGACCCCCTGCTTGTAAGGCAGGTGCTCTGAACCAGCTGAGCTAAGAGCCCTTTTGCTTTATTTTTCTCCGGAAGGAGGGCCTCCGCCCTCCGTAGCCGCGCCATTCATGGCGTGGCGAAGGAGGGTGCAAATATAGAATAGATTTTTATCACCAAAAACAAAAAAACCAAAAAATTATAGGGCATCGGCGACGGTAAAATTGCTGCCGCCAACATAAATGATATCCGATTCAGAGGCCGCTGCAAGTGCCGCTTTCACCGCTTCGGGCACGGATTCATACCGCTTTCCTTCCAACCCATATTTCCTGGCTGCCAAATGCAATATTTCTGTGTCAAGTCCCCTTGGGATATCCGCCTTACAGAAATAGTACCGGGCATTTTTTGGAAAAAGCGGCAGGATTAGCTCCAGGTTTTTATCTTTCACGAAACCAAGCACGAAATGCATTTGGCGGTGGGGTAGTTTTATAAACTGGGCTATTGTCAATTCCAGTCCTTCCCGGTTATGAGCGGTGTCAAAAATTACTGTAGGGAATTCCCGCATAACCTGCCAGCGCCCGAGCAGGCCTGTGTTGGCCACCACATGCATCAGCCCCGCCCGGATGTGTTCCTCCTGTACCCGGGAGTCTCCCAGCACCTGTAAAGTAGCGAGGACGCCTTTTACATTTTTCGACTGGTAATCCCCCAAGAGGGCGGTTGGAAACACGCGCTTAATAAGATGATCGGCAAAAGTGACGGGTGCCTTTCTTTCCCGGGCTATTTCCCGGAATATCTCCGCCACGCCCTCCTGGGTTTCACTGATCACCACGGGCACGCCCGGCTTTATGATCCCGGCCTTCTCCCTGCTGATCTTCTCCAGAGAATCGCCGAGGATGTCGGTATGGTCCAGTCCAATATTGGTGATGAGGGAAACTTCCGGCTTAAGGATATTTGTGGCATCCAGCCGCCCCCCAAGGCCCACCTCCACAACCGCGAAATCGACTTCTGCCGCTGCGAACGACTGAAATGCCATGCCCACCGTCATCTCAAAAAAGGAGAGTTTCCGGTTTTGCAGGAAAGGCCTGTGCTTCCCAATAAAGCCCACCACCTCCTCCTTGCTGATCGGGGTCCCGTTTATGCGGATTCGCTCCCTGAAATCCTTGAGGTGTGGAGAAGTATAGAGCCCCGTCCGATATCCGGCCTCTTGCAGGACAGAAGCCAGCAAATGGCTACTGGAACCCTTCCCGTTCGTGCCGGCCACGTGAATGCTCTTAAAAGCCGTCTCAGGGTGCCCCAAATATTCGGAGAAGGCCAGGATATTGTCTAACCTGGCATTGAGGGCCGGGGTACCCAGCTGCTGGTACATGGGCAGTTGGGTAAACATCCAGGCCAGGGTCTGCTGGTACGTCATGTAGGCTGAGATAAGGCCCCAAATGTAGTAAAATGATAGGGATGAAAATAGCCCATGTAAACCCGGGATTCACTCGAAAGGTTATCATCCTTCTAAAAAGGCTTGGCCTGCAGTTCCCCTTGCCAGTTTGTTATGGAAAGAACAAAAGGATTATGCATGCATCATGCAGTAGGAAAGACGAAATTACCTCCGGGGAGGGGTTAGGAAACCCCGTCAATATAACTTTAACGTGTAATTCTGTTGTAGCCAAAGGAGGTATTATGTTTTCCCAGCCAATCGGAAACTTCATTATTTGTCGGCTCTGAAAGTACAAGTGAACCTGATTGAACGGACCATTTACACTGCTTGCTTATTGCAATCGGAACAAATAATTTCTAACCGGGGCGGGGTTAAGCAACACCGGATTAAATTTGCCCATCCAAAAAAATTAAGCATGGTTAGTGCCTGCATGCAAAGTAAATCACGGCGAGATTCGCAAATAAGGCTTCGAGGTATTTATTCCCCTAATTTGAAGTTAACCACCACAAATCCTACTTGCTGGGAAGGGGCGTTATTGTCCTGGTTCCAGCGGTATTGCAGGGCCGTCTGCCTTGCCGGTTCCAACAGGCAGGGGTCGTTGTTGGTCGTACCCCTTACCCCCGGGGTGGCACTCACAACCTTTCCGCTCCTGTCCACAACAATCTGTACTACCACCCGGCCCTCTTCATTACATTTCTGCTGCACTTTACCACTGCCCTTCAGGGAACGGCCATTGAGGCCGTACCCACCTGTTCCACTGCCCGTACCCGGACTTCCGTAATAACTGGTGGCATAGGGATCCCCGTCGGGCTGGCCTTTATCACCGGGCTGCTTGTCGTCTCCCTCACTGCCCTGGGCAGTGCCATCCGATTTTGTCAGGCCGCCCATAAGTTCATCCAGTTTTTTCTTTTTGGCTTCCTGCTCCTGCCGGGCCTTTTCCTCGGCCGCTTTTCGTTCCCTTTCCAGTTGTTCGGCCTTCGCCTTGCGCGCCGCGGCTTCCCGCCGCTCGGTTTCCTGCTGTTGTTTGATTTTAATGGCTTCTTCCTCTTCCCGGGTTAGGAGTTTTTCCGCCGGCTTCTCGGTAACTTCCTCACTGGCTACTTCCTGGGGAGGGGCTACTGCCTCTTCCTGCACGGCTTCCTCCACTTTCTCTTGTTTTTCGGTGGGTTGCGACCGCACTTTTTCCTTGGGTTGAACCTCTCCCATCCCAAAGGTCGTGGTGCCAAAATTAACGGTGATCCCATTCTCGATAGGAGGTTCCATATAGGTAAGGCCGATATAGAACATCAACAGGAGGAGTGCACTTAACAGCGCCGTGGTAAGTGTAAAGGATTTCTTCTTGTGTCTCGTGTCTAAGAAAGGCATCAGTTTGGTCGCACTGCCAGGATGACCTTGTAATTATTCCTGTTGGCGATGTCCATCACGCGTACCGCTTCTTTGATGGCTACACTTTCTTCCGCCCTGAGAATAATAGTAGGCTTGTCCTTCCCTTTCAGTGCCTTTTTTAATTCAATTTCAATATAATCCCCGTTGATTCGCTCGTTATTCACAAAATATTCCAGGTTCTTATTGATAGTCACCGAAACATTCTGGGTGTTGGTAGACTTGCCTTTCGCCTTTGGCAATAACAAATCCAGGGCATTGGGCGAATTTGCCGTCAACATAAAAAAGATAAGCAGCAAAAACACTATATCCGTCATGGAAGCCATGCTGAATTCCGGACTGATCTTATTTCTCCCCTTGAGTTTCATCCTTCTGCTTTTAAACCGGTTCGTTCAACAGGTCGAGGAACTCCACGGCATTTGCCTCCATTTTGTGGACTACTTTATCCGTGCGGTTTACCAGGTGGTTGTATCCGATATAGGCGATGATCCCCACGATAAGCCCTGCCACGGTAGTGGTCATGGCGGTGTAGATCCCAGATGCCAGGGCTCCCATTTCTGCCTGGCCGCCGCTGCTGGCCATCTGGTGGAAGGCCAGGATCATCCCAATGACCGTGCCCAGAAACCCAATCATAGGCGCCGCACCAGCCACTGTGGCCAGGACGTTCACATTTTTCTCCAGTTTGTAGACTTCCAGGGTGCCGGCATTTTCAATGGCAACATTGATATCGTCCAGGGGTTTGCCTATACGGGAAACGCCTTTTTCAGTCAGCCGGGCCACGGGTGAGTCAGTCTGGGCGCATAAAATTTTTGCTGCTTCCAGCTTCCCGTTCATAACATGGTCCCTGATCTGATTCATAAAATTCTTGTCGATCTGAGAAGCGGCCTTGATGGCCAGCAATCGCTCAAAATAAATGTAAAGGGCAATGGCCAGCATGGCAAAAAGTACCGAAATGATAACGATACTTCCCACACCTCCATTAAAAATCAAATCTATTACCGAAAGTGTTTTCTCTTCTGAAACCAGTTCCCCAACTTGTGATCCGTCTGCCAGATCCTGAAACAATAGCATATTATGTGAGTTAATTTTGCCCTTATAACGGCAGATAATCGATTAAATTATATGTTTAATACGAAATTTCGCATCAGGATAAATGCCGCCGAACCCCCAATAAAACCTAGGAAGGCGAGCCATGCTATCTTCCTGAGGTACCAAAAGAAATCGATTTTTTCCATCCCCATGGCTACTACTCCGGCAGCCGAACCTATTATGAGCAGGCTTCCCCCGGTTCCGGCAGAAAAGGCTATAAAGTGCCAAACCGGATCATCTATGGGTACCGAAAACATGCCCATACTTGCTGCCACGAGCGGTACGTTGTCTATTACGGCAGAGGCAAATCCGAGGATAAGCACCACCAGGTCTGAAACGATCTCGGTCCTGGCTTCTGTGCCCAAAGCGGGCATGGTAGTATCCAGAAAACCTGCAAAATGGAAGAGCATCCCCAGGGATTCCATGGCCGCTACCGCCAGCAGGATCCCCAGGAAGAAGAGAATGCTGGGTAATTCGATCTTTGAGAGCGAATGGTGTACCGGGCTGTGACGGGCTTCGGCATCGCTATCGGCATCCACACTGGAAATACTGAACTTGGAACTGCTGTATATTTCCGCGAAAGTGGCTACCACAGCCAGGGAAAGCATCATCCCTACATAAGGTGGCAAATGCGTGATGGTTTTAAAGACGGGTACGAAAATGATAGCTCCCAGGCCGAGGTATAACATGGTGGAGCCGAATTTGGTCTTGGGTGGGTCCGGTTTGGTCAGGTCAGTTTCTATTTTCCCCTGGAATATTTTGTATCGGCTGGCGGCCAGGGCAGGTATTGCCACGCAAGCTATAGACGGGACGAAGACGTGTTCTATGAGCTGGGCCGTTGTGACCTTGTTGCCAATCCACAACATGGTGGTCGTAACATCCCCTATGGGCGACCAGGCACCCCCGGCATTCGCGCCAATGATGATGAGCCCTGCAAACCAAAGGCGTGTTTCCCGGTCGGATATCACCTTCTGCAAAATGGTTACCAGGACAATGGTCGCCGTAAGGTTATCAATGATAGCAGAAAGGACAAAGGACAACCCGGCAAACAACCACAACAACCTTTTTTTGCTCTTGGTTTTAATATACCCCTTTATGGTGGCGAACCCGTCAAAATAATCAATGATCTCCACTATGGTCATGGCTCCAAGAAGGAAAACCAGGATTTCGGCCGTTTTCCCGAGGTGGTGTAGTAAAATGTCATCAAGATGTGTGGGCTCCAATTCCTTAAGACTCGTATTCACCTCATAAACAGGCATGTGGGTAAGGGCAATAATAGCCCAGAGCAGAGCCATCATGGCCAGGGCCGGAATAAGTTTGTCAATTTTCAGGTTGTGTTCCAGGGTAATGGCCAGGTAGCCTGCAAAAAAGACAATTACAATAATGGTTTCCATGGTGTTGGTATTAGATGAGTTGTTTCAAGGCAATTTCAAACGCCGTCTGGGTTAGGTTTTTCTTGTCCGGATTTTGCTTAAAGATATTCAAAATTGCTTTTCTAATCGTATCGGAGGTATCTTTAAATATGAGTTCATCTTCCATGGATACCCTGCGTTCCATGAAATAGGCAAACACCCTGGCCATCCCGCAATTGGAAATAAAATCAGGGATCAGGCTAACCTGCCGGTCTGTATATTCCATTATGGGACCGAAGAAAATTTCCGGGTCGGCGAAAGGGACGTTGGCCCCGCATGATATCACTTCAAGTCCCGAATTGATAAGCCCGGAGACCTGTTCCCGGGTTACCAGGCGGGAAGCGGCACAGGGGGCAAAGATTTCTGCCTTCAAGGTCCAAACCCGGTCGTTCATTTCTTCAAAAGGGATCAAACGGTCTGCATCTACTATCAGGGAATTCCCCTTTTTATTGAGAAAAAAGCCCTGGATCTCGTCATAGCCGAACCCATCTTCCTTGATAACACCGCCTCCACGATCCAGGATAGCGACAATTTTAACCCCCATACGGGCGAGGTAGAAGGCGGCTGCAGAGCCCACGTTGCCGAAGCCCTGGATAATAGCCTTCTTCCCGATCACCTGCCCCCCGTAAATTTCATAATAATGACGGATGGCCTCGGCAACGCCAAACCCGGTAATCATATCGGCCACCGTGTATTTCTTTGTAATATCCGGTGAATACACAGGGTTTTCAAGCACCTTGCTGACTCCCAGCCGCAATTGCCCGATCCGGTTGATCTTATCCGCTTCGGTCGGTTTGAAATGTCCGTTAAAGACTCCCTCTTGCGGATGCCATACCCCCGCATCCTCGGTAATCGGGATCACCTCATGGATCTCGTCCACATTCAGGTCTCCCCCTGTTCCGTAATAGCTCTTTAGCATTGGGGCCACGGCATGGTACCAGCGTTCCAGCACCCCCCGTTTCCGGGGATCGCTTGGATTGAAGTTTATCCCGGATTTTGCCCCGCCTATGGGAGGTCCCGAGATAGTGAATTTTACTTCCATGGTTTTTGCAAGGGAAAGCACTTCATTCATATCCAGGCCTTCCCGCATGCGCGTACCCCCTCCGGCAGCTCCGCCCCGCAGGGAATTGATGACCGTCCAGCCCTCCGCTTCCGTTTCCGGGTCGTTCCAGTGGAATACGATTTCAGGCGCACTGCTTTCGTACGTTTGCAATAAGTCTTTCATTCAGAACCGTGTCTGTAGGCGTAGTAAATCTGCAATATATGCGTCAATCTGTTCATGTAAATAGTTAAGCAACACGCCTGTTCCAGCAATCAAGGCACATACGGGAATAGTATCTGAAGAGTGATGTGCCTGTGACAAATATAAAAATATTGCAACGCCTGAAAAGTATTTTTCCCCCTTATTCGCCCACTATCCCTGTTTGGATATACTTCTTTTCCGATTCCTTTTAAACCAGGCCTGTATGATTGAATTTCTTATCCCAACACCATATATTTGCCTGATCCCTAAAAGTGGCAGGAACTCATGGATTTTCAACTAAGCGAAGAACAGAAAATGATCCGGCAGGCGGCCCGGGATTTTACCCGTACCGAACTGCTTCCCGGCGTTATTGAAAGAGATGAATCACAGACCTTTCCATACGAACTTATTCACAAAATGGGGGAACTTGGCTTTCTGGGAATGATGGTCGATCCCGAATACGGGGGAAGCGGCCTGGACACCCTCTCCTACGTGCTCACCATGGAGGAAATTTCTAAAATAGACGCCTCGGCCGCGGTGATTATGTCAGTGAACAACTCGCTAGTATGTTGGGGCCTGGAAGCTTTCGGCTCGGAGGCACAGAAAAAAAAATACCTGAGCCGCCTGAGTACCGGGGCTTCTCTCGGGGCTTTCTGTCTTTCTGAACCAGAGGCAGGTAGCGATGCCACCTCCCAAAAAACCACGGCCCTGGACAAGGGGGATCATTACCTGCTGAATGGCACCAAAAATTGGATCACCAATGGAAATTCCGCCGATACCTACCTGGTCATGGCGCAAACCCATCCGGCCGAAGGCCATAAAGGGATCAATGCCCTCATCGTGGAAAAAGGTATGGCAGGGTTTGAGATTGGCCCAAAGGAAAATAAACTGGGAATCAGGGGAAGCGATACGCATTCCCTGCTGTTCAATGATGTGAAGGTGCCCAAAGGAAAACCGCATCGGCGAGGATGGCTTTGGCTTTACATATGCCATGAAGACCCTGGCCGGAGGCCGGATCGGAATTGCCGCTCAAGCCCTGGGAATTGCCGCCGGCGCCTATGAACTTGCAAGGGATTATTCAAAGGAACGCCAGGCTTTCGGGACGGCAATCAGCAACCATCAGGGCATCGCCTTTAAGTTGGCCGATATGTATACCCGCATCGAGGCCGCAAGGCATTTGGTCTACAAAGCTGCACTGGATAAGGACCAGGGACGTTCTTACAACCTTTCAGGTGCCGTGGCCAAACTCTACGCTTCGGAGGTGGCCATGGAAACTTCGGTGGAAGCCGTACAGATCCATGGAGGCAATGGGTACGTAAAGGATTACCACGTTGAGCGCATGATGCGCGACGCCAAGATCACCCAGATATACGAAGGCACGTCCGAAATTCAGAAAATCGTTATTTCGAGAAGCATTTTGAAGGATTGATCCTTCGCCCACCCTCCTTGTTTTTGGGGGCAAGCCATCGATATTTCAATATTTTCGGTGTATCTTATGGATTTGGAGGGGATGATCTCCGGAAAAAGCCTTAATTATCAATCCCTGCCCCTGTATTTTCTGGCCATGGTCCATGCGTGCCACCCATATTGACAATATGCTAATTTCTTATGCCCAAATATGGGATATTGAGGAATTTTTTAAATAATATTTCCATCGTTGCATATATTAATCAGTTCCCGTAAAAATGCTATTAATTATTTATCAAAATTGATATTTTTGAGAAAATACCGTAACAAATGAAGATGAAGAAACAAGGATTATACCTGCCTGAATTTGAACACGACAATTGCGGCGCCGGATTTATCTGCAGCCTGAAAGGGAAGAAGTCCAATGACATCATCCACAAGGCCCTGGAAATCCTCGTAAAATTGGAACACCGGGGCGCCGTCAGTGCCGATGGTAAGACCGGTGACGGGGCAGGGATCCTGATCGATATCCCCCATGAATTTTTCAGGGAGGCGCTCTCTTTTAAACTCCCCGCGCCCGGGCAATATGCCGTGGGCAATATTTTCCTTCCCCAAAGAGACAATCAAAGGGCATACTGTATCTCCGTTTTTGAAGAGAATATCCAAAAACAAGGGCTTCGCCTTTTAGGGTGGCGGGACGTACCGGTGAACAAATCCATCCCGGGGCGGATCGCAGTGGAAACCGAACCTTTTGTAAGCCAGATCTTTATTGGAAAATCGGAGCCCAAACAAACAGACGAAGAATTTATTCGCAAACTCTATATCGCCAGAAAGGTTACTGAACATACCATCTTGAATTCCAAGCTTTCAGAGAGCAATTATTTCTATGTGCCCAGCCTGTCTACCAGGATCATTATCTTCAAAGGGCTGCTGATGCCCCAGGACATCAAATTATATTATAAAGATTTGATGGATCCCAAAGTGGTCACCCGACTGGCCCTGGTTCACCAGCGGTTCTCTACCAATACATTCCCTACTTGGGACCTGGCACAGCCATTCCGTTATATGTGCCACAACGGCGAAATTAACACGCTGAGGGGAAATGTCTCCAGGATGTGCTCCCGGGAAGAATTGCTTCGGAGCGATTTGTTCGGTGAGGAAATTAACGACATCCTGCCCATCATCCTCCCGGGAAAATCGGATTCGGCCACCATGGACATGGTGGTGGAACTTTTGTTGATGACAGGGCGTTCCCTGCCTGAAGTCATGATGATCCTGGTACCGGAAGCCTGGGAGAAGAACCCGGATATGTCTGAAGCCAAAAGGGCATTCTACGAATATTATTCCTGTATGATGGAACCCTGGGACGGGCCTGCCTCCATCCCCTTTACAGACGGGAATTACATAGGGGCCCTGCTCGACCGGAATGGGCTTCGGCCTTCCCGGTATTCGGTGACCAAGGATGGGTATGTGATCATGTCTTCCGAAACCGGGGTCCTGGACCTGGAACCAGAAAATATTGAATTCCACGGACGGCTTGAGCCGGGAAAAATGTTCCTGGTGAACATGGAAGAAGGACGCATCGTGAATGACGAGGAGATCAAGGAGGCAATTGCCAGGCGGTATCCGTATAAGGAATGGCTGGACAAATACCTGGTACACCTGCGAAACATCCCTTACAACGACTGTCCATTATTCCTGGGGGAAGCGTCGCTCGAAAAGCGGAAAGTAGTATACGGGTACACCCTGGAAGATATCAACACCATCATCCTCCCCATGGGTAAAAATGCCAAGGAACCCATCGGATCCATGGGCACCGATACGCCCATAGCGGTATTGTCTGACCGGCCCCAGCTGATCTACAACTACTTTAAACAGTTATTTGCCCAGGTTACCAACCCACCTCTTGACGGCATACGGGAAGAACTCATCTGCGACATCAGCCTTACCCTGGGAAGCGATCACAACATTTTCGATTTTTCACCACTCCACTGCCGGAAATTAAAGATCCAGAACCCGGTTATTTCCAAGGAAGACCTTGACAAGATTAAGAATTACGATGCGAGTCCGGATTACAAGGTAGTTTCCATCCCGATGCTGTATCCGGTTGCCAAGGGCCACAACGGGCTCGAAGAAGGATTGCAATCCCTGATGGACCAGGCAGAACAGGCCATAGACCAGGGCGCCAATATCCTGATCCTTTCAGACCGAAATGTCAATAAGGACGAGGCCCCCATCCCGGCACTTCTTGCCTGCTCGGCTGTGAACAGCGGGTTGCAGAGGTTGCGGAAAAGAAACAAGATCAGCATTATTATAGAATCGGCCGAACCGCGGGAAGTTCATCATTTTGCCTTGCTGTTCGGATTTGGCGCCAGCGCCATCAACCCGTACCTGGTAAATGAGATTATTGCCGAGCAGATTCATGCAAACGACATCACGGAATTCACCTTTGAAGAGGCCATTGAAAATTATAACAAGGCCATTGGGAAGGGAATCCTGAAAGTTATGAACAAGATTGGGATCTCAACCCTGAATTCCTACAGAGGTTCACAGCTATTCGAATGTATCGGGCTCAATACCGTCACTGGTAGACCGCTATTTCCCAAACACACCAACACGGATACAGGGGATCGGGTTGTACGAAGTTGAAAAGGAAATTTCCAAGCGGCATAACAACGCCTTCCGCAAAGAGAAGGTCGCTGCGGATCTCGACCTGGAGATAGGAGGCGAATACCGATGGAGAAGGGATGGGGAGAAGCACATGTTTAATCCTATTTCAATTGCCAAACTGCAGAAAGCGGTACGTAATAACGAGCCGGAGACTTACAGGGAATTTGCTGAAATTGTCAATGAGCAGTCTAAAAACCTGATGACCATCCGAGGCTTGTTCGAATTTTCCAATTACGACCCGATCTCCCTGGATGAAGTGGAACCCTGGACCGAGATCGTCAAACGTTTCAAAACCGGGGCTATGTCTTATGGTTCCATCAGTAAGGAAGCACATGAAAACCTGGCCATCGCGATGAACCGGATCGGCGGGAAAAGCAATTCCGGTGAAGGGGGTGAGGATCCGGACCGCTTTTATAAAAATCAGACTGGGGATTGGCGAAACAGCGCCATAAAACAAGTGGCATCAGGTAGGTTCGGGGTTACTTCGAATTACCTGACCAATGCCCAGGAGATCCAGATTAAAATGGCTCAGGGGGCCAAACCGGGCGAAGGGGGTCAATTGCCCGGACCCAAGGTTAACCCCGCCATAGCCAAGACCAGGAGCTCGACGCCCTATGTCGGGACTGATCTCGCCCCCTGCCCCATCACGATATTTATTCGATAGAAGACCTTTCCCAATTGATCTACGACCTGAAATCTGCGAACCGGGAAGCGAGAATCAATGTGAAACTGGTATCGGAAGTAGGCGTGGGAACGGTTGCCGCAGGTGTAGCCAAAGCCAAGGCGGATGTAATCCTTATTTCCGGATTTGATGGCGGCACCGGGGCATCTCCGCTGACGTCCCTGAAACATGCCGGATTGCCCTGGGAATTGGGAATTGCCGAGGCACAGCAAACCCTGGTCCTGAACGATCTGCGGAACCGGGTGGTTCTGGAGTGTGACGGCCAATTGAAAACCGGAAGGGATGTGGCGGTTGCCTGCCTGCTGGGAGCTGAGGAATTCGGATTTGCTACCGCACCCCTGGTGGCATCAGGCTGTATCATGATGCGGGTATGCCACCTGAATACCTGTCCTGTGGGAATTGCCACTCAAAACCCTGAGTTGAGGAAAAAGTTTGAAGGAAAACCCGAACATGTGGTGAACTACATGTATTTTATCGCCCAGGAACTTCGGGAAATCATGGCCCAACTGGGATTCAGGACGGTTAATGAAATGGTGGGGCAAGTACAGAAACTAGACCGTAAAAAGGCCATCGAACATTACAAGGCGAGAGGGATCGACCTTACGCCTATCCTGCACCAGATCCCGGTACCGATTGGGACTAAACTTTACAATACCCAAACCCAGGTCCACCTGGTAGAGAAATCGATTGAATTTGAAATCATCGAGAAGGCCCATCCTGCCCTTTTCAGGAAGGAAAAGACCCACCTGGATTTTCCAATCCACAATACAGACCGGGCCGTGGGGGCTATTATTAGCAACGAGATCTCGAAGATCTATGGAAGCGATGGCTTGCCCGATAATACGCTTAAGATCAATTTTACTGGTTCGGCGGGTCAAAGTTTTGGGGCGTTCGCAACCAAAGGCCTGACCATGGTGGTGAATGGCAATACCAATGATTATATGGGCAAAGGCCTTTCCGGGGCAAAATTGATCATCAAGGTCCCGGAAAAATCAACTTTCAAGCCAGAAGAGAATATCATTATCGGAAACGTTGCGCTCTACGGGGCTACATCCGGAGAGGCCTACATCAATGGCAAAGCCGGGGAGCGTTTCTGCGTCCGGAATTCTGGTGCCAAGGCCGTCGTAGAGGGTATTGGCGACCATGGATGCGAATATATGACCGGGGGTGTTGCCGTAATTCTCGGCACTGTTGGCCGTAATTTCGGAGCAGGTATGAGTGGGGGCATAGCCTATGTCCTGGATGAGGATAAAACCTTCGAACGGAATTGCAATACGGAGGCCCTGAACCTGTTGCCGGTAGATGAGGATAACGATATAGCCCAGTTGCGGGAGCTCATAGAAAACCATTACAACGCAACCCAAAGTCCGTTGGCGCAGCGGATTTTGGAGAAATGGGAATATTATCTGCTCAAGTTCATAAAGATATTCCCGGAAGAGTATAAACAGGCTTTGATACGGCTGGAGAAGGAGAAATTGGAAATTATTTAACAGGACTTATGGGAAAGATTACAGGATTTTTAGAATTCGATAGAAAAACGGAAAAATATGCCCCGGTAAAGGAGCGGGTTAAAAATTTCAAGGAATTTACCATTCCGTTGAAAGAAAAGGAATTAAAGGAGCAGGGGGCCCGTTGTATGGATTGTGGGATCCCTTTCTGTCATAGCGGCTGCCCCCTTGGCAACCTTATTCCCGATTTTAACGATGCGGTGTACCAGGGGAAGTGGGACAAGGCGTCGCAAATTCTGCACGCAACCAATAATTTTCCCGAATTCACCGGTCGATTGTGCCCTGCTCCCTGTGAAGAAGCCTGTGTATTGGGAATAAATGAAGACCCCGTTACCATTGAGAATATAGAAAAGAACATAGCGGAAACCGCCTTTAAAAATGGCTGGATAGTAGCGAATCCGCCAGAGAAACGCACGGGGAAAAAGGTGGCGGTTGTCGGTTCCGGCCCTGCCGGCCTGGCTGCGGCACAACAACTGAACCGCGCTGGTCATTTGGTTACTGTTTTTGAACGAGATGAAAAACCCGGGGGGTTGTTGCGATTTGGCATCCCGGATTTTAAAATGGAAAAGAGGATCATTGACCGCCGGACTAAAATCATGGAGGAAGAAGGCATAATTTTTCAGTGTGGAGTTCATGTAGGGAAGGATATCCGGGCAGATCAGCTCAAGGAAGAATTTGATGCCATATTGCTATGCGGGGGTGCTACCATCAGACGGAATCTGCCCATAGAAGGTGCCGATCTGAAAGGGGTGGTGCAGGCGATGGACTTCCTGGCCCAGAACAACCGGAGGGTTGCCGGCGTGACTGAACTGGGGGAAGAGATATTGGCCAAAGACAAGCATGTAGTCGTAATTGGCGGCGGGGATACCGGATCGGACTGTATTGGTACTTCCTTCCGGCAGGGCGCCAGTTCGGTTTCGAATTTTGAGATCCTCAGCAAGCCTCCGAGTGACCGCCCGGTGGACCAACCCTGGCCGTTCTGGCCCATGAGGTTGCGCACCAGCTCTTCCCATAAGGAAGGGGTGGAGCGATATTTCAGCATTTCAACCAAAAAATTCATAGGTGATAAGGAAGGGAATCTTAAGGCACTGGTCACGGTTGAAGTGGAATGGGAGAAAGTTCCCGGAAAAGGCATGTCATTACGAGAGATAAAAGGCACGGAGAAGGAATGGGAATGCGAGCTGGCTTTATTGGCGCTGGGATTCACCGGATCTGAAATGACCATTGCCGGGCAATTGGGGATTGAATCAGATCAAAGGTCTAATATCAAGGCAACCGTGAAGGATTATATGACGAACGTACCCGGGGTATTTGCTGCCGGGGACCAGCGCAGGGGACAATCGTTAATCGTATGGGCCATTTCTGAGGGGCGGCAGGCCGCCCACCATGTTGATACTTACCTGATGGGGTGCTCCAGCCTCCCGCTCAAAGGAGAGGGAGACCTGCCGCGGGTTTAAATTTGCAATACATACAACAGGATATAAAGGAGTTGCCTTGGCAGTTCCTTTTTTTATACCCTTTTTTGAGGATTTTGAGGTATAAATTTCCGGGTGTATCCGTAGAGGCCTCCAGTACCTGCATTTTTTCAATGAGTTGCAAGCTTTTTGCATCCCGGGGCCTTAGCTTTATACCGTGGGGGTTGGGGGTTTGCCCCCGGGAGATACGGATTGAGAACCTTTGGCCGGGGCTCTGGAGCCCCACCCCAATTGCAAGATAGGATTCCCGGCTGTAGGAAGCTAGCAGAAGGATAGTTCAGCTGGCTTAAGAAGAATTACCGCCAAACAATGGAGGTATTGACCTGGATAGACTCCTTTCTTTGGGGAGCTTCGCTTCCCTCCCCGGGAACAAGGTAGACTTGCCGGCTGCAGGAAGCAAGCAGAAGGAGAGTTAGGCTGGCTTAAGAAGCAATTGCTACCAAACAATAGAGGTTTTAACTGGATAGACTCCTTGCTTTGGGGAAGCTTCGCTTCCCTCCCTGGGAACAAGGTAGACTTGCCGGCTGCAGGATGCTAGCAGCGGAAGGGGCCTTAGTAAAGCCAGGTTGCAAAGAATCCTTTTGTTGGGGATTTATAATA